>JAWKXK010000001.1:0-2105 GCA_041397045.1 Paracoccaceae bacterium
CAGTTCACCATCGTCACCGGCGTGCCGCTGGAGGATGACATCCGCGCCGAGGTCGACCTTCTGCGCGCCGAGCTTGACATGCTCAAGCGCGCCTTCCGGCGCCATTGCGTCGAAACCGGCGCCTGAGCGCACGGGGCCTAAAGCGCGGCGGCCACCCGCGTTCCCTGGTTGATGGCGCGTTTCGCATCCAGCTCTCCGGCGACATCGGCGCCGCCGATCACATGCGGCTTGCGCCCCGCGGCGATCAGCCGGTCGGCCAGCCCGCGCTCGGACAGCTGGCCCGCGCAGATCACCACGGTATCGGCCTCGATCAGGGTCGGGTTTTCACGCGCCTCGCCGAAGCTGACATGCAGGCCCTCGGCGGTGATGCATTCGTAATTCACCCCGCCGATCATCTTCACGCCCTTCGCCGCAAGGGCCGCGCGATGGATCCAGCCGGTGGTCTTGCCAAGCGTCTTTCCGGGCTTGCCGGGCTTTCGCTGCAAAAGCGTCACCTGCCGTGCCGGCGCCTCGGGCTGCGGCGGGGTCAGGCCGCCCGGCGTCTGCGCGGGATCGCCCACGCCCCATTCGCGCCTCCATTCCGCGGGATGCAGGGTCGGGCTTTCGCCGGACTGGGTCAGGAATTCGGCCACGTCGAAACCGATGCCGCCCGCACCGATGACCGCCACGCGCGGCCCGGCAGTAACCGCCCCGGTCAGGATGTCGATATAGGACACGACCTGCCCGCCGCTTGCCGGAATCGCGGGATCGCGCGGCGCAACACCGGTGGCGACGATCACCTCGTCGAACCCGTCAAGCTGCGCGACATCGGCCGTTTCGCCCAGACGCAGCGTGACGCCGCTGCGCTCCAGCATGGTGGCGAACCAGTCCGTCAGGCCGTGGAACTCTTCCTTGCCGGGAATGACCCGCGCCATGGTCAGCTGCCCGCCGATCTGCGCGGCGCGGTCGAACAGCGTGACCCGGTGGCCGCGCATCGCGGCGGTGATCGCGGCGCTCATGCCGGCGGGGCCGGCCCCCACGACGGCAACGCTGCGCGGGGCGGCGGCGGGCACGATCTCCAGTTCGGTCTCGAAGCCCGCGCGCGGATTGACAAGGCAGCTTGAAATCTTGCCCTGGAATGTGTGGTCAAGGCAGGCCTGGTTGCAGGCGATGCAGGGCGCGATCTCGTCCGCGCGGCCCGATGCGGCCTTTGCCACGAAATCCGGGTCCGCAAGGAACGGCCGCGCCATCGAGACCATATCCGCCTGCCCCCGCGCCAGGATGTCCTCGGCCAGGTCGGGCGTGTTGATCCGGTTCGAGGTGATGACCGGAATGCCCACCTCGGGGCGCAGCCGCGCCGTCAGCCAGGCGAAGGCCGCGCGCGGCACGGAAGTGGCGATGGTGGGCACACGTGCCTCGTGCCAGCCGATTCCGGTATTGAGCAGGCTCGCCCCCGCCGCCTCGATCGCGCGGGCCAGTGTGACCACCTCGTCCCAGCTCGATCCGTCGGGAACAAGGTCGATCAGCGAGATGCGGTAGATCACGATGAAATCCGGCCCCACGGCCGCGCGCACGCGGCGCACCACCTCGACCGGCAGGCGCATGCGGTTTTCATAGGCGCCGCCCCAGCGGTCGGTGCGCTTGTTGACATGGCGCACGAGGAACTGGTTGAGGAAATACCCCTCCGAGCCCATCACCTCGACCCCGTCATAGCCTGCGTCGCGGGCGCGCGTCGCGGCGGTGACGATATCGGCGATCTGCTTTTCGATCCCTTCTTCGTCCAGCTCCTTCGGAACGAAAGGCGAAATCGGGGATTTGACCGCCGAGGCCGAAACGCAATCGGGCCCGTAGGAATAGCGCCCCGCATGCAGGATCTGCATGGCGATCAGCCCGCCCGCCTTGTGCACGCGGTCGGTGACAAGACGGTGGTTGGCCATGTCCGCATCGCTGAACAGGCCCGCCGCACCGGGAAACACCCCGCCCTCGCGGTTGGGCGCCATACCCCCGGTGACCATCAGCGCCACACCCCCCCGTGCCCGCGCGGCATAGAACTCGGCCACCCGGTTCCAGTCCCCCGTCTCTTCCAGGTTAGTATGCATGGAGCCCATCAGAACCCGGTTCTTCAG
>JAWKXK010000002.1:0-5970 GCA_041397045.1 Paracoccaceae bacterium
TTTCTAAACTTGTATTGCAAAATCCGTTAAATACAGACCCCCACCCACCTTGCTAACCCTGTCCCCGGTCGCAGGACCGTGGGAGGACAGCATGACGGCACAGGGCGGCATTTCGCTGCGGTCGAACGTATCGCTGGCAGAGCGTGCCTGGAACATCCGGCGCAAGGCGCTGTTGATGGGCGAGGTTCAGGGCCAGGGCTATATCGGCCAGGCGCTTGGCATCGCCGACGTGCTGGCGACGTCCTATTTCCACGCGCTCGAATACCGCGCCGAGGACCCGGAATGGGAAGGGCGCGACCGCTTCTACCTCTCCATCGGCCACTACGCGATCGCGCTTTACGCCGCGCTGATGGAGGCGGGCATCCTGCCCGAGGAAGAGCTTGCGACCTATGGCATGGATGACAGCCGGATGCCGATGTCGGGCATGGCCTCCTACACGCCGGGGATGGAGATCACGGGCGGTTCGCTGGGCCACGGTCTTGGCATCGCGGTCGGTGCGGCGCTGGGGCTGAAGCGCAAGAAGAACCCGGCCTTCGTCTATAACCTGATGTCGGATGGCGAGCTTGGCGAAGGCTCGACCTGGGAGGCGGTGATGTCCGCCGTCCAGTGGAAGCTCGACAACCTCATCTGCATCGTCGATTTCAACAACCAGCAGGCCGACGGGCCGACGCGCGAGGCGCTGGCGGTCGGGGCCGAGGCGCCGAAATGGGCCGCCTTCGGCTGGTACGCGCAGGAGGTGGACGGCAACGATCTGGACGCGCTGGTCGCCGCCTTCGACGCCGCGCGCGACCTGCCCGACCCGCGCCCGCGCGTCATCATCTGCAACACCACCATGTGCAAGGGCGTCGATTTCCTCGAACGCCGCGAGATCACGCATTTCGTGCGGGTCGAGGCCGACGAATGGGCCAGGGCGCTGGCCGTGCTGGACGAAGGAAGACCGCTATGACCCTTGCCTCCATGGCCCGGAAATATGAGGCGCGGAGCGTTCCGCGCGGTGAAAAGGTCGCCACCTCGGCGATGATCGCCTCGCTTGCGGCGGAGGGGTATGACACCGTCGCCGCCCCCTTCGGCCATGCGCTGACGGCGCTGGCGCGCAAGGATGAGCGCATCGTCGGACTGTCGGCGGACCTGTCGAAATACACCGACCTGCATGTCTTCGCGCAGGCGATACCGGACCGCTTCTACCAGATGGGCATGGCCGAACAGCTTCTGATGTCGGCCGCCGCCGGGATGGCGCGCGAAGGCTTCATCCCCTTCGCCACGACCTATGCCGTCTTCGCGTCGCGCCGCGCCTATGACTTCATCGCCATGGCCATCGCCGAGGAAAACCTGCCGGTCAAGATCGTCTGCGCTCCTGCCCGGCCTGACCACCGGCTATGGCCCCAGCCAGGGCGAGACCGAGGATCTGGCGATCTTCCGCTTGCCGAACATGACCATCATCGACCCCTGCGATGCCGATGACGTGGCGGGCATGGTGGAGATTGCCGCGCGCATCCGGGGTCTGTTCGCCTTCTGCGCGGCAAGGTGTCGGTGCTAGCCGCCAATGCCGGCTACACGCTTCCGTCTGGGTCAGGCGCAGATGATCCGCGAGGGGGGGCGATGTCCTGATCACCGTCTCGACCGGGTTGATGACGATGCGCGCGCTTGATGCCGCCGAAAGGCTTGCCGCCGACAAGGTGGACGTGGCGGTGCGCATGTTCCGACGATCAAGCCGCTCGATACCGCGACGATCCTTGCCGAGGCGGCCAAGGGCGGGCGGCTGGTGGTGACGGCGGAAAACCACACGCTGAACGGCGGGCTGGGCGAAGCGGTGGCGCGCGAGATGCTGCTGGCGGGTCACGCCGCTTTCGCATGATCGGCCTGCTGACGAATTCCTTCGAAGCGGGGGCCTTGCCGACGCTGCATGAGATCACGGGCTCTCGGTCGACAGGTCGCCGGGCAAATCAGGGACTGGCTTTGTGGCGGACCGCGCCGCCGGGGCCGAAGGGAAACGAAGGAGACAGGGCCATGGGCCTACTTGAGGGAAAACCGCGATCACCACGGGCGCCTCGCCGCGCGCGGCTTGGCAAGGCCACGGCGGTGCTGTTCGCGCAGCACGGGGCGACGGTGGCCATCGTCGATCTGGACGAAGCCCAGGCAAAGGCGGCGGCGGCGGACCTGCCGGGCGCGGGCCATATCGGCCTTTACGGCAACGTGACCAGCAAGGCCGATTGCGACGCGGTCGCGAAGGCCGTCCTGACGCCTTTGGCCGGATCGACGTGCTGGTCAACAATGCGGGCATCACTCCAGCTCCCTGAAGCTGATGGACATCACGCCCGAGAATTACGAGGCGGTGACGGATGTCTCGCTTCGCGGCACGCTTTACATGAGCCAGGGCGGCGATCCCGGCGATGCGGGCTGAGAAACGCGCCCATTTGCCAACTGTGTCCTCCGTCTTCCGCGCAGCGCGCGGATCTTTGGCGGGCCGCATTATTCGGCGGCCAAGGCGGGCGTTCTGGGCCTGACCAAGGCCAAGGCGCGCGAACTGGCGCCTGACAACGTGCGCTCGAACGCGATCTGCCCCGGCTTTATCGCCACCGACATCACCGCGGGCAAGCTGACGCCCGAGATGCGCGCGCAGGTGCTGGCCAGCATCCCGATGGGCCGCGCGGGTGAGGCATCGGACGTCGCGGGCTGCGCGCTGACCTCGGCTCCCTGACCTGTCGGTCTATTGCACCGGGACCGAGGTCGACGCGAACGGCGGGCAGTTGATCCATTGAACTTCAAGGCCGCGCGCGCGACACCGGGCGCGCGGCAGGATAGCGTCTCTGCAAGGGTGAACCACCAATGAAGACCAAGCTGATGGCCGTTCTGGCCGCAACCACGATGATCGCGTGGCGCCGCCCGCCGAGATCATCTCGCCCATGGCGGGCAACCCGCGCTATGTCGCGGCCGAGAAGTGGGGCGAGACTTCACCGCCTGCACCGGCGGCGCGACCACGGTGAACGTTGCCCTCGGCCACGATGGGCGACGATGTTGAGATGCTGATCAGCTTACCGCCGGTGTCGAATAACGTCACCGCCAACAGCCAGGGTCCGCTCAGCCAGATCGTGCCGGAAATCGGCCTTCTGGGCCTGCCGTTCCTGCTCGCTGACCTGCCGACCGCCTGGAGCGCTGCTCTGGACGGCGACGTCGGCACGATGCTGGACGGGCGCGCGCAGACCGCAGGTCTGAAGATCCTCGGCTTCTGGGACAACGGCTATCCGTCAGGTCAGCCATATCTCCAGGAACGTCTCCTCGCCCGAGGATATCAAGGGCATGAAGATCCGCACGCCCCCCGACCAGATGACGGTCGACATCTTCGAGGCGCTTGGCGCGAACCCCGCGCCGCTGGCCTTCTCGGAACTGCCGACGGCGCTTCAGTCGGGCGTGTTCGACGGGCAGGAAAACCCGCTGACCAACATCTATTCGTCGAAGATCCACGAGATCACCAAATACATCACCCTGACCGGCCACAATACGAATCCACCCCGGTCGTGGCGGGGCTGGCCTGGTGGTCGGGTCTGGACGAGGCGACGCAGAACTGCGCGCTTCAGGCCACGCAGGAGGCGGGCAAGCTTCAGCGCGAGATGTCGCTTGAGGCCGACACAACGCTGATCCCGAAGATGGAGGCCGAAGGCGTCGTCTTCGCCGAGGCCGACCGCGACGCCTATATCGCGGCGACCGCCTCGGTCTACGACAAGTATGCCGAAACCTTCCCGGACCTGGTCGCGGCGCTGAAGAAAGCGGCGGGTCACTGATGGAACGGGGGGATCAAACGTCCCCCGGCAACGGCGGGAAGGGGATGCTCCCCCCCTTCCTCGCCCGGCTCGCGGGACTGTCGTCGGTGCTGGACTGGAGCGGGCGGATCATCGGCGCTGTCTGTCTGGCGATCATGTTCGCGGCCCTTCTGGTCAACGTCATCCTGCGCTATGTCTTCGGATCGGGCATCACCTGGGCCTATGAGATCCACGCACTTCTGCTGCCCTGGCTGGTGGCGGGCGGCATCGTCATCGCCGCCGCGCAGTCACGCAACATCGCGATCACGCTGCTGCCCGATCTGGTGCCGCCTGAGGCGCGCCGGATCATCATGATCGCGGTGCAACTGGCGATCCTTCTGATTTCCATCGGCGTTCTGCAATCGAGCGTGCCGATCCTGAAAGCCTCGCGCTTTCAGAGCCTTTCGACGCTCGGCATCACCCAGGTCTGGGGTTATTCGAGCCTTGTCTACGCCTTTGCGGGGATGGCGATCATCGCGGTCGTCGACCTTCTGCGCCTGCTGTCCGGTCAGGATCTGGGCGACCACGATCCGGGCCATTCGAGCCTGAGCTAGGAGCGTTGCCATGACATCCGCAATGATCTGGGTCTTCTTCCTGCTTCTCGCCATCGCGGTGCCGGTGGCCCATGCGATGCTGGGCGGCGTCGCGGCGGCGCTGTGGCTGGAGGGCAAGCCGCTTGCGGTGATCGCGCAGCGCCTTTATTCGCCGACGCAAAGCTTTCCGATGCTGGCGGTGCCGTTCTTCATCCTCGCCGGCAGCCTGATGATGCAGGGGCGGTTCGGGGAATACCTCGTCAATATCGCGCGCCTGCTGGTGGGCAATTTCAAGGGCGGGCTGGGTCAGGTGTCGATCATCGGCTCGGTGATGTTCGGCGGCGTCTCCGGCTCGGCCGTGGCCGATGCCTCGGCCATGGGCAATGCGCTGATCCCGGTGCAGAAGAACGCGGGCTATCCGGCGGGCTTCGCGGCGGCGATCAATTCGTCTTCCTCGACCATCGCGGTGCTGATCCCGCCCTCGATCCCGCTGATCCTGTATGGCCTTGTCTCGAATGTCTCGATCATCGACCTGTTCGTCGCGGGCATCCTGCCGGGGCTGATGCTGGGGATCGGCATGTTCGCCGCCGTCTGGTGGGTGGCCCGGCGCCGGAACCTGCCGCGTTCGCCGCTGGAAGGCGGGTTCCGCGCCTTCCGCAGCCAGATCCTTGCCGCGATCCCGGCGCTTCTGATGCCGCTTTTCGTGATCGGCACCCTGCGCTTCGGCGTCGCCACCCCGACGGAGGTCAGCGTGATGGCGGTGGCCTACGCGCTGATCGTCAGCGGGGTCCTATACCGCGACCTGACGCTGAAGGGCCTCTGGGCGGCGGCGGTGGAAACCGCGATGATGACCGGGGCGGTGATGTTCATCATCATGGCCTCTTCCACGATCCAGTGGCTGCTGACGGCCGAAAGGGTGCCGCAGAACCTTGCGCTTTGGGTCACGGCGGCCTTCAGCGAGAAATGGATGGTCATCCTGGCGCTGAACCTTGTGATGCTGGTCGTGGGCGCCTTCCTTGATCTTCCGGCGGCGGTGCTGCTTTTGGGACCGCTTTTCGTGACCATCGGTCAGGCGATCGGGCTTGATCTGGTGCAGCTTGGCCTGATGATGGTCGTCAACCTGTCGATCGGGCTTTACACGCCGCCCGTGGGAACAACGCTGTTCATATCGGCCGCCATCGCGCGGGTCGGTATCGGTGAGACGGTGAAGGCGCTGATCCCCTTCTACCTTGTGGCCATGGCGGTGCTTCTCTTGATCTCCTACGTTCCGGCGCTGACCATCTATTAGGCGCCGGGCGTCAGCGCCCCTATTGGCCGCCGGGCGTCCCCGGCGGGGCAAAGACCGGCCCCGCCGCCGGGCGGAAGGCACAGCCAAGCTCCGCCAGCCGCTGCCGCGCCGCATCTTCATGCGCGCGCGCGGCGCCCTCGATCCAGCCCGCGAACCGCCCGACGATGCGGCGGTTCAGGTGCCGGGGCGGGCAAACGAACCAGTAGGCCGGGAAATCCACCACGTCGAAGGCGGTGGAGAACGGCACCAACTGCCCCGACTGCACCTCCGGCAGGCAAAGGTTCACACTGTCCAGCGCCAGCCCCTGCCCCTGCTTCGCCAGTTCGATCGACATGGAGGAGCGGTCGAATTT
>JAWKXK010000003.1:0-1651 GCA_041397045.1 Paracoccaceae bacterium
CGTTCGTGTCGCACCATCAGGCGGCCGAGATCGAGGGCGCGGCACTTGCCGGCGACGCCACCAAGCGCACCGGGGAGAAGCCCGAATGATCGAGTTCATCGCCATCAACATGGCGCCCATCATGTTCGCCTCGCTGGTGTTCTTCCTCCTGCTGGGCTACCCGGTCGCGTTTTCGCTTGCGGCCAACGGGCTTGTCTTCTTCGCCATCGGCGTCTGGATGGCGCCCTGGTCCTCGGGCACGATCACGCTTGACTGGCCGCTTCTCTTCACCATGCCGCAACGCTTGTGGGGGGTGCTGTCGAACGAGACGCTCCTGGCCATTCCGTTCTTCACCTTCATGGGGATCGTGCTGGAACGATCCGGCATGGCCGAGGATCTTCTCGATACCATCGGGCAGCTCTTCGGCCCGGTGCGCGGCGGGCTTGCCTATGCGGTCATCATCGTCGGCGCGCTGCTGGCGGCGACCACCGGCGTCGTCGCGGCATCGGTCATCGCGATGGGCCTCATCTCACTGCCGATCATGCTGCGCTACGGCTATGACCGGCGGGTGGCGACCGGGGCCATCGCGGCCTCAGGCACACTGGCGCAGATCATTCCGCCCTCGCTCGTCCTCATCATCCTGGCCGACCAGCTTGGCCGGTCGGTGGGCGACATGTACAAGGCCGCGTTGATCCCCGGCCTGGTGCTGACCGGCATCTACATGGGCTATATCTTCGTCGTCTCGATCCTGCGCCCCTCATGGGTGCCGGCCCTGCCGAAAGAGGCGCGCACACTGGGCTCGGGCGTCCTGTCGCTTTTCGTCGCGCTGGCGATCACGCTGGCGGCGGGCTACGGCTTCTACCGCTGGCTTGAGCCGACCCACGGCGCGGATGCCGACATTCTGGCCGCCGCGCTGGCGGTGATCCTGATCTACGCCCTTGCCGTGGCCGACAAGGCGCTGAACACCAACGTCATGTCGCGGCTGGCCCAACAGGTCGTCATCGTCCTGATCCCGCCGCTCGCGCTGATCTTCCTTGTCCTCGGCACCATCTTCCTTGGCATCGCGACGCCGACCGAGGGCGGCGCCATGGGGGCGGTGGGCGCGCTCTTGCTCGCCGCCGTCAAGCGGCGGCTGACCCTTGACGTGATCCGTCAGGCGCTGGCCTCCACCACGCGGCTCTCGGCCTTCGTCATGTTCATCCTGCTTGGCGCGCGGGTCTTCTCGCTGACCTTCTACGGCGTCAACGGGCATCTCTGGGTCGAACACCTGCTGACCTCGCTGCCGGGCGGCGAATACGGCTTTCTCATCGTCGTGTCGCTTCTGGTCTTCGTGCTGGCCTTCTTCCTCGACTTCTTCGAACTGGCCTTCATCATCGTCCCCCTTCTGGCCCCTGCGGCCGAGACGCTGGGCATCGACCTGATCTGGTTCGGCATCATCCTGGGCGTGAACATGCAGACGAGCTTCATGCACCCGCCCTTCGGCTTCGCGCTGTTCTACCTGCGCTCGGTCGCGCCGCGCGCGCCCTATACCGACAAGGTCACGGGGGCCGAGATGGCGCCGGTCACGACGGGGCAGATCTACTGGGGCGCGGTGCCCTTCGTCGGCATCCAGATCGTGATGATCGCGCTGGTGATCCTCTTCCCGCAGATGGTCATGCACTACAAGGGGCCG
>JAWKXK010000004.1:0-12500 GCA_041397045.1 Paracoccaceae bacterium
TGACCACCGATTTGGCCCATGATGAAACCGCCCTGCGCCCCGCTGATCGCCCGTTGTTGCAGATCATGTCCTCGGGCCTGCCGCTGGTGGCAGCCCCCTTTTCCGCCGTCGCCGCACAGCTTGGGTGGACCGAGGCGCAGGTGCTGGACCGCCTGCAAAGCCTGTCAAACGCCCGCATCCTGACCCGCATCGGCGTGATCGTGCGCCACCGCGCGATTGGCTGGGCGGCCAATGCGATGGTGGTCTGGGATGTCGCCCCGCAAGGCATGGAACCCGCAGGCCGCAGCCTTGCCGCCCTGCCCGGCGTGACCTTGTGTTATCAGCGCCAGACGGTGCCGGGCCTGTGGCGCTATGGCCTGTTTTCAATGATCCATGGCCAAAGCCGCACCGACGCACTGGCCGTGTTGGACGCCGCCCGCGCCTTGCCCGCACTGGCCTGCGCCGACCACCGCGTTTTATTCTCAACCCACTGCTTCAAACAAACCGGGGCATTGCTGGAAAGGACCGCCGCATGACACCTTTGCGCCGCACCCCGCTGGCCCCTGATGCGCTGGACACCACCGACCGCGCTATCATCAACCGGATGCAGGACGGTTTGCCCTTGGTGTCCCACCCTTTTGCCGCCTTGGCCAAAGATTTGGGGTTGGAGGAGGACGCGCTGATTGCCCGCATCCAAGCGATGCGCGAAATCGGCGCGATCACCCGTTTCGGCCCGTTCTATGACGCCGAAGCAATGGGCGGTGCCTTTTGCCTTTGCGCGATGGCGGTGCCTGCAACCCGTTTTGACGCCGTCATGACTTTGGTCAATGCACACCCCGAGGTGGCGCATAACTATGAACGCACCCACCGTTTGAACATGTGGTTCGTGCTGGCCTGTGAAAAGGCCGCGCAGATCAAGCAAACGGCGGACCGGATCGAACGCGAAACCGGCTTGCCGGTGCTTTTGTTCCCCAAGGAACACGAGTTTTTCATAGGCTTCAGGGTAACTGCATGACCATCCCCGATCTTGACCGCCGGATCATCGCCGCCACCACCGGCGGCCTGCCGCTGACCCCCGCCCCCTTTGCCGAGGTGGCAAGCTGGCTGGGCGTGCCCGAGGGCACCGTGATCGACCGCATGGCCGCGATGCAAGGCGCAGGCGTCATCCGCCGTGTGGCGATTGCGCCCAACCACTATGCGCTGGGTCTGACCGCCAATGGGATGAGCGTTTGGGATATTGATGACGCCCGGGCGATTGATCTGGGCGCGCAGGTTGGGGCCTTGTCGTTTGTCTCGCATTGCTACTTGCGCCCGCGCGCGGACGGCTGGCCCTATAACCTGTTTGCCATGATCCACGGCCACAACCGGGACGAGGTGGAAACCCTGCGCGCACAGATTGCCACCCTGCTGGGGCCTTCCTGCCGGGCGTCCGATATCCTGTATTCCACTCGGATTTTGAAAAAGACCGGGTTGCGGCTGACCGAAGGGGGCCTTTGATGTTTCGCCTGACACAATACATGCAGGAACTGGTGAACCCCACCCCACCGCGCCGCCGGGTATCGGCGGGGGGCGTGAAACCCGTAGTGATCTGGAACCTGACCCGCACTTGCAACCTGAAATGCCGCCACTGCTATACCACCAGTGCCGATGTGCCGTTTCCGGGCGAACTTTCGCACGATCAGGCGATGGGTGTGCTGGACGATCTGTCGGGCTTTGGCATCCCGGCGCTGATCCTGTCTGGGGGCGAACCCCTTAGCCGGTTTGACTTCTGGGCTTTGGCCGAACGGGCACGGGCGCTGAATTTCCGCCATTTGTCGCTGTCGACCAATGGCACCAAACTGGGCGGCGAGAATGCTGACCGGGTAGCGGCGTTGGGGTTTGATTACGTTGGCATATCCTTGGACGGGATTGGCGCGAAGAACGATTGGTTTCGCGGTGTGGATGGCGCCTTTGCCGATGCTTTGGCCGGGGTTCGGGCCTGCAAGGCGCGCGGTGTGAAGGTGGGTTTGCGGTTCACAATCACCGAAGACAATGCCGAAATGCTGCCTGCCATGCTGGATTTGTGCGATGCCGAGGGGGTGGACAAATTCTGTCTGTCGCATCTGGTCTATGCCGGGCGCGGAGACAAACACCGGGGCGGGATACCGAACACGCCCACACCCGCGTCCGCCATGGATGTTCTGCTGGAGCGGGCCTGGTCGGCGATCAGGGTCGGCCACCCTCTGGGATTGTCACCGGCAACAACGACGCCGACGCGGTGTATTTCCTGCAATGGGTCGCGGCACAATTCAGCCCGGACGAAACCGCCCATGTACGCGCGCATTTAGAGGCCTGGGGTGGCAACTCCAGCGGGCTTGGCGTGGCCAATATTGACCCGCAAGGCAAAGTGCATCCCGATACCTATTGGTCGGATTACACCGTGGGCTCGGTGAAAACCGACCGTTTCTCGGCGCTGTGGACTGGCGATGATCCGATGCTGGCCACCCTGCGCCAACGCCCCCGCCCCCTGAAGGGCCGCTGCGGTGACTGTGCGTTTCAGGCGGTCTGCGGCGGCAACACCCGCATCCGGGCCTTGCAGGTGACGGGCGATCCTTGGGCCGAAGACCCGGCCTGCTATATGACCAACGCCGAGATCGGCGCGGGCGACGCCGCCCGCCTGACCGTCACGCCGTTCCGGGGGAAAAGCCATGATCCGGCGCATAATTTTCTTTAGCCTGCTGGCCTTTCCGGCCCTTGCCGAACCCGATGGCGCTGCGATCTACGCCGATCAATGTGCTGGGTGCCACGCGGCCACGCGGTTGGGTGGCACGGGCCCCGCGCTGATCCCCGAAAGCCTTGGGCGCATCAAGGGCGACGCGCTGACCAGCCTTATCGCCAAGGGGCGTACCGCCACCCAGATGCCCGCCTTTGCCAACACGCTGTCGCCTGCCGACATCGCGGCGGTGGCGAGCTATATTGCTTCGCCGCTTGCCACCCCCCCGGTCTGGACTGAAACCGACATCGCCGCGACCCGCGAGATGACCGATTACACCCCCGCCACCGCCCCCATATTCACTGGCGATCCGCTGAACATCACGCTGGTCGTGGAAACCGGCGATCATCATGTGTCGGTGCTGGATGGCGACAGCTTCACCGTGCTTGACCGCTTTGCCACGCCCTTTGCCGTGCATGGCGGGCCTAAGTTCACCCCCGACGGCCGCTTTGTCTTCATCATGTCGCGCGATGGTTGGGTGCAGAAATACGATATCTGGAGCCTTAAGGAAGTCGGCCGCATCCGTGCCGGTCTGAACAGCCGCAACATCGCGATAAGCGCGGACGGCAAATGGCTGGCGGTAGCGAATTACTTGCCAACCACGCTGACCATCCTGTCAACCGCTGATCTGACGGTGAAAAAAGTGGTTCCCGTGATGGGCCGCGATGGCACGCCCAGCCGGGTTGCCGCCGTCTATCAGGCACCGCAGCGCGAAACCTTTGTGCTGGCCCTGAAAGACCTGCCCGAGATCTGGGAGATTGCCACCAATAAGGACGGCGGTCCCTATTCCGAGGGCCTTGTTCACTCCAACGAAAACGGCATGGAAGAGGTATTGGGCGTCGAACGCGGCCTTTTCGCCCGCCGCCGCATTGCCGTGTCTGCCCCCTTGGATGACTTTTTCTTCAGCCCCGATTACCGCAACCTGATCGGCACCAACCGCGAGGCGGAAACCGGGGTTGTGGTCAATCTGGATGTCGGGCGCGAGATTGCCAGCCTGCCCCTGCCCGGTATGCCGCATCTAGGGTCTGGCATCACATGGGATCGGGACGGCCACAAAGTCATGGCCACCCCACACCTGACCGAAGGCATGCTGTCGGTGATCGACATGACCGACTGGTCATTGGTGAAAACGATTCCAACCGATGGGCCGGGGTTCTTTTTGCGCAGCCATGCCAACACGCCCTATGTCTGGGCCGATGTCTTTACCGGTGAAAACAAGGGCCATATCCACATCCTCGACAAGCAATCGCTGGACATCGTGCAAACCCTGATCCCCGAGCCGGGCAAGACCGTGGCGCATACCGAATTCACCCGTAATGGTAAATATGCGCTGGTGTCGATCTGGGAAATGGATGGCGCGGTGATTGTCTATGACGCGGCGACCTTCAAAGAAATCAAACGATTGCCGATGAGCAAGCCTGCCGGAAAATACAATGTCTGGAACAAGATCACCTTCGAAGACGGCACCAGCCACTAGCGCGCCCAATCCACATCACAGCCTGTGGAAGCTGGGGCTGATGCTGTGGCCGTTTGCCACCTCGGCGGTGGCGATCAACCTGTTCATGCTGGGGTTGTTGGGTCAGGCGATTGGCCTGTTGGCCCTGTCGCCGCTGACAGCGCTATGGCTGTCGCTGCCATTGGGCCTGCCCGCCACATGGGCCGCCGCCCGATGGGTGCGCAGCCTATTACGACAGGCCGAAATGTGACGAAAGGGCGGTCAAGCCCTTCCGTTTCATGATTATTTCAACGTCGCAAGATAGGCCGCCATATCCTCACCGCCTTTGGCCAGCTTGAATGTCATCTTCGACTTGGCTGCCGCGTCGCCGGTCTTATCCTGCAACCATTTGGCCGGATCGACGACATAGGCGACAAGGCTTGCCTCGTCCCAGACCGACCCATCGGCCCCGGCGGCCACGATCGAGTCGCCATATTTGAAATCAGCAACACTGCCGATCTGACGCCCGATCACGCCAAACAGGTTCGGCCCGGTTTTGCCGCCCTTCACAATCTCGGTGCCGTCAGTGGCGGTGATCGCGTGGCAGGATTTGCATTTCTTGAAATCAGCCTCGCCTTTGGCGGCATCACCGGCAAAGGCAGGCGATGACAGCAGGGCGGCGGTGACGATCAGACGGATCAACATGGGGTATCCTTTCAGGAACAGCTGCGCGGGCGGGGAAGCGCCTTGGTCTATGCAAGCCCTGGATAACAGCGGCTGTCCTTGACTTTGTCAGATCAGCCTTGGCTACACACACGCCCTGTGCGGCCCAGTGCCTTCATGGCGACCCATACCATCACAGCCCAGAACAATGTCCGCAGTGTCATGGCCCCAACCGTGCGCATCTCAAAGGCATCCCCTGCCAAAACCCGCCAGCCGAAGGCCGCAAAGACCGCCGCTGTTGCGATCAGGATAATCAGCGCCACGGGCATCGCAAGCCGATGCCCGATCATCGAAGCAGGCCGCCAATGACATAGGCAAAGCCCGCGATGAAGTTGAACCGCAGGACAAAGGGCACGACGCCCCCCATGTCAACCGCGCCGAACAGGGCCGATCCGCCCGAGATCAGCGACAACAACCCAAAGGTTATGGCCGCAACACCAGCGATGTGTTGAGTTTTCATGTTTGCCCCTCCCTACAGGCAAACAGGGCCAATTGCACCTCCAGCAGGCGCATCCCCTCGGGCAGGATGTCAAAGCTGCGCGAGCCAAGGCTCCACCTTATGGCGATACCCTGAACAAGCGAGGTCAGCAGCACGGCGGCATCCTTCGGCTGAACGCCCGCCCCCATCATTCCGGCTTCGGCCATGGCCTGCAGATTTGCCATCAGATATGCCTGATACTTCATCAGAACCCCACGAAACCGGTCGCGCAGGGCGGCATTGTCAACGTTCAATTCGCGGGAGTGCAGAATGGCCGGAAGCGCGGGGTTGCTCAATCTGCTGCAACTGCGCGGCAATCAGCGCCTTTAATCGCGCTTGCGGGCTTTCGCTGTTCGTCACAGCCTGCTGCCACGCACATTCCAGCCGATCCGCAATGGCGTCCCCGACCGCGGTCCAAAGCTCTGCCTTTGTCGGGAAGTGCCGGAAGATAGCGGCTTGTCACGCCGACCTCTTGCGCGATGTCATTGGTCGTCAGCCGGTCCGGGCCGATACGGTCGGCCAGATCCAGAACGGCGGCAATGATTTCGGTCTTGCGATCCTCGGCTGATTTGCGACGCAACATGGGGCACCTCTTGTAAGTAAGTAATCACTAACATATTCTGCAAGGCAAGCAAGCTGATTCGCCAGAGCGAGAGGACCGCCATGCCAAGCCCCAAAGGATACACCCGCCTTCAGATCGCATTGCACTGGGGCGCGGCCTGCTGATCGCGCAGCAATACCTGTTCAAAGATGCCATCGCCGCCGCGTGGGACGCTGCGGCAAAGGGGTGAAATCGCCTTCAACCCGCTGGTTCTAGCCCATGTCGCAGGCGGGGCGCTGGTCATGCTGCTTGCGCTGTGGCGGCTGTCGATCCGGGCGCGGCGCGGTGCGCCTGCCATGGTCGGAGACATTGCCGCTCAGCGCGCCTTGGCAAAGGCCGCTCATGTCGGCCTTTATGCGCTGATGATCCTGATGCCGCTTAGCGGATCGATGGCCTGGTTCGGCGGTGTCGATCTGGCTGCGCAAGGGCACAACGTGCTGAAGATCGCACTTCTGGCGCTTGTGGCGTTGCATGTTGTGGGCGCGCTGTATCATCACTTCGTGCAGAAGGATGGCCTGATCAACCGCATGCGGCGGGCCGAGGGCTGATACATGCGCAGAACCTGGATCCTTGGCGCGGTTGCGCTGGTTGGGCTGGCAGCGGCGGGTTGGTTTCTGACCGAACGGCCGCTGACTGTGACGGTTGTCGCGGCTGAAACCGGAGTGCCCTTGCGCCTTTATGGCCTGGGTTCTGTCGAGGCCCGGATCCTGTCGCGCGTCGGTTTCGAAGTTGGCGCGGCATTGGTGTCGGTGTCGGCAGATGCTGGGGATGCGGTAAAGGCCGGACAGGAACTGGCCGCCTTGCATCCGGCAGAACAGGAAGCGCGTGTCGCGCGGGCGCAGGCGGCTGTTGCGGCCAATGCCGCCGGTCAGTCCAAGGCTGATGCCGCAGTCGCGCGGGCGCAGGCAGTTCTGGCGCAGCGCATTGCCGCGAATGATCGGCAAAAGGAGCTGGCGCGGCAGGACGTCGCCTCTGTTCAACGGGCCGAGGAAGCGCTGCGCGACGAAGATGTGGCGCGGGCCGAACTGGCGCTGGCCGAGGCCGATCTGGCGGTGATCCGCGCACAGGGCGCAGATGCAGCGGCCGCCTTGCAACTGGAACAAACATTGCTCGCCCATCACCGGCTGGTCACACCCTATGATGCGGTTGTCGTGGCTCGCCACGTCGAGCCGGGCACGGTGGTCAAGGCCGGTGATCCAATCTTCAGCCTGATTGATCCGGCATCGGTTTGGGTTCAGGCCTTCATCGACGAAGAACGCGCCGGCCAACTGGCGCTTGGGCAAGTTGGGGTCATCCGCCTGCGGTCACAGCCTGCGGCCGAGTTTCACGGCACCGTCGCCCGGATCGGGCTGGAAAGCGACCGCGTGAACGAAGAGCGCCGCGTCTGGCTGACCTGCTCCGATTGCCCGCCCGCGATGTTCCTTGGCGAACAGGCCGAGGTGCGTATCCTGACCGGCACACGCGACCGCGCCCTGATGGTGCCCGAGGTGGCGATCACCGGCTTTGACGGCTTTCGCGGCACGGTCTGGCTGGTGCAGGATGGCCGGTTGCGCCGCGCCGAACTGACTTTTGGCGCGCGCGACGACCGGGGCCGGGTTGAGGTGACAGGCGGCCTGCCCGACGGTACCGCGATTGTCGCCATGCCGACGAAAGGCTCCGACGAAGGCAGACTGGCCCGGATCGAGGACGCGCCATGAATCTGGCGCTGAAAGACATCCGCCACGGGCTGTTCCGCTTTGTGCTGACCTGTTTCGGGTTGGGCCTGCTGATGACCGTCGTTCTGGCAATGATCGGCATCTACAACGGCCTTGTCGCCGATGCTTTGGCGGTGGTCGAGGCCCCCGCGGCGGACGTCTGGGTGGTCGAGGCGGGCACAAAGGGGCCTTTTGCCGAAGCCTCCTCGATCCCTGCCGACACCCGCGAGACCGCGGCCAGGATGCCCGGCGTGGCCGAGGCGGGTGCCATTAACTATCAGGCCATTGAGGCCCCTTTCCTTGACCGCACCTTGCGGCTTTACGTCATCGGGTATGAGACAGGGCGTCCGGGTGGCCCGCAGATCATCGCCGAAGGGCGCGGCATCGGCACCAGCCATTTCGAACTGGTGGCCGACCGCAAGACTGGCCTTGTGCTGGGTGATACCATCCGCCTTGGCCGCAACCGCTTTACCGTGGTCGGTCTGGTCGAAGGGGCAATGAACTCGGGCGGCGATCCGGCGGTTTACATGACGCTTGCCGATGCGATGGCGCTGCAAACGGAACTTGCTCCGGCAGATCAACGGGTGCAGGCCGCGCGCGGGGCGGGGGCGGTCAAGTCGGCCTCGGTCGCGGCAGTGATCGTGCGCGTGACGCCCGGCGCGGATGTCGATCTGCTGACCGCAACCTTGCGGCAATGGAAGCATCTGGCGGCCTAAGCCAGACCGAACAGGAAAATATCCTGCTGGCCTCGGTCGTGGACAAGGCGCGGCGTCAAATCGGGCTGTTCCTGGGAATCCTCCTGGCGGTGTCTGCCGTGGTGATCGCGCTGATCATTTACATGACCATGGAAAAGCTGAAACAGATCGCAACGCTAAAGCTGATCAGCGCACCGGACCGCACCATCATCGGGCTGATCGTGCAGCAATCGCTGATCCTTGGAACCGCAGGTTGGGGCATCGGTCTGGTTCCTGATCCTGCTGATCAAGGATGTCTTTCCGCGCCGTGTGGTGCTGGAGGCCGTTCAACGTGGCCGTTCTGGCCGGGATCTTTCCGTCGTGGTCTGTCTGGCCGCCAGCGGTCTGGGCGTGCGCGCGGCCCTAAGGTGGACCCCGCCACCGCGCTGGGGGAGCTGAGCCATGGCTATCGGTGATATTCTGGTGATGTGCAGGCCGTGGCCAAGCACTATGGCGACGGGGAAACCCGCATCGATGCCCTCCGCCGGGTTGACCTGCAGGTTCGCGCCGGGGAGGTGATCGCCCTGCTGGGGCCCTCGGGGTCTGGCAAGACGGCACTTTTGAACATCATCGGCTGCATCCTTGACCGTCCTCAGGCCGGGTGGTGCTGGACGGTGATCCGGTCGCTGACGGCAAATGGCTTCGCGGTGATTTGCGTCGCCTGCGGCTGGACAAGATCGGCTTCATCTCAGGCGCACAACCTGCTCCCGTTCCTGACGGCAGCAGAAAACGTCTCGCTGGTGCTGGACCTTGCTGGTTGGCCCCCGAAAAGGGCCGCGAACGCGCAATGGAGCTGCTGGATTATCTGGAGGTCGGCCACCGCGCCCCTGTCAAACCCGCTCTTTTATCCAGGGGAGCGAAGTTCGATCTCGATGTGGTTGTCGGCGGCGGGCACCACCATCGGCGCCTTCGTCTCCGCGACGATCTCGACCGGCAGAAAGCGCGGCGCCTCCAACACGGACGACGCCAACGTCGGGTCGGGCGCATAACGCGGATCGCGCAGCCACTTGAAGATCAGGTTCGCATTCACAGCGTAGCGCCGCGCCACCTGGGCGACCGAAACACCGGGCGCAGTGGTCTGGAAGCAGATCGACCGCTTCTCCTCGTCTGTCCAAAGCCGCTTCGTCCGACGCGCCACGCCATCACCATAGTGTCCACTATCGATGGTGGACACTATCCGGCACTCTCAGCACGCGGCAGTGCGGTCAGGCCGGACGCTTACGATGCTGCACCCGAGCATGGCCCTGCAATACCGCAGGCGGGTCCAGCAGCTCTACGATGTGCTTCAGGGGGACGACGAGGCGAGGCGGGTCGAGGCCGCGGACACCCTGCGGACGCTTGTGGACCAGATCATCCTGACGCCTGCGGGGGACCGGCTGGAGATCGACGTTCAAGGCGATCTTGCTGGAATCCTTTCGATTTCAGCACAAAGCAAAACCCCGCAGCGTTGGCTACGGGGGCGCAAGCGAAGGTGGTTGCGGGGGCAGGATTTGAACCTGCGGCCTTCAGGTTATGAGCCTGACGAGCTACCGGGCTGCTCCACCCCGCGTCCGTTGTGGTCCCGAGGGCTTATTTTATGCGATCGGGATTTTTGTCATCGTTTATGAGAGAGATCTGTGTTTCTTTCTAGGTTTGGCGGTGACCTACTCTCCCACGTCTTGAGACGGAGTACCATTGGCGCGACGGCACTTAACGGCCGGGTTCGGGATGGGACCGGGTGTTTTGCTCGTGCTATGACCACCAAACCGAGGAAGAAACACGCGCGCTTTTGTCTGTTTTTCAGGTATTGGCGCGCTTCATCAGTTTTATTGTTTCAAGTCTTGGTTGCTTTTGACTGTCCAGGCAAGTTGCCTTGCTGTTTCTGGATCAAATCAAGCCTATCGGGCAATTAGTACCGGTCAGCTGAACGCATTGCTGCGCTTACACCTCCGGCCTATCGACGTGGTGGTCTTCCACGGCCCTCAAGGGAGACCTTGTTTTGAAGGGGGCTTCCCGCTTAGATGCCTTCAGCGGTTATCCTGTCCGTTCATAGCTACCCAGCACTGCCGTTGGCACGACAACTGGTCCACCAGTGGAACGTTCACCCCGGTCCTCTCGTACTAGGGGCAACTCCTCTCAAGTATCCTACACCCACGGCAGATAGGGACCGAACTGTCTCACGACGTTCTAAACCCAGCTCACGTACCTCTTTAAATGGCGAACAGCCATACCCTTGGGACCTGCTCCAGCCCCAGGATGAGATGAGCCGACATCGAGGTGCCAAACGATGCCGTCGATATGGACTCTTGGGCATCATCAGCCTGTTATCCCCAGAGTACCTTTTATCCGTTGAGCGATGGCCCTCCCACTTGGGACCACCGGATCACTATGGCCGACTTTCGTCTCTGCTCGACCTGTCAGTCTCGCAGTCAGGCTGGCTTCTGCCATTGCACTCAACGAGCGATTTCCGACCGCTCTGAGCCAACCTTCGCGCGCCTCCGTTACTCTTTGGGAGGCGACCGCCCCAGTCAAACTACCCACCACGCAGGGTCCCGGACCCGGATAACGGGCCGCGGTTAGACATCAAGAGTGCGAAGGGTGGTATCTCAAGGGAGGCTCCACGAGAACTGGCGTTCCCGCTTCAAAGCCTACCACCTATCCTGCACATCACAATCCTGATGCCAGTGCGAAGCTGGAGTAAAGGTGCATGGGGTCTTTCCGTCTAACCGCGGGTAGTGTGCATCTTGACACACAGTTCAATTTCGCTGAGTCCACATTTGAGACAGCGGGGAAGTCGTTACGCCATTCGTGCAGGTCGGAACTTACCCGACAAGGAATTTCGCTACCTTAGGACCGTTATAGTTACGGCCGCCGTTTACTGGGGCTTCAATTCGGAGCTTGCACCCCTCCTTTTAACCTTCCAGCACCGGGCAGGCGTCAGACTGTATACGTCGCCTTACGGCTTCGCACAGCCCTGTGTTTTAAGTAAACAGTCGCCACCCCTGGTTTGTGCCCCCGCCCATGCTTGCCTACCAGACGGGGCCTCCTTCTCGCGAACTTACGGAGGCATTTTGCCGAGTTCCTTTAACGTGGTTCTCTCAAGCGCCTTGGTATTCTCTACCAGTCCACCTGTGTCGGTTTCGGGTACGGTCTGATGGAGGGCTATTTCCAGGGAACCTCTCAGCAGCCCGGACAATCCGATAAGCCGAACTACACTCGAGATCCGTCACTTCCTCCTGGCCCAGGAATATTAACCTGGTTCCCATCGACTACGCCTTTCGGCCTCGCCTTAGGGGCCGGCTTACCCTGCTCAGATTAGCTTTAAGCAGGAACCCTTGGACTTTCGGCGAGAGGGTCTCTCACCCTGTTTGTCGCTACTCATGTCAACATTCTCGCTTCTGATCTCTCCACCGGATGCCTCACGGCCCGGCTTCACAGAAAGCTTGCTTCGACCATGCCCCTTGCGAAGGATAAAACACGATGCTATATCACAGAACGCTCCGCTACCACGCATATTGCTGTGCATCCTGAGCTTCGGCTCGTGGCTTGAGCCCCGTTACATCTTCGCCGCAGGACAGCTTATCTAGACCAGTGAGCTGTTACGCTATCTTTAAAGGATGGCTGCTTCTAAGCCAACCTCCTGGTTGTTTTGGCCGTCCCACATGCTTTCCCACTTAGCCACGAATTAGGGGCCTTAGCTGCAGGTCAGGGTTGTTTCCCTCTTCACGACGGACGTTAGCACCCGCCGTGTGTCTCCCGGATAGTACTCTTGGGTATTCGGAGTTTACTTAGGCTCAGTAAGTCTGTGGGACCCCATCACCCATGTAGTGCTCTACCCCCAAGGTATTCGTCCGAGGCGCTACCTAAATAGCTTTCGCGGAGAACCAGCTATCTCCAGATTTGATTGGCCTTTCACCCCTAGCCACAAGTCATCCAGACCCTTTTCAACGGGTGTTGGTTCGGACCTCCAGTACGTGTTACCGTACCTTCATCCTGCTCATGGCTAGATCATCTGGTTTCGGGTCTGATCCAACGAACTCATGCGCCCTTTTAAGACTCGCTTTCGCTGCGCCTACACCTAACGGCTTAAGCTTGCTCGTGAGACCAAGTCGTTGACCCATTATA
>JAWKXK010000004.1:17500-758510 GCA_041397045.1 Paracoccaceae bacterium
ACCAATGATCCGCAGAACCTTTCTTGCCCTGACCACCGCCATGGCGCTGTCTGCGCCCGCCTTTGCAGATGGCCATTCGAAGGACATCGTCGACACCGCCGTGGGCGCGGGCAACTTCACCACGCTGGTCGCCGCGGTGGAAGCCGCCGGTCTGGTGGAAACGTTGAAGGGCGAAGGCCCGTTCACCGTGTTCGCGCCGACGGATGCCGCCTTTGCCGCGCTGCCCGCAGGCACGGTGGAAGACCTGCTGAAGCCCGAGAACAAGGACAAGCTGACCGCGATCCTGACCTATCACGTGGTTCCGGGCAAAGTCATGTCGACCGACCTGTCCGAAGGCCTGAAAGCCGCGACGGTGCAGGGTGGTGAAGTGACGATCACGCTGGATGGCGGGGCCAAGGTGAACGGCGCGGTCATCTCGACCGCCGATATCGAGGCGTCGAACGGCGTGATCCACGTCATCGACTCGGTCATCCTGCCGCCGGAAGGCTGATTTTTTCCGCTTCCCTGTCGGAGAGAGGGGGCGCAGCGTTGGCTGCGCCCCCTTTTGCTTTAGTGGACGACCGCCTGCGTCGGGCGTTCCCGGTTCGAGGCGATGACGCGGTCGCCGACGATCAGGCCTTCGGCGCCCGCCGTCACATGGACGGTCGATCCGTCAAGGACATCGCCCGCCAAAAGCATCTCGGCCAGCGGGTCCTGAAGCTGGCGCTGGATCACCCGTTTCAGGGGGCGTGCGCCATAGACGGGGTCGTAGCCTTCCTCGGCCAGCCACGCCTTGGCGTCGGCATCGAGGTCCAGCGCGATCTTGCGCTGTGCCAGACGCTTTTCCAGACGCCGCAGCTGGATGTCCACGATCCCCGACATGTCGGCGCGGCCCAGACGGTCGAAGATGATCGTTTCGTCCAGACGGTTCAGGAATTCGGGGCGGAAATGGGCGCGCACCGCTTCCATCACCTCGCGCTTAGCCTGCGCGGCGTCGGACCCGTCGGGTAAAAGCGAGAGCGCCTGCGAACCGAGGTTGGAAGTCAGGACGATGATCGTCTGCTTGAAGTCCACGGTGCGGCCCTGACCGTCGGTCAGGATGCCGTCGTCGAGGACCTGCAAGAGGACGTTGAAAACGTCCGGATGGGCCTTTTCCACCTCGTCGAAGAGGACGACCTGATAGGGCTTGCGCCGGACGGCTTCGGTCAGGACACCGCCTTCGTCATAGCCGACATAGCCGGGGGGCGCGCCGATCAGGCGGGCGACGGCGTGCTTCTCCATGAATTCCGACATGTCGATGCGGACCATCGCGGTTTCGTCGTCGAAGAGGTATTCGGCGAGCGCCTTGGTCAGTTCGGTCTTGCCCACACCGGTGGGGCCGAGGAAGAGGAAGGACCCCAGCGGACGGCCTTCGTCGTTCAGCCCGGCGCGGGCGCGGCGGACGGCTTTGGACACAGCCTCCACCGCCTGATGCTGGCCGACGACGCGCTTGGCCAACTCGTCCTCCATGCGGAGGAGCTTTTCCTTTTCGCCTTCCAGCATCTTGGTCGTGGGGATGCCGGTCCAGCGTTCCACGACTTCGGCGATCTGTTCGGGGCGGACGGCCTCGGCCACCAGCGCCTCGCCCTCGCGCGCCTCTGCCTCGGCGAGCGATTTCTCCAGACCGGGGATGCGACCGTATTGGAGTTCGCCGGCCTTGGCGAAATCCCCCTCGCGCTTGGCGTGTTCCAGTTCGGCGCGGGCGCGGTCGAGCTGTTCCTTCAGCTCGCGCGCCTGTTCGAGGCTGTCGCGTTCGGCCTGCCATTTCGCGGTCATCTCGGCCGATTGCTGTTGCAGGTCGGAGAGTTCCTTTTCCAGTTTCTCCAGCCGGTCGCGGGAGGCGGCGTCGTCTTCCTTCTTCAGGGCTTCCGACTCGATCTGGAATTGCAGAATCTGGCGGTCGAGGGCGTCGAGTTCCTCGGGCTTGCTATCCACCTCCATCCGCAGGCGCGACGCGGCCTCGTCGACAAGGTCGATCGCCTTGTCGGGCAGGAAGCGGTCGGTGATGTAGCGGTGCGAAAGGGTGGCGGCGGCGACAAGGGCCGAGTCGCTGATGCGGACGCCGTGGTGGAGTTCGTATTTCTCCTTGATCCCGCGCAGGATGGAGATGGTGTCCTCCACCGTCGGTTCGTCCACCATGACGGGCTGGAAGCGGCGGGCGAGGGCGGCGTCCTTTTCGACATATTTGCGGTATTCATCCAGAGTGGTGGCACCGACGCAGTGGAGTTCGCCCCGCGCCAAGGCGGGTTTGATGAGGTTCGCCGCATCCATCGCGCCATCGGATTTGCCCGCGCCGACGAGCGTGTGCATTTCGTCGATGAAGAGGATGATCTCGCCATCCGCGCCGGTGACTTCGTTCAGGACGGATTTCAGCCGTTCCTCGAATTCGCCGCGATACTTTGCGCCTGCGATCAGCGCGCCCATGTCGAGCGCCATGAGCTTCTTGTTGCGCAAGCTTTCCGGCACGTCGCCGTTGACGATGCGCAGGGCGAGGCCTTCGGCGATGGCCGTCTTGCCCACGCCGGGTTCGCCGATCAGGACGGGGTTGTTCTTGGTGCGGCGCGACAGGACCTGCATGGCGCGGCGAATCTCTTCGTCGCGGCCGATGATGGTGTCGATCTTGCCTTGCTCTGCAGCCTCGGTCAGGTCACGCGCGAATTTCTTCAGCGCGTCATAGCCTTCTTCGGCCGAGGCGGTGTCGGCGGTGCGGCCCTTGCGGATGTCGTTGATCGCGGCGTTCAGTTTCTGCGGCGTGACGGCACCGGCATCCAGCGCCTGTTTCGCGCCGCCGGGGACCATGGCGAGGGCCATGAGGATACGTTCGACGGGGACGAAGCTGTCGCCTGCCTTCTTGGCCAGTTTCTCTGCCTCGTCCAGCACCTTGACCAGACCGGGGTCGGTGAAGGGCTGGGCGTCGCCGGACACTTTCGGCAGTTTGGACAGGGCGAGGGTGACGGCTTCCAGCACGCGAGCGGGTTCGCCCCCGGCGCGGCGGATGAGGTTGGAGGCCAACCCCTGTTCGTCATCCATGATCGCCTTGAGCAGGTGTTCGGGCGCAAGCCGCTGATGGCTTTCCCGCATCGCGATGGTCTGCGCGGCCTGAAGGAACCCGCGCGAGCGTTCCGTGAACTTTTCAAGGTTCATCGGCATGTCTCCTTTTCATAGCACCGATCCTGCGGACGCCCTGAAAAGGCACGGCCGCATCGGCCTTGATCAGAAGATGGGAGGGTTCGGCCCCTGTTGCAAGATTGCCGCGCGGGGCTGCGTCAACTTTTCCTTCGCGGTCACTGCAGGCGCGTCAGGGCGTGTAATGCACAAAGGCAAAGGCATGGCCGTCGGGTGCCCAGTTTGGCACGTTCATCGTGCCCTGTCCGCCCGTCACCTCGATGATGCGCCGCCTGTCGGTGCCATCGGGGCGGCAGAGGACGATGGCCACCGGAAGATCCGCCGGATGCCCTTTGGTGCCCGGGGGATAGGCGAGATAGATCAGGTGATTGCCGCAAGGCGAAGGATGGGGAAACCAATTCACGTGGTCATCGGTGAATAGCGGGCGCTGATCGGAGCCGTCCGCCTGCATGACCCAGATCTGGGCAGGACCTCCGTGATCGCAGTTCCAGAAGATGTGCCGTCCGTCATGGCTGTAATCCGGGCCATCGGAATGCGCCTTGCCATCGGTCAGCCGCCGCTCTGCACCGCCGAGGGGAAGGCTGTAGATGTCCACGGCGCGGCTTTCGCCACGGGCGGCGGCATAGACAAGCGCGGTGCCGTCGGGTGACCAGCCATGGAACCAGCTGCGCGGAGCGGGGCTGATGCGATGTGGTGGGCCACCTTTGGCAGGCATCAGAAAGATTTCGGCCCCGTCGCCCAGATGGCAGGAAAAGGCAAGGCTTTCACCATCGGGGCTGAAGCCGTGATCATTGTTGCAGCGGCCGGGAAGGCCGGTTGCGAAAGGGATCAGGCAAGGGTCCGTCAGCGGCACGAGAAACAGCGCCCCGTCGGAATTGACCATCAGCCGATCGCCCGAGGGATGCCAGTTCGGGGCCTCGATCCTGCCCCGAACCGTCAGGAGAGGGCGCGCCTTGCCCGCCGCCATGTCCCAGATCGCGAGGTGGGATTTCAATCCCTGTCCTTCGGTTTCAGCAGGCGGGACGGGCGCAACTGTTCGGCCGCTTTCATCAGGCTGAAGGTCTGGTTGACGTAGTTCACCACGCCCGAGATCTTTTCCATATAGGCGGTCAGTTCCGGGGTCTTTTCCGCCTCGACCATCTGGACCGGGCGGTCCGGTCCTTCATGTTCGAACTGGCAATAGAACAGCGGATCGCCCCGTTTCAGGAGGATGTCCTTTTCGGGTTCGTGCCATTCGAAGGCCCACATCAAGGGGCGCGGCCAGAGGTTCAACTGGAACCGCCCGCCGAAGATGGTGCCGGGGAGTGGATCCTTGCGGTAATGGGCGAAGGTGCCGATCTGCGTCATCCAAACCGGTTCATCCGCGATGAAGCAATAGGGCAGATGCAGCTGGACAGTGGGCCTGTCTGGGTATCGCCATTCCGGTTCTGACACGAGGGTGAGCACCTCGTTCAGTTTGTTCGTGCGGATCGGACTGGCGGTTCCTCCGCGGTTGACCAGCACCGCCTTGCCCTTTTCATCGCGGGTGAAACCGATATGCAGATCGAAGGGGCATTTGACCACGAAGTAGCGGCTTTCCATCTGGATCACTGCCGGGCAGCGGCTGGCGCTTTTGGCATGGGCGCGGTTCACCTGCCGGGACACCAGCCGTTCAGGCGCGTCATAAAGGACGGCGCCCTTGTCCGAGGCAAGGAACCAGCCCACCTGCACGGGGCCGGAACGCGGGCCATCTTCGGGGCGGTCGTAGGTTACACTGATCTGCACTGTCATCCCTCACATCATCCGAGCCGGGCCAAGGCTTCCACCAGCGCCCGCACCGCGGATTCCGATGTCACGCGCCGTTCCGCCGGGCCAAAGCCCAGCGCGGCGATGACCGCGGCCTCCGGTTCGGTCATGGAACAGGAGGCATGGACTTCGCGCAAGGGCAGATGGGCGAGGGCGGGCAGCGTGGCGGGGGAAATGCCCGATCCGGGCAGGATCGTGATGCGCCCGCCCGCCTGCTGCATGAGAAGGGCGAGGGTTTCGGCCCCTGCGGCGGCGGTGGCGGCCCCGCCCGATGTCAGGATGCGGGAAAAACCCAGCGCCACGGCGGTTTCCAGCGCGGCGGGTTTGTCCGGCACCAGATCGAAGCAGCGATGAAGGGTCAGGTCCATGCCCCGCGCCTCATCCGCGAGGGTGGACAGCATCCATTCATCCAGCCGCCCATCGGGGCGCGAGGCCCCGAGAACCACCCCCGCCAGACCGGCCGCGCGGGCCGCGGCGATATCGGCGCGCATCTGGCGCAGGTCTTCGCTGGACCAGACGAAATCCCCCGCACGGGGGCGGATCATCGCAAGGACGGGCCGCCCGGCATGCTGTGCCGCCTGCATCAGGCCCGGCGAAGGCGTGAGCCCGCCGAGCGCGAGAGCCGAGCAAAGCTCGATCCGCCCCGCCCCGCCGCGCAGGGCCGCCCCGAGACCGGCGGCATCCTCGACGCAGACCTCGAGCAGGATGTCAGGCAAAGGTCACCTCGCCCATGGCGGCGGCGCCGATCAGGCCGGGTTCGATGCGGCATTGGGCAGGCACCACCAGCGGCCCAGACCCATGGCGCAGGATCATGGAACGAACGGCTTCGTCCAGCGTGGAGAGGAGGGCCGGGACATTCGAGAGCCCGCCCCCGACGGGAACGATGGACGCGCCGACCGTGTTCAGGATCATGGCAAGCGGCGGGGCGAGGAGGGATCGCCAGACGGCAACCGTCTTGCCCGCCTGCGGTTGGCCATCCTGCCAGTCGGACAGGATCTGATGCGAAGACGCGGCAACGCCTGTGATGGCGTGGTGGAGCCGTTCTATCCCGCGCGCGCCGCCGATGGCATCAAGGCAACCTGTCAGCCCGCAACCGCAGGCGAATTCCGGCAATGTGATCCCTTCGACCTGTGTCCGGGCGACGGGGCCATGCCCCCATTCGCCCGCATAGCCGCCGGGGCCTGATACGAGGCTGCCGTCGATCACCAGACCACCGCCCACGCCTGTGCCGAGAATCACGCCAAAGACCGTGCGATGGCCTTGCCCCGCGCCCTGCCGGGCCTCGGCCATGGCGAAGCAATCGGCATCGTTCAGCACAAGCACCGGAAGGCCCAGCGCGGCCGAAAGCTCGGGCGCGAGGGGGCGGCCATCGGCGCAGGGGATATTGGCCACGCGCAGGCGCTGGCTTTGCGGATCGACGACCCCGGCGATGGAGATGGCAATGCCGCGCAGGGCATGCCCGGCTGCGAAACCCGCCAGCGCGGCGGTAAAGGCGCTGTAATCCTGCGTCGGGGTTGGCACATCGCCAAGCGGGGACAGCGCACCGCCTTTGGACAGGGCCGCCTTGATGCGGCTGCCACCGATATCGAAACACAGGATCATGTAGGCCCCATTGCGGCTTTGCCGCGATCCTAGCGGGTGTTGCGCGGCTTGACAGCCCCGCGCATGCGGCGCATCTGGCCGAAATCCCGGATGGAAAAGGAACCCCCATGTCTGATGATCGGCTGATCGTGGCGCTGGATGTGCCGAATGTCCTGCACGGGCTGGACATGGTGCAACGGATCGGAGAGGCGGCCAGCTTCTACAAGATCGGTCTGGGCATGCTGACAGGCGGCGGGCTGGCGCTGGCGAACGAGTTGAAGGGCGAGTTGGGAAAGCGTGTCTTCCTCGACCTGAAGCTGTTCGACATCGGGGCCACGATCGAGGCCGCGGTGCGCGGGATCGCGCAGTATGATCTTGATTTGCTGACCGTGCATGGCGATCCGCAGGTGGTGCGGGCAGCCTGTGAAGGAAAGGCCGGGACAGGGTTGAAGATCATGGCGGTGACGGTTCTGACATCGCTCGACCGGGCGGATCTGGACGCCAACATGATCGTTCCGGGCGATATCCACGACATCGCGCTGGAGCGCGCGGCGCGGGCGCTGGAGGCGGGGGCGGATGGCGTGATCGCCAGCCCGCAGGAAGCGGCGATGATCCGCGCGCTGCCGCAGGCGAAGGGGCGTCTGATCGTGACGCCCGGGGTCCGGCCCGCCGGGGCGGCGGCAGGGGATCAGAAGCGCATCGCGACCCCGCATCAGGCGATCGCGGATGGCGCGGATCACATCGTCGTCGGGCGGCCGATCTGGCAGGCGGCGGATCCGGCGGCGGCGGCGCGGGCGGTCATCGCGGAACTTCCCCGGCGTTGAGCGCGAGGCGGACACGCTGCTGCATGCCCGGAATGGCCTTGGGGTGGGAAAGGAAATCCTGCACCGGCATCAACGCCCAGCCCTGACCTTCGCCGCCGAAGCGGATGGAGGCCACCTCAGCCCGGGTGATCCGTCCGGCAAAGAAGACGGCCGATATCGCCGGATCGCGAAGCGACGGCAGCACCGCGCGGAAGACAAGCCGATGCGGCGCAAGGCAAAGGCCGAATTCTTCGTCCAGTTCGCGCAGAAGGCAGGCTTCGGCGGTTTCTTCGCCTTCGCGCCCGCCGCCGGGCAGATCCCACATGCCGGGCCAGGGCAGGCCCGGATGCGTATCGCGCAGGCAGGCCAGCAACGCATCGCCGCAGAAGAGCGCGGCCTTGGCCCCGGCAAAGCCCGGGTCAGTTGTCATTGATGTCGCGATCCCAGACCTTCACCTGACCCTCGCGCACGCCCATTGTCCGACGCAGTGCGATCCAGGCGACCAGAGAGCAGACGGCGAATGTCAGCAGCAACAGCGCCGGGCCACCGACAAGCACGCCAAGACCGATCAGGATACCCGTGACCACGGCCCCGATGGCAAAGCCGAGGAAGATATAGCCGGGAACGAGGATCTCCAGCCCGCCGATCAGGAAGCCCGCCACGACCCAGACCCACCAGACGGACCACCACATCAGGCCTTCCCCCGGACAAGCTTGAACGCGTCGGCGAAGGCCTCGAGCGCGCTGGCAGGCAGAAGGATGGTCTGCTTGCCTTCACCCACGGCGACCTGCGACAGCGCCTCGACCTGCTTCATCGCGATCTGGTACTGCGCGGCTTCAAGCCCGTTGGCGGCAATCGCGCTGGCGATCACGCCGGTTGCATAGGCCTCGGCGTCGGCAGAGATGCGCTTGGCCTTGGCGGCCTGTTCGGCGGCATAAAGATCGGCATCGGCGGCAAGTTCCACGGACCGCTTCTTCCCCTCGGCCTCCATCACCTGGGCGCGGCGGGCGCGTTCGGCGTTGAGTTGCTGCAGCATGGCGGCACGGGTCGCATCGTCGAGGTTGACGTCGAGGATTTCGGCGCGCGTCACCTCGACCCCCCAGTCATCGACCATCATCCGCACCTGTTCGCGCACGCGTTCGATCAGTTGCGCGCGGCCGGATTGCACCTGATCCAGTTCCAGCTTGCCGATTTCGCTGCGCACGATGCCGGCCACGGTGGTGGCGATGGCCCCGTCCACATCGCGGATCCGGTAGACCGTCTTTTCCGGTTCGGTGATGCGGTAGAAGACCGAGGTTTCCACCTTCACCAGCACGTTGTCAGCGGTGATCGCGTCTTGCGAGGCGTTGGGCAACTGGCGCTCGAGGACGGAAATCTTGTGGGGACACGATCCAGAAAGGGAACCACGAAGTTGATCCCCGGCCCCAGCACCGCGCGCAGGCGGCCAAAGCGTTCGACCACGTGCTTTTCCGACTGCGGCACGATCCGGACGCCCAGAAAGATGCAGAGAATGATGAATACGGCAATGGCGAGAAAGACGGCGTTGCCGCCAAGTATTTCGGAAAGCATGCGCCGACCTCCTGAAAACGATAGTGGAATCATGGCGATTGGCGGCCCCCTTCGCAAGGGGCAGGGCGCGCGGGCGGGCATGGACGCCCGGCGCGGCCGGGCGCATAATGCGCCATGCCCGCCCTTTGCCGCGATTGCCTGACCACATTCGACCAAGCCGCGCGCTGCCCCACGTGCCGCAGCCCGCGCATCGTTTCGCATCCGGAACTGTTCGATCTGTCCATCGCCCATATGGATTGCGACGCTTTTTACGCCAGCGTCGAAAAGCGGGATGATCCAGCCCTTGCCGACAAGCCGGTGATCGTGGGGGGCGGGACGCGGGGGGTTGTATCGACCTGCTGCTATATCGCGCGAATCTCGGGTGTGCGGTCGGCGATGCCGATGTTTCAGGCGCTGAAGCTTTGCCCGCAGGCGGTGGTGGTGAAACCACGCATCGCCGCCTATGCCGAGGAAAGCCGCAAGATCCGGGCGATGATGGAGGAGTTGACGCCGGATATCGAACCCCTGTCGCTGGACGAGGCTTTCATGGATCTGTCGGGCACGGCGCGGCTGCATGGGGCGCCGCCTGCCGTGATGCTGGCGCGGCTGGTGCGGCGGATGGAGGTGGAACTGGGGCTGACGGGATCCATCGGGTTGAGCCACAACAAGTTTCTGGCGAAGATCGCCAGCGATCTGGACAAGCCGAAGGGGTTTTCTGTCATCGGGCGGGCGGAAACCCAGGGCTTTCTGGAGCCGCGCCCGGTGCGCATCATCTGGGGTGTGGGGACAGCCACGCAGGCGGCGCTGGAGGCGGCCGGGATCCGGACGATTGCCGATCTTCTGCGGTGGGAGCGGGCAGATCTGGTGGCGCGCTTCGGATCCATGGGGGATCGCCTGTTCCATCTGGCGCGGGGGCAGGATCAGCGGCGCGTCAGCCGGGATGAGCGGCCGAAATCCATCGGAAAGGAAACCACCTTTCACGAGGATACCGGCGATCCCGATATCCTTGACGGGCATATCTGGCGGCTTGCCGAACAGGTGTCCGATCGCGCCAAGGCCAAGGGTCTGGCGGGAAGGACCGTTGTGCTGAAACTGAAACGCGATGATTTTCAATCTGTTACGCGGCGCCATGCACTGGGTGATGCCACCCAGATCGCGGACCGGATCTATCGCGAGGCGCGCGATCTGTTCGACAAGGCCGGAACGAAGGGGCCATTCCGCCTTATCGGAGTGGCGCTTGCGGATCTGGTGGAGGGGGATCAGGCGGATCGGTCGGGCGATCTGCTGGATCCCGATGCCGGCAAGCGGGCAAAGGCGGAACGCGCGGCGGATGCGATCCGGGCCAGATTCGGCAAGGAGGCCATCATCAAGGGGCGCGCGCTGCGCTGATCATTCCGCCGCGAGGGGCAGGCGATCCCCGGTCGGGAAAGCTGTGACGCGGGCGATGACACCCGTTATAACGCTTTGGAATTGCTGAAAATCAGGCCGGGGCACGATACGCTCTTCGTCCATGTAGAGCGCGCGGTCGATCTCGATCTGGACGACATGCTGCCCGCGCGAGGGGCGACCATAGGCCTGTGCGATATAGGCCCCCGCGAAGGGGGCGTTGCGGGCGGTGCGGAGGCCCGCCTCGGCAAAGGCGGCCTGGATCCTGTCCACGACATCGCGCGACGCGGCGGCGCCGAAGCGATCCCCCAGCACGACATCGGGGCGGGGATGGCCGGGGCGGGCATGGGCCTCGATCGCCTCATGCGGCATGGAGTGGCAATCAATCAAGATCGCCTCGCCAAAGGTTGCAAGGCTTTCATCCATAAGGGTTTTCAGCGCTGCGTGATAGGGGTGCCAGACGTTGAGAAGGCGCAGCTCCGCCTCTTTCCGCGAGAGCTTGCCGCGATAGATCGCCCGCCCGCCGGCCACGACGCGGGGGATGACGCCAAGCCCTGAGGAGACGCGGGGGTTGTGGGGGGCGCGGTCGATCCCTTCGATCACCGCCGGGTCGAGTTCGTCGGCGGCGCGGTTGAGATCGAGATAGGCGCGCGGAATGCGGGCCGCGATCAGGGGCGCGCCGTGATCTGGGGCGGCGGAAAACAGGCGGTCGACAAAGGCATCTTCCGATGACCGGATCATGTGATGATCAAGAAGGCTATTGGAAACAAAGGCCTGCGGATACTCCGCGCCGCTGTGGGGCGATGAGAAGACGACCGGCGAGGTCCGGCGCGGGGGAAGATGGAGGGTGAAAGCGTCCGTGATCATGCGTCAGATATAGCCGTGTTTCCTGCTTTGCCAAAACCCCTTGAACCCCGGGGCGACTCCTTTTATAGACCCCACGACCGACGCGGACCCGCCCGCGTCATTTTGCTTTGATATCGGGCGGAAATGTGAAGGAACGTGGGCGGTTAGCTCAGCGGTAGAGCACTACGTTGACATCGTAGTGGCCACTGGTTCGATCCCAGTACCGCCCACCATTTCGCCGTTTCCTGCAAGGGAAACATCAAGGATTTCAAGGCGCTGCGCGCCGCGAATGGGAGAAGAACGATGAAGGTTGCGAATTCGCTCCGCTCGCTCAAGACGCGTCATCGCGATTGCCAGGTCGTGCGCCGCAAGGGCCGCGTCTATGTGATCAACAAGACGCAGAAGCGGTACAAGGCCCGTCAGGGCTGATCTTTTCCGGGAAACCGGAGGACAGGGCCGCCCATTGGGCGGCCTTTTGTTTTGGCGGTGGCCAAGTGTCCGGGAACGCTGCATTAATTCGGGAAAACGGGCCGGAACCCGGTGCAACGGCCGGTGCAGACAGCCGGTGCAGCAGGGCGTATGCACGGCATATGCACGGCGCGGCGCTGCGGCCACATTAACCAGACTGACGCGAATCGATCACGAGGGTCGCCATGCATCCGAATCCTGCCTTCCGCGCCACGCCCGAGGACAAGAACCTGCGCTTTGCCGCCGCGCGCGGTTTCGGGATGCTGTGCATCAATGGCCCGGCGGGGCCAGTGGCGGCGCATGTGCCCTTTGTAATGGCGGGGGCGCGGGGGGTGGAGGTGCATCTGGCGCGGTCCAATGCCATCGCCCGGGCGGACCTGCCCGCCCCTGCCCTGCTGGCGGTGCAGGGGCCGGATGCCTATGTCTCGCCCGATTGGTACGGGATGCCGGATCAGGTGCCGACATGGAATTACGTGGCGGTGCATCTGCGGGGGGTTCTGCACCCGATGGAGCCCGAGGGGCTGGAGCCACAGGTGGATGCGCTTTCGGCGGAGTTCGAGGGGCGGATCGCGGACAAGCGGCCATGGACCAAGCACAAGATGGGCGACGGAGTGATGGAGCGGATGATGCGGGGCATCCTGCCCTTTCGCCTTGAGGTGACGGAGGTGCAGGGGACGTGGAAGCTGAACCAGAACAAGACGGCGGAGGCGCGGGCGGGGGTGATCGCGGCGCTGGAGGCGCAGGGCGGGCTGGCGGCGGAGATCGCGGCGTTGATGCGGGAGGTGGGGTGAGTTGACCCCGTCCCGGGCCTGACCCGGGACCCCCGGGACCCATGTGACGCGTCGGAGGAGGCCCCGGATCAGTTTCGGGGCGGGGGTGCGGCTGGGGGCCGGACTTTGCGTCAAGTTCCGGCGCGGTTTCCTGCGTCACAAACCGCTTTCCGGCGGCGTGCCCTGCGCCTAGGGTCGGGGCAAAACCGACGGAGCCTGTGACATGCGCCTCTATTTCTCGCCCACCTCGCCTTATGTCCGCAAGGTCATGGTCCTGCTGCATGAGACGGGGCAACTGGCCGAGGTGGAACTGGTCACCGGATCGGGCAGCCCGGTCGACCCCGGGACCGCGCCGCTGGAGGCCAATCCGCTGGGCAAGGTGCCGGCGCTGGAGCGGACGGACGGCCCTGCGCTTTATGACAGCCGGGTGATCTGCCGCTATCTGGATGCGCGGGCAAGGGACGGGGCCGGGGCGGGGCTTTACCCCGAGGGCGCGCGCATCTGGGACACGCTGACGGTGGAGGCGACGGGGGACGGTATCCTCGATGCCGCGCTGCTGATGGTCTATGAGGGGCGGCTGCGGCCGGAGGACTTGCGCTTTGCGCCCTGGGTCGAGGGGCAATGGGCCAAGGTGGACCGGGCGCTGGATGCGCTGGAGACGCGGTGGATGGCGCATCTGGAGGGGCCGCTGGAGGCGGGGCAGATCGCCGTGGGCTGTGCGCTGGGCTATCTGGATTTTCGCCACGAGGCGCGCGGATGGCGGGCGGGGCGGCCGCATCTGGCGGCCTGGTATGACCGTTTCGCCGCGCGGCCTTCGATGATGGCCACGCTGCCCGCCTGAGATGACGCTGCCGCTGACGGCCTTTGTCACGGTCTGGCTGTTCCTGGCGGCCAACATCGCCTCGCCCGGGCCGAATGTGTTGAACACCATCGCGCTGGCGATGGGATCGGGGCAGCGGGCGGGGTTCGGATCGGCCTGCGGCGTGGGGCTGGGCATCGGGCTGTGGTGCCTGTCGATGCTGCTGGGCCTGTCGGCGGTAATCGCGGTGCTGCCATGGGCGGCAGAGGCGCTGCGCTGGATGGCGGTGGGGCTTTTGCTGATGTTTGCGCTGCGCTATCTGCGGGCGGCGCTTGCAGGGTATCGCGCGCGGGGCATGGCCCTGCCCGAGGGGCGGCGGGGCGTAGGATTCGCGGCGGGGTTCCGGCGGGCGCTGGCGGTGATCGCGGTCAATCCCAAGGCGCTGACGAGTTGGCTGGCGGTGATGGGGATGTTTCCGGTGGCGCAGGCGCGGGCCGGGGATGTGGCGCTGCTATGCGCGGGGGCGTGCCTTTTGTCCTTTTCGATTCACGCCGCCTACATGATTCTGTTTTCAACTGCGCCGGCGCTGCGGTTTTACCTGCGGGCGGGATGGGTGTTGCAGGCGGCGGCGGGCGTCCTTTTCGCGGGTTTTGCGCTACGACTTGTCGCAGGGGGTTGAGCGGAAGGGATCGCGTTCCATCCTCTGTGTCGTGACCTGTGGCGGGCGGATCGGCCCGCGGGCGCGCCCGTCCTGCCACAGGAGACGAATTTCCGCAGGCTTTGGCCCGGTCTGCGCCCGTTTGTCCGCTGGACGATCCGGCGCGCCTTGTCTAAAAGCCGCCCGGCAAGGCTGCGGGTAACCGCGGCCCCACCATTTATGGGTTGCGGGACATCCGCGCCCTTGGAAGGGAGAAGATCTCGTGTCCCACGCTGACGACAACGCAGGTACCCGGCGGGATTTCCTGTATTATGCAACGGCAGGGGCCGGGGCGGTTGCCACAGGCGCCGCTGTCTGGCCGCTGATCAACCAGATGAACCCCTCGGCCGATGTTCAGGCCCTGTCGTCGATCTTTGTCGATGTCTCGGGCGTGGAAGTCGGCACGCAGCTGACGGTGAAGTGGCTGGGCAAGCCGGTCTTCATTCGCCGCCGGTCGCCGGAAGAGATCGAGGCCGCGCGCAGCACGCCGCTGACCGATCTGGTCGATCCGCTGTCGGACAATGCCAACAAGCCGGGCGCGGATGCGTCGGACGAGAACCGCACGCTGGACGAGGCGGGCGAGTGGCTGGTGATGATGGGTGTCTGCACCCATCTGGGCTGCGTGCCGCTGGGCAACGGGTCGGGCGATTTCGGCGGCTGGTTCTGCCCGTGCCACGGGTCGCACTACGATACCGCGGGCCGCATCCGCAAAGGGCCCGCACCGCGCAACCTGCCGGTGCCGGTGGCGGCCTTCGAAGACGAAACCACGATCAAGCTCGGGTAAGGAACAGACAGATGGCCGGAATTCCGCACGACCATTACGAGCCCAAGACGGGCGGTGAGAAGTGGTTGCACAAGCGCCTGCCGATCGTCGGCATGCTGTATGACACGATCATGATCCCCACGCCCAAGAACCTGAACTGGATGTGGATCTGGGGGATCATCCTGACCTTCTGCCTTGCGCTGCAGATCGTCACCGGCATCATCCTGGTGATGCATTACACGCCGCATGTCGACTATGCCTTTGCATCGGTCGAACACATCATGCGCAACGTGAACGGCGGCTACATGATCCGCTACCTGCACGCCAATGGCGCGTCGCTGTTCTTTGTGGCGGTCTATCTGCACATCTTCCGCGGGCTTTACTACGGATCGTACAAGGCCCCGCGCGAGGTGACCTGGATCATCGGGATGCTGATCTATCTGATGATGATGGGCACCGCCTTCATGGGCTATGTGCTGCCCTGGGGGCAGATGTCCTTCTGGGGTGCGACCGTGATCACGGGCCTGTTCGGCGCCATCCCCGGCATCGGGCCGAGCATCCAGACCTGGCTTTTGGGCGGGCCTGCTGTGGACAACGCCACGCTGAACCGTTTCTTCAGCCTGCACTATCTGCTGCCCTTCGTGATCGCGGGTCTTGTGGCGGTGCATATCTGGGCCTTCCACACCACGGGCAACAACAACCCGACCGGCGTGGAAGTGCGCCGCGGATCGAAGGAAGAGGCCGCCAAGGACACCGTGCCCTTCTGGCCCTATTACGTGATCAAGGACCTGTTCGCGCTGGCGGTCATCCTTGCGGTGTTCTTTGCCATCGTGGGCTTCATGCCGAACTATCTGGGCCACCCCGACAACTATATCGAGGCGAACCCGCTGGCGACGCCCGCGCATATCGTGCCGGAATGGTACTTCCTGCCCTTCTACGCGATCCTGCGCGCCTTTACGGCGGATGTCTGGGTCGTGATCGCGGCGGACTGGATCACCTTCGGCATCGTCGACGCCAAGTTCTTTGGCGTGCTGGCGATGTTCGGGGCCATCGCGGTGATGGCGCTGGCGCCGTGGCTGGACACATCCTCGGTACGGTCGGGCCGGTATCGCCCGATGTTCAAGTGGTGGTTCGCGCTGCTCTGCGTCGACTTCATCGTGTTGATGTGGGTTGGCGCGATGCCGGCGGAAGAGCCTTACGCGACCATCTCGCTGATCGCGTCGGCCTATTGGTTCGCCTATTTCCTCGTGATCCTGCCGCTGCTTGGCGTGATCGAAAAGCCGCTGCCGCAGCCGGCCACGATCGAGGATGACTTCAATGCCCACTACGGCAAGGCGGGCGGTTCTGCCGCTGCGCATCCGGCCGAGTGAGAAGGGAACTGAGCAAGATGATCAGGAAAATCGCACTCACCGCGGCCTCGGCGCTGGCCATTTCGTCCGGGGCGGCGCTTGCCGCGGGCGGCCATGCCGAGCTGACCGATCTGGCCTTCGCGCATGAGGGCCCGTTCGGGAAGTTCGACCAGTTCCAGCTGCAGCGCGGGCTTCAGGTCTATACCGAGGTCTGCTCGGCCTGCCACGGGCTGAAATATGTGCCGATCCGGACGCTGGCCGACCCAGGCGGCCCGCAACTGCCCGAGGATCAGGTGCGCGCCTATGCCAAGCAGTTCACGGTGACCGACCGGGATACCGGCGAGGATCGCGAAGGCGCGCCGACGGACCATTTCCCGGTTTCGGGGTTGGAAACCGCACCGGACCTGTCGCTGATGGCCAAGTCGCGCGCCGGGTTCCACGGGCCCTATGGCACCGGGCTGAGCCAGCTTTTCAACGGGATGGGCGGGCCGGAATACATCTATTCCATCCTGACGCATTACGAGGAAAACCCGGAATGCGCGCCGGACGGGATCGACGGCTACTACTATAACACCGCCTTCCCGAATGGCGGTGTGCCGGACAGCTGCAAGGACGAGCATGGCGTGTCGACGGTTCCGGGCAGCTGGATCGCGATGCCCGAACCGCTGGCGGATGATCTGGTGACCTATGCCGATGGCCATCCGGCCACGGTGGCCGCCATGGCGGAGGATGTGTCGTCCTTCCTGATGTGGGCGGCGGAACCCAAGCTGATGGATCGTCGGGAATCGGGCTTCAAGGCGGTGATCTTCCTGATCATCCTCGGCTCGCTTCTCTATCTGACGAACAAGCGGATCTGGGCAGGCGTGAAGGGCAAGAAGACCGCCTGACACCACCTGTCATGAAACTGCGGAAGGCCCCGTCCCCGGACGGGGCTTTTCCTTTTGGTGGGGTCTGGTGGCACGAATTTTCTGCGAAAATTCGGGAATCGGACTTTCAGGGAAAGTCCGACGAGATTTTTCGCAGAAAAATCGTTCCTGCTGCCCTGCGGCGCAAGGGTGCTTGGCCTTGCGCGCGTGAGGGTGTAATCACCCTTTCAACAAGAATTGGGGAACCGGACATGAGCAAGCTTGTCACCATCTATGGCGGTTCGGGCTTTGTCGGCCGTTACATCGCGCGGCGCATGGCCAAGGAGGGCTGGCGCGTGCGCGTTGCGGTGCGCCGCCCGAACGAGGCGCTGTTCGTAAAGCCCTATGGCGTGGTCGGGCAGGTGGAGCCTGTGGCCTGCAACATCCGCGATGATGCCTCCGTCCGGGCGGCGATGCGGGGCGCGGATGCGGTGGTGAACTGCGTCGGCATCCTGAACCGGTCGGGCAAGAACAGCTTTGAGGCCGTGCAGGCCGAAGGGGCCGCGCGCATCGCGCGCCTTGCGGCGGAAGAGGGCGTGGCGCGGCTGGTGCATCTTTCGGCCATCGGGGCGGATGCGGAGAGCCCGTCCGTTTATCAGCAGACCAAGGCGGCGGGCGAGAAGGCCGTGCTGGCGGCCTTTCCGGATGCGGTGATCCTGCGCCCGTCGATCATCTTCGGGAACGAGGACGGCTTCTTCAACCGTTTCGCCGCGATGACGCGCTTCGGGCCGGTGCTGCCGGTGGTGGGGGCGGGGACGAAGTTCCAGCCTGTGCATGTGGATGACGTGGCGCAGGCCGCCGTTCTGGGGGCCACCGGGGCGGCCGCGCCGGGGGTTTATGAGCTGGGCGGGCCGGATGTGGCGACCTTCCGCGATCTGATGCGCCAGATGCTGCAGGTGATCCGCCGCCGCCGCCTGATCGTGAATGTGCCGTTCTTTGCGGCTTCCATCATGGGCGGGGTGTTCGATCTTTTGCAGGCGGTGACGCTGGGCCTGTTCCACAACGGGCTGATCACGCGGGATCAGGTGCGCAACCTGAAGGCCGACAATGTGGTGTCGCCCGGGGCGAAGGGGTTGGCCGATCTGGGGATCACCCCCACGGCCATGGGCGCGGTGCTGCCGGAATATCTGTGGCGCTATCGCCCGTCGGGGCAATATGCGGCGATCAAGGAATCGGCCAAGAACCTGCGCAAGGTCTGATCTGATGCGCGCGGCGCTTGGCTTGGCGCTGATTGCTGGGCCGGTCTGGGCGCAGGAGGTGCCGGATTTCGGGCCGGTGGCCGCGCTTTTCGCCGAACGCTGCGTGATGTGCCATTCCGGCGAGGATGCGCCGCTGGGTCTGCGGCTGGACAGCCATGCCGGGGTGCTGGCGGGCAGCGAGAATGGCCCCGTGGCCGTTGCGGGGGATATGAGCAGCCCCATCCTGCAGCGCCTGCGGGGCGAGGCGGAGCCGCAGATGCCGCTGGACGGGCCGCCCTTCCTTTCGGAGGCGCAGATCGCCTTGGTGTCGGACTGGATCGCGGCCGGCATGCCTGAGGGCGGTGACGTGGCGGCCCTGCCGGAGAGGCGGCGTCCGGCACCGGGCGAGGATGTGCTTTGGCCGGATGTGGAGCCGATCTTTCTGAAGGTCTGCGTGAAGTGCCATTCGGAGAATTCCAAGATGGGCGCGCCGCCGGAAGGGTTGCGGCTGGACAGTCTGGACCATGTCCTTGCGCCGCCGGACCGGGTGGTGATCGTGCCGGGCAATCCGGAGATGTCCGAGATCTGGCGGCGGGTGGTGGGGCTTGCTGCGCCGCGGATGCCGTTCGACGGGCCGCCATGGCTGCCGGATGAGGATATCCGGCTGATCCGGGACTGGATCGCGCAGGGCGCGCGGGATGGCGCGGGTGTGGCCGCGGCGATGCCGGTTGGCGGGCAGATCCGGCTGCGGGGCATCGCCACGGGCGAGGCCGAGATCGACGGGGCCGCCTTCGTGGTGGATGGCGGCACGCGGGTGGATGACTGGCCCGGCACGGGTGGCGCGGCGGAAATGCGCGGTGTGGTGCAGGCCGATGGATCGGTGCGCGCGACGCGGCTGAGGGATCGCTAGGACGGATTGATGGAAAACACGCTGATTGCCGCCTTTCTGGGCCTGCTGGAAGGGCTGACGGAATTCATCCCTGTCTCCTCTACCGGGCATCTGCTGCTGGCGGGGCATTTCCTGGGATTCGACAGCCCCGGGCGGACCTTCGAAGTGGTGATCCAGCTGGGTGCGGTGCTGGCCATCCTGACGGTCTATGCGGCGAAGCTGTGGCGCGTGGTGTCGACCATGCACAGCGACCCTGCGTCCTTCCGTTTCGCGGTATCGGTTCTGATCGCCTTCCTGCCCGCGGTGGTGATCGGGGTGGTGGCGCATGACATCATCAAGACGGTGCTGTTCGAGACGCCGGTGCTGATTGCGGTGATGCTGATCCTTGGCGGGTTCGTGCTGTTGGTGGTGGACCGGGTCGCGCCGGAACCGGTGCATGACGAGGCGATGGACCTGCCGCTGCGCAAGGCGCTGGCGATCGGGTTCATCCAGTGTCTGGCGATGATCCCCGGCGTCAGCCGGTCGGGGGCCACCATCGTGGGGGCACGGATGATGGGTGTGGGAAAGCGCGCCTCGGCCGAGTTTTCGTTCTTTCTGTCGATGCCGACGATGGCCGGGGCCTTTGCCTATGACCTGTGGAAAAGCCGGGATGTGCTGGATTTCTCGGCCGCTGTCGACATCGGCGTTGGCTTTGCGCTGGCCTTTGTTTCGGCGGTTCTGGTGGTGCGCTGGACGCTGGATTTCGTCAGCCGGAACGGGTTTGCGATTTTCGGCTGGTGGCGAATCATCGTGGGATCGGGGGCGTTGATCCTGTTATTGCTGGGTTTCTGAGCAAGATTGGAAACCTTACTGACCTATTTTCTGGATTTTCGGGCAGCAAAATTGACCTATTGCGGAAGAAACCGCATATTAGGTCATACATACTGACTTTTATTCCCTAAGCGGGCAAAGTATGAAGGCGCACCCGAGACAACCCGGATGAGAGGGCGCCTCATGGCAAAGAACCGCATGCTTCAGTTCGTGACCGTTGCCAAGGAGACGCCTGAAAAGCGGCCCGCCAACCTGCGGGCGCATGATTTCCATGAAATCTACCGCGAATATGCCGCCGAGAAGGCCGCCGAGCAGGCGGGGCGGTGCAGCCAGTGCGGCGTGCCCTATTGCCAGTCGCATTGCCCGCTGCACAACAACATCCCCGATTGGCTGCGCCTGACGGCCGAGGGGCGGTTGCAGGAAGCCTATGAGATCAGCCAAGCCACCAATACCTTCCCCGAGATTTGCGGTCGCATCTGCCCGCAGGACCGGCTGTGCGAAGGGAATTGCGTGATCGAGCAATCGGGCCATGGCACGGTGACCATCGGATCGGTGGAGAAATACATCACCGATACGGCCTGGGAAAACGGCTGGGTGCAGCCGATCAAGCCGCAGGCGGAGCGGACGGAGTCGGTGGGGATCATCGGCGCGGGACCGGGGGGATTGGCGGCGGCGGATGCGCTGCGCCGGAAGGGCGTGCAGGTGACGGTCTATGATCGCTATGACCGCGCGGGGGGCCTGCTGACCTATGGGATTCCGGGGTTCAAGCTGGAAAAGCCCGTGGTCATGCAGCGCATCGAACAGTTGGAAGAGGCGGGCGTGCAATTCGTGCTGAACTGCACGGTGGGCGTGGATATCAGCTTTGACGCCATCCGGGGCCAGCATGACGCGGTGCTGATCGCGACGGGCGTCTACAAGGCGCGCGACATTTCCGCCCCCGGCGTGGGCGCGGTGGGGATCGTGAAGGCGCTGGATTACCTGACGGCGTCGAACCGCAAGAGCTTTGGCGACGAGGTCGAGGAATTCGACAGCGGCGCGCTGAATGCCGAAGGCAAGCGCGTGGTGGTGATCGGTGGCGGCGATACGGCGATGGATTGTGTGCGCACCGCCATCCGGCAGGGCGCGACATCGGTGAAGTGCCTCTATCGGCGTGATCGGGCGAACATGCCGGGATCGCAGCGCGAGGTGCAGAATGCCGAGGAAGAGGGCGTGGACTTCGTCTGGCTGACCGCGCCGAAGGGGTTTACCGGGGCGGCGCATGTCGAGGGTGTGCTGGTGCAGCGCATGCGCCTTGGCGCGCCGGATGCGACGGGGCGGCAATCGCCCGAACTGATCGAGGGCGCGGATTATGTGGAGCCTGCTGATCTGGTGGTGCAGGCGCTGGGGTTCGAGCCGGAGGAGATCCCGTCGCTTTGGGGTGTGCCGGAGCTTGCCGTGACGCGCTGGGGCACGATCAAGGCCGATTTCCAGACCCATGCCACCAGCCTGCCGGGCGTCTATGCCGTGGGCGATATCGTGCGCGGGGCGAGCCTTGTCGTCTGGGCGATCCGCGACGGGCGCGAGGCGGCAGAGGCCATTCTGGACTATCTGGCGCAGCCCGCGCAGGTGGCGGCCGAGTAAGAGGGGCGGTTCACGGTGCGGAAAACAGCGGGTTCAGAGGCGGGAGAGGGGCAGATGTCGGCGGCGCCGCGTCTGGACATCCCGCTTTTGCGCAAGGACCGTGGGCTGTGGGTCTGGTGGCATCGGGGCAGCAGCCGGCGGCTGGTGGTGGTGTTTTCATCGGTGGGGCATGGGCCGAACACGCCGCCGATCCTTGAATTCGCGCGCAGCGCCACGGCGAACGGGCGGGACAATGCGGTGTTCATCGCCGATCCTCAGCGGAGCTGGCTGAATGCGCCGGGGCTGATCGAGGATATCGTCGAGGTGATCGAAGCCGCGCGCGAGGAAGCGGGCGCGGAAGAGACGGTGACGCTGGGCTATTCCATGGGGGGGTTCGCGGCGCTGGTGATCGGGGGCTTTGTGCCGGTGAAGGCGGCGCTGGCCTTTTCGCCGCAGATGTCGATCGACCCCGCGTTGGTGCCGGATGAGGGCCGCTGGGCGCGCTATCGCAGCCGGATCGAGGCGATCCGCATCCGCTGTGCGGCGGATCTGATGGCGGCGGGGACGGCGCATCATATCGTGATGGGGATGTCGCGGCTGGAAAAGCCGCAGACGCGGCTGTTGCCGCAAGCGGCGAATACGAACCTTTATTTCCTGCCCGGGGCCCGGCATGACACGGCGACCCGGATCAAGCAGGCGGGGATCCTGCCCGAGGTGATTGACCTTGCCTTTGCCCGGCGCGGGGATGCGCTGGCCGACCTTCTGAGCCAAAGCCTGAATGCCCGCAGCAAAGGAAAAGCCGCATGAGACGTGCCGCCGCCCTGCCCCGCCTGGCCGCCTGCCTTGTGATCGGGTCCGCCCTGCCTGCCCTGCCCGCGATGGCCGGTTCCTTTGCCGCGCCCGAAGGCTGCACCACCTTTCTGACGGTGCAGTCGAAGGGGTGCCGGGTGTCGAACCACTATACCTGCAGCGCCGATGCGGCGGGCGACCAGTGGCGCACGGATTTCGATCAGGAAGGGGCCTATTTCACCTCGCGCATCGACAGCGAGGCGCAGTGGGTGGAAAGCTTCGAGATCGACCCGCCGGTGCGGCAGACGCTGGACCCGAACCCGCAGGATCCGGCCTCGTTCAGCGGGCTGCTGGCCACGGGGAATGACAGTTTCATTTTCGGCCTGTCGGACGATACCGGCGAGCGGACCCGCGTGCGTGGGAGTGACCGGCTGACCGGGCGGCAGGTGGTGATCGACGGGATCACCCTGCAGGAGACCGAGTTCAACTTTACCGAGACCGACCTGTCTGGGAATGTCCTGCGCCGGTCACGGGGGAACGAATATATCCATCCCGAATGGCGGCTGTTCTTTTCCGGCCCGTCGCAATGGGATGGCGGGGACGGAACCTATCTGCCGCTGGACGGCAGCCCGATCCAGTTCATCTTTCCGGGCGAGCCCGGTTTTGCCAGCACCCAGCCCCTGTTCGATTGCGATGCCGTGATGTCATCGCTGCCGTTCACGCCAAAGTCGTAAGGAGACCCGAGCCATGACCATCTATGACGACGCCTGGGTGAAGGCCGAGGAAGCCAAGCGCCAGTGGCTGCATGAGAATGGCCTGTACAAGCAGGAGGACGAGCATTCGTCCTGCGGGGTGGGGCTTGTGGTATCCATTTCCGGCAAGCCGAGCCGGAAGGTGGTGGAGAACGGGATCAACGCGCTGAAGGCCGTGTGGCACCGGGGCGCGGTGGATGCCGATGGCAAGACGGGCGACGGCGCGGGCATCCATGTGCAGATCCCGGTGCGGTTCTTCTATGACGTCGTGCGCCGCACCGGGCATGAGCCGGATCCGAACAAGCTGATCGCGGTGGGTCAGGTCTTTCTGCCGCGCACGGATTTCGGCGCGCAGGAGCGGTGCCGGACCATCGTGGAGACGGAAGTCCTGCGGATGGGCCATTACATCTATGGCTGGCGGCATGTGCCGGTGAATACCGAGGTGCTGGGCGAGAAGGCCAATGCGACGCGGCCCGAGATCGAGCAGATCCTGATCCGCTGCGAGAAGGACATTGATCAGGAGCAGTTCGAACGCGAGCTTTACATCATCCGCCGCCGGATCGAGAAGGCGGCCGCAGCGGCGCAGATTCAGGGTCTGTATCTGTGCAGCCTGTCCTGCCGGTCTGTCATCTACAAGGGCATGATGCTGGCCGAGCAGGTGGCGGTGTTCTATCCCGACCTGATGGACGAACGGTTTGAATCGTCCTTTGCCATCTATCACCAGCGCTATTCCACCAACACCTTCCCGCAATGGTGGCTGGCGCAGCCCTTCCGCATGCTGGCCCATAACGGCGAGATCAACACGCTGAAGGGCAACGTCAACTGGATGCGGAGCCATGAGATCCGCATGGCGAGCAACAACTTTGGCGACGCGGCCGAGGACATCAAGCCGATCATCCCGTCGGGCACGTCGGACAGCGGCGCGCTGGATGCGGTGTTCGAGGTGCTGGTGCGGTCTGGCCGTTCCGCCCCCATGGCCAAGACGATGCTGGTGCCGGAGGCGTGGTCGAAGACCACGACCGACATGCCGCAGGCCTGGGCGGATATGTATGCCTATTGCAACTCGGTCATGGAACCGTGGGACGGCCCTGCCGCGCTGGCCATGACGGATGGGCGCTGGGTTTGCGGCGGGCTGGACCGGAACGGGCTGCGGCCGATGCGCTATGTCATCACGGGCGACGGAATGCTGATCGCCGGGTCCGAGGCCGGGATGGTGCCGGTGGATGAGACGACCATCCGCGAGAAAGGGGCGCTTGGGCCGGGGCAGATGATCGCCGTCGATATGGCCGAGGGCAAACTCTATCACGACGCCGAGATGAAGGACAAACTGGCCGCGAGCCAGCCTTATGGCGAATGGATCGAAAAGATCGTCGATCTAAACAGCCTTCTGCGGGATGTGCCGGAGAGCACGATGTTCACAGGGGCCGAACTGCGCCGCCGCCAGATCGCCGCCGGTTATACGGTGGAGGAGTTGGAGCAGGTGCTGGCCCCGATGGCCGAAGATGGCAAGGAAATGGTCGCCAGCATGGGGGATGATACCCCGGCGGCGGTGCTGTCCAAGGTCTATCGCCCGTTGAGCCATTTCTTCCGCCAGAACTTCAGCCAGGTGACGAACCCGCCCATCGACTCGCTTCGGGAAGGCCGGGTGATGAGCCTGAAGACGCGGTTCGGGAACCTGAAGAACGTGCTGGATGAGAACAGCAGCCAGACGGAAATTCTGGTGCTGGAAAGCCCCTTCGTTGCGAATGCCGAATTCGACGTGATGGCAAGGCAGTTCGGCGATCAGGTGGCCTATATCGACTGCACCTTCCCTGTGTCTCCGGGGTTGGACGATCTGCGGCAAGGGCTGGAGCGGATCCGGGCCGAGGCCGAGGATGCCGTGCGGTCGGGTGCGGGGCATCTGGTTCTGACGGATCAGCATCAGGGCGAGGCGCGGGTGCCGATGCCGATGATCCTGGCCACCAGCGCGGTGCATAGCTGGCTGACGCGCAAGGGGCTGCGGACCTTCTGTTCGGTGAACGTGCGGTCGGCCGAGTGCATTGATCCGCATTACTTTGCGGTGCTGATCGGTTGTGGGGCCACCACGGTGAACGCCTATCTGGCGCAGGATTCGATCGCCGACCGGATTTCGCGCGGGCTGCTGGAGGGCACGCTGACCGATGCGATGCGGCGCTATCGCGATGCGATTGATGCGGGTCTGTTGAAGATCATGTCGAAGATGGGGATTTCGGTCATCTCCAGCTATCGCGGCGGGTTGAACTTTGAGGCCGTGGGCCTGTCCCGCGCCATGGTGGCGGAATACTTCCCCGGCATGCAGTCCCGGATTTCGGGGATTGGTCTTACGGGGATCGAGCAGAAGCTGGAAGAGGTTCACGCCAAGGGCTGGCTGGGGGGTGCGGATGTGCTGCCCATCGGCGGGTTCTACAAGGCGCGGCGGTCGGGCGAAAAGCACGCCTGGGAAGCGCAGACGATGCACATGCTGCAATCGGCCTGTGACCGGGCGAGCTATGATCTGTGGAAGCAGTATTCTGCGGCGATGCGGGCCAACCCGCCCATCCATCTGCGCGATCTTCTGGACATCAAGACGCTGGGCAAGCCCGTGCCGATTGAGGAGGTCGAGTCGATCACCTCGATCCGCAAGCGGTTTGTCACGCCGGGGATGAGCCTTGGCGCGCTGTCGCCCGAGGCGCACAAGACGCTGAACGTGGCGATGAACCGGATCGGGGCGAAGTCGGACAGTGGCGAGGGCGGCGAGGATCCGGCGCATTTCGTGCCGGAGCCGAACGGGGATAACCCCAGCGCCAAGATCAAGCAGGTGGCATCCGGGCGCTTTGGCGTGACGGCGGAATATCTGAACGCCTGCGAGGAGTTGGAGATCAAGGTGGCGCAGGGCGCAAAGCCCGGCGAAGGCGGGCAGTTGCCGGGGATGAAGGTGACGGCGCTGATTGCGCGTCTGCGCCATTCCACGCCGGGCGTGACGCTGATTTCGCCGCCGCCGCACCACGACATCTATTCGATCGAGGATCTGGCGCAGCTGATCTATGACCTGAAGCAGATCAACCCGCGCGCCAAGGTGACGGTGAAGCTGGTTTCGGCTAGCGGCGTGGGCACCATCGCGGCGGGCGTGGCGAAGGCCAAGGCGGATGTGATCCTGATTTCCGGCCATAATGGCGGGACGGGGGCTTCGCCCGCCACGTCCATCAAATACGCGGGCCTGCCGTGGGAGATGGGCCTGACCGAGGCGCATCAGGTGCTGGCCATGAACAACCTGCGCGAGCGGGTGACGCTGCGCACCGATGGCGGGCTGCGGACGGGGCGCGACGTGGTGATGGCCGCGATGATGGGGGCCGAGGAATACGGCATCGGCACCGCCGCCCTGATCGCCATGGGCTGCATCATGGTGCGTCAGTGCCAGTCGAATACCTGCCCTGTCGGCGTCTGCACCCAGAACGAGGCACTGCGTGCCAAGTTCACCGGATCGGCGGACAAAGTGGTGAACCTGATCACCTTCTACGCGCAGGAGGTGAGGGAAATCCTCGCCTCGATCGGGGCGCGGTCGATGGACGAGATCATCGGGCGGGCGGACCTGCTGACGCAGGTCAGCCGCGGTTCGGCGGCGCTGGATGATCTGGACCTGAACCCGCTTCTGATCACGGTCGATGGGGCGTCGAAGATCACCTATGACCGGTCCAAGCCGCGCAATGCGGTGCCCGATACGCTGGATGCGGAAATCATCAAGGACGGCCACCGCTTCTTTGAGGATGGCGAGAAGATGCAGCTTTCCTATGCGGTGCGGAACACGCTGCGCACCATCGGGACGCGGGCCTCTTCGCATATCGTGAAGAAGTTCGGGATGAAGAACAGCCTGCAGCCCGATCATCTGACGGTAAAGCTGACGGGATCCTGTGGGCAGTCGCTGGGGGCCTTCTCTGTCCGCGGTCTGAAGATCGAGGTGCAGGGGGATGCCAACGACTATGTCGGCAAGGGCCTGTCGGGCGGCACGATCACCGTGCGGCCACTGATGTCTTCGCCGCTGAAGGCGGAGGAGAATACGATCATCGGGAATACCGTGCTGTACGGGGCGACGGATGGCTATCTCTTCGCCTCGGGCCGGGCGGGCGAACGCTTCGCGGTGCGGAATTCGGGCGCGAAGGTGGTGGTCGAAGGATGCGGGTCGAACGGTTGCGAATACATGACCGGCGGCGTGGCTGTGATCCTTGGCCGGATCGGCGCGAACTTTGGCGCGGGGATGACCGGGGGGATGGCCTATGTTTATGATCCCGACGGGGTGGCCGAGGATTTCATGAACCTCGAATCCATCCTGACCTGCGGCATCGGCCATCCGCATTGGGAGGCGCAGGTGAAGGGCCTGATCGAGCGGCACCATGCCGAGACGGGTTCGCGCATCGCCGGGCGTATCCTTGCCAACTGGGAGGCGGAGAAGCGCAACTTCCTGCAGGTCTGCCCGAAGGAGATGCTGCCGCATCTGGCGCATCCGCTTTCGGACGAAGCGGCGAAGGTTCCGGCGGAGTAACGCAAAGGCGACCCCCACGAATTTTCTGCGAAAATTCGGGGCCGCCGCGCCGGATTTTTCGCAGAAAAATCGTAGGCGCGGGCAGGGCGGCGACAGCCGCCTTGACCCGGCAGCCCTGCGCATGGCTATTGTCCCGCGATGACCGACAGCCCCGAGAAGACCACCCGAAAGCCGCGCAAGGCGGCCGCGCCCATGGCGCGGCGGCCCCTGAAACGGCGCATCCTGCGCTGGGCCGGGCGGATCGCGGCGGGGATCGCCGCGGCTTTCGCCGTGCTGATCCTGCTGTTTTCCTTTCTGCTGCCGCCCATCAACCTCTATCAACTGGGCGAGGCGGCGCGGTTGGGCGGGATCGAAAAGGATTGGGTTCCGATGGAGGAGATCGCCCCCGTCATGGCGCGGTCCGCCGTGGCGGCGGAGGATGCGAATTTCTGCCTGCATTGGGGCTTTGACATGGCCGCCATCCGCGAGGCGGTGGCGGAGGGATCCAACCGGGGGGCATCGACCATCAGCCAGCAGATGGTGAAGAATGTCTTCCTCTGGCATGGCCGATCCTGGCTGCGCAAGGCGATGGAGGCGGTGCTGACCCCGGTGGTGGAAACCGTCTGGTCGAAACGGCGGATATTGGAGGTCTATCTGAACGTGGCGGAATTCGGCGAGGGTGTCTTCGGCGTGCAGGCGGCGGCGCAGCATCATTTCGGCGTCGATGCGCGCGACCTGACGCCCACGCAGGCGGCGCGGCTGGCTGCGGTGCTGCCCGATCCGAAGGGACGGTCGGCCTCGAAGCCCACGAACTTTGTCCGGTCGCGGACGCGGGCGATCCTTTCCGGCGCGGAAACCATTGCCGCCGACGGGCGGGCGGGGTGTTTTGAGGAATGAGCCGTTGAATTCCGCCCCCTGACGGGGCTAAGGACATTCTACCGTTTCATGACATGACGGAAGCGATTTCCCGATGATCCGCCTCTATCACTTTCCGCTTTCTCCCTATTGCCGCAAGGTGCGCCTGACGCTGGCCGAGAAACGGCTGGAGGTGGAGCTGGTCGAGGAGCGGTATTGGGACCCCTCGCCCGATTTCCTGCGGCGCAATCCGGCAGGCAAGGTGCCAGTGCTGCGCTGGGACAATCGCGTGATGTCGGAGAGCCAGGCGATCTGCGAATATCTGGAGGAATCCGTTCCCACCCCGCAACTGATGCCGCGCGACCCTGAGGCGCGCTATGAGGTGCGCCGCCTCTGCGCCTGGTTCGACGACAAGTTCCATGACGAGGTGACGTCGAAGCTGCTGTATGAGCGGGTGAACAAGAAGGTGATGGGTCAAGGGTATCCGGACAGCAAGAACGTGAAGTTCGGGGCGAGCCGGATCAAGTACCATCTGGATTACATGGGCTGGCTCCTGGATCAGCGGCGCTGGCTGGCGGGGGATGTGATGACGCTGGCCGATCTGACGGCGGCGGCGCATCTTTCCTGCCTCGACTATATCTCGGACGTGGATTGGAACCGGTCGGCGGCGGTGAAGGACTGGTATGCGAAGGTGAAGTCGCGCCCCTGTTTCCGCACGCTGCTGGCCGATCAGGTGCCGGGATTTCCGCCGCCCCAGCACTATGCCGATCTGGATTTCTGACCGCGGGCGGATACGATTTTTCTGCGAAAAATCGGGAGGGGCGCTGCGCGCCCCTCTGGCCGGACCTGCCGGCCGGGGCATGGGTGGGCAGGTTCTTTTTGGGTATTTGAGCCAAGATGAAGTCGGGAAGCCTTAAGGAACGGCTGGAGGCGCAGGCGCGGGCCGAGGGGTTTGCCGCGATGGGCATCTGTGCGCCGGGGGCCGTGCCGGAGGCGGCGGGGCGGTTGGCGGCCTTTCTGGCTGAGGGCCGTCATGGGCAGATGAGCTGGATGGCGGAACGAGTGGCATGGCGCGGGGATGCCTCGGCGCTTTGGCCGGAGGCGCGGTCTGTCATCATGCTGGCGGAATGCTATACGCCGGAGGCCGACCCTCTGGCCGTGCTGGACGCGCCGGAGCGGGGGGCGGTGAGTGTCTATGCGCAGGGCAAGGATTACCATGATCTGGTGAAGCGGCGGCTGAAGCGGCTGGGGCGCTGGCTGCTGGATCAGGCGGAGCCGGGCGCGGCGATCAAGGTGTTCGTCGATACCGCGCCGGTGATGGAAAAGCCGCTGGCACAGGCGGCAGGCTTGGGCTGGCAGGGCAAGCATACGAACCTGCTGTCGCGGGCCCTGGGCAACTGGTTCTTTCTGGGCGCGATCTTCACCACGCTGGATCTGCCCAAGGACGCGCCGGAGGTGAGCCATTGCGGAAGCTGCACCGCCTGTCTGGACATCTGCCCTACCCGGGCCTTTCCCGCGCCCTATCAGCTGGATGCGCGGCGCTGCATTTCCTATCTGACGATCGAGCATCGCGGGCCGGTGGATCTGGCGTTGCGGGGGATGATGGGCAACCGGATCTATGGCTGCGACGATTGTCTGGCGATCTGCCCGTGGAACAAGTTCGCGCAGGACGCGAAGGAGATGGGCTATCAGCCGCGCGTCGGCGCGCCGGAACTGGCGGATCTGGTGACGCTGGACGATGCGGCGTTCCGGGCGCGGTTCGCGGGCAGCCCGATCAAGCGGATCGGGCGGGACCGGTTCATCCGCAACGTGCTTTACGCCATCGGAAATTCCGGGATGCCCGCGCTGCGGGCGGCGGCGGCGGCTTTGGCGGACGATGCCGATCCGGCCGTGGCGGAGGCTGCGCGCTGGGCGGTGGACCGCCTGTCCTGAGGGCCGGTTTCGGCGGTCGGGGGGCCGACAGACGGGCGGGTGGGGCCGCGACATTTGGGGATTGCGCGATTCGATGCTAGGCTGGCTGCCCGTCAGTCTTGGGAGGACGACATGAGCAAGCATCTGGCCGACAAGCGCAGCCCTTCGACTGGGGCGCGCGTGAAGCAGTTCCTGCGCATTGCCCGCAGCCCGCGTGAGACATGGCATCGCCCGCGGGGCGGGGCCGGGGCGTCGCGACTGATCCAGTTCCTGCGGATCGACCGGGGGCGCAGCGCCTAGCGCGGCGGGCGGAGCCTGTCGCGCAGGGCTGTCAGATCATCGCGCATCTGCGTCGCCGCATCGAGGGTGAGGCCTGTTCGATCGAGGAAGCAGAGTGGCACCTCGGCGGCACGGGCACCCAGAGCACGGCCATCTTCGGTGAGCGTCAGGCGGACCTGGCGTTCATCGGTGCTGTCGCGGCGGCGGGTGATCCAGCCCGCCTGTTCCAGCCGTTTGAGGAGCGGGGTCAGCGTGTTGCTGTCGAGCATGAGCGCGGCCCCGATCTGGCCGACGGTCTGGCCATCTTCGGCCCAGAGCGCCGAAAGGGCGAGGTATTGCGGATAGGTTAGACCCAGCGGATCCAGCAGCGGCTTGTAGGCTGCCTGCATGGCATGGGCGGCCGAGTAGAGCGCGAAGCAGAGCATGCGGGGCGGGGGTAGGCGGCTTGGGTCATCCATGGACGCAGGGTATGTCGCGCGCGATGAAGGCGCAAGCGATGGAGAGAGGGTTGACGGTGGGGGTGTTGCGGGTTATTTATATCGTATACGATTTAATCGTTAGCGATCTTATAAGGGAGACATGTGATGTCCGTTGATCCGAAATACTGGACCGAGGCGCAGGCAACCGGCGGGGGCCGGAACGGCGTGGCCAAGCTGGCCGATGGCAAGCTGACGGTGACGATGACCAGCCCCAAGGAACTGGGCGGTTCCGGCGCGGGGCATAACCCCGAAGAGCTTTTCGCCATCGGCTATGCCGCCTGCTATCTGGGCGCGATGCGCTTTGCCGCCAGCAGCGAGAAACTGGGCACGGTGCCGGACAATGCCACCGTGGATGCACATGTCGGCATCGGCCCGCGGTCGGATGGCGGTTTCGGCCTGCAGGTGAAGCTGGTGGTGAAGATGCCGGGGGTGGAGCGCGCGGTGGCGGAAAAGATCGCCGAGCGCGGGCATTTCATCTGCCCCTATTCCAACGCGACCAAGGGCAATATCACCGTGGAAACGGTGATCGCCTGACGCGACATCGGGCCATGCACCCCGCAGCCGCCTTGCGGCCTTGCGGGGTGCCGCCTAGGCTGCGCCTGACAGCAATCAGGGGCGCGCCATGAGCAATCCGCACTGGATCTATACGCAGACGATCAAGACCTTTGCCGCTGGCGCGGAGCCGGGGTTCGAGGATCCCGGGGAGCTTGCCTCGACCTGGGGCAAGGTCTGGGGCATCGACAATGATGTGGGCCGCATCCGCGAGATCCTGATGCACCGCCCGGGGCCGGAGATGGGGGTGGTGAATCCTACGAAACGCCTGCCCGAGATCGGGTCTTTCGGCGATCCGGCGGTGGGCTGGTATTTCCAATCCGACTCGCCGCCCGACATTCCGCTGATGCAGCGCCAGCATGCGGCCTTTGTCGCCGCGCTGGAGGCGGAGGGGGTGATTGTCCACTATCTGGAAGGCGAGGCGGGCAATCGGCTGAAGCAGGTCTATACGCGCGATCCGCTGATCATGGTGAAGGGGGGCGCGATCATCTGCCGGATGGGTGCGCGTATCCGCCGGGGCGAGGAACTGGCGGTGACGCGCACGCTGGCGCGGCTGGGTATTCCGATCCTGCGCACGATCAATGGCACCGGCGTGATGGAGGGCGGCAGTTTCGCGTGGCTGAACGAGCGGACCTGCGCCATCGGCGTGGGGGTGCGGGTGAACCGCGACGGGGCGGAACAGGTGCGCGAGGTTCTGGCCCGGCAGGGGGTGGAGCTGCTGATCGTGGATCTGGTGGGCTATGACATCCATCTGGATGTGAGCTTTCTGATGATCGACAGGGATCTCGCGATCCTGAATCCGATGGGGTTGCCGTTTTCCTTTCTGGAGGAATTGAAGGCGCGCGGTATCCGCTGGATCGAGACGGATCCGGCCGATGACGGCTGGATAGTGAATTCGCTGGCGATTGCGCCGGGCCGCGTGTTGATGCCCGAGGGGGCGACGAACCGCACGCTGGACAGGCTGGCGGCGGCGGGGGTGACATGGGCGACGATCCCCTATGCCGAGGTGCAGAAGAATGGCGGCGGGTTGCATTGTTCGACCACGCCGCTGATCCGGGATCGGCTGTAAACCGGATCGTAAGGGTTTGAGCGCAGGCTGCTTGCATCAGTTGTGATGGGACACGCCATGCGAAAGGACGCGAAGGCCCTTGCCGGACGGATCCGCCGTGCTGTTGGGCGGTTGGTCATGCCGGGGGATGTGCTGGGCCTGTCGGTCCTTGCTGCGGGGCGCGACCCCGCTACATGGCGGATATCGGTTCGGCTGCGCGGGCCAGAGCGGATGTGCGGCGGGGCGTTGCTGGCGCTTGGGCGGCGGTTGCGCGGGTTGCTGCGGCTCTCGCCCGGGGCGGCTTTGCCGATACTGGTGATCCAATGGGTTTCGAAGGACATGGGCGATGCGGCGGGGGAAACCCGGCCAGAGGCGCCTGCGCGAGATGCGGCCTTTTCCAAGGCTGATGGCACGGGTTGGCGGGCAGCGGAACATGCGGGCGCCGGGGCGCGTGTTCCGGTGATGGTGCCCGCCCGATTGCAGGAGATTTGCAGAGCGGCGCTGCAAAAGGAAAGGCGAAGGTCGCGGTCGCCACCTTCGCCTTTTTTGCCGTGTTTTTTACCGGCGGCTGAGGGTGCCGCGCGGGACGCCCTGCCGTGATCAGGCGCGGACGAGCTTTTCGTATTCGGTCGCGATGCGCTTTGTGAGGTCGCCCACTTCGAAGTTGTAGTCGCCGATCTGGCCGACGGGGGTGACTTCCGCAGCGGTGCCGGTGAGGAAGCATTGCTGGAAGCCTTCGAGTTCCTCGGGAAGGATCCGCCGTTCATGCACCTTGATCTGCATGTCCTTGAGCATGCCGATGACCGTCTGGCGCGTGATGCCGTTCAGGATCGCATCGGGGATCGGGGTATGCACTTCGCCATCCTTGACGAAGAAGATGTTGGCACCCGTCGCCTCGGCCACATAGCCGCGATAGTCGAACATCATGGCGTCGGAGCAGCCCTTCGCCTCGGCCGCGTGTTTGGACATGGTGCAGATCATGTAGAGCCCGGCGGCCTTGGCGGCGTGGGGGATGGTTTCGGGCGAGGGGCGCTTCCATTTCGCGATGTCGAGTTTCGCGCCCTTGAATTTCGCGTCGCCATAGTAGTTGCCCCAGGACCAGCAGGCCACGGCAAGGCGGATCGGGTTGCGCTTGCTTGCCACGCCCATGTCTTCACCCGCACCACGCCAGGCGATGGCGCGGACATAGGCATCGGTCAGGTTGTTGGCCTTGAGCACCGCCTCCTTGGCGGCGTTGATCTCTTCGACCGAGAAAGGCAGCGGCATGTCGAGCAGTTCGCCCGACTTGCGCAGGCGTTCGGAATGTTCGGTGGATTTGAAGATCTTGCCGTTGTAGCAGCGTTCGCCTTCGAAGACGGCGCTGGCATAGTGAAGGGCGTGGGTCAGGATATGGACATTGGCCCCGCGCCAATCCACCAGTTTGCCATCCATCCAGATGAACCCGTCGCGATCGTCGTAACCAGTCATGTCCCACTCCCAAGGGCAGAATTTCCGAATGTTGCGCTGTTTAGGTCCGCATCGGACATAAAGTTGCGTCAAACCGGGGTTGAGCTAACAGTTGGTTCTTGGAAAGTCAACAAGGCTGACGTAAATTCGGGGTGACGAGGAGAATGCGGATGGCCGAAAGCACCACGGGCGGCGAAAGCCTGCTGTTTCTGACCGACGAGCAGTTACGCAAGGGAATCGAGGCGATGTTCTTCGCCTATCGCGGTTTCACCGCGGATCCGGACCGGATTCTGGAGGGGATGGATTACGGGCGGGCGCATCACCGGGCGATCCATTTCATCCACCGCTCTCCCGGGACGACGGTATCGAACCTGCTGGGGATTCTGGGGGTGACGAAGCAGAGCCTGAACCGGGTGCTGCGGACGCTGATCGAGGACGGGCTGGTGGAGGCGCGGGTGGGCAAGAGCGACAAGCGCGAGCGCAACCTGCATCTGACGGCAAAGGGGCAGGATCTGGAGCGGCAATTGTCGGATGCGCAGCGAGCGCGGATGCGCGCGGCCTATCGCGCGGCGGGGCCAGCGGCGGTGCAGGGGTTCCGCACGGTGCTGGAGGCGATGATGGACCCGGAGATGCGGCGGCAGTATCAATCGCTGCGCGAGGGGGAAAGATGACGGAACCGCAGGCACATCTTCTGGTCGTCGATGACGACGAACGCATTCGGGGGCTTTTGCAGAAGTTCCTGATGCGCAACGGCTATCTGGTGACGGTGGCGCGCGATGCCGCGCAGGCGCGGCGGCTGCTGGCCGGGCTGGACTTCGACATGATCGTGCTGGATGTGATGATGCCGGGCGAGGACGGCATCATGCTGACGCGGGAATTGCGCGGGCGGATGGCGGTGCCGATCCTGCTGCTGACGGCGCGGGGCGAGACGCAGAACCGGATCGAGGGGCTGGAGGCCGGGGCGGACGACTATCTGGTGAAGCCCTTTGAGCCGAAGGAACTGCTGCTGCGGATCAATGCCATCCTGCGGCGCGTCCCACAGGCGCAACCCGCCCAGCAGGTGCCGAAGGTGCTGCATCTGGGTCCGGTCCGCTATGACATGGATCGGGGCGAGTTGTGGCGCGGGGCGGATCTGGTGCGCCTGACGGCGACCGAGGCCGCCTTGATGCGGATGTTCGCGGCGCAGCCGGGGCAGGCTATCAGCCGCGAGAGGCTGGCCGGCGATCTGGGCCGGGATGACGGCGGGGCGCAGGAACGGGCGGTGGATGTGCAGATCACGCGCCTGCGCCGCAAGATCGAGGATGACCCGAAGATACCGCGCTATCTGCAGACGGTCCGGGGTGAGGGATACCTGCTGCAGCCGGATTGAGCGGCGAGGTTGGTTATCGCCCTGCCGTGACGGCGGGGCGAAAGGAAGCGAAGTGATACACTTAGGAGGTAGGCATGTTTCACGGGAAGATGAGAATGGCGGCGCTGGTTGCGATCTGCGCGGCCGGAACGGCGGGGGCGCAGACGCTTGAACCATGGGGAGCGTCGGATTACTGGGACGTGATGATCGACCCCAGCCTGGGCAATGGCTGCCTGATTCAGGGCGCCTTCGAGGACGGGTCGGTTGTCCGGGTGGGGCTGGATCGGACGAACGGCACCGGCTATGTCACGGCCTTCAACGACGCCTGGGGCGATATCGAGGAGGGCAAGCTGTACCCGATCAGCTTTGCGCTGGATGGGGAGATGTTCGAGGGCGAGGCGCGGGGCATGTATCTGCAGGGCGTGCCGGGGGCGGATATCGTTTTCGACAATGTCGACTTCTTCATGTCGATCGCCGAACGGCAGACCATGACGATGTATCATGACGGCGCGGAGGTCATGTCGATCGACCTGACGGGGACGATGGCGGGGCTGGCGGCCGTGCTGGAATGCCAGGACGAACAGGGCTGATGGAGAGGCCGGGGGGACATGCGTCCCCCCGGACCCCCCTTTCGCCCGGACGGAAGCGGAGCGAGGGCGACGAGGGTGCTGGTCTATACGCATGAGGATTGCGCGCGACATGTGACGCCGCCGGGCCACCCGGAGCGGGTGGAGCGGTTGGCGGCAGTGGAGCGCGGGCTGGCGGGGCTAACCCTGGCGCGGCGCGATTGCCCGATGGGCGAGGAGGCGGATGTGCTGCGCTGCCACCCGCGCAGCTATTTGGAGAAGGTGCGCCGGGCCGTGCCCGGCGAGGGTTGGGTCGCGCTGGATGGTGACACGATCCTGTCGCCCGGATCGCTGGATGCCGCACTGCGCGCGGTGGGGGGCATCTGCGCGGCGGTGGATGCGGTGATGGCGGGCGAGGCGAAGGCGGCCTTTGTAGCGGCGCGGCCGCCGGGGCATCATGCGGAAACCGCCACGGCGATGGGGTTCTGCCTGTTCGGCACGGTGGCGATTGCGGCGAAGCGGTTGCTGGATCATCACGGGTTGGCCCGTGTGGCGGTGGTGGATTTCGATGTGCATCACGGCAATGGGACGCAGGATTTGTTGTGGGATGAGGGGCGGGTTCTTTTCGCATCAACCCATGAGATGCCGCTTTATCCCGGCACGGGCAGCACGGGGGAGCGGGGGGCGCATGGGCAGATCGTGAACGTGCCCTTGCGCGCGGGTTCAGGGGGTGCGGCGATGCGCGCGGCCTATGAGGACGTGATCCTGCCGGCGCTGGAGGCGTTTGCCCCGGAATTCGTGCTGATTTCGGCGGGGATTGATGCCCATGCCGCCGATCCCTTGGCCAATCTGGAAGGGCAGGCGGCGGATTATGAATGGCTGACCGGGCGGCTGTGCGACGTGGCGGCGCGACATGCGGGGGGGAGGGTCGTCTCGACACTGGAAGGTGGATATGATCTTGAGGCTTTGGCGGCCTCGGTCGCGGCACATGTGGGCGTTCTGGAGGAGCGGAGCAGATGACGACAAAGGCTGTGTCCGAGATGAGTTTCGAAGAGGCGATGGCGGCGCTGGAGCAGGTGGTGAACCAGCTTGAGCGGGGCGAAGTGGCGCTGGAGGAGAGCATCGCGCTGTATGAGCGGGGGGCGACGCTGAAGGCGCATTGCGCCGACAAGCTGGCAGCGGCAGAGGCGAAGGTGGAGATGATCCGCGCGCAGGAAGGCCGGGCCACCGGGACGACCCCGGCGGAGGGGATGTGAGCTTTTCCGATGCGCTGAGCCGGGACGCGGCGGCCATTGAGGCGCGGCTGATGGCCGCGCTGGAGGGGCGGGCCGATGTGCCGGTGGTGCAGGCGATGCGCTATGCGCTACGGGGCGGCAAGCGGCTTCGCGGGTTTCTGGTGCTGGAAGGCGCGCGGATGCATGGGTTGGCCGACGCGCAGGCCATGAGTGCGGCGGCGGCGGTCGAGGCGCTGCATGCCTATTCGCTGGTGCATGACGATCTGCCCTGCATGGATGACGATGACCTGCGGCGCGGCCAGCCCACTGTTCATGTGAAATGGGATGAGGCGACCGCCGTGCTGGCCGGGGATGCGTTGCAGACGCTGGCCTTTGAATTGTTGGCCGATCCGGCGCTGGGATCGGGCGAGGTGCGGATCGCGCTGGTGGCCGGGCTGGCGCGGGCGAGCGGGGCCGAGGGCATGGTGCTGGGGCAGGCGCTGGACATCGCCGCCGAGACGGCGGTGGCGCCGCTGACGCTGGAGGACATTACCGCCTTGCAGGCAGGCAAGACCGGGGCGCTGATCCGCTGGTCGGCGGAGGCGGGGGCAGTGATCGCGGGGGCGGATCCTGCCCCGCTGCGGGCCTATGCCGAAAAGCTGGGGTTGGCGTTCCAGATCTGGGATGATGTGCTGGATGTCGAGGGTGACGTGGCCAAGACCGGAAAGCGGCTGCAGAAGGATGCGGATGCGGGGAAGGCTACATTTGTATCGCTGCTGGGGCTGGACGCGGCAAAAGCGCGCGCGGGGGCTTTGATCGAGGCGGCGGCGGGCCATCTTGCCCCCTATGGCGACCGGGCGGCGAACTTGATCGCCTGCGCGCGCTTCGTTATCAGCCGCGACATGTGACGCGGCCCATTGGCCCGCTGGAGGGCAGGATGACCGACCGACCGACGACACCGATGCTGGACCGTGTGAGCCATCCGTCCGACATGAAGGCCCTGTCGGACCGCGAGTTGCGGCAACTGGCCGATGACCTGCGGGCCGAGACGATTTCGGCGGTGTCGGTGACCGGCGGCCATCTGGGCGCGGGGCTGGGCGTGGTGGAGTTGACGGTGGCGATCCATGCGGTTTTCGACACGCCGCGCGACAAGCTGATCTGGGATGTGGGGCATCAGTGTTACCCGCACAAGATTTTGACCGGGCGGCGGGACCGGATCCGTACGCTGCGGAGCGAGGGCGGGCTGTCGGGGTTCACCAAGCGGAGCGAGTCGCCCTATGATCCGTTCGGGGCGGCGCATTCTTCCACCTCGATCAGCGCGGCGCTGGGGTTTGCGGCGGCGCGCGATCTGGGTGGTGATCCCGGCGATGCGATTGCCGTGATCGGTGACGGGTCGATGAGCGCGGGCATGGCCTTTGAGGCGATGAACAATGCGGGCCATCTGAAGAAGCGGCTGTTCGTCATCCTGAACGACAATGAGATGTCGATTGCGCCGCCGGTGGGGGCGCTGTCATCCTATCTGTCACGGCTTTATGCCGAGGCACCGTTTCAGGATCTGAAGGCGGCGGCGAAAAGCGCGGTCAGCCTGTTGCCCGAGCCGTTCCAGCAGGGCGCGCGGCGGGCGAAGGAAATGCTGAAGGGCATGGCCGTAGGTGGGACGCTGTTCGAGGAATTGGGGTTCGATTATATCGGCCCCATCGACGGGCATGATCTGGACCAGTTGCTGGCGGTGTTGCGCACGGTGAAGGCGCGGGCGACGGGGCCCACGCTGATTCATGTGCTGACGAAGAAGGGCAAGGGCTATGCCCCGGCCGAGGCGGCGCGGGACCGGGGCCATGCGACGGGCAAGTTCGATGTGCTGACCGGGGTGCAGGCGAAGGCGGTGTCGAATGCGCCGAGCTATACCAAGGTATTTGCGCAAAGCCTGATTGCCGAGGCGGAACGGGATGAGAAGATCGTGGCCGTCACGGCGGCGATGCCGGATGGCACCGGGTTGAACCTGTTCGCCGACCGCTTTCCCCGGCGCTGTTTCGATGTGGGGATTGCCGAACAGCACGCGGTGACCTTCAGCGCGGGGATGGCGGCGGGCGGGATGAAGCCGTTCTGCGCGCTCTATTCCACCTTCCTGCAGCGGGGATACGATCAGGTGGTGCATGACGTGGCGATCCAGCGGTTGCCCGTGCGCTTTGCCATTGATCGGGCGGGGCTGGTGGGGGCGGATGGGGCCACCCATGCGGGCAGCTTCGACGTGGCCTTCCTTGCCAACCTGCCGGGCATCGTGGTGATGGCCGCGGCGGATGAGGCGGAGTTGGTGCATATGGTGGCCACTGCCGCAGCGTATGACGAAGGGCCGATCGCTTTTCGCTTTCCGCGCGGGGAAGGCGTGGGTTGCGAGATGCCCGCGCGGGGCGTGCCGCTGGAGATCGGCAAGGGGCGGGTCATCCATGAGGGCGCGCGGGCGGCGATCCTGTCCTTTGGCACGCGGCTTTCCGAGGTGCTGAAGGCGGCCGAGGCACTGGCCCAGCGCGGGATTGCGCCCACGGTGATTGATGCGCGCTTTGCCAAGCCGCTGGACCGGGACCTGATCCTGAACGCGGCGCGACATCATGAGGCGCTGATCACGGTGGAGGAAGGCGCGGTGGGCGGCTTTGGCAGCCATGTGGCGCAGCTTCTGGCCGATGCGGGCGTGTTCGACCGGGGGCTGAAATTCCGCAGCATGGTGCTGCCCGACATATTCATTGATCAGGCCAGCCCCGAGCGGATGTATCAGGTGGCCGGGATGGATGCGGCGCAGATCGAGGCGAAGGTGTTGACGACGCTGGGGGTGGCCGTGGTGGGCAAACGGGCCTGACGGCCCGTCGCCCCCCAACCATCAACCCCGATCCGACAGGCGCCGTTCGATGGCATCCAGCCTGGAAAGCAGTTCGGCATGCTTGTCGCGTTCGGCCTCTTCGTGTTCGGCGGAGGCGGCCTCTTGCATGGAATTGACGATCAGACCGACGAGAAGGTTCATCACGGCGAAGGTGGTTGCCAGGATGAAGGGCACGAAGAAGGCCCAGGCGTAGGGGTAAACCTCCATCACCGGGCGAACGATGCCCATGGACCAGCTTTCCAGCGTCATGATCTGGAAGAGCGAATAGGCGGAGCGGCCGAGATCGCCGAACCAATCCGGGAAGCTGGCGGCGAAGAGTTTCGTCGCCATGACGGCGCTGATGTAATAGATCAGGCCGATCAGAAGGGCGACCGATCCCATCCCCGGCAGGGCGCGCAGAAAGCCTTCGACCACGCGGCGCAGGCTGGGCGCGATGGAGATGACGCGCAGCACCCGCAGCACGCGCAGCGCGCGCAGGACCGAAAGGCCGCCGCTGGCGGGAAGCAGGGCCACGCCAACGACGGCAAGATCGAAGATGTTCCAGCCCGAGCGGAAGAATCGCCCGCCCAGCGCGAACAGCTTCAGCACGAGTTCGACGATGAAGATGGCGAGGCAGAGCTTGTCGAGAAACAGGATCGTCGTGCCCGCGGCGGCCATGATCGGCTTTGACGTTTCAAGCCCGAGGATGACGGCGTTGAAGAGGATCACCGCCAGGATGAAGCGGGTGACGGCGGGGCGGTCGAGGAATGCGGCAACTTGGGAACGCAGGGCGATCATCTCTGACTAACCTTTTGGAATCGAAGCGCCCGGCCATGGGGCCGGGCGCAGGTGAGGAGCAGATAGGTCTATTCCGCCGGTTTTGCCAGATCGACCGAAGCCTGATCCTTGGTCTTCCAGAGCGAGAAGATCACCCCGGCACTGAGGAGGACGAAGGTGATGCCCAGCGACCAGCTGGGCGGGAACTTTTCCCAGTCCATCGCGTCGGCGATGAAGATCTTCGATCCGATGAAGACCAGAAGCAGCGACAGCGCGTATTTGAGATAGGCGAAGCGATGCAGGATGGCGGCAAGCGCGAAGTAGAGGGCGCGCAGGCCGAGGATGGCGAAGATGTTCGAGGTGTAGACGATGTAGGGATCGGTGGTGATGGTGAAGACAGCAGGCACGGAATCCACGGCGAATACGAGGTCCGCAATCTCGATCAGGATCAGCGCGATGAAAAGGGGCGTGGCATAGCGCACCATCCTTCCCGCGCCATCGCGTTTCTGGACAAAGAAGGCGTTGCCGTGCAGGTCATCGGTGACGCGGAAGCGCCGCCTGATGAATTTCAGAAGCGGGTTGTTGGCGATGTCATGGTCGCCATCGCCGACGAACAGCATCTTGATGCCCGTGAAGATCAGGAACAGCGCGAAGATATAGAGCACCCAGGAGTAGGAGGCGACGATGGTGGCCCCCAGCCCGATCATGATGCCGCGCAGCACGATCACGCCGAGGATGCCCCAGAACAGCACCCGGTGTTGATAGGCGCGGGGCACCGCGAAGAAGGCGAAGATCAGCGCGATGACAAAGACGTTGTCCATGGCCAGCGTCTTTTCCACGACAAAGGCGGTCAGATACTGGGCTGTCGGCTCCCATCCCATCTGCCAGTAGACGAAGCCGGAAAAGGCGAGGCCGAGCGTGATATACATCGCGGAGAGCTTCAGGCTTTCGGCTACGCCGATTTCGTGATCGCCATCCTTGTGCAGAACGCCAAGGTCGAAGGCGAGCAGCGCCACGACCAGCGTGATGAAGAGCAGCCACATCCACATGGGCTTGCCCAGAAACAGCAGTAGAAGAAATTCCATCCCCGTTTGACCTTTCGAGACACAGAGTGACGCGTCGCAAGGCCAGCCGATCACAGGTCCGGGCATGACATCGAGACGCACTCGATGCGGTCCGACATGGCGCTGGAAAGCGTCAGAGGGGCCCGGCCCGCGGGGCAAAGGTGGGTATCGGAGATATCATTTCAACCCCGGCGGCGGGGAAAAAGTAACGGGGCCGTGAGCCCGTGGTGAGAATGCACCCCCTCCCCGGCCCGCCGGGGGCGGGCCACCCCTCCCCCGCTAGCGGGAGAGGGGACGCGGAGGGGACGGTCAGCTTTCCGAGGCGAGGAGGGCGGCAAGGCCCTGGCGATAGGTGGGATGCAGAAGGGTGATGCCGAGATCGGTTTTGATCCGGTCGTTCCGGACGCGCTTGCTTTCGGCATAGAAGCTGCGTGCCATGGGGGTGAGATCGGCCTGATCGTAGGGGATGGCCGGGGGCATTGGCAGGCCGAGCAGTTCGGCGGCATGGGCGATCACGTCTTCGGGCGGGGCGGGATCATCGTCGCAGAGGTTGTAGATGGCGCCGGGGCGGGGCGCGTTCATCGAGGCGGCGACGACCTGCGCGATGTCATCGACATGGATCCGGCTGAAGACCTGTCCGGGTTTGAGGATGCGGCGGGCGGTGCCGTCGCGCACCTTTTCAAAGGGTCCGCGCCCAGGGCCGTAGATGCCCGCCAGCCGGAAGATATGCAGCGGCAGGCCGAGGGCGGCCCAGCCCCGTTCCGCATCGACCCGGGCCTGACCGCGGGCGGTGGCGGGGGTGAGGGGGGTATCCTCATCCACCCAGCCGCCCTGATGATCGCCATAGACGGCGGTGGTGGAGAGGTAGCCCACCCAATCGGGGCGGGCGGCGCGCAATTCATCGGCATGGTCGCGCAGGATCGGATCGCCCGTTGCATCCGGGGCGACGGAGGTGAGGACATGGCTGGCGCGGGCGAGCGCCGGGCCGAGCGGGCCGGGCAGCAGCAGGGGTTCGATCCCGTCTGCCGTGAAGGCCGCGGCGCGGGCGGGGTTGCGGGTGGTTCCGATCACCGTCCAGCCCTGCGGGAGCAGCAGGCGCGCAAGGGCCTGGGCCGAATAGCCGTGACCGATGGAGAGCAGGGTTTTCGCGGGCGGGGAAACGGGGCTGTTCATGCGCGGACTATTCCGTGCCTTTGGCGGCGCTGCAAGCTGTTGCAAAGCCTTCACTTGCAGAGAGGGCATGGTTTCGGATTAGATGCCTGATCGAATTGCATGCGCCGAAAGAACAAGAACAAAGCAATGACCGAAGACACCCATTCGATCCAGACGCCGGAAACGCCGGCCCATGAAGCCTTTACCGATCCCGTCGCGGCAGTGGATCGGCTGGAGGCGTTGTATTTCGCGGCGACGGGATTCCTGTCGCTGCATTTCACGCAGGCGGTGACGGGGCGCAAGCCCGAAGCCCGCATCCGGGCCTTCTATCCCGAGATCCGGCTGACCACGACAAGCCATGTGAAGGCGGATTCGCGCCTGTCCTTTGGGCATGTGGCCGAGCCGGGCAGCTATTCGACCACGGTCACGCGGCCGGACCTGTTTCGCAACTATCTGATCCAGCAGATCGAGTTGCTGGTGCGGCATCACGGGCAGCCAGTGGTGATCGGACCTTCGGAGACGCCGATCCCGGTGCATTTCGCGGTGGCGGGCAATCCGAAGGTTTCCGTCCCGCAGGAGGGCGTGCTGGAGTTTTCGCTGCGCGATGTGTTCGACGTGCCGGATCTGGCCACCACGAATGATGACATCGTGAACGGCACGCGGCAGGTGCATGCCGACGGGTCGCGCCCGCTGGCGCCGTTCACCGCGCAGAGGGTGGATTATTCGCTGGCGCGACTTTCCCATTACACCGCCACGGATGCGGGGCACTTCCAGAACCATGTCCTGTTCACAAACTATCAGTTCTACGTGGACGAGTTCGAGGCCTATGCCCGCAAGGTGCTGGCCGATCCGGGGCTGGGCTATACGGAATTCGTGGCACCCGGCAACCTGATCCTGACCACGCCCGACGGGGCGCTGCCGCCCACAGCGAAGATGCCGCAGATGCCCAGCTATCACCTGAAGCGCGCCGACGGGAACGGGATCACGCTGGTGAACATCGGCGTCGGCCCGTCGAACGCCAAGACGGCGACCGACCATATCGCCGTGCTGCGCCCGCATGCCTGGTTGATGGTGGGGCATTGCGCGGGGCTGCGGAATTCCCAGAGCCTTGGCGATTTCGTCCTGGCCCATGCCTATCTGCGCGAGGATCACGTGCTGGATGACGATCTGCCTGTCTGGGTGCCGATCCCCGCGCTGGCCGAGATCCAGATCGCGCTGGAGGATGCGGTGGAGGAAGTGACCCAGCTTGAAGGGTATGAGTTGAAACGGATCATGCGGACGGGGACGGTAGCCACCATCGACAACCGCAACTGGGAATTGCGCGATCAGTCCGGCCCGGTGCAGCGCCTGTCGCAATCGCGGGCCATCGCGCTGGACATGGAAAGCGCCACCATCGCGGCGAACGGGTTCCGGTTCCGGGTGCCCTATGGCACGCTGCTTTGCGTTTCGGACAAGCCCCTGCATGGCGAGTTGAAGCTGCCGGGGATGGCATCGGAATTCTACAAGACGCAGGTGGCGCGGCATCTGCAGATCGGGGTGCGGGCCATGGAGCGACTGCGCGCCATGCCGATCGAACGGATCCACAGCCGAAAGTTGCGCAGCTTTGACGAGACGGCCTTTCTGTAGCGCTTCGCGGCCTTTTCAAAGGCGCCACGTCGCGTAATGGGAGTGGAATGGTCAGAATGCGCTTGATTTGTTCGGCAAAACAGATTTTAGCCACGAAAGTCACTTCAAGGACAGGGACAGCCCCGCCTGATAACGGGACCAGTAAACGAAGGAACATCACATGTCGAAACCGATGACCAAGACCCAGCTTGTGGCCTCTCTTGCCGAACAGATGGGTTCGGACAAGAAAACCGCTGGCGCCGCGCTTGACGCGATTGCCGCTGTCGTGGCCCGTGAAGTGGCCGCTGGCGGTGCCGTCACGCTGCCCGGCCTGGGCAAGGTCGTCTGCCGCGCCCGGCCCGAGCGTCAGGTGCGCAACCCCGCCACCGGCGAGACCGTGACCAAGCCCGCCGACAAGCAGGTGAAGTTCTCGATCGCCAAGGCGCTGAAGGACAGCGTCAACGCCTGATTGCAGGCCATGGCCAAACGCAGGGCCGCCCCGCAACGGGCGGCCCTTTCACTTGGAAGACCGAGATGGACCTGCGCGCCCTGTCGATGGGCCTGATCTTTGCCCTGATGTGGTCTTCGGCCTTTGCCACGGCCCGCATCATCGTGGCTGACGCGGCCCCGCTTGCAGCGCTGGCGCTGCGCTTTGCGATTTCCGGCGGGCTTGCCATCGGCCTTGCACTGGGCCTTGGCGCGCGGTTCGATCTGACGCGCGCGCAATGGCGATCTGTCGCGGCCTTCGGCCTGTTGCAGAACGCCGCCTATCTGGGCCTGAACTTCGTTGCGATGCAGTGGGTGGAGGCGTCTCTGGCGGTGATCATCGCCGCGTCGATGCCGCTGATGGTGGCGGCCCTGTCCTGGGCGCTGCGGGGCGAAAGGCTGCCGCCGCTTGGCGTGGCTGGCCTGATTGCGGGGTTTGCGGGAACCGCCCTGATCATGGGAACCCGCCTGTCGGGCGGGGCGGATCCGCTGGGCACGGTGCTGTGCCTTCTGGGGGCGCTGGCACTGGCCATTGCCACGCTGACCTTGCGGTCGGCCTCGGGCGCGCAGGGGGGGTTCGGACCGCTGCTTCTGATCGTGGGGTTGCAGATGCTGGCGGGATCCGCCGCGCTGGCCGGAATCGCCGCGCTGACCGAGCCGTTCCGCCTGACGCCGACGCTGCCTTTGGCGCTGGCCTTTGCCTATCAGATCTTCGTTCCCGGCCTTGCGGCGACACTGATCTGGTTCGCGCTGGTGCGCCGTATCGGGGCGACGCGGGCGGCGACATTCCATTTCCTGAACCCGGCCTTCGGCACGGCCATCGCGGCACTGCTGCTGGGCGAAGCCCTGCGGGCGACGGATGTGATCGGGGCGGCCATCGTCGCGGCGGGCATCCTTGCCGTTCAGGTCAGCCGCCGGCCTGCCTGAACCCGGCTGCGCCGGATCAACCGATCCGCCCCCGCACCCCGCCCGTCTGCCCGCGATCCAGCAGAAGATGATCCAGCAGGACACAGGCCATCATCGCCTCACCCACCGGGACGGCGCGGATGCCGACGCAGGGGTCATGGCGGCCCTTGGTGACAAGGTCGATCTCTTCGCCCCTGGCGTTGATCGTGCGGCGGGGGGTGAGGATGGAAGAGGTGGGCTTCACCGCAAAGCGGCAGATGACGGGCTGGCCGGTGGAGATGCCGCCAAGGATGCCACCGGCATGGTTCGACAGGAACTCCGGCCCGGTGGCCCCATGCGGATTTCATCCGCATTCTCCACGCCGGTAAGGCTGGCCGAGGCCATGCCATCGCCGATCTCGACCGCCTTCACCGCATTGATGGACATCATGCTCGACGCCAGATCACCGTCGAGCTTGCCATAAAGCGGCGCGCCCAGCCCCGGCGGAACCCCTTCGGCCACGACCTCGATCACGGCACCGACCGAGTTATGGGAGAGCCGCAGCTCATCCAGATAGGCCGCCCAATCGGCGGCGGCGACGATCGGGACACCAGAAGGGGTTACGTTCCACTTCGGCCAGATCGAGCCGCGCCCGGTCGATCCCGCGCGGGCCCATCTGCACCATATAGCCGGTGATCCGAAGCCCCGGCACCATCCGCGCCAGCACAGCGCGCGCAACGGCCCCTGCCGCCACCCGCGCCGCGGTTTCGCGCGCTGGACCGGCCGCCGCCGCGGTAATCGCGCTGGCCGTATTTCTGGTGATAGGTGATGTCGGCATGGCCGGGGCGGAAGGCCTGCGCGATATCGCCGTAATCCTTGGACCGTTGATCGGTATTCTCGATCATCAATTGGATCGGCGTGCCCGTCGTCACACCTTCGAACACGCCCGACAGGATGCGCACCTCATCGGGTTCCTTGCGCTGGGTGGTGAACTTGTTCTGGCCGGGCTTGCGCTTGTCCATCCAGGGCTGGATGTCAGTCTCGGTCAGCGCCACGCCCGGGGGCACGCCATCCACCGTGCAGCCTAGCGCGGGACCGTGGCTTTCGCCCCATGTGGTGACGCGGAAGATATGGCCGAAGGTGTTGAAGGACATGCCCGCCTGCTCCGTCTGATACGGCCCTGTCCTTAGGCCAATCCCGCGCAACGCGCAAAGGCCTTTCACCTTGGCGAAAATACCCATGACGCCGCAACCAGCCCGCGCCACGGCCAAAAGCCGGGGGACAGTCTGGGCCGGAGCGGCTCCCCCGATTTCCGCTTGCACCTGCCAGGGCTTTGCCATCTTCACGCCACCTCGGGGTGCCTGGCGACAGGCTGAGATGCGAAAGCGGACCCGTTGAACCTGAACCGGATCATACCGGCGGAGGGAAGGTGCATGGAATTCTCTCCATCTCCGACCACCCGTCGCATTTGGAGAGAAACATGAAGACTTCGATCCTTGCGCTGGGACTTGCCACCGTTGCCACCATGGCCACGGCACAGGACAAGCCCGTGCTGACTGTTCTGACCTATGACAGTTTCACCGCCGAATGGGGCCCCGGCCCGGCGGTGGAACAGGCCTTCGAGGCCACCTGCGCCTGCGATCTGCAATTCGTCGCGGCGGGCGATGGCGCGGCGCTGTTGGCGCGCATCCAGATGGAAGGCGCGGCATCCGACGCCGATGTCGTGCTGGGGCTGGACACCAACCTGACGGCGGCGGCCGCGGCCACGGGGCTGTTCGCGCCGCACGGGCAGGGGTGGAAGAATGCACTGCCGGTGGCTTTCGATGACCCGGTTTTCCTGCCCTATGACTGGGGCTGGTTTGCCTTTGTGCATGACAAGGCGAAACTGCCCGCGCCGCCAAAAAGCTTTGAGGAACTGGCGGCGTCCGATGTGAAGATCATCATTCAGGACCCCCGCTCCTCTACCCCGGGCCTTGGCCTTCTGATGTGGGTCAAGGCCGCCTATGGCGACAGGGCCGGGGAAATCTGGGAGGGGCTGGCCGACAATATCGTGACGGTGACACCCGGCTGGTCCGAGGCCTATGGTCTGTTTCTGGAAGGGGAGGCGGACATGGTGCTGTCCTATACCACATCGCCCGCCTATCACCTGATCGCCGAAGAAGATGCCGGCAAGGCGGCAGCACCTTTCAGCGAAGGGCATTACCTGCAGGTCGAGGGGGCGGGCAAGCTGGCGGCGACGGATCAGCCCGCGCTGGCGGATGCCTTCCTTGCCTTCATGGGAACCGAGGCGTTTCAGGCGGTGATCCCGACGACGAACTGGATGTATCCGGCGGTGACGCCTGCCGCTGGCCTGCCTGCGGGCTTCGAGACGTTGATCACGCCTGAAACCTCGCTCCTGCTGTCGGCGGATGAGGCCTTGGCGGCGCGCGAGGGGGCGCTGGCCGAATGGCAAGCCGCATTGGCACGCTGAGGCCACCTGTCGGGGCGGCGCTGACAGCCGCCCTGCTGGGGGCGATGACGCTGGGCACGGTGGCCGTGGTGGTGGCCTATGCCGGGGCGGCCATGCCGGGTGTGGCGGATTGGGCGGCGGTGCGATTCACCGTGGCGCAGGCGGCGCTGTCGGCGGTGATATCCGGCCTTCTGGCGGTGCCGGTGGCCCGCGCCCTGGCGCGGCGGCGCTTTGCCGGGCGGGGGGCGCTGATCACGCTGATGGGCGCGCCGTTCCTGTTGCCGGTGATCGTGGCGGTGCTTGGCCTGCTGGCGATTTTTGGCCGCGCCGGGGTGATGAATGACGGGCTGGCCGCGCTGGGCCTGCCGCGCCTGTCGATATACGGCTTGCATGGCGTGGTGATGGCGCATGTGTTTTTGAACTTGCCACTGGCCACGCGGATGCTGCTGCTGGGCTGGCAGGCGATCCCGGCGGAGCGGTTCCGGCTGGCCCAATCGCTTGACCTGACGCCCGGCGCGCAATTCCGGCATCTGGAATGGCCGATGCTGCGGGCCACGCTGCCGGGGGCGATGCTGACCGTTTTCACCATCTGTCTGGCGAGTTTCGCGGTGGCGCTGACACTGGGCGGGGGGCCGGGGGCGACGACGGTGGAACTGGCGATCTATCAGGCGCTGCGGTTCGATTTCGCGCCAGAACGCGCGGCGACGCTGGCCGTGCTGCAATTCGTGCTGTGCCTGACGGCGCTGGGGCTGGGCTGGTCGCTGATCCGGGATACGGGATTCGGCACCGGGCTGGGGCGGCGGGTGGAAATGCCCGCGCCGGGCGGGTGGCGCAAGGGGATGGATGTGGCGGCGATCGTTCTGGCGGCGGGGTTCCTGATGCTGCCGCTTGGCGCGCTGGTGATCCGGGGATTGGGCGGGATGGGCGACCTGCCGGGGGGGATGTGGGCGGCGACGCTGCGGTCGGTTCTGGTGGCGCTGGCGACGACGGTGCTGGTGACGGGGGCGGCGCTGGTGTTGGCGCTGGCGGCGGGGCGGCGGGCGGCGGGGCATCGGCTGTTCGATGCGGCGGCGACCTTGCCGCTGGCGGCATCGTCGCTGGTGATCGGGACAGGGCTGTTTCTGGCGCTGCGGGGGGTGGCTTCGCCTTCGACGCTGGCGCTGCCCGTGACGATTGCGGTGAATGCGACACTGGCCCTGCCCTATGCCTATCGCCTGCTGCTGCCCGAGGCGCGGGCGCTGCATCAGGGGCATGACCGATTGGCACAATCGCTGGGCCTGACGCGGGGGGCGCGGTTCCGGCTGGTCACCCTGCCCTGCCTTGCCCGCCCCTTGGGCTTTGGCGCGGGGATCACGGCGGCGCTGTCGATGGGCGATCTGGGGGTGATTACGCTGTTCGCAGCGGAAAACAACGCCACGCTGCCCTTGTTCATCCACGGGTTGATGGGCAGCTACCGGATGGAGGCGGCGGCGGCGACGGCGCTGATCCTGATGGGGATATCCTTCGCGCTGTTCGCGCTGTTTGACTGGATAGGACGCCATGCTGCAGCTTGATCGACTTGTCCTAGAAGAGCCGGGTTTCTGCCTTGAGGCCGATCTGAACCTGCCGAAAGGCGCGCGCTGCGCGGTGCTGGGGCCATCGGGGGCGGGGAAATCCACGCTGCTGAATGCGATTGCGGGTTTCGTGGCACCGCAGGCGGGGCGGATCCTTTGGGAGGGGGCGGATATCACCCGCCTGCCGCCGGGGCAGCGGCCGGTGACGATCCTGTTTCAGGATCAGAACCTGTTCCCGCATCTGACGGTGGAGCGGAACCTTGCGCTGGGCCTGTCGCCGGATGGGCGGCTGGATGCGGAGGCGCGCGGGCGCATTGCCGAGGCGCTGGAGCGGACCGGGTTGGCGGGCCTTGGCGGGCGCAAGCCGGGGCAGTTGTCGGGCGGGCAGCAAGGGCGGGCGGCGCTGGCGCGGGCGCTCTTGCGGGCGCGGCCCTTGCTGTTGCTGGATGAACCCTTTGCCGCGCTGGGACCGGCGCTCAAGGCCGAGATGCTGGCGCTGGTGCGCGCGGTGGCGGATGAGACGGGGGCCACGCTGTTGATGGTGACGCATGATCCGCAGGATGCGCGGCGACTGGACGGTCTGACGATGCTGGTGGCCGAGGGGCGCGCCCATCCGCCGATGGCGACCGAGGCGCTGTTCGCCGATCCGCCCCCTGCCCTTTCGGCCTATCTGGGGACGGGGTGAAGATTCTTCGCGCCGCCCGTTGACACCACCTGCGGGCTTCTTTACATCGCCCTCCATCGACTTGGGCCCAGATGGCGGAATTGGTAGACGCACTGGTTTCAGGTACCAGCGCTGCAAGGCGTGGAGGTTCGAGTCCTCTTCTGGGCACCATGTCGATCTTGCCAAGGGGCGCGGGGAAACCTGCGCCCTTTCGCCATTTCGGCCCGTTTCCGTTGACCCCCGTGCGGGGCGTCGGTAATGCAGCCGCAGACATTGCCGAAAGGACGCGGACCTTGGCCATCTTCCTGCATCAGAACGACCTTCCCGATGGGCTGACCCTTGGCCCGGTGGTCGCCATCGACACCGAAACGATGGGGCTGGACCCGCGTCGGGACAGGCTGTGCGTGGTGCAGTTGTCAGACGGGAATGGCGAAGCGCATCTGGTGCAGATCGCGCGGGGGCAGAAAAGCGCGCCGAATCTGGAGCGGTTGCTGACCGACCCTGCCACGCTGAAGCTGTTCCATTTCGGGCGGTTCGACATCGCGGCGCTGCAGAAGGCGTTTGGTGTGAAGACCGCGCCGGTCTGGTGCACGAAGATCGCGTCGAAGCTGATCCGCACCTTCACCGACCGGCACGGGCTGAAATACCTGCTGCTGGAACTGGTGGGCGTCGATGTATCGAAGCAGCAACAGACGAGCGACTGGGGCGCGGAGGTGCTGACCGAGGCGCAGAAGGACTATGCGGCGTCGGATGTGCTGTATCTGCATGCGCTGAAGGATGCGCTGGAGGCGCGGTTGATCCGCGAGGGGCGGATGGAACTGGCGCAGCGGTGTTTCGATTTTCTGCCCGCGCGGGCGGAGTTGGACCTGCTGGGATGGGAAGAACCCAATGACATCTTCCACCACTGATTTCTTGACGACAGCCCGCCGCGTGATCCGGCGCGAGGCCGAGGCGCTGGGCATGCTGGCCGAGAGCCTTGATGGTGCCTTCACCGCCGCGGTGGAGATGATCCTGCAGGCCGAGGGCCGGGTGATCGTGTCCGGCATGGGCAAGTCGGGCCATGTGGCGCGCAAGATCGCGGCGACGCTGGCATCGACCGGGACGCCTGCGCAATTCGTCCATCCCGCCGAGGCGAGCCATGGCGATCTGGGCATGGTGATGAAGGGCGATGTGGCGCTGGTGCTGTCGAACAGCGGCGAGACACCGGAACTGGCGGATATCGTCGCCCATACGCGGCGGTTCGACATTCCGCTGATCGGGGTGGCCGGGCGGGCGGAGTCGACCCTGCTGCGGCAATCGGATGTGGCCCTGCTGCTGCCCGACGCGCCGGAAGCCTGTGAAACGGGGATCGTGCCCACGACTTCGACGACGATGACGCTTGCGCTGGGGGATGCGCTGGCGGTGGCGCTGATGGAGCATCGGGCCTTTACGCCCGACCAGTTCCGCGTGTTCCATCCCGGCGGCAAGCTGGGCGCGCGGCTGTCGCGGGTGCGCGACCTGATGCATGCCGAAGCACCGCTGATTGCCCATGACGCCCCGATGAGCGAAGCGCTGCTCATCATGTCGGCCAAGGGGTTTGGCGTGGTTGGCGTGACGGATGGGGAAGGATACCTTCAGGGCATCATCACCGATGGCGACCTGCGCCGCCATATGGCGGGCCTGCTGGATCTGTCGGCAGGGGATGTGATGACGGCGGCGCCGCGGACCATCGGGCCGGAGGCGCTGGCGGAAAAGGCGGTGCGAATCATGAATGACAGGAAGATCACCTGCCTGTTCGTGGTCGATCCGGAAGGAAGCCAGAGCGTGACGGGACTGCTGCATATCCACGACTGTCTGCGCGCCGGGATTGCCTGATGGCACGGCGGGCCGCGCCTGACGGGTGGTCGCGGCTGGTGGCGGCGCTAAAGGTGCTGCTGCCGCTTGCGGCGCTGGCGGTTCTGTCGACGCTTTTCCTTGTGTCGAACCGGATCAATCCCGAAGACGCCCTGCCCTATGCGGATGTCGATGTGGAGGCGCGACTGCGCGAACCCCGCATCACGGCGCCGACCTATGCCGGAACGACACGGGATGGCGCCGCGCTGGAGGTGACCGCCGATGAGGCGCGACCGGGCGAGGAGGATGGTGGGGGGGCGAATGCCGTTGGCGTGCAGGCCCGCCTGACGACGCCGGATGGGGAGAGCACGACCCTTGCGGCGGAAAGCGCGCGGATGGATCCGTCGGGGAAGGAGATCGCCTTCAGCGGCCATGTGCGGCTGGATCATGCCACGGGCTATAGCGTGGCGTCCGAGGCGATGACGGCGCGGCTTGATGTGACGGATATCCGATCCGAAGTGCCGGTCACTTCGGAAGGGCCGGCGGGGCGCATAACCGCCCAATCCATGCGGCTGACTCAGGCGGGCGCTGGCAATCAATCTTATCTTCTGGTTTTCAACGGGGCTGTGAAGCTGGTATATCAACCGGCAGAGTGAATTTTGATCAATCAGAGGACCCCATGCCAGCGGCCTTGCGCGCCCTTTTCCTGACCTTGGCGCTGGTGCCGATCGCGGGGCTGCCCGCCGTGGCCCAGACCAGCATCGAATTGAAGGGCCTGCGTCAGGACACGTCGCTGCCGGTGGAGGTGACATCGGACAGCCTGAGCGTGGATCAGGCCAGCGGACAGGCCACATTCGCGGGGAATGTGAAGGTCACGCAGGGGGAGATGACGATTTCGGCCGGAACGGCGCGGATCGAGTATCTGCCCGACGGAACCGGCGTTGCGAAAGTGTATCTGGATGGCCGCGTGCTGTTCGCCAGCCCGACCGATGCCGCCGAGGCGGATGCGGCCGTCTATACCATCGCCTCGGGCGAGGTGGTGATGACGGGTGATGTGCTGCTGACGCAGGGGCAGACGACGATTTCGGGCAACCGGCTTGTCTATGATCTTGATGCCGGAACGGGCAGCATGGAAGGCCGGGTGCAGACCGTCTTTGTGCCGGGAAAGGCCAATCCTTGAAGGACGGCCCGGATCTGACGGTGACCGCGGGGTCCGCGGGGCTTGCCATTCGCAGCCTGCGCAAGAGCTATCGGCGGCGTCCGGTGATCCGGGATGTTTCCATGCATCTGAACCGGGGCGAGGTTGTCGCGCTGCTGGGGCCGAACGGATCGGGCAAGACGACCTGCTTTTACGCCATCGCCGGGCTGGTGACGCCCGAAGGCGGAGAGGTGCTGATCGACGGGCGCGACGTGACGCTGCTGCCGATGTATCGCCGCGCGCGGCTGGGGATCGGCTATCTGCCGCAGGAGGTTTCGATCTTTCGGGGCCTTTCGGTGGAGGACAACATCCTTGCCGTGCTGGAGATCACCCATTCCGACCGGCACAAGCGGCGCGAGCGGCTGGAGGAACTGCTTTTCCGAATTCTCCATCACCCATCTGCGCCGCGCGCCGGCGCTTGCGCGCTGGGCGGGGAACGGCGGCGGGTGGAGATTGCGCGCTGTCTGGCGGCGGATCCGAAGTATCTGTTGCTGGACGAACCTTTCGCGGGGTGGATCCTATCGCCGTGGGCGAGATCCGGCATCTGGTGCAGGATCTGAAATCGCGGGGGATCGGGGTGCTGATCACCGATCACAACGTGCGCGAGACGCTGGAGATCGTGGACCGCGCCTATATCCTGCATGACGGCAAGGTGCTGATGAGCGGGACGACGGATGAGGTGGTGCGCGACGAGACGGTGCGCCGCGTCTATCTGGGCCAGAACTTCCGAATCGGCTGAGACTTGCCCTGTGCGGGAGGGTCGGGAACCCATCCCTACGACTCGGTTGACAAGATGGCCGTGGCGGATGCCAAATACCCGTGATGCGTGCGCAATTCGCCATGTCCAGATCTGCCGACACCGCCGCTTTGACGGTTCGCTCTCTTGATGGATCGCACCATCAACCCCAACTCAGTTTAGCGAGGATCTACCCGTTCGGAACGGCCGGACGGCTGGATCGTATTCACGCGGAGGAAGCATCATGCGTTATCAGATCAGCGGGAAACAGATCGACATTGGCGAAGCGCTTCAGACCCATGTGAAGGCCGAGCTTGGCGAAGTCGTCGAGAAATACGCCCAGCGCCCGACTGATGCCGTCGTGATCTTTTCCCGCGCCGCGCATGAACATGTCTGCGAAGCGACGATCCACCTGTCCACCGGATTGTCGGCGCAGGCCAAGGGACATGCGAACGAGATCTATGCCGCCTTCGAATCCTGCCGCGAGAAGATGGACAAGCAGTTGCGGCGCTATAAGCGGCGTCTGCGCAACCATCACAGCGCGCGGACGGCCCCTGTTGAATTCGCCGAAGGGTCGTCATATATCCTCGCGCCAACTGAGGAGCCCGAGGATGATGACCACTCGGACCTGCCGCAGCCCATCGTGATTGCCGAGATGGAGACGAAGATTCCTTCGATCACCGTCGGCGAGGCGGTGATGCAGCTGGAGCTGGGTGGTCAGAAGATGCTTGTGTTCCGCAACGAAGGACATGGCGGCGTGAATGTCGTGTACCGTCGCGAAGACGGGAACATAGGCTGGATCGACCCGCGCAACAGCAAATGACGCCCGCACGGGCCGGGCACAGGACCGACGACAGTTCATGGACCTCTCCAAGCTATTGATCCCCGGTGCCGTTCGCGTCATCGGACAGTTGACGAGCAAGAAGCGGCTCTTCCAGGAACTGGGAGAGCTTGCCGCGCAGGCCTATGGCATGAACGCCGCCCAGACGATCGACGGCCTGCAGGAGCGCGAGAGCCTTGGACCGACAGGCGTGGGGCATGGCATCGCCCTGCCCCATGCCCGCCTTGAAGACCTGACGCAGATCCGGGGCGTGTTCATCCGGCTGGAAAAGCCGCTGGACTATGACAGTGTCGACCGGCAGCCCGTGGATCTGGTCTTTGCGCTGTTCGCGCCCAAGGATTCGGGCGTGGATCATCTGAAGGCGCTGGCGCTGGTGAGCCGGACGATGCGGGATCAGGCGGTGGTGTCCAAGCTGCGCGCGAACAGCGACCCGGCCAAGATCCATGCGATCCTGACCGAGGCGCGGGCCTCGCAGGCGGCCTGATCGCCGTCAGCGTTTCGGGAAGAAACCAAAGCCGAGATAGTCGCGCTGATAGGCATCGCGCGCGGCGTCTTCGAGTTCGCCATCGCGGATGGCGTCAAGCGCATCATCGCAGGCATCGCGAAGGGGCGGCAGCACCGGCGCGGGAAGCCCGGTTTCACCGCAGAGGAAGGCCAGCCCTTCGGCAAGCGTCTCTTCCCGCAGGATCAGATCAGGCGGCTGGAACTGCGCGAAGCCCTGCAGGGTTGTGGTCTGGCTGGCCCAACCGGCATCGGTGCGAAAGCCGGTCTGGCCTGACAGGTTGCGCTTGAGGAATTTCAGGAAGGCCAGAAAGGCGGCCCGGCGTTCGGCCGGATCGGTGAAGGGCGTGCCGGGACGCGGCAGGTGCACGCCATGCACACGCGCAAGGATGCCGCGCTGTTCCTGCTGCAAGCCGCCCTGTTCCAGCGCGCAGAAGGCGCGATGGGCACGGTCTAGCGGGTGGCGCAGGACGGTAAAACTGCGATGGCCGGGGCGGGAGCGTTTCCATTGGCGCAGGGTCTTGTGGGTGAAATCCCGTTCGAGCCTGCCCAAGGTGGACAGCCAGTCGACCAGCGGCTGAACGGGCGCGCCCTTGATCGGCATGAACAGCAGGGGCGCATCCTGCGACGCGACATAGCCGGGGATGGCCGCATTGCGGCGGGGTTCGAAATTGGGGGTGCGCGACAGGTTGAAATGATCCAGCCGCGACAGGGATTTCCCCATCTCCGCCGGATTGATCAGCTTGTCCACCAGCGGTTCGGGGTTCTGCACCGTCAGCGAGGAATCGATCGCCTGAAGGCGGCCTTCGACCCCGAGAAAGGCGGCAAGGCCGTTCAGGACGCCCAGATCGGGGATATCGTCATAGTCGATGTAGAAGGCCGTCTGGCCGCGCGACTGAAGCGCATGAAGAAGGCGGATCTGGAACTGCTGCAGACCTTCGAGGTGATCTTCGAATTCCAGCGGTTCAAAACGTGCCTTGGCCTGCTTGAGGTTCTTTGGATTGGTCAGCTTCCACTGCCCCGTCGCCTTGGCGATCTTGAGGCTGACATAGCTTTCGATGGGATTGCGCGTCAGCACGATCTTGGCGCAGCGCGGATCATCCATCACCAGATCGAAGATGCGCGGATCGTGATCGTGGAAATAGCGGAACCCCGACAGGCCGGGGGTGCGTTCGCGCATGCGGCGCAGCAGGCTTGCGGGATCAGCCTCGCGTTCGGCGAGGGTCACGCCAAGAAACTCTGTCTGGTCCTTCTTGCCGATGAAGACGGGATTGAACACCTCGCCATGGCAGGTGATGCCGGGGATGGCATTCAGATTGGCTTCGAGGAAATTGGAACCTGTCCGCATTTCCGCGAACATGACGAAACTGTCGAAGGGACGGGTCACTGGACTACTTCACTAGGTAAGGTCTGCCCCTGCGGGATTCCGAGGGGCGCAGATCGGAGGTGGCGGGGAAATCGCCCATGAGGACGGGTTGCATGCCCTGATTGCGCAGGTTCTGCAAGAACTGACCGAACCCTTCGAGATCGGTCATGCGCGGGGCTTCGGTCAAGCGGCGCAGCGAACGGGGAGAGATTTCATCGACGATGGTCTGCAGGGGCTCCATCGGGTTTTCGATGAATTCCGCAAGGTTCCAGATGCGGATGCGCGCCTTGGACGCCGCGTTGCGGAGGATCGAGAGATGTTCGAGTTCGATCTTCTGCAGGCGGGCCGCCTCACGCCGGATGTCGGCGAAGTTGCGGTTGGATTTGAACAGGGGCACCGCCCAGGCGCCCGAGATGACCGAGATCTGGGCGTTGGAATCCAGCGCCATGAACCAGTTGAGTTCCTGATTGTCGCCCGGGCCGAACTGAAAACACTGGCGTTCACCGCGGGTGGCCCAGATCAGGTTGGCGAGGAAGGACTTCGTGTTGTAATCGCGCAGGGCGGCACTGTCCGAGAGCGCGCCGTTGAAGACGGCCTCACCCCCCGCGAATTCGACGCGATCAGGGGCAAAGAGATGGCCATGCACGCGCGTTCCGGTGACCTTGCCAAGCCAGCCTTCGAAATTTTCGAAAACGTCGGAAAAACCCTGAAACACCGAATAGGGCGCGGCAGTACGGCCATTTTCCCAGTGTTCATTGGGAAAGCGGCTTTGCATGTAAAGGCCGGGGCGGCCCTTCACGCGGCGTTCGACGGCCTTGGAGAAAAGCCTGTCGATCTTGCCGGGATTGGGTTCGCCGCCCGCCTGACCTTCGGCATCGTCGGAAAGGAAGGTGGCGTAAAGCTTGTTCGCATGCGGCCAGATCTTGCGCGCGACAAAGCAATCGGACCGCCGCAGAAGCTGCAGGTGATCGTCATAGAAGATGTGCGGCTTGCCCTGAAAATCGAATTTGGACAGCGTCAGCGAGCGGCTTTCGACATTGCTGGAGACCTGCCGGACAAGGGTCTGGAAATAGCTTTCATCCGGGATCCACACGCGGCGGAAGTAGCGGTCATAAAGCGCGCGTTCCGGGCCCTGAAGGATGGCGGTCAGGGTCTGGCGGGTCAGGCACCACCATTGGCTGCCCAGATGGGGGACGATGCCATTGGGTATGCTGCGCCGGAAGCCCAGCCGCCTTTGCAGTTTCACGTAACGGTCGAACAGCCAGCGCTGCGTGCGCCAGGAAAAGGGGAAGCGCAGGGTGAAGCGTTCCATGTTCAAGCCGCCGATCGTCCAACCCACTTCTTCGGTGGTGACGGATTCGATGAAATCGGTGCGGGGCCGTTCGTCGAGATAGGCGATCAACTCTTGCACGGGACGCAGGGGCAGGCAGGACCCGGAGGCGAGGTAGACATGCCGGACCGAGGGGAAATCCTGCAGCAAGACCTCGGCCGCGGCCTGCGTTGCGGCAACAATGCCCCAGGTGCCCCATTCGCAAGCGAAGCGTTCGGAGAAGCGGACATTGTCCAGATCGGCAAGATCGGCCTGAAGCTTTTCGACGCTCCATTTCGAGACGCGCTTGTCGATATGGATGACGATGGGGCAGCCGCGTTCGGCCCAGTGGCGTGCGGTATCGGCCGCGCGATGCAGCGCCGTATGGCAGAGCATGACAAAGCCGAGCGTGCCGTTGGGTTCCTGCCGCGTCATGCCCAGTTCCCCTTGGACATGAGCCCCAGAATCTCAAGCTGGCGCCAGTTGATGTAGCGTTCGGACCATTTGCACCAAAGATCGGGATTGGCCTTCATCCCTTCGCGATAGGCGCGGTATTCGGCGCTGTTGGCATAGTGCTGGCCGCGCTCCAACTCCTCTTCCGCCTTGGCGGCGAAGGTATCGAGGAATTTGGCATGCAGCAGGCAACCCGACGCCTTTTCGCCACCCCATTCGTCATAGACGAGGTTCAACCCCCGCGGCATGAGCATGTGCGTGGAGCTGAGATAGGCATAGGCGCGGTTCCACTTTACCAGTGGTATCTTGTTCAGGGCGGGGGCCTGCTTCGGCTCTTCCGCGAAGAAAACACGGGCGCGGGGGCCACCCTGAATCCAGAGATTGCCGTTGCCCGGGTTGCGCTTGACGGAATAGTTGGCGCTGTCGAACCACTGGGCGATTTCGAACGGATCCTGACCTTCGCGATAGGGTTGGGCATCCAGCGGCCCCTTGGGATACATATCAAGGATCATGGCCGAAAAGGACCGGACCCCGGATGTATCCAGCCAATCCGTCAGCGCGCGCAGCGGACGGGTTTCGCAGAAGGGATAGACGAGGAATTCATCCGGATCGACGACCAGCGTCCAGTGGCCGTGGCAATATTTGCGCTGCAGCGCGGTGACCCAGTCCATCCCGAAACGGGACTTCCGATAGCTGCCATGCGTTGACCAGAGCGAGACATCGGGCTGGTTCTGAAGGTAATCGTGCGAACCGTCGTCGGACCCGTTGTCGACGAGCAGGAAGTGATTGACCCCCAGATCGCGGTAATAGCGCAGGAAGTAGGGCAGGCGGAGCCGTTCGTTCCGAAGGGTAGAGACAAGGAGGATGGAGTCGCTTCTGATGGCGCCGGTCCGGTTGACGACGGACGAGAGTTCGCGCCGCTTCAGAGCTGCGCGGACATGCAAGCTTCTCCGGCGCAGCCTGAGACGATATGCACCGATCAAACCCACTCGCCCTGCCCGTTCCCCAATGCGGCCCTGCGCCAAACGATGCGCAAAAGGCTTGCCATACCCAATGAACCCCGGTTCGTTCGCGCCATGGCCGCCGCCCCGGGGCAGGCGATGCAGCCGATTTTCAGCAACATTAGTGTTAGAGACCCCATAAGTAAACAATTGCTGGAGATTAGCGCAGGCAAGCGCGGGTATTTGCAGAAGATTCCGCCTTTCATATCCAGCCGCCGCGCGACATCAGGCCGATGGATTCCAGCGCGCGCCACGTCGTCAGACGACGCGAAGCCGGACACCACAGATCGGGGTTTTCGGTCAGCGCGTCATAGTAACGATCATACTGCGCCGAGTTCGAGAAATGCTCACCCCGCGCCTTTTCCGTGCGGGCGCGATCCACGACGGTGTGGAGAAACTTGGTATGCAGCAGCAGGCCCGAGGGGGCCTCGGACCCATCGGTTTCGTAGATGCGGTTGAGGCGCGGGGGCAGCAGGGAATGGGTGGAGTTCACATAGGCATAGCGCCAGTGCCATTTCACCAGCGGCACCTTGTTCAGGGTGGGCGCGCGGCGGGGTTCGGAGGCGAAGAACATGCGGGCGCGCGGGCCGCCCTGAATCCAGAGATTGCCCATGGGCTCTTGGACGCGGATCCCGTAGCCAGAGGGATCGAACCAGGGCAGAACGGAGAGCGGATCATCGCCGGCGCGGTAGGGGTGATCGGCGACCGGGCCCTTGGGGTAGATGTCCAGCATCATGGCGCCGAACATCGGCCTGTCCTGCCGATCAAGCCATTCCGTCAGGGCGCGCAGATCACGGCTGTCCCAATAGGGATAGATGAGCAGTTCATCGGCATCGACGGTCAGGCACCAATGGCCATGGCCGTGTCGCATCTGCAGCCATGTCAGCCAGTCCACCCCGAAGCGGGATGCCTTGTAGGAGGCGGAGGTGACCCAGACCGACACATCCGGTTGCCGGGCAAGCAGTTCTGTCGTGCCGTCATCCGATCCGTTGTCGACGATCAGGAAATGCGACACCCCCAGGCGGCGGTGGTGATCGAGAAACCACGGCAGGCGGATGGATTCGTTGCGGACGGTGGAGAAGCCGAGGATCGCGCCCGGCCGGATGGCACCCGTGCGATCCTGCAGCGCGGTCAGATCGTGGCGGCGGGCAAGGGCGCGGGCAAGCAGCCTGCGCCGTTTCCAGCGCAGGCGATAGGCAGACAAGAGATCGGAGGGCGAGGCCGCCACCCTGCGCGCTGCCCGGTTACTGGGCGGCTTTCTGCAGGGCCAGCATCTCGTGCAGGTAGGACGAGAATTCGTCCCGCAGGTCGGGGCGCGAAAGGCCGAAGGCGACCGTCGCCTGAAGGAACCCGGCCTTCGATCCGCAGTCGTAGCGCTGCCCGCGGAAGCGATAGCCGAAAACGCGGCCTTCGGCGGTTTCCTCGGCGATGGCATCGGTCAACTGGATTTCGCCACCAGCGCCCTGCTTCATGCGGTTGAGGTTGGTCAGGACCTTGGGCGAAAGGATATAGCGCCCGATCACCGCCAGATTGGAGGGCGCGGTGCCGAGGGCAGGCTTTTCGACCATGCCCTTGGCCTTGACGATGGCACCCATGTCTTCGGAGATGTCCAGAACGCCGTAGGATTTCGTTCTTTCGGGCGCGACTTCCATCGCGGCGACCATGTTGCCGCCGGTCTGTTCATAGGCCTCGACCATCTGCTGGAGACAAGGCTTTTCGGCGGCGATCACGTCATCGGGCAGGAGAACGGCAAAGGGTTCGTTGCCGATCAGGCGGCGCGCGCACCAGACCGCGTGGCCAAGGCCAAGCGGGCGGTTCTGCCGGATATAGGCGATGGCGCCGCTATCCATGTTGGTTTCCTTGAGGATCTCAAGCAGGTCGTCCTTGCCGGACTTGCGCAATGCGCTTTCAAGTTCGGGGGCGTTGTCGAAGTAATCCTCGAGCGCGGACTTCCCGCGCGAGGTGACGAAGATGAATTCCTTGATCCCGGCGGCGCGCGCCTCGTCGATCGCGTATTGGATCAGCGGACGGTCGACGAGAGTCATGATCTCTTTCGGGATCGACTTCGTGGCCGGAAGAAACCGCGTTCCAAGGCCAGCTACAGGAAATACGGCCTTCGTGACCTTCTTCGCTTTCATTTCAGCACCCACTTTTGCCCCCGCCAACAATCGGGGATTCACCCGCCGACATCATAATCCCTAACACACGCAGATTGACGCAGCATTATGGCAGAATAGCAGCGATTTTCGGCATATGGAAACAATACGCCCTGCGCTACTGCGACTGCGGCCGGATCACAAGGTCCGGAGCGCAGTTTCCCGTCAGGGCTGCAGGAAGCCGCGCAGGTTTCATCCCCTGCGGGACATCATGGATTCGATGACCGGAACATCGGAAGGATTGTTCAACTCCCAGAACTCGTGCCCTTTCGACTGCACCTCGACGCAGAGGACGGGGCGGCCGTTTTCCAGAAAGCGAAGCTGTTCCAGCCCTTCGAGGGTTTCCAGCGGGCCGACCGGCCAGCCCGGATAGGCGGCAAGGGCAGCGGGGCGATAGGCATAGACGCCGACATGGTGGAAAACCGGTGTCGGTTCATCTTCGCCATAGGGGCGCGTGGTATGGGGGATCACCTCTTTCGAGAAATAGAGCCCGCGCCGGGCCGCATCGAAGACGGCGGTGGTGCCACCGACACGGCCATTGCGCCGGTCTTCCTGCAGCTTTGCCAGCATCGCCCCTTCGCAGCGCAGGACGGGGGTCGCAATTTCGGATGCGGGGTTCGCGCGCAGACCGGCGACGAGATCCTCGACAAACCAGGCCGGGGTCAGGGGGGCATCGCCCTGAAGGTTCACCACGATGTCGAAGCCCGGCAGTTTCGCGGCCACCTCGGCGCAGCGCTCGGTGCCGTTCTGGCAGGTGGAGGAGGTCATCACCACCTCGGCCCCGAAACCGCGGGCGTGATCCGCGATGCGATCGTCATCCGTGGCCACGACCACGCGGTCAACGCCACCAACGGCCATCGCCGCCTCCCATGACCGGCGGATCAGGGTCTTGCGGCCATCGGGACCGTTCAGTTCCACCAGCGGCTTGCCGGGATAGCGGGTCGAGGCGTAGCGGGCGGGGATGGCGATGAGGACGGTCACTTGACAGGCTCCAGTGTGAAGATGCCCCCTTCGAAGGGGTAGAAGGCCACGTCGCGGCGATTGGTCGTGACGAAGGGGTAAAGCGTGCGGCGCAGGGCCGGGTCGCCGGACCCTTCGCAGGTGAAGCGGTGAACGAAAATTTCGTCAGCCGCCGCAAGCCGGGGATCGGTCAGGCGCGCGAAATCGGCGAATTCCGGATTGGCGAGGAACGCCTTCACGGGCCAGGGCGTATAGACCATGGACTGACCGGCGAAGTCGCAGCTGTAGAAGACGCCTTCTGCAAAGCCGCCTTCGAAATACTGGCTTTCCCCCATGACGGCGGCGGGGTCGATGAACCATGCCTCGCCCGAGAAGCCGGTGACGAGCCATTCCGTTTCGATGAAATCGGCGCGGGCCGGATGGGAAAGGCAGAGGGCCGCAAGGGCCAAGCCGAAGCGGCCCATCATTTCTGCAGCGTCACGCCGGGGGCATGGGCGATGAAGAAGGGATTGTCCCAGCCCGGCTTGCCGTATTCCAGCGGCTGATGCGTATCGAAGCGGACGACATGGCCCCCTGCCCCGCGCAGGACGGCATCGCCGGCTGCCGTGTCCCATTCCATCGTGCGGCCCAGTCGCGGATAGAGATCCGCCTCGCCCGTGGCGACAAGGCAGAACTTCAGGCTGGAGCCCGCGCTGCGGGAATCGCGGACCGCATATTTGCCGATGTAATCGTCGGTCGCCTGATCGCGATGCGATTTCGAGGCGACCACCATCAGCGCGGCATTGTCGGGATTGGACACGCGGATGGGCCGCAGGGGGCCGGGTTCGGCCTTGTCGAAAGGGCCTGTCTCTTCAACCGCGGTGCCGTCGGGAAGCGTGTAGAAGAGGCGCCCCTTGGCCGGGGCATAGACGATGCCGCGCAGGGGAACACCGTCCTGCACATAGGCGATGTTCACCGTGAAATCGCCGCGGCGTTGGACGAATTCCTTGGTGCCGTCGAGCGGATCCACGATCAGGAAGGTGCGGGCCGAGAGGGCATGGCTTTCGGCTTGTTCCTCGGTGATCAGGGGAAGATCCGGGAAGGCCGCGCGCAGACCGGCGGAGATGATCGCATCGGCGGCTTCGTCCGCCTCGGTCACGGGAGAGGTGTCAGACTTTACCTTCACCTCGAATTCGGGGCTGGCATAGACGTCGAGGATGCGGTCGCCCGCCTCAAGCGCAAGGCGACGGATACAGGGGATCAGACGGTCGAACTGCATTTCACACCTCGGTTTTGCGGTGACGAGGCACCGCAGTTGAACTGGACACTGGCCCGCCTTATCATCCGGCGGTAAGCCAAGGGCAAGATTTCCGTGGCAAGCATGCCAGAGGCTGTGCCGCCAGAGAGGCGAAGGCTGGCAGAGGTACGAGGAACGCGACGTGCGATTTCAGGCGGAAGGCAGGCGGACCCGGACGAGAACAGCATTCGGGATGCTGGAGCTTGTCTTTCACGGCGCCGTTCACAATGTCAGGAAATCGCATACCAGCGCGGTGATGGGCCTTGTGCTGAACGTGATCCAGTCTTCGATCATGATCATAGGCTTTTACGTGATGTTCACCTTCGCAGGCGCGCGGCCGAATTCCATCAGGGGGGATTACATCCTGTTCCTGATGTCGGGCGTGTTCATGTACATGACGCATGTAAAGACGATGAACGCCGTCATACGGGCGGATGGGCCGACATCGGCGATGATGAAGCATGCGCCGATGAACACGATCATCGCCGTCGCCTCGGCGGCGCTGGGGACATTGTATCTGCAGGTCTTTTCCGCCTCGATCATCCTTTACATCTATCATGCGATCATCACGCCGCTGACCTTTGATCATCCGGTGGGAATGATCGGCATGCTGCTCCTGTCATGGTCAACGGGGATTGCCATCGGAATGATGTTCCGGGCCGCCAACCCCTGGCAGCCAAGGCTGTTCGGGATGGTTGCCGCAGCCTATACGCGCATCAACATGATCGCCTCGGGCAAGATGTTCGTGGCCAATGCGATGCCCACGGCGGTGCTGGCCTTCTTTGACTGGAACCCGCTGTTCCACACCATCGACCAGGGGCGCGGCTTCATCTTTCTGAACTATGAACCGCGCTACACGAGCATCGACTATCCGATCTACGTGATGCTGGCCTGTCTTACCATCGGGCTTATCGGAGAGTATTACACCGGCAAGCGGGCCTCGGTCAGCTGGACGATGGGGAAGTAGCGCCGGTTTCAACCACCCGCAGGGTCAGGTTGATCCGCCCGCCCCCGGGCAGAAGGCGCGAGGAACGGAAGCGCAGCCTGTCGATCCCGTGCCAGGCCAGCCGGGCGGGGCCGCCCATGAGCAGGACATCCCCGGATTTGAGCCAGAAGCTTTCGGTCGGATCCTTGCGATCCGTGCCGCCGATGCGAAAGAGCGCTTCGTCCCCAAGGCTGATGGAGAGAACCGGGAAGGAGAAATCGCCTTCATCGCGATCCTGATGCAGGCCCATCTTTGTCCCTTCGCCATAGAAGTTCACGAGGCAGCAATCCGGCCCGCGCGCCAGTCCGGTTATGCGGTGCCAGATCGCAAGCACATCCTGCGGTATGGGCGGCCATGCCTTGCCCGAGGGATGGCGCGGTTCATAGCGGTAGCCCCTGCCATCGGTGATCCAGCCAAGCCGCCCGGCCGACGTCATCCGAACGCTCATGGGCCGGCCGCCCGGCGTGACTGGCGCATAGAGCGGTGCCGCGGCGACCACCTGCCGCAGTTCGGACAGAAGCGCCTGCTGATGGGAAGGATCAAGCAGGCCGGGAAAGTAGTGCAGCCCCCGGATTTCAATAGGTATCGCCATCTGCCCATTCCTTCGGATTGCCCGGAAATTCCATCGGGGCGAGTGCTTGCAGCCCCCTGATCCCCAACTTATATACAGCCCGAGGCCGGGAACAGGCGGGCCGCCTGCACCGGATGCACTTGGGATCGGGGCTGGATGCCTTTCTAGGGTCCAACTCCAAAACATCGCCGAAAGAAGAGGTAGCATATCATGGCCAAAGTCATCGGGATTGACCTCGGGACGACCAACTCTTGCGTTGCCATCATGGATGGTTCGCAGCCCCGCATCATCGAAAACTCCGAAGGCGCGCGCACCACGCCCTCGATCGTGGCCTTTACCGAGACCGAGCGTCTGGTGGGCCAGCCTGCCAAGCGTCAGGCGGTCACCAACGCCGCGAACACCGTCTTTGCGGTGAAGCGTCTGATCGGCCGCCGCCATGACGACCCGGCGGTGACGAAGGACCAGAAGAATATCCCCTACAAGGTGATCAACGGCGGCAACGGCGACGCATGGGTCGAAGTGCGCGGCGAAAAGTATTCGCCCAGCCAGATCTCTGCCTTCATCCTGCAGAAGATGAAGGAAACCGCCGAGTCCTATCTGGGCGAGACGGTGACGCAGGCCGTCATCACGGTTCCGGCCTATTTCAACGACGCCCAGCGTCAGGCCACCAAGGACGCGGGCAAGATCGCCGGTCTGGAAGTGCTGCGGATCATCAACGAACCGACGGCGGCCGCGCTGGCCTATGGGCTGGACAAGAAGGAAACCCGCACCATCGCGGTCTATGACCTTGGCGGCGGCACCTTCGACATCACGATCCTTGAAATCGACGACGGCCTGTTCGAGGTGAAGTCGACCAATGGCGACACCTTCCTTGGCGGTGAAGATTTCGACATGCGCATCGTCAGCTATCTGGCCGACGAGTTCAAAAAGGAACACGGCGTCGACCTGACGCTGGACAAGATGGCGCTGCAGCGTCTGAAGGAAGCGGCGGAGAAGGCGAAGATCGAACTGTCGGCCTCGAGCCAGACCGAGATCAACCAGCCCTTCATCAGCATGGACAAGAACACCGGCCAGCCGCTGCACCTTGTGGTGAAGCTGACCCGGGCGAAGCTGGAATCGCTGGTCGATGACCTGATCAAGAAGTCGATGAAGCCATGCGCCGCCGCGCTGAAGGATGCCGGTCTGACGACATCGGACATCGACGAGGTGGTTCTGGTCGGTGGTATGACCCGGATGCCGCGCGTGATCGAAGAGGTCACCAAGTTCTTTGGCAAGGAACCGCACAAGGGTGTGAACCCGGATGAGGTTGTGGCCGCCGGTGCCGCGATTCAGGCGGGCGTTCTGCAGGGCGACGTGAAGGATGTCGTGCTGCTGGACGTGACGCCCCTTTCGCTGGGCATCGAAACGCTGGGTGGCGTGTTCACCCGGCTGATCGACCGTAACACCACCATCCCGACGAAGAAGAGCCAGGTCTTCTCGACCGCCGAAGACAACCAGAACGCCGTGACGATCCGGGTGTTCCAGGGCGAGCGCGAGATGGCCGCGGACAACAAGATGCTGGGCCAGTTCAACCTGGAAAACATTCCCCCGGCCCCGCGCGGCATGCCGCAGATCGAAGTGACCTTCGACATCGACGCGAACGGGATCGTGTCCGTCAGCGCCAAGGACAAGGGCACCGGCAAGACGCAGGCGATCACCATCCAGGCTTCGGGCGGGCTGAGCGACGAGGACATCGAAAAGATGGTCCGGGATGCCGAGGCGAATGCCGAAGCCGACCGCACGCGCCGCGAGCTGGTGGAGGCGAAGAACCAGGGCGAAAGCCTGCTGCATTCGACCCGCAAATCGCTTTCGGAGCATTCCGACAAGGTGGATGCATCCACCGTCGAGGCGATCGAACTGGCCATGCAGCCGCTTGAAGAGGCGCTGAAGGGCGAGGATGTCGGCAAGATCAAGGGCGGCATCCAGAACCTGACCGAAGCGGCGATGAAGCTGGGCGAGGCGATCTACAAGGCCAGCCAGTCGGAATCGGAAGGGGCCGAAGAGGATGGTCCGCGTCCGGTGGACGATGACATCGTCGATGCCGACTTCGAGGATCTGGGCGAAAACAAGCGGAAGTGACACCGCGTGAATCGGAAGAGGGGGCGGTTCGGCAACGGGCCGCCCCCACCCGGTTCTGAGAGGGGGTTTTGTCCCGAATGGCAAAACGAGATTACTATGACGTCCTTGGCGTGGCGCGTGGCGCATCGGCGGACGAACTGAAGAAGGCCTATCGGCAGAAGGCCAAGGAACTGCACCCTGACCGGAATTCGGACAATCCGAATGCCGAGGCGCAGTTCAAGGAAGTGAACGAAGCCTATGACGTGTTGAAGGATGCCGATCGCAAGGCCGCCTATGACAGGTTCGGCCATGCCGCCTTTGAGGGTGGTATGGGCGGTGGCGGCGGCGGGCGCGGGCCGCAAGGGTTTGGCGGCGGTGGCAATGGCGATTTCGCCAGCGCCTTTTCGGACGTGTTCGAAGATCTCTTCGGCGATTTCATGGGTGGCGGCCGGGGTGGCGGCGGGCGGTCGCGCGCGCAGCGCGGATCGGACCTGCGCTACAATCTGCGCGTTTCCCTTGAGGAGGCCTTTCAGGGCGTCCAGAAGACGATCAACGTGCCAACATCGGTTTCCTGCGATACCTGCCGGGGCACCGGGGCCGAAGGCGGCGCCGAGCCGGTGACCTGCCCCACCTGTTCGGGTATGGGCAAGGTGCGGGCGCAGCAAGGCTTTTTCACGGTTGAACGGACCTGCCCGACCTGCAACGGAATGGGCCAGATCGTGAAGAACCCCTGCCGTTCCTGCGGCGGCGCGGGCCGGGTGGAAAAGGAAAGATCGCTGTCGGTAAACATCCCTGCAGGGGTGGAAACCGGGACGCGCATCCGCCTTGCCGGCGAAGGCGAGGCCGGTCTGCGCGGCGGCCCTTCGGGCGATCTGTATATCTTCATCGAAGTGCGCGAACATCCGATCTTTCAGCGGGACGGGCTTCATCTGTTCTGCCGCGTGCCGATCAGCATCACCGCCGCCGCCCTTGGCGGCGAGGTGGAGGTGCCAACGATCGACGGCGGCCGCAGCCGGGTGAAGGTTCCGGCAGGCGCGCAGACCGGCAAGCAGATGCGCCTGCGTGCCAAGGGCATGCCCGCGCTGCGCGGGGGCGGTGTCGGGGACATGGTCCTTGAACTGGCGGTCGAGACGCCAGTCAACCTGACGGCGCGGCAGAAGGAACTGCTGGTGGAGTTCGAGAAGCTGAGCGAAGAGAACAACCCCGAGGGGAAAAGTTTCTTTTCCAAGGTCAAGGGTTTCTGGGACGGCATGAAGAACTGACGCCGCGCCTGTATGGGCCGAATGACGGGGCTGGCGCGGTGGTGCCAGCCCCGTCTGGTTTTCCGGGCGGATGTTAAGGACGTGTTCACCTCTTTGCCGGAGAGTGAGGGCATGAAACAGTCATGCCACTTTCAGGAATCGGCCTTGCCCCTTTTCCCCGCCGGGGATGAAGATGAAGCGCTCTCGGCTGCGCCGCTGACGGGCCGCCTGCCCAGCTATATCACCGATCATCGCAAGCGCTTGCGCGAGCGCTTTCTTGAAAGCGGGGGTCAGGGCATCCCGGAATACGAACTGCTGGAGCTGATCCTGTTCCGCGCCATCGGGCGGCAGGATGTAAAGCCCCTGGCGCGCAGGCTGCTGGATCAGTTCGGCGATCTCGCCCGGGTCGTATCTGCCCCGGCGGCACGTCTGCGGCAGGTGCATGGCGTGGGCGAGGCTGTCATCACCGAACTGCGCCTGATAGAGGTGGCCGCGCAACGGATGGCCCGATCACGCGTGATCCAGCGACCGGTTCTTTCCTCGTGGCACGCATTGCTGGACTATTGCCATACGGTGATGTCGCATGCCGAACAGGAACATTTTCGCATCCTGTTTCTGGATCGGAAGAACGTCCTGATCGCGGATGAGGAACAATCTCGCGGCACGATCGACCATGTCCCCGTCTATCCGCGCGAGGTGGTCAAGCGGGCGCTGGAACTGGGCGCTTCGGCGCTGATCCTTGTGCATAATCACCCGTCCGGCGACCCCACGCCTTCGACGGCGGATATCGACATGACGCGCCAGATCGCGCAGGCCTGCACGGTGCTGGGAATTTCCCTGCATGATCACCTAATCATCGGGAAGGATCGCGAAGTCAGTCTTCGGTCAGAGCGTCTGCTGTGACGAAATCGGGATGCAACCAAAGCTCTACCCGCCGATTCAGGCGACGCCCTGCCCCCGTTTCATCGCAGGCCATGGGCAGCGCTTCGCCAAAGGCCGCAACAACGGGCAGGCGCGCGGCAGGCAGATCGGGGGCGGCGGCTTGAAGCGCCGCCAGCACGGCCTTTGCCCGATCCTCGGACAGGGCGAGATTGGCGCTGGCCGCGCCCGACCCATCGGAGAAGCCGACAAGGATCAGACTTGCGCCCCCGAAGGCATCCGTTTCAAGCAGGCGGGCGAGATCCTGCAACGTGCCGCGTGAATGCGCGTCAAGCGTGCTGGAGCCGTCTTCGAAGCGGAACGTGAAGGAAAGCCGGTCCGCCCCATCCATCAGATCGACAAGGCGCTTCAGATCGGCGAGCGTGGTTTCCTCGCCCGCGCCCTGAATGGCGTTGATCAGGCGCAGGCCATCGGCTGTCATCGGTTGGCGTTCCGCAGCACGATCGACATAGCCTTGGGCGGCGATCACCGCTTGCGCGCGGGGATCAGTCAGGAATTCCAAAAATTCGCGCGCAAGCAGGGGCAGGCGTCGGCGCGGTGTCAGGAAATGCAGAGGCAGCGACAGGGGGTAATCCTCGGCCTTGACGGCCAGCGCCGTGGGCAACAGGGGAAAGCCGCAGGAATCCGTCAGCGTCAGGATGCGCGTGTCTCCGGCAACCGCCCGCCCGGTGACGGCAAGCGCCCATGGGTCGCGCGCCACTGCCTTGGCCAGTGTTGCAAGATCGGGGTGGGTTTCGTCCGCCTCGATGTTGCGGCCCAAACGGCCCGACAGCGCCCGTTGCAGCCCGTTGCTGCCGGGCAATCCATGCAGGACAAGTGGCATGTCGGGGCCGCCGATTTCGGCCCAGTTCGACACTTCGCCCGACAGCGCGCGCGCCAGATCCGCCGTGGAGATCCGGGCCAGCGGATTGCCGGGCGAAACGATGGGAACCAGCGCATCCAATGCAAGCGGACGTGATCCAAGGTCCGGCTCTGTTCCGGCGGAAAGGATGAGTTCCGCCGCGCCAGAGACAAGCGCGGCGCGCGCCATATCGGGGGGCATGGCGGCAAAGCTGAATTCGGCGAGGATCTGCCCACTGGCCCGATCCGCAAGGCGCGCGGTGCCATCGACAAGGCTGTGATCCAGCCCACGCGCGGCGGCAAAGGCCGCGACAAGCGGGGGGAGCAACCGAAGACCCGGATCGCCTTCGCCCACGATGCGGACGGGAATGCGCGGCGCGGTGAGTTCCGGGCAGCCGGGGCCATCGCAGATCACGCCTTGCCCATCGACGGTCAGGTTTCCGTATTCGGTTTCGACGCGGTAGAATTCACCATCCCAACCCAGCAGGGTGCCTGTCAGGGCCAAGCCGCCATCGCGCGCGGTCAGGGTCACATCCTGCGCGTGCACGCCGCCCGCAAGAGTGCTTGCGACGGCGAGCGCCACCAGACACGACACTATCCGCATTCAAACCCGCCAAGCCCTAATCCGCCTGTGCGAGTTTCGTTTCCACCAGAGGATTATTCAAGGCCACAAAGCCACCTTCGCCGTCGCATTCCGGCATGGAAAGGCTGAGATCCGCGCGCGTGACAAGGCCGTGATCGCTGATCAGGACTTCGCCAAGCAGTTCGCGCCCACAGGTTTTGGGCGTGACCTCGGCCTCGATCGCGAGGGGGGATGCTGCTGCATCCGGCAGGGTGATGATCTCGGCCAGCATCGGCGCTGGCCCGGAGGAGGTGCCGATGCGGATCGCAGGGGTGTCGGAGCGCAGGGTAAAGCTGTCGGCATCCATCCACTGCACGGCGACGCGATAGAGGCCGGCCAGTTCCGGCATGGCCGCCTGCGCGGCGATCTGGCTGCCATCCGGGAAACGGATGGACAGGTTCCCCTCAGGCTCAAGACCGGGAAGCGAGGCGAAGAGCGCCCCCGTTGCCGTGGTCTGGAAGGTGACGGCGAGCCCGCCATGCTGCAGGACAACGGTCTGGTTCGGCTGGCAGGGTGCTGTCAGCGTGACGGAAAGATTTGCCGCGTCATCGGCAAAGACATCGAGCATCGGCGCGCAGGCATCCGTTTGCTCGACGGCTGGGAAGGTTTCGATGGACAAGGGATCGGGAAGAAGGGCTTTGGCGGGGATGGTTTCTGCAGGGGCCGTATCAAGCCGGACGGGAATCAGTTCGGAACTGCCAGCATCCGGCGCAAGAGGCGTGCCTGCCGCAAGGCGGAGGGGCGATGGGGCGGGATCCGGTTGCGGGGTTCCGGTAGGATACATGGTGACAGAGGACTCTGCCGTTCCCGATTGCATCACCTGACCGATTGCAAGGGCGGCAACGACAATACCCCCCGCCATAAACACACTGCGCCGACGATCCATGCAAACTCTCCACCGCACCGATACAGGCGGAGAGTTGCAAAGGATCAAGACCTGCGCAGGGCAGGATTACGGCATTTTCGGAAGGCGGTCAGTCGTTCGCGCCGTGGCAATGCTTGAACCGGAGGCCAGAGCCGCAGGGGCATGCATCATTGCGCGACGGGTTGCCCCAGGTGGAGCGATCCGCCGGGTCGAATCCCGGGCGCGCCGCTTCGGCCATGGCTTCGCCTGCGACAGCAGCCACCGGGACGGCAGCGGCGGCGCGCGTGGCGGCCTTTTCGGCCTCGGCCGAGGCCGCCTGGGCCGCGCGTTGCTGGGCCAGCAGTTGCTGCATCATGGCATCCTGCTCTTCCTGCGTCATCGGACGGATCAGCGAGAGCTTTTGCGTCACTTCCTGACGGAGCGAGTTCAGCATGGATTCGAACAGGGTGAAGGCTTCGGTCTTGTATTCCGACAGCGGGTCGCGCTGCGCATAGCCGCGGAAGCCCACCACCGAACGCAGATGTTCCAGCTTCAGCAGATGTTCGCGCCATTTGCCATCAATCGCCTGCAGCAAGACCTGCTTTTCAATGTTGCGCATGGTTTCCGGGCCAAAGGCGGCGGTCTTTTCTTCCATCGCCAGATCGGATTTTTCGATGATCCGCTCGCGCATCGCCTCTTGATCGACGCCTTCTTCGGCCGCCCAATCCGCAATCGGCAGGGCGAGGTTCAGCTTTTCCGTCACCGCCTGCGACAGGCCGGGGATATCCCACTGATCGGCATAGGTCTTGGGCGGCATGTAGAAATCGACCAGATCCTCGATCACCTGAATGCGCATGTCGGCGGCGATTTCGCCGATATCCTCGGCCTCCATGATATCGAGGCGCTGGCCGAAGATGACCTTGCGCTGGTCATTCATCACGTCGTCGAATTTCAGAAGTTGCTTGCGGATGTCGAAGTTGCGGCCTTCGACCTTGGCCTGGGCGCGTTCCAGCGATTTGTTGACCCAAGGGTGAACGATAGCCTCTCCATCCTTCATCCCGAGTTTCGACAGGACGGAATCGAGCCGTTCCGACCCGAAGATGCGCATCAGATCGTCTTCCAGCGACAGGAAGAAGGACGACCGCCCCGGATCGCCCTGACGGCCCGAGCGGCCGCGCAGCTGGTTGTCGATGCGGCGGGATTCGTGGCGTTCGGTGCCAAGAACGAAAAGCCCCCCGGCGGCGATGACCTTTGCCTTTTCCTCGGCATGTTCAGCCTCGATCCGGGCGCGCACTTCATCGGGGTGCAGATGCGGATCGGCGGCGATCGCCTCCATCACCTTCATCTCGACATTGCCACCAAGCTGAATGTCCGTTCCGCGACCGGCCATGTTGGTGGCGATGGTCACCGCGCCGAAACGGCCGGCTTCGGCAACGATTCTGGCTTCCTGTTCGTGGTGGCGGGCGTTCAGGACGTTATGAACAATCCCGTCCTGCTTGAGCATGGAGGACAGGATTTCGGATTTTTCAATGGATGTCGTGCCGACAAGGATCGGCTGGCCCTTGGCGTTCGCCTCTTTGATGGTGCGGACGATGCCATCGTATTTCTCTTTGGCGGTGCGATAGACCTGATCGTGTTCGTCGACCCGCGCGATGGGGCGGTTTGTGGGAACCTCGACCACGCCGAGACGGTAGATTTCCATGAATTCCTCCGCCTCGGTCTGGGCGGTGCCGGTCATCCCGGCCAGCTTTTCGTAAAGACGGAAGTAATTCTGGAAGGTCACGCTGGCGAGCGTCACGTTTTCCGGCTGAATCGTCACGCGTTCCTTCGCCTCGATCGCCTGGTGCAGCCCTTCGGACAGACGGCGGCCGCGCATCATGCGGCCGGTGAATTCGTCGATCAGCATCACCTCGCCGTCGCGGACGATGTATTGCTGATCCTTGTGGAACAGCTTGTGCGCCTTGAGCGCCTGCGTCACGTGATGGACGAGGGTGGTGCTTTCAGGATCGTAGAGCGACTGGCCTTCGGGCAGCAGGCCATTTTCCTGCAGAAGCTTTTCGACATGTTCGTTGCCGTCATCGGTATAGGTGACGGAGCGCGTCTTTTCGTCGATCTTGTAATCCTCTTCCCGCAGGAAGGGGATCAGGGCATCGACCCGCTGGTAAAGATCGCTGCGATCCTGCGAGGGGCCCGAAATGATGAGGGGCGTGCGTGCCTCGTCGATCAGGATCGAGTCGACCTCGTCCACGATGGCGAAGAAATGGCCGCGCTGGGCCATGTCTTCCTTCGACATCTTCATGTTGTCGCGAAGATAGTCGAAACCCAGTTCGTTGTTGGTCGCATAGGTGATGTCGGCGCGATAGGCGGCGCGCTTTTCGGCATCGGGCTGATAGGGATAGACGACGCCGCAGGTGAGGCCGAGCTGGGCATAGACCTTGCCCATCCATTCCGAGTCGCGCTTTGCGAGGTAGTCGTTCACGGTGACAACATGGACACCCTTGCCCGCCAGCGCGTTCAGATAGGCCGGGAAGGTGGCCATCAACGTCTTGCCTTCGCCGGTCTTCATTTCGGCGATGTTGCCCTGATGCAGGAAGATGCCACCCTTGAGCTGCACATCAAAGGCCCGCAGGCCGAGGGCGCGCTTGGCGGCTTCGCGGCAGTTGGCAAAAGCCTCGGGCAGGATGGCATCAAGGCTTTCGCCGCCGTCCTGCACGCGGTTTTGCAATTCTGCGGTCTTGGCTTTGATGCCATCATCGCTGAGCGCGGCGAATTCCGGCTCCAGCGCGTTGATCTTCGCCACCAGCGGACGAACAGACTTTACCTTGCGGTCATTCGGCGTTCCGAAGACCTTCCGCGCAAGCGTTCCAAGACCCAGCATGTTTTCTCCGCCTACCTGACATCATCGTGTGAGGCTGTGGCCTTGCCCGACCCCAACGCCTTCCATAGAAGAGCCAAGTGGACCGGCAGGCCCCATCGCACGCGACCCCCGCGAGATAAGGGAGAGGCCGGTCATAGTCAACGTCGCTTAGGGAAGCGGCCCGATCAGGAGTAGGTGAGATGGCGAAACATTCCGGGTTCTTGGCAGGGCTGGTGCTGACCTGCGGCATGGCCATGCCGGTGCTGGCACAGGATGAGGCCGCGCCCAGCGCCGATACGGTCGTGGCGACGGTGAACGGGACAGAGATCACGCTGGGCGAGTTGATCATCCTGCGCGAAAAGCTGCCGCCGCAGTATCAGGCGCTGCCGGATGACATGCTGTTCAAGGGTCTGATGGATCAGGCGATCCAGCAGGCGACGCTGGAACAATCTGTTGAGACGGAAAAGACCAAGCGCGACGAGATCTGGATGCGGACGGATGCGCGCAGCTACATGGCGGGCAAGGCGCTTCAGGCGCTGGTCGAGACGGCGGTGAACGATGCCTCGCTTCAGGCGGCTTATGATGCCAAATACGCCAATGCGCCCGCGCAGAAGGAATATTCGGCACAGCACATCCTTGTGGACAGCGAAGAGAAGGCCAAGGCCCTGAAGGCCGAGATCGACGGCGGCGCGGATTTCGGCGAACTGGCCAAGGCCAATTCCAGCGATACGGGATCGGCGGTCAATGGCGGCGATCTGGGCTGGTTCGGGCTGGGCATGATGGTGAAGCCCTTTGAAGATGCCGTCGTGGCCGCCGCGCCCGGCAGCGTGAGCGATCCGGTGCAGACGGATTTCGGCTGGCACCTGATCAAGGTGAACGAGGTGCGCGATGCCGCCAAGCCAAGCATCGACGAGGTGCGCGACGAGTTGGCCGCCGAGATCGAGCAGACCGTGGTCGAGGCGAAGCTGGCCGAACTGACCGGCGCGGCCGAGATCACGCGCCCCGGCGACGGGCTTGACCCGGCGCTGCTGCGGGATGCAACTCTGCTGGACAAGTAAACCCCGGGGGGTGGGCGATGGCGAAGACCGATTGGAAATCCGAAGCGAAGGCGCTGAAGAAGAAGGTGCGCAAGTTGAAGGCGCGCCTTATGGGCCAAGATGTCGCGACCCTGTCCGAAGGGGCCGCATCCGCGGCGCCGAAGAAGGCCAAGGCGGTGTCACCGCTTGCCCCGGCTGACGGGTTTCCGGTTCTGCCCATTATCGCGGGGGTAGAGTTTTCCGCCGTCGAGGCCGGGGTCCGCTATCAGAACCGCAAGGATGTGATGCTGGTTCGGCTGGCGCCCGATGCGGCCGTGGCGGGGGTGTTCACCACATCCTCGACCCGGTCGGGCTGCGTGCGGGATTGTCAGGCGAAACTGGCGATGAAGGTGCCGGCAGGCGCGGGGGCGGCGATCATCGTGAATTCAGGCAACTCCAACGCCTTTACCGGAAAGGTGGGGGATGAGGCCGTGGCCGCCGTGACCGGGGGCGTGGCCGAGGCATTGGGGATTCCTGCAAGCCGGGTTTTTTCGTCTTCGACCGGGGTCATCGGCGAGCCGCTTCCCTATGAGAAAATCACCTCGAAGATCCCTGATCTGGTGGATGCCCTGCGTGAGGATGCCATCGAAATGGCCGCCCATGCGATGATGACCACCGACACCTTCCCCAAGGGCGCGGCGGCAACCGTTCAGGGCGAAGGGGGTGAGATCCGGATTGCCGGGATCGCCAAGGGATCGGGGATGATCGCGCCGGATATGGCGACGATGCTGGTCTATATCTTTACCGATGCGAAGATTTCGGCGGCGAACCTGCAGAAGATGCTGTCACGCAATGTGGGTGCGACCTTCAATTCCATCACCGTCGATAGCGACACATCCACCTCGGACACGCTGTTGGTGGCGGCGACAGGCCAATCGGCGGCGGCAGAGGTGAAGGGTGCCGTGGCGAAGGCCTTTGAAACGGCGCTGCGGGGCGTGATGATGACTCTGGCCCATCAGGTGATCCGGGATGGCGAAGGGGCGACGAAATTCGTCGAGGTGCGGGTGACCGGCGCGAAGGATGATACGGACGCCGCGAAGGTGGCCTTTTCGGTGGCCAATTCGCCTTTGGTGAAAACGGCGATTGCCGGGCAAGACCCCAACTGGGGCCGGATCGTCGCTGCCGTGGGCAAATCGGGCGCAGAGGCGGACCGGGACCGGCTGACGATCCGGTTTGGCGATATCCTTGTGGCCGAGAAGGGCTGGCGCAACCCGGATTATCGGGAAGAGGATGGCGCGGCCTATATGCTGGGTCAGGATCTGGTGATCGGGGTCGATCTGGGGTTGGGCAAGGGCAAGCGGTCCGTCTGGACCTGCGATCTGACCAACCGCTATGTCGAGATCAACGCGGATTACCGTTCGTGAAGATTATCCTCGTTTCCGCCGTTGCGCTGATTGATGTCGAGGGCAGGGTTCTTTTGGCGCAGCGGCCTGAGGGAAAGTCGCTGGCGGGGCTTTGGGAATTTCCCGGCGGAAAGGTCGAGCCGGGAGAAACCCCGGAAGCCGCGCTGATTCGTGAGTTGAAGGAAGAATTGGGCATAGATACCTGGTCGAGTTGCCTTGCACCCCTGACCTTTGCCAGCCACAGCTATGAACAGTTTCACCTGCTGATGCCGCTTTTTGCCTGCCGGCGCTGGGAAGGGGTCGTCCAGGGCCGTGAAGGGCAGCGTCTGGCATGGGTCAAGGCGCAGAATCTAAAGGATTATCCGATGCCGCCTGCGGATATCCCCCTGATCCCCATCCTGCGCGACTGGCTTTGATCCAAGGGCAGGGCTGTTACGACTTTGTGGTCGTACCGTTATTTTCCCGCTGGTTTTGGATACAAAGTGGATTAACCTTTAAGCATTGTTTCCGTGGGGAGGGAAATCGTGCTGAGGACGATCACAATTGGGAGTTGTGTTTCGGTTCAGGGTATTCTTGTCGGCCATACGGCCGATGGCAAGGTCATGATCCGGGTGGATGAGCGGACTTTTGTCGGAGAGCCGGTCGCCCCGGCCAAGGCCATCGTTTCGCGCGCGTCCTGAGACGGCACAGCCAAAAGGAAAAGGCCGGGCTTGATCGCCCGGCCTTTTCCTTTTTCCGTCAAGTGGATCAGGCAAGGCTGCGCTGAACCTCTTCGCGTTCGAAGATTTCGATGACGTCGCCCGCACGGATATCTTCGTAGCGTTCGAAGGCCATGCCGCATTCCTGACCGGACTGCACTTCCTTGACCTCGTCCTTGAAGCGCTTGAGCGTCTTGAGCGTGCCTTCGTGGATGACCACGTTGTCGCGCAGCAGACGCACGCCCGCCGAGCGGCGTGCCACGCCTTCGGTGACAAGGCAGCCCGCGACATTGCCGACGCCGGTGATGCGGAAGACTTCCTGGATCTTCGCATAGCCGATGAAGTTCTCGCGCACTTCGGCCTTGAGCAGGCCGGAGGCGGCCTGTTTGATATCGTCGATCAGGTCGTAGATGATCGAGTAATACCGGATCTCGACGCCCTTCTGCTGCGCCGCGTTGCGGGCGGTCGCATTGGCACGGACGTTGAAGCCGATGATCGGTGCCTTCGACGCCTCGGCCAGGCCGACATCGGTATCGGTGATGGCACCGACGCCATAGTGAAGGACGCGGACGCGGACCTCGTCGTTGCCGACCTTTTCCAGCGCCTGCACGATCGCCTCGGCCGAGCCTTGCACATCGGCCTTTACCAGCACGGGCAGTTCGGCCACGTCGGCATCGGCCTTGGCCTTGGCCATGAGCTGTTCCAGCGTGGTCGCGGCACCGGCGGCGGCGCGTTTGTCCTTGGCGGCCTTTTCGCGATAGTCCGCGATTTCGCGCGCCTGCGCCTCGGTGTCGACGACGTTCAGCACGTCACCGGCTTCGGGCGTGCCGTTCAGGCCCAGCACCTCGACCGGGACGGAGGGCCCGGCTTCGGTGACGGTTTCGCCCTTGTCGTTGATCAGCGCGCGGACCTTGCCCCACTTTTCACCGACGACGAAGATGTCACCCTTGCGCAGCGTGCCGTTCTGGACCAGCACCGTCGCGACGGGGCCACGGCCGACGTCGAGCTTGGCTTCGATCACCGCGCCCATCGCCGCGCGGGCGGGGTTGGCCTTCAGTTCAAGGATTTCGGCCTGAAGGGCAATCGCCTCGAGCAGGCTGTCGAGGCCCTTGCCCGTCTTGGCCGAAACCTCGACATCCTGCACTTCGCCCGACATCTGTTCGACCACCACCTCATGCTGGAGGAGATCGGTGCGCACCTTCTGGGGGTTCGCATCGGGCTTGTCGCATTTGTTGATGGCGACGATCATCGGCACCTTGGCGGCCTTGGCATGGGCAATCGCCTCGACCGTCTGGGGCATGACGGCGTCATCCGCCGCCACGACCAGCACGACGATATCCGTAACCTGTGCGCCGCGCGCCCGCATCGACGTGAAGGCCGCGTGGCCGGGCGTATCGAGGAAGGAAACCAGCGCGCCATTGGGTGTCTTCACCTGATAGGCGCCGATATGCTGGGTGATGCCGCCCGCTTCGCCGGAAACGACATTAGCCTTGCGGATCGCATCGAGAAGCGAGGTCTTGCCGTGATCGACATGGCCCATGATCGTGACGATCGGCGGGCGCGACTGCAGGTCTTCGGGCTTGTCGGCCACGGTTTCGATGGCCTGTTCCACGTCCGAATCCGAAACGCGCACGGCCTTGTGGCCGAATTCCTCGATCACCAGTTCGGCGGTGTCGGCGTCGATGGTCTGGTTCATCGTGACCATCATGCCCATCTTCATGAGCGCCTTGACCACGTCCGCAGCCCGTTCGGCCATACGGTTGGCGAGTTCGCTGACCACGATGGTTTCAGGCAGCTGCACATCGCGCACCTGCTTTTCGGCCTTCTGACCAAAGCCCATCGCCTTTTGGCGGGCCTTTTCCTGCTTGCGCTTCATCGCGGCGAGCGAGCGCTGGCGGCCACCTTCATCCGAGATGGCATCCGACAGCGTCAGCTTGCCTGCGCGGCGGCCTTCGTCGCCCTTCACCTTGCCGCGGTCACGGTCGGTGGCGCGTTCGTCGCGTTCGCGTTCGGCCTTGCGCGGGGCAAGGGGCGCACGGGCAGCGGCCGCCCCGCCACGGGCGGAGTCGTCGGCAGCGGCGGGCGCAGCAGCGGCCTTGGCCGCAGACTGTTCCGGCGCGGCGGTGGATTTCGAGCGGGTTCCCAGAACCTCGGCCTTGCGGGCGGCGGCGGCAGCGATCTTCGCCTCTTCCGCGGCGCGGGCTGCGCGTTCCTCTTCCTCGGCCTTGGCGCGAAGGGCGGCTTCGCGTTCGCGATCCTCGCGCTCCTTTGCCTCCATCTCTTCGCGGCGGCGCTGGCGTTCTTCCTCGCGGGCCTTTTCTTCTTCGGCGCGGCGCGTGGCATCTTCCTGCTCGCGCGCCTTGGCAGCCTTCAAGGCCGCCAGACGGCGTTCCATTTCGGCATCGGAAATGCCGGCGGGCCGCTTGGACGGATCACCGAGATGCGGGCTGTTGCCCGAAGCTGCCCCCGCCCCGGCGGCGCCGGGTTTGGTCGGAACGACCACGCGCTTGCGCTTGACTTCCACGGCCACGCTTTTGGTGCGGCCATGGCTGAAGCTTTGCTTCACCTGTCCGGGTCCACGCGCGCCGCCACCCAAGCCGAGGGGTTTCTTGCCGTCAGTATCGCTCATGCCGTCTTCGTATCCTCTCCGGCGGAAACTCCGCCGATATGCCCGCGCAAACCCGCAAGCCTTGCCGCTTCCTCTACAACACGTCGTTCGAGTCCACCAGCCGCAAGCGCGGCGTGTATGGCACGTTCGCGACCGAAAGCCAAACCCAATTCCCCCGAAGAAAGACAGCCTATGAAGCTATCCTCGTCCCCCGGCGGATGCAGCTTGGTCTTACCCCGCTCCGACCCGTCGCTGGCCTGGATCAGCACCCTGGCCTGACCCTTCACCAGCCAATCCTTCACCTTCTCATAGCCGGTGACGGCCTCGCCTGCCTTGCGGGCCATCGACACGAGGTCGATCACCCGCCGGAGGAGCTGTGCCTCGATCAGGTCAGACAGACCCTCGGGCGCCTTGACCGGCTGGCGGGCGGCGCGGGAGAAAAGCCCCTTTGCCGCTGCCTTGTCTATCGCCTTGCGATCCGCCGCGACATAGAAGCCGCGCCCCGGCAGACGCCCCAGCACATCGGGAACGACCAGCGCATCGGGGCCGACCACGAAACGGATCAGGCCGCCTTTCGGCTGGCTTTCCCCGGACACGATGCATTTGCGTTCGGGTCCGTCCTGATCTGTTTCCCGGCCACCCCTTGCCATGGGCCTTCCCTGAACCCGAGACCTGCGATCAGGCCTCGGTCTCCTCGTCTTCTTCGACTTCTTCGGAAGCCGTTTCCAGTTCGGTCGGATCGACCCAGCCCAGCATGACACGCGCGGTCATGATCAGGTGCTGCGCCTCTTCCAGCGACATGTCGAATTTTTCGAGAACGCCTTCATCCTTCTTGCGTTGGCCATTCTCGGTGGTCCAGCCACCGGCGAGTTCCCAGTCGGCGCAGGTGGCGAAGTCTTCCAGCGTCTTGATGCCGTCATGGGCCAACGCCTCTACCATCTGGGGTGTCAGGCCCTCGAAATCAATGAGGCTGTCCTCAACCCCCATGGCGCGGGCATTTTCCAGCGCCTTGCGGTTCTGTTCTTCGAGGAAGTCGCGCGCCCGGGCCTGCAGTTCGCCGGCGGTGTCTTCATCGAAGCCGTCGATGGACAGCAGTTCGTCCACGTCCACATAGGCGACTTCTTCGAGATTGGTGAAGCCTTCGGAAACAAGGAGTTGCGCCATCATCTCATCGACATCGAGCGTGTCCATGAAGAGTTTGGTGCGTTCCGCGAATTCGGCCTGACGGCGCTGCGATTCCTCGGCCTCGGTCATGATGTCGATGTCGAGTGCCGTCAGTTGCGAAGCAAGACGGACGTTCTGGCCACGACGACCGATGGCGAGCGAAAGCTGTTCGTCCGGCACCACGACCTCGATCTTGCCGGCCTCTTCGTCGATGACGACCTTGGACACTTCGGCAGGTTGCAGCGCGTTCACGAGGAACGTGGCCTGATCCTGATTCCACGGAATGATGTCGATCTTTTCGCCCTGAAGCTCGTTCACCACGGCCTGCACGCGGCTGCCGCGCATGCCGACGCAGGCACCGACCGGGTCGATGGAGTTGTCATAGGAGATGACGGCGATCTTGGCGCGCGAGCCCGGGTCGCGGGCGACGGCCTTGATCTCGATGATGCCGTCGTAGATTTCCGGCACTTCCATCTTGAAGAGTTCGGCCATGAATTGCGGGTCGGTGCGCGACAGGAAGACCTGCGGACCGCGCGCCTCGCGCCGGACATCCTTGATGTAGCAGCGGATGCGGTCGTTGGGGCGATACGCCTCACGCCCGATCTTTTCGTTGCGGCGCAGGATGCCTTCGCCGCGGCCGATGTCGACGATGATGTTGCCGTATTCCTCGCGCTTCACCACGCCATTGATGATGCTGCCCTTGCGATCCTTGAATTCTTCGTACTGGCGATCCCGCTCGGCCTCGCGGACCTTTTGAAGGATGACCTGCTTGGCGGATTGCGCGGCGATGCGGCCCAGATCGACCGGGGGCACTTCGTCGATGATTTCGTCGCCGATAGCGGCATCGGCCTTGTAGGCCTTGGCCTGCTTCACGGTGAGTTGGGCGTGGTGGTTTTCCACGGCATCGTCTTCGACAACGGTGCGGATGCGGGCAAAGGTGGCGCGGCCGGTCTTGCGATCAATCCGCACCCGGATGTCGAGGTCGCTGCCGTAGCGCGACTTGGCGGCGCGGGCGAGCGATTCCTCCATCGCCTGGATCACCAGATCCGGGTCGATCATCTTTTCCCGCGCCACGGCCTCGGCCGTTTGCAGGAGTTCGAGCTGGTTCGCAGAGGTGATTGCCATGATGGCCTCCCGGCTTTCAGTGTTTGGTCTCGGGCGCGTCGGGGGCGGTGTCGCCCCCCTCTTCGCCTTCGAATTCTTCGATATCGGTGAACTTCGTCTCGTCGATCACGCCCGAGGCTTTGCGTTGGCGCAGCATTTCGGCGATCAGATCATCTGTCAGGATCAGCTTGGCATCCGACAGCCAGTCGAATTTCAGGCCGATGGTCAGGGATTCGCCACCCTCTTCGATTTCGATCAGCACTTCGTCGCCTTCGGTGCCTTGCAGCGTGCCCTTGAAGCGGCGGCGGCCGTCGATCAGTTCGGTGGTTTCGATGCGGGCTTCGTAATCCACCCACATGTCGAAATCCTTGAGCCTTGTCAGGGGCCTGTCGATGCCGGGGGAGGAGACTTCGAGGACGTAGTTCTCTTCGATCGGGTCTTCGACATCCAGCACGGCGGAGACGGCGGTGGAGATGGTGGCGCAATCGTCCACCTCGATCCCGCCATCGGGGCGGTCGGCCATGATCTGCAGGATGCGCGTCTTGCCGCCCATCAGGCGAATGCGGACAAGTTCGAACCCCAGCCCTTCGATGACGGGGCCGACGATGGCCGCGAGGCGGCGGTCGATGGCGGTCTTGGCGATGAGGTCGGTCATGGGGTTCCGGGCAAAACAAAAAAGCGGGCTCAGCGGCCCGCGTGTCAGGTTCTGTGGGGCCGGGTTTGGACCCCGACACCGCTGTTGCAGGGGATATACGGACGACGGGCCGAGTCTGCAAGGGGAATTGCGGATCGGCGATGCGTGGCGGGTGAGGGGCGTCCTAGGGCGTGGCGCACAGGGGGCGCAGGCCATCCATGGTTCGGACCAGCGCCTCGCTGATCCCGGGTTCGGACAGGGCGTGACCGGCAAAGGGGATGAGGCGGATTTCGCAATGATCCCAACCCTGTGCCAGCTTCCATGCGGAAACCGGCGGACAGATCATGTCATAGCGGCCCTGCACGATGGTGGCCGGGATATGGTGGATGCGTGCCTTTTCGCGCAGGATCCAGCCATCCTCCTCCAGAAAACCGGAGTTGTGGAAATAGTGGTTTTCCAGCCGGGAAAAGGCGCGGGCATATTCTGCCGGGCTTTCGCCAAGGGGGCCGTCATGGTGGATCGAGGCGAGCGCGTTTTCCCAATTGGCCCAGATCCGGCCGAAGCGGGTTTCCTCCATCACGTTGCCCGAGAAGAGGCGGCGGTGGTAGGCGGCGATCAGATCGCCGCGTTCGTCATGCGGGATGGCATTGACGAAGCGCGCCCAGAGTTCCGGGAAGAAGGCCCCTGCCCCGCCGCCATAGAACCAGTCGAGTTCGGCCTGCGTCATCAGGAAGACGCCGCGCAGGACAAGGCGGATCACATGATCGGGGTGGCTGATCGCATAGATCAGGGCCAGCGTGGCGCCCCAACTGCCGCCAAAGCAGATCCAGCGGGGGATCTGCAGTTCGGCCCGAATGGTTTCGATATCCTTAACAAGGTGCCAGGTCGTGTTCTGTATCACGCTGGCATGCGGGCGGGAGCGGCCGCAGCCGCGTTGATCGAAGAGAATGACCCTGAACACGGTGGGATCGAAATAGCGGCGCATGGCTGGGCTGCACCCGCCGCCCGGACCGCCATGCAGGACAAGCACGGGGATCCCTTGCGGGTTGCCGCACTGTTCCACATAGATGCGATGCCCATCACCCATGTCGATCACGCGCTGATCGAACGGGTCGATCGGCGGGTAAAGAAATTCGACTGCGCGCTTTTGGCCTGATCTGTGGTCCATCGCTGCCCTATATAACGCGCAAAGAGGTTGAACCAAAGTTAAACAAGAGGACGCCATGACGCTTACATCGACGGTAGACCCTGCCGAGGTGGCAAAATTCGAGGCGATGGCCGCAGAATGGTGGGATCCGAACGGGAAGTTCAAGCCTCTGCATATGCTGAACCCCTGCCGGCTGGACTATATCACGCGCCAGATCGCGGCAGAGTTCGACCGGGATCTGACCCAACCCCTGCCCTTCAAGGGATTGAGATTGCTGGATATCGGCTGCGGTGGCGGGCTTTTGTCCGAGCCCATGGCGCGGCTTGGGGCGACGGTCGTGGGGGCGGATGCGGCGGCGCGCAACATTCCGGTGGCGATGGTCCATGCCGAGCAATCGGGGCTGCAGATCGACTATCGCCACACCACCGCCGAAGACCTGGCCGCTGCGGGCGAACGGTTCGACGTGGTGCTGAACATGGAGGTGGTGGAGCATGTCGCGGACCCGCTGGCCTATCTGACGGCCTGCCAGACTCTGTTGAAAGACAATGGCTTGATGATCTGTTCCACGCTGAACAGGAACCCGAAAAGCTTTGTCATGGCGATCATCGGGGCGGAGTATGTGATGCGGTGGTTGCCGAAGGGGACGCATGAATGGCAGAAATTCATCACCCCGGATGAGCTTTATGATCTGATCCGGCAGGCAGGGCTGCAGCCGGTGGACAAAAAGGGTATGGTTTTCAACCCTGTAAGCTGGTCATGGTCGCTTTCGGCGCGGGATCTTTCGTGCAATTACGTGACCGCCAGCGTGAAGCGGAGCGGGCATTAACCCTGTCGCCGACCGTGCAGCGGCCGGTGCAGACAGCCAGTGCAGACGGGCGTATGCACGCCGCGCACGGGGCATGGAGGGTCTGTTAACCCTGAGTCGCGGCGGAAAAGGAAAAGGGCGGCCCTGTGCGGGGCCGCCCTTTCCGTTTGCGGGGCGGGGGTCAGATGTTCCCGGCGCTCATCTCGCGGGCGATGTGGTCGGCCTGACGGATGGCAAGCGCCACGATCGTCAGCGTCGGGTTTTCCGCAGCACCGGTGGTGAACTGCGAACCGTCCGAGATGAACAGATTCGCGATGTCATGCGTCTGGCCCCATTTGTTGCAGACCCCATCCTCGGGCCGTTCCGACATGCGGTTGGTGCCGAGGTTGTGGGTGCTGGGATAGGGCGGGGTCGGGAAGGACCGGGTCGCCCCCACGGCATCATAGATCGCCATGCCCTGCTTGTAGGCGTGGTTGCGCATCGCCACGTCGTTCGGATGATCGTCGAAATGCACGTTGGCGACGGGCAGGCCGAATTGATCCTTGGTTTCCGACAAGGTGACGCGGTTGGTCGATTGCGGCATGTCTTCCCCCACGATCCACATCCCGGCCATGTTTTCGTAATGGTCGAGCGCGGTGGTGAAGCCGCGCCCCCATGCGCCGGGGTTAAGGAAGGCCGCCATGAAGGGCAGGCCCAGCGAGAGCGTTTCCAGTTCATACCCGCCGACAAAACCGCGAGAAGGGTCATGGCGGGCTTCGTCCTGAACGATCCCGGCCATGGTGGTGCCGCGCCACATCTTCACCGGCTTGTCGAAGATGCCGTAGACCGATCCGGTGGTGTGGCGCATGTAGTTGCGGCCGACCTGATCGGACGAGTTTGCAAGCCCGTTGGGGAACATCGACGAGGCGGAGTTCAGCAGCAGGCGCGGCGATTCGAAGGTGTTGCCCGCGACGCAGACGATGCGGGCAGCCTGAAATTGCAGATTGCCGTCCTTGTCGAAATATTCGACGCCCGTGACCTTGCCTTCGTCATTGTGCAGGATGCGGGCGGCGTGGGAGCGATCCCGCACCTCGAGGTTGCCGGTGGCTTCGCCTTCGGGGATGTCGGTATAGGCGGCGGACCATTTCGCGCCCCATTTGCAGCCCTGAAAGCAGAAGCCGGTCTGCTGGCATGAAATGCGGTTGCCCGTTTCATCCGATGACTGGATGGCCATGCGGCCGGTGTGCACCTCTTTGTAGCCCAGCGCGAGGGCGCCTTTTTCAAAGACCTTGTAGTTGTTGTTGCCCGGCAGGCCGGGGCGGTTGCCAGTGCGGGTGACGCCCAGCTTTTCTTCGGCCAGATCATACCAGGGCGCCATTTCGGCGGCGTCGATGGGCCAGTCGAGCAGGTTTGCCCCTTCGACCGCGCCATAGGTGGTGAGCGCCTTCCATTCATGTTCCTGAAAGCGGATGGACGCGCCTGCCCAGTGGGTTGTGGTGCCACCCACCGCCTTGACGATCCAGGCGGGAAGGCCGGCGAAATCCTTCGCCACGCGCCATGAACCGCTGGTGGTGCGGGCATCGAGCCAGGCAAGCTGGGTGAAGCTGTCCCATTCGTCGTTCAGGTAATCTTCGGGCAGATAGCGACCGCCCGCTTCCAGCGCCACGACCTTGACGCCCTTTTGCGCCAGTTCGTTGGCCAGAACACCGCCGCCTGCGCCGGTGCCGATGATGACGACGACGGAGTCGTCGTTCAGGTCAAATTTCGCAACCATTGGTCCGCCCCCCCTTACAGCCAGTTGATGTCGTCAAAGCCGCGCTCGATGTAGCCACCGAGCGAGAAGCTTTCGCCTTCGTAGCCGAAGATCGGCCACAGAGCCTTTTGGTTGTAGAGACCCGTCACAAGGCCCGCGCGGACGGTCTGGAAGAACACGCCCGATTCGATGGACTTGAGGACGGCGACGCGGTCTTCCTCCCAGCCGATGGAGAGATAATCGGCATGGCCCGCCGCCGCCGCCGCGGCGTTGAGTTCGGCGATCCCCGCTTCGACCTGTTCGGCGTTTTCCGTGCTGTCATAGCCCTTGACGGCGATGGCATAGAATTCGTCGGCCACCTGATCATGGGGATAGATGTCGCGGGCCATCTGGATGAGCGTGGCCATGGATTCGGGTTTGATGGCCGTGGTTTCCATCGCCCAGGCGGCATTGCCCGATGCGACGAAACCGGCACCCACGACGAAGCTGGCCCCTGCCGCGACCGACCGCGACAAGAGCTGGCGGCGTGTGAGGCCCCTGCTTTTGAGTTGTTGTGTCATTGTCTCCTCCCTGAGCATGACGATGGTGGGTGCGATGGGGGCGGTTCCTCCGATCCGCCCCTCATCGGGTTCAGAGGTAACGGCCGGCCCTTTGCAGAACCTCGATCTGGTAGCCGTCCGGATCGGCGATGAAGAAGAAGCGGGCGATGACCGTGCCGCCGGGGGCGAAATCCACCAGCTTGCGCGGGGCAAGACCGGCATTCGTCAGGCGGGCGTGTTCGGCATCGACATCGGCGACCGAGAAGGCGAGGTGGCCATAGCCATCGCCCAGATTGTAGGGTTCGGTCCGGCCCTTGTTGATGGTGAGTTCGAGTTCGAACCCGGTCTCTGCGTTTGACAGGTAGACGAGGGTGAAGCTGTCGAAATCAAGCCGATCCGCGACCTTGAGCCCGAAGGCCGTGTCGTAGAACGCCAGTGAGCGTGCTTCATCGAGCACGCGGATCATGCTGTGAATGGCCTTGGCCAAGGTCTTCCTCCGTCAGGTCTTTGGACTGTCCTGAGGGGAAGTGTGCGGGCGTTCCGGCGCGGGTGGGTAGTAGGTCTATACTACGCGCGGATTTTCATTCGGCCTATTCGGCGGCCAGCGCATGGGCGGCCCCGATCTGGGCGCGGCGGTCCATGTGGATGAGGCAGGCGCAGCGCAGGAGCGAGGTGAAATTTTCCGGCTCGCCGCGTTGTTCCAGCACTTCGGAATGGAGTTTCGAGACGAAGGCCGGGGTGGTGGTGCCTTCGGACGCGGCGATGTCGTCGATGATATCCCAGAAGGCGCGTTCGAGGCGGATGCTGGTGCTTTGGCCGTTCAGCCGCAGGCGACGGGTGATGCTTTCATAGCGGGCGGGGTCTTGCCCCGCGAATACCTGGCACATTGGTTGGTCCTCCCTGTGGTGATCCCTCCGGCGGATGGATGATCAGGAAAGTAAAGCGGTCTGGGGTGGGGCAAGGCAAGAGCCGTGGAACAAGACCATAGTCGCAATCGGCGGTTGCGGTGCGTTGCACAGGGGCGGGATACGTGCAGGTATCTGGATGAGGGCGAGGCAGGCGGAGACGGATGAAACCCAATCGGAATGCGGCATGGCTGATGATGCTGCCGGCGGCGGCGGTGATGGCCTTTGTGGGCGTGGTGCCGCTGGTGGCGGTGTTCAACTATGCGCTGCATGACATCTTTTCGCTGCAGGATGTGCATTGGGTGGGGGTGGAGTGGTATGAGGAGATCGTCACCTCATCCCGGTTCCACGCGAGCCTTGGGCGGAGCCTGCTGTTTTCGGCCGTGATCCTGCTGGTGCAGGTGCCGCTGGGGGTGGGGATCGCGCTGCTGTTGCGGCGGGCGGGGCGCGGGGCGGTGGTGGTGCTGATGCTGGTGGCGCTGCCGCTGGTGGTGCCGTGGAACATGATCGGGATGATGTGGCTGGGGCTGATCAACCCGGAGACGGGGATCGTGGGGCAGGCGCTGGCGGCGGCGGGGATCGGGTTCGACTGGAAGTTCACCGCGCTGCATACATGGCTGCTGCTGGTGGTGATGGATACCTGGCACTGGATCGGGCTGGTGGTGATTTTGGCCTATGCGGGGCTGTCGGGGATTTCGCCGGAATGTTACCGCGCGGCGGCGATTGACGGGGCATCGCGGGTGGCGGTGTTCCGGCATATCGAATTGCCCCGGATCATGGGGCCGCTGGGCATCGTGCTGCTGCTGCGGTTCGTGGACAGTTTCATGATCTATACCGAGGCCTTTGCCATCAACGCGGGCGGGCCTGACATGGCCACGCATTTCCTGGCCATCGACCTGGGGGAAGAGATCAAGGGATTCAGCTATGGATCGGCGGCGGCGCGGTCGATGGTCTATTTCCTGATCGTGATCACTGTGGTCTGGGCCTTTGTGCGGATCAGCGGGTTGTCGCGGCAGGAGGAGCGGGGATGAGGGGCCTTTTGCTGCGCGGGGGGGTGTTCGTGCTGCTGGCGGGGTTCATCCTGCTGCCGCTTTTGCAGACCTTTGTCCTGAGCTTCATGTCCACCCTGCCGCGCGATAGCATGGTGGAGGGGCAGTGGAGCCTGATCAATTATCGCAACATCGCGGCGGATCCGGTGCTGGTGGCGTCGATCGGGAATTCGCTGATCTATGTGGTGCTGAACGTGGCGCTGTGCATCGGGGCGGGGCTGCCTGCGGCCTATGCGCTGTCGCGGTATCGCTTTGTGGGCGACCGGCATTTCCTGTTCCTGCTGCTGGCCTTTCGTGTGACGCCGCCTGTGGTGCTGTCGCTGCCGATCTTCATCCTGTTTGCCAATGCGGGGCTGGTGAATACGCCGGTGGGGATTGCGCTGGTGCATTGCCTGTTCAACCTGCCCATCGCGATCTGGATTCTGGAAAGCTTCATTTCCGCCGTGCCGAAGGAGTTTGACGAGACGGCCTTTCTGGACGGGCATTCGCTGCCATCGTTCCTGCTGCGCCACCTGATCCCGGCGATTGCGCCGGGTATCGGGGTGACGGCCTTTTTCTGTTTCATCTTTTCCTGGGTGGAGGTGGTCTTTGCCCGCATCCTGACGGTGACGGGGGGCAAGCCGATCACCATGGCGATCAACGCGCTGTTCAGTTTCCAGACGGATATCGGGCTGGTCATGGCGATGACGGTGGTGTCGCTGATTCCCGGGCTGGGGCTGATCTGGTTCGTGCGCAACCATATTGCCCGGGGATTCACCATCAGGGCCTGAGGGGGCGCAACCCATGGTTGCGTGCCTTGCGGGTCTGGTGGGGTATCCCGCGCGGATTGCGGCGGAAATGTGGCGAGATTTTGTTAACACAGATTGCCAATTTTCGTGAATAGCCCCATGATTGGGGATGCTATGCATTGATGGGGGCATTGGATGCGCAAGATTCTAGCTGCGGCTGCCGTCGCGATGACCTTGATAGGCCAGGGACAGGCTGCGACGGTGACGGGACCGACCGATGTCACCGCCGGCACGCCCTATCTTTATACCTACAACCCGGATCCCACCGCCATTCTGGCGGGATATGATCTTTATGCGATGAACCTGTTCGTCAGCGATTCCTTCGATCCCGGCAATGTGCAGGTTTTCAGCTTTTTCGGCTCGGTCCTGCCGAGCCCGCGGGATTTCGACTTCAGCTGGGTGTTCCCGGCAACGGGGGCGGGTGTCCTGACGGTGGAGGGGATTCTGGAAACCTATTTCGGTGCGACGCTGGGCGAGGATGAAGGCGGCTTCCCCGTCATCATCAAGCCGCCGGGCACGCCGTTCTTTGTGAGCAACATCGAACCCGCATCGCTGACGGTGAATTCGACCCCGGTCGTGCCGATTGGCGGGACGCTGCCCCTGCTGCTGACGGCCTTTGGTCTGGCGGGTTGGGTGGCGCGTCGGCGGACGCAGGCGGAACCGCTGGCCGCCTGAGGGCGCTGCACAGGATTGAAAAGAAAAAGGCGCCCTTCATCGCGGATGAAGGGCGCCTTTTACATGGGCCGGGATCAGCCCTGCAGTTGACGGCGCAGGAGTTGCAGATCGTCGGCGAGTTGGCTGTCGGTTGCCATAAGCTCTTCGATCTTGCGGACGCCATGCATGATGGTGGTGTGATCACGCCCACCGAAGCGGCGGCCGATTTCCGGCAGGCTGCGGGGGGTGAGCTGCTTGGCCAGATACATGGCGATCTGACGGGGCCGCGCGATGGTGCGGACGCGTTTCGGACCGATCATGTCGGACAGGCGGATGTTGTAATGTTCGGCGACCTTGCGCTGGATCTCTTCGATCGTGAGCTTGCGGTCGCTGGCGCGGAGGATGTCGGCCAGACAGTCCTGCGCGAGTTCCAGCGTGATTTCCCGGCCCACGAGGGAAGCGAAGGCGAAGAGGCGGGTCAGCGCGCCTTCGAGCACGCGGACATTGGTGGTGATGCGATGGGCGAGGAATTCCAGCACGCCATCTGCGATGACAAGGCCACGATACTGGCTGCGGTAGAGTTCCACCTTTTGCTGCAGGATGCCGAGGCGCAGTTCGTAATCGGTGGGATGCAGGTCGACGACAAGGCCGCATTGCAGGCGGGACTTGATGCGATCCTCAAGATCCTTGATTTCGCCCGGCGCGCGGTCGGCGGAGATGACGATCTGCTTGTTCTGATCCACGAGCGCGTTGAAGGTGTGGAAGAATTCCTCTTGCGTGGAGTCCTTGCCGGCGATGAATTGCACGTCATCGACCATGAGGACATCGACGGAACGGAAGAGTTCCTTGAAATCCATGATCTGGCGTTCGCGCAGGGCCTGCACGAAGCGATACATGAATTGTTCGGCGGACAGGTAGAGGACGCGCAGATGCGGCTGGCGGGTCTGCAACTCATGCGCGATGGCATGCATCAGGTGGGTTTTGCCGAGGCCGACGCCGCCATAGAGGAAGAGCGGGTTGAAGGTGACGGGGCCGCCTTCGGCAACGCGGCGGGCGGCGGCATGGGCGAGTTCGTTGGGCTTGCCCACGACGAAGCTGTCGAAGGTGAAGCGCGAATCGAGCGGGGCGCCGGGCATGTCATCGGCATCGGCGGCAGGGCGGGGGGCCGGACGGGCGCGCGCGGTGGCGGGGGCCGCTGGCTGGGGCGCTGCTGCCGTGGCGGGGCGGGTGGCGGAAACGGCGAATTCCACACGATCCACCTGCGCCCCCGCATGGTTGAGCTGGGCGCGGATGTGATCGCCGAAATTGCGCGACACCCAATCGCCGAAGAAAGAGGTGGGAACCTCGAAACGCGCGACCCCCTGACGGAGGTCGGAGAATTTCAGCGGTTCGATCCAGGTTACATAGTTGTTCCGTCCAACCCTCTTGATCAGTTCCTCGCGGACCAAACCCCAAGTCTCGTTCGTCATTCTTCCTGACCCGTACGGCGACATGCTTCTGAACCTGTGGCAGATCCGGCACGCCTGTTGTTGTTGCACCGGCTTTCGCCGGGGCTATCGCCCAGACCCCGAAAGACAGACTTGGCCACGCGGCCATCATCGGATCGAAACAGGCATACCACACGCCCCCTTCGCCGGGGCACCACCAAAGCCCGTTTCCGACCCGAGAGGCCGGTTTGTCACGCAACGATCCGGCCAGATTCGCATCTGACCGCACCAGCCTGACATGATTTCCGCACGCAAGGTGCAGACACCATAACCAATTGAACCGCAAACAGAATAAGACGGCGTAAGGATACGCTTGGCAGCATTGCAAACCGGTCGAATTCCATCTGCGATTCCGTCATGTCCCCCAAGACGAGAGTGAATCGCAGGGAGACGCTAGCAAGGCGGCGAGAGGGCGTGCAACCGAACTTCACGCTTGACAGGAAGATGGTGAAACCGAATCCGGGACCCCTTGCAAATGGGCAACGCAGGGCTGCGAAAACACAGAACGGAGCGGTTCAGAACGGCCGGAATGCAACAGGGCGCGTCCCTGCGGACGCGCCCTGTTGGCAGATCGAAAGCGCCGAGGATCAGGCAGACGGAGCGGCCAGCGCCTTTGCACGGGCGGCCAGGCGCGACATCTTGCGCGAGACGGTGTTGGCATGAAGGATGCCTTTGGTCACGCCGCGATCAAGCTCGGGCTGGGCGGCGCGCAGGGCGGCGAGGGCGGCTTCGGCATTGCCGGAAGCGATCGCCTCTTCGACCTTGCGGATGAAGGTGCGGATGCGCGAGCGGCGTGCCTTGTTCACCGCGTAGCGGGCTTCGGACTGACGGGCGCGCTTTTTGGACTGGGCCGTATTTGCCATGGGCGATTGGTATCCTGTAGGTCTTTGTTTCAGATCGGTTGCACAAAGACCCAAGTCCCCGCCCCGAGGGACGGAATCATATCTTGCCTAAGCGGGCCCACGCGCATATGGGCCGGGGCTATAGTGCAAGCGGCGCGGAAAGAAAAGCCTGAAAAGGCGCGATCAGCGGTCGCGGAACTGCGCTTCGCGCTTTTCAAGGAAGGCGGACATGCCTTCCTTCTGGTCTTCGGTGGCGAAGGCGGCGTTGAACATGCGGCGCTCGAAGAGAATGCCTTCGCGCAGGGTGGTTTCAAAGGCGCGGTTGACGCATTCCTTGACGACCATGGTGGTGATCGCGGATTTCTGCGCGATCTTGCCTGCGGCTTTCATCGCCTCGGCCAGCAGATCCTTGGCGGGCACGACGCGGCTGACAAGGCCGCAGCGTTCCGCCTCGGCCGCGTCCATGAAGCGGCCGGTCAGGTTCATGTCCATCGCCTTGGCCTTTCCCACGGCGCGAGTCAGGCGCTGGGTGCCGCCCATGCCCGCGACGATGCCAAGGTTGATTTCGGGCTGGCCGAATTTGGCGGTGTCAGAAGCGATGATGAAATCGCACATCATGGCAAGCTCGCAGCCGCCGCCAAGGCAATAGCCGGACACGGCGGCGATGAGCGGTTTGCGGCAGCGGGCGATGGCGTCGGCCTCGGGTGCGAAGAGATCGTCGAAGAAGACGTCGGTGAAGGATTTCTCGGCCATTTCCTTGACATCGGCCCCGGCGGCGAAGGCCTTTTCGGAGCCGGTAAGGACGATGCAGCGGACCTTGTCGTTGCGGTCGGCGGCCCCGATGGCGGTGGCGAGTTCCTCCATGAGCCGGGCGTTGAGGGCATTGAGCGCCTCGGGCCGGTTGAGGCGGATGAGGGCGGTGTAATCCTCGATCTCGACGATGATCGTCTCATAGGCCATGGCGGGCTCCTTCTTTCGGGTGACTCCTAGCAGTAACGAGGGCGTTATCAAGGGCAGTAGCAGGGATTAACGGTGCGTCACCTCTGGCAGGTGGGGCAGAAGAACGAGGAACGGCCTGATTGCACGATGCGGCGGATGGCGGCGGTGCAGCCGGGGGTGAGGCAGGGTGCGCCTTCGCGACCGTAGACCTGAAAGCTGTGCTGGAAATAGCCCAACTCGCCATCGGCCTGACGATAGTCGCGGAGGGAGGAGCCGCCTGCGGTGATCGCTTCGGCCAGGACATCGCGGATGATCGGGACGAGGGCGACGGCGCGGGGCGCGCTGATGCGGGCGGCCTTGCGGGCGGGGTGGATGCGGGCGCGGTAGAGGGTTTCGCAGACGTAGATATTGCCCAAGCCTGCGACGAGATGCTGGTCGAGCAGGGCGGATTTGATGGGGGTATTGCGGCCCTTGAGGCGGGACGTGAGATAGGTTTCGTCGAAGGCGTTGCCCAGCGGTTCGGGGCCGAGTTGGGCGAGAAGGGGATGGGTTTCGGCGGTGGCGGTGGGCATCAGATCCATCGCGCCGAAGCGGCGGGCATCGTTGAAGGTGATGCGGGTGCCATTGTCCATGTCGAGGATGACGTGATCGTGTTTGGCGGGGGCCGGGTGGTGGTGGTGCCATTCGCCGAGGGTTGCGCGAATAACCCCTCCCCTGCCCCTCCCCGCTTGCGGGGAGGGGAGATCAGCATCCGTCCTGACATGCCGAGATGGATGAGAAGCGTTTCATCGGTGGAAAGATCGGCGAGGATGTATTTCGACCGGCGGTGCAGCGTCAGGACGCGCGCGCCGGTGAGCCGTTCTGCCATGCGGGGCGGGAAGGGCCAGCGCAGATCGGGGCGGTTGACCTGTGCGCGGGTGATCACGCGCCCCTCCATCGCGGGAAGGAGGCCACGGCGGACGGTTTCAACCTCGGGCAGTTCGGGCATGGGCGACTCTGGCGGCATGTGGGCGCATTGCAGCGCCAAGGATCGGCCCTATAAGGTGTGGCAAGCAGAGGAACGGCAAGAGCAGATGAGCGAAGATCGCGAGAACACCACCCATTTCGGCTTTCAGACCGTGCCGGAGGCCGAGAAGGCCGGGATGGTGCATGGTGTCTTTACCCGGGTGGCGAGCCGCTATGACATCATGAATGATCTGATGTCGGGCGGGGTGCATCGCCTGTGGAAGGATGCGATGATGGACTGGCTGGCCCCGCGTGCCGGCCAGCGCCTGCTGGATGTGGCGGGGGGGACGGGGGATATCGCCTTCCGGTTCCTGAAGCGGGCGCCTTCGGCCTCGGCCGTGGTGCTGGACATGACGGAGTCCATGCTGATCGCGGGGCGGCAGCGGGCCGATGCGGAGCGGCAGGCGGAGCGGCTTGATTGGGTGGTGGGCGATGCGATGGCGCTGCCCTTTCCGGCGAATTCCTTTGACGTCTATACGATCAGCTTTGGCATCCGGAACGTGACGCGGGTGCAGGATGCGCTGAACGAGGCGTATCGGGTGCTGCGCCCCGGCGGGCGGTTGATGGTGCTGGAATTCAGCCAGATCCCGAATGACCTGATGCAGAAGGTCTATGACGCCTATTCCTTCAATGTGATTCCGGTGATGGGGCAGATCGTGGCGAAGGATCGGGATAGCTATCAGTATCTGGTCGAATCGATCCGCAAGTTTCCGGATCAGGAGACATTCGCGGGCATGATCCGCAAGGCGGGGTTCGGGCAGGTGAAGTATCGCAACCTGAGCCTTGGCATCGCCGCACTGCATTCGGGCTGGAAGATCTAGGATGCGCGGACCGCACAACATCTGGCGCCTGATCCGCACGGGCGCGACGCTGGAGCGCACGGGGGCCATGGCCGTGGTGCTGGAGGCGTTTCGGGCGCCTGCATCCATTCGCGTGGCCGCGCGGCTGCTGGGCTGGCCGTTCAAATGGCTGGGGTTGAAGGGTGATCCGGCGCTGCCGCCTGCGACGCGGGCGCTGACGGCGCTGGGTCCGGCCTATATCAAGTTCGGGCAGATCCTTTCCACGCGGCCCGATATCGTGGGCGAGGAACTGTCGCAGCAGTTGAAGTATCTGCAGGACCAGTTGCCGCCCTTTCCGCGCGACGTGGCGATGAAGATGATCGAGACGGAGCTTGAGGTTCCGGTCGATCAGGTGTTTTCCGAGTTTTCAGAGCCTGTCGCCGCGGCATCCATCGCGCAGGTGCATCGGGCGCGGCTGGCGGATACGGGCGAGGAGGTGGCGGTCAAGGTGCTGCGTCCGGGCATCGAGCGGGCGTTCAGGAAGGATATCGACGCCTTCTACCTGATTGCGCGCACGATCGAGATCGTGGCCCCGCAGACGCGGCGGCTGCGGCCCATGGATGTGATCGCCCATTTCGAGGGCGTGGTCATGGGCGAATTGGACCTGCGGCTGGAGTCATCGGCGGCGGCGGAGTTCGCGGCGAATACGGAGAAGGATGAAGGGTTCCGCGTGCCGCGTCCGGTGTGGTTCCTGTCGGGCAAGACGGTGATGACGCTGGGCTGGGCGGAAGGCATCGGGATGAACGACAACGCCGCGATCGACGCGGCGGGGCTGGACCGGAAGGTGTTGGGGGCGCGGGTGCTGTCGCTGTTCCTGAACCATGCGCTGCGGGACGGGTTCTTTCACGCCGACATGCATCAGGGGAACCTGAAGGTCGGCACGGACGGGGCAATCATCGCCTATGATTTCGGGATCATGGGGCGGATCGACGAATATACCCGCCGCGTCTATGCGGAAATCCTGATGGGGTTCATCCGCAAGGATTACCGCCGCGTGGCAGAGGTGCATTTCGAGGCGGGTTACGTGCCCGCCGACCGCGACATCGACGAATTCGCCCGCGCGCTGCGGGCGGTGGGCGAGCCGATCTTTGGCATGGATGCGAGCCGGATTTCGATGGCGCGGTTGCTGGCATACCTCTTCGAGGTGACGGAGCGGTTCGGGATGCAGACGCGGACCGAGTTGATCCTGCTGCAGCGGACGATGGTGGTGGTGGAGGGGGTGGCGCGGTCGCTGGACCCGCATATCAACATCTGGCAGGTCGCGAAGCCGGTGGTGGAAAGCTATGTCGCGCGGAATGTGGCGCCTGCGGCCCTGCTGCGGGATCTGGCGATGACGGCGCGGGTGCTGTCGCGCTTTGGGCCGAAGCTGCCGCGCATGGTGGAAGCGGCGCTGATCGCGCAGGCGGACCCACCGAAGCCTTTGGCACCGCCACGGCGGCGGTCGCGGTGGTATCTGATCCCGCTGGGGGCTGTGGTCTTTGCGTTGGGCGTGGGGTTGGGCGCGCTGATCTAGGGCGTGTCCAGTTCGATGCGCAGGGCCGTGGCATAGCCGGCATCGCCGCGCGCGGCCCGCAGGGCGCAATGGGCCATGATCCGCCAGCGATAGAGCGGCAGAAGCGCACGGGTGCGGTCGGCGACGGTGCGATCGGGGTAGGCGTGCAAAAGCGCCGTCGCCCAGCCATCCGGGGGTTTTTCGCCGGTATAGAGCCACATCATGGCAGGCGAGAGCAGGGTGGCGAGGTCTTCGACCGGATCGCCCAGGCCGGGACATTGCCAATCGAGAAGGATCGGGCCTGCCTGCCTGTGCAGGATGTTGCCCGGCACCGCATCGGCATGAACGGGGCAAGGCGCGACCGGGGGGATCTGCGGATCGTCGGGCGGGGGCGGCAGGCCCGGGGGGGCGAAGCCGCGCGCATGGGCCAGAAGGGCGGCGCTGCCATTGGGCAGGGGGCGGAAGGGCGATTGCGGCAGTTGCAGCGAATGCAGGCGGTGCAGCATGGCCGCCACCGGGGCCGGATCGCCCGGGCCGATCTGCCCGGTCAGGTGATCGTAGATGATCCAGCCTTTGCCCGCGGCGCGCAGGCGCGGGGCAAGGCCGACAGGGCCGAAAAGGGCCAGCGCCTGCGCCTCGACCCCCGCATCATTGGGGAAAAGCGGGGTCGCGGTGGCGGGATCGTGGCATTTCACCACAAGATCGCCAACCTGCCAGACCCTGTTGCTGCGCCCGCCCGGCAGGGCCTGCCATGGGCCGCTTGCCGCCGCGGGATCGAGTCCGGCCAGAGCCTGGGCAGCGGCGGGGGGAAGATCGAGCGGCGAAGGACGCGGCGAAGGACAAGGCGAAGGACAAGGCGAAGGACAAGGCATGCGGCGGACCCTAGCGCCATCTGCCGCCGCCGCAAGCCGCCGGATCGGATCACGGCGCGCGCAGGGCGGTGACATCATCCGCACTGATGGCAACGCCACCGCGCAGGATCAGGGTGATCTTGTCGCCATCGCGACGCGCCTCTGTGATGGGGGCGTAGGATTGCACCGGATCGGTGCGGATCACCTCGCCCTCACGCAGGGATTCAAGCTGAAAGCTGTAGAGCCCCGGCGCGGCCGGATTGCCCGCCGCATCGCCGCCCAGCCAGCGATGGCTGGTCTGGCCCGGCGGAACCGATTCGCGCGACAGGAGATTGCCACGGGCATCGCGGATGACGAGAACAAGGTCATCGGCGGTGGCCGCAGGCTGGAAGGACAGGGTGACAGGTTGGCCATCGTAGAAGACGGGGGCGGAACTGCGCGCCTCTTGCCCGATCCAGCCTGAAAGCTGGGCCATGCCCATCAGGCCGAATTGCCCGGCGAGCGAGGACAGGATGCGATTCGTCTGCACCTGTTGTTCGACGCCCGAGAAGGTGGCCAGTTGCACCGCGAAATCGGTGGATTCCATCGGGTTGAGCGGATCCTGATTTTCCATCTGCGTGGTCAGCATACGCAGGAAGGTGGTGAAATCCCCCCCGGCCGCGCTGCCGAAGCTGCTGTTTGGGGTGGGGGTGCTGGCGGGGGTGACGGGAAGAAGGGGATCCATCGCGATCCTTTCGCGGGTTGGGGCAGGAATGCTGCATCAAAGGCGCAGATCGAGCGAGGCCTGTTGGGCAGAGGGTTTGGTCGCGGCCACTGGCAAGGCTGCGGGCGGAGGGCGGGATCCGCCGGTGGCGGGGAAGCGTGGGAAGGGTTGCCGCCATGGGAGGTGGGCGCATCCTGCCCGCCGCCGCCTGGGGAACTGCCCGCAAAGCTGAGCGTGGCCCCGGCAAAGCCGGATTGCCGCAGTTCCGCCAGAAGCTGATCGCCCTGACGGCGCAGAAGATCGAGCGTGGCGGGCTGTTCCACCGAGAGATGCAGATGCAGGCCGGTATCGCGCTGCAGGATCTCAAAGCGCAGGGTGCCGAGTTCGGCGGGTGACAGCTTCAGCGTGACCGGCTGATCGGGGCCCGACTGGAGGAGGTGCGCCAAGGTGGCCACCAGCGGGCGAGGGCGGGTTCGGGCTGGCCCGGGGTGGGCTGCTCCGCCATGGCCAAGAGGCCCGGCGAAGTGGCGAGCGTGGCTGCGCCGGGCGCGACCTGGGGCATCGCGGGCTGATCAGGGGGCCGTCGGGCAAGGCGAGCAGCGCCGGGCCCGACGCGCCCCCCGGCGGCGTGGCCGGGGCCGGGGCCGCCATGCGCAAGGGGCGGCTATCGGCGGCGGGATCATCAGGACCCGGGGATGCCGCCGCCAGATCATCCGGGATGGGAGGGGCAGCAGCGGAACCCGTGACCACCGCCGGAACATGGGCGGCGGCCGTGGTGACGGACGGGGCTGCCTGGCTGGCCTGAGCGGATGATCCGGGCATGTCAGAGCCGTTTTCGAAGGCATGGAACATGGCTGGGGCGGCAGGCGGGATTGAGGGGGCGGCATCGCGCAGGACCGAGGCCGGTGTCGCGGCGACAGGCGGCGCGTCTGGCAGGCTCCCGGCCAGAGATGCGGCGACGACGGCCGGCGTGGTGATCTGTCGATCCAGAGAAGGCGGAAGACCCGGCACACTGCCCCATAATGGGCCTTTCTTGCCATGTTCGAGACTGTTTTCAGTCATCCGCAATACTGTTGCATCGGGCGTGACCGGGCCTTCTTGCGCCCCTGAGCCTGCCGGACCCTTTGGATCTGCGGCATCTGGATCAACAAAGGCAAGCCGCGGAAGAGGGATGTCATTCTGGATCGCGGGTCCGGCACCTTGCCGGGGCGGGGTGGAGGCAGGGGCTGCCGGTGCCGCATCCGGCAGGGCGCCACCGGATCCCGGGCGCGAAACCTGCTGGGTCGGAATCGGGAGCGGAAGGCGCGCCTCGGCAATCCGGTCAGCCGGGCGGTCTGCCGGCGCAGCAGGGTCCGCCTGTTGCGGCAGCACGGCGGGTGACTGGGCCATCGAATCGGGTGGCAGGGGAGGGTTCTGTCGGGGCAAGGGCATAGGGGATGGCTGTATCGAGGGCGTCGCCGAACCGGCGACATCGGCGCAGTGGCCATGGCCATGACGGCGGCCCTCTGCCGAGGATCGGCCCGGCCCGGATCGACCTGCGGCAGATCCGCTGCGAGCGTTTTCCCGGGGGCGTTGGAAGGTGCTGGCGAAATTTCAGGTGAAATAGAGCCTGTTTCAGGCAAATCATCGCCAGGCAGCGGCGCGGGAGTCGCAGAGGCGACGGGCGGAGATCCGGAAAGCGCGCGCGGCATCGCAGGCGCATCCGGCAGGGACGAAAAGGGCGGGGCCAGCGCGGCGGATGGCGGCACGTCGGCCGGATGGACGGTGCCGATCTGCGGCAATGGCAGGACCTGCAGGGCAGGCTGCGCCGCGGAGTCCGGGCTGGCCTGCCCGGACGCGGGATGCAACGACGAATCGACCTTGTCCGGGCTGCCCCCGTGATCGGCCGGAAGCCCGGGAAAAGGGATGGCAGGGGTCATGTCCGCATCCTGCTTCATCTGCAATTCAGCAAGGATAGAGCCGAAATCCTGCCCCGGATCAGGGGGCATGTCGGGCCCGCCCAGCGCGCGTCGAGGGGGGAGGTGGGTATGGAGCGGTGGAATCATCTGAAGGCCCGACTTCTGCCGTTTGGGCCAGATTTGCCTCAGACCGATTACTGATTCTTTACCGGCCTGCGGCAAAACGGATGAAATTTTCCCGATCCGGAGAAACTGGAGTATGTCATGGATATCGTAGCCCCCTCCCCCCCGACCGACCGGCACGGTGCGGCCGCGCTGCACAGGCGCGCCGAAGAGATGGAGGCCGCCTTTCTGGCGGAAATGCTGCGCCATGCCGGGATGAGTCCGGCGACGGGGGCGTTTTCCGGCGGTGTGGGAGAGGAACAGTTCGCCTCTTTCCTGCGCGACGCGCAGGCCGACGCAATGGCGCGCGGGGGCGGAATCGGCCTTGCGGAAATGTTGATCCGGTCTTTGGCGGAGGAGGCACGATGAGCGGCGGCATACGGTTGAGGGCGATTCTCGAGGCGATGAACGCCGATCTGCGACATGGTGAGTATCGGCGGATGGAGGACTATTCCGCTGAATTAGAGACAATTTTGGCGGATCCCGGCCTGAGTGAGGTGTGGAGGGAGGAAAGCCGCCGCCTGGCGCTGCGGAATATGGACTGCCTGAAGGCCGCGCAGGCGGGCCTGCGTGCGGGCCTGCGCCGCCTTGCCGAGTTCGATGCGGCCGAGCGGGCCTGCACCTATGACAGCTTCGGACGCCGCCAGCCGCTGACGGGCGGGTCGGAAGGACGGCGGCTGTGATTTGTCTCAAATGCCCCGCAAAGCGGCCAGTGGCATCAGGAAAGGCTTAACCCCTGTGCCGTCAGATGACCGGGCATCCCGCAGCGGGGTGGCGCGGCGGCCCAGGGTCGCCGCATCGGGCAGAACCCGCAGGTCAACCTGCGCCAAAGGCGCCTTTTTTCATGGGGAACGAAGATGTCGTCCATCCTGACCAACAACAGCGCCATGGTCGCGCTGCAGACGATGAAATCCATCAACGCCAACCTGAGCCGGACGCAATCGGAGATCTCGACCGGGAAATCCGTCGCCTCGGCCAAGGACAATGCCACCGTCTGGATGACCTTGGCGTTTGACGCATAGGCGCGCTGGGTCTGGATGAGTGCGGTCAATTCGGCGGCAACATCGGTTGTCGATCCTTCGCGGGCAAAGCCTGCCACGGTGCCCGTCGGCCCGGTGCCCGCATCCCAGAGCGTGAAGGCCCCCGATTGCTGGGTGATCTGATAGGTCTGCCCAGCCAGCGGCATGAGGCCCGCCACATTGGGAACATCCACCAATGGGATCTGGAACAGACGCCGCGAGAAACCGGTATCGTAGCTGGCGTTGAGATAGCCTTCGGCATCCACTTCAAGCGCGGTCAGCGTGCCGATGGGGGAGCCATCCTTGAAGATCCCCGCCGGGGCGAAGCTGTCATCCAGCTGCGTCATGCCTTCATTCGTGCCCGGCGCACCCAGCGCGATGGAAATAGGCCCGCCGGCGACATTAAGGGTGACGTTGCCTGTCACCGGATCATAGGCCCCGCCCGAGACGGCAGTGACGGACTGGATCATCCCCCCAAGATCGCGCGAGCTATCGAACTGAATGGTGTATTCGCCGATCACGTCATTGTTCGATGCGGAATCCCGGATCACCAGCGTCCAGCTGTTCGAGGCGGCGCCCGTGGTCGGGACCGACGGCGTGAAGGTCATCGCCAAGGTTTCAGAGCTGCCCAGATTGCCGAAATATTCGACCGAGAGCGGCAGGCTGTCGCCATCGGCACCGACCATCGTGGCGCTGGCCGGCAGGTTCACGCCAAGGCGAACAAGGGTCGTGGGATCGCCGACACGCTGGTTCTTGTCGATCCGGATCGGTTGCAGGCCCAGTTCGGAATCGCGCGGGAATGTCGGAATGGAGCCGTCCAGATCGGCGGGCCAACCCAGCAGCAGCATGCCGCCTTCTGTCGTCAGGAAACCCTGCGCATCGGTGCGGAAGGCGCCCGTGCGCATCAGTTGCATCGCCTGTTCCTCGCCCGAGGTGCCGTTGCCGACGGCGGGGCGCACGGGCAGCATCCCCCGGCCCGAAACGGCGAGATCGAGGGCATTCGAGGTGGCGACAAGCGGACCGGATTCCTCGATCAGCCGGATGGCCGAGGCGTGAACCCCCCCGGCAGTATAGCCTTCGCTGCCCCGCATGCCGGCAACAACGAGGCTTTCGAAATCGGCATAGGCACGGCGGTAACCGAAGGTGTTGGAGTTTGCGATATTGTCTGAAATCGTGGCCAGACGGGTTGCGTTTGCATTCAACCCCGCCACCCCGGCGTTAAGCGAAGATGTAATCGACATGACGTGCGCCTTTCTGAAGCCAGCCCCTGAGTCGGCCCCGATCATGTCGCACTGCGGGTTAATTTGTGGCTAATCGTTCAAAAGCCCTGCATTCGTGGCTGCCGGCGGAGCAGCGTCACCTCGATCCTGTTGTTGCGGCTGGCTGCGGGATCCGACGTCGCCGGTCGGCGGGCGGCGTGGCCCGACACGCGCTGCATCCGGCCAGCTTCCATACCGGCACCGACCAGAAGGGACCGCATGGCCTGCGCGCGGCCCGTGGACAGATCCCAGGTGGGATCTTGCCGCAGGGTGATCGGATAGGCCCGGACATGGCCGGAAACAGCGATGCGATTGGTGGCGAGGGCCGTCACCTCGGCCAGAAGGGCGGCGAGATCACGCAGGATCGGGCGCGGCTCGACCGTATCGGACAGGAAGAGCGGTTCGTCTTCGGTATCAAACACCTCGATCACGAGGCCTTCATCGGAAAGCCGCGTCACGACATGGCGCATCAGGCGATCGGATACCATGCTTTCACCGGTATAGGCGGAAAGCCGGGATTCGATTTCGCGAAGCATCGCCTCTTCGGCGGCGAGGTCGGCGGCTGTCGGGCCGCCCTCAGCCTGCGATCTTGTGGTCTGGATCGGATCCGATGCCGAAGCGCCCGCCCCATTGCGCGCGAGGGTATTCTCGCTGAGGACGTTGTCGCCGCCAAAGACGCCATCCCCACCGCCCGAAACGCGGTTGATGGGAATCGTGGGATTGAAATAATCGGCAATCCCCTTGCGCTGCTTTTCGGTTGTCGCGTTCAACAGCCACATCAGCAGGAAGAAAGCCATCATCGCGGTGACGAAATCGGCATAGGCCACCTTCCAGGCCCCGCCATGATGCCCACCGCCGGCGATGATCTTCTTCCGTTTGATGACGACTGGCGCGGCATTCCCCTGCCTTGCCATTCCACCACCCATAAGTTCACCCACGAAGCAGGCTAGCAGGGCTTGGTTAGGCAAGCGCTAATGGTGGGGATTTTCGGGATTATCCGGCAGGGCGAAGGGATCACCCTGCCGGACCGCGTTCATTCCGCCGAGGAGCGCGCCCAGAGGTTGATATCCTCTTCGCGGCTGATCCGGTCAATCTCGGCCAGTTCGTCAGGGGTGAAGTCCAGATTGCCGATGGCCCCGGCGCAATCGACCACCTGTTCCGGCCGCGATGCGCCGATCAGCGCCGTCGTGATGCCGCCATCGCGCAGCACCCAGGCGATGGCCATCTGGGCCAGGGTCTGACCGCGCTTTTGGGCAATTTCATCCAGCGCGCGGACAGAGGCCAGCGCGCTTTCGGTGATCGTGGCGGGATCGAGCGATTTGCCCTGCGCGGCGCGGCTGCCCTGCGGGATGCCGCCGAGATACTTTTTCGTCAGGATCCCCTGCGCCAAGGGGGTGAAGGCGATGGAGCCGAGGCCGAGTTCGGCCAGCGTGTCCTTCAGCCCGTCATGTTCCACCCAACGGTTCAGGATGTTGTAGCTTGGCTGGTGGATGATGAAGGGGGTCTTCAACTCTTTCAGGATGGCATATGCCTCGCGCGTGCGCTGGCTGTTGTAGCTGGAGATGCCCACGTAAAGCGCGCGGCCGGAGCGGACGATATGATCCAGCGCCAGCATGGTTTCTTCCAGCGGGGTGTCGGGATCGAAGCGGTGGGAATAGAAGATATCGACGTAATCCAGCCCCATCCGCTTTAGCGACTGGTCGCAGGAGGCGATGAGGTATTTCCGGCTGCCCCATTCGCCATAGGGGCCGTCCCACATCAGATATCCTGCCTTGGACGAGATGATGAGTTCATCGCGATATCCGGCGAAATCGTTTTTCAGAATCTCGCCAAACGCCTCTTCGGCGCTGCCGGGGGGCGGGCCGTAGTTGTTGGCCAGATCGAAATGGGTGATGCCAAGGTCGAAGGCCGTCTGGCAGATTGCGCGTTTCGTGTCATGCGGGGTGTCGTGGCCGAAATTGTGCCAGAGGCCAAGCGAGATGGCAGGCAGTTTCAGGCCGGATTTGCCGCAGTTGCGGTAGACCATTTTCGAATAGCGGTCGGCGGCAGGGGTGTAGGGCATGGGATCCTCCGTCAGGCAAGCGGCGGCGCGCGGCCGCAGCGAAGCGGGTTGACTGTTTCTGTCGCAAAGTTCGGCACCACTTGAAAGCGGAAAGCGGCAGGGGGCGTAAAGCCGGGCCCGCCGAGAGGTGAGGTTTCTCTCCGTTCAGGCCAGGACAGGGGCCGGCGGATCCTTCGGCTTTTTCGGAAAAGAAGCCCGCCAAAGGCGGGGGCGTTAGGAAAACGGCAAGGGCTTTTCGCGCAGTCTTCGCCGTGACGTGCCGCCCGGCTGTATTCTGCGGGCGACGCCCTGCATGGGCGATCCCGGGCGTCGGTTCCTTTCTCGATGCAGCGGGGCGAAGATGTCTTTGACACAGGTGAACAGCTCTACCACCGGCAACCAGTCTCCGCCTCTGATGCTGGTGCTGGATGATGGCCGCATCCTGTACGTCTGGACGGACAACGCCCTTGCAGACACGGCAACCGTCGAGCTGAACGCGCGCATCTACAATGCCGATGGCACGCCGGCCACGGACGAGATCAGCCTTGCCAGCCTGCCCGCCGTCGATGGCAGCAATGACTATGACTGGGACAACCTCGATCTCGACCTTCTGCCGGATGGGCGGGTGGTTGTCAGCTATGTGCGTTCCGCCACCGAGACGGGCGGGGATGAGCCGATCTTCACCATCCTGACGCCCGGCGCGTCCACGCTCACGATCACCACGCCCGCGACGGAGATCCAGTCTTCCGACACCACCGTATCGGAAAGCCCGCCGGTGACGACGGTGTTGGACAACGGCAACATCCTTTTCGTCTGGTCGAACAACGCGTTGTTCGACGACATCACCACGATGCATGTCGAAGGGCGCATCTTCAACCCGACGACCGGGACCTGGGTCAACGACGATTTCCGAATCGGGAACGTTGCCATCGACGGGTCGGACGGGACGGATCTGAGTGCGCTTTCCGTCATCACGCTGGCGGGGGGCAATGTCGTTGTCGGCTGGGCGCGCAACAACGCCGAGACGGGCAACAACGAGCCTGTCTACACCGTGCTGGACCAGAACGGTGCCACAGTCTTTTCAACCGCCGAGGTTGAAGGCACCGACAACGAAAGCCAGTGGACCGTCTGGGAATCCCCGCCTGTATTGCAGGCGCTGGATGACGGGCGCTGGATGGCGCTGTGGGTAAATGACGGCTACAGCGACAATGTCACGTCCATGACGTTGGAAGGGCGCATCTTCAACGCGGATGGCACGCCCGCGACGGGCGATTTCCGGATCGGCCAGATGGCCGTCGACGGCATTGACAGCTTTGACAACGATCATGTCTCGGTCATCGTCCTGCCCGATGGCAGGGTGGCGGTATCCTATGTCGGCAATTCGGCCAACCTGCCCGACGGCAGCACCCATTCCTATCTGAACATCATCGACACCACGGCCAACGGTGCCCATGTCGCGACGGATATCCGGATCCCGGAATCTCCGTCGGAAATCTATTCCGGACCGGCGGAACTGGTGGCGCTGGGCGACAGCGGGTATTTCGTCGCCGTCTATGCTGAAGGTGATGCCGCCTTCGGTACGAAGACGGGGCTGAACTATCGGATCTTCGATTCCGACGGCAATGCCTTTACCGGCGATGTTCCCCTTGTTCTTCCGAACATGGCCGAGGGCGTGAATACCAATGATGGGTTCGACTGGGACAATTTCTCGGTCGTCTACAACCCCGTTGCGCGCAGTTTCACCGTTGCCTGGGTGGGCAATGACGACGGCAACGGAACCGGGGCTTTCACCAGCGGGCCGATTAATGTCAGCAGTTACATAAGCGATGTCGTGGTCGATGGCACCGCTGGCGATGACACGATGACCAGCGGCTATCAGGACACGCAGGGCGACGAGATCGACGGCGCGGATGGCCTGAACGACAGCATCGCTGCCGGGGCCGGCAATGACAGCGTGGATGCAGGCGACGGGGATGACAGCTCGAGTGGCGGGGCAGGCAATGACAGCCTGTCGGGCGGCATCGGCAATGACATCCTGCTGGGCGGCGACGGGGATGACCTGCTGCAAGGGGATGATGGGCAGGATACGCTGTTCGGGGGGGATGGGTCCGATGTCCTGATCGGTGGGCAGGGGGATGACAGCCTGACCTCTGGCGCGGGCAACGACGTTCTTGTGATGGATGTGTCGGGCGGCAATGACACGGTTTCGGATTTCGATTTTGGCGATCCCTTCGGCACCGGGCGCACCAATGACCAGCTGGATGTCTCCTCGCTGGATGATGGCACGGGGCGCGGCGTCACCGTCTGGAATACGGTCGTTCAGGATACGGGCGACGGCAATGCGCGGCTAGTGTTCCCGCAGGGTGAAATCCTTCTGCTGCAGGGCGTGGCAGCGGCGAGCCTGACGCCGCAGACGCTTCATTCCATGGGCATTCCCTGTTTCACGGCGGGCACGCCCATCGACACACCCGGCGGCCCGGTTCCGGTGGAGGCGCTGCGGCCGGGGGATCTGGTGCTGACGCGGGACAACGGCCCGCAACCCCTGTTGTGGAGCGCGATGCGAAGGCTGACACAGGCGGATCTTCTGGCGAACCCCCGGCTGCTGCCGGTTGAGATCGCGGCGGGGGCCCTTGGCAACGACCTGCGGCTGGACGTGTCGCCGCAACATGCCATCCTGCTTTGCGGTCCGGATCGGACGGAGCGGCTGTTCCGCGCCATCCACCTTGCCCGGCTGAAGGGCGGCGGCGTGCGCCAGCGGATGGGCTGCCGGGGTGTCACCTATGTGCATCTCATGTTCGACAGGCATCAAGTCTTGCGCAGTGCCGGACTGTGGTCTGAAAGCTTTTATCCCGGCCCGCAGGCGCTTGCCGCCCTGAACCGGCCCGCGCTTGAGGAACTTGAGGCACTATTCCCGGGAATTTGCGCTGCGATCTATGGCCCGACGGCCCGTGACATCCCGCGATTTCGGGAACTGCCCGAGCGGTTGCGGGATCTGCGGCTACCCTCCTGACCTTTGCGCTTACGCCGCAGAAAATTCGATGCCGAAGGGGAAATGCATGGTCGGATCACGGATTTCGAAAGGGCGTGAAAGCCCCGGCCCGGAAAGTGGCAGCGCGACGATCGCGATGCCTTGGGTTCTTTCGTCGTCCGATCCGATCAGATGAACCGGTTCCAGAGGTTTTCCAGCCGCTCCTGCCGCCCGGATTTCGGTTCGGGGTTCAGGCCCCTGGCCGTGACCGCCGCCGCTGCATCCTCCAGCGAGCCGGAGAGCAGTGCCTTCGCCTCGGGCTGTTCCCAACCGGCGTAGCGGTCGGCGCGGGCTTTCTCCAGCGCGCCATCCTGCAGCAACGCTGCGGCGGCTTTCAAGGCGCGGGCGCAGGTGTCCATGCCGCCGACATGGGCGAGGATGAGGTCTTCGGGATCCAGCGACTGACGGCGGATCTTGGCGTCGAAGTTGGTGCCGCCGGTGGTGTAGCCGCCAGCGCGGAGGATTTCGTAGAAGGCGAGTGCTTTTTCCGCATGGTTGTTCGGGAATTGATCGGTATCCCAGCCGGATTGGTAATCGTTCCGGTTCATGTCGATTGAGCCGAAGATGCCGAGGGAAGTGGCGAGAGCGATTTCATGTTCGAAGGAATGACCCGCAAGGATGGCGTGGCCCTGTTCGATGTTGACCTTCACCTCCTTCTCCAGCCCGAACTGCACAAGGAAGCCGTAAACGGTGGCCACGTCGTAATCATACTGGTGCTTCGACGGTTCCTGCGGTTTCGGTTCGATCAGGATCGCGCCCTTGAAGCCGATCTTGTGCTTGTATTCCACCACCTGCTGCAGGAAGCGGCCGGCATGTTCGCGCTCGGCCTTGAGGTCGGTGTTCAAGAGCGTCTCATAGCCTTCGCGCCCGCCCCAGAGGACGTAGTTCGCGCCGCCCAGTTTCAGCGTGGCGTCCATGTTCGCCTTCACTGTCGCAGCGGCATAGGCGTAGACGTCGGGATCGGGGTTCGTCGCCGCGCCGGACATCCAGCGGCGGTGGCTGAACATGTTGGCAGTGCCCCAGAGGAGCTGCGTCTTGTGCGCGGCCTGCTTTTCACCAAGGTAATCCACCACCTCGTCCAGCGCGCGCTTGGACTCGGCGAAGGTTGCGCCTTCGGGGCGGATGTCGGCATCGTGGAAGCAGTAGAAGGGCACGTTCAGGATATCGAACATCTCGAAGGCCACATCGGCCTTGAGCTTTGCCAGCGCCAAGCTGTCGCCGAACCAAGGGCGGTCGAAGGTCTGGCCGCCGAAGGGATCGCCGCCGGGCCATGCGAAGCTGTGCCAATAGGCGACGGCAAAGCGCATGTGGTCTTCCATGCGCTTGCCGAGGATGACTTCGTCCGGGTTGTAGTGGCGGAAGGCGAATTCGTTGGTCGAGGACGGCCCCTCGTATCTGATCTGCGGGATGCCCTTGAAGAAGTCGGTCATTTCAATCCTCGGATAGCGGTCTGTGCGGCGCGATAGCGGGCGTGGCCCGCGTCGAATGCGCCAGTAAGCGCGCGGTCGGGGTCGACCGTGCGGGCGATGGGGGGCAGCGTGGCGATTTCCGCGCCTGCGCCCGTGGCCGCCATGAGGGCGAGGCGGGCGGCGCCGAAGGCACCGCCGAAATCGCCCGCGACGGGAAGGTGAACGGGAATGTCCAGCGCGGTGGCAATGGCCTTGAGCCAGTAGTCGGAGCGGGAACCACCACCGACGGCGAGCAGGCGTTCGATCCGGGTTCCCGTGGCGGCCAGCGCGTCGCGGCTGTCGCGGATGGCGAAGGTGACGCCTTCCAGCACGGCCCGGGTGGCCGCCGCGCGGTCGGTCGCGTGTTCGAGGCCGAGGAAGGCCCCGCGGATCGCCGCATCGTTGAGGGGTGTGCGTTCACCGCCGAGATAGGGCAGGAACAGCGTCCTGGATGGAGCCTTGAGGTCGCCCAGCGCCCCGGTGAGGTTGGCGGCCGTGTCGCCGACGAGACCCGCATACCAGTTCAGCGCATCGGTCGCGGCAAGGATGACGCCCATCTGGTGCCATGTGTTCGGCAAGGCATGGCAGAAGGTATGCACCGCCGTTTCCGGAGCGGGCTGATAGCCGTCATTCGCGGCGAACAGCACGCCAGAAGTGCCGAGGGAGACGAAGGCATCGCCTGCCTTCACCACGCCGACGCCCACGCCCGACGCCGCATTGTCGCCACCGCCGCCTGCGATCACCACGCCCTTCGGCAGGCCCCAGCGCGAGGAGAGCGCGTCGCGCAGTTTGCCCGAAACCTCGGACCCCTCGACAAGGCGTGGCATGTGATCCCGCGTCATGCCCGTGGCTGAGAGGCAGTCGTCGGACCAGTCACGCCGCCCGGTATCCAGCCAGCTTGTGCCGGCGGCATCTGACATTTCGGCGACATGTTCGCCCGTCAGCCACAGCCGCAGGTAATCCTTGGGCAACAGCACCCGCGCGACCTTTTCCCAGAGGCGCGGCTCGTGACGGCGCACCCAGACCAGTTTCGGCGCGGTGAAGCCGGGGAAGACGATGTTGCCGGTCACGCGGCGGAACATCGGGTCGCCGTCCAGTTCCGCCGCCTCTTCATGGCTGCGGGTGTCGTTCCACAGGATGCAGGGGCGAAGCACCTCGTCCGATGCATCGAGAAGGGTGGCGCCATGCATCTGGCCGGACAAGCCGATGGCACGCACCCCGGACAGGCCATGCACCGACAGGGCATCCATCACCGACTCCGCCGCCGCGATCCAATCCGCCGGGGATTGTTCGGACCAGCCCTCCTGCGGGCGGGAAACGGTGAGGGGGGCGCTGGCCTCGGCCATAACCGCCTGAGCGTCGTCGATCAGCACACCCTTGAGGCCGGACGTGCCGAGGTCGAGTCCGATATACATCACGCAGCCTTTGCCGGTTGCTTGCCCAGAATGATCATCCCGAGGATGTCTTCATCGGTGACTTCGTCCACGTTGACCGTGCCCACGAGTTGGCCGTTCTTCATCACCGAGGCGCGATCGCACAGCTTCATCACGTTGTGGATGTCATGCTCGATCAGGAAGATGCCCAGCCCTTGGGCCTTCAGCTCCTGGATCAGTTCGGACACCATCTGAGTCTCGTGTGGGCCCAACGCAGCGGTGGGTTCGTCCATGATCAAGATCTTGGCGTTGAAGTACACCGCCCGCGCGATGGCGACCGACTGGCGCTGACCGCCGGACAGGGCGGAAACCGGCACGTTGAACTTGCGGAAGTTGGGGTTGAGCCGCGCCATGATCTTGCGCGTCTCTGCCTCCATCTTCGTTTCGTCGACGAAGCCGAAGCTGTTCACCAACTCGCGCCCGAGGAAGAGGTTCGAAGCGGCGTCGAGGTTATCGGCAAGGGCAAGGGTCTGGTAGATCGTCTCGATGTTCTGTTCGCGGGCGTCGCGGGGATTGTTGATTTCCACCTTTTGCCCGTTGATCAGAATCTCGCCCGCGTCGGGCTGATAGGCGCCCGACAGGCATTTGATCAGCGTCGACTTGCCCGCGCCGTTATGGCCCAGAAGACCGACCACTTCGCCGGGGTAGAGGTCGACCGTCACATGATCGACCGCCTTGATCCCGCCGAAGGAGATCGAGATGTCGCGCATCTCGACCAGGGGGTGCCGCGATTGGGATTGGTCATGGTTCTTCCCCCCTTATTTGATGCGCTTGCGATAGACGATGTCCAGCCAGACGGCGAGGACGAGGGCGATGCCGATGACGATCCGCTGATAAGAGCCGTCGCCAAAGCCGATCAGCACCATGCCGGTTTGCAGCGAGGTCAGGATCAGCGCGCCGATGATCGCGCCGTGGATCGTGCCGACGCCGCCCGCCAGCGAGGTGCCGCCGACAACGGCAGCCGCGATGACGTAAAGCTCGTCAAGGTTGCCCATGGCGTTGGTGGCCGAGTTCTGGCGGGCCGCGCCGATGACGGCGGCGATGCCGGCCAGCGCGCCCATCAGGGTGAAGATCTTCACCGTCATGGCGCGGGTGTTGATGCCCGAGAGGGCCGCCGCTTCGGGGTTGCCGCCGATGGCAAAGACATAGCGGCCAAAGCGGGTGCGGGTCATCAGGATGGTCATGAAGATGGCGACCGCGATCAGGATCAGCACCGGATAGGCGAAGCCGTGGCCGAAAGTGCCGCAGACATCGTTGTAGATCGTGTCGTTCGACTGGGCGCAGGCCGGGGCCTCTTGTCCGAGGTTGGTATAGTATTTCTGGATGTTGCCGCGCGGCCAGATATAGGAATTCACCAGCGCAGTGGCCCCGATGATGATGGCGCAGACAAGGCCGATGACGAAGGTTTCCGCCCAGACCGGGCGCAGGGCAAAGCCGTGATGCTGGCGCGATTTGCGGGCGCGGAGGAAGGCGATCACGACGACGACGCAGGCGAGGATGCCGAAGATCCAGCTGCCCGTGCGGCCCAGCGCGCCGAAGGATCCGCCGCCGATCAGGGCGAAGGTGTCATCGAGCGGGGCGATGGTCTTGCCGCCTGCCACAAGGAAGGCCGCACCGCGCCAGACGAGCAGGCCGCCAAGGGTGACGATGAAGGAGGGAATGCTGAGGAAGGCGATCAGGAAGCCCTGGAAGGCCCCGATCAGCGCCCCCATTGCGATACCGAAGGCGACCGTGATGATCCAGATCGACGGATGGCCAAGGCCCAGCGCGGGCGTCAGGTATTCCACCTGCAACAGGCCCATATACATGCCGACCATGCCCATGATCGACCCGACCGACAGGTCGATGTTGCGGGTGATGATGACCAGCACCATGCCCGTGGCCATGATGCCAATATAGGCCGTCTGGACGGACAGGTTCCACAGGTTGCGCGGCGTCAGGAAGCCGTTCGCTTCGGACTGTGCCGCACCCAGAAGCATCGACGGCCGTCCAAGGACGATGGTCGAATAGGCCTCGAAGGCCAGCCAGATCAGCAGAAGCGCGCCGATCATGCCGACAAGGCGGGGGTCAAGCTCTGTCGCGCGGAGGAAGCGGGCGAAGGCGCCGCCTTCCTTGCCTGGGGCCTGCGGTTGGTGGGTTGTATCGGTCATGTCCCGTCCTTGGCGTTGAGGGGGAGGGGCGCGCATCGGATCGGATGCGACAGGGCACGCGCCATGGCGCGGCTTTCGGGCTGTGGCCCGCCGGAATGCAGGGGGTATGCCGGCCCTGGTGGGCCGGCATACGGGTTCAGATCAGATCACTGGCAGGCAGCGACATCTGCCGCGGCGCCTTCGCAGGCCTGTTCCTTGGTGATGTGGCCGGCATCAATCGCGATGTTCAGCGTTTCCTTGGTGATCGGGGTCGGGTTCAGAAGGATGGCGTTCATTTCGACGCCCTTCTCACCGCCCGAGAACTTGGTCGCGCCGGGGATCGCGTCCAGCGCGGTGCCGTCGGCCAGCATGCCGGCGATTTCGCCCGCAGCCTTGCCGAGGTCACGTGCGTTCTTCCACACCGAAACGGTCTGGGTGCCACGCGCCACGCGGTTGATGGCGGCAAGGTCGCCGTCCTGACCACCCAGCGGAACGTTCAGGCCCTGCGCGGCCAGAGCGGCAGCGGCACCACCGGCCATGCCGTCGTTCTGCGACAGAACGGCGTCAACGGCGTTGTTGTTGGCGGTGAGGATCTGTTCCATGTTCTTCTGGGCGTTCTCCGGCTTCCAGCCATCGGAGTTCGCTTCGCCGACGATCACGATATCGCCCGAGGCAACGGCGGCACCGATGACTTCTTCCATGCCCTGGCGCAGGAAGCCGACGTTCGGATCGCCCGGGTCGCCCTTGATGATGGCGTAGTTGCCCTTCGGCGCGACCTTGAAGACTTCGGTCGCGATGATGCGGCCGACGCCGACGTTGTCGAAGGTCAGATAGAAGGTGCGGTCATCTTCGATCAGGCGGTCATAGCCGACAACCGGGATCCCTTCGGCGGCGGCTTTTTCGATCGCCGGCCCGATGGCGTCCTTGTCCCAGGCGTTGATGATCAGGGCGTCCACGCCTTGGGCGATCAGCGCATCGATATCCGAGAGTTGCTTTTCGGCGGACGACTGGGCGTCAGCCGAGACATATTCGTTGCCGGCCGCTTCGATGGCAGACTTCATCGCGGCTTCGTCGATCTTCCAGCGCTCTTCCTGGAACTGCGCCCAGGACACGCCGATCTTCTTGCCTTCCGCCAGCGCCGCCGACGAGAAACCAGTCACCGCCAGAACGGCGGCGAGAATTGCGGTACGCATTGTTATCCTCCCTATGGATGCGGCCAGCGTATGGCCGGTCCGACAGATCTGGTCGGCACGGGCGAAAACTGGCCTGAATAATTCGTTGTCTACAAATAAATTTGCGGGAGAGAGAAACATGAACTGCCCGGGAAAACGGCAATCTCATGCGGCAACGCAGCAATTTTCGCACTGCTAACGGAAGCTTAACCTAGGTATGGCAGAGTTTCTGCCGATTTTTTATTCGGGGACCAAAGAAATGCTGTCAAGGGGCCGACGGAGGAGATGGGGGAGGCGCGGCGGGGGTGTGGGCCGTTGATTCCGCCGCTGTCCGATACTCTGCGCCCGCTGCGCCAGCAGGTGTTCGAGCAGGTGCGCGCGGCGGGGCTGATTCCCCGGGTGCAGGTGGCCAGGGATCTGGGCGAGTCCGGCTTCGGTCACGACGATCGCAGGAACAGATCGAGGCGGGGCTGATCGAAGAGGTCGCGCGCCGCGGATAGGGATCAGGGGCGCGGCCGCCCGGCGGTTTCGCTGGGCGTGCGGCCCATGCGCACGGCGTCGCGGGGATGAAGCCGTCGGATCGCGAACATACGGCGGTGATCGTTGATTTCGCAGGAAATCTTATCGCCGATGATGATCCCGCGCCGCCCCGGGCCGATGTCGATGCCCGAGATCCTGTCGGCCATCGAAACGCTTCTGGACCGTGCCTGCGCCAAGGCAGGGCTGCCGCGTGCGGCGCTTTCGGCGGTGGGGATCGGGGTTCCCGGCTTTGTCGATCGGTTTCCGGGCATGGTGATGTGGTCCTCTGTCCTGAGCGAGCGGGCCGTTCCGCTGGCTGCCGTGGCGCAGGCGCGGCTGGGGTTGCCGGTGGTGATCGACAACGACGCCAACCTTGTGACGCTGGCCGAGCTTTGGTTCGGCGCAGGGCGCGGATTGGCGGATTTCGCGGTGGTGACCATCGAGCATGGGGTGGGGATGGGCTATGTCATCAACCACCGGATTTACAGGGGCGCACAAGGACTTGCATGGAATTGGGCCATACCAAGGTGCAACTGGACGGCGCCCTGTGCCGCTGTGGGCAGCGCGGCTGCCTTGAGGCCTATATCGCCGACTATGCCCTTGCCCGCGAGGCGACGACGGCGCTGAACTGGACGCATCGCGAGGGGCAGTCGATCAGCGTTCTGCTGGAAAGCCTTTATGACCATGCCAAGGCCGGGAACACGGCGGCGCGGTCGATCTTTCGCCGCGCGGGGCGCTATCTGGCGGTGGGATTGTCCAATGTCATCAACCTGTTCGACCCCGCGCTGATCATCCTTTCGGGCGAGCGGATGCGCTATGATTACCTTTATGCGCAGGAAACGCTGGCCGAGATGGAGATGCTGGCCATCCAGACCGGACGCCCGCGCGCGCCGATCGAGATTCATGCCTGGGGCGATCTGCTTTGGGCGCATGGCGCGGCGGCGCTGGCGCTGTCCTTTGTAAGCGAGGGGCTGCTGGTTCCGGCGCGGGACATCGCCGCGCAATAGGCCGGATGGCCGTGCCACAGCCGGTGCAGACAGCCAGTGCAGCAGGGCGTATGCACCACGGTATACCGGGACAGGATGCGAAGGCCGCCGGAACGGCGCTGGCGCGACTGGGTTAACGCACATCGGTAACATCATCGTCCCGAGGGGGCGGAACGGGCCGCCCTTGGCGGGCAGGATCCGGCACGCCGCGATTCGGCGGCGGTGCCTATCCCTGCGATCCGGCGGATTTCAGCAGTGTGAACGGAGGGCGATTGCGTCGCCGAGGGGGAGTTGCAATAGTCTTAACATTGCGCCCGGAGGATAGATGATCGCCCATTTCACCCGTTTTTTGCCCCGTCGCCGGGTTGTTGCGGCGGTGGCGGCGCTGGTCGTGCTGACCGGGCCGGGGCAGGCGCTGGACCGGTTGGATTTTCAGGCAGCCGGAGCGGGGAAGGACCTGCTGGCCGCGCTGAAGGGGGCGTCGCTGCTGGTGTCTTCGCAACAGGACGGGCAGGAGGACGCGCAGGACTTGTTCGCCGCGGCGCGGGCGGATTACGGGCGGCTTCTGGGCGCGCTTTACGCGGCGGGGCATTATTCCGGGGTGATCAGCATCCGCGTCGACGGGCGCGAGGCTGCGGGCATCGCCCCGCTGGATGCGCCGGCGCGGATCGGGGTGATCGAGGTGCGGATCGACCCCGGCCCCGCCTTCCGCTTTTCCGAGGCCGGGGTGGCCCCCCTTGCGCCGGGAACGGAATTGCCGCGCGGCTTTGCCATCGGCCAGCCCGCCCTTTCGGGCATGGTGCGGGATGCGGCGGCGGCGGGGGTGGCGGGCTGGCGCAGCGCGGGCCATGCCAAGGCCGGGATCGCCGGGCAGGCGGTGACCGCCGATCACCGCGACGCGACGCTTGCCGCGCGGATCGCGCTGGAGCCGGGGCCGCGCCTGCGCTTTGGCCCCCTTGCGGTGGAGGGCGAGGCGCGGATGCGCGAGCGGCGGATCATCAAGATCGCGGGCCTGCCCGAGGGCGAGGTGTTTTCGCCCGAAGAGCTGGACCGCGCGGCGAACCGCCTGCGCCGGACGGGTGTGTTCAAATCGGTAACGATGGCCGAGGGCGAGGTGCTGTCCCCCGACCTTTTGCCGATCACCGCTACGGTGGTGGAGGAAATGCCGCGCCGCTATAGCCTTGGCGCCGAGATCGCCAGTCAGGATGGGTTGTCGCTGACGGGATACTGGCTGCACCGCAACCTGATGGGCGGGGCAGAGCGGCTGCGGGTGGATGGAGAGATCACCAATATCGGCGCGCAGAACAGCGGGATCGACTATGCGCTGGGCCTGACGCTGGATCGCCCGGCCACGCTGACGCCGGATACGACGCTGGGCTTTGCCACCGAGATCGGCCATCTGGACGAAGAGGATTTTCAGGCCGATGTGGCGACGGTGGGGCTGAGCCTGACGCATTACTTCACCGACAGCCTGACCGGGCGGATCGGGATTGATTACGAATATGCCAATGGCCGCGACCTTGTGGATGACTTTCTGTTCCGCAACGTATCGCTGCCCATCGGGGTGACGCTGGACCGCCGCGACGACAAGACCGACGCAACATCCGGCTATTATCTGGATGCCGAGGTGAAGCCCTTCTTCGGGTTCGGCACCACCGGCAGCGGCATTCGCAGCACGCTGGATGCGCGGGCCTATCTGGGCCTTGGCGCGGAGGATCGCTTCGTTCTGGCGGGGCGGCTGCAACTGGGCATGGTGACGGGATCGGACCTGCTGGCCACGCCACGCGACGATCTGTTCTACAGCGGCGGGGGCGGCACGGTGCGGGGGCAGCCCTATCAATCGCTGGGGGTGAATGTGGCGCGGGGGCTGCTGTCGCCCAAGATCGGCGGCACGCATTTCATCGGCACCCAGATCGAGGCGCGGGCCAAGGTGACGGATGCCATCGGCGTGGTGGGCTTTTTCGATGCCGGGCGGATCGACGTGGGGGATTTCTTTGACACCGCCGGGGATTGGCATTCGGGGGCGGGCCTTGGCCTGCGCTATGATACCGGATTCGGCCCCATCCGGCTGGACGTGGCCGCACCGGTGGGCGGCAGCACGGGGGACGGGGTGCAGATCTATGTGGGATTGGGGCAGGCGTTCTGATGCGGATATGGCCTGTTCTTGCGCTGTGTTCCCTGCCGCTGGCCGCCGCGGCGCAGGAGGATGACCGGGGCTATCTGACCGCGCTGCTGGAGGACAATCTTTCCGGGGCCGGGCGTTCGGTGGTGATCACCGGGTTCGAGGGGGCGCTGTCGGCGCGGGCCACGATCGAGCGGTTGACGATTGCCGATGATGCCGGGATCTGGCTGACGCTGGACGGGGTGGTGCTGGATTGGAGCCGATCCGCGCTGCTGCGTGGGGTGGTGGATGTGTCCGAGCTTTCGGCGCGGGAGATCGTGCTGGAGCGGGTGCCGGAGGCGGAGGAAAGCGCACCATCGCCCGAGGCGGGGGAGTTCGCGCTGCCCGACCTGCCGGTGTCGATTTCCATCGGGCGGCTGGCGGCGGAGCGGATCGTGCTGGGCGAGGCGGTGCTGGGCGAGGCGCTGGAGGGGCGGCTGGAGGCTTCGGCGGAACTGGCAGGTGGCGAGGGGCGGACGGAACTGCTGCTGGAGAGGGTGGATGGCGGGCCTGCCGGGCGGCTGGACCTGACGGCGGGTTTTGTGAACGAGACGGGGCAGTTCACGCTGGACCTGCTGGCCGAGGAAGAGGCAGGCGGGATCGCAGTGTCGCTGCTGGGGATACCGGGGGCGCCTTCGGCGCGGCTGGCGGTGCAGGGGGATGCGCCGATTTCGGATTTCGTGGCGACCGTGGGCTTGCAGACGGATGGCGAGGAGCGGCTGGCCGGCACGGTGGAGATGATGGCCGGAGAGGAGGGGGCGCAGGGCTTCGACGTTGATCTGGCGGGGAACCTCGCCCCGCTGTGGATGCCGGATTATGCGGATTTCTTCGGCGAGCGGATTGCGCTGAAGGCGGTGGGGGACCGGTCGGCCGAAGGGGTGCTGCGGCTGCGGACCTTTGCGATGGAGGCGCAGGCGTTGACGCTGCAGGGCGCGGCGACGGTGGGGGCGGATGGGCTGCCGCTGGCCTTTGACGTGGCGGGGCGGATCGGGCTGGCGGATGGATCGCCGGTGCTGCTGCCGCTTTCGGGGGCGGGGCGGACGCAGGTGCGATCTGTTGATCTGGATCTGGCCTATGACCGGGCGGCGGGCGAGGGCTGGACGGGCGATGTGGTGATCACGGGGCTGGACCGGGCGGGGCTGGCGGCGGAGCGGCTGGCGCTGGATGGTTCGGGGCGGATCTGGCGGCGCGACGGGGCGGCGCATTTCGGCGCGACGCTGGATTTCGCGGGCGAGGGCGTGGTGCCGGAGGATGCGGGGATCGCGGCGGCGCTGGGGCAGGCGGTGACCGGGCAGGTGGTGCTGTCATGGCGGCAGGGGGGCGATGGGCTGCGCCTGCCGCGGATCGTGCTGGAGGGGGCCGATTACGGGCTGACGGGCCGCGCGCAGGTGGCGGGGCTGGACGCGGCGCTGACGGTTTCGGGGGCGGGCGAGGCGCGGATGGAGGATCTTTCGCGGCTGTCGGCGCTGGCGGGGCGGCCCTTGGCGGGGGCGGCGGCGCTGACGGTTTCGGGGAGCGGAAGCCCGCTTTCGGGGGCTTTCGACATGGAGGCCGCGCTGACCGGGACGGATGTGGCGATTGCGCAGGCCGAGGTGGACGGGCTGTTGCGCGGCCAATCGCGGATCGCCCTGTCTGCCGCGCGGACGGAGACGGGAACCGAGTTGCGCGAGTTGAGCGTGACGGCGCGGAGCCTGCGGGCCGAGGCGCGCGGCACGATCAGCACCGGGGCGAGCGACGTGACCGCGCGGCTGGATTTCAGCGATCTGTCGGCCATGGGCGGGGCCTATCGCGGCGCGCTGGACGGGACGCTGCGCTATCAGGGCGGGGCCGAGGACGCGCGGGTGACGCTGGACGGAACGGGGCGCGATCTGGCCATCGGTCAGGCCGAGGCGGACCGGCTGTTGCGCGGTCAGACGGTGCTGACGGTGGATCTGTCGCTTGCCGGTGGCCAAGGCGTGCTGAACCGGGCCGAGTTGCGCAATCCGCAGGTGCAGGCGAGCGTGACGGGGAACGCCGCGCGGCGGCTGGAGGTTTCGGCGCGGCTGGCGGATCTGGCAATGCTGCTGCCCGAATTTCCCGGTGCGCTGACGGTGGCGGGCACGGCCACGGGCGGGGCGCAGGGCTATGATCTGAACCTGCGCGGACAGGGGCCGGGGGGCATCGACGCGCGGGTGACGGGGCTGCTGCGGGGAGATGGATCGGGTGGCGATCTGCGCATCGCGGGGGCGGCGCAGGCGGGGCTGGCCAATGCCTTTTTGCCGGGGCAGTTGATTTCGGGGCCTGTCAGTTTCGATCTTGGGTTGCGGGGGCCTTTCGCGCTGTCGTCGCTTTCGGGGCGGATGGGGCTGACCGGGGGGCGGATCGCGGACCCGACTCTGTTCTTTGCGTTGCAGGATGTGACGGTGACGGCCGATCTGTCCGCCAGCCGGGCGCAGATTTCCGGCGGCGCGGCGCTGACGAGTGGCGGGCGGCTGGATATTGGCGGCAGCCTTGGCCTTGCCGCGCCCTTTCCGGCCGATCTGCGGGTGGGGCTGCGCGGGGCGGTGCTGCGCGATCCTCAACTCTTCCAGACCACGGCGAATGGCGAGATCACCCTGCGCGGCCCGATGGCGGGCGGCGGGCAGGTGGCCGGGCAGATCACCCTGACCGATACGGAGGTGCAGATCCCCTCGACGGGCTTGGGAGGGGCGGCGGATATCGCGGGGCTGCGCCATGTGAACGAACCCGCCGATGTGCGCGCGACGCGGGCGCGGGCGGGGCTGCTGGATGCGGACGGCGGGGGCCGCGGCGGCGCGGCGCGACCCATCGGGATTGACCTGCTGATTTCCGCGCCTTCGCAGATCTATGTGCGGGGCCGGGGGCTGGATGCGGAACTGGGCGGCGCGTTGCGGCTGGGTGGCACGACGGCGGCGGTTGTACCTTCGGGGGCGTTCAGCCTGATCCGGGGACGGCTGGACATTCTGGGCAAGCGGCTGGATCTGAGCGAGGCGACGCTGACGCTGGAGGGGGATTTCGTGCCGACGGTGGCGGTGGCAGCGTCGAACGAAAGCGACGGGATCACCAGTTTCATCCGCATCGACGGGCCGGCGACGGAACCGGTGGTAAGCTTTCGTTCGAGCCCGGAACTGCCCGAGGAAGAGGTGCTGTCACGGCTGCTGTTCGGGCGCGGGATCGAGACGCTGTCCGCGCTGCAGGCGGCGCAGCTTGCCAATGCGGTGGCAACGCTGGCCGGGAAGGGCGGCGTGGGCATCGTAGGGCGGCTGCGGCAGGGCTTTGGTCTGGATGATCTGGATGTGCAGACAGGCGCGAATGGCGGGGCCACGCTGCGGGCGGGGAAATACCTGACCGAGAACCTGTATTCCGAGGTGGAGGTGGATGACCGGGGGCAAAGCCAGATCAACCTGAACCTTGATCTGAGCGAGTCCCTGACGGTGCGGGGCAGCACCGGATCGGAAGGCGGGGCAGGCTTGGGGATCTTTTTCGAAAAGGATTACTAGGTGAGCCCGCGCTTGGCGCGCGAGGCATCGACCGCCGCGCCAAGCAGGATCGCGTAGCCCGACAGGTAAAGCCAGACGAGCAGCGCCGCCACCGCCCCGATGGAGCCGTAGATGCGGTTGTAGGTGTCGAAATTGGCCAGGTAGATGACCAGCCCGCGCGAGGCGGCGATCCAGATGAGGACCGCCACAAGGATGCCGCGCGTGAAGAGCGGGTGGTTGATCTGGCGGTTCAGGCCGAGGCGATAGATCAGCGCCACGCCAAGGACGACGATCAGCAGGCTGACGAGGAGTTGGACACCTTCCAGCGCGATGGTGGCGAAGGCCCCCAACGGGAAGAAGGACAGGATGAGCGGGCCCACGACGGCGGCCATGAGCGCGGCGATGGCGAGGCCCACCATGACGAAGGTGAGCAGCAGCGCGCGCAGGTGGTGCCAGTGCCCGGCGCGGTTGGGCAGGCCATGAATGGCATTGAGGCCCCGCATCAGCGCCGCGACCGAGGCGCGCGCCGTCCAGAGGGCGAGGAAGAGCGAGATGAAGGTGGCAAGGCCAAGGCCGGATTGCACGGCAAGCAGCGCCTCGATCTGGTTGGAGATCAGGGTCCAGGCATCGGGGGGGAGGTAGTCGCGGGCGAGTTCAAGCTCTTCCCGGATGAGGGTGGCATCGGCGAAGCTGCCCCAGATGGCGATGACGGCGGCGGCGGCGGGAAAGAGGGCGAGGAAGCCGTAGAAGGCGATGCCCGCGGCGATGAGATCAAGCTCGCGCTCATCGGAGAGCGTCCAGAGATCCTTGAGGATGGTGGGGATGTTGGGCAGGCGCATGGGGGGAGTGTAGGGGGGGATGGCGCGAATGTGTAGGGCGGGGTTCGTTTGGGGTGGCGGGGTGAACCCCGCCATACTCTGGGGCAACCCCGCGCCCCGGGCTTGACCCGGGGCCTTTTGGGATGGTGTCTCGTGCGGTCCCGGGTCAGGCCCGGGACGGGGTTGGCTGCTTCGGGTTCGACCCGCCCTAGCCTTCGCCTTCCAGCCGCGTCCGCATTTCGCGCAGCACCGGCAGCACCGCGCGGACGCGATCCGCGCCCAGCGCCTGCACCACTTCGGCGATCAGCGGCGCGACGGCCTGCACGGCGGCATCGCGGGCCGAACGGCCAGCCGGGCTGATCGCCACGAACTTGCGGCGGGCATCGTCCCAATCGGGGCGGATGTGGATGTGGCCTGCCCATTCCAGCCGGGTGAGCGTGTTGGTCATCGCCCCGCGCGTGACGTGGAAGGCGCGGGCGAGTTGGGCGGGGGTGCGTTCGTCATTCACCCGGGCGAGGTGGTTCAGCACGCCGAAATGCGACAGTTCCATCCCCTTGGGCAGGACCTTGGAGATGCGGTTGCGGGCGAGCTGATCCGTCATGAACAATTCGCCGAACAGGGCGACGGCGATGTCTTCGGTCTTTTCGTCGGGCGCGCGCGGGGTCATGGATCGGGGCCCGTGAAATCGCGGTCATGCGAGAGCGAGGGGATGCGATCACGGGCGCGGGCGACCTCGGCCAGATCGAGATCGGCGAAGGTGACGCCCGGTTCTGTTCCTGCGTCCGACAGAATCTCACCCCAGGGCGCGATGGCGAGGCTGTGGCCATGGGTGCGGCGGCCCTTGCCTTCCTTTTCCGGGTGGAAGCCGGTCTGGGCGGGGGCGAGGACGTAGCAGCCGGTTTCGATGGCGCGGGCGCGGAGCAGGGTTTCCCAATGCGCGGCGCCGGTGATGTGGTTGAAGGCGGCGGGCACCGTCAGGATTTCGGCCCCGGCCTTGGCAAGGCGGCGGTAGAGATGGGGAAAGCGCAGGTCGTAGCAGACGGTTATGCCGATGCGGCCGAAAGGGGTATCCGCAAGAACGGCCCTTGTGCCGGGGCGATAGGCCGAGGATTCGCGATACACCTCGGTTTCCGAGACGTTCACATCGAACATGTGGATCTTGTCGTAGCGGGCGGCGATAGCACCATCGGGGCCGATCAGGAAGGAGCGGTTGGCAAAGCGGCCATCGGCATCCTCGGTCAGCAGGCCGAGAGAGCCCGCCATAAGCCAGATCCCGGCCCCGGCCGCCGCATCGCGCAGGGCGGCGAGGGTCGGATCGTGATCCTCATGCCGGAGCAGCGCCCGCTGGCGGGCGCGGTTCGAGGACAGCGCATTGGTGCATTCCGGCGTCAGCACGAAGCCCGCCCCGCCCGCCACGGCGGCGCGGACAAGGGCCAGTGTTTCCGGCAGGTTTTCCGCCGGATCATCCGAAACCGTAAGCTGGACCAGACCCGCGCGCATCAGGCGAGCATCGGATCGAGTTTGCCGGCGTGATCGAGGGCGTGGATATCGTCGCAGCCGCCGACATGGATGCCGCCGATGAAGATCTGCGGCACAGTGCGGCGGCCCCCGGCGCGGGATGTCATCTTTTCACGCAAGGCAGGATCGCGGCTGACGTCGATTTCGGTGAAGGGGACGCCCTTTTTCGAAAGCAGCCGCTTGGCGGCGTGGCAATAGGGGCAGATCGGGGTGGTGTAGATTTCGACGGGTTTCACGGGATGCATCCTTGGCGCTGTTGCGCGGAACTATAGGGATTTAGGCATCCTTCGCAACGCGGGCCAGCACCGAGACGGATACCCGCGTTGCGCCTGCCGCAAGGCAGGCCTCTGTCGCGGCGGCGAGGGTGGCGCCGCTGGTCATCACATCGTCGATCAACAGCACCTCATGCCCGGCGATCCGGGCGGCGTGGCGCGGGTTGGGGCGAATCGCCCCGGTGACATTGCGGTAGCGGCCATCGCGATCACGGCCATCCTGCGTGGGGGTGCGGCGGGAGCGCAGCAGAAGATCGGGGACATGGTCGAGCCTGGCAAGGCGGGCGAAGGCGGCCGAGAGCAGGGCCGACTGGTTGTAGCGCCGCCGAAGCAGGCGCAGCCAGTGCAGCGGGACGGGGGCCACGATCATGCCGGGGCGCAGGATCGGCGCGCTGGCGCGGTGCATCCAGCGCGCCGCAGGCAGGGCGAGATCGCCGCGATCCCCATGCTTGAGCGACAGCACGAAGGAGCGGCCCTTGTCGCGATAGAGCAGCGCCGCGCGTCCCTGATCCCAGGGTCGGGCAAGGGTAAGGCAATCGTCGCAATGAACGGCGGCGGTCTCTTCGCCGGGGAGGGGGGTGCCGCAGCCATCGCAGATCAGCCCGGTAATGAAAGGCGTATCACGCCAGCAGGCGGGGCAGAGGCCGAAATCGGCATCCACCGCATCCCTGCAAGACAGGCATTGCGGCGGATAGATCAGCCGGAGCAATGCTTGCATTCCACACCTCGCTTGCCCATGGTCCGCGCCATGCAGACGCCCCCGATCCTGACCGACCGCCCCGCCCTGATCCGCAACCGCGCCCGCGCGCGGGGCGATGCGCTGTTCCTGCATCGGGAAGTCGCGCTTGAGGTGCAGGAAAGACTGATCGAGGTTAACAGGGCCTTTACGGATGTGGCCATTGTGACGGCTTTTCCAGAGTGCTGGGCCCTTCCCGGCGCGCGGATCGTGCCGGATGACGAGGTGCTGGATCTGCAACCGGGCGGTCACGATCTGGTGATCCATGCGCTGGGCCTGCATTGGGCGAATGATCCAGTGGGGCAACTGGTGCAGAGCCGCCGCGCGCTGCGGGCGGATGGGCTGTTTCTGGGGTTTCTGTTCGGCGGCCAGACATTGGCCGGATTGCGCGCCTGTCTGGCCGAGGCCGAGGCCGAGGTGACGGGCGGCCTGTCGCCGCGCGTGCTGCCCATGGCCGAGATCCGCGATCTGGGAGCGTTGCTGCAACGGGCGGGGTTTGCCCTGCCGGTGGCGGACAGTTTCACGAAAACGGCGACTTATGCCGATTTCTGGCAGCTTTGCCGGGATCTGCGTCTGATGGGCGAGGGCAACGCGCTGGCGGCGCGGCTGCGGCGGCCCACGCGGCGGGCGGTAATGGCCCGCGCGGCCGCGCTTTATGCGCGGCATCACGGGCTGCCCGATGGGCGCGTTTCGACCCAGTTCGAGATCATCTGCCTGACGGGATGGGCCCCGGATGACAGCCAGCAAAAGCCGCTGCGCCCCGGTTCGGCGGCGCGCCGCCTTGCCGATGCGCTGCAAACCGATGAATTGCGGCTTCGTGACACTGACCCGAACGGTTGACCCGACCGTATAAGCCTATATGTCCCGGCGCTGATGCTGTGATTTCAAGGGAACCGTCATGCTGGATTCCAAGGCCATGACCACGGGTGCCGCGACGGACGGGGCGGCGCAGGGGATGATCGCGCCCGGCGAGGGCCGTCTTGCCCATGCCCCCGCCGACCATCCGCCGGTGCGCCGGGCGAAGATCGGGGTTCTGCTGGCCAATCTGGGCACGCCGGACAATTACGACTATTGGTCGATGCGGCGCTATCTGAACGAATTCCTGTCGGACAAGCGGGTGATCGACTATTCGGCCTGGATCTGGCAGCCTCTTTTGCAGCTTGTGATCCTGTCGAAGCGGCCCTTCTCATCGGGGGCGAATTACAAGCTGATCTGGAATCACGAAAAGGGCGAAAGCCCGCTGATGACGATCACCAAGGACCAGACCCGCAAGATCGCCGAGGCGCTGGCCGGGCAGCATGGCGATGAGGTGATGGTGGATTTCTGCATGCGCTATGGCAATCCATCGACCGAGTCGAAGGTGCGGGCCATGGTCGAGGCCGGGTGCGAGAAGGTGCTGTTCTTCCCGCTGTATCCGCATTACGCGGGGGCCACTTCGGCCACGGCGAATGATCAGTTCTTTCGCGCGATGATGAAGGAAAAGCGCCAGCCCGCGGTGCGGACGGTGCCGGAATATTTCGAACATCCCGCCTATATCGAGGCCTTGGCGCAATCGGTGGAACGGGCCTATGCGGCGCTGGATCATAAGCCGGATGTCCTTGTCGCGTCCTATCACGGGATGCCGAAGCGGTATCTGATGTCGGGTGACCCCTATCATTGCCAATGCGCCAAGACCTCGCGCCTGTTGCGGGAACGGCTGGGTTGGGAGAAGGGGTCGATCGACACGACCTTCCAATCCGTCTTTGGCCCCGAGGAATGGCTGCGCCCCTATACGGTGGAGCATGTGGCCGAACTGGCCAAGCAGGGGAAGAAGAAGATCGCGGTGATCGCGCCCGCGTTTTCGGCGGATTGCATCGAGACGCTGGAAGAGATCAATGGCGAAATCCGCGAGGCGTTCGAGCATGAGGGGGGCGAGGTGTTCACCTATATTCCCTGCCTGAACGACGATGCGGCGCATATCGAGGCGCTGGTGGCGGTGATCGAAGAGAACCTGACGGGCTGGCTGCGCTAAGGCGCGGCCGGTTTCGCATCAGGGGGTGGGGACAAAGGAAAAGGGTCGGCGGGAAACCCACCGACCCTTTCCTGTGTCGTGATCCGACAGATCAGTTCGAGGCAGCAGCCGCGATGACCAGCAGGAGCAGCAGCGGAACAACGATGCCGCCAGCGGACGACGAGGTGTTCGCTTCCACAACTTCCGGCTCCATCACCGGTTCGGCCATGCCGCCGGCGAAGGCGGTCGAGGCGGCAACCGTCAGAGCGGCAGCGAGCGCAAGTTTCTTCATAGTAACCTCCAGTTATCGCATGACGCCGAATGTTGCAGAGGCGACGGCATGCACCCAAGATATTCCTCGTGATTTCTGTTAAGCAGCAACCTTCACAGAATGCAACTTGCTGCTTTTGCGAAACCCTCGGTTCCGGCGCTTTTCGTCAAATTAGCAACACCTGCGTACCGACTTGCGCCATACCGAACAATTCCTGGATATGTTCGTTGTAAAGGCCGACGCAACCGTTCGAAGATCGACGGCCGATCTTGCGCGTGTCATGGGTGCCGTGGATGCGGTAATAGGTCCAGGACAGGTAAAGCGCATGCGTTCCCAGGGGGTTGTCGGGTGCGCCGCCTTCGACGACCTCGGGCCATTCGGGATTTCTTTCGCGCATCGCCGGTGTGGGCCGCCAGGACGGGGCCACGACCTTTTGCACGACCTCCGTGCGGCCGCGGCGGGTAAGATCCTCGGACAGCGGGACGGAGGTGGGGTATAGGCGATAGATCGACTGGTCTTCCGACCAGAAGTGCAGCGCGCGCGAGGTGAGATCGACAAGGATCGCGCCCTTGCGGGTGTTGTCGAAGTAGGACTGCCAATCCAGCATGCGGAAGCTGGAGGCGTTGTTGCGCACGGAGCTGGAGGCGCCGGGCAGCATTTCGGTGGAGCCCTCCATGCCGAAGGCGGGCACGGCCCCGGCGCCCAGCGCCACTGCGGCACCGGCGACGAAGTGGCGGCGATTCAGCCTGATCTTGCTGTCGGAATTCATTCTCTGCTTGCCTCTTGCGGTCTGGGCGCGATGGCGCACCTTTTCGTTGGCTGATAGCGTTTTTCGCGGCTTTCGGCAAATCAAAGACATGTCAATCGGCGAAGGGTTGCGGTTTTGGGCGCGCGCCGCGAGATGGATTTGAACTGTCGGGGCGGTTTCGCTAGACAGCAGGGCGATGGACCGGCGCGGTTGCGCCTTGGGGGCTGACGGGAAATGAACAGACGAGTGATGCTGATGATGGCCGGAGCCTCGGCCCTGCTGTCGGCCTGCATGCCCAGCATGGGCGCGGGGCCGAAGCTGGGCCCGGACGGCAAGCCGCTGCCGCAGGTCTATAACATTCAGGCGCAGGGCGCGGGCACGATCGAGTATCGGTTGCTGGATTCGGTCAATGCGCTGCGGTCGGCACGGGGGATGCGGCCGCTTACGTTGAACGCGCAATTGAACGCCGCCGCGGCGACGCATTCGCGCGACATGTCTGTGCAGAACCGGCCGTGGCATTTCGGATCCGACGGATCCTCGCCGCTGGAGCGGGTGCGCCGGGTGGGATATCAGGGCAAGTTGCTGGGCGAACTGATTTCGGAAACCTTCGAGACAGAGCTGGAAACGCTGGCCACCTGGATGGAATCGCCCGACATGCGCGGTGTGGTTCTGGATCCGGCGGCGACCGATCTGGGCTTTGCCTGGTTTCAGGAGCAGAACGGAAAGATCTGGTGGACGCTGGTCACCGGGACGCAGCAGATGGGAGTTATTCCCGCGACCTGAGCCAGGGCCGGATCGGCGCAGGAGGAAAAGGGCCTTTCGGCCCTTTTTTCATGCGCAGGTCAGGGCAGGACGTGGATCACGGTGCCGGGTTTGACCATGGAATAGATCACTTCCATCTCTTCATCCGTCACGGCGATGCAGCCTTCCGTCCAATCACGGCGGGCGACGGGGCGGCGCGGGCCGCCATGGATGAAGATATCGCCCCCCGGCGGCTTGCCCGCCGCCTTGGCGAATTCGACATCGCGGACATTGGGGTAGGAAATGCCCAGCGACAGGTGGAAGGCCGAATTCGGGTTGCGGTGGGTGATGTAATAGGTGCCTTCGGGCGTCTTGCCATCGCCTTCGAACTGCTTGTGGCCTTCGGGCGCGAAACCCAGCGCCACATCATAGGATTCCAGAACCTGCCCGTTATGCAGCAGATACATCTTGCGGGCGGCCTTGTGGACCTGAACCGAGGTCACCTCGGGGCCGTTGTATTTCAGGAATTTGGTCTTCGGGCCGCAGGCCGTGACGGCGAGGGCCAGAAAGAGAAACAGAAAAACCTTCACAAATCGCATCGCCTTGCCTGCCCCATCGCTTTTCGCGGTTGTTGCGCGGGGGCATAGAGGAATTCAGGCGATCTGCATAGCCAGCCTTTTGCAGGGGATGCTCACGGATTCGTCATCGTGACAGGCGGGCGGCCAGTTCCACATGCGCCGACCAGCGGAACTGATCCACCACCTGCACCCAATCCAGATGCCAGCCCGCCTGCACCAGCATCCGCGCATCCCGGGCGAAGGTGGCCGGGTTGCAGGAGACGGCGGCGATCACGGCAACATCGCTGCGCGCGAGGGTGGCGAATTGCGCCTCGGCCCCGGCCCTTGGCGGGTCGATCACCACGGCGTCGATTCCCTTGAATTCATCGGGTTCCAGCGGGCGGCGGAAGAGATCGCGGGTTTCGGCGGTGATCTTCTTCAGCCCCGGCGTGCCGCGCCAGCCCTTTTCCAGCGCCGCCACCATGGCGGGTTCGCCCTCGACGGCGAGGATTTCGGCTTTTTCGGCCAAGGGGAGCGCAAAGGTGCCGCAGCCTGCGAAGAGGTCGGCGATGCGTTTCGCATCCCCGACGGCATCGGTGACGGCCTGCAGGAGGGCGGCTTCGCCCTGCGGGGTGGCCTGCAGGAAGGCGCCGGGCGGAGGGGCGACCAGCGCCTTGCCAAAGCGCTGCATCGGCGCCGTGCGCAGGGCTACGGTTTCACCGGCCCATGTCAGGCGGGCGATGCCGTGGGCTTCGGCGATGCGCGCAAGATCCATGCGGAGGGTGGCATCCAGATCCTTGCCGCCTGTGACCGCCACATCGGGGCCGGCAAGGCTGCGCGTGACCGTGAGCGCGAGTTCGGTGCTGCGCGAGCCGCCTGCGCGGGTGAGCGATTCCAGCGCGGGGAGGGTGGCGAGGAGGTCGGGGTGGAGGAGATGGCAGTTCGGGACGGGAATGATGAGGTCAGACCCGCGCGCGTGAAAGCCGATCAGCGCGCCGCCCTTGGTTTTCCGCGCGGCCAGCGTGGCGCGGCGACGGGAATTGGGGGGCGAAGTATGGGTGGGGCGGAAGGGGGCATTCAGCCCCTGCCCCGCCAGCGCGCCCTTTACGATGCCCTCTTTCCAGGCCGCGACGAAAGGATCGGCGGCATGTTGCATCAGGCAGCCGCCGCAGGTGCGGGCGTGGGGGCACGGGGGTTTCTTGCGATCTGCCGAGGGCGTGACGATGCGGGGATCCAGCAGGCGGTCGCCTTGCAGGGTGCCTTCGACCTCTTCTCCGGGCAACATGCCGGGGATATAGACGGGGCCTTCGGGGCCCTGCGCGATGCCATCGCCAAGGTGGCCGAGACGGTCGATCAACAGTTTCACTCGGCCGCTTCCTTTTCGTCATCCGTGCCGATGAAGCCGCCGGATTGGCGGTTCCAGTAGCGCGCATAAAGCCCGCCCTTGGCAAGAAGGGCGTCATGGGTGCCTTCCTCGACGATCTGGCCATCGTCAAGAACCACGATGCGATCCATGGCGGAAATGGTGGAGAGGCGGTGCGCGATGGCCAGCACCGTCTTGCCCTGCATGACGCGGGAGAGCGCTTCCTGAATGCTGGCCTCCACTTCGGAATCGAGGGCCGAGGTCGCCTCGTCCAGCACGAGGATGGGCGCGTCCTTGAGGAAGGCGCGGGCAAGGGCGATGCGCTGGCGCTGGCCGCCCGACAGTTTCACGCCGCGTTCGCCAAGGTAGGCGTCATAGCCCTTGCGACCGTTGTGATCGACCATATTGATGATGAAGTCGTGCGCTTCGGCGGCGCGGGCGGCGGCGATGATTTCATCCATCGTCGCGTCGGGCTTGCCATAGGCGATGTTGTCACGGGCAGAGCGGTTGAACATCGCGGTTTCCTGCGTGACCATCCCGATCTGGCGGCGCAGGGATTCCTGCGTAAGGGAGCGGACATCCTGGCCATCGACCCGAACATGGCCGGATTCGGTGTCATAGAGCCGCAGCAAGAGCGAGACGAGCGAGGATTTCCCCGCGCCGGAGGCGCCGACGATGCCCAGTTTCTCGCCCGCGCGGATCGTCAGCACGATATCGCGGACACCGCCGCGCTGGCGGCCATAGGCGAAGGTGGCGTGATCGAAGGTGATTTCCCCTTTGATCGGGGGGAGTTCGTGGGCATCGGGCGCATCGGCGAGGGCATGGGGTATGGCGAGGGTCTTCATGCCATCCTCGACCTCGCCCACCGAGGTGTAGATGGACATGAGGGTGAAGCTGACCCAGCCCGACATCTGGGCGATGCGCATGGCGATGGCGCCGGAGGCGGCGATGTCGCCCGCGGTGGAGGCCCCCTGCATCCAGAGAAGGACCGCGCCGCCGATGAGGAGGATGGGCAGCACGCCCGCCAGTGTCATCAGCGAGAAGCGGAACCATGTGGAGATGACGCCGAATTCGAGGGATTTTTCGCGGAAGACTTCCATGGAGCGGAGGGCGACCTTGTCCTCGAACGCGGCATGGGCGAAGAGCTTGACGGTTTTGATGTTGGTGATGGTGTCGACGACCTGCCCCGAGACCATTGCGCGGGACGCGGCGCGGGCGGCGGAGTTGACACGCACGCGGGGCATGAAGAAGCGGATCAGCAGGACATAGGCGACCAGCCAGACAGCCAGCGCCAGCGCGATGCGGTTGTCGATGGCGATCAGGAAGACGACCGATCCGATGACGGAGGCAAGGGCGAAGCAGACGGTGTTGATCACCTCGGTCGCCACATCCGTGACGGCGCGGGCGGCCTGCATCTGTTTGGTGGCGATGCGGCCTGCGAAATCGTTGTCGAAGAAGGTGACGGCTTGGCCCAGCGTCCAGCGGTGCAGGCGTGACAGCACCAGCGGCAGAACATTCGGGCCGATGACGATGGAGTTCGACGCCGCCGAGACGCCAAAGGCAAGTGGGCGGAGGACCATGTAGAACAGAACGAAGGTGGCGATCAGCGGCCAGTGATCCGACAGAAAGTTCGCAGGACCAGAGGCCAGCGCCGCGTCGATCACCCAGCCGAGGATGAGGGCAGAGACGACCTCTGTCACCCCCGCCAGCGAGGAGAGGATCCCCGCGACGGTAAGCGCGGGCCAGGAGCCGGACAGGGACCAGAGAAAGAACTTGCCCAGCTTCTCGGGCGGCGGGGCATCGGCGGGGCGGAAGGCATCAATCGCGTTGCCGAGGGTGCGGGCAAGGTTCATTCGGTGGCCTCTTCTTCCAATCCGATGAAACCGCCGGATTGCCGCGCCCAGAAGCGGGAATAAAGCCCGCCTTGCGCGAGGAGTTGGGCATGGGTGCCCTGTTCGGCGATGCGGCCATCTTCCAGCACGATGATCCGGTCCATCGCGGCGATGGTGGAGAGGCGGTGCGCGATGGCGATGACGGTCTTGCCCTGCATGACGCCGTAAAGCGCGTCCTGAATGGCGGCCTCGGCCTCGCTGTCCAGCGCCGATGTCGCCTCATCCAGGATCAGGATGGGGGCATCCTTGAGGATGACGCGGGCCAGCGCCACGCGCTGCCGCTGACCGCCCGAAAGCTTTACGCCGCGTTCGCCGACATGGGCGTCATAGCCCTGCCGCCCCTGCGGATCTTCCAGCGTCAGGATGAAATCATGCGCCTCGGCCCGTTTGGCGGCGGCGATCATTTCGTCTTCCGTCGCGTCGGGGCGACCATAGAGGATGTTGTCGCGGACGGAGCGGTGGAGGAGGGAGCTATCCTGCTGCACCATGCCGATCTGCTGGCGCAGGCTGGATTGGGTGACATGGGCGATATCCTGACCGTCGATCAGGATGCGGCCCTGTTCGCAATCGTAGAAGCGCAGCATCAGTTTCACGAGGGTGGATTTCCCAGCGCCGGAGCGGCCCACGACACCGATCTTTTCGCCCGGATGGATGGCGAGGGTGATGCCCTGCAAGCCGCCCGTGCCGCGCCCGTAGTGATGCGCGATGCCATCGAGTTCGATCCGGCCTTCGCGGAAGGCGAGGGGCCGCGCCTGCGGCGCATCGACCAGCCCGATGGGATGGGTGATGGTTTCCATCCCTTCCTGCACCACGCCCAGCGCCTGCACGAGCGAGGAGAAGGCCCACATGATCCAGTAGGTCATGTTGTTCAGCCGCAGGACAAGGGTGGTGGCGGCGGCGACGGTGCCGATGGTGGCCGCGCCCTGATACCATAGAAGGATCGCCCAGCCGGTGATGGCCACGATCAGGAAGCCGTTCAGGACCGTCAGCGCCAGATCCATCTTGGTGATGATCCGCATTTCGGCCTGAAAGGTCTTGCGGGCGTGTTCGATCGACTCTTTCGCGTAATCCAGTTCGCGGGCGTCATGGGCGAAGAGCTTGACCGAGTGGATGTTGGTATAGGCATCCACCACCCGGCCAGTCACGGCAGAGCGGGCGTCGGAGCTGGCCTTGGATGCCGGGCCCGCGTGGCGGACCGTCCAGCGCACCAGCAGGGCATAGAGCGCGAACCACAGGATCAGCGGCAGCAGAAGGCGCGGGTCGGCATCGGCCAGCATGATGCCCGCGCCCACCACGGTGACGGATGCGAAGGCGACCGCGTCGAAGGTTTGAAACACGGCGTCGCCCGCGGCGGGGGGTGTCTGCATGATGCGGTTGGCGATGCGGCCCGCGAAATCGGACTCGAACCAGCCGACGGGTTGGCGGATGACATGGGCATGCGCGCGCCAGCGGATCATGGTGCCGAAATTGGGCAGGATGGCATTGTGCAGCAGCGCGACATTGGCCACGAGGAGGACAGGCCGCAGGATCAGCACGGCCAGCGCGACGGCGATCATTTCCGTGCCATGGAGCGCCCAGGCCTGTTGCGGGCCATTCTCGGCCAGCAGATCGACCAGCCGTCCGACATACCAGATCAGCGCCACATCGGCGAAGGCGGTGATCACCGACAGGACAGCCGTCACCGAAAAGACCATCCGGAAGGGGCGGATATAGTCTTTCAGAAAAGGCCAGAGCCGCCGGGGCGGCGTATCGGTTTGCTCGTAGGGACCGTAGGGGTCGACGAGGCCTTCGAAAAAGCGGAACACGGGTGAAGCCTCTTGCGCGTTGGGCCCTGATATAGCCCGGAACGGCAGGGAGGGAAACCGTCAGGCCGCGTCAGCCAAGGAGTTGTGAGCGGGTGAGGCGCAGATCGGAGGCGAGCCATGCCTTTTCCAGCCGCTTGAGTTCCTGCCCCAGCGCGGGGCCGATGAGGCCGGGCAGATCGGCGGCGGTGACGGGAAAGCGGGCGGTGGCACCATGGGCGACATCGGCCATCGCCTGTGGGGGGATGGGTTGTTCCAGAAGGCAGGCGCGCAGGAGGACCGCGTCGGAACCGCGTCGCGCCCCGAGCCGCCAGCCAAGGACGCGGGGTGTATCGGTGCTTTCAACGGCCATGCGCAGGGCGGCCAGATCGCGGGATTCGGCGCGGGACAGGCGAAGATGGTCTGTCGGCTCTGCTCCGCCCAGCGCCGCGAGGCGGCGCAGCCAATCGGGGGCGGCGTCCAGTTCCAGATGGATCAGCGGCGCGAGGGCGCGCGGATCGGCCCCCGGCAGGATCGCCGTCAGGATGCCGGTCGCGGCCATGCTGGCCACGGCGGGGGCGGGATCGGCGGCGGCGAGGAGTTTCCGCACCTCGGCCCCGATGCGTTCCTTGGAGAGGCCCGAGAGACCGTCGATCCCGGCGGCACAGGCGGCGAGGCCCTCGGCATCCATGCCAAGCGCGGGGTCGCCATACCAGGCGGTGAAGCGGAAGAAACGCAGGATGCGAAGGTAATCCTCGCGGATGCGGCTTTCCGGATCGCCGACAAAGCGGACATGGCGCGCGCGCAGGTCGGGCAGGCCGCCCAGCGGATCGACGACCGTGCCATCGGGGCGGGCGTAAAGGGCGTTCATCGTGAAGTCGCGGCGGGCGGCGTCTTCCTCGATCCTTGTGGAGAAGGCGACGGTGGCGTGGCGGCCGAAGGTTTCCACATCGCGGCGGAACGTTGTGACTTCGTGCGGGCGAGCTTCGGCGACGATGGTGACGGTGCCATGGTCGATGCCAGTGGGAACGGGTTTCAGGCCGGCGGCGCGGGCAAGGTCGATCACCCGGTCGGGGGTGGCATCGGTGGCGATGTCGATATCGCCGATGGGCATGGCGAGAAGCGCGTTGCGCACGCAGCCGCCGACGAACAGCGCCTGATGCCCGCCCGCCACCAGCGCGGCGCAAACGGCCTGCGCGGCGCTGTCCTGCAACCAATCGCCTGAAAGGATCATCCCTGCACCCTGTCAGCCAGCCCCCGCAGGATGCGGGCGGTGGCCCCCCATATGTAATAGGGGCCGTAGGGAATGGCATAATAGCGCCGCCATTCGTTGCGCCAGCGGCGGCGTTCGATGCCGAACCGGTCGGGCAGCAGCAGATGCGACAGGGGAACGGTGAAGACCTCTTCCACCTCGCCCGCTTCGGGGCGGGGGGTGAAATCGCCGCGCACGAAGCCAAGGACGGGCGTCACGGTGAAGCCGGTCACGGTTTCATGCGGCGGCAAGGTGCCCGCGATATCGACAAGTTCGGGGGGAAGACCCACCTCTTCGTGGCTTTCGCGCAGGGCGGTGGCGATGACGCCGTCATCGGTTTCATCGACCTTGCCGCCGGGCAGGGCGATCTGGCCGGGATGGTGCTTCAGGTGCGAGGCGCGTTTCGTAAGGATCAGCCGCGCGCCATCGGGGCGGGGCCAGACTGCCAGAAGAACCGCCGCCGGGCGCAGAAGGCGGCCCGGCGGCAGGGTGATCGCGGGATTGAGGTCGAAATCCGAAGAGGGCCGCGCCGGGCGGAGAAGGGCCTTGCGCAGCGTCTCTTCGATGTCAGGCATCCGGGGATTTTTCCGCCTCGAACCCCACGGTTGCGGGATCGAGTTCGTAATGCGCGCCGCAGAACTGGCAATCGGCGGTGACGATCCCTTCGGGGGTGGTCATATGGGCAATGTCCTTGGCCGAGTAGATCGACAACGAATTGCGGACCTTCTCTTCCGAGCAGGAACAGCCGAAACGCACCGGCTGGGCATCGAAAACGCGGGGGCCTTCTTCGTGGAACAGGCGGATGAGCAGATCGGTGGGCTGCACCGAGGGGCCGATCAGCTCCATCTCCTCGACCGTGTCGAGCAGAAGATTGGCGCGGTTCCAGTTTTCGCCCTCATCCCCCGAGAGGATATCGGAATGGGTGAGCAGGCCGCCTTCGCCGGTGCCTTCGCCCTGAGCCACGAAAGGCGATGCCTTGGGCATGTGCTGCAGCATCACACCGCCCGCGCGCCAGTGCAGCGCGGCGCCCGGCTGCTGGCTGCGGCCATAGGTGACGGCAAAGCGGGTGGGCAACTGTTCGGACTGCGCGAAATAGGTTTCGGCGCAGGCCGACAGCGACCCGCCCGCGATGGGGGTGATGCCCTGATAGGGAACCATGCCCTGACCCTGGTCGATCAGGATGGCAAAATAGCCTTCGCCGATCTGCGAGAAGGGCGTCGCCGCAGGATCGAGCCTGTCCTTGTCGAAGCTGGCATAGGCGCGGATGCGGGCGCTTTGGCCATCTTCGCTGGGGCCGTAGTAATCGGTGGCGATCAGCCGGGCCGGGCCGTTGCCGCGCACCTGCAGCGACAGTTTCCAGCGCAGCTTGATCGTCTGGCCGATCAGCGCCGTCAGAAGCGCGGCCTCGGCCACCAGCGCCTCGATCTGCGGGGGATAGGCATGCTGCTTCAGCACCTGATCCAGCACGCCATCCAGCCGCGCCACGCGGCCGCGGATATCGGAGCGATCAAGCTGAAAGGGCAGGACGGTATCGTCCCAGGCGAGTTGAGAGCCGATGGTCATGGGGTTTCCTGATTGTGCCTGACCCGAATAGCGCGCCAATATGCCTTGGGCAACCGTGAGGCCAGAAGATGATCCGTCGATATGGGGAGCCGCTGCGGCAAGGTCAACGCTACAGGCGCAGGCCGGGGGTCTATGCGATCCTGCTGGATGGGGGCGACCTGCTGGCCACGCATCAGGCGGAGCCGGTGCCGGAATACCAGTTGCCGGGGGGCGGGATCGACCCGGGCGAACATCCGGTGGCGGCGCTGCATCGCGAGGTGTTCGAAGAGACCGGCTGGCGCATCGCGATCGACCGGCGGCTGGGGGCGTTTCGACGGTTCACCTATATGCCGGAATACGACATGTGGGCGGAAAAGCTGTGTTCCGTCTATCTGGCGCGGCCCGTGCGGCGGCTTGGCCCGCCATCGGAGGCGGGGCATCAGGCCGTGTGGATGCCGGTGGAGGCGGGGCTGGAACTGCTGGGCAATCCCGGGGATCGCGCCATGCTGGCGCGGGCGCTGGGGGCCGCGGGGCGGGGGGGGCGTCAGTCCGGGCCGCGGTAATCAAGGATCACGGCGGACATGTCATCGGGGAAGTCGGCGCTGCCGGCATGGGCGGCAAGGCCCGACAGAATGGCATCGCGCAAGGCAAGGCCGCGCAGGCGGCCCTGCCCCTGCAGCAGGGCACAAAGCCCATCCTGCCCCAGATCGCCATCCGGGCCCGGGCATTCGGTGATGCCATCCGAGGGAATCACCAGCCGGTCGCCCGGGCGCAGATGCAGGGGGAGGGGCTCATAGCTGGCATCCGGAACAAGGCCGACGGGAAAGCCGCCATCACCCAGCGGGCGCGGCGCGGCACCGGGCGACAGGAGCAGCGGATGGGGATGCCCCGCCTGCACGATGCGGGCGGAGCCGCTGCCAAGGCAGATGTCGGCATAAAGCATCGTGAGATAGAGATCGCCCTGCTGATCGGCGCAGAGCAGGCGGTTGAGGCGCTGCACCACCGCCTCGGCCGCGAGGGGACGGCCTTCGTGGAAGGCCACGTTCTGATCGCGCGCATGGGGCGAGAGCAGCGCCGCGATCCGCGCGGCCATCAGCGCGGAGGCCACGCCATGCCCCGAGACATCGACCGAGAACAGCGCGATCCGGCCTTCGGCCAGCGGAAACCAGCCGACCAGATCACCGCCAAGATGGCCCGAGGGCTGCATCAGAAAGGTCGCCTCGGCCCCCGGCAGGGGAACCACGGCATCGGGAACCAGTGACAGTTGCAGACGGCGCGCCTCGACCAGGTCACGCTCCAGCGCGGAATAGAGGCGTTGCAGATCGTGGTTGCGCTGGCGCAGTTCGGCCTGCATCCGCAGGATGCGTTCGCCGGCATGCAGGCGGGCCTGCAATTCGGCGGCGTCGATCGGTTTGGTAAGGAAATCGTCGGCCCCGCTTTCCAGCCCGTCGGCAACGGCCGATTTGCCCGACTTGGCGCTGATCAGCACGAAATAGCCATAGGAATCGCGCGGAATCGCCCGGAAGGCGCGGCACAGGTCCAGCCCCGACATGCCGGGCATGACCCAATCGCTGAGGACGATGTCGAATTCCCGCGCGCGGGCCATTTCAACCGCCTCATGCCCTGAGGCGGCCACCGCGACATCATAGCCCCAGCGCATCAGTTGCAGCGACAGCATCTGCCGCTGCGCCGCGCTGTCATCGGCCACCAAGATGCGCCTTGCCCGATCCGCGCCCTGCACAAGATCCCCCCTGCCTTTTCCATCCCGCAGACTAGGCCCGCAGGGATTAACGTCGGGTCAAAGTCTTGGATTGGATGTATTTCCGCGGTGCCGCTTCACCCCTTTTTCACCATGCGGCGCGAGTCTCTCTGCCGGGGGCGCGGAGATGGGAGATCCGGGATGCTGGTGAACGGGGAAAGGCTGGCCGCCTTGCGGGGCGAGATCGGCGAAGACGGGTTTGACGAGGTGCTGGAGATGTTCCTTGCCGAAAGCGACGAGGTGGTCACCCGGCTATCCGGGCAGCCGGACGGCGCGATGTCGGAGGCGGATCTGCATTTCCTGAAGGGCAGCGCGCTGACGCTTGGCCTTGAACAGTTGGCCGAGCTATGCCGCCGATGCGAGGCGGGGCCGCAGGTTCACCCTGCGGTGCTGGCGGATCTGTATCGCCAGTCGCGCGCGGCCATCCGGCAGGATCAGATCAGGAATTCCGAAAGCACGTCATCGTTGGTGATGTCGCGATAGGCAAAGGCGGCATCGTCAAGCTTGCGGAACAGGTCGCGGAAATTCTCGGGCCGGCGGGTTTCGATCCCGATCAGGACCGAGCCGAAGTTGCGCGCCGATTTCTTGAGGTATTCGAAGCGGGCGATGTCGTCATCCGGGCCCAGCATGCCAAGGAATTCGCGCAGGGCACCGGGGCGCTGGGGCATGCGCAGGATGAAATACTTCTTCACGCCCGAATAGCGCTGGGCGCGCTCCTTCACCTCGGGCAGGCGTTCGAAATCGAAATTCCCGCCCGAGGTGACGCAGACCACCGTCTTTCCCCGGATCTCTTCCGCCAGTTCGGGAAGGACATCGACGGACAGCGCCCCCGCCGGTTCCAGAACGATGCCTTCGACGTTCAGCATCTCCAGCATGGTGACGCAGATCCGGTCTTCGGGGGCGAGAAAGACGTTGGACACGTCGATCCAGTGCAGATGCCCATAGGTGACATCGCCCAGCCGCGCCACCGCCGCGCCATCGACAAAGCTGTTGACGCGGGGCAGTTTCGCGGGCTGCCCGGCCTGCAGGGCGGCCATCAGGCTGGCCCCGCCCAGCGGCTCGACGAAACGGTAGTCGGTGGCGGGCGCGGCCTCGCGCAGATAGGCGGTGACACCGGAGGCAAGGCCGCCGCCGCCCACCGGCAGGATCACCAGATCCGGGGCGCGGCCGAGTTGTTCCAGCATCTCGACCCCCACGGAGGATTGGCCGAGGATGACATCGGGATCGTCGAAGGGCGACAGGAAATGCGCGCCCTGTTCGGTGCAGAAGGCCTGCGCGGCGGCGAGGGTCTGGTCGAAATAGTCACCCGTCAGAACGATCTGGACATTGTCGCCCCCGAAGGCGCGGGTCTTGTCGATTTTCTGCTGGGGGGTGGTGACGGGCATGAAGATCGTGCCCTGAACGCCGAAGTGACGGCAGGCGAAGGCCACGCCCTGCGCATGATTCCCGGCGCTGGCGCAGACGAAACTGCGGCGATCCGGTGTCTGATCCAGCACCTTGCGCATGGCGGTGAAGGCACCCCGGATCTTGTAGCTTCTTACCGGAGTGAGATCTTCGCGCTTCAGCCAGATTTCGGCATCGTAGCGCTGCGAAAGGTGTTCGTTCCGCTGCAGGGGCGTTTCTGGAAAGAGGTCGCGCAGCGCCCGGGTCGCGGCGAGGGATCGTCTGGAGAAATCGGTCATTCGGCGGGATTCCCCCAATAATTACCATTTTGCGTGTCCGTGACGCATTCACGTTCCTTAATGCTGCCACGGAATTGCCGTATATCGGCAAGAAGCCTGTCTGGCAGAATCCTTAAGCGAGGAGGGGGACATGTTCCATCCCAAGAAGATCGTGACTGTTCTGGGTATCACCACATTGTTGCTTGGCCCGATTGCGCCAGTTTCCGGCCTTTTCGGGGCGGATGGTGCCTATGCCGGGAATGGCAATGGCGGCGGAAACGGTGGCGGGAATGGCGGCGGTGGTGGTGGAAATAGTGGCGGCGGCGGCAAGGGGGGCGAGTCTTCTGCGGGCAACAAGGGCGGGACGAAATCCGCATCCGGCAAGGCCAATGCGGCAGGCGGTTCGGATCAGGCCGCCAGCACAAGACCGGCAAAACCCAAGGCTGCGACCACCGGGGGCGATACGGAATTCGCGGCAAAGGAGCTGGGCAACATGAACGGCGCGATGCATGCCAATATCAATGCGGTGCTGGCCCATATCCGGAATGGCAACACCAATGGGCCGGTGGGTGCGCTGGCCGGGCTGATGGCGGCGGACGCGAAACTGGGCGATCTGGATGCCGAAGAGGTGCTGGCGCGGGCCGAAGCCTGGCAACAGCATGAGGCCGACCTGACCGCCGCGCTGGGAGAGAATTTCGCTTCGGTGGAGGATTATCTGGCGGCAAAGCAGGCGCAGACGGATTATCCAGATCAACTGGCGGATTGGACCGCGCGGAATGAGGCCTATCAGCAGGCACTGATCGACGATCCCGAGAATGCCGAGGCCCTTAACCCCGGGCCGGAGCCCGTGGATCCCGGTTTCGCGGAGATCGCCGGGGTTGAGGCCCTGTTGACCGCCCCGCCTGAGGGCGAGGCCCCGACCGAAGAAGAGATCGCGGCGGCGGAATCGGTGACCGATGCCGAGGCGGCGGTTCTGGCGCTTTGGAACAAGAATCCGGGCGGCACCGACGGCATGACGGAAGCGGAAGAAGACCTGCTGCAGGCGCTGCGCGACCGGTTCAGCGATGCGGAACTGGCCGAGATCGCGGCGGCCTCTGGTTCTTGACACGAAGGCAGGACGGGATGGCAAAGGGCGGCCCCGGGGGCCGCCCTTCTGTCTGCGGGCGCGCCCTTGCCGCGCCGGGCAAGACCCGATACACCGCGCGCCAATAATTCCTTGGGAAAATGGGGCCGCCATGTTCAAGCCGAAGAAAGTCGTCCTTGCCTATTCGGGCGGTCTGGACACCTCGATCATCCTGAAATGGTTGCAGACGGAATATGGCTGTGAGGTGGTGACCTTTACCGCCGATCTGGGCCAGGGCGAAGAGTTGGAACCCGCGCGGCAGAAGGCGCTGCTGATGGGGATCAAGGCCGAGAACATCCATATCGTCGACCTGCGCGAGGAATTCGTGCGCGACTTCGTCTTCCCGATGTTCCGCGCCAATGCGCTGTATGAGGGGCTGTATCTGCTTGGCACGTCGATCGCACGGCCGCTGATTTCCAAGGAACTGGTGCGCATCGCGCAGGAAACCGGGGCCGATGCCGTGGCGCATGGGGCGACGGGCAAGGGCAATGATCAGGTGCGGTTCGAATTGGCCGTGGCGGCGCTGGATCCGGCCATCAAGGTGATCGCGCCGTGGCGGCTGTGGGATCTGACCAGCCGCACGAAACTGCTGGAGTTCGCCGAGGCGAACCAGATCCCGATCGCCAAGGACAAGCGGGGCGAGGCGCCGTTCTCGGTGGATGCGAACCTGCTGCACACCTCGTCCGAGGGGAAAGTGCTGGAGAACCCGGCCGAGGAAGCGCCGGAATTCGTGTATCAGCGCGTGGTGCCGGTGGAAAAGGCCCCGGATCAGGCGGAATTCGTGGAGATTGCCTTTGAGCGCGGGGATGCGGTGGCGATCAATGGCGAGCGGCTTTCGCCTGCCACCATCCTGACCCGGCTGAACGAGATGGGCGGGCGGCATGGCGTTGGTCTGCTGGATCTGGTGGAAAACCGGTTCGTGGGGATGAAGTCGCGGGGCCTGTATGAAACCCCCGGCGGGACGATCCTTTTGGAGGCGCATCGCGGGATCGAGCAGATCACGCTGGATTCGGGTGCGGGCCACCTGAAGGATTCGATCATGCCACGCTATGCGGAGCTGATCTATAACGGCTTCTGGTTCAGCCCCGAGCGGGAGGCGCTGCAGGCCCTGATCGACAAGACGCAGGAACATGTGACCGGGACGGTGCGGGTGAAGCTTTACAAGGGCAGCGCCCGGACAGTGGCGCGGTGGTCGGACCATTCGCTTTATTCGGAAAAGCACGTGACCTTTGAAGAGGATGCCGGGGCCTATGACCAGAAGGATGCCGAAGGCTTCATCCGTCTGAACGCGCTGCGCCTGAAGCTGATCGCGACGCGGAATGCGCGGGTGAAGTGAGTTTCGGCCAAGTGGTTGGAATCGGGCGGGCTTTGGCCCGCCCTTTTTGTTTCAGGCAAGTTTCTTTGCCGCCTGTTCATCCAGCGCTGCGTTGAGTTTCTCCGGTTCCCAGTTGCCCGCCAAGGCCTCTGCCATCAAGGCGGCCTGCGTCTTGGGGGCCATGCCGCCAAGCGGCGGGTCGCGGTCAAGGTTGGTGGGGAAGCTATAGCCTTCGGCGCTGGCGGCTATGGCGTTGGCGATTTGGGCATCAGAGAGGCTGCCATCCTTTTGCGCGGCCCGCAGGGCGGGGTAAAGCGCCTTGGTCATCCGCATGCGATCCACGGTTTCCATCGCGCGGCCATAGGCGGAGGAGACCTGGAACAGGTTCACCATGCGGCGGATGTCGGCGCTGCGGTTGGTGCCTGCGGCATGCAGAAGGGCGGGCGAGAAGAACAGCATGTCGCCCTTGGCCAGCGGGAGCTGGACGTGGTTTTCGGCGAAATAGGCACGGAAATCGGGGCGATTCATCGCAAGGTATCCCGCATCATAAGCCTGCGAGAAGGGGAGAAGTTGGGTGGGGCCGGCTTCGATGGTGGCGTCCACATGGGCGATGGCCCCTTGCAGCGTGAGGAGAGGCGAGAAGAGTTGGACGTGGCGGGGATAGCGTTCGATATCGGCGGCTGACTGAAAGCCGAGGTGGTAGTCGCGATGCGGCGATTGCGCCGCGCCGCCGGGGTTCACCACGTTCAGTTGCGCGGTGATCTGGTAATGCGGGCCAAGCCATGCCTCGGATATAGCTGCCAGAAACGGGTTGGCGTAGTAGCGGGCGAAGTTGGCGGGATCAGCAAGGCAATGTTTTTCCAAGGAATTCCAAAGCCTGTCATTCGCGCCCGGTTTGGCGAAATGATCACCACCGCCGCTGCCTGCGCGGTTTTGTTCGGCAATAAGACGCCAGAAGATGGCGCTGGCCGCATCCAGCATTGTCAGGTCAGGCTCAGCCCCTTTCAGGACAACGACTCCGGGGCCTGTGAGCATCGCCTCGGCCCATTCGGCCATCAGGGCGCGGCGGTCGTCCGGGTTGGACAGGGCGGGGAGAAGGGCGCGGCAGTCATAGATCAGGATGTTCTTCTGCACATCTGCCGCAAAAGGGTAGTCAGGCAAGGAAACCGTTTGGGAACAGAGGTTTGCGAGATCCTCTAGACGGCAATCCTCGGCCCGGAGGTAGACGCGCGCCGCGCGGGTTGCGGCGGTGGAATGGTTGAGCATGGCATCCTCCCCGATGCTGGTTAAGGGGAGTTTGCGACGACGGGCGGTTTCGGGCAAGGGTGGGCTTGACGGTTTTCCGTCAAAGCTTGAACCGTGCAAGCCTTTGATAATGCGGCAGGGCCTGTTCCACGAGGGGAGCATATTCCGCGGCAAGCGTGGGAAGCGGACCTTCGGGATCACCAAAGCCGGTAGAGGCGTGGACGGCGTTGTACCAGTGCGGGGCCCAGACGCCATCATAGGGTTTGGGTCCGGCGGGCCAGTGCAGCATGTTTTCGGTGAAGGGGATGCCGAGGGCGTCGCAGAGTTTTGCCAGCGATTCCCGCGGGTTGGCGCGGATATCTGCGCTGTCGATCACCAGGGGCGCGCGGCCCATCCAGCCCGCCACCTGATCGAACAATTCGGCCTGCTGGACAAAGCCGATATCGGCAAGGGTCGGCGCCTCGCGTTTCTGGCTGTAGCTGGCCACGACGCGGGCAGGGTGGCGGATCAGGAAGACGTTTGTCAGGTGCCGCATGAAGCCCCGGTCGAATTCCGGGATCATGTGGAGGGTCATGTGTTTCTGGTAGTGGATTGATTTTCCATCAGGAATTGGGCCGAGAATATCCGCCGCGACATCCATCGGATCTGAGGGCTGCGAAGCGATAACCTCCCACCGCATCGGATGGTCGATGCCTGTCGCGGCCAGATAAGCCCCGTAGAAAGGTTCATCCTCAACCGCGCAATCGCCCCGGGCGGCGAAGGCATACATCATGGCGGTGGAAAGGTTCCGGGGGCCGGACCACATGGCGATTTTCATGCGATTTCCCTGTGCAACGGGTGGTGCAGCGCGTGGTGCAGACGGCTGTGCATACGCTACGACCGGGCGATCAGCGACTTGTAAAGGTCGCGCAGGCGCTGGGTCATCGGGCCCATCTGCCCGGTGCCGATCTGCCGCCCGTCGATGCTGCCCACGGGCGTTTGCGCGCCGAAGGTGCCGGTGAGGAAGGCCTCATCCGCGCCGTAGGTATCGACGAGCGAGAAGTTGCGTTCAAAGACCGGGATGCCGTTGTCGCGGCACAGGTCGATGACCTTTTGCCGGGTGATGCCATTCATGCAGTAGTCGCCTGTGCTGGTCCAGACCGCGCCCTTGCGGACGATGAAGAAGTTGCAGGCGTTGGTGGTGTTCACGAAGCCATGGACATCGAGCATCAGCGCCTCATCCGCGCCGGCCTTTTGCGCGGCGATGCAGGCGAGGATGCAGTTCAGCTTGGAATGGCTGTTCAGTTTCGGGTCCTGCGTCATGGGCAGGCCGCGCAGGTGGGGAACGGTGGCAAGGGTGATGGGGCGCGGCAGTTTGGGGCGCGAATGTTCCATGATGATGGCGACGGTCGGCCCCTGCTGCGACAGGCGCGGGTTCTGGAAGGGCCGGGTCTTAACCCCCCGCGTGACCATCAGGCGGCAATGGGCATCGGTTTCCATGCCATTGGCCATTTGTGTCTCTGACACGGCGGAAATCATCTGATCCGGGGTCATCCCGATATCAAGGTCGATGGCCTTTGCCGCCTCATACAGTCGGTCCATGTGTTCGGTGATGAAGGCCCATTTGCCATCGTAAAGGCGGATGCCTTCCCAAACCCCGTCGCCCAGCATGAAGCCCGAGTCGTAAACCGAGACGAGCGCATCCTTTTTCGGGACGATGCGGCCATTGACATAGATGAGGATGCTTTCGTTGCGGATATCCTCTTCCGCGGCATGGGTAGAGACGTGGTCGGTCATGGTGGCCCCTTAGTTTGGGGCGAGGTTAGTGGGGGGCCTCGGGAAGGGAAAGGGGGGCCGTCACCTTGGCGTGATGTCACGTCAGGGTGAATTGCCCGTCCTGCGCGCCTGTCACAGGCTGGCGCAAAAAGGGAGATCGCCCATGCACCGCCTGTTCACCTTTGCCGCCATCGCCGTGACGCTGTTCCTTTCTGCCGTGCTGGGCACGGCCAGCCATGCCGCCACGGGCAAGGCCATTGTTGCAGGGGGCTGCTTCTGGTGCGTGGAGGCGGATTTCGAAAAGGTGCCGGGGGTGAAGTCGGTCGTTTCCGGATTTACCGGCGGGACGGTGAAGAATCCGACCTACAAGCAGGTGGTGGCCGGCGGGACCGGGCATTACGAGGCGGTGGAGATCACCTTTGATACGACGAAGATCAGCTATGATCAGGTGTTGCGCCTGTTCCTGCGATCGGTCGATCCGCTGGATGCAGGCGGTCAGTTCTGCGACCGGGGCGACAGCTATCGCACAGCGATTTTCGTCTCTAACGCTGTTGAAACGGCCGCTGCCGAGGCCGCGGTGAAAGAGGCGTCACAGGCGCTGGGCGCGGCGGTCGTGACGCCGATTCTGGCCGCGGGGCCGTTCTACGAGGCCGAGGCCTATCATCAGGATTACTACAAGAGCCGCGATATCGTGATCACCCGCGCCGGGCCAAAGCAGAAGCGCAACGCCTATGCGTTCTATCGCGAGGCCTGCGGGCGGGATGCGCGTGTGCGGGCGGTTTGGGGTGATCAGGCGGCCTTCGCGAAATAGCGGGCGGGGCCTTTCGCGCGGTCAGGCGCTTTTGTAGGGTTTCCCAGGGAACAGGGGGACCGATGACCGACGACAGCGTGACGCCGATGATGGCGCAATATCTGGAGATCAAGGCGCAGAACCCGGGCGCGCTGCTGTTCTATCGGATGGGCGACTTTTACGAGATGTTCTTCGACGATGCCGTCGCGGCGGCAGAGGCGCTGGATATCGCGCTGACGAAGCGGGGGTTCCATCTGGGCGAGCCGATCGCGATGTGCGGGGTGCCTGTACATGCGGCCGAGGGTTATCTGCTGACGCTGATCCGCAAGGGGTTTCGCGTGGCGATTGCGGAACAGTTGGAGGACCCCGCCGAGGCGAAGAAGCGCGGGTCGAAGGCGGTGGTGCGGCGCGATGTGGTGCGGTTGGTGACGCCCGGAACGCTGACCGAGGACGCGCTGCTGGAGGCGCGGCGGCACAATTTCCTGTGCGCCTTTGCCGAAGTGCGGGATGAGGCGGCTTTGGCCTGGGCCGATATCTCCACCGGCGAGCTGCGGGTGATGCCCTGCCTGCCCGCGCGGTTGGGGCCGGAACTGGCGCGGCTTGCCCCGCGCGAAGTGCTGATATCCGAGGCGCGAGAGGCGGATTGGGCCGGAATAGTGACTGAATCGGGTGCTTCTCTGACACGGTTGGCGCGCGGGTCTTTCGATTCTGTTTCCGCCGAAAAGCGGCTGTGTGCGCTGTTCGATGTGGGGACGTTGGAGGGGTTCGGCCGGTTCGACCGTGCGGAACTGTCGGCCATGGGGGCCTTGGTCGATTATCTGGATCTGACGCAGCGGGGGAAACTGCCGCTGCTGCGCGCGCCGGTGAAAGAGGCGGCGGGCGGGGCGATGCAGATTGATGCCGCCACGCGGCGCAATCTGGAACTGACGCAGGCGTTGAGCGGCGGGCGCGAGGGATCGCTGCTGGCGGCGGTGGACCGGACGGTGACGGCGGCAGGGGCGCGGTTGCTGGAACGGCGGATTTCGTCGCCGTCGCGGGACCTGTCGGTGATCCATGCGCGGCTGGAATCGGTGCGGTTTCTGCTGGAACAGAGCCTGTTGCGGGCCGAGTTGCGCGATGCGCTGCGGCGCGTGCCGGACATGGACCGCGCGCTGTCACGGCTGGCGCTGGAACGGGGGGGGCCGCGCGATCTGGCCGCGATCCGGGCGGGGCTGACGCAGGCGGTATCGGTGGCGGCGCGGCTGGAGGGGGCGCCCGTCCTGCTGGAAGAGGCTGGCGCTGCGTTGGTGGGGCATGAGGCGTTGGTGGATCTGCTGGATCAGGCGCTGGTGGCGGAACCGCCGCTTCTGGCGCGGGATGGGGGCTTCATCGCGCCGGGGTTCGATGCCGAGTTGGATCACGCGCGGCGCTTGCGGGATGAGGGGCGCGGGGTGATCGCGTCGATGCAGGCGGATTTCATCGCCGAGACGGGCATCCAAAGCCTGAAGATCAAGCACAACAACGTGCTGGGCTATTTCATCGAGACGACGTCCACCCATGCGGAGCGGATGCTTTCGCCGCCCCTGTCGGAAAGGTTCATCCATCGGCAGACGACGGCAGGGCAGGTGCGGTTCACGACCGTGGAACTGTCCGAGATGGAGACGCGCATCCTGAACGCGGGGAACCACGCGCTGGAGATCGAGAAACGGCATTTCGAGGCGTTGCGTCAGGCGGTTCTGGCCGCGGCGGGGCCTGTCGGGGCGGCGGCGCGGGCTTTGGCGGAGGTGGACCTGTCCTGCGCCTGGGCGGATCTGGCGGCGGATGAGGGCTGGGCGGAGCCTGTGGTGGATGAAAGCCGCGCCTTTGTGGTGGAGGGTGGGCGGCATCCGGTGGTGGAGCGCGCCTTGCGGCGGCAGGGGGCGGGGCCGTTTGTGGCCAATGACTGCGCTTTGACAGAGGGGGAGACGCCTGCGATCTGGCTGCTGACGGGGCCGAACATGGCGGGTAAGTCCACCTTCCTGCGGCAGAATGCGTTGATCGCGCTGCTGGCGCAGGCGGGGAGTTTCGTTCCGGCGTCGCGGGCGCATGTCGGTGTGGTTTCGCAGCTTTTCAGCCGTGTTGGGGCGGCGGACGATCTGGCGCGGGGGCGGTCCACCTTCATGGTGGAGATGGTGGAGACGGCGGCGATCCTGAATCAGGCGGATGATCGGGCACTGGTCATTCTGGACGAGATCGGGCGGGGGACGGCGACCTATGACGGGCTGTCCATCGCCTGGGCGACGATGGAGCATCTGCACGGGGTGAACCGCTGCCGCGCGCTGTTCGCCACGCATTACCATGAGATGACGGCTTTGGCAGGGAAGCTGGACGGTGTGGAGAATGCGACTGTCACGGTGAAGGAATGGGAAGGCGAGGTCATCTTCCTGCACGAGGTGCGGAAGGGCGCGGCGGATCGGTCCTATGGTGTGCAGGTGGCGCGTCTGGCGGGGTTGCCCGCGGCGGTGGTGGACCGCGCGAAGGTGGTGCTGGAGGCGCTGGAGTCAGGTGAACGTCAGGGCGGCGCGCGGCCCAAGGCGCTGATCGACGATCTGCCCTTGTTCAGCGTCGCCCCGGCTGCGCCCCCTGCCCCGCGCGCCGCTGCGAAAGAGTCGGCGGTAGAGGCGCGGTTGAAAGAGTCACATCCGGACGAGATGACGCCGATGGAAGCGCTTCGACTTGTTTACGAACTCAAGGATCTCTTGAAACCGTAAGCAACTTCATCTTGGCCTAAATACCCCACGGGGGTCCGGGGGTGTGAAACCCCCGGTCCGACGCCGGCCATCAGGCACCCGTGTTGGAAGAAACGCCCACCTGCGCGGGGCGCAGCAGGCGGTCATGCAGCATGAAGCCTTCGGTCATCACCTGGATGATCTGGCCGGCCTTGGTGCCGGGAAGCGGGGCTTCGAACATGGCTTCGTGGTTCTGCGGATCGAACATGTCGCCCACCTGCGGGGTGATCGGTTTCACGCCATGACGTGTCATCACGTTGGTCAGTTCCCGCAGCGTCAGTTGCACGCCTTCGAACAGGGCGGCGGCGGCGGCCTTCTGTTCATCGGTCGCGGCGTTCAGGGCGCGGTTGAGGTTGTCATAGACGGGCAACAGATCACGAGCGAGGCGCGTGCTGCCGTATTGCTCCGCCTCGCGCCGGTCACGCTCACCGCGCTTGCGGGTGTTTTCCGCATCGGCCAGCGCGCGCATGAACCGGTCGCGAAGTTCGTCGCGTTCCTGCTTCAGCGCCTCGACCTCGTCCAGCGCGGCGAGATCTTCGAGACCTTCCTCGATGGCGAAATCTTCGGAAACCGTCTTGTCGTCTGCCATGATCCTTCAGCCTTCTTCACTTGCCCCGTTCGGACACCAACCGTCCGACGAGTTGCGCCGTGTAATCCACGATCGGAACGATGCGGCCGTAATTCAGCCGTGTCGGACCGATGACGCCCACGGCGCCGATGATCTTTCGATCCGCGTTCATATAGGGAGAAACGACGAGACTTGAACCGGAAAGTGAGAAGAGTTTGTTCTCGGACCCGATAAAAATGCGCACACCTTCACCGGTTTCCGCGAGTTCCAGAAAATCGGCGATGTCGCGCTTGCGTTCCAGATCATCGAAGAGCGTGCGAATCCGGTCCAGATCGACGGATTCCTGTTCCAGCAGGTTGGCACGGCCCCGCACGATCAGCCGTTCCGAGGTTTCGCCCGGGTTTTCCCACACGGCGAGGCCCGATTCCACCAGATCGCGGGCGAGCGAATCGATTTCCTGGCGGCGGCGGGCGATTTCCGCCGTCATGCCCCGGCGGAGTTCGGTCAGCGTCTTGCCTTCGGCCAGCGCGTTCAGGAAATTCGCCGCCTCACGCATGGAGGAGGGTGTCTGTCCCGGCGGGGGGGTGAAGATGCGGTTTTCCACCTGACCATTGGCAAAGACCAGCACCACAAGGGCGCGATCCTGCGAGAGGGAGACGAATTCGATATGGCGGATCGGCGCCTCGACCTTGGGTGCAAGCACGAGGCTGGCGCCGCGCGTGATGCCGGACAGCGCCGCGCCGATGTGATCAAGGAGCGATGTCACGTCCTGATCGTTCTGGCCCATGGTGGCGTCGATGCGTTCGCGGTCTTCTTCGGCCACGGTGCCGACTTCCAGCAGGCTGTCGACGAACATGCGCAGGCCCATCTGCGTGGGGATCCGCCCGGCCGAGACATGCGGGCTGTCCAACAGGCCGAGGAATTCCAGATCCTGCATCACGTTGCGGATCGTGGCGGCGGACAGCTTTTCCGACATGGCGCGCGTCAGGGTGCGGGATCCGACGGGATCGCCCGAGGCGAGATAGCCTTCGACGACGCGGCGAAAGACTTCGCGCGAACGGTCGTTCATTTCGGACAGGATTTTGGTGCCGTCTGTCATCTGTCGATCCTTGCCGGTTCGCCATTATCGGCGCGGGCGTCGGGGCGTCAATCGGGGTTGCATCGGGAGGGGTGGGGTGGATATCTGGCCCAGACCCAGAAAAGGATGATCCAATGCGCCCTTCCGGCAGAAAACTAGGCGATATGCGGCCCGTTTCAATTGAAACCGGCGTGATGAAACATGCGGAAGGGTCCTGCCTGATCCGGATGGGGGAAACGCATGTGCTGTGTTCCGCGACGATCGAAGACAAGGCGCCGCCCTTTCTGAAGAATACGGGGTTGGGCTGGGTGACGGCGGAATACGGGATGCTGCCGCGCGCCACCAACAGCCGGACGCGGCGCGAGGCGGCGGCGGGCAAACAATCGGGGCGGACGCAGGAGATTCAGCGCCTGATCGGGCGGGCGCTGCGCGCCGGTGTGGACCGTTCGGCGCTGGGCGAGCGGCAGATCGTGATCGACTGCGATGTGATCCAGGCGGATGGCGGCACGCGCTGCGCATCCATCACCGGGGGCTGGGTTGCGTTGAAGATGGCGGTGGACAAGCTGCTGAAGGCGGGGGTGATTGTCAGTGATCCGATGATCGACCATGTCGCCGCCGTGTCCTGCGGTGTCTATGCGGGGCAGCCAGTGCTGGATCTCGATTATGCCGAGGATTCGACGGCGGGGACGGACGGCAATTTCATCCTGACGGGGCGCGGGCGGCTGATCGAGGTGCAGATGAGCGCCGAGGGCGCGACGTTCAGCCGGGACGAGATGGGCGAATTGCTGGATCTGGCCGAGGCGGGCTGTGCGCAGCTGGTGGCGGCGCAGAAGGCGGCGCTGGGGCTGTGACGATGCGCAGGTTCACCGGCGACCGGCTGGTTGTGGCCACCCATAACAAGGGCAAGCTGGAAGAGATTTCAGCCTTGCTGGAGCCGTTTTCGGTGGCGGTGACCAGCGCCGGCGAGTTGGGGCTGGCCGAGCCGGAGGAGACGGAGACCACCTTCATCGGCAATGCCCGCATCAAGGCACATTTCGCGGCCAAGGCCAGCGGATTGCCCGCGCTGGCCGATGACAGCGGGATCAGCATTGATGGGCTGGGCGGCGCGCCGGGGGTTTACACTGCGGATTGGGCGGAAACGCCGAAGGGGCGCGATTTCGTGATGGCGATGACGCGGGCCTGGGAGGAGCTTGAGGCCGCGCGGGCCCCCTACCCCCGCAGCGCGCAGTTTCGCTGCACGCTGGTTCTGGCCTGGCCGGACGGGCATGATGAGGTGTTCGAGGGTGTGATGCCCGGTCAGGTTGTCTGGCCCATGCGGGGGGATCAGGGGCATGGCTATGACCCGATCTTTCAACCCGACGGGTTCGACATCACATTCGGCGAAATGGACCGCTGGAAAAAGAACGAGATCAGCCACCGGGCCGATGCTTTCCGCAAGCTGGTGAAGGGATGTTTCACATGAAGCGCATTTCGACGGGATCGCCATTCGAGGCGACGATGGGCTATAGCCGGGCCGTGGTGAAGGGGGGCTGGTGCTTTGTTTCCGGCGTCACCGGCTATGACTATGCCACGATGACCATGCCCGAAGACGTGGCCGATCAGGCGCGGAACTGTTTCCGCACGATCCGGGGCGTGCTGGAACAGGGCGGGTTCACGATGGAGGATATCGTGCGGGTGCAATACACGGTGACGGATGTGGCGCTGGTGGATGCGCTGATCCCGGCGCTGGGTGAGGCGCTGGGAGAGATCCGGCCCGCGGCGACGATGGTGATCGCGGGGCTGATCCGGCCGGAGATGAAGGTCGAGATCGAGGTGACGGCCTTCAGGGGATAAGCGGGCGATGGAAGATTGGCGGGCCGGGGGGTTTGGTCTTTATATCCACTGGCCCTTCTGCCAGTCGAAATGCCCCTATTGCGATTTCAACAGCCATGTGGCCGCCAGCATCGACCAGCGACGCTGGCGCGATGCCTATCTGCGTGAGATTGCGCGACTGGGTGCAGAAACGCGGGGCCGGGTGCTGGAGACCGTGTTTTTCGGTGGCGGCACGCCCTCGCTGATGGAGCCTGAGGTAGTGACGGCCGTGTTGGAGGCTGTGCGGGCGACCTGGCCCATGGTGAACGATCCCGAGATCACGCTGGAGGCCAATCCCGGATCGGTGGAGGCGGGGCGGTTTCGCGGATTTTCCGAGGCGGGGGTGAACCGGGTTTCCATGGGGGTTCAAGCGCTGCGCGACAATGATCTGCGGCGACTGGGGCGGCTGCATTCGGTGGCAGAAGCACGGCAAGCGTTTGATATTGCAAGAAAATACTTTGATCGGGTGAGCTTTGACCTGATCTATGCCCGGCAGGAGCAGACGCTGGCGGATTGGCAGGTGGAACTGCGCGAGGCGCTGTCGATGGCGGTGGATCACCTGTCGATGTATCAGTTGACGATCGAGGACGGCACCGCCTTTGGCGACAGGTTCGCCCGGGGTGGGCTACGTGGCCTGCCGGATGAGGATGTGCAGGCCGACATGTATGACGCCACGCAAGAGATCTGCGCCGCGCATGGGATGCCGGGCTATGAGATTTCAAACCACGCCCGGCCGGGGGCGGAAAGCCGGCATAACCTGATCTATTGGCGGATGGGCGATTACATCGGGATCGGCCCCGGCGCGCATGGGCGGTTGACACTGAACGGGCAGCGCTGGGCCACGGTTGCGCCGCGCGCACCGGGCGCGTGGCTTGCGCAGGTGGAAGCAGGACAGCCGGGCGAGGAGCCGCGCGAGGCGATCAGCGCCGAGGAACAGGCCACGGAATATCTGCTGATGAGCCTGCGCCTGACCGAGGGGATGGATGTTGCGCGGCATGAACGGCTGGCGGGGCGGGCCTTGAACCCGGCACGGCTGTCGCATTTGATCGAGGAAGGGCTGGTCACGCTTGACGGTGGCCGCCTGAAGGCGAGCGCGACCGGGCGGGTGGTGCTGAACGGTGTTCTGCGGGAGTTGCTGATGTGAGACGGGGCCTGTGGCTTTTGGGGGGAACGGGCGCGCTTTCGCTGGGCTTTCTGGGTGTGTTCCTGCCCCTTTTGCCGACCGTGCCCTTTCTTTTGCTGGCCGCCTTCGGCTTTGCGCGATCCTCTGAGAGGCTGCATCGCTGGCTGATCCATCATCCGCGCCTTGGCCCGCCCATCCGCGACTGGGAGGAGCGTGGTGCGATCGGGCGACGGGCCAAGATCCTCGCCACTTTTTCGATGGTGGCGGCCTTTTCCCTTTCGCTTTGGCTGGGGCTGAAAGCGTGGATCCTGATCGTTCAGGCCGTGGTTCTGATCGGGGTGGCGGTCTTCATATGGTCACGTCCCGCGGAATAGCCGAAAGCACGCGGCAGAGCAGATCCAGATCGTCGAGCGAGCGGTAGCGGATCGCCAGCGTGCCGCCATCGCCTGCCTGCCCGTGATCAATGGTGACGCGCATCTTCAGATTGGCGGAGAGATCGTTTTCCAGCGCCCGGGTATCGGCATCCTTGTCAGACCGCCCGCGCGGACCGCTGGCCTTGCCCGTGCCCTTGCGCCCGGGATCGCGGGCGAGGTTTTCGGTTTCCCGGACAGAGAGGTTGCGGGTGATCACCTGACGCGCGAGTTCCGATGCATTGGGGGCCGTGATCAGGGCGCGGGCATGGCCTGCTGAAATTTTTCCTTCACGAACAAAGGCCTGAACATCATCGGGCAGGTTCAGAAGGCGCAGAAGGTTGGCGATGTGGCTGCGGCTTTTCGATAGTGCCTCGGCCAGCTTTTCCTGCGTGTGGCCGAAGCGATCCATCAGCTGCCGGAAGGCGAGCGCCTCTTCTATCGCGTTAAGATCGGCGCGCTGGATGTTTTCGATGATGGCGACTTCGATCACTTCGGAATCGGTGAATTCGCGGATGATCGCGGGCAGTTCATGCAGTTGCGCCAGTTGTGCCGCGCGCCAGCGACGCTCGCCGGCCACGATTTCATAGCGGCCATCGCCCATATCACGCACGATAAGCGGCTGGATGACGCCCTTGGTACGGATCGAGGAGGCCAGTTCCTGCAGCGCCTCGGGCTGAAAATCGCGGCGCGGCTGGTTCGGGTTGGGGACCAGCTTTTCAACCGGGATCAGCAGATCAGGGCGGCGCGGGCGATCCGGGGTTTTAGGATCGGCCTCGACCGCGACATCGGCCATCAGGGCAGAAAGGCCACGGCCAAGGCTGCGGCGTTCGGGTTTCTTGTCCATCAGGCGTGCTCCTCGGTTCGGTCGAGCGGGTGGCGGGCGATCAGTTCGGCGGCAAGGGCGCGGTAAGCCTCGCTTCCCTTGGAGGCGGTGTCATAGGAGAGGACGGGCAAGGCGAAACTTGGGGCCTCGGACACGCGGACATTGCGGGGGATGATGGTTTGAAAGACCAGATCGCCGAGGTTTTCGCGTGCATCCATTTCGACCTGCTGGCTCAACCTGTTGCGGCCATCATACATGGTCAACACAACACCTTCGATTCGCAGCGTGGGATTCGCGGTCTGGCGCACCTCTCGGACCGTGAGCATGAGTTGCGACAGGCCTTCGAGAGCGAAGAATTCGGATTGCAGCGGCACCAGCACGGAATGGCAGGCGATCATCGCGTTAACCGTCAGCAGGCTGAGCGAAGGGGGGCAGTCAATCAGCACGAAATCGAGGTGAAACCGGTCAATCGCCGGTTGGCGGAGGGCATCGTGCAGGAGGAAGCTGCGCTTTTCATTGGCAACAAGTTCGATATCAGCCGAGGCCAGATCGGCATTGGCGGGGCAGATCAGCAGGCCCGGGATCGCCGTTTCCTGGATGACCGAGTCCAGCGGTGCCTCGTCGATCAGCAAGTCGTAGGTTGTGATCTTACGCTGCGCCGGTTCCACCCCAAGGCCGGTGGAGGCGTTTCCCTGTGGATCGAGATCGACAAGCAGTACGCGGCCACCATGTTCCGCCAGAGCCGCAGCGAGGTTGATCGCCGTGGTTGTTTTGCCGACGCCGCCTTTCTGATTGGCGATCGCGATGATACGCGGCTGTTTCGGGCGGGAGGGATCAGGCATGGGACAGGGCTTTCACGGCAAGGATGACGGCCAGTGGATCGGTTTCGCTGGGATGCGTTGCGAGATCGAAGTGCCAGTCTTTTCGCGCGGCTTCAACCTCTTCCCGCCAGTTGGCGCCCTTTGGAAAGAGGCAGAGCCCCCCTGCCCCAAGGTGCCGATGTGCCAATGTCAGCAACAACGGCAGCGCCGCGAGCGCACGCGCCGATACGACAGTGGCCGCTTGGGGCGCGGCCTCTTCGATCCGCTGGACGATGATCTGTGGAGAAAGACCAAGATCGCGCGCGGCTTGCTGCAGGAAAGTGGCCTTGCGGCGATCCGATTCGATCAGGGTGACAGACATGCCGGGGCGCAGATCGGCGGCAAGGCAAGCCACGACAAGACCGGGGAAGCCACCGCCACTGCCGAGATCGACCCAGGATGCAGCATCAGCCGGCGACAAGGTGAAAAGCTGCGCGGAATCAAGGATGTGGCGATCCCAGGCGTGGGCGAGCGTGGATCGGGACACCAGGTTGATCGCCGGATTCCACTTTTGCAGCAGGGATTCGAGCCTTTGCAGCCTATTGATCGTTTCACGTGAAACACCCGACGGAAGGGCCTTTGCATCCGTCATGCGATAGCCGAGTTGCGCCGCGCCTTGCGGACATGCGCCAGAAGAAGCGTCAGCGCGGCGGGGGTCATACCTTCGATTCGGGCTGCCTGTGCCAGCGTTTCCGGGCGGATTCGTGCCAGTTTCAGAGCTAATTCCCTGGAAAGGCCGGGCATGGCCGGGTAATCAAAGTCCTGAGGCAGAAGGGTTTCCTCCTCCCGCTGAAGCAGGCGGGCATCCTGTTCCTGCCGATGCAGATACTGCGCGTAGAGCGCATCAATTGCGACCTGATCCTTGATTTCTTGCGGAAGCTGGGCGAAATCCGGGAAAAGGGATTCAACCACCGGTCGCGCCTCTTCGCCAAAAGACAGAAGATCAAAGCCGCTGCGCCGCGCGCCATCCTGCCGGACGTTGATGGCCGTCCCCGCCAGATCGCGCGAGGAAAGCTGCCGCGAGTCCAGCGCTGTGCGGGCAGCGGCCATCTGTTCCATCTTCGTGGTAAAGGCGATGCGACGGTCCTCCCGAACGCAGCCCAGCGTGATGCCTTTGGGCGTAAGGCGCTGATCGGCGTTGTCGGCCCGCAGCGCCAGACGGAACTCGGCGCGCGACGTAAACATGCGGTAAGGTTCCGAAACGCCGCGCGTCAGCAGATCGTCCAGCATGACGCCGATATAGCTGTCGCTTCGGCTGAAATGGATCGTATCACGCCCCAGCGCCCGCGCTGCGGCGTTCAGACCGGCGACAAGGCCTTGCGCAGCAGCCTCTTCATAGCCCGTGGTGCCGTTGATCTGCCCGGCAAAGAACAGCCCTTGGATCGACTTCACCTCCAAGGTAGGGCGCAGGCTGCGGGGATCGAAGTAATCATATTCGATGGCATAGCCGGGCTGCAGGATCACGACGTTCTGCAATCCAGAGATAGACCGAACATAGGACTCCTGCACTTCGGCCGGAAGAGATGTGGAAATTCCGTTCGGATAGACGGTGTCATCGTCCAGACCTTCCGGTTCCAGAAACACCTGATGCGAAGACTTGTCGGAAAAGCGCACCACCTTGTCTTCGATGGAAGGGCAATAGCGCGGGCCGACACCTTCGATATGTCCACCATACATAGCGGAACGACTGAGATTGGCCCGCACGATATCGTGGGTCCTCTCATTGGTATGGGTGATGCCGCAGCTGATCTGGCGCGCCACTGGAGCATGGTTCAGGAAAGAGAACAGGACCGGATCATCATCCCCCGGCTGCATCTCCAGCGACGCCCAATCGATGCTGCGCCCGGACAGGCGCGGGGGCGTGCCCGTTTTGAGGCGTCCCCGCGGCAGATCCAGCGCCGCCAGTCTCTTCGCCAGTGGAACGGAGGGCCGATCCCCCATTCTACCGCCTTGTTGGCGTTGGTCGCCGATGTGAATGACGCCGTTCAGGAAGGTGCCCGCGGTCAAAATCACTGCTTGTGCGCGGACTTCGCTGCCATCCTGCAGAACCACGCCGGTCACCACCGGACCGTCCATGCTCAGATCGACGACTTCGCCTTCGATCACCGTCAGATTCGCCTCGGCCGCCAGAAGCCGCTGCATTTCCAGCCGATACAGCTTGCGGTCGGCTTGGGCACGAGGGCCCTGCACGGCCGGGCCTTTGCGGCGGTTCAGCAGGCGGAATTGGATCCCAGCAACGTCCGCCGCTCGGCCCATCACGCCATCCAGGGCATCGATTTCACGTACGAGATGGCCCTTGCCAAGCCCGCCGATAGCCGGGTTACAAGACATCACGCCGATAGCATCCGCCCGCAGGGTGACAAGCGCCGTCCGCGCTCCAAGGCGGGCCGCCGCTGCTGCCGCCTCTGCGCCGGCATGGCCGCCGCCGATCACGATGACGTCAAGATGTTTCACGTGAAACCCTCACTTTCCGATACAGAAGCTGGAAAATATCTCGTCCAGCAAGTTCTCCACATCCACCCGGCCCACCAGCGCCTCAAGCGCCCTCAGCGCGATGCGCAACTCCGCCGCGGCCAGTTCGGCGCGAGCACTGCCTTTCCTTACCTCAGCCATCGCTGATTCCATAGCCTCGATCGCGCGTTCGATGGCCAGTCTGTGGCGTTCCCGGGTGATCACCCCGGCGCTGGCGCTGCGGGCCAGCAGGCGGGTGCCTATGCCGTCGATCAACTCGGCAATCCCCTGCCCCGTCTTTCCAGACACGCCATCGCCGCCCAGATCCGCCTTACCGCGGATCTGGATATCGCCTTCTTCTGGTGCAATCCCCGGCAGATCCTCGTCACTGATCAGGAAGACCCGCAGATCCGCCATACGCGCCCGGGCCAGCGCCCTGTCGATCCCGATCCGCTCCACCTGATCCTCGGTCTCGCGCAGGCCCGCCGTATCCAGCAGCGATACCGCCAGGCCACCGATATCCATCCGCACTTCGATCACGTCACGCGTTGTTCCCGCGATCTCTGAGGTGATGGCCGCCTCACGCCCGGCCAGCGCATTCAGCAGCGTCGATTTTCCCGCATTCGGCGCACCGATGATTGCCACCTCGAACCCGTCCCGGATACGCTCCGCCGCCTGCCCACCCTGCGCCTCTCGTCGCAGATCGGCCAGAACCGCCTCGCCCAGCGCCAGAACCTCGGGCGCGACATCGACAGGCACATCTTCATCTGCGAAATCTATGGTCGCCTCGATCAGCGCCGCCGCACGGATCAGCTTCTGCCGCCATTCCTCTGCCCGGCGTCCGATGGCGCCCGACAGTACCCGCAGCGCCTGCCTGCGTTGCGATTCCGTTTCTGCCTCGATCAGATCGGCGAGCCCTTCCACCTGCGCAAGGTCAAGCTTGCCATTTTCCAGCGCGCGCCGGGTGAATTCGCCCGGTTCGGCCAGCCGGAGCCCGCTTTCCCCCGCCAGCGCCCGCATCACCGCCTGCACCACGGCCACGGACCCGTGCAGGTGCAGTTCTGCCGCTGCTTCGCCGGTAAAGCTTTCACCCTCAGGGAACAGAATAACCAACGCTTGGTCCAGTTCGATCCCGTCCTTCACCAGACGCCGCAGGCTGGCGCGGCGCGGTTCCGGCAATGTGGTGCACATCCTGCCAACGGCCGCATGCGCGGCGGGGCCGGACAGGCGCAATACCGCCACCCCGGCCTTGCCGCGCGCGCTGGCCAAGGCATAGATCGTGTCCATGATCCCACAACCCTTTGATTCAGAACACTTATGTGTTCATGGAATCGAAGAACTCCGAATTCGTCTTGGTCTGTTTCAGCTTCGACAGCAGGAATTCGATGGCATCGGTCGTGCCCATCGGATTCAGGATGCGCCGCAGGACATAGGTTTTTTGCAGGTCGATCTTGTCGACAAGCAGATCCTCTTTCCTCGTACCGGATTTCAGGATGTCGATCGCCGGGAAGACGCGCTTGTCGGCCACCTTGCGATCCAGCACGATCTCGCTGTTGCCAGTGCCCTTGAACTCTTCAAAGATCACCTCGTCCATCCGGCTGCCCGTGTCGATCAGGGCCGTCGCGATGATCGTCAGCGATCCGCCCTCCTCGATGTTGCGCGCCGCACCGAAGAACCGCTTCGGCCGCTGCAGCGCATTGGCATCGACGCCGCCCGTCAGCACCTTGCCCGAAGACGGCACCACCGTGTTGAAGGCCCGTCCCAGACGGGTGATCGAATCCAGCAGGATCACCACGTCCCGCTTGTGTTCCACAAGGCGCTTGGCCTTTTCGATCACCATTTCCGCCACCGCCACGTGCCGCGTTGCCGGTTCGTCAAAGGTCGAAGACACAACCTCGCCCTTCACCGAACGCTGCATGTCGGTCACCTCTTCCGGGCGTTCGTCGATCAGTAGGACGATCAGATAGCATTCCGGATGATTGGTCGCGATGGAATGAGCGATGTTCTGCAAGAGCACCGTCTTGCCGGTGCGCGGCGGTGCCACGATCAGCGCGCGCTGTCCCTTGCCGATGGGGCAGACCAGATCAATGATCCGGGCCGAACGGTCGCGGATCGTGGGATCCTCGATTTCCATCTTCAGGCGCTCATCGGGATAAAGCGGCGTCAGGTTGTCGAAATGCACCTTGTGGCGGGCGCGTTCGGGATCGTCGAAGTTGATCTTCGTCGCCTTCACAAGGCTGAAATAGCGCTCATTCTCACGAGGGGCCTGGATCACACCTTCGATGGAATCCCCGGTCCGCAGCGAAAACTGGCGGATCATCTCGGGGCTGACATAGATGTCGTCCGGGCCGGGCAGATAGTTCGCCTCGGGGCTGCGCAGGAAGCCGAACCCGTCCTGCAGCACCTCCAGAACACCATCGCCGCCGATCTCGAACCCTTCCTCGGCATGTTCCTTCAGGATCTGGAACATCATCTCGCCCTTCCGCATGGAGGGAGCGTTCTCGATTTCCCATTCCTCGGCCATGGCCAGAAGGTCGGCCGGTGTCTTGGCCTTCAGATCGGAAAGGTTCAGCCGTTCGGTTGTCATGCGGATATATCCTGAAGCGCCGCGCCGATGCGCGGGTTCGCCAGTTTGGAAACGGGAAATGCCTTGGGCCGGACGGCCCTGCATCGCGGCAGATACGCGCCGGCGGGCGGAAAGTCAATCTTGCGCCTGATACCGGGTGGAACCCAAGCTTCAGAACTTCACGATGACCGAAAACACGATCACAAGCATCAGGATCGTCGGCACTTCGTTCATCATGCGGTACTGCCGCCCGGTCAGGCTGTTGCGATCCGCCATGAAATCCTTGCGCCGCAGGCCCAGCCAGTGATGAAACCAGGTCATCCCAAGAACCGCCGCCGCCTTCGCCCAAGGCCAGATCATCGACCAGTCGACGATCCCGGGGGTGAAAACCAGCGCCAGGCCGAAGATCCATGTCGCCACCATCGCAGGCGTCATGATCGCCCGCAGCAGGCGGCGCTCCATCGTCTGGAAAAGCTCGCTCGTCGGCGTGCCGGATCCCACCACTTCGACGTGATAGACGAAAAGCCGGGGCAGATAGAACAGCCCCGCCATCCAGGAAATCACCGAAACGACATGAAGCGCCTTGGTCCAGAGATACCAATCCGCCAGAAAATCACCCATGACAAAGCCTTTGCCTGCCTCTTAGCCTCTTCTTCTTATCAATAAGAAAGAAAAGAGAGAATGATGATGAAGGGCTTGTGGAAAACCGGATTGGCTGAATCTTCCCGGATTCCATCCACAGAAACGGGCTTGTGGAAAGCCTGGGGAAAAGCGTGAAACAGCGGCCATTCATGCGACAAGATCGTTATTTATCAGTGCCTTGAAATTTGATGATCGGGAATTCCATCCACATCGACCCGCCACCGCGCCCCGGGACAGGTACGCTTTCCCCAACCCCGCTATCTGCCCGCCCACAGGTGGACAAATCGCCCCATCTGGCCGATCTATCCCCGCAGCGCGCGCCCTTTGCCGCTGGCATCGCGACAGGCCACAGACCCACCGCAGGAACAAAACCGGATTGTCCACAGCTTCACCCTCAGGGAACGTCATGCAGCCACTTATCCTTGCCTCTGCCTCTGCCATCCGGCAGCAGCTTCTGGCCAATGCCGGCATCCCCGTTCAGGCCATCCCTGCCCGCGTGGATGAAGAGACGATCCGCACCGCGCTAGAGGCAGAGGGCGCGAAACCCCGCGACATGGCCGATACCCTGGCGGAGATGAAGGCCCGCAAGCTGGCGGAACGTCATCCCGATGCGGTGGTGATCGGCTGCGATCAGGTGCTGGATTTCCAGGGCCGGGTCTTTTCCAAACCTGAAAACCCTGATGCAGCGCGGGCACAGTTGACGGCGCTTCGTGGCCAGACCCACCGCCTGTTTTCCGCCGTCGTGCTATATCAATCCGCAAGGCCCGTCTGGCGGCATATGGGGGAGGTCAGGTTGACGATGCGCGCGTTTTCCGACGCCTATCTTGACGATTACCTGTCCCGCAACTGGGACGAGGTTCGCCATTGCGTTGGCGCCTATCAGTTGGAAGGCGAAGGCGCGCGGCTGTTTGCGCAGGTCGAGGGAGATTACTTTTCCGTCCTTGGCCTGCCGCTTTTGCCGCTGTTGAACTATCTTGGGCAAAGAGGTCTTATCGCGGCATGACCGATCATCCCCGCATCCCGCTCGTCGCTGTCATCGGATCGCCCGTCGCCCATAGCCGGTCGCCTGCGCTGCATGGCTATTGGCTGCGGCGCTATGGGATCAAGGGCTATTACATTCCCATGGATCTGGCCCAGGCCGATCTGGAACCGGCGCTGCGGATGATGCCGCGGATGGGTTTTGTCGGCGCGAATGTCACCATTCCCCACAAGGAAGCCGTGCTGAACATCGCTGATGTGATCAGCGACCGCGCCGCGCTGATCGGGGCGGCGAATACGCTGATCTTCCGCAAGGATGGCAAGATACAGGCCGATAACACCGATGGCGCGGGCTTCATCGCGAACCTGCGCCAGCATGCGCCGCATTGGGTGCCTTCGTCCGGGCCCGCCGCGGTGTTTGGCGCGGGCGGCGCGGCGCGGGCGGTGATCGCCGCCCTGATCGAGGTGGGCGTCCCCGAAATCCGCCTTGCCAACCGCACCCGCGCCCGGGCCGATGCGCTGCGCTCCGATTTCGGGGCCAAGATCCATGTGCAGGAATGGGTGCAGGCCGATGCCATGATCGACGGCGCGGCGACGGTGGTGAACACCACCTCGCTTGGGATGACGGGCAAGCCGGATCTGGTGCTGCCGCTCGGCTCTCTCTCGGCGCAGGCGCTGGTGACCGATTTGGTTTACACCCCCCTCAAGACCCAGTTCCTGATCGAAGCCGAGGAGCGGGGGGCGACCGTTGTCGATGGTCTGGGGATGCTTTTGCATCAGGCCGCGCCGGGTTTTGAACGCTGGTTCGGCCAGCGCCCCGATGTGGATGACGCCACGCGCGCGGCGGTGCTGAGCGCATGAGCGCGTTCCGCCTTGGCCTGACCGGATCCATCGGCATGGGCAAATCGACAACCGCCGCCCTGTTCCGCGACGAAGGCATCCCCGTCTGGGATGCAGATGCCGCGGTGCATCGCCTCTATGCGCCGGGCGGTGCGGCGGTGGCACCGCTGGCCGCGCTTTGCCCCGCCGCGCTGCGGGATGGGGGCATCGACCGGGCCGCGCTGAAGGACTGGATCGCCGCCGATCCCGGCGCGCTGGCCCGGATCGAGGCGGTGGTGCATCCGCTGGTCGCGGCGGATCGCGCAACCTTCCTGCAGGCGGCCAAGGCCGATATCGTGGTTCTGGATATCCCGCTTCTGTTCGAAAAGGGATCCGAGTCCGAGATGGACGCCACGCTTCTTGTCACCGCCCCGCCCGCGCTGCAGCGCGCCCGCGTGCTGGCCCGCCCGGGCATGACCGAGGCGCAGTTTGACGCGATCCTTGCCCGGCAGATGCCCGATGCGGAAAAGCGCGCGCGGGCGACGCATATCATCGAAACCCTCGATCCCGAAAGCGCCCGCGCCGCCGTGCGCGCCCTGATTGCCCATATACGGAAGACCGCCCATGCGTGAGATCGTTCTGGATACCGAAACCACGGGGTTCGAACCTTCGGAAGGCCATCGCATCGTGGAAATCGGCGCGGTGGAACTGTTCAACCATCTGCCGACGGGGCGCACCTATCACCAATACATCAACCCCGAACGCAGCATGCCGAAAGAAGCGTTCGAGGTGCATGGCCTTGGCGATGATTTCCTGCGCGACAAGCCGGTGTTCAAGGCGATCGGGCAGGCATTCCTCGATTTCGTGGGCGATGCGAAATTGGTCATTCACAACGCCGCCTTCGACATGAAATTCCTGAATGCCGAACTGGAATGGGCGGGGTTGCCCGGCCTGCCATGGGAACGCGCGCTGGATACGCTGGCCATCGCGCGGAAGCGGTTCCCGGGATCGCCGGCCTCGCTTGATGCGCTGTGTCGCCGCTTTGGTGTGGACAACTCGTCGCGCGAAAAGCATGGCGCGCTGCTCGACAGCGAGATCCTCGCCGAAGTCTATCTGGAACTGGTGGGTGGGCGGCAACCCGATTTCGGGCTAGCGGGTGGCCCGGGCACACAGGCGGGCGCGGGCGCGGCAGTGGGTGGCGGGGCTGATGTCTGGCGTCCCCGTCCCCGGCCTGCGCCCCTTGCCCCCCGCATTTCCGAGGCCGAATCCGCGGCCCATGCGGCCTTTGTGGAAAAACTGGGCGATGGCGCGATATGGAAAAAGCGCGCCTGACCGGGCGCGCCTTTCCTTGGTCTGCCGTCTTGCGACGCGATCAGTTGACCGGCGTCGTGGCCGCCTGGGCCTGTGACGCCTGCGCGCGGCGGGCCAGTTCCTGACGATACAGCGCGACAAAATCCACCGTGTCGATGTTCAGCGGCGGGAAGCCGCCATCGCGGGTGACATCGGAAATGATGCGACGCACGAAGGGGAACACAAGGCGCGGGCATTCGATCAGCAGGAAGGGATGAAGCTGCTCTTCGGGCACCCCTTCGACGTGGAAGATCGCGCCATATTCCACTTCCAAGAGGAACAGCGTTTCGCCATTCGCCTTGTTCTTCGACGTGCAGCGGTATTTCGAGATCACGTCATACTGGTGATCCACCGGCCGCTTGCGCGCATCGAGGCTGACGGCAACCTGAATGTCGGGCTGCACATCCGCGCCGGAAATGCCCTTCTTGGCCACCATGTTCTCGAACGACATGTCGCGAATGAACTGGGCCAGAACCTGCATGCGCAGTTGCGGCTGCGCGGGCTGCGCGCCATCGGTCGCGGCTGCGGCGTTGTCTTCGGTCATCCCTGTCACTCCCTCTCGAACCACGGATCGCCGCTGTTCCTAGCAGGAAGGCGGGGCTGCCTCAATGCCTGCGCCTTGGCAGCGGCCGATCCGTCGCGGGATGGGTCAGCCTTGCGTCAATTCAGTCCTGGGTCCATCCCGAAGGGCGGCCGGATGCCGGGCGGGGAAGCGGGTCGCTTTCCACCTCGACGAATTCGCCGTCGATCACGATGCCGTCGGCGCGGCGGGCGGGGGTGTCCGATCGCATGGATACCACGCCAAAGCGCCGCGCAAGTTGGGCGATCAGAAGGGCCCTGAGGGGCGGCAGCAGCAACAGCGCGCCCATGAAATCCGTCAGGAAGCCCGGCAGGATCAGCAGGATCCCCGCCAGCGCCCGCAGCGCGCCATCGCCCGCCACGCCCAGCGGATCGCGCATCTGGCCCATCTGCGCGCGCAGCCTTTCGGCGCTGCGCAGACCCTGCCGCTGCAACAGCGCCACGCCAAGGATGCCGGTTCCGATGACGACCAGCAGCGTCAGCCAAAGCCCGATCGCGCCGCCGATGGTGACGAAAAGCGCGATCTCGATCAGAGGCCAGGCCAGAAGCAGGGCGAAAACAGGCATTTGGGCAATCCTTCGTGCCAAATCACAAAGCCGTGCCATGGACAGGCGTGGCCATGATCCCTACATAAGGTCGCAACTGCAAAGTTACCAACCCCAATGGCCCTGCCGACGCACGGCATCGCATAGCCGAGGTTCCGATGAGTTCTTCCCTGATCCAGCTTCTTGTTCTGGCCGGGATCGCCGTTTTCCTGATCCTGAAGCTGCGTTCCGTTCTGGGAACGCGGGAAGGCTTTGAAAAGCCGCCCATCCCGTTGGATGACGTGCGTCCCGCAGCCAAGCCGCGCCGGGATTTCGAGGTGATCGAAGGCGGCCCTGATCGCGAGATCATCGACCACGTGGCCGATGGTTCCGATGCTGCCAAGGCGCTGGCCGGGATGAAGATGGCGGAACCGGGCTTCAGCGTTTCGGATTTCCTGTCCGGCGCGCGGGGGGCCTATGAGATGATCCTGATGGCCTATGAAAAGGGCGAGATGGACCGCGTCCGCGCCTTCCTGTCGCCGGAAGTGGCCGAAACCTTTGACGATGCGATCAAGGCGCGTGAGGCGCAGGGTCTGACGGTCGAGGCGAATTTCGTCGGCCTGCGCGAAATGGCGCTGCATGACGCGACCTTCAACCGCGACACGCGCGAGGCCGAGGTAGCCGTGCGCTTCGTGGGCGAATTGACCTCGGTCGTCCGCGATGCCACGGGCACCGTTGTCGAAGGCAGCCCGACCGAGATCAAGCGTCAGCGCGATGTCTGGACCTTTGCACGCAAGATGGGATCGTCCGATCCCAACTGGCACCTTGTCGCCACCGGAGACTGATGCGTTTCGCTTGCGCAGCGGCTATGCTTGCGGTCGCCATGACGACCGTGCCGCTGCGTGCCGAAATCCTGCGATTTGCCGATCTGGACGGCTGGGCCACCGATGATCATCGGGCGGCCCTGACCAGTTTCCGCGAAACCTGCGACCTTCTGGAAGATGCCGACTGGGTCCCGCTCTGCCGTCTGGCCGCCGATGCGGGCGACAGCGCCGAAGGGGCGCGGCAGTTTTTCGAACTGTTCTTCCGCCCGGTTGTCATCGGCGAACCGCCCGCGCTGTTCACCGGCTATTTCGAACCCGAACTTGCAGGTTCGCCCGTCCGCACGCCGCGCTTTGCCTGGCCGATCTATCGCCGCCCGCCGGAATTGCAGGATGGGCAGGTCTATCTGACCCGCGCCCAGATCGAGGCGGGCGCGTTGCGCGGGCGGGGGCTGGAACTGGCCTGGCTGGATGATCCGGTGGATGTCTATTTCCTGCAGGTGCAGGGATCGGGGCGCATCCGCATGCCCGATGGGCGCGTGATGCGCGTGGGCTATGCCGGGCGGAACGGGCATGCCTATCGTTCGGTCGGGCAGGAAATGGTGCGCCGGGGCACCCACAACATGGATCAGGTCTCGGCGCAGGAAATCGCAGCCCATGTCCGTAATCAGGCCGGGGCCGAGCTTTTGAACATCAACCCGTCCTACGTGTTCTTTCGCACGGTCAGCGATGTGCCTGCCGAAAAGGGGCCGATCGGGGCGATGGCCCGGTCGATCACTGCCTTCCGGTCGGTGGCGATTGATCCCGATTACACGCCCCTTGGTGCGCCGGTCTGGGTGGAAAAGGACGGGGCAAAGCCGATCCGCAGCCTGATGGTCGCGCAGGATACCGGGGGGGCGATCAAGGGGCCGCAGCGTGCGGATATCTTCTATGGCACCGGCCCCGCGGCGGGCGATGCGGCGGGCACGGTCAAGGATGGCGGGCGGATGGTGGTGCTTTTGCCCATCGACCGGGCCTATGCGATGCTGCCGGATGGCATGTGATGAGCCGCCGCCGCACCCTACGCCCCGAGGAAGAGGAGCTTTGGCAGATCGTCGCGCGCAGCGCGCGGCCCTTGCATCCAAAGACGAAGGGCTATCTCTCCCGGATCGACGCCGCCGCCCATCCCCACCCCCCGCTGTCTGATCCAAAGCCGCAGCAGGCCGAAATTCCCAAATCCTGGCTTGAACCCTTTCGTCTGGGCCAGAAGGCCCGCCCGGCAAAGGGGCATGATCTGCAACCCTCTCTGGCAGAATCGCTGCGCGAGGCGCCCTTGCAGATGGATGCCCGCCAGCATGGGCGGATGATCCGCGGCAAGCTTTCGCCCGAAGCGCGGATCGACCTGCACGGAATGACCCTGGCCGAGGCACATCCCGAACTGATCCGCTTTGTCCTGAACGCACAGGCGGCGGGGCTGCGGTTGGTGCTGGTGATCACCGGCAAGGGCAAGCGGGGCGAAGATATCGGCCCGATCCCGCAACGCATGGGGGCGCTGCGCCATCAGGTGCCGCAATGGCTGCGCCTGCCGCCGCTTGGCCCGGCGGTTCTGCAGGTGACCGAGGCGCATCTGAAACACGGTGGCGCGGGGGCCTATTACGTGTATCTGCGCCGCCGTTAGGCGCGCGATGGCAGTGGCAAGCACCATGGCGGATGCAACCGCTGCGCGGATCGCGCCAAGGTGGCGGGTGCCATAGAACTCTGCCCAGAAGGCCATGGAAACGGTCAGTTGCGCGCCCGATGTAAGGCCCATGATCCGCCATGGCCAGCGCGGCAAAGGGCAGCGTGTCGATCAGCGGAAAGATCGCGAAGAACAGCCCGAGCGGCAGGATATAGACCGGCATCAGCCGCGCCGTGCCCCAGCGGTCCAGCGCCCAGCCCCCCGCGAACATCGCCGTGACAGAGGCGGCGATATAGGCTGGAAGGGGCTGTTGCATTGGCGCTTTTGGGCGGTCACGTGTCGGCGGAGATATACGGTTGAGGGGTTGTGTGATGGCGCGTCGTGATCCGTTCCGGGGCCACCGGTTTCCGAAGGATGTGATCCTTCTGGCTGTACGCCGCTACTGCCGCTATCCGCTGTCTTACCACGACCTACGCGACATGCTGGCCGAGCGGGGGATCTCGGTGGATGCGGCCTTGATCCATCGCTGGGTGCGCAAGTTCGGCCCCGAGGTCAGATACCGTGCTCTGGGCTGCCACCGCGCTTGGCGCGGCCTGACTTGGCATGTGGACGAGACCTATATCCGGGTAAACGGTCGGTGGTGTTATCTCTGGCGCGCGGTCGATCAACATGGGCAGTTGATCGACTTCCGCCTGACAGCGCGCCGCGACGCCAAGGCCGCAAGGGCGTTCCTGCGTCAGGCACAGGAGACGGTGCGTCTCTACCAACCCGTGACGAGCATCACGGACAAGGCCCCGACCTATGGTAAGGTGATCTCCGAAATCAATGAGTGCCTGGGGCCAGAGGATGCCATCCGGCACGTCACACGCAAGCATCTCAACAATCGGATCGAGAGCGATCACGCCGCCCTAAAGCGGCTGCTCCGACCGATGCGCGGATTTCGGAGCCTCTCATCCGCCAAAGCCACACTCATGGGCATCGAAACCTTCCGCGCGATACGCAAAGCCGAGTTCGACGGCGCGACCAGAAGCGTCGCCCACGAAATCGAGTTCGTCACAAATCTCTTCCGCGACGCCGCGTGAAACCAGAAACACGAAAACGTCTCAGGGCCGGCAAGGCCAATGCAACAGTCCCAAGCGCACCCCATTCGCCATGGCCTAGCCCGTTCAGGGCGCGGATTCCGGCGGCAAAGACGGAAATGAAATAGGTCTGACCGAAACCCGACAGGAAAGACAGAAGGAAGCCCGCGAAAAGAAAGGGGGCATTGACGCGCAGGAAGGAAAGAGAGGGCATGATGCCCTGTCATGTCATTCTTTGCCTGTGCTGCCCATCCTGTTTGCGACAGGATCAGTTCAGGCTGTCGCCCGTGATTTCGGCGACCGGGGTCAGGATCACGCGCGTGGCGTTGCGCGCCGTCAGGATCACCCCGGGTAAAAGCCCCGTTCGCCCGGCGGCATCATTGCCGAAGGCCTGATCGACATCGCTGATCCGGCCCAGCAACTTGATCAGCGCGGGCGATGTGCCGGGCACGAAATGCCCCGATCCGCTGGAGAAGGCCCCGACATCGAGATAGGTCACCTCAAGATCCGAAAGCCTGTCGACACTGTCGAGAGAGCCAAGCCGCCCGCGCTGCCCCGTGATCAGCGCCGAAAGCCGCAGCACGCGGTCGCGGTCCGATCCGAAGATGACAAAGGGCTGCGGCAGGGTGCCGATGTCGCGCGCCTGCATGCGGAACACCTCGACGTCGATATCGGGCGAAATCAGGATGACGCCGCGCAGTTGCGGCATGATCCGCCCGTCGCGCAGGGCGATGTCGCGCAGCGCTTCCATCGAAAGGAAACTGCCCATCGAATGCGCGACCAAGGTGATGCGCGTCGCCCCGGCGGCGGTCGCCTCGCGGATCAGTTCCTCAAGCCCCTCACGCGCGAACATGATGGAATCGCGGTCATAGACATAGCCCAGCGGTTCCGCCGCCGAAGGCCAGGAGTAATGCAGCGCCACGCCCGGAACTTCCAGATCGTGGTGAAGTTGGGCGATGCGATAGAGCCCTTCGGTAAAGGTGTTGTTGAAGCCATGTACGAAGATCACCGCTTCTCGCCCGTTGGCGGCAAGCGCCTGGCGCAGATCGGCGCGGAAATCGGCATCGGCGGCATAGATGCGCTGATCCGTGGTGACGAAATCGGTGCTGACATTGGGGCGGCGCGGCTTGGCATAGCGGATCTCGCCCACCTCGCGCTGGGGCGGGATCGCCACATCATAGCGGGCAAAGCGCATCTCTTCCGACCGTTCGCCACCAAAGACGCCATTGCCCTGCAGGCCCCGCGTCGTTCCGACGAAGACGGTCGAGATCGGCCCTTCGGCCGTATCGGGCGGCACCACGACCATGGCCCCGCGCGGGGTGCAGGCGGCAAGGGCAATCGACAGGATCAGCAGGGCGATGGGGCGCAAGGGTCCGGTCCTTAAAATGCGTTCCTGATCGTGGCGAAGCGCGGCCCGGTCAAGCCCGCGCATCCTGTCACAGCACGTAACGCGAAATATCCGCCGATCGGGCCAGCTTGCCCACATTGGTTTCCACGAATCCCGCATCCACGACAACCGCTTCGCCAGACCGGTCGGGTGCGGTGAAGGACAGTTCCTCGAACACCCGCTCCATGATGGTGTAAAGCCGCCGCGCGCCGATGTTTTCCACGCTGCCATTCACCTCGGCCGCGATGCGGGCAAGGGCGGCGATGCCATCCTCGGTGAAGCTGACCGCCACCTCTTCGGTGGCCATCAGCGCGGAATACTGCCGCGTCAGGGCATTGTCGGTTTCCGTCAGGATGCGCACGAAATCGCCTTCGGTCAGGGGCTGCAACTCCACCCGGATGGGCAGGCGGCCCTGCAATTCGGGCAGCAGGTCCGACGGTTTGGCGATGTGGAAGGCCCCGCTGGCGATGAACAGGATATGGTCGGTCTTCACCGGGCCGTATTTGGTGGAAACGGTGGTACCTTCGATCAGGGGCAGCAGATCGCGCTGCACGCCTTCGCGGCTGACATCCGCGCCGCGGGCATCGGCCCGGGCGCAGATCTTGTCGATCTCATCCAGAAAGACGATGCCGTTTTCCTGCACGGCTTCCAGAGCGGCGGCCTTGACCGCCTCATCATCCAAGAGCTTGTCAGCCTCTTGCCCGATCAGAACCTCATAGCTGTCGGCCACCGTCATCTTCTTGCGCGTGCTGCGCCCGCCAAAGGCCTTGAACAGGTCCTGCAGGCCCTGCATCTGCATTTCCATCCCGTTGCCGCCGGGGAACATGCCCATCGGCATGGCGGTATCCTGCACCTCAAGCTCGATCATGGTCTGGTCAAGCTCGCCGCGTTTCAGCTTGCCGCGGAACATCTCGCGCGTCTGATCGCGCGCCTCCTTGCCGGCCAGCGCGTCGATCACCCGTTCCTCGGCCGCCTTGCGGGCGCGGGTCTTCACGTCATCGCGCATCCGGGCACGGGTTTCCACCATCGCCGCATCAACCAGATCGCGGATGATACTGTCCACATCCCGCCCGACATAGCCCACCTCGGTGAACTTCGTGGCCTCTACCTTCAGAAAGGGCGCGCGGGCCAGCCTGGCCAACCTGCGGCTGATTTCGGTCTTGCCCACGCCGGTGGGGCCGATCATCAGGATGTTCTTCGGATAGACCTCATCCCGCAGGTCATCGCCCAATTGCTTGCGCCGCCAGCGGTTGCGCAGCGCCACGGCCACCGCGCGCTTGGCATCGCGCTGCCCGATGATGAACCGGTCGAGTTCCGAGACGATCTCGCGCGGGGTGAGGTTGGTCATGGGCCGATCCTTCGTTCTGCCTGCGCATCGCGCCGCCAAACCGATGTAGCCCCTGCCGCCGCCAAGGCCAAGGGTGCGGCTGCGCGGGCGGCGGGGCGGCGCGGATTCGCCGATGCCATCCGCCCGGTCAGGACACAGACGAAGGAACAGGGTTACACCATGAAAACCGGCGGCTACGTTACATCCGCACAAGGAGAATCGCGATGGTCTTGAATACTTCGGTGATCGAGGAGGTTCGCGAAACCCTGGGCGATGACATGCTGCGCAGCTTCCTCGGGCGCATGCTGGCCGAGGTTGCGGAAACCAGCCAGACGCTTGCCAATCTGTTCGCATCGCAGGATTTCGCCACGCTGGCCACGACAGCGCATCGCGCCTCGGGCTCGGCGGCGTCGGTCGGGGCAAAGGATCTGCATGCCGCGCTGAAGGATATCGAGAATGCCGCCCGTGGCCCCGGCGCGGCGGCCGATCTGCCCGCCCTTCTGGGGGGTCTGCCGGATCGTCTGGCGCAAACCCGCGCGGCGCTGGATGCGCTTCTGGGCCCGCTTTAGCCGCTGATCGCTGTCAGGCGCGCAGCAGCGCGGCCAGCGCCGTGCGAACTTCCTCATCCAGCACGGTTTCCCGCGCCAGCAGGTCTGCCGCGGCCTGCAGGGTGGATCCCGCCGCCCTTGGCCCGTTGGCGGCGAAGCGCTGGAAATGGTCATGTAACCCCATCCGCGCCCGCGCGATTGCGCCCGGCTCGCCCAGTTCGGGCGAAATCCGATCCGGGACGATGAAGCTGACCAGCCGTTCCTCAAGCGTTTCGCGCCTCAGGATCGCATCCAGCGGGCGCTGTTCCGGCAGGAAAGGGATCCGCGCCGTCTGCCCGACGGGAAGGTGAACCTCGTCGCTTTCCCGCCAATGGCGGATATCGGACAATCCGGTGTTAAGTGGCCCAACTCGCCCGCTGCGCATCACTCAGCCATTGAACTGATGCACAAGCAGGACATGCTGCGTGAAATGCAGGATGCTTCGGTTCGCGGGGGATCCGCGCGATGCCAGCGCGGCCGATGCCAGAAAGCGGCGGCCCGGATCCACCTCGCCCATCTGCAGGGCCAGATAGCCGCGCAGTGCGAAAAAGGCCGGATGATCCATGGATCGCACGTCCAGAAGCTGCAGGATCGCATGTGCCTCGCGGTTTCGGGTCAGCAGGGCCAGCACAAGGCTTAGCCGATAGAGGGCGCGCCGATCCGCGCCCTGTCTGGCGATGAGCGCCGCGATCATCCTGCCCAGCGTCACCCGCAGATCGCCCGAGGCGAAATCCTCGTCACCCTCAGCCGGCGGGCAAGTGCCATCCGTGGGCATCACCGCAAAGGGAAGAAGAACGGCAAGCGGAACGCTGTTGCCCCCGGCCATGAGCAGAAGGTCGCTCGCCGGCCCCGGCTGCCCGGCATCTGCCGGGACAGGGCCATCCTCGGGGCCAGAGAGCATGGCCACGCGTGGGCCCCTTCCCCTGACCGACTCGATCTCGCGCGGGAGTAGTTCCCAGTGCGACGGTGGCACCGCTCAGATGGCCTGACCGTCTCATCAGTTCATCCCGCATTCATTGGGGCCGCATGTATCGGCGACCCGCCAGCCAAGTGTGCTTCCGTAAAGCTGAATGCGCGTCCCCTCGGCCGTTCGCAGCAGGATCCCCAGATCCCCGATGGACATGATGCGGCTGGTGATATCCGGCGCGGCCCCTTCGCCCAGTTTCCGCCCATCGGTCAGTTCGACATAGCGGTCACCCGCCAGGTTCGCCCCCGCCAGCGGCAACTGCGCCACGGGCACGTTGCGGAACAGGAATTCCACGAAATCCGGATTGCGCGCGGTTTCCGTCAGGAAGGTGGAACTGCCGCCCACCATCGCGCCGAAGGTTGTTCCCGTCTGCCGGAGGCAGGCCTTCACGCGATCAGGTGACAGGGCGGTTTCCATCACCACTTCCCGCACATCGGGCGTCAGGCCGGATACATCGCTGTCGCTTGAAACGCTTAGCGCATCCAGCAGGAGCAGCGCCGTCGGCAGCATTCCGGGCGTCAGCCTTGCGCCAGTCCAGCAAGAGACGGGCTGATCAACCGAATAGGGAAGCGCGGTAAGGGGCTGGGGCAGGCGCATCAGCGTCTTGCCGAATTGCAGCTGTTCGTTCTGCATCGCGACAAGCATCACCAGATTGGGCGACAGGCTGCCCGCCCCGGCATCGCCCGTGGCATCCTTGGCGATCAGCACATTCGCGGCGTCGATCATCGGCTGCATCGTGACCATCTCGCCCTGCGGCAGCGCAAAAAGCGGCAGCGTGATCGGCTGTTCATCCGATGAGGGCGACCGGATCGTCGTTGTCCCTTCGGACCCGTCCGCCGCTGGGACGGCAAGGCCGGGCGCGGCGTCGGCGATCCGGAGCACCGTGTCGGGGATGCCGGGATCCGCAGCATTGGGGGCCGCGGGCGCAGGGGCCGCTTGGGCGGCGACAAGCGCGGAAATCGTCTGGTTCAACTGGTCGATCGAACCGGCAAGGCCAAGGTCGGCCACCACGATGGCCGGGGTTCCGTCCGCGCCTTCGCGTTCGCTGCCCTCAGCCGGGCGGCCGCCCATCAAAGTGATCACCTCGCGCAGAACCGCCGGATCGGCGGGTCGCCCTTCGGCAATATCGGCGACAAGGCGTTGGTGAAGATCGGGCCGGGTTTCCTGCAGACGATCCAGCGCCAGAAGCACGGCCTCTGATCCCGGCGGCGGCAGGGGCGCGGGTGAACCGTCCGGCGACAGGCCCGAAGGCGCGGCCCCGTTGGCCGTTTCGCCCATCCCCGTTTCGCCCGTGACCGCATCCGCCGCGATCCCTGCGGCAGCAACCACAGGCGCGCTTTCAGTTGTGGGGAGAGCGACCGCCGCTGCGTCATCGCCCGCGGCAGTGGCGGCGCTGGCCGCCAGACGCCGCGCCTGCACCGCAGGGCCAAGGCCAAGCGTCAGTTCCGCCATCGTGCCCACGGGGCCAAGGCCGGGCAGGGTGACCGCTTCGCCTTCTGCCCCGTCCGGCGGCACTGCGCCGCCCAGCACGGCCACCACCTCGCGCAGTAGCGCGGTATCGGGCACCTCGCCCGCATCGACCAGCGCCACGATCCGATCATGGATTGCAGGGCTGCGCTCTTGCAAAAGATCAAGGGCCGTGGATATCGCGGCTGTCCTGGCCAGTTCGGGCGCCGCAGGTTGTGCCGCCAGCGGGGCAAGGGCCGGTGCTGGCCCGTCGGTCGCCGCTTGGGCAACGTTGGCATCCGCCACAGGCACCGCTTCACCCGCAAGGGCCGGGACGACCGGCAGGGCGGCCAGCGCGGCCCCGACCGCGTTCTCGGCTAGGGGTTCGACTGTTCGATTACGACGGGCAGAACGGCACCAACGGCGAAGTCTACGTTTACTTCAAACCCGACGAAACCAACGCCGTCGTCCTGTCCGGTGGCCTGAGCGAGGCAGAGATGCGCGTCCTCGGCATGTTCTCGGGCGACAGTTGGGGGGCGGCAAGCCGCTATCAGGGCCATCCCATCGAACTTCTCTACGGGATCGACACCCGCCCCTTGCAGAAACTGTCGGATGAAACCTCCGAAGGTGTCGGCAGCCTTACCCTGCAGCGGCGCGATTACTGGGACAAGTGGTCCACGCAATTGGCCGATACGGTGACGATCCTGAACCAGAAGAACCAGCTCAAGCAGAACGAGATCGAGAACGACACCAAGCAGGGCAACCGGCATTTCGATCTGGGCACCAATGCCCTGCGCAAGATGAATGAAATGCTGATGTCCATCGGTCGGATGTGACGCGATGCCGGTCGATCTGACGATGTGGGAAAGGATGGGGTTCAACGGGGCCTCTGCCATCGGCATCGCCGGGGTGGATACCCGCCCCTATACCCGCCTGTCCGAAGGCGATTCCGGCATGGCGCAGGCGGTGCTGGACGATGCCGCCGCGATCTTCCCCGTCTTCGATGGCGTGACGAACCTCGCCCTGCCGCTTCCGCCGGATTACGCCAACCCCACGCTGAACGGCTTTGTCACCTGGCATACGGCGCATCAGGTGCAGTTCCTCAAGGAACAGGCACCCAACTGGGCGGCCGGGGATCTGCGCGCCGTCACCTTCGGCACCTCGCCGGATCCGGCGCTGAACGAAACCTTCCTGCTCAGCGCCGATGGAACCCGCGTGATCCGCGTCGCAACGCTGCAACCCGGCGATATCGCGCAGCTTCCCCTCGCGGATCAGGCGCGTCTCGCCGACGATATTCCCGCCTTCCGCGCGATGCACGCCAACCCCATGGGTCTCTGGCCCGCCGACGATGTCTTCAACGTCGCGGCCAGCGGTGGCACGCCCCCGCCCGCCAACGTGGCCGAGGCGCGTCAGCGCATCGAAACCACGATGATTGCTCCGCTGGAATCGCTGGTGCTGGCCAGCCACGATCCCGCCCGCCGCAACGAAACCATCACCGCCGAGAACCTTGCCGCGCTTTACCCGAACCTCTTTCTCGATCAGATCGCCTCGCTCCGCCGCCGTCTGGCGGAAATGGCCATCTTCGATCCAAAGGTGATCGGTCAGATCACGGCCGATCTGAAAACCCGGTTCGACAGGATCGTCGCCTATTCCAACGTCACCCCGCAGGCCGCCGCGCCCAACTTCAACCGCATGACCGATGCGGTGAACACCACCGACAACCTCGCCGGAATCCGGCGCGCGCAGAATATCTTCCTGCAATCCGAACTGCGCCAGCGCGAACTTCTCGCCGTGGCCGATACCATCGTGTTTGACGGCACCTTCAACAACCGCAAGGTTGACACGCCGATGATGGTCTTCCTGTTCCAGACACAGGAAAACTACTCGGATGAGGCCGAGGCGCAGGCCCGCAGCGAAGAGATGAGCCAGATGAAGGCCCTGCTCGAGTCCTATACGCGGATGCAGAAATTCGTGAACGACACGATCCGCAGCTTCGATCCGGTGGCGTTCCAGCAAGCCAATCCGAACAACAACGAAGCCGTGGAAACGAAACCCTTCATGGCTGCAGGCTCGTCCTTCGAACTGACCACCGCATCCGCCTCGCGGCCGCAACCCTTGACCGAGAATGATCTTCTCGTCGTTTCCATGTTCGACCGGACCGCCGCCTTCGCCAACAATAACACCTTCCTTCCCATCGAACGCGAAACCAACTCGAACCGCCCCGTCTTCGAATTCTTCAGCTCCAACCAACTCGGCCTTCTTAAGGCCCACAGCCAGCAGTCATGGGATCTCTTCTCGCAGGATCTGTCCAAGATCTCCAAGGTTCTCAGCGCCGATGCCGAGGCGCGGATGGAGGCGATCAACCGCGTCGCAAAGGAAAAGAACCGCCATTACGAACTGGCAACAGAGACGATCAACAAGATGACCGAAATCCTCCGGTCCATCGTGAACTGAAGGAAGGCCCGATGCGAACGATGCATGCCGCGCTTGCGGCAGTGGCCGATCGGCTGGGAATGGGGCAGATCCTGCCGGATGCGGCGGGAAATGCCGAACTTGTCGTCGCCGATGTGCTGCCCGTCTACCTTCGGGTCGTGGATGAATGGGAACTGGAATTTTCGGCCCGCATCGCCGAATTCGACGGCCATCTTTCCCCTGCATTGTCCGAGGAACTGCTGCGCCTCAACGGCACCTTCACCGTCCTTCGCTTCGCGGTCGAGCCGGACCGTTCCGGTGTGGTGCTGGGTCGGCGTCTGGACATCCGCACCCTTTCCGACGACCGCATCGCAGATGCGGCCCATATGTTCATCCTCGCCGTGGCGGATTGGCGCCGTCATGGCGCGACGGCCCTGATCGAACGTGTCATGCGATACGCGCAGGGCGGCGGCGATCCGCTTCTGTCGGATTTTCGGCTGTGACTCATGTCGTATGACACATCACGCATCCACGGCAGGGGCCAAGCTGGCAGTCAGGACCATGCGCCTGCATCTGTGGGATAGACCGTGACAAACAACATCAAGGGCCCTGAAAGCACGCCAAGACCGCCCCCCTCCGGCCAGGGGACCGAGGGCGGATCCGGCCTTTCCTTTGATCAGGCCATCGACAGGCTGCTGTCCCCCGGCAAGGACACCCCCCCGCGCCTGACCTCGCGTCAGGGGCAAGGCAACGATGCGCCCGGCGGTGGTGCCCATATCGGCAAGCGACAGGATGTCATGCGCACCTTCGCCGCCGATCGCGGCACCCGCCTGACCGAGGCATGGACAGGCTTCACCGCCGGTTCGCGCAGCTTCGCCGATCTGTTGGGTCAGGTCATCGGCAGCCCGCCCCGCCCCCCCGAAACGATGGATACCACCTCGCGCATCGCGCAGGGTCTGCGCGGCGGTCTGGCCCTGTCCGATCTTCTGCCCCCCTCGCTTGCCGATGCGCGCCAACCCCTCGCCGATCCCTCGCCGCGCAGTCTGGGTGGCCAGGATGCGCCGCGCGTCGCCGACATGGTCAGCCAGCTCGTCGATACGCTGCTGGGCCCGCCCGGCTCCGGCTCCCCGCTGGTTGACCGTCTCTCCCCCACGGGCCTGTCGGCCCTGCGCGACGAAGCTGGTCGCCTTGCCTCGGGCCTGCCGCCGGGCGAAGGCACCGCCGCCATCCGCAAACTCGCCCGCGAAGTGATCTTCAACCACATCCTCCTGCCCGATCTGCTGTCGCTCGCCGCGCCATCCGATGGCCCGAAATCCCTCGGCACGGCGGCGCTCTCGCTGCATGCGATCCTGTCCGACAAGGGCACTGGCACCCTCTCGCCCGACCTTGCCCTCGCCCTCGGCCCCCTGCGCCCGGGGATCGAGTCGCGCTTCGACGACCTTCTCCGCGCGCTGCGCCTGCCTGGCTTCACGGATTGAAACGGGACGGACCGCAGCAATGAAACAGACGCCTACCCTTCCGGCCCGGATCGACAAAGGACAGTACGATGCTGGCCCGTGACGCAATAGATTACCTCATCTCGGAACTCGGTCTTTCCGCGCTCGGCACATCGCCGGATGGCGAAACGGAATACCACCTCGTCAACCCGTTCCGCCTTGTCCTGATAGAAATCGACGCAGGCACCCTTGCCTTCTTCGCCCCGCTCGATCTGCCCGCCGATCTGCCCCGCCCCCGGCTTCTGCGCCGCCTGCTTGAGGCGAACCTTCAGGGCGTGGAAACCGGGCAGGGCATGATGTGCCTCCACCACTCCGATGAGATCGGCTATCGCGACGTCCTTGATCTGCGCCAGATGACGATCGAACAGCTTCAACTCCGCTTCGTCGATTTCTCGCTCTACTTCGATTTCTGGCGCAGCGAAGGCGTCCGCATCCTGCAGGATGAACTCGGCCCCGGCGATCCGTCGGCCGAGGGCTTTCTCCGGCTTTAGGCAAGGCAGCACGCGGGATGAGCGAGGGCGGAGAAAAGACAGAACAGCCAACCCCGAAAAAGGAACGGGACGCGCGCCAAAAGGGGCAGGTCGCCCGCAGCCAGGAGGTTGTCACCACGGTGTCGATGTTCGGCACCATCGCCGTGATCCTTGCGATGGGCGGCCTGATCTGGAACCGTCTCACCACGCTGGTCGACCAGATCGCCGCCATCGCCGCCCGCCGCGACAATGTCTCGCTCAGCGAAGGTCTGGCGCTGACATGGAATGTCGGGGTGGCGATCACCCTGCCGATCCTCGCCGCGGTCATCTTCCTCGCCATCGCGTCGAACATGATGCAATTCGGCGTGCTGACATCGCTCGAGGCGCTTCAACCGAAACTGGAACGGATCTCGGTTATCGGCGGGTTCAAACGCATCTTCTCGGGCAAGCAGCTTGTGGAACTGCTGAAATCCATCCTCAAGATCGTCTTCCTCAGCGTGCTGCTCTACTACGTGCTGAACGAGGCGATCGGCCCCTTCATCTCGGCCGTGTCCTGCGGCATGGATTGCATCGTCACCGTCACCGACAGCGTCACCCGCCGGATCCTGATCTTCTCGGCCGTGGCCTTTGTCATCGTGGCGGTCGCGGATTTCTACTATCAGCGCTACGCCCATACCAAATCGCTGATGATGTCCAAGGAAGAGATCAAGCGCGAATACAAGGAAAGCGAAGGCGATCCCCATGTGAAGGGCCACCGAAAGCAGGTGGCGATGGAGCTGATCATGGGCGATGGCCCCGCACAGGCCAAGAAAGCCAGCGCGCTGGTGGTCAACCCGACGCATCTCGCCGTGGCCATCCTCTACAAGCCCGATGAAATGCCCCTGCCCATCGTCTCGGCCAAGGGGGCCGGAACCTTCGCCATCGACATGCGGGTCGAGGCGGAACGCGCCGGGGTGCCGATCTTTCACAACATCCCTTTGGCCCGCCATCTCTATGCCGATGCCGAAACGAACGATTTCATCCCCGAGGATGTCTTCGATGTGGTGGCCGAAATCCTGGCCTGGGTGGCCCGGAACGAGGCCCGCCTGTATCAGGGCCCCCTGACGCATGGCGATATCGACATGCTGCGCGGGGATCACCGCCCCCCGGGCACCTGATCCGCCCTCAGGCCAGCGCGCGCGCGAACAGCGCGGCCAGCCGCGCCTGCCCGGCGCGGTAATCTGGCAATGATCTGGCCTGCGTCTTCAGCCCTTTGATCGCGGCGATGATGGCCTGCGCCACCTCATCCCCGCTGCCCAGCCCGGGCGGCAACCTGCGCCGCGCCAGCCATTCCCCCAGCACCGCCACCATCCGCGCCTCTCCCGCCGCCGCCAGATCGCCCGTCACCGAAAACCCGGCATCCATCAACTCTTCCCCATGCGGGGTGGTCAGCACGGTTTCCATGAACTTGCCGTCCTTGGCGACAAAGGCCGCCAGCAGCGCCTGTTCCAGCGTCTGATCCGGCGCGTTCAGCGCGGCGGTCATGTCGCGCAGCGCCTCATCGAAATAGCGCAGGGCAAGCGACCGGAAGATGTCTTCCTTGTTGCGGTAATGCAGATACAGCGCCGTCCGCGACATCCCCGCCCCGCGCGCGATGTCATCCATCGAGGTGCGGCGATAGCCATAGGTGGAAAAGGCCTGAAAGGCCGCGTCAAGGATCGCATCCTGACGGTCAAGCTGGGCAGGGCTGGGCGGCGAGGGAAGGGCCATACAGACAAGCTGACAAAATTGTTCCAGATTGTCAATTGACAGACTGACATTTCACGCTCAATCTGTCATGAACAAAGGGAGTTCCCCCATGCCCGTCACCCTCACCGTGAATGGACAGACCGAAACGCTCGATCTGCCGCCCGAAATGCCGCTCCTCTGGGCGCTACGCGACGGGTTGAACCTCACCGGCACGAAATTCGGCTGTGGCGTTGCCGCCTGCGGGGCCTGCACCGTGCATGTCGACGGACAGGCGGTCCGCTCCTGCCAGACGGCGCTGGGCGACGTGGCGGGTGCCACCGTCACCACGATCGAAGGCCTCGGCAACCCCGCCGCGCTGCATGCCGTGCAGGCGGCATGGGTGGCGGCTCAGGTCGCGCAATGCGGCTACTGCCAGTCCGGCCAGATCATGCAGGCCGCGGCCCTTCTGGCCGAAAACCCCAGCCCCACCCCGGATGAAATCGACGAGGCGATGTCGGGCAACCTCTGCCGCTGCGGCACCTATCCCCGCATCCGCGCCGCCGTGCAGGATGCCGCCCTGCGCCTGAAGGAGGCATGATCATGGGACGCGCCATGAAGATCGCCCGCCGCGGCTTCCTCCTCGGCTCCGCCGCCCTGATCGGCGGGGTCGCCTTCGGCTGGTATCGCTATGCCACCCCCTATGACAACCCGCTGGAGGCAGGTCTCGCCCCGGGTGAGGCCACGCTGAACCCTTACGTTCTCATCAATGCCGATGGTGTCACCGTCATCGCACCCCGCGCCGAAATGGGGCAGGGGGTTCACACCACCCTCGCCGCGCTGGTGGCCGAAGAGATGGATCTCGACTGGTCGCAGATCCGTGTGATCCACGGCCCGGCGTCCAAGGCCTATTACAACGCCGCCGTCCTTGGCGAAGGCGTCCCCTTCGCGCCCACCGATGACAGCCGCCTTGCCAACACCGTCCGCTCTGCCATGGACATCCCGGCCAAATTCCTTGGCCTGCAGATCACCGGCGGCTCCTCCTCCATCCCCGACGCGTTTGAAAAGATGCGCCTCTCCGGCGCCGCCGCCCGCGCCGCCCTGATCGGGGCCGCCGCCGCCCGCCTCAACCTCCCCGCCGCCCAACTCTCTACAAAGGCGGGCGCGGTGATCGCCCCCGACGGCACGCGCCTGCCCTACACCGAACTGGCCGAGGCCGCCGCCAGCATCGACCTGCGCGATGAACCCACACTCAAGCCCCGCGCCGAATGGCGGCTTCTGGGCCAGACGCTCCCCCGCATCGACATGCTGGCCAAGGTCACGGGCACCCAGACCTATGCCATCGACCTGCGCCTTCCCGGCATGCGCTTCGCCACCATCCGCACCAACCCCCGCCTTGGCGGCCCGCTCCTGTCCTTCGACGCCTCCGCCGCAGAATCCATGCCCGGCGTCGAACGCATCCTCCCCGTCGAAAACGGCGTCGCCGTCATCGCCACCAACACATGGACGGCCATGCAGGCCGCCGATGCCATCACCTTCGACTGGGGTCCCGCCCCCTATCCCGCCACCAGCGACGAGATCACCGAAACCCTCCGCGCCTCCTTCACCGATGCCCGCAAGGACAGCACCAACCGCGACGATGGCGATGTCGATGCCGTCCTTGCGGCGGATGACTGGCAGGCCGAATATTCCGCCCCCTACCTCGCCCATGCCACGATGGAACCCATGTCCAGCGCGGCCCTGCTGAAGGACGGCACCCTCACCGTCTGGTCCGGTCACCAGCTTCCCACCCAGATCCTGATCGAAGGGCAGGCCCTCACCGGCCTTTCGCCGCAGGCGATCACCGTCGAAACCCTGCCCATGGGCGGCGGCTTCGGTCGCCGCGCGGAAATGGACATCATCCGCCAGACCATCGCCCTCGCACAGGCGATGGAGGGCACGCCCATCCTCCTCACATGGTCGCGCGAAGAGGACATGACGCATGACGCCTACCGCCCCGCCGCCCTGTCCCGCGTGCGCGGCAAGGTGCAGGACGGGCGGCTTGTCGCCTTCGATTTCGCCACCTGCTCCTCCTCCGTCGTGGAAAGTCAGGTCGGGCGTCTGGGCTATTCCATCCCCGGCCCCGATGGCGCCATCGTGCAGGGCGCCTGGGAACAACCCTACCGCCTGCCCAACCACCGCGTCACCGGCTACCGCGCCCCCGCCATGCTGCCCGTCGGCTCATGGCGCTCGGTCGGCGCGTCGCAGAACGCCTTCTTCCACGAAACCGCGATGGACGAACTGGCCCATCTCGCCGGGGCCGACCCGGTGGAATTCCGCCTCGTCCATATCGACCACGACCCCTCGCGCAAGGTGATCGAGGCCGTGGCCGAAATGTCCAACTGGGGCAGCCCCACGCCGGGCCGCGCCAAGGGCATCGCCTTCTGCCTGTCCTTCGGCGTCCCCGTGGCCGAGGTGATCGAGGTTGCCTCCACCCCCGATGGCCTGCGCCTCACCGGCGCATGGATCGCCGCCGATCCCGGCATCGCGCTCGACCCCGGCAATATCGAGGCGCAGTTGCAGGGCGGCATGATCTACGGCCTCTCCGCCGCGATAAGGGGAGAGATCACGCTGGCCGATGGCATGGTTCAACAACCCAACTTCTGGGATTACGAACCCCTCCGCCTGCGCGAATGCCCACCCATCGCCACGCGCATCCTTGAAAACATGCCCCATATCCGGGGCATCGGCGAACCCGGCACGCCCCCTGCCGCGCCCGCGCTGGGCAACGCGATCTTCGCCCTTACCGGTCAGCGCCTGCGCGACCTGCCCTTCGCCCGCAGCGTAACCTTCGCCTGAACCGCAGGCCAGAATCGCAGCCCGGGGCAGGCCCTTCCCAACCCCCTCCCGCCCGGCCTATGGTCCGGGCAGGAGGAACCGCCATGACCCGCATCACCGCCATCCGCGCGCTGGATATCCGCTTTCCCACCTCGCGCAGCCTTGACGGCTCCGATGCGATGAACCTCGCCCCCGATTATTCCGCCGCCTATTGCATCATCGAAACCGATGGCGGCCATGCCGGCCACGGCCTCACCTTCACCATCGGGCGCGGCAACGAACTCTGCGTCGCCGCCATCACCGCCCTTGCCCCCCTGATCAAGGATATCCCGGTCGATGATCTGCTGGCCGACATGGGCGCCACATGGCGGCGCATCACCGGCGACAGCCAACTCCGCTGGGTCGGCCCCGACAAGGGCGTGATCCACCTCGCCACCGCCGCCCTCGTCAACGCGCTCTGGGATCTGAAGGGCAAGGTGGAAGGCAAACCCGTCTGGCGCCTCCTCACCGACATGACCCCCGCCGAAACCGTGGCCCTTGTCGATTGGCGCTATCTCTCCGACGCGCTCGATCCCGGCCGCGCCCGCGAACGGCTTGAGGAAAACCTTCCCACCCGCGCCGCCCGCATCGCCGAGATACGCGCGAACGGCTACCCGGCCTATACCACCTCGGCAGGCTGGCTCGGTTACTCCGACGAAAAGATGCGCGACCTCTGCCGCGCTGCCATCGCGCAGGGCTGGAACCACTTCAAGATGAAGGTCGGCGGCAATCTGGAAGATGACATCCGCCGCGCCCGCATCATCCGCGAAGAGATCGGCCCCAACCGCCGCCTGATGATGGACGCCAATCAGGTCTGGGGCGTGGCGCAGGCCATCGACCATATGAAACCCCTCGCCGCCTACGACCCGTGGTTCATCGAGGAACCCACCTCCCCCGACGACATCCTCGGCCATGCCGCCATCGCGCGCGGCGTCGCGCCCATCAAGGTGGCCACCGGCGAACACTGCCAGAATGCGGTGATGTTCAAGCAGTTCCTTCAGGCAGACGCCCTGCAGATCCTGCAACTCGACAGTGCGCGCCTTGGCGGCGTGAACGAAATCGTCGGCGTCTTCCTCATGGCCGATCACTTCGGCGTCCCCGTCTGCCCCCATGCGGGCGGCGTGGGCCTGTGCGAATATGTCCAGCACCTGTCGATCTTCGATTACGTCTGCGTCTCGGCCAGCCTGACCGACCGGGTGCTGGAATATGTCGATCACCTGCACGACCATTTCGAAACGCCCGTCCGCATGAAGGCAGGCCACTACCTCCCGCCCGAAGAGCCGGGCTATTCCATCACCATGAAACCCGCCTCCATCGCCGCCCACCTCTGGCCTGATGGCGCAGCGTGGATGGCCTGATCAGGCCGTCATCGTCTCCACGCTCAACACCGTGGGCAGATGCCGCGCGATCTCATCCCAATGCGCGCCCCGGTCGCGGCTGGCAAAGACCGATCCGCTGTTGGTGCCGAAATACACCCCCGTCGGCGTCGCCCTGTCCACCGCCATCGCCTGCCGCAGCACGGTGAAAAAGCAATCCTTCACCGGCAGGCCATCGGTCATCGCCTGCCAGCTTTCACCCCCATCCTCGGATCGGTAAACCGCAGCCGAGGCCCCCGGCGGATAGCGCCCCTTCGTGTCGCCGTTCAGGGGAAAGGTCCACAGCCGCCGCGCGTCGCTTGGATCCACCGCGATGGGAAAGCCGAAATCGCTGGGCAGCCCCGCCGTGATCGGATGCCAGCTTCGCCCGCCATCCGGGCTGCGGAACACGCCATGGTGGTTCTGCTGATACATCAGATCGCCCCCGCCCGGCGCGCGCACCATGTTGTGGACGCAGAACCCCAATTCATGCCCCTCGCCATGGCTATGGTCATGATGATCGTGATGCCCGTCGCCTTCATTCGACAGGCGGTTCCGCCGCTCCCAACTTGCCCCGCCATCCTCCGTCGCAAAGACCCCGGCGGCGGAAATGCCCACCCACAGCTTCCCCGCATCCTCCGGATCGCCCACGATCGTATGCAGCACAAGCCCCGCGCCCCCCGGCTCCCATTCCGGGCGCGAGGGGTGGTTTGACAGCGCCTCCACCTCCTGCCAGCTTTCGCCGCCATCCCGGCTGGCAAACAGCGTCGCAGGCTTCGCCCCCGCATACAGAATCCCGCCCGAAAGCCCCAGCGACCACAGCGCCGAAATCCGCCCCTTGAATGGCGCGTCCGGCATCGGCCCGCGCCCCATATATTCCGCCATGCCGGGATTCTCGGCCAGCATCGCATCCATGATCCCGTTGGCCAGCAGCGACAGCACCCATGTCTCGCCCCCATCGGTGGATCGCCAGACCCCCGCGCCATGGAACTCTCCGCCCCCCGCCGCATAAAGCGTGCCGGTCGCCGGATCGCCGATCACATGATTGATGTTCCAGCCGTCGCAATGCGGCCCCGACACCTCCCACCCCTGCCGCCCGTCCTGCGACCGCAGCAGGAATACACCCTTGGTGGTGCCCGCAAGCACCGTCACCGCCCCAGCCATCCGCCGCCCTCCCCGCCGCCGATGCCCCAGCCTAGCACCGATGCCCGAGTCGCCAACCGCCTTTCGCGGCGCGGATCAGTCCTGCAATACGATCAGGTCGCGCCCCGAAAGGCTCACCTCGGCCTGCGTGCCGATGGCGGGCGGCGGCGCGTCCGAACGGTTGAACGTATCCAGCGCCACCACGCTGCCCGCCACCTCGGCCCGCACACGGATGATCGACCCAAGGAATTCCACGCTCTGGATCACCGCAGGCAGCACGACCTCCGCCCCCTCCTTGCGCCCCAGATGCACCGCCTCCGGCCGCAGCGCCAGCGACAGGCTCGCCCCTTTCCCCGCCGCCACGGGTTCCGCCAACCGCACCGGCACGCCCGCCAGTTCCGCCGTCTCCGGCCCCGTCACCTTGCCGTTGAAGATGTTCAGCGTCCCCACGAATGTCGCCACGAACCGCGTCGCCGGGCGGTTATACACCTCGAACGGCGCGCCCACCTGTTCCGCGATCCCGCCATTCATCACCACCACGCGGTCCGACATGGACAGCGCCTCTTCCTGATCATGCGTCACGAAGATCGTGGTGATCCCCAACTCGCGCTGGATTTCCCGAATTTCATTCCGCAACGAAACCCGCACCTTCGCATCCAGCGCGCTCAACGGCTCATCCAGCAGCAACACCCGCGGGCTGGGCGCCAAGGCCCGCGCCAAGGCAACCCGCTGCTGCTGCCCGCCCGAAAGCTGGAACGGATACCGCCCCCCCATCTCCGCCAACCCGATCAGACGCAGCATCTCGGCCACCCGCGCATCGCGCTTGTCCTTGGCCACGCCCTTCACCTTCAACCCGAACGCCACATTCTCCGCCACCGTCAGGTTCGGAAACAGCGCATAGGCCTGAAACATCATCCCGATATTCCGCTGATTGGCCTTCAGCCCCGTCACATCCTGCCCGTCGATGACGATGCCCCCGGATGTCGGCACCTCGAACCCCGCCACCATCCGCAGCACCGTGGTCTTGCCACATCCCGACGGGCCGAGCAGAGAGATGAACTCCCCCTTCTCCACCGCAAGGTTGAAATCCTTCACCACGCGGTTCGCGCCAAAGACCTTTTCCAGATGGGACAGCGTCAGGAATGACATCAGGCCTTCGCCCTTTCATGTTTGGCAAATCGGGTGACAAGCTGCATCAACCCCATGCAGCCCCAGGTGATGGCAAAGGCGATCACGGCCAGCGCGGGCGGCTCATAGGCGCGGTTCGCGCCAAGCAGTTGCATATAGGGCCCAAAGGCCGGGCGGTTCAGCAGCGCCGCCATGGTGAATTCGCCCATAACGATGGCCAGCGTCAGGAATGCCCCCGACAGCACCGCCACCATCACATTGGGCAGGATGATCCGCGCCAGAATGGTGAACCACCCCGCGCCAAGGCTCTGCGCCGCTTCCGTCAGAACGCCCACGTCAATCGTCCGCAACCCCGTATCGACGCTGCGATACATGTAAGGCAGCGCCAGCGTCGCATAGCCCATGGTCAGCAGGATATCCGTGCCCAGGGCAGACCCCGTCAGCGGCAGGAAGGATGATGTGTTGTAAAGTCGGATATAGCCGAAGACGATCACGATCGCCGGTATCACCAGCGGCAGCAGCGTCACGAATTCCACGAAGGGCCGAGCCTGCGGCAGGCGCAACCGCACCCAATAGGCCGTCGGCACCACCAGCACCACGCCCACGATGATCGTCGCCGCCGACAGCGCCAGCGAATAGCCGAAGGTCTCCCAGAACCGCGGATCGGCAAAGACCACGCGATAGGCGTCAAGGGAATATTCCCCCCGCCGCATCTTCAGGCTGAATTCCGTCATCCCCACCAGCGGCAGCAGGAAGTACAAACAGCCCAGAAGCAGCGCGCCCCATGCGAAAAGGCGTGTCATTTCAACCACCTCTCAGACCGCACGCGCAGCCAGATATAAAGGAAGTTCGCCGCCGCCGTGATGACGATCATCCCGAAGGCCAGCGCATAGCCAAGGTTGGGGTTGCCCAGCACATCCCCCCGGATCTGCGCAAAAAGCTTGATCGGCACGATGTTCAACTGCGGCCCCGTCAGGGCGAATGCCGTCGCCACCGCGCCAAAGGCATTGGCGAACAACAGTGCGAATGTCCCAAGGATCGACGGAAACAGGATCGGCAGCGCCACCATCCGCCAATACTGCGCCCCCGTCGCGCCCAGCACGGCGGCCGCCTCGCGCCATTCCCGCTTCAACCCGTCCAGCGCGGGGGTGATGATCAGGATCATCAGCGGGATCTGGAAGAACAGATAGGTGATCACCAGCCCCCAGAAGGACAGCAGGTTGAACCCCATCGCCCGCAGATTGATCCCGAACTCCGTTCGCAGCCACACCGTCACAAGGCCCACAGGCCCCAGCGTCGCGATAAAGGCGAATGCCAGCGGCACGCCCGCGAAATTCGACGCCACGCCCGAAAATGTCAGCAGGGGGGAACGTATCCCCTTGGGCAATCCGCCAAAGACCACCGCCGCCGCCATGGCAAAGCCCGCGGCACAGCCCAGAAGCGCCGTCACGAAAGACAGCTTGATCGAGGTCCAGTAAGCCGCCCGGATCGAATCGGTGTTCAACTCGATGATGTTCTGAAAGGTGAAACCGCCCTCGGGCGTCTGGAACGCGCCCACGACGATCTTCATCGTCGGCAGGATCAGGAACAGAACCGCAAAGAGGGCAAAGGGCAGGATGCCCAGCCATTCCACCGGCCAGCGAAAGCGCGGCCCTTGCGCGGGTCGGTCATCGGCCATGCTGTTCCCCTGTCGGTTCCATTCGTTCGGGGCGCTTTCCGGCCCCGTTCCGTCTTGCGTAACATGAAACGCCCGCCCCCGGCAAAGGGGACGGGCGTCCGGGCCATCAGCCCTTATTCGACATTCGCGCCGACAACGGCATCCCAGCCGCCGACAACGGCCGCCTTGTTCGCGTCCACCTCTTCCAGCGTCGGGAAATAGGCGGCCTCATAGGCCTCGGCCGGGGGCAGCGCATCCATCAGATCCTGCGGGATCTTGCCGGCAGCGGCCATCGCGTTGAAACGGGCCGGGTGGCAGTAACCGGCCAGCCAGCCAAGCTGACCCTCGTCCGAATACAGATACTCCATCCACAGCTTCGCGGCGTTGGGCTGCGGCGCATAGGCGGAAATGGCCTGCACATAGACACCGGCCAGAACGCCCGATTTCGGCACCACCACCTCGACCGGGGGGTTCCCGGCCAGCGTGTCGCGGGCCGCCAGCGCGTTATAGTCCCACATGATGACGATGGGCGTGGTGCCCTGCGCCAGCGTGCCGGCCTTGCCGATGACGGGAACAAAGTTGCCCGCGTCGTTCAGCGCCTTGAAGAACTCCAGCCCGGCCTTGCCAGCCGCTTCGCCCGGCGCGGCGCCGGTCGCCATGCCCGCCGCCAGAACACCCAGGATCGCCTGGTTCGATGCGCGCGGGTCACCGGCCAGCGACACCATGCCCGCATATTCCGGCTTCAGGAGATCGGCCCAGTCCTGCGGCACGTTCTCGACGATGTCCTTGTTCACAAGGAAGGACATCACGCCGTAATAGTCGGCATACCAATGGCCATCGGGATCCTTGATGTTCTCGGGGATCTCGTCCCAGGTCGCCACCTTGTAGGCCTGAGTCAGGCCTTCCGACTTGGCCTGCGGGCCGAAGGCAAGGCCCACGTCCAGAACGTCGGGCGCCTGCGGGCCCTTGTTGTCCTTGTTGGCCTTCACGGCCTCAAGCTCATCCGCCGAACCCGCATCGGGGTTCAGCTCGTTGACGCTGATCTCGGGATACTTGGCCTTGAACCCGGCGATCACATTGCCATAGCCGCACCAGTCATGCGGCAGGGCGATGGTCGACAGCATGCCTTCGGCCTTTGCGGCGGCCTCCAGCTCTTCCATCGACTGTGCATGGGCAATCGGTGCCACCAGCATCCCGGCAATGCTTGCCGAGGCAAACAGCATGTTACGAATCTTCATCTGAACGTCTCCCCGTTCGTGTTTCGCGTCCTGACCCGGCCACACGCCCTTGGCTGTGCGGTTCCCTGTCGCTGCCGCGAAGGGACGGTGCAGAACCGTAACCCACGCTAATGGCGACAACGCCGACTCAGCAAGCGTAGTCGCACCGTTTTGTAACAATTTTTCCGCCCATTCCCGGGCTGAAACGAAACTGACAGGGGTTTCCGGCAAGGTGACGTAAGGGAAGGTTACCCGATCCTTCGTGCAGCGCGCGTATGCACAACCGTCTGCACCGGCTGTCTGCACCGGCTGCTGCCATGCCCCAGTATTGCATCCGCCGCATGGCGCCTTTGCGAAGTCACGGGTTTCGGCGCGGCCCCTCAGGGCCTAACTCTCTGGTGTCACAGGAGAATGAAGATGCCGAACGTCACAAGACTGGCCCCCGAACCCAAAGCCCGCGCCGCCGCCCTCGCGGCGCTTGACCAGATGTATGGCTACTACGCCTTCGACTGGCACCCCTTCCCCCAAGCCACCGCCAAGGCCGCCTGAGCGGCCTTATCGGGCCCGGAACGCCACCACGTTCTCACCCGCATAGCGTTGTTTTTGTGCGATGATCTGGCTTTTGCGAAGCTGGCGGCCCGACTCGGCATGGTCCAGCAGCATCAGCCGAAAGGTCGCTTCCATCAGCTGCGGATGCACCGTGGCCCCCTCGCCGCCGATCAGCTGCGTCAACCGCCAGGCCCCATCCTCGCGGTCCACCTGACGCCGCACCGCACCCCGATCCGCCACGCCATAGGTGGTGCAGAAACTGTCGAGGAACTCTTCATCCTGTGCCGAAAGGTCGGGATGCGGCAGCATCTCTTCCATCGGAAGCAGCCCCTTAACCGAATAGGTCAGCGGCGCAGCCTTATGCGCCCCGATGCTTTCGGAGAACAGCACCCCCCGCCCCGAAGCAAGATGCCAGCCCTGCGCCAGATACAGCAGGCGCTGCAGATCGAAAAAGCCAAAGCCTTCCCACGCATGGTGAAAATGGTGCGACAGATAGATTGCGACATCCTGAGCGCGGCTAGCCATCTGCATCTCTCCTCTCGGCATGATCGACGGCCATCCGGGCCCGTCAGACTGTGTTGACCCCGGGCTGCATCCTATCCGTATCTGCATGGTTTCCCATGCTTTCCGTGGTATTACAGCCGTTCGTATATACATCCACACGGCGCGGTTGATCGGGTGTCCTCACCCCCTGCGTCGGGTGGACAGGCTCCATCGGGACATGCCCCTCCGGCCCCTTCCAAGGCTTGGTCCGGGCCTTTCGGGCCCGCCCCGTTCTTGCGATCTTTCTGAAATCCGGCCCCCGGGGCCGGGTTCCGCTGCACCTAGGCGTAGAAGCGCTGGTTGCCTTCCCCGATCCCGTTCATGCGCTGCACCTCAAGCACGACTTCCAACCGGTTGCGTGCGTTGAATTTTTGCATGATCTGCGTCATGTAATGCTTCACCGTCTTGTCCGACAGGTTCAGCTTGTTGGCGATTTCCTTGTTCGACGCACCATTCAGAAGCTCGCGGATCACCTGATCCTCGCGCATGTTCAGCGAAATGGTCGCCCGCTCTGCCTTGCGCTGTTCGGCCTGCCGCATCTCGCGCAGAACCTTTGTCACCAGCGAGGAAGAGATGAATTCCTTGCCTGCCGCGACCTCTTCGATCGCATAGCAGATATCGGCCCCCGAACTGCCCTTCAGGACAAAGCCCGCAGCCCCCGCCGAAAGCGCCTGCACACAGGTTTCGGCGCTGTTGGCAGCGGTAAAGACAAGGACGCGCGTCTGGGGGCTTTCGTCCTTGATGCGGCGGATGGTCTCCATCATGTCGCCCGGGACGTTCAATTCGGCGACAAGCACATCGCATTCACTGGTGCGGACAAGATCAAGCGCCTCTTCCGCGCTCGAACCGGTTCCGGCCACCTTGTACTGCGGATTGGCGCGCAGGATCTCGACCAGGCCGGCAAGCACGATTGGCTGGTCATCAACAAGAACAAGATTCAGCATGTCAGTCCTACTTGCAAAGTTGGGCCGGTTCTCCCGACCGCGTTCCAATGCCCCCGAAAGTTAAGATAAATTAATTTCGACCTAGGTCTAAACGAAAGTCGGTATTCTGACGGCTTTCGGACATATTCCTGCCATGATTGACTGGGTGAACCGCCTGTAATGCTGAAGGTTCGCCGGGGTCCGTTTCTGCTTCGGAAACAGTGCGACCGGTGGGCGGATTCAACCTTGGCGGAAATGAGGCAACTCCGCCATGCGCGCAACGATGCATTTCAACCGTGAATTGCAAATCGGGAAAATGCGGCAATCCGGGGATCGTGAGTCTGGAAGGTGATTCGCCGGTCAGAAAGGCCCGATATGCGGGCCAAGAAAGGCCCTGCAGGCGGCGCGGGCATCGGCTTCGGTCAAAAGGGCGGGTTCCACACAGCGCTGCACCCCGAACCCGTCCACAAGGCAGATGAAGGCAGAAGCCACGGTATCGGCATCCAGATCGCGCCCGTTCGCCCGGGCGGCATCGCGCAGGGCAGCGGCGATGATGGCGCGGTAATCGCCGTAAAGCTGCCGATGCGCCTCGCGAAGCACGGGGTTATTGGAAATCTCGCCCCAAAGCGTCAGCCAGATGTTCAGGACATCCCGATCGAAAAGTTCGGGCGATACCAGCGCTTCGATGATGGCCCCGATGCGCGATAGGCCCGGACGCGGCGCTTCGATCACCTCCATCCATTCGCGGTACATGCGGGCATAGACGGCGACAAGAAGCCCGTCCATCGACCCGAAGTGATGCGTGATCAGCCCGCGGGAAACGCCGGCCTCGGCCACGATCCTGTCGACCGTGAATTCGCGGATGCCGCCACGCGCCATGCAGGTGCGGGCGGCATCTTCCAGCAGGGCCCGCCTGTCCCCTGCGGGAAGGCGGGCCTTCTTTCGCGGTGCTTCAGCCACGCCTTCACCTTTCTGCCCGGCCTTGCCCGCCGGATCGCGTCACCCGTCAGGCCCTGCGGAAGGCTACCGGGTCCGGGTGGCCGTCGGCAAGGATCACCGGCACCAGATCCGCATCATGCAGCGCAAGGTAGGGCTCGAAGCAGATGAAGATGAAGCAGCCCGATTCCTCCATCAGGTCTTCCATGCGGTTGAACATGGCGCGGCGCTTTTCGGTGTCCTGCTCGGTCAGCGACGCCTGATAGAGTTCCTCATATTCCGGGCTGTCGAAGAACGACCAGTTATAGACACCGATCTGGTCCGGCCTGAACCACACAAGGTTCTCGGTCGGGTCGATGCCCCCGGCAAAGTTCATCAGCACCAATTCGATGGATTTGTAATCCTCGCCCGCCGTCTTGTCGCCCAGCGCCCAATAGGCGGCATCCTCGACCGGCTGGATGTTGATGGTGATGCCCGCCTCGGCCATGTTCGCCTGAATGATCTGGGCGATGGTCTGGCTGGTGCCATCGGTCAGCGCGTACAGGTTCAGTTCGATCCCCTCGGCCCCGGCCTCGGCCAGCAGGGCCTTGGCCTTTTCCACGTCACGCCCGGCAATCAGATTCGATGGCCGCGCAAAGACGGATGAGGGCGGAACAACCCCAGTGGAGCGGGGCACGAGGCCATCATAAGCCCCGGCAAGTACCGCGTCGCCATCATAGGCATACTGGATTGCCTGCCGGACACGGATATCCTTCAGCGGTTCGGCATTCATGTTGATCGTCAGCCAGGCGTAGCGGGTGGATTCCGCCTCGATCATCGCGGCCCCAGCGGGCAGACCGGATTTGAGTTGCGCCGCCGCGCCGACGGCCACGCGGGTAAAGTCGAAGGCGTCTGCCTCATAGGCAAGCTGGGCAGCCTGATCATCGGTGACGATGAAGAATTCCACGCGCGAGAAGGCGGGTTTCTCGCCCGTCCAGTCCGGGTTGGAAACGAGTGTCACCTTCTGGTTCTGCTCCCAACTGTCGAACAGATAGGGGCCGCATTGCGCGGGAATTTCGGTGGTATAGCTGCCACCCGCTGCCTCGACCGCCTTCTGGCAGACGATATGGCCGCCGTAATAGGGCAGGGCGATCACGATGAACGGTGCGAAGGCCTCTGTCAGGTGGATGATGCCATTGCGATCATCAATCACCTCGACCTCTTTCAGTTTTTCGAACTGATAGGCCCAAGCGCTGTCAGACCCGGCGATGCGCTCGAACGAGAACTTCACGTCGGCCGCGGTGACCGGTCCGAAATCGCCAGTCCATTTCAACCCCTCGCGCAGGGTAAAGGCCAATCGCGTGCCATCAAGCCATTCGATCTTTTCCGCCGCCCATGGCCGCCATTCGTTGCCCTCGCGCATGTCACCCAGACGGACCAGTGTCACATTGGTGCAGCGCGGGATGATGTCATCCAGTTCCCCGATGATGCCGAAGGGATCCAGAACCTGAAAATCCGCCCCGACACGCAGGCGAAGCGTATCGCCCTCGGCGGCCCAGGCGAAGCGCGGCAGCGCCGCCGCCGCGGCAAGCCCGACGCCTGCCGTTCTCAGAAAGCCACGTCTGTCAGTTCTCCACTGCATGTTCTTCTCCCTGTTCCTGTTGTGTCACGGCGAAATGGCACCGCGCCAATCGCCCGGGCCCCGTGATGGCCAAGGCTGGCGCCACCTGTCGGCAAAGATCGCGCGCAATCGGGCAGCGCGCGTGGAATTCGCATCCCGAAGGCCGCCGCAGGACCGAAGGCACCTCGCCCCGGATCGCCAGATCGGCGCGGCGCTGGCGCGGATCCGGTTTCGGTTCGGCGGCGATCAGGCTGGCGGTATAGGGATGGGCGGGGTTGGCAAAGACATGTGCGGTCGGCCCCTGTTCCACCACGCGGCCCAGATAAAGAACCACGACCCGATCCGCCACATGGCGGACAAGGGCAAGGTTGTGGGTGATGATCAGATAGGCAAGGCCCATGTCGCGGCGCAGGTCCGACAGCAGGTTCAGAACCTCGGCCTGAACGGAAACATCAAGGCCCGCCGTCGGTTCATCGGCGATCAGAAGCCGCGGCTTCAATGCCAGCGCGCGGGCCACGCCCACGCGACGCGCCTGCCCGCCGGACAGTTCATGTGGATAGCGCCGCGCGATGGCGGGCGGCAGGCCGACCATCGCCAGAAGATCGCGCGCCGTCGTCTCTGGGTCGGCAAGGGGCTGGCCGTGGATGCGGAAGGGTTCGGTGATCAGGTAACCCACCGTCAGCCGGGGCGAAAGCGAGGCCGTGGCATCCTGAAACATCATGGCCGACTGGCGGCGCATCCGGGCAAAATCGGCGGCCGACGCAAGGGGCTGGCCATCCACCGCCATGGTGCCGCGCGAAACGGGCTGCAGCCCCATCACCGCGCGGGCAAGTGTGGTCTTGCCCGATCCGCTTTCCCCGACCAGCGCCACGCTTTCCCCGGCCGCGATATCCAGCGAGATATCCAGAAGGATCGGCAATCGCGCCCGGGAAAGAAAGCCCCCCAAGGGCAGATCGACCGAGACATCGCGCAGATGAAGAACCGCTGTCATGAGCCGGCCCTGTGGCAAAGCACCGATCGCCCGGGCCCGGGGATGTGGCGCGGAACGGGTGCGCCGCATTGCTCCTGCGCCCTGTCGCAGCGCGGGGCAAAGGCGCATCCGGCGGGCAAGGCCGTCAGATCGGGGATGCGGCCCCCGATGGCAGGCAGGCGCCCCGAGGCGGGATCGACAACCGCCGGATCGCAGGCAAGCAGCGCGCGGGTATAGGGATGGCGGGGATCGTGAAACAGGGCATCGACGGGGCCTTCCTCGACCACCTCGCCCGCATACATGACGGCCACCCGGTCGCAAAGTTCGGCGATGACGCCAAGATGATGCGTGACGATGACGATGGCCCCGTCGAAACTGCTGCGCAGATCGCGCAGAAGGTGGATGATCTGCGCTTCCATCGTCACGTCCAGCGCCGTCGTCGGTTCATCCGCAATCAGGACATCGGGTTGCATCAGAAGGGCGGCGGCGATGGCGACGCGCTGGCGCATGCCGCCCGAAAGTTCGTGCGGATAGCGGCCAAGGCAGCGCTTCGGATCGGGAATGCCCACCCGGCCCAGCATCGCTGCAAGGGCGGCGGGCGCGGCGCGGGCCGGATCATGGGCCCCGGCGAAATCCGCCAATTGCCGCCCGATTGTCAGCACGGGATTGAAGGCAGTCATCGGGTCCTGAAAAACCATGGCCACGGACCTGCCGCGCAGGCGGCGCTGGTCTTCGGGGGAAAGGCGCAGCATGTCGGTGCCGGTCAGGCGCACGGCCCCGCCCGCAACCTGCGCGCCAGGCGGAAGAAGGTTGATCATGGCCGCGGCAAGGGTGGATTTGCCGCAACCGCTTTCGCCCATGATCCCCAGCACCTCGCCCCGGGCGACGGCAAGGGTCACGTCGCGCACCGCCTGTAGGCACCCGCCCGGCACCCGGTAGCTGATCGAAAGGTTCTCCACCGACAGGACCGCGGTCATCCCCACCTCCGCCCGGCACCACGGGGATCAAGGACATCGCGCAGCCCCTCACCCAGAAAGGTGAAGCCCAGCGTCGCCAATACCAGCGGGATCCCCGCGACAATCACCACATGTGGTGCCTGCCGCAGGGCGTTGTAGCCTTCGGACAGGATGTTGCCCCATGACGGCGAGGGCGGCTTAACCCCGAGGTTCAGGTAGCTCAGCCCGGCCTCCAGCATGATGACAACCGGGATGTCCATGCAGATCAGGATGACAAGGGGCCCGGCGACATTGGGCAGAAGGTGGACAAGGATGATCCGGGCCGATCCGGCCCCCATCGCGCGTTCGGCAAGGATGTAATCCGCCTGTGTCAGGGCAAGGGTCTGGGTGCGGATCAGCCGCGCATAGGCCGGAAAGGACACCAGCACGATCACGAAGATCAGCGTGGCCGTGCCGGGGCCAAGCACGGTGATCACCGCAAGGGCGAAAAAGATCATCGGCAAGGACGACATGCTGTCGAAGATCAGAACAAGGATGCTGTCCAGCCAGCGTGGCCCATGCCCCGCGATCAGCCCGAGGATCAGCCCGATGGCCCCTGCGATGCTGATCGAGGTGATGGCGATCCCCAAAGCCAACCGCGCGCCCCAGATGATCCGCGACAGCAGATCCCTGCCAAGGTGATCGGTACCTGCCCAATGTTGGGCCGAAGGCGGCTGAAACCGCGCCTTCACATCCAGCGCGATGGGATCGTAGGGCGCGATCCACGGCGCCAGCAGGGCCATCAGCAGAAAGGACACCACCAGCACCAACCCCGCCAGCCCCATCCTGTCGGCCATCAAGGCGCGTCCGATACCGCGCCGGGCGGGGCTTGCACCATCAACCACGGAGGACATCGCGCACCCTCGGATCCAGCCGGGCGATCAGCAGATCGGCGGCGGTGACAATCAGCAGGTAGAAGGCCGTCATGAACAACACACATCCCATCACCACCGGATAGTTGCGCTTTTCCACAGCGCCCGTGATCAGCGTGCCGATGCCCGGGCGCGAGAATACGCTTTCGACGAACACCGCGCTGGACAGGATCGACCCAAAGCCGATGGCCAGCACCGAAATGGTGGGAACGATGGCCACGCGCAGCGCGTGACGAAAGATGATGTCGCGCTCTGTCATGCCAAAGGCACGGGCCGTCCGGATATGCGGGGCCTCCATCACCTCAAGCAGCGAAGCGCGGATCAGTCGGGCAAGATAGCCGACCCAGCCGATCCCCACCGCGAAGGCAGGCAGGATCAGCGCGCGGATCTGGCTGCCGATCTCGCCCTTTTCGCCCGCGCCGATGGCGGGAAGCCAATTCAGCCAGACGGCAAAGACGATCAGCGCATAGATCGCCACCACAAAGGACGGGACCGAAATCATGCTGACCGACAGCACCCCCAAAAGCCGGTCTGCCCAGGAATCGCGGCAGACCACGGCGGCGCATCCCAGAAGGACACCCATGATCAGCGCCCAACCCAGCGCCACGATCCCAAGGATCAGCGTATTGGGAAACACCTCAAGAATCTGGTCCAGAACCGGGCGTCTGGACCAGACATCGACACCCAGATCACCCTGCAGCACATTGCCGAAGAAATACAGGATCTGTGTCAGGATGGGCTGATCCAGCCCCATTCTTTCGCGCAGCGCTTCTTTCAGTTCGGGCGTGGCGCGTGGCCCTAGGGCAAGCGACGCCGGATCGCCCGGCACCAGAAAGACCATGCCATACATGGCCGTCATGACCACGATCAGGATCAGGACGGAAAGCCCCAGTCGCCGGATCGCATAGGCCAGCATCAGCCCGCCCCTCGTCTGCTACATGTGGTCACGCGCTATCCTTTCCTGCCAGGCACGGCTGAATACCACCACCCCGTTTTCGCTGATCTTCAGGCGCATGTTCACGATGAAATGGGTCGCATCGCAGGTCAGCGACCCCTCGCTTTCATGAAGGATGGTCGTGTCGGTGCGTTCGATCTGAACCGAGTAGCCCGTCTCGCAACGTGCGCTCAACGGGTCGCCTTCGGTGATCCGGTATCGCGCATAGCCCGTTCCGCGATGCGTCTGCCCGATGGCGGGCATTTCGGTCGCATATGTCCAGCGCGGAAAGTTCACCACGCTTTCGCCTGTCAGCAGGTCGCGATGCACTGTCCGACGGGCCATCGTCGCATCCGGGGCCAGCGGCAGGCTATGTTGCGGATCGCTGTCGGCAGACTCGGGCGGCGGAAAGGCGAACAGTTCGTCATCCTTGGGGCTTGGCGGGCGGATCGGCAGGATCAGCGCGCTTTCCCCCAGCCGAACGGTCAAAGTCGCCAGTTCGGGCGAAGGCCAGGCGATTGGCCAGTAAACGGTGGAAATCGACACCGCGATCCGATGCCCCGCCGGGAACCGATGCGCGATGTCGTCCAGATCGACCACCGCCTCTGTCACCTCCCCCGGCACCAGCGCGACAGGCGCACCATGCCCGAACCGATGGCACAGGTTCAGATGCCCGATCGCCACGCGGGTCGAGGCCCCGCTCGGTGCCACATCATTGACCCGTACCGAAACCAAAGCCTGCGGCTTGTCGCTAGCAAAGCGCAGATGCAGTTGTGGCGCGCCGAGGATCACCACCTCTTCCGTCAAGGGCTCTGTCACAAAGACCAGCGACCCGCCGTCATCCTCGCGCTGATCCGTTGCCCATTCCGCCTCATCCCCGTATCGACCGACTTCCCCCGCCGCCAGACCCACCCAAAGCGGCGAACAGATAGACACAGCGCCCTCCCCGTCCGCGCCCAACCGCCTGTGATTGCCCAAAGGCATCCGCCGTGCCTCGATCCGGGGCGATGGCCACTGATCCTCGCCCACCCAAGTGCCCGGCCTTTCGTGATAGCACGTCTGCGGCGGCACGCTTTCCTGCACCCAGGCGCGCAGGAGCGGTTCCTCCATGATCCCCGTCTCGCGCCCCTTCATCCAGTGGTCGCACCAGCGCAGCACCTCCTGCAGCCAACCGATGGCCGGTTCCACCGTCACGTCATGGGGAAAGCTGTGCGCCCAAGGTCCGATCAACCCCCGTCGCGGTCCCGAAAGCCCCGCCATCAGACGCGGCACCGCTTCGGAATAGTTGTCCGCCCAGCCCGACACCGCATAGACCGGGATCGTGATGCGTGAGAAATCCTCGCAGACCGACCCTTGCTTCCAATAGTCGTCCCGCGACTGATGCCGTAGCCAAGTCAGGATCCACGGCACATTCGCCTGCATCCGCGCTTGCCACATCTCGCGCCACTTGTCGCCGACGATGGCCGGATCGGGCGGCAGGTCCTGATGCGCGAACATGGTGGCGGACCAGTCGAAATTGTCCTTCGACAGGCAGCCGCCGACCCAGTGGATATCCGTTGCATAGCGGTCATCCGTCGACCCGACCGTGATGATCGTCTTCAGCGCGGGCGGCTGCCGCGCCGCGATCTGCAGCCCGTTGAACCCGCCCCAGCTGATGCCGATCATCGCCACCTGCCCGTCGCACCAGTCCTGCCGCGAAAGGCAGTCGATGGCCGCCACGCCATCCAGTTGTTCCTGCACCGAATATTCGTCGTGGATGACCCCTTCGCTGTCTCCCGTCCCCCGGATATCCAACCGCAGACAGGCATAGCCATGCCGCGCCAGATAGCGATGCATCTTCTCGTCCCGCGCCCGCGTTCCATCGCGCTTGCGGTAGGGCAGGTATTCAAGGATCAGCGGCACCTTGCCCGCCCCCTCTGGCAGCCACAGGCGCCCGGCCAGCCGCACGCCATCCGGCATGGGAACCCAGATGTTCTCGATCTCCTTCAGACCAAAGGGATATTCCGTCCGTATCCTGCCGCCGCCCTTGCCCATCAGTTCATCGGTGCCCCGCCTTCGGCCTTGCGCCGCGCGACATAGGCGCAAAGCGCCTCGTCGATCGCGCCGTCAAGGGGTGGATCCTCGGCCTGCGCCAGAAGTTCTTTCCAGACCGTGTTCGCCCGTGCCCGCGCGTCGATTCCGCCGCGCTGCAGCCAGTTCGGGTAGTTGTCCCAGTTCGAAACCATCGGTGCATGAAAGGCGCGTTCATACCGGGCCATCGTATGCGCCGTGCCAAAGAAATGCCCGCCCGCCCCGGCCTCCAGAATGGCGTCCAGCGCAAGGTCGGACTCCTCCGTCGCCAGCGGCTCGAACCAGGCATCCATCATCTGCAGCATCTCGGCATCAAGGATCAGTTTCTCGAAGCTGGCGGTCAGCCCGCCATGCAGCCAGCCTGCGGCATGTTCCAGAAGATGCGCCCCCCCGGTCAGCGCACCCCAAAGCGCCATCTGCGATTCATAGGCAGCCTGCGCATCCACGGCGTTCGCAGCGGTGACATTGGAAGATCGGAACGGCACCCCGATATGGCGGGCCAGTTGCCCCGACGCCTGCGCCGCCTTTGCATACTCGGGCGTCCCGAAGGCTGGCGATCCAGACCGCATGTCGACATTGCTGGTGAACCCGCCATACATCACCGGCACCCCGGGCCGCACGATCTGCGTCAGCACGATCCCTGCCATCGCCTCGGCATGTTGCAACACCAATGCGCCTGCCAGCGTCACCGGCGCCATCGCCCCGGCAAGAGTAAAGGGCGTGATCACGTTCACCTGCCCATGCGCCGCCATCGCAATCAGCCCCTCGGCCATCGGCACGTCCAGTTGCAGCGGAGAATTGGTGTTGATGATCCCCAGGAGTACAGGCTGTTCCCGCAGCCCTTCGGCTGTGGTCCCCAGCATGATCGCCGCCATCTCGATCCCGTCCATCGTCCGGGCATGGCCCAGCGTCTGGGTCTGCCAGCTTTTATCCAGATGCCGGATCTGCGCGTGATAGATATCCAGATGCCGTGTGTTCGCTGGTAGATCCAGCGGCTCGAAAGGGCCGCCGCCTTCCTGATGGATCACGTTCAATCCCTGCACCAAACGCAGGAAATCGCACATCTCGGCGAATGTCCCGTCGCGACGCCCCTTGTCGTTGCACATCACATAGGCCGGCCCCCGACCGAGGCATAGACACAATGCGACCCCCGATCTTCAGGGAATTCGCCGGGTTGCGCGCGGCAAGCGTGAACGTGTCGGGCACTGTCGCCAATCGCTCCGCCACAAGCGCCGGGTCAAGGCGGACGGTCTCGCCTTCCACCCGTGCGCCTGCCTTTGCAAAAAGGTCGCGCGCCGCCGGATGCAGCACCCGCATCCCCTGCCGTGCCAGCACATCCAGCGCCGCCGCATGGATCGCGGCCACCTGATCGTCAGAAATGACCCGCACCCATGGGGTCCGACGCTCCACCTGCCCAAAGGGCCGCTGCGGCACCCCGCCCGAGGGGCGGCCCGTCTGCCGTCTGCGCCCCTCGATCCGTGTCATTCGGCGGCCTCCGTCAATTGAAAGTCACGCAGGGCGAAGGGGGCGTCGCGCCGGGGCTGAACCTGCGCCGCCGCAAGGCCCAGTTCCCGCGCTGTCTTGTGGCCTTGATAGACGGCATGGACAATCGCACCCGGCGCGTGGGCATCACCTGTGAGGTGGAGCGTGCCGGGTTCAGCGGTTTCAAACAGCGCATCGTAAAGCGCGCTTCCGCCCTGCCGATACCCCACGATCACAAGGGACTGTGCGGCAATCTCGCGCGGCTCGCCGCTGAAGATCTGTGCCAGCGTCAGGGTTTCACCATCAAAGCCCGTCACCACCTCAAGCGTCCTGAGCCCGATACCCTTCTTCGCAAAGGATTGATGCACAAGGGGCTGCTCATTGGTCATGAAACCCCATGCCGCCGCCGCGCCCGCCGTGGTGACATAGGTGACCGCCAACCCCTGCGCGGCAAGCTGTTCGGCAATCGAGGAACCGAGGTAGTAGTTGTCATAGTCGAACACCGCGACCGGCCCTTCCGGCACCACGCCCGCCGCGATGTCATCCGGGGTGTAGACGCGCGGTGCCTCCAGTGGCCCCGAGGGCAATTCATTTGCCCCGCACAGATGCGGCAGCCAGCGCGCGCCTGTCGCGATCACCGTGTGATCGGCCCCGAAGTCGCGCACGTCCTGCGCTGACAGATCGCTTTCCGGATACAGCGTGACGTTGGGCAGTTTCTGCAACTGACCCAGCCGGTAATCCACCACGCGATGCCACTGGTTCAGCCCGGGCAGGCGACTTTCCCATCGCAAACGGCCACCAAAATCGCGCGCCTTGTCGGCCAGCGCCACCTGATACCCCCGCCGTGCAAGCGTCAGCGCGGCCTCAAGCCCGGAAGGCCCGGCGCCCACTACCAGAACCTGACCCTTGCCGTCCTTGCGAACCACCTCCGGATGCCAGCCACGCCGCCACTCCTCGCCTGCGGTCGGGTTCTGCGTGCAGCGCACCCAGACCCCGTCATGCCAGCTTGAGATGCACATGTTGCAGCCGATGCATTCGCGGATGTCCTCGACCCGGCCTTCCTCGATTTTCTTGGGCAGGAACGGATCGGCAATCGAAGGCCGCGCACCGCCGATCAGATCCAGCACACCGCGCTTGACCATGGAAACCATCGTGTCCGGGCTGGTGAAGCGGCCCACGCCCACCACCGGCTTGTCGGTGATCGACTTCAGGAAATCGACGACCGGCTCGTGGCTGCCTTCCGGCGTGTAGCGACTGGCGGCGCAATCTGTCGCGGAATAGTCCATCTTCACGTCGAACAGATCAGGCGCGTCCTTCAGGTGGCCGATCACCTCATGCGCTTCGCTGGGTGCCGTCTCGGACGGGCGGGCCCGCAATTCCTGCATCGACATGCGCAGCGCCACGGCACAGCGACCATGCGTCGCCTCGCGCACCGCGTCGATCAACTGCTCGACCAGACGAACGCGGTTGCGGACGGAGCCGCCGTAATCGTCGGTGCGGTGATTATAGTCGGAAAGCAGGAACTGATAGGGCAGATAGCCCATGCCAGCATAGACATAGAGGATATCGAACCCTGCCCGTTCCGCCATGACGGCCGCCTCGGCGTGCCAACGGATCAGATCACGGATATCCTGCGCATCCATCACCTTGGGTCGGGCAGAAGACATGAAGCCCACATGGGTGGCCATCCACGGAACACCCGAAGGCGAAAGCGGCGCGTGGCGGGTCGTGCGGTTCACCGCCGCGGCACCGCCATGCCACAACTCGATCGCCGCCAGCGCGCCATGCCGATGCGCGGCCTCTGTCATCAGGGCATGCGACCGCAGGTCTGCCGCATCCCACATCGTGGCGCAGGGAAAGGGGCTGTCATCGGAACTGGGGTGGATGGAGCAGGCCCCGGTCGACACAACCGCCCATCCCCCTTCGGCCTTTGTTTCGCGAAAGGCGGCCCGCACATGTGGTGCGGCATTCGTCATCCCCGAGGCGTGCGGCACCTGAAAGAAGCGGTTCCGCGCGACCTTTGGCCCGATCTGAACCGGCTGAAAGAGAAGGTCGTATCGCGGGTCGCGGGGCATCTGCCCTCCTGCCATCGAATCCTTGCTGAACGGTTGTATAGTATCAGCGTTGCAGGGTCTGGCAAGTCATTCGTTGAAACGGTAATGCAGGACCTTTGCATCGGGTAAGGCTTCGGCCGGCAACTGTTGGATCAGGGATCGCCTCAGCGCGCCAGCGCCAGCATGGCGGCCACGTCCAGATGCGTCTCAAGATGATTGGCGAGATCGTCCAACACCTGTTCCACGCCCTGCGCATAGGCAAGGCCCGAAGCCTGCACGCCAAAACCGGCAAGCCAGGCCCGCCGAAAGGCATCATCGGAAAACAGTCCGTGCAGATAGCTGCCGGTAACGCGGCCATCCGGGCTGGTCGCACCTTCGGGTCTGCCCTCCAGCAGGGCGAAGGGGCGTGTGCAATCGGGGCCATCGCTGCGCCCGATATGGATTTCATAGCCCGATACCATCAATCCGGTGGCGCAGTGGCGCGCGGTTGATCGCGTCAGACGCTTGTCCTGTGTCATCACCGTCCGGATATCAAGATAGCCAAGCCCCGGCGTTTCGCCCGGCGGCCCCTCGATCCCGTCCGGATCGGCAACGGACTGGCCCAGCATCTGGTAGCCGCCGCAAATCCCAAGGATATGACCTCCGCGCCGCCTATGGGCCATCAGATCGACATCCCAGCCCTGCGCGCGCAGGAAGGCAAGGTCGCCGCGCGTCGATTTGCTGCCGGGCAGGATGACGATGGCCGCGTCGCCGGGAATAGCCTGCCCCGGCATCACCATTTCCACTGCAAGCCCGGTTTCCTGCTTCAACGGATCCAGATCGTCGAAATTCGCGATCCGTGACAAGCCAAGACAGGCCACCTTGACCGGGCCGCCCTTGCCATTGTCGACAAGGTCAAGCGCGTCCTCTGCCGGCAGGCGGGCCGCCCCATGGAACCATGGCACGACCCCGAAACCCCGCCAGCCCGTGCGCGCCTCGATCAGGCTGTAGCCATCATCGAACAGGCGCGGATCACCCCTGAACTTGTTTACAAGAAAGCCCGCAATCAGCGCGGCATCCTCGGGATCCAGTATCGCCTGTGTTCCCACGATTTGCGCGATCACTCCGCCACGGTCGATATCGCCCGCAAGGATGACGGGAACGCCCGCCGCACGGGCAAATCCCATATTGGCGATGTCATTTGCGCGAAGGTTCACCTCGGCCGGGCTGCCCGCGCCCTCGACGATCACAAGATCACACTGCGCCTGCAGGCGGCCAAAGCTTTGCAGCACCGCCTCCATCAGGCGCGGCTTGAGCAGGGCATAGTCAGCGGCGCTTGTAGAGGTGCGCCGCTGCCCCTGCACCACGACCTGCGCTCCGATATCGGTCTCCGGTTTCAGCAGGACAGGGTTCATGTCGCTGAGGGGGGCCACACCACAGGCCAGCGCCTGCAGGGCCTGCGCGCGCCCGATCTCGCCCCCATCGGCGGTGACGGCGGCATTGTTCGACATGTTCTGCGGCTTGAACGGCAGAACCTTCAGCCCGCGCCGCCGCGCCGCCCGGCACAGGCCGGCCACGAGAAGCGACTTGCCCACGTTGGAGCCGGTGCCCTGAATCATGAGTGCAGGCATGTCTTTGATCTTTCAGCCGGCGCGGCGTGTCATCGGACCACGGCGTTCGACCTGCCGGAAAAGCAGCACGATCAGGCCGGCAAGGCAAAGATAGACCAGCGCAAGCAGCAGAAGCGGTTCATAGACGATGAACGTGTCCTGTCGCACGCGGCTGGCAACGGCATAGATTTCAACCACCGTGATCGTGGCGACCAGAGGCGTCGCCTTCATCTGCAGCACGGTTTCGCCGCCTAGCGTCGGCAGCACGGCCCGCACCGCCTGCGGCAACCAGATACGCCACAGGATCATGTGGCGCGGCATCCCCATGGCGCGCGCCGCTTCAAGCTGCCCGCGCGGCACGGAACGAAAGGCACCACGCATCACCTCGCCCTCATAACCCGCATAGGACAGGGTCAGCGCCAGCAGGGCGTAGGGCCAGGCCTGCCGCAGGATCGGCCACAGATCGCTTTCCCTGATCCATGGGAATTGCGGGAAAAGCGACCCAAGCCCGTAGTAGAGAAGCCAGATCTGCAACAGAAGCGGCGTGCCCCGGATCACGGTGCAAAAGACGCGTGCCGGGGCGGCCAGATACCAGGGCCCCGCCGCCTGCGCCAGACCAAGCGGGATGGCCAGCATCATGCCCAGAACGGTGGACAAGATCAAAAGCCAGATTGTCCGCCAGATGCCTTCGGCCATCAGGGGCGCGTATTTCGGCAGCCAGTCCCAGCGCATCTGGGTTGCGCACCAGATGACCAGCGCCGCGCCGATCAGGCAAAGGAAGATGCGATGGGGTTGCAACCAGTCGCGCATCAAATCAGCCCCCCGCATTGCGCGGCTCGCCGCGGCGGGCCCAGGCTTCGATCCGGGCAAAGGCCCAGCCCGACAGCAGGGTGATGATCAGATAGATCACCCCTGCCGCAAGGAAGAAGGTGAAGAACGCCTTGGTGGTTGCCGCGGCCTGCCGCGTGGCGAAAGTCAGTTCGGAAAAACCCACGACGGCCAGCAGTGCCGTATCCTTTGTGGCAATCAGCCAGAGGTTCGCCAGCCCCGGCATGGCCAGCCCCAGCATGGCCGGAAAGATGATGCGACGCGCCATCAGAAGCGGTGGCATCCCCATGGCCTTTGCAGCCTCGACCTGCCCCTGCGGGACAGCCAGCAGCGCACCGCGCAGAACCTCGGTCGCATAGGCGCCCTGCACCACGCCAAGCACGGTGATTCCTGCCGCCACGCCCGAAATCTGGATCCTTTCATGGCCAAAGGCGATCAGGATCTGGTTCACCAGATCAGTGACGCCGAAGTAAAGGATCAGGATCAGGATCAGCTCCGGCACGGCCCGGACGATGGTTGTATACATCGCCAGCAGATCGCGTGTGATCGGCCCGCCATGGATTTTGCCCCAGGCGCCAAGCCCACCCAGCACCAGACCCATGGAAAACGCCCCGACCGCGATCAGAAGCGAATTCCACAGCCCGGCAAGAAGCGTTGCCCCCCATCCGGGGGGCGAGAGGGCCAGAAGGTCCAGCGTTTCCATGCTGCCCCTCTCCTGCTTGCGTCAGCCCATCCTCAGTTGCCGTAGATGGACGAGGCGAAATAGCCCGCCGTGACCTTGTCATAGGTGCCGTCGGCCAGAACCCCGGCAATGCCCTTGTTGAAGGCAGCCTTCAGGTCTTCCTCGCCCTTGCGCAGACCCACGCCGACGCCAAGGCCAAGGATCGCCGGGTCATCCGCGACAGTGCCCTTCACCTCGCAGCAGGCCGCTCCTTCGGGTGTCGCAAGGAAGGCGTCCAGCGCGATGCTGTCGGCCTGGGTTGCGTCGATCCGGCCGGCGATCAGATCCTGATTGGCCTCGTCCTGCGTCTGATAGGTCTTCACCTCACCCGCGACAGGGGCGAAATACTTCTCGACATAGGCCTGATGCACGGTCGAGACCTGCACCCCGATCACCTTGCCGGCCAATCCTTCGGGGGTGGCATCCATCTCAACGCCCTTGGCTCCGACAACGACGGTGGGGGTGTTGTAGTACTTGTTCGAAAAGTCGATCGTCTGCATCCGCTCTTCGGTGATCGACATCGATGCCATGATCGCGTCGATCTGCCCCGCGGTCAGCGCGGGGATGATGCCGTCCCACGCGAAGGGCACGATTTCACATTGCAGTTCGGCGGCGGTGCAGATCGCGCCGATCATTTCCACCTCCCAGCCTACCCAGGCGCCACTGGCGTCCTGGCTGGCGAAGGGGGGATAGGCTTCTGCGGCGATGCCCACCTTCACGCTTTGCGCGCTGGCGGCACCGGCGATCAGGCCAAGGCTCAGGGCAAGGGCGGCGGTCATTGTTTTCTTCATTGGTCAGACTCCCTGTTCTGGTTTCTTGTTTGTCCCTCTCAGCCCACGGACCGGAGGAATTGTTGCAGGCGCGGCGATTGCGGCGCACCGAAAAGCTGTTCTGGCGGACCCTGTTCTTCAACCAGACCGCTGGCCAGAAAGACAACATGGCTTGCCACTTCGCGGGCGAATTTCATCTCATGCGTGACAAGGATCATGGTCCGACCTTCGGACGCAAGGGCCCGGATCACGGCCAGCACCTCGCCCACAAGTTCGGGATCAAGCGCCGAAGTCGGCTCGTCAAAGAGCATCGCCTTTGGTTCCATGCAGAGGGCCCGCGCAATGGCGGCGCGCTGCTGCTGTCCACCCGACAGGAAGGCAGGATAGGCCCCCGCCTTTTCGGCCAGCCCGACCCGCGCCAGAAGGGACATCGCGCGCTCCGTCGCCTCGGCCCGCGAGACGCCCAGAACATGAACCGGCACCTCGATCAGGTTGTCCAGAACCGTCTTATGTGTCCACAGGTTGAAGTTCTGGAACACCATTCCAAGGCTGCGCCGGATACGTTCGATCTGCCGTCGATCCGCCGCGCCGCCTTCGGGACGCTGGCGCACCTCCTCCCCGGCAATCACGATCCGGCCCGCGCTGGGCGTTTCCAGAAAGTTGATGCAGCGCAGCATGGTGGACTTGCCCGATCCCGACCCACCGATCACGGCAATCACATCGCCTTCATGCGCGGTCAGGTCCACACCCTTGAGCACCTCATGCGGACCAAAGGACTTGTGCAGCCCTTCGACGCGGATCGCTTCGGGGGATTGGCTTGTCCTGTCTTGCGCGGCGGGTGCTGCCAAGTCTGCGCTCCTGTACGTTTGGGGAATAAGTTAGACGGGCCATCCTGCCATCTGGCAAGCAAAATCGCGCAAGAGAACACGGCTGCTGAACTTGCCGTGAGGTCAACCGCCATTTCCGGGCAAACGCCGCCTTTCCGGGGGGCTGCGGCAGGCTGCCGCACTTCCACCGAAGGATCGGCTTTCCACGTTGGACGGGAGTTCGAAACGCAAGCAGGAGGAGAAGGGAATGCCAAGGCTTCATCGGGGAACATGGATCGTCGTTGCCTGCTCTGAAGGCGCGATGATTCTTGAAAATGCGGGTTGCGTGCAGAATCCCGACCTTCGCCTGATCGACAGGATGGATGCGCCGATGCCCCGGCAACCTGAAATCCGCCGGGCCCTGCCGGAAGTCACGGATCGCGGGCGGCTTGCAACCTCGGCCTTTGCGGCGCAGGTGGTAAGCCGCCTTGCACGCGAGGCGGCACGCGGCGGGGCGCAGCGGCTTGTCCTTGCGGCATCTCCGCCGCTTCTTGGTGCGATCCGGGACAGGCTGGATGAAGACCTGCGCGCGCGCGTGGTCCTGACCCTGCCCAAGACGCTGACCCGCCAGCCACTGGGCAAGATCGTTTCGGTGGTGAACGAGGCGTTGGATCGCGCGGCCTAGGCCCGGATTTTTTCGACAGTAAGATTGCCGTTGGTATAGACACAGATATCGGCGGCAATCGCCATGGCGCGGCGGGCGATATCTTCGGCCTGCAGATCTGCCTGCATCAGCCCGCGCGCCGCGGCGAGCGCGAAGTTCCCCCCCGACCCGATGGCGGCAACATCATGCTCGGGCTCCAGCACATCCCCCGCGCCGGTGATGACAAACAGATCGCGCCCGTCGGTCACGATCAGCATGGCCTCAAGGTTGCGCAGGTATTTGTCCATCCGCCAGTCCTTGGCCAGATCGACACAGGCCCGGGCAAGCTGCCCCGGCGCGGCCTCAAGCTTTTTCTCAAGCCGTTCCAGCAAGGTGAAGGCATCAGCCGTGGATCCGGCAAAACCGCAGACGACATCGCGTCCACCCGGGGAAAGACGGCGCACCTTGCGGGCCGTGCCCTTGATCACGGTCTGGCCAAGGCTGACCTGGCCATCACCCGCGACGACCACCTCGCCGCCCTTGCGCACCGCAAGGATCGTGGTGCCGTGCCAGCCGGGAAACTTGTCATCGGACATCGGGGCCTCCTGTCGTTTGGCCCATATGGGCACGGGCGGGGCAAAAGGAAAAGGGCGGCCACAAGGGGCCGCCCTTTCCCGAAGGATACCTCGGTTCAGATCGCCGACTGGATCCACGTCGCAAGCGCGGCCTTCGGTGCAGCGCCGACCTTGTTCGACACCACCTGCCCGTCCTTGAACAGGAACAGTGCGGGAATCCCGCGCACGCCAAGCTGTGCAGGGCTATCGGGGTTTTCGTCGACATTGACCTTCACGATCTTGACCTTGCCCGCATATTCGGCGGCAAGCTCCTCAAGCGCGGGGCCGATCTGGCGGCAGGGGCCGCACCATTCGGCCCAGAAATCCACCACCACCGGAACATCCGACTTGCGGACTTCGGCATCAAAGGTGGCATCGGTGACGGCGACGGTCGCAGCGCCCATCTGACATATCTCCTGAATGGAATATCGGCCCGTGAAGCTATGGACCGCCGAGAGACTCGTCAAGGGATCGTGGTGCGGGAGAGTGCCGCACTCACGATATCGGGATCAAGGGGCATCAGCCGCGCATGTCTTGTCCACAGGATGGCGGTCTCGATCCGGCGGTCAGGATAGATCTGCGCAAGCGCGGCGGCATAGGCCCCCATCTGCCGAAGGATGCCTTCGGGCACGTCGGTGGCGGTGGCGGGAAGGGTGCGGTTCGATTTGAAATCTATGGCAAGGATGCGGTCCGGATACAGGATCAGCCGGTCGATCGTGCCCCGCAGGGGCCGCCCGAACAGCGTGGCCGCAAGTTCGACTTCGGTCAGGGCATGCCCCTCGAACAGGGCTGGGTGGGCCTGAATGACGGCCTGCGCCTCTGCCAGCAGTTCTGAACGGATATGGGCATCGGGGATCAGGGCGGCGGCAAGGGCAGGGTGATCCGCGGGGTCGGCCCCGGGCAGGTGTTCCAGCAGCAGATGCAGCGCGCTGCCCCGCGCCTTTGCGGTTTCTTCATCTAGTCCTTCGCCAGGCAATGCCTTGGCCCCCCCCAGATCCGAGGGTGACAGGGGCTGTGGCGGGCGGGGCGGTTGCACCGCTGTCATCGTTGCCCAGTCCGGCAGTGGGGGAAGGCTGTCGGTCCGGGCAGGCCCGGGCATCGGATCGGGCCAATCCCCAAAGGCATGCCGCAACCGGCCATCTGGCATGGCGTCGGCACCAGCGGCCCGGATCCCCTGCGACACTAGCCGATACCAGGATTGATCCTGTCGCGCTTCACCCGCACCGCAGACGACAAGCCACGACCGCGCCCGCGTCAGCGCAACGTAAAGCAGACGCAGGCGTTCTTCGGCATCGCGTTCCTTGCGGCGCGCGCGGGCCGCAGCGATGCCCGCGGGGCTTTCTTCTGCAGGCGTGCGCCAGACCGGGACGATGCGGCCGGGCGGGGCCTCCAACTCGATCACCTCATCCCTGTCGCGGGGTGTTGTATCACAGGTGTCGGGCAGGATGACGATAGGGGCCTCCAGGCCCTTTGCGCCGTGCACCGTCATCACCCGGATCCGTTGACCTTCGCTGTCCATCTGGCGCTTCACCTCCACCTCATCGGTGGAAAGCCAGACAAGAAAGCCGGTCAGGCTGGGAATATCGGTGCGTTCATAGGCCAGCGCCTGCGACAGCAATTCGTCGATGCCATCCTCTGCCTCTGGCCCAAGCCTTTGCAACAGGCGCCGTCGGCCATCATGGCGGGTCAGCAGGCGTTCGATCAGATCGTAGGGCCGCAGGTAATCGGCCTGATCGCGCAAGTCCGTCAGCATGGCATGGGTGGCTGCATGGCTGGCGGCCTGCTCGCGCAGCGCCTCCCAGAGATACCCCTTGCGTGGCTGGGCAAGGGCGAAAAGCTCTGCCTCGGTCCAGCCGCAGAGCGGGGATCGCAACACGGCGGCCAGCGACAGATCATCCTCGGGCGTGGCGAGGAAGGCCAAGAGTGCGGTGATATCCTTCACCGCAAGCTCTGCCCCCAGCTTCAGCCGATCCGCCCCTGCAATGGCCAGACCGCGGGCCTTGCAGGCGCGGATGATCTCGGCGAACAGGTCCGACCGGCGCTGCACAAGGATCAGGAAATCGCCCGCATGCACGGCGCGGGCAGATCCGTTTTCCGGAATGGCGATGCCCGCGCGGATCAGTCGGTCAATCTCATCTGCGATCTGGGCAGCAAGGCGGGCGGTGTGGTGTTCCTCGGTGATCAGATCAACAGGGTTTCGCCAGTCATCCTCTTCGCCAGCCGATGCCTTTTCAACCAATGGCCAAAGATCCACCCGGCCCGGCATCCCGTCGCGAAAGGCGATATGTCTGGACGGGCCACCCAGCGCGGCGGGAAAGGCATCACCAAAGGTCTCATCCACCACGCGCAGAATGGCAGGCGACGAGCGGAAGGAATGTTCCAGTTCCAGCGATTGGAAGAACCGCTCCACCGCCTGAAACCTTGCACGAAAGGCGTTCTGTTTCTCATCAAAGGCGGCCACATCCGCGCCTTGGAAGGAATAGATGGATTGCTTCTTGTCTCCCACGACGAAAAGCGTGCGCTCCACTTCCCGCGCCCCCGAACCGGCGGTGAATTCGGCGGCCAGACTTTCGATCACGCGCCATTGTTCCGGGCTGGTATCCTGCGCCTCATCCACCAGAATATGGTCAATCCCGCCATCAAGACGGAACAGCACCCATGCGGCGACAGCAGGATCTGTCAGCAAACCCGAAGCGCGGGTGATCAGATCGTCGAAATCCAGCCAGCCGCGCTGGGCCTTGCGCTGTTCGTAAAGCGGCAGGAAGACCGCGGCAAAGCGGTGCAGGACAAGCGCGCGCTCCATCGCGTTCAGCGCGATACGTGTGCTGCGCGCAGACTCGACCCGTCGCATCAGGTTTTCAAGTCGGTCAAGAAGCGGGCCAAGGGCCGTGCGGGTATCCTTGGTCGGAAAGCTGCCGATCTTGGCGGTAAAGGGTTCCTTGGCCTTGGCCCCGGTCAGGAAGATGTCTTCCAGCACCGCAAGGGCGGCGAGTTCGGGTTCGCGCAGATCAAGCGGCGCAAGCTTCCCTGCCGCCTTGGCATCATTGCCACCCTTGGCGAGCAAGGAACTAACGACTTCGGGCATCCATGCGGATTCGTCGCCCAGAAAGACACCCGCCAAAAGCGTCTCGGCACTGTCGCCCGGTTTCAGGCCGAACAGGTGGCGGGCGTCTTCCGGGGAAAGCGGTGTCGCAAACTTTGCCCGGCTTGCCGTGACCTGCCGGATCAGGGTTTCGAAATCCTCGCCCGTCCAGGCCCGGGCGACTTCGCCGATCACCTCGGGGGCCAGCCTCTCGGCAAGTTCTTCCAGAATGTCTTCCTGCAGCAGGCGGGCACTGCGGTCATCCAGTTCCACGAATTGCGGGGAAACACCGGCCTCCAGCGGAAAGCGGCGCAGCAAGCTTGCACAGAAAGAGTGGATGGTCTGGATACGCAGCCCGCCGGGCGTCTCGATGGCGCGGGCGAACAGGCGGCGGGCCTGCGCCAGCTTGTCGGCATCCAGCCGCGCGCCTTCGCCCAGTTCGGCCAAAGCGGCCCTCAGGGCGGCATCCGGCTTCATCGCCCATTCGCCAAGGCGGCGGAACAGGCGGTTCTGCATCTCGGTCGCGGCGGCCTTGGTATAGGTCAGGCAAAGGATGTGCTGCGGCTCTACCCCGCCCAAAAGCAGGCGCGCCACGCGATCTGTCAGCACGCGGGTCTTGCCCGATCCGGCATTGGCCGACAGCCATGTCGATGCCATGGGGCTGGCGGCCTGCACTTGTCTTTCAGAAGCGGCGTTCGTCATGCGTCCTTGCCTACCTTCTGTGGGCTGGGCGGGGTGGTGGTGTCCCATTCGCCATGGCGCGACAGATGGTCATAATCGCCTTCAAACCGCTCCTTCTGCACGGCGCGCCGCGCGGTATAGCCCGCGCCGGGCCGGGCATAATGCGATATCAGCGCGACAAGTCCTTCCCATGCCTCTGCTGTGATCTGCGGGGTGATCTCGGTTTCCTCTACTTTCGGCTTTGATCCCAGTCCGACATAGGTGATCCGCGCCACCTCTGATCCTTCAAGGCCCGCAAAGGCATCACGTTCCGCCATCGCGGCGGCCAGAAGAAGCTGTTTGTCAAAGGCCTTTTGTGCCGCCTGTGAGGGGGGCGTTCCGGTCTTGTAATCCAGAATATGCAGCTTGCCATCCGGCAGGCGGTCGATCCTGTCCGGCGTGCCGACAAGCCGGAAATCAAGCGGGGCCACCGTCACCCCGCCCTTTCCTTCAAGCGCGACAGGAACGCCACCATCCCGGCTGTCGATCGCCAGAAAGAAATCAGCCGCCCGTTCCAGCCGCGCCAGCCAGAGTGCGCGGGCGGCAGGCCATGGCACCTGTTCCCCAAGGATGCGGGTGGCCGTTTCCATCAGCCGGATCCGGCCCTGTTGTGGCCCTTCGTGGGTCGGCCGCTCCTTAACGAACGCCTCGAGGATAAGATGCAGGATCTGCCCGCGCAGGGCAGCATCCGGTTCATGCCGCAGCGGATCAAGCCTGCGCAATCGCAGGACATAGCGGCAGTAGATCGCATAGGGATCCCGGATCAGCAGACTGATCCGCGTCAGCGAAAGCTCTTTCGGGCGCGCGGGCACGGGCGGCTGGGGCGACGGACGGCCGGCAGGTTCAAGCCGTGGATCGGTCCGCATTTCGGCCGTGGGCTGTTCAAGGGCCGCCGCCATGTCCAGCCAAAGTCGGCCCCGCGCCTTCATCGCGGCAAGTGCCTCGGGGCCGCGCTTTTCCGGCAACCCCTCCATCAGGTTCATCAGACGGTTGATCCAGCGCGAAGGCACGGTCTCCGCCTCGGCATCCCTCAGCGCGCGGGTCAGAATGACGCGCGGCGCGGCACAGGCGATCTGATAGTCATGGGCAGAAAGGCCAACCTGCCGTTCGGGCAAAAGCAGCCCGGCCTCCTTGCGCATCCTGCGATTCAGCCACGGGTCAGGCTCCGGCAGCCGTGGCCATGCACCATCGTTCAAACCGCCAAGGATCACCAGATCCACGCCCTGCTCGCGCGCTTCGCGCGGTCCAAGGACAAGGATGCCCGGATGCGCGGTCACAGTTTCCCTCACCTCGCCGCGCGCGATGACGGCATCGAAAAGATCGCGATACTCCACTGGCGTCAGGATGCCCCCGGCATCGGCCTCGGCCGCAAGGCCGGAGATGAGTTTCTGCGCTTCTGCCCCGGCTTCCTTGTCCCACAGGATACCGCTGCCGTCCGGCGCGGTGCCGCGGGCAAAGCCCTCGGTCAGGGCGCGGTGGGCGGCAACAAGGTCCGCAAGAGAGGCGGTCGTGATCCCTGCCGCCCGGTCGATCAGAGCGGCAAGGGCCGTGGCCCAGGCCAAAATGCCCCCTTCCTTGCGCACAGCTGCCCATGCCAGCAGGGCTGCCCCGTCCGGAAAGGCCGGGCCCTTGCGGCGCAACTGCATTTCCAGCAGGCGGGTGAACAGCAGATGATCCCCGCGATCCGCGCCGGAAAAGGCCAGCGGATGCTTCAGGACCGCAAGCAGGACATCCGAGGTGAGCCTCCGCCCCATCAAGGCCGCGACATGGCGCAGCAGGCGGCCCGGGGCCGACAGTGCCAGCGGACGCCCGGCGCTGTCATCGGGGGTGATCCCCCATCGGTCCAGCGCGGCGATCACCTGACGTGTCAGCATCCTGTCCGGGCTGATCAGGGCAGCGGTTGTCCCGTCTTCGGCGGCTTGGCGCAGGATCAGGGCAATGGCCAGCGCCTCGGCCCGCGGTGTGGGCGCTTCGATCATGGAAAGGGTTTCGGTGGCCTTGGCCAGATCAGGCAGGCTGGCCCCTTCGGCAAGCCACTGATCCGTCACCGGCGCGGGCCGCAGCGAAAGCGAGATCAGGCGATTGCGCATCGGGGCAGGGGCCACGGCTTCCGTCCAGGGCCGGATGGCGCTGGCGTCGATATCCAGCCGTTCCATAAGGCGGCGAAAGCGGAACTGTGGATGATCTTCCCCGGTCATCGCATCGGTCAGGCGATCCCAGACCCAACCCGGCATGTCGGGATCAAGGCTAGGCAGGACCAGCGCCCCCTGCGGCAGCCCGGCCACGGCCTGCATCAGCGCCGCCGTGGTTCCACGCGATCCGGTGGAGCCTGCAACAATGACCGGGCCTTGGGGTGGATCCGCCTGCCAGAGCGCGGCGATGCGATCCACGGCAAGGCGCTGCCGCGCCTCGGCATCCGGTGCGCCAGCGCCTGAAAAATACGGGGCGACGATCGACAGAAAGGCGCGGGTTCTTGCCCAGTGGGCGGAATGATCCGATACGTCCAGCGCGGCGATGGCATCGGGAGAAACGCCTTCGCCCTGCATTTCATCCATCAAGGTGGCCAGACTGTCTGCCAGATCGTAAAGCGCCGCGCGTGGCGCAAGATCGGGCTGCGCTTCAAGCAGGCGCGCGATCAGTTGTGACAATTCCAGACGGCGGCGCAGGGGCGATACGGCGGCAGGCAGACCCGGCAGCGACATCCCCTCGCAGACATCTGTCAGCACCCGAAGGCGGGGCAGAAATCCGGCCCCCCCGGCGCAGAAGGCATCGGCGACGCGGCGGCGCATCCGGTTCGTGTTCAGGAACAGTGTCACGCCGGCCATCGCCTCGGGCGGATGGCCCGCCATGCGGGCGCGTAGCCCGGCCACAAGGGTGGGCGCGAAATCGACACCGGGGGAAAGGTAGAAAACGCGTGGCCCGGCTTCGCGAAAGATCATGACGCAGCACCAAGCAGGGTTTCGGCCATGGCAATCCCTTCGGGGCGGCCGACATCACACCAGCCACCATCATGAATCAGCCCGAACAGGCGGCCTTCCGCAATCATCCTGTCCCACAGGAGATTGAGCGAAAAGACCGCATCCCCGATATCGGCAAGTCCGTCCGTCCGCAGCATCTGCGCCCCAAGATACACAGCCCCCGCCGCGCCCCTTGCGCGATCCAGGCTGCCATCAGCGCCCATCACGAAGTCACCCGTTCCAGAATGGCCTGTCGCCCTGTTGGCGGGCAGCAGCAGCAGCAAACCGTCCATGTGGGCATCATCCCAGGCTTCCATCAACTGAATCAAGGCGTTGGCTCCCGTCCACACGGCATCGGTGTTCAGGGTCAGAACCGGATCCGCGCCCAGCAGGGGCAGGGCGGCCTTCAACCCGCCCCCGGTTTCCAGAATCTGGGAATCTTCGCGGGAAATGGCGATGCCGCGCGGGGCAAGATGCGCCTCGATCTGGGGGGCAAGGTAGTGGGTATTGGCAACGATGCGCACAATCCCCGCCCCATCGGCAAGGGCCAGCGCATGGTCGATCAGCGGCCTGCCCGCCACCGGGATCAGCGGTTTGGGGCGATCCGCCGTCAGCGCGCCCATCCGCGTGCCCAGACCGGCTGCGAAAAGCATCAGCGATGGGGGTGAAGGCCGCATTGCGCGCTGATCCTTTCAAGCGTTTCAGGGGTGGGCGGGGGAAGGTGATCCTTGCAGATCGCGACCAGCGGCGACAGCGCCGGATGGTTAAGATTGCGCCAAAGCTGGGACCAGACCCGCGGGATCATGGCAAGATATCCGGGCTTTCCGCCCTTGAGGCAGAGCCGCGCGAAGATGCCGAGAATCCGCAGCGCGCGCTGCGCACCAAGTGTGGCGTAAGCGGCGGCAAACTCACCCGGATCCGTCCCTTGCGCGGCACAGAAGCGGGCGATCATCGCCGCCTCGACGGTGGCCGAAACATCCCGCCGCGCGTCCTGCAGAAGCGAGACGAGATCATATCCCGGCTGCCCCATCTGCGCGAGCTGAAAGTCCAGCAGTCCCACCCGCGCTGCCCCGCTGCGATCCGGCAGCCAAAGCAGGTTTTCGGCATGGTAGTCGCGCAGGATCATCACGCGGGGTCCATCGGCATGAGTCCGGATCAGCCCTGTCAGGATCGCGACAAATTCGGCGCAGTCCGGAGCGTTCCCCGTTGCTGCAAATGCATACCAGTCAAGGGCAAAGGCAGCAGCCTGTGCCCATTCGGCGGCGGACAGATCCGGCAGGCCCATCGGGGCTTCATCTGCCTGCAGCAGGAAAAGCACATCAGTCGCTGCAGAATAAAGCGGTGCTTCCAGCGCGGCATCCTTTGCGACAAGTCGGGCAAGAAGATCATCGCCCAGATCTTCCAACAGAAGAAAGCCGTGATCGAAATCCTCGGCCAGAATGGCAGGCGGCGAAAGGCCAAGTCCGGCTAGATGCCGCGCGATCCGGGCAAAGGTGCGGGGATCGTCCCCTTTTCCCGGGGGGGCATCCATCAGGACAGCGGTGCCGGACGGCCCTGTCAGACGGTCATAGCTGCGGTCGGACGCGTCGCCTGCAAGAAAACGCCGCTCTGCCCCGCCCCATCCGGCGCGGTCGAGAAAGGCCGAGGATAGTGCCCGCCTTTCGATCATCCCCCAAACTCCGCCAGCGCGGCACGCAACTCTGCCCGTCCACCCGTGATGGTAACGCACCGCCCGTCTCCTTCGGCGGAAAGCTTCAGGTGCAACGCCCCAGCCGGCAAATGCGCGCCCAGCCTGTCGGGCCATTCCACAAGGCAGATGGCCGAGGAAAAGGCGTCCTCCAGCCCCAGTTCCAACACCTCATCCGGATGCGACAGGCGATAGAGATCGGCATGCCAGATCTCCACTTCACCGGCATCGTAGGTCTGCACCAAGGTGAATGTTGGGGAAGGGATATCCTCGAAACGACCCAGACGTTTCCGGATCAGCGCGCGCGCCAGATGCGATTTTCCGGCACCGATCGGCCCTTCCAGCAGCAGGCAATCCCCGGCGGCAAGACGCGGCGCGAGAAAGGCCCCCAAAGCTGCGGTGGCGGCTTCATCCTTGAGGTGGAATTCAAGATCGGGCAACGGCACATCGGTCATGCCGCCAGTCTTAACGCCCTGCAACGCCACCGCAAGCCGAAGGGTCCGTGTCATCGACGGCGGCATTGATCGCCCGGGGAAGGCTTGCGCCAATAACGGGTCTGAAGCCCACAAGAACCGCGCCATCGGTCAAGGGCGCGAACCGGCATGAGATCAGCCGCCCATCCAGAAGTCGTGCCTCCGATTGCCAGGGCAGGCGGCTATCAAGGGTGCCGAAATACTCTTCGACCTCGGCCCACAGTCCCGTCGGAGCGGACCCGGCCCGCCAGTGCGACAGCAGGTTGGCAAAGGATACGGCAACAAGGCGCATGGCAGGATCGTGCCCCCAAAGCGTGGCATAGGCCGCGTTGGACAACACAAGCTGACCGGTGATGGAAAAGACGGCAATGCCTTCCTCCATCCGGTCGATCACGGCCTGGCACAGATCAAGATCCGCGCGAAAGCGCCGATTGCGGATGATTTCGGTCGATATGTCGTCGATCATCAAGGCAAGCCCGCCGTCCAGATGCCGCCTGCCCGTCACGCGGTAGGTCTGCCCCCCCGGCAATGTCCAGGTTTCGTCGAACTGGCTGCTGGCTGCGGCGCGCTCCATATCGGCGATCTGCCGTCGCCAGCTTTTCCAGTCTTTGGGTTCCGGCACCATGCTGCGATCCCGCATCGCATCCAGCATGGCAAGCAGGCTGGGGCGGCGTGACAGGAAGGCGGGCGGAAGCCCCGTCAGATCGGCAAGTGCGGGGTTGAAGCTTTGCAGGTGGCGTGACCTATCGAATATCGCGAGCCCCGTTGGAAGTTGCGCAAAGGTGCGCGCCATGGACTGCACCATGTCGCGCAGATTGGCCTCGGCCTCGATCAGGTCGTCGATGGGATAGGCGAGACCCGTCCCATCCTGCATCATGGTGGCGAACCAGCGCGCCTTGCCATCGCGTGTGCTCTGGACTCGTGCAGGCGCACCTGGCGCGGACCCATGGGGTTCGGCGTCCAGAAGGTTGCGGAAGGCGGCATTCGACCATGTCACCCTTCCCTTCGAATCCAGTCGCCAGATGGGAAATGCCGCTTTCTCGGCAGCCTTCTCAGCCTGCCGTCGGGCATCCGCCATCCTGCGGACCCCGCTTCCGGGAAAGGCAGTCAAAAGGGCAATACCCAATGAAGCCCCAAGAAGAGCAAGGGCCAGAAACTCCAGCCAGTTCCAGATTGTCAAAAGCGTTCCGCCAAGTTGGTGCGGTGCAACCCTAGCGCGATCAATCTTAACAATTGGTTAATTCCGAGGCTTTCAAAACCCTCCGTCGATGCGCAGATCGTCGGCCGGTTCTCGGGGTCAGGCCATGGCCTGCCGAATCGCCCCTGCCCAGCGTTTGCGCGCCACCTCTCGGTCCGCCGGGGCCATTCGCGGCGTGAAGGTCTCGGATCCGGTTCTGGGCAGATCGGCGCATCCCATGGCGGCAAGGGCCATCCCGGCAACGCCGAACGCGCCGATTTCCTCGACCCGTGCAGATCGTACCGGCCTGTCGATAAGGTCGGCCTGTATCTGCATCAGAAAGGCATTCCCCGAGGCGCCCCCATCGGCGCTGAGGGATTCGAGCGGCTGGCCGACATCGGCCTGCATCGCTTCGAAGACATCGGCGATCTGGTGTGCGATGGCATCCAGCGTTGCGCGGGCAATATGCGCCGGATCGGTGCCATGCGTCATGCCGCCGATGGTGCCGCGTGCGCCGTCATGCCAGTGCGGCGCGCCAAGCCCCGCAAGCGCCGGCACGAAGGTCACACCCCCGGCATCCGGTACTGTCTGTGCCAAGGCAGCAAGCGCCGCGGCATCCCCAAGACCCAGCAGCCGCGCGGCAAAGGCGGCAGCCTGCGCTGACACCGTGATGTTGCCCTCAAGCGCATAGGCCGTGCCCCTGCGATCCGTCCAGGCGATGGTGCCCGATATCCCGTGGGATGATGCCACGCGGGCAGGCGTCAGCGTCATCAGGGATGATCCCGTGCCATAGGTGGCCTTCACGCCGCCGGGCTTGCGGATGCCATGGCCATAAAGCGCAGCATGGCTGTCACCCATCATCGCGCGGATCGGTATGCCCGACCCAAGCACCGTGGCCCCCTCTGCCGTGTCGCCGAAATGGCTGTCCGAAGGCAGCGCTTCCGGAAGGCAATCCACCGGGGCACCGAAGATTGCCCCAAGTTCCGGGCAGAAGGTCAGCCGCGCCGTATCGAACAGCTGTGTCCGGCTGGCATTCGAGTGATCGGTCGCGAAGACATGCCCGCCGGTCAGATTCCACAGCAGCCAACTGTCCACCGTCCCGGCACGCAGACGTCCCTTGGCCAGAAGCGCCGCCACCTCTGGCAGGTTCCGCATCGCCCAGCCAAGCTTTGAGGCGGGAAACAGCGGATTGATTCCAAGGCCGGTGGCCGCGATCACCTGCGCGTCATGGCCCGCCGCGACAAGTGCCGCGCAATCCGAAGCCGTGCGCCGGCATTGCCAGATCATCGCGGGGGCGATGGGCTGGCCGGTCTGGCTGTCCCACAGCACCAGCGTCTCGCGCTGATTGGCGATGGCCACGGCATCGACAGCAACGCCTCCGCTCTGGGCCATAACCCCGGCGATCGCCGCCTGCACCGAAGTCCAGATATCCGTCGCCGATTGCTCGGCCCAGCCCGGTTGCGGATACTCCGTCTTCAGCGGCACCGAGGCGCGGGAGATCACATGACCCGATCCGTCGATCAGCAGCGCCTTGGTATTCGTCGTGCCCTGATCAATGGCAAGGATGCGTGGCCCGCTCATGCCTTGCGGTCCAGCGCGCGCTGGGCTGCGGCGGCGATGCCCTCGGGTGACAGCCCATATTCACGAAACAGCCAGTCGACCGAACCTGTCGGCAGAAATCCCGGGAACCCCACACGTTCGACCGGAACAGGACGATGGGCCGCAGTGAATTCCGCCACCGCACCGCCCAGGCCGCCCCTGACGCTTGCCTCTTCCACGGTCACGATGGCCCCGGTTGCTGCCGCCTCGTGCAGCGCCTCTTCGTCCAGCGGGTTCAGGGTCGAAAAGTTCAGGACGCGCGCCGAAATGCCCACATCCGCCAGCCTCTCGGCGGCGCCCGCCGCCAGATGCACGGTCGTGCCACAAGCAATCAGGGTAACATCCCCGCCCTGCCGCACCAGTTCGGCCTTGCCGGGGCGAAACCGGCGATCCGGGATCTGAAGATCCGGCACCGGCATCCGCGACAGCCGCAGATAGACCGGGCCATCATGCGCGGCGGCCCATTTCACGGCCTCTGCCGTTTCCCAGGCATCGGCCGGGGTGATGACGGTCAGGTTCGTCAGCGGGCGAAGCCAGGCGAAATCCTCGATCGAATGGTGCGTTGCACCCAATTCGCCATAGGCCACACCGGACGATTGCCCGACAAGCTTCACGTTGAAACCCGCATAGGCGATATCGGCCTTCACCTGTTCCAGCGCGCGCCCGGTGATAAAGCAGCTGGCAGCCGAAACGAACGGGATCTGCCCGCCATTGGCAAGGCCCGCACCAATGCCCACCATCACCTGTTCGGCAATGCCCACATTGATCAGCCGGTCCGGAAACCGCTTCTGGAAACTGTTCAGCTTGGACGATCCGACAGAATCGTTCACCACGGCCACGATCCGGGGATCAGCTTCGGCAAGCTGTTCCAGCGTGGAAACCCAGATGTTCCGGCAATCCTGAAATCCTGCGGCAACGGGCGCTGCATGTGCCATCAGACCAGCTCCTTCATCGCTTGCGCGAACTGCGCGTCATTCGGCACGCCATGATGCCAGCTGGCGACATTCTCCATGAAGGACACGCCCTTTCCCTTTGTCGTATTTGCGATGACGCAGCGGGGCCTTGTGCCGGGCGCGGCACCCAGCACCGCAAGCAGGGCGGCGGGATCATGGCCGTCGACCTCTGTCACGTCAAAGCCGAACGCCTCATAGCGCTTGTCCAGCGGATCAAGGCCCGAAGTCTCTTCCGTGCCCGCCCCCTGCTGCAGGCGGTTGCGATCAATGATCAGGGTCAGGTTGGACAGCTTGCGATGCCCCGCCACCATCGCGGCTTCCCAGTTGGATCCTTCCTGTTGTTCGCCATCGCCTGTCAGAACAAAGGTGCGGTAGCCCGCTCCGGCAAGCTGCCCCGCGATGGCGATCCCCGTTGCCACCGGAAAACCATGGCCCAGAGGGCCGGTATTGGTTTCGACCCCGGGCAGGTAATTCCGGTTCGGATGCCCGTTCAGCAGGGATCGCGGCTGCATATAGGTGGTCAGCCATTCCTCGGGAAAGTAACCCGCCGCGCAAAGCGCGGTGTAAAGCGCGCCGGTCGCATGGCCCTTGGACATGACGAAACGATCACGATCCTGCCAGTCGGGCCGCCCGGGATCAAAGTTCATCACCCCGAAATACAGGGTCGCCAGAATGTCGATGGCCGAAAAATCGCCGCCCGGGTGGCCAAGCTGTGCGCGATGCACCATGGCAAAGGCCGTGCGCCGCATCCACAGCGCCTTTTCCCGGATCAGCGGGATCTTGTCATTCATCTGCATGTCAGAACCGGTTCGGTTGGAAAAGCTGGGGCTCGGGTTCCTGTCCGTGGTGATAGAAGGGCCAGCCGAGGTAACGCGACACGGCCTCGTTCACCACATCGGCATGGTGGCCGCGCACCATCGCGACGTGATGTTCGAACCCGTTCTGGGTCACGAACTTCATCAGCTTGCGCAGGCCCGCGACCCGCGTCACCGCGATTCCGCCATCCATGGCAAAGGGATGATCGGTGAACTCCCCCTCGCCCAGATAGCATTTGACGGTGCCGCGCCGATCATCGGTCGATAGCCGGAAGAATGTCATCGGGCCGGGCTTCACCTTGCCCTTCACTGCGCCAAAGCATTTCGACCGGCCGATGCTTTCACCCAGCACGTCAAGCTCGCCCACCTCGGGCGTGTCGCCGATGAAGGATTTCGGATAGTTACCACAATGGGTGCAGACACACAGGTCCGGCTCGGCACCATAGTTGTTGTTCCAGTCCAGGATGGCCGGTGGCGCGCCCGAGGCAAGCGCCAGCGCATACATCGACAGCGCCCCCATGATATCCACCTCGCAGGCCGAGGGCATCAGATCCTCGCCCATCATCGACATGGTCAGGCAGGTCGCGCAGCCGAAATTGTCCTGCAGCGAACGCCAGCACTGAATGGCCGAGGCGTCGCAACCGTTCTCTTCGATCCAGCGGTTCACGGCCAGGGTCCAGCGGGCCTGCTTCTCGATCTGCGCGGGCTGGATATGGCTTGGGATTCGGCCATAGCCCTTTACCCTCTCCAGCGTTGCGATCAGGGCAGGGTCGTCCCCGGCGATGGCCGATGCCGCCCCCATCATCTCGGACAGGTCCACCGTCACGACGGTGACACCCGCCGCCTGCAGCAGCTTTTCGCTGTATCGCATGGTCTGGAACGCCCCCGTCCGCGCCCCGATGGAGCCGAGGCGCGCACCGCGCAGCCCGCGGACGGTGCGGCAGACACGGGCGAACCTCTCCAGATCGCGGCCGAATTCCTCGCCCCAGGTGTCACAGGTGTGGCTGGTGGTTTCCGTGAACGGAACGCCGTACTGCCAGAAGTTGTTGGTCACGCTGATCTTGCCGCAAAAGGCATCGCGGCGCGAATGGACATCGACCTTGGAAACCTCGTCATTCGATGCCTGCAGCAGGATCGGCACGTTCAGCCGAGCGCGATTCACCAGTTCCGCCACCGCGATTTCATCGCCGAAGTTCGGCAGGCAGATCACCAGCCCGTCAATCCGCTCTGCCTTGGCACGGAAATGGGCGGCATAAAGATCGGCATCAGTGATGGATTGCACGGCCCCGTTGGCCGTCGCCTCGAAGGGCAGGATCACCGCGTCGATGCCCAGCCGCTCCAGTTGCGCCAGCACATCCTCACGCGCCGATTTGCAGGGGGCAGGGCTGAAGAAGGCACGCGATCCGATCACGACCCCAAGGCTGATTCTGCGGTGGAAGATGTTGGTCATTGGCCCCCCTTGAACTGCTGGCACGATGTTTTCAGTCTGCGCTGATACATTTCGATTGCTTGCGTTTGATGCGTTTTACCGGGAAAGCGACGTTGACGCAAGACGCATGCTGCGCCGGTACTGGCCCTTTGAGCCCCGCCTTTCAGCTGAATTTCAACGGACATTTGGGATCAGCGGCCAGCTTTCGTGTTTCGCGGGGTCTCTAAAATCGAAACTAAAAGAAAGCAATTGACATAATATGTAATCCTGTGGGCTGATGAAGACCAGCGAATCGGGTCACTTCGATATCGTTTGAAAGGGAGGACAAAATGAATCTGAACCGCCGCCATGTGGTCGGGGGGCTGGCTGCTGTTGTCGCCGGCATCCTGCCAACGCTTTCCTTTGCGCAGGGCAAGGGCGTCATCGCAATCATCACACCCAGCCACGACAACCCCTTCTTCAAGGCCGAAGCCGATGGTGCCGCCGCCAAGGCCGCCGAACTCGGCTACGAGGCCATGGTTCTGGTGCACGACGATGACGCCAACAAGCAATCGCAACTGTTCGATACCGTCATTGCAGCCGGCGTGAAGGCCATCATCCTGGACAACGCCGGTGCCGATGCCTCGGTCGCGGCGGTGCAAAAGGCCAAGGATGCGGGCATTCCAAGCTTCCTGATCGACCGCGAGATCACCGCAACCGGCGTCGCCGTCAGCCAGATCGTTTCGAACAACTATCAGGGCGCCCAGCTTGGGGCCGAGGAATTCGTCAAACTGATGGGCGAAGCGGGCGAATATGCCGAACTGATCGGCAAGGAATCCGATACCAATGCTGGCATCCGCTCCAAGGGCTATCACGATGTGATCGACCAGTATCCCGACATGAAGATGGTCGCCGCACAAACCGCCAACTGGTCACAGACCGAGGCGTATACGGTGATGGAATCGATGCTGCAGGCCAATCCGGGCATCAAGGGCGTCATCTCGGGCAATGACACCATGGCCATGGGAGCCTGGGCCGCGCTCGAAGCCGCAGGTCGGACGGATGTCATCGTCGTCGGGTTTGACGGATCGAACGATGTCCGCGATTCCATCCTGAAAGGCGGGATCAAGGCCACCGTGCTGCAACCGGCCTATGCGCAGGCACAGATGGCGGTCGCGCAGGCGGATGCGTTCCTTACCTCCGGTTCGACTGGTGTCGAAGAGAAGCAGCTGATGGACTGCGTCCTGATCAATGCCGACAACGCCGCCCAGCTTGAGACTTTCGCGCTCAAGGCCTGATCAGAATCGGCAGATTGCCCGGCGCGCGCACCCTTTGCGCGCCGGGCCTTCCCTTGGAAGAAAGACATGGCCCAAAAGACCCTCGTCGCGCTGATCCTTGGATCGGCCCTTGCCCTTCAGGGATGCAAGATCGTCAAGACACCAGCCCCGGGTGCGACCACCACCGCCACGGAACAGGGCGAAGCGGGTGACGACGCGCGGATCGCCGCGCTTCTGGACCGCACCTATGACGCCGAACTCATGCTGCTTGTCGCGGAACGGGCCTTGCCTGTGGCCGATCTGCGCGCCGCCCTGACGGTTGGGCTGGAAACGGCAGGCGCGACGCATGGCAACAAGGGATCGGGCGAAGGCGCGGCCTGGAACTTTGCCGTAAAGGGCGAGGGCCGCGTGATCGAAGCCAATCTCACATCGCGCGCCCGAAAGGCGATGCTGGATACCGATGGCGATGGTGTTGCTGATCTGACCCTGCAGCTTGGCCCCGTCATCAAGGGCACATCCCTGCGCGATCTGGCACCGTTCTATCGCTTTGGCGATTTCCGCGACCAGATCGAATTCGCCAAACTCGCGCGCGCCCTGAACGATCGCGCCTCTGCGGCGCTTCAGGTGCCGGATGGCGATCTGACAGGCAAGATCATCCGCTTCTCGGGCACGGTCGACCTCAGGTCGGCGACAGATCCTTGGCTGGTCACAGTCGTGACACTGGACACCGCGCCATGACCGAACATCCGGTCGGCCTTTCCATTCGGGGTGGCGTGAAGGTCTATCCCGGAACGCGCGCGCTCAAGGGCGTGGATTTCGATCTGCGGATGGGTGCGGTGAATGTTCTCGTCGGCGAAAACGGCGCCGGAAAATCGACGCTGATGAAGGTGATCGCCGGCGTCGAAGCCCTGACCGAAGGCCGGATCGAACTGCAGGGCCGCGAAGTTCGCTTCCGCAGCAAGGCCGATGCCGTCCGCGAAGGAATCGGCATCGTCTTTCAGGAACTGAACCTGTTCCCGAACCTGACCGTGGCCGAAAACATCTTCATCGGCCATGAAACCGTCAGGGTCGGCATGGATATCGACCAGAAATCCCAGGCCCGCGCGACCAGGGCCCTGATGGCCCGGCTGGAACAGGACATCGACCCCGACACCCCGCTCGATCATCTGCGGGTGGGACAGCAGCAGATCGTGGAAATCGCCAAGGCGCTGTCGCAGGACGCCCGCATCCTGATCCTCGATGAACCGACAAGCGCCCTCTCCGCGGCCGAGGTCGAAGTGCTGTTCGGCGTCATCGCCGAGTTGAAGTCGCAGGGTGTCGGCATCGTCTATATCAGCCACCGCCTCGATGAACTGATCCGCGTCGGCGACTACATTACCGTTCTCAGGGATGGCGAGATCACCGGTTCGCGGCCCATGCAAGGCGTCGATATCCCGTGGATCGTGCGGGCAATGATCGGCGAAAAGTCGAAAGAGTTTCCCCGCACGGAACCGCCATCCTTCGGGGCAGAGGTGTTCCGCGCCGATCAGGTCACGCTGCCGCGCGCAGGCGGCGGCTTCGCGGTGGATCGCGTAAGCCTGACCGTCCGCAAGGGAGAGATCGTCGGCCTCTACGGCCTGATGGGTGCCGGTCGGACCGAATTCGTGGAATGCGTCATGGCCCAGCACCCCGCATCCGCCGGGCGCATCTTCGTGGAGGGGCAGCCCATCACGGCGCGGGATGTGGCCGGTCGTATCGCACGGGGCATTGCCTTGATCCCCGAAGATCGCAAGCGTGATGGCCTTGTCCAGATCATGGCGATCCGCGAAAATCTGACCCTGTCCTCGCTGGGCCTGTTCACGCGCGGTTTCCACCTCGACCTGAAGGCCGAGGCCGCAAAAGCGATAGAGTTCGTCCGCCGCCTGACGATCAAGATCGCAAGTCCCGAAAACCCCGTCTCTTCGCTGTCCGGGGGCAACCAGCAGAAGGTTGTCATCGGCAAGGCATTGATGACCTCGCCGAAGATCCTTCTGATGGACGAACCCAGCCGGGGCATCGACATCGGCGCCAAGGCCGAAGTGTTCAGCACCATGCGCGCGCTTGCGGCTCAGGGGCTGGGCATCCTTTTCGTCACCTCCGATCTGGATGAGGTCCTCGCGCTTTCGGACCGGGTTCTTGTCATGGCGAACGGAAGGATCACGGGCGAATTCCCCGCAGGCACCGATCCCGCCACAGTCATCGCCGCCGCGACCCCCGGCAATTCCAAGGAAAACTTCGCATGACAACCAGACCGCTTTCCGCAGCCACGCCTTCGCAGAACCTGCTGCTCATGGCCCTTCGCCTGCGGACCTTTGTCGCGCTTATCCTTGTGCTGGCCTTCTTCTCCTTCATGGCGCCGAACTTCCTCACGCTGGCGAACGGCGTCATCGTGACAAAGCATGTCGCGCTGAATGCCCTGCTGGCCATCGGCATGACCTTTGTCATCATCACCGGCGGGATCGACCTGTCCGTCGGCTCCATAGTCGGGCTCTGCGCGATGGTGGCCGGCTGGCTGGTGCTGAACGGGGTTGATACCGGCCTGGGTTACACGATCTGGTTCAACACCTATGAAATCGTGGCTTTGACGCTGGTCGTGGGGATCGGTGTCGGGTTTGTGAACGGATTGCTGATCACACGCCTGAACGTTGCCCCCTTCATCGCGACGCTTGGCACGCTCTATATCGCAAGGGGCGCGGCCCTGCTGTCATCGGGCGGGCGCACCTTCCCCAATCTTGGCGGCAGCGAAGAATTCGGGACAACCTCTTTCCCCCTTATCGGCACGGCCAGTTTCCTCGGCCTTCCTGTCATGGTCTGGATTCTGGTCGTGGTTGCGCTAGCGGCGCATTACGTTTCGCGCCGAACGCCGCTTGGCCGCCACATCTATGCCGTGGGCGGAAATGAACGCGGGGCGGCGCTGTCGGGTGTAAAGGTCAACCGGGTCAAGCTCTTCGTCTACATGTTCTCGGGCTTCTGCGCGGCGCTTGTGGGCATCATCATCGCAAGCCAGCTTCAGGCCGCGCATCCCGCGACCGGGGAAACCTTCGAACTGAACGCCATCGCGGCGGCGGTTCTTGGCGGAACCTCGATGTCCGGCGGGCGCGGGCGCGTTCTGGGCACGATCATCGGTGCTTTCGTCATCGGCATCCTTTCCGACGGGCTGATCATGATGGGTGTGTCCAGCTTCTGGCAGACAGTGATCAAGGGCGTGGTGATCGTGCTGGCCGTCGTCATCGACCAGGCCCAAAGCCGGCTGCAGGCCCGTGTCGCGCTGGCGCAGGAGGCCGCCGCAAGCCGATAGCGGCGTCCGGCCCGATCAGGGCGGTTGGATTTCCGCTTTCGGTCAACTACGCTTTGCCGCGATCACTTTCACTTAAGGGTGGACGAAGTTGAAACCGAAAGCCGATCCCAGCCGGCAGGAACCCGTGACAGGCTTGCTGTCCGAACCCCGGCGCCGTCGCATCCTGGATTGGATCCAAGAGGAAGGCTCGGCCCGCGTCCGCGAACTGGCCGCCGCCTTTCAGGTGTCCGAGGCGACGATCCGGCAGGATCTGGAACGGCTGGAACAGGAAGGCCAGATCACCCGCGAACATGGCGGGGCCTTTCTGAACACCGTGCCGACGCAGGTCGGCAGCATGACACTGCACCATCAGGAAAACATGGATCAAAAGCGCCGGATCGGTGCCCTCGCCGCCGATCTGGTCAAGGATGGCGAAACGATCATCCTCGATGCCGGAACAACCACGACAGAGATCGCCCTGCGCCTTGTGAACCGCCGCAACCTGACCGTCATCACCAATGCGCTGAACATCGCCATCATCCTCGGCGCGGTTCCCGGCAATGCCGTCCATATGCCGGGCGGGCAATTCAAGGCCCCCACGCTTTCGCTTTCGGGCGACAAGTCCGTCGACTATTTCCGCAACATTTTTGCTGGAAAACTGTTTCTGGCCACCGCTGGCGTCGCGCTGGATGCTGGTTTGACCTATCCATCCTTCGCCGACCTGCAGTTGAAAGAGGCGATGATCAAGGCCGCAAGCCGGGTCTACCTCGTGGCCGACAGCACCAAGATCAACCGATCCAGCTTCACCCGCTTCGGCTCGCTCGAGATGATCCATTCCTTCATCACCGACACCGGCATCTCTGACTCCGATGCCAATGCCTTCCGATCACGCGGGATCGAGGTTCTGATCGCCTAGCGCGCGCCCTCGGTCGGGCGCGGTCATCAGGCCAGAAACGGCTGGTTCGCGCCCAGTTCGGCCGCCTCGGGTGCAAGCAGGTCCCGTGCCTCCCAGACCAGTTCCACGATCGCACCGCATCGGTCCGGCCGCTCTTCCGGCGTCAGGAATGGATCTGATGCATTGGCAAAGGAAAGCTCTGCCCCTGTCCGCTCCAGCAGAGTCTTGGCGATGAACAATCCAAGGCCCATCCCTTCATATTCCGGCCGTTTGTCCAGATCCTGCGCGGATCTGCGCGATCTGACAAAAGGATCGCCTATCCGGCCAATGACCTGCGGAGGATAGCCCTCGCCATCATCCACGATACGAATGGTGATGCGCCTGTCCGTCCATTCCCCATCAACCCAGACTGTGGTTCGCGCAAAGTCCACGGCATTCTGGATCAGGTTCCGCAAACCATGAATCACCTCAGGCCGTCGCAGCACGGTTGGCTGTCGATCACTGCCCCCCGGCCCCGGAGAAAGCGTGAACTCCACCTGCTTTCCCCGGCCCATATGCGGCTCTGCCGCCTCGCGCAGCAGCGATGCAAGCGGGGCCTGCCGCAGATGCAGGTCGTCCTTGCCCGCCCGCCCCATGCCGCGCAGGATATCACGGCAGCGGTCGGCCTGATCGCGGATCAGCGTGGCATCCTCCAGAAGCTGGGGATGATCACGCAACTCTTCCATCATCTCGGCGCTGACCAGCTTGATCGTGGCCAGTGGCGTGCCCAATTCATGCGCCGCGGCTGCAACTACGCCGCCCAGATCCGTCAGTTTCTGCTCGCGCGCCAATGCCATCTGCGTGGCCAGCAGCGCGTCCGACATCGACCTTATCTCCATCGCGATGCGCCGCGAATAAAGGCCCAGAAAGACGATCCCGATCACGATCGCCAACCAGAAGCCGAATTCGAACACGAGAGGCACGCGAAGCATCTCTCCATCCGCGAAATAGAGAGGCACATTCACGAAAGAGATCAGCGACGTGAACAGGATCGCCAGCGCGCCCAGAAGAAGCGTCGTGCGCAATTCCAGCGCCGAAGCCGAAATCGTGACGGGCGCAAGGATCAGCAGGGCAAAGGGGTTCGTCAGGCCGCCGGTAAGATAAAGAAGGAAAGAAAGCTGCGACAGATCGAACAGCAGTGTCAGCATCGCCTCGAATTCCGATAGGCGCTTGTTCTCGGGATAGACGAAGATCGAAATGAGGTTGGCGATGATGGATGCGCCCACGGCCATGTAGCACAGGCCAAGCGGAAGCTGGATGCCATAGACATGATGCGCCACGGTGATCGCGGCCAACTGCCCCGTGATCGCCATCCAGCGCAGCAGGATCAACGTCCGCAGACGCACCCAGTCGCTGCGGGTATCGCGGGCGAAAAGGCCCAGGCTGGGGTTGATCATGGGTATTCGTGTCTCACGCGCGACAAAGTTACGGATTGTTCCTTCATCTGGATTTGGCGATGAATGCGGCAGGGAATGCAAGGAACTTCAGGATGAGCAAGCTTTATGCGGGTCTGGCGGCGGCGGTTGTCGTGGGCATGGTTGGTGGCCTTTTCGCCTATGGGCAGCTTGGCAAATCGGATGATCGCTTTGCCGAATGCCGTGCCGGTGCGGTTGGTGGCGATATCGGCGGGCCGTTCACCCTTGTGAATGGAGAAGGGGCCACCGTCACGGAAAAGGACGTTCTGGCAAAGCCCAGCCTTGTCTATTTCGGCTACACCTTTTGCCCGGATGTCTGCCCGCTGGATAATGCGCGCAATGTCGAAGCGGTGGATATCCTCGAAGAGCGGGGCTTTGACGTCACCCCGGTATTCATTTCCATAGACCCGGCCCGTGATACTCCCGAAGTGGTGCGCGATTTCGCCGCGAACCTTCATCCAAGGATGATCGGCCTGACCGGCAGCGAAGAACAGGTCAAAGCTGCCTCCCAGGCCTACAAGACCTATTTCCGCAAACAGGATTCGGATGATCCAGACTACTATCTGGTGGATCACTCGACATTCACCTACCTTGTCCTGCCCGAAACCGGCTTCGTGGATTTTTTCAAGCGCGACGAAACGGCCGAACAGATGGCCACCCGTACCGCCTGTTTCCTGACGCATTGACCCTTGGTTCAGTTTGACGCTGCCACTATTCCCGCCTACCTTTTGCGGCAAGAACAGAACAAAGGGGAACCCGATGGCTGACGACCTGATTGCCGAGCTTGGCGCGGACCGGACGCTTTTGCTCGTCGATGATGACGAACCCTTTGTAAAGCGTCTTGCCAAGGCGATGGAAAAGCGCGGATTCGTGCCTGAAACCGCCGAAAGCGTGGCCGCCGGGCGTGCCATCGCCATGGCGCGGCCCCCCGCCTATGCGGTGGTCGATCTGCGGCTTGAAGATGGCAATGGGCTGGACGTGGTGGAAACCCTGCGTGAACGCCGCCCGGATTGCCGCATCGTGGTGTTGACGGGCTATGGCGCAATTGCCACCGCCGTCGCAGCGGTAAAGATCGGGGCCACGGATTATCTGTCGAAACCGGCGGATGCCAATGATGTGATGAATGCACTTCTGTCCCGCACGGAAACCCTCCCCGCCCCGCCGGAAAACCCGATGTCGGCGGATCGGGTCCGGTGGGAACATATTCAGCGTGTCTATGAAATGTGCGATCGCAACGTATCGGAAACGGCGCGTCGGCTCAGCATGCATCGCCGGACGTTGCAACGCATTCTGGCAAAACGCAGCCCCAAATAATCCTTTTATTGAATTGGCGGCGTAATTCCGCAATAAGGACAGGCATTCGCCATATGGAGTGTGCCGAAATGATCCCCGACCTTAATTCAATGTCGTTGAAGGAATTGAAAGACCTTCAGGGGCAGGTCGCAAAGGCAATAGCCGGATTTGAAGAGCGCAAGAAACGTGCGGCTCTGGCCGAACTGGAAGAGAAAGCCCGCGAACTGGGTTTCTCCCTTGCGGAATTGACCGGCACCACCACGCCGCGCAAACGCGCCCCGGCTTCGGCAAAATATGCCAACCCGGCCGACAAGTCGGATACGTGGTCGGGCCGCGGGCGCAAGCCGCGCTGGTTTGCCGAAGCGCTGGCCTCCGGCAAGAAGCCCGAGGATATGGCAATCTGATCAGGCCGCTGATTCGAGCCATTTGAGAAAGGCCCTCGTGGCCGCGCGCTGCGGCTCCCGGGTTGTCACGATGAAATAGGCGGGCAGGTGGTCCTTGCTGTCATGCAGCAGGATCAGCCGCCCCTCTTCAAGATCGTCCTCCATCAGCGCAAGGCTTTCCACCACCAGGCCAAGCCCCTGTCGCGCCGCGGCCAGCGACAGTTCCTCATTCACGAAATCCGTCCGGCTGAGTGTCTCGGGGTTCAGTCCCAAGCTGCGAAGGTAATTCTCTTGCTCGGGCCAGTCCCGGGCAAGGATCCAGTCCATCTCCTGCAATTCGGCGATCGACGGCTTGTCGCGCGCGCTCAGCAGATCAGGCGCTGCCGCAATCGCCATGCGGGCCGGGGCCAGAAACCGCGCCTGAACGCCGGGCCAATCGCCATTGCCATAGCGGATCCCCAGATCCATGCCATCCCGACGCAGATCCGAAACGCGTGCATCCGGATGCAGGGAGAGGGCGATGTCGGGATGCAGGTCCCAGAACTCCTTCAACCGCGGCATGAGCCATTGGCTGGCGAAACTTGCCGTCAGCGTAATGCGCACCGGGCGATCCGTTCCCCCGGCCCGCAGGGCCGCCACACCGGATGCGATGGTGCCGAAACCATCGGTCAGGGACTGCGCCAGTTGCTGCCCTTCCGCCGTCAAGGCCATGCCGCGCCCATCCCGCGCGACCAGCGGCATGTCCAGCATCGTCTCTAGCGCGCGCACCTGCTGGGCCACGGCCGCATGGGTGACATTCAGCGCCCGCGCCGCCTGCGAAAACCCGCCAAGTTCGGCCACAGCGGCAAAGGCGCGCAGGGCAGACATCGGGGGAAGGTCGCGCCAGTTGATCGCCATATGATAGCCAAGCTTACAGGTTTGAAGGTTTTCTGATTATGCGATCTCAACAGAAAAGGCTAGAAGAGCCAAGTCCAGTGAATGGAAAGGGACATCAGATGTTACAGATTATCGCAGAAGCGCTGCTTCTGGCCACGGGCCAGAGCATGCCCGCCCAGACCAACCACAAGCGCCGGCCCGCCCCGCATGACGGCAGCCGCGGCGCAGAACGGCCCGGCCCCTACACCCCGCCCAATCAGTTGGGTGGCTGAACCGTGCAGCTTGCCAGCAGTTGTTCTTGCCTAGCCACATAGTCCGCCCGCACCACCGCGGGCGGACGAAGCCGTATCTCAAGACCGCGCAGGATCAGCGCATCGGGTTTACCGAAGAAACGATCCGCCTCTCCCTCTGAAAACCCTGCGATCTGCACCGCTTCCAGCCAGGCCGAGATCTTGTCGGCGGCCTTGATGGCCTTCTTGATGGCAGGCGGCAGGGCTGCAGGCAGGCCGAACCGCAGATGCACCGCAGCCGTCAGTCGCTCGTCCAGGGCGCCATAATCTGGCCCGATGGCTGCTTTCACCGGGCTGATCATGTCGCCGATCACATATTCCGGGGCATCATGCAGCAGGGCCGCCAACTGCCACCGCGCCGCAATGCCGGGATTGGCGCGGCTGAATATCATCTCCACCAGCAGCGAATGTTCAGCCACCGAATAGGGCCAGTCGCCCCGCGTCTGGCCATTCCAGCGCGCAACAAACGCCAGGCCATGCGCGATATCCTCAATCTCGATATCCACAGGCGTTGGATCAAGCAGATCCAGCCTGCGTCCCGAAAGCATGCGTTGCCAGGCGCGGGCTTGTCTCATGGTTGCGCGGCCTTCCCCTCTCAACCTTGCGTTAATCACCGTTCCATTGTCGGTGACGTGATCCCGTGCTATCTGCCGCCCCAAATAAAGGTTCAAGGAGCAACGGCACATGCCGCAGGATTACATCGTCAAGGATATCGCGCTTGCAGAGTTCGGGCGCAAGGAACTCACCATCGCCGAAACCGAAATGCCGGGCCTCATGGCCTGCCGCGAGGAATTCGGCAATTCGAAGCCCCTTAAAGGCGCGCGGATCGCAGGCTCGCTGCACATGACGATCCAGACCGGTGTCCTTATCGAAACCCTCGTGGCCCTTGGTGCCGATGTGCGCTGGGCCTCGTGCAACATCTTCTCGACCCAGGATCACGCGGCGGCGGCGATTGCCAAGGCGGGCGTTCCGGTTTTCGCCATCAAGGGCGAAACGCTTGAGGAATATTGGGAATATACCGACAAGATCTTCCAGTTCGGCGGCGAGGGCGGCACCTGCAACATGATCCTCGACGATGGCGGGGATGCGACCCTCTACATCCTGCTTGGTGCGCGCGTCGAAGCGGGCGAGACCGATCTGATCGCCGTGCCGACCAGCGATGAGGAAGTCTGCCTCTTCAACCAGATCAAGAAGCGTCTGGCGGCCAGCCCGGGCTGGTTTACCAAGCAACGCGCCGCGATCAAGGGCGTGTCCGAGGAAACCACTACCGGCGTGCATCGCCTGTACGAACTGCACAAGAAGGGCGAACTGCCCTTCCCGGCGATCAACGTCAACGACTCCGTCACCAAGTCGAAGTTCGACAACAAATACGGCTGCAAGGAATCGCTGGTCGACGGTATCCGCCGCGCCACTGACACGATGATGGCCGGCAAGGTGGCCGTGGTCTGCGGCTATGGCGATGTGGGTAAAGGCTCTGCCGCTTCGCTGCGCGGTGCGGGTGCGCGGGTGAAGGTGACCGAGGTTGATCCGATCTGCGCCCTGCAGGCCGCCATGGACGGGTTCGAGGTGACGATCCTTGAAGATGAGGTGAAATCCGCCGACATCTTCATCACCACCACCGGCAACAAGGACGTGATCCGCATCGAGCATCTGCGCGAGATGAAGGATATGGCCATCGTCGGCAATATCGGCCATTTCGACAACGAAATTCAGGTGGCCGCCCTGAAGAACCACAAATGGACCAACATCAAGGATCAGGTGGACATGATCGAGATGCCTTCGGGCAGCCGCATCATCCTTCTGTCCGAAGGGCGCCTTCTGAACCTTGGCAATGCCACGGGTCACCCTTCCTTCGTGATGTCGGCCTCTTTCACCAACCAGGTTCTGGCGCAGATCGAACTTTGGACAAAGGGCGCAGACTATGCGCCGGGCGTCTACATCCTGCCCAAGCATCTGGATGAAAAGGTTGCCCGTCTGCACCTGAAGAAGATCGGTGTCCGGCTGACGGAACTCCGCCCGGATCAGGCCGCCTATATCGGCGTCAAGCAGGAAGGCCCCTTCAAGCCGGATCATTACCGCTACTGATCCGATTGCTTGTTTGGCCAGTCATGCCCCGCCGGACCCATGGTTCGGCGGGGTTTTTCCGGATCGGTCGATAAATCCTTTTGCATCCCGTGGCACGGACCTTAAGATTTGTATGCGGTTGCGCGACAGCCGACAAAGGTCAGGGAGTGATTGAAGGCCATGAGCAAACGAGCCGAACTGATAGCGAAATACGCAGAAGACCTGAAAACCAAATGCAAGATGTCGCCCGACATGGCCTTGCTTGAAAAGGTGACGATCGGCTGTGGCCCGGCGATCTACAGTGCCGATAGCGAAACGGTCGCAGGCTCCGATCAATCGGAACTCGAGACGGTCAAGAAGAACTTCCTGATGAAGAAGCTGGGCCTGCCGGATTCGCCCAAGCTGATGGAAGCCATCAACGCGGTGATCGAAACCTACGGCCGGTCCGAGAGGAACAAGTATCGCCCCGTGGTCTATTACATGCTGGTCAAGCATTTCGGAAAGGAAAGCGTCTACAGCTGACGCCCTTTTCCCTGCAAGGCATCCCATCCCGTGTCGGGTGGGTGCCTTTGACTAAAATGCCGTGCAGTATGTCTTTGCCTTGACGGCCCGGTTCGGCAATCCTGATGTCAGGGCAGCAAGTCCGGAACCCTTCTTCATATCATGCGCGGTGCACGGGGGGCGCGTGGGGTGGATGGGGGGCTCCGTAGGGGTGCGGGCCCCCCATTTCCAACATCAGTCATCCAACCCGGCCAACCGGCAAACGATGCGCCATTCCGCGTCTGTCACCGGCTGAACCGACAGGCGCGTGTTCTTTACCAGCGCCATCTGCTCCAACCCCGGTTCCACCTTGCATCGGTCCAGCGAAACAGGGCGCGGCAGCGGACGTACGGCCTTGATCATCACGCAATCCCATCTGGGATCGTCCGTCGTGCTGTCAGGGGCGCTTTCGCGGATGACTTCAACGATCCCGACAATCTCTTTCCCGATGTTGGAATGGTAGAAGAATCCCAGATCCCCTTGGCGCATCGCCCGCATGTTGTTGCGTGCCTGATAATTGCGAACGCCTGTCCACTCCTCGCCCGCATCGCCCTTGGCCGCCTGATCCGTCCAGCCAAAGACATCCGGCTCTGATTTGAACAGCCAGAAGGACATCAGCCGATCACCTTCTTCCATTCCCGCAAGTCGACAGACTGGAACAGCCCCGCCTTCGCATATGGGTCCTGCGCCGCCCAGTCCTGCGCCTGTTCCATCGTCTCGACGGTCAGTACCACAAGCGATCCGCACATCTCGCCCGCGGCATTCAGAAAGGGTCCGGCCATCTCGACAAGGCCGGAGGCCTCGATATGCGCCAGATGGGCCGCGCGATTCTCCTGTCGAACATGCAGATGTCCGGGCTTGTCGATGCAGATCAGCGCCACGCGCATGGGGTCATTCCTTCTTCAGGGGTCTGGAAAGCAGCGTCTGCATCGCGGTGGAAAGGTCAAGCCTGCCGCCGATCAGCGCCGCGACCATCGCCGTCACCGGCAGGTCAATTCCGGCCTTTTCGGCAATGTCAGAGACTGCTTTCGCCGTTGCCGCACCTTCGACCGTGATCGAAGGATCGAAACCCCTCCCCGATCCAAGCGCCTGGCCAAAGCGGAAATTCCGCGACTGTTCCGATGTGCAGGTCAACACCAGATCGCCAAGACCCGACAGCCCTGCCAAGGTCTCCGCCCGGGCACCCCGTGCCGTCGCAAGGCGCAGCATCTCGGCATAGCCCCGCGTCATCAGCGCGGCGCGCGCGCTGTCGCCCAGACCTGCCCCGATCACCACGCCCGCCGCGATCGCGATGACATTCTTCAAGGCCCCGCCCAGTTCCGCGCCCAGCACATCATCGCTGCGGTAAAGCCGCAAGGTCGGCGTCGAAAGCGCCTTCTGCAACGCCTCCGACACGGCATCATCGGTGCAGGCCAGTGTCAGCGCGGTGGGCAGTCCCCGCGCGATATCGGCCGCAAAGCTTGGCCCGGTCAGAATGGCAGTGACAGAGTCGGGACAGCAGCGCGTCACGATGGCCGAGGGGCCGGTCAGGGAATTCAGGTCGATTCCCTTGCAGCAGGCCACCAACGGCATGCCGTTCAAAGCTCGCCCAGTGCCGGAAAGGAGTGGGCGCAAGGATTGCATCGGCACCGAAAGCAGCACCATCTCCGCACCGGAAAGATCCCCCATTTCTGCAGTAATAGTCACGTTTTCCGGAAGATCGACACCCGGCAGACGCGCCTCGTTTCGCCTCGTCCGGGATAGTTCCGCCACCTGCGCGGCATCGCGCCCCCAAAGCGTTACTTTCCGCCCCTCGCGCCCCAGTGCGATGGCAAGCGCCGTTCCAAAAGACCCTGCCCCGGCAATCCCGATCATGCCTTCGCCCCCTTCTTGCCGGATCCGATCATCGGTGCGGCCCGGCCATCCAGCGGCCATCGCGGGCGCGCGACCAGATCCGCCTCGTTCCCGAGTCCTGCGCGGAATCGCTCGATCCCGGCCCAGGCGATCATGGCGGCATTATCGGTGCAAAGTGGCAGCGGCGGCGCGATGAAGCGAACGTTCAGCCTGCCCGAAACTGTCTCTAACGCTGCCCGAATGGCCCGATTGGCAGCCACACCCCCCGCCACGGCAAGCACCGGCTCTGTCGGAGCGCGGGCCAGATAGTCGGCCAGAGCGCGCGCCGTCTTCTCGGCCAGAACGGCTGAAACGGCGGCCTGAAATCCGGCGCAAAGATCCCGCCGGTCTTGCACCGTGATCCCGCCTTTCTCGGCGATGATGGCATCCCTGGCGCGCAGAAGGGCGGTCTTCAATCCGGAAAAGCTCAGATCACAACCGGGCCGGTCCAGCAGGGGGCGGGGGAAGTGGAAGCGCCGCGCATCGCCCATGGCGGCCTCTGCCTCGACGCTCGGCCCGCCCGGCTGCGGCAGACCCAGAAGCTTGGCCGTCTTGTCAAATGCCTCGCCCGGCGCATCGTCAATGGTTCCACCCAGCCGATGAAAACTGTCCACCCCGTCGGCAATCAGAAACTGGCAATGCCCGCCCGAAACCAGCAGCATGAGATAGGGAAAAGCCAGTCCATCCGTCAGTCTCGGTGTCAAGGCGTGCCCCGCCAGATGGTTAACCCCGACCAGCGGCTTGCCCGCGCCAATGGCTATGCCCTTGGCCAACATCACCCCGGACAACACCCCCCCGATCAGCCCGGGCCCTGACGTCACGGCAACCCCATCCACATCTTCAAGCCGAAGCCCCGCCACAGCCAGCGCCCGTTCCACGCAACCATCCAGCTTCTCGGCATGGGCCCGCGCCGCGATCTCCGGCACCACGCCACCAAAGGCGGCATGCAGCGCGGTCTGGCCCTGCACCACCGAAGAAAGCACCTCAGGCACCATACCCGGACGGGACCGCACGATAGCGGCGGCGCTGTCATCACAGCTTGACTCGATTCCGAGGAAGGTCAGCGTTGTCATATCCGTTGCCCAAAGGGTTGTTGCCGGGGTAACACCCCAGACATGGCCCCGCAACACCAGCCCATCCGCATTCTGTTGACCCGCCCCAGCGCGCAAAGCCACCGCTTTGCCGCCGAACTGGCCGCCCGTTTCGGTGCGGCCCTAGACCCGGTCATCAGCCCGCTCATGTCCACCCGGATGCTCGATGTCGAATGGCCGCATGCTGACTACTCCGCCCTGATCCTGACATCCGAAACCGGTGCCGCCGCCGCAGGGCAACTGCGGCAAGGGGGGCGATCCTTGCCGATGCGCGCGATCTGCGTGGGCGACAGAACCGCCGCCTCCGCCCAGAGCGCCGGCTTCACGGCCGAGTCGGCAGCCGGCGATGCCGAGGCACTTCTTGCCCGCATCCTCGCCTCTAATGATCCGGGTCCGTTTCTGCACCTTCGGGGGAGCGACGCGCGGGGGGATATCGTGCCAAGGCTTGTCGCCAAGGGGCGACCGGCCCAGGCGGCCATCGTCTATGAACAGATCCCTCAGGATCTGAATTCGCAGGCCCGATCCCTGCTGCAAGGCACTACTCCGCTCGTCGTCCCCGTCTTCTCGCCCCGCAGCGCCGATCTTCTGGCCCGGAACGGGCCGTTCACGGCCCCCCTCTGGATCGCGGCCATCAGCTCGGCCGCCGCCGCCCGGGCAGAGCAGATGTTGCCGCAGCGGCTGGAAATCGCTGTGACGCCGGACGCGCCGGGGATGCTGGACGCCCTGTCGCGGCTCATTCCCGAACCCTCTGCTTGAACCCACAAGCTTTGGGGGATTAGGTAGGGCGAACCCCGCCGGCGGGGTGGCGAAAGGAGCCGGGCCTGGCCAGAAACAAGACAGAAGAACCCGCCACCCAGCCGGAAGGCGATCTCATGGCCGTGGTCGAGGCGACCGATCCCCAGAAGCAGGCGGAGCCCGTGGCCGATGCCGCGCCGCCGTCGACGTCAGAGCCGCAGTCTTCTCCCCCTCAGGCCACCGCGGCACCCGCCCCTGGTCGCAGCGGCGGGGCAGGGGCCTTCTTTGCCACGGTGCTGGGCGGTGTTGTCGCGGCTGGTCTTGGCTTCGGCCTTGCCCGCGCCATGCCTGATCTTCTTCCGATCGCCGCTACGGATGACGCGGTCTCTGCCGCAGTTGAAACACAGGCACAGGAAATCGCGACGCTTCGGGAACAACTGGCAGCCCTCCCCACCACGGCAACGCCCGATCCCGAAATGCAGGCGCGCCTTGCGGATATCGCGTCGGCACAGCAGGCGCTTACAGGCCGGTTGGATGCGCTGGAAGGGCAGATCGCCGAACTCGTCGCCCGCCCGGCGGCATCTGGCGATGCTGTTCCTGCCGATCTCGCCGCCGAACTCGCCGCCCTCAAGGGGCAGATGGCCAGCCTTTCCGCAGGGGGCAGCCTGCCAGCGGATGTCGTCGCTGCGGCCGAGGCCGCCGAGGCCCGCCTGAAGGCCGCCGAAGAAAGCGCAGCCGCAATGGCGGATCAGGCCCGCGCCGCCACCGAATCCGCACGGCGCGACATGGCGATCGACCGGATCGCCGCCGCGCTGGACAGCGGTGCCGCCTATGCCTCGGCCCTTGCCGATCTGCCGGAGGGAACAGTTCCCCCTGCATTGGCCGATCATGCGGCAACAGGTCTGCCCACCGTGGCCGATCTGTCGGACAGCTTCCCCCAGGCCGCGCGCGACGCGCTCGAGGCCGCACTCCGTGCCAACATGGGCGAAAGCTGGACAGATCGGGTCGCCAGCTTCCTGCGCAGCCAGACGGGGCTTCGCTCACTCACCCCGCGCGAAGGTGATGATCCTGATGCGATCCTGTCCCGGGCAGAGGCTGCTCTGGCGGCGGGCCGCGTGGCCGATGCTGTCCAAGAACTTCAGGCCATGCCCGAAGCTGGCAAACCCGCGCTCGCCGATTGGCTCGACGCTGCCCGGATCCGGATCGAAGCCGAAAGCGCGGTCGCCGCCCTAGCGGCCAATTGAGGGGGGCGGAATGGTCTGGTCGCTTACCAAGGTTCTGCTTTTCTTCATCATCGTCGCCACGCTCACGCTTGGGGCCGGGATCCTGCTCGATACCGGCGGCGGCATCCGGATCGCGGCTGCGGGCTATGAATTCACGCTTGGCCCCTTGCAGGCGCTGATTGCCTTCATGGTCATCGTGGTTCTGGTCTGGCTTCTGATGCGGCTTGTCGGCCTTCTGGTCGCTGTTCTGCGTTTTCTGAACGGCGATGAAACCGCCATCAGCCGCTACTTCGACCGCAACCGCGAAAGAAAAGGGTTTCAGGCCCTTTCCGAAGGCCTGATGGCGCTTGCTGCGGGCGAAGGGCGCCTTGCCCTGAACCGGGCGATCAAGGCCGAGAAATACCTCGCCGACCCGCATCTGACGACGTTGCTTGTTGCACAGGCCGCCGAATCCGTGGGCGATACGGGCCGCGCGACCGAGGCCTACAAGGAACTTCTGTCGTCCGAGACGACGCGCTTTGTCGCGATCCGGGGGCTGATCCGGCAGAAGCTTGCGGAAGGCGACACTGAAACCGCGCAGAAACTGGCCATCAAGGCGCTGGAACTGAAACCCCGCCATCTCGAAACGCAGGACCTTCTTCTGAAACTGCAATCCGAAAGCCGGGATTGGAAGGGCGCGCGCAAGACCTTGACAGCCAAGCTCAAGGCGGGCGCGCTGCCAAAGGATGTCTATCGCCGCCGCGATGCCGTTCTGGCCCTGCAGGAAGCGCAGGGCATCATGGAGGAAGGTGCCAGCATCGCCTCGCGCGAGGCGGCGATCGAAGCCAACCGCCAATCCCCCGATCTGATCCCCGCCGCGGCCATGGCGGCGCGCGCCCTTGCCGAAAAGGGCGACAGGAAGGGCGCGACCCGCGTTCTGAAAAAGGCATGGGATGCCAAGCCGCATCCCGACCTTGCCGCCGCCTTCGCCGAGATCGAGCCCGAGGAGACCCCGGCAGATCGCGTGCGCCGTTTCCGCACCCTTGTTTCCAACCACCCGCAGCACGAAGAAACCCGTCTGCTGATGGCCGAACTGAACATCGCCGCGGAAGATTTTCCCGAAGCCCGCCGCGCGCTGGGCGATGTCGTGGAAACCCATCCCACCCAGCGCGCGCTTGCCATCATGGCCGCCATTGAACGTGGCGAAGGCGCGGATGAGGCGGTGGTGCGCGGCTGGCTCGCCCGGGCTCTCACCGCGCCCCGGGGCCCGCAATGGTGCTGCGACAGGTGCCAGGCCGTCCATGCGAAATGGGATCCGATCTGCGACAATTGCGGCGGCTTCGATACGCTGTCATGGCGCGAACCGCCCGAAAGAACCGGTCCCTCCGCCACTGGGGCAGAGGTTCTGCCGCTGATCGTTTCCCCCCCGAAACCGGAACCCGAGGCCGCGCCTGAAACCCCGGCCGAAACCAATCCCGAACCGGAAACCATCGACCTTGAGGCGATCGTCCGCAGGGGAGGCTGACAGCCGGACCAATCCACAGGCAGTTGCCTGAAATTCAAGCGTTTACCTAGGGTTAAACAATGTTTCGTCGGCATTAAATACGTGGGATTAACCTAATATCGCTTGCGCCACGGATGCATGCGGAAATAAAAATCCTACATGCTAACGTAAGCCGGAATTCTGAACCATAATGGGAGGAACTTTATGGATCGTCGCTCATTTCTGACCAAGGCCGCTGTAGGGGGCGTTGGGGCTGCGGCCCTTGCCGCTCCGGCCATCGCGCAGACCGCGCCCAAGGTCACCTGGCGCTTGACGTCGTCCTTCCCCAAGTCGCTCGACACGATCTATGGCGGGGCAGAGGTTCTGTCGCGCATGGTGTCCGAGGCTTCGGAAGGCAATTTCCAGATTCAGGTCTTCGCGGCGGGCGAACTTGTCCCCGGCCTGCAGGCCGCTGATGAGGTGACTGCCGGCAATATCGAGGCTTGCCATACCGTGGGCTACTACTACTGGGGCAAGGATCCCACCTGGGCCGTTGCGGCCGCCGTTCCCTTCTCGCTTTCGGCGCGCGGCATCAACGCCTGGCACTATCATGGCGGCGGCATCGACCTGTATAACGAATTCCTCGCCCAGCATAACATCGTGGCACTTCCCGGCGGCAATACCGGCGTGCAGATGGGCGGCTGGTTCCGCAAGGAAATCAACACCGTGGCCGATCTGTCCGGCCTGAAGATGCGCGTCGGCGGCTTTGCGGGCAAGGTTCTGGAAAAGCTGGGCGTCGTGCCGCAGCAGATCGCCGGCGGCGATATCTACCCGGCGCTGGAAAAAGGCACCATCGACGCGGCCGAATGGGTCGGCCCCTATGATGACGAAAAGCTCGGCTTCCAGAAGGTCGCGCCCTATTACTACTATCCCGGCTGGTGGGAAGGTGGCCCGACCGTCCACTTCATGTTCAACAAGGCCCAGTACGACGCGCTGCCGCCACATTACCAATCGCTGCTGCGCACCGCGGCGCAGGCGGCCGATGCGAACATGCTGCAGATGTATGATTACAAGAACCCCGCCGCCATCAAATCCCTCGTCGCGGGCGGCGCGCAATTGCGCCCCTTCTCGCCCGAGGTGCTGGAGGCCTGCTTCACCGCCGCCAACGAAGTCTATGCCGAGATGGAGGCAACCAACCCTGCCTTCGCCAAGCTGTGGGGGTCGATCAAGGCATTCCGTTCGGAAAACTACACCTGGGCGCAGGTGGCAGAGTATAACTACGACACCTTCATGATGCTGCAACAGAACGCCGGAAAGCTTTGATCGCAGGCATCTTCGGACAAAGCAAAACCCCCGGTCTCAGGACCGGGGGTTTTTCATTCAATCACCGCCTGAAGGGGCCTGCAGCGCTGCGGGTGGCTGGCCCAGCCCGCCCCCGGTTGCACCAGCGCCGGGGGTGCCCCCAACCCGCCCTGTGGTTGCAGCGCAGGCGGGGTGCCCAATCCGCCCGGCGCCGGGGCCGCTGCGACCGCCGGGTGCCTGCAACCCGGGCGGTGTTCCCAATCCACCGCCCAGCCCGCCCGGTTGCCCAAGACCACCCCCAGACCTCCGCCAAGCGGTTGCAGAGTGGGCATCTCGATCTTCACCGTCGAAGGATCAATCACAGGCGCCTTGTAGTGCAGCACCAATTGCGGGAACACGATCACCATGACCACCATCGCCAACTGAATCACGATGAACGGGATCGCGCCCGCATAGATCTGGTTGGTCCGCACGGGATCCTCAAGCTTGCCCGTCACCGTGTCCTTGTATCGCGATTTCGGCGCGACAGACCGCAGGTAGAACAGTGCAAAACCGAAGGGTGGCGTCAGGAAGGATGTCTGCATGTTTAGCGCAAGGATCACCCCCAGCCAGATCAGATCAATCCCTAGGGCATCGGCGGCCGGAACGATCAGCGGCACGATGATGAAGACCAGTTCAAAGAAGTCGAGGAAGAAGCCAAGCACGAACAGCACAAGGTTCACCACGAACAGGAAGCCATACTCCCCGCCGGGGACCGATGTCAGCAAATGCTCCACCCAGACATGGCCGTTCACGCCATAGAATGTCAGCGAAAATACCCGCGCGCCGATCAGGATGAACATGACAAAGGCCGACAAGCGCGTCGTCGCCGTCAGCGCGCCGGTGATCACAGCCAGCGACAGCCGCCGCTTCAGAAAGGCAAGGACCAGCGCGCCGACGGCCCCCATCGCCCCCGCCTCGGTTGGCGTGGCAAGCCCGATGAAGATCGTGCCCAGCACAAGAAAGATCAGTGCCAGCGGCGGGATCAGCACGATGATCACCTGCTGCGCAAGCCGCGACATGGTGTTCAGCCCCATCGTCTTGTCGATCAGCGTATAGGCATAGATCGCCAGCACACCCACGACAGCGCCAAGGATATCGGCATTGGCGCCCTGCGTCGGATAAAGCCAGACATGCGCGCCATAGCCGATGGCCATGAGCGCGACAAAGGCCACCATCAGCGATGTCACACCGCGCCCAAGGGTGCGCACTTCCGGCGGCAGGGCCGGAACGGCTTCGGGCCGAAAGATCGACAACAGGAAGATATAGGCCATGTAAAGCCCGGTCAGGATCAGCGCCGGCAGGATCGCCCCGTGATACATGTCTCCAACCGACCGGCCCAACTGATCCGCCAGCACGATCAGCACCAGCGACGGCGGCACGATCTGCGCCAATGTCCCGCTTGCCGCGATGGTGCCCGCCGCCACCCGCCGATCATAGCCATAGCGCAGCATGATCGGCAGGCTGATCAGCCCCATCGCGATGACCGAAGCCGCCACGACACCCGTCGTCGCCGCCAGCAGCGCGCCGACAAGGATCACCGCATAGGCCACGCCGCCCCGGATCGGCCCGAACAGCTGCCCGATCGTATCAAGCAGATCTTCCGCCATGCCGGATCGTTCCAGCACGATCCCCATGAAGGTAAAGAACGGAATCGCCAGCAGGGTATCATTCGACATCACCCCCCATATCCTGTTGGGCAATGTGTTCAGCAGCGGCCAGTCCAGGGTGATCGACCCGCCCGAAAGCGGCGCAAGCTCGACGCCGATGAAAAAGAACAGCAGCCCGTTCGCCGCAAGTGCAAAGGCCACCGGATACCCCAGGATCAGAAACAGCACGAGGCTGGCGAACATGATCGGGGCAAGGTTCAGCGCGATGAACTCGATCACTTCTGCGCCTCCTCGATCAGGGCCTGCGCCTCAAGCTCGGCCTGTTCCTTGGCATTGTGAAACGGGTGCGGGTCTTCGATAAGCCCTTGCATGATCGCGATTTTCTTTATGATCTCGGATATCCCCTGCAGGCTCAGAAGAACAAACCCTGCCAGCAGAATCGCCTTTGCCGGCCAGATGATCAGCCCGCCGGAATTGGTGGAAACCTCGCCGCTGCGGATGGATTGCGCCACATAGGGGACAAGGTAGTAAACCATCAGCAGAACGAAGGGCATCAGAAAGAACAGATGTCCCAGCAGGTCGATCCACTGTCGCGTCTTGTCGCTGACACGGCCGTAAAGAACGTCGATCCGCACATGTTCATTCTGGCGCAGCGTGTAGGCAGCCGCCAGCATGAACGCCGCCCCGAAAAGATACCATTGCAGTTCAAGCCAGGCATTCGAAGAGGTGGAAAATACCTTGCGGACCACGGCATTGGTCGCACTGACAAGCACCGCGACAAGGATCAGCCACCCCATCGCCTTCCCGACGATTTCATTGAACCTGTCAATGAAAGACGAGAGCCCCAACAGACCCCGCATCCGATCCCCCCTGAAACCTGTTCTCTTTCTTGCTGTCCTAGGTAGGGGCGCGGGGCAGGGCGCGTCAACGATACTTGTCGGAAATGGCACGCTTTCTGGCGCATTTGACCAGTTTCAATAACCTTCCCTTAGGTCAACCACAGTCCGTTCCGCCCGCTTTGCCTGTTTTTGGTTCAACCGACTAAACCTCCCGCATGGTTGGGTTTTCCGCCTGCGAGATGGCCGGTAATCACCGTTAAGGCGTCCCAATTCTGCCGTTATTGACAGGCAGATTCATCTTTGGGGCGTAACCAGAATTAACGCGTGAACCTTCCGCCAAGGGGGGTGCGTGACCAACCTATAGGACCTTGAACATGAGAATACTGGCGATCGACGACGATCCTGTGTTTCTCGAACTGCTGGCCGGAATGCTGAAGATGATCGGCTACGCACAGGTCACAACCATGCCCTCCGGCGAAGAGGCGCTGCACGAGCTTGATTTCTCGGGCATGCTCTATGATTGCATCCTGTCCGACATGCAGATGCCCGACATGGACGGTGCCGCGCTGACTGCGGCGATCCGCCAGCGCACCGCCTATCGGCAGACGCCGATCCTGATGATCACCGCCATGAACGGCAAGAATGCCGTTGATGACGCCTTCGCCGCCGGTGCGACCGATTACATCACCAAACCGCTCGACATCATCGAACTGCGCGCCCGCATCGGCATGGTGGATCGGCTTCTGGCCGAACGCCGCCGCCTTGCGGAATTCGCGCGTCTTGTCGGCCAGCGCGCCGCTGCGGCCGAAATCAAGGCCGAATTCGACACGCCCATCCTGATCCCCGGCTTCGACCGCGGGATCGAATTCCTCGCGATGGAAAACTATCTTCTCACGCTGGGCGTAAAGCGGATGTATTCGACCTCGGCCTTCGCCATCAATATCAAGAACGCCAGCATCATCTTCAACAAGGCCACTGGCGCGACCTACGTCCAGATGCTTGGTGATGTGGGGGCGCAGATCGTTGATGCGCTCAAGACCGAAGACGTGATGATCTCCTACGCCGGAAGCGGCAACTTCGTCTGCATGACGGAACGCGATCCCGGCCAGTCGCCAGACGATCTTGAGATTCTGATCAACATCGGGCTGATGGATTTCGAAACCATCTATGCCGCGGATCGCCTGCCGGTCCCGCAGGTCCGTGTCGGCGAACCCGCACGCAGCGCCTTCCTGTCCCCGACCAAGCCCACGCGCATTCTGGAAAGGGCCATCCAATCGGCGATGACTCCGCCTGAAAAGCGCTCCAAGAACGGTCAGATGGTCGCATGAACGCCATAGACCTGCGGCCGGGCTTGTGGTCCGATCATCCGCTTGCACCGGCCGAACGCTTGTTCCGCCAGATGGCCGGCGAAAGGCTCGACATTCTCAGCCGGGCATGGGCGCGTCTGGACAGTGGCCAGCACGTCCGCGAGGCCCTGTTCGATATCCACCATATCGCCCACATGATCGCCGGCACTGCCGGGTCCCTCGGCCATGCGCGCATCGGCCTCCACGCGGCCGAGGTGGAACGCCTTTGTCTTGAAGAGGCCGGGCGCGAGGCCATGCTTCAGGCGCTCCGCCCGCTGATCTCGGGTCTCGCCGATCTTCTGGAAGATTAGGGCGATGGCAGCAGCGACGTGATCGCCTTGATCATGTCGGCCATCGTCAGCGGCTTCGACACGCAGCTGTCGAATCCCCAGATCACGTATTCCACAATCTGGTGCGACATTGCATTCGCCGTCACCGCGATGATCGGCACCCGCTGCGCCCCGGTCGCCGCTTCCATCCCACGGATCGCCTCAAGCGCCGCCTTGCCATCCATCACGGGCATCGCGATGTCCAGCAGCACCACGTCGAACTTTCCCGGCTCCCATGCCGTCACCGCCTGAAGGCCATCTTCCACCGTCGTCACGATGGCACCGCAGCGTGTCAGCATCAGTTCCAGAACCGAACGGTTCGTTCCGTTGTCGTCGGCGGCCAGAATGCGCAACCCGTCAAGCCGCCCTTCCACCGTGGCCGAAGGCGCGCGTACCGGCGGTTCCGGCGCGATCTCTGCCACGGGCAGGGGCAGGGTGATCCGGATCGTCGTGCCTTTCCCCGGCGCCGACGTCACCTTGATATCCCCGCCCATCCGCTGCACCAGCGTCCGGGTGATCGACATGCCAAGACCGGTTCCCCCGAACCGCCGCGTCACCGAACTGTCAGCCTGACGAAACTCCTCGTGCAGCCGCTCGATCTCCTGCGGAGACATGCCGATGCCCGTATCGCGCACCTCAAGCACAAGCGGCGTTCCGCGCCGCCCCGAAACCTCAACCGTCACCTCCCCGCGGTCGGTGAACTTGATCGCGTTCGAAACCAGATTGTGCAGGATCTGCTGCACCCGGAATGGATCGCCCATCCGCCGGGTTTCCGCCCCGGTCGAAACCAGCACCTCGAAATCGAGGCCCTTCTCCTCTGCCATCAACCGGTGCAGATCCTCGACCCGCTCCGCCAGATCGACCGGGCTGAAAGGCACTTCCTCCAGTTCCATCTTCCCGGCTTCGATCTTCGACATGTCCAGAATGTCGTTCAGGATGTTCAGCAGCGTCTCGCCAGATTTCCGGATCGTGCCGATCATCCGCTTGTGTTCGGGATCCGTCAGCGCCGATTCAAGCACCTCGGCCATCCCCAGCACGCCATTCATCGGCGTGCGGATTTCGTGGCTCATATTGGCCAGGAACATGGATTTTGTCCGGCTCGCCTCCTCGGCGCGCGCCTTGGCCAGATAAAGCTCCGTCACATCCGACCCTACGCCGCGATACCCCAGGAACACCCCGTCAGAATCGATGACCGGGTGGCCCGAAATGCGGAACCACCGTTCCTGCCCATCGGGCGCATTCGGCGCGCGGTAGACGAAATTCCGATAGGGCCGATGCTCCCTTTGCGCATCCAGAACGATGCTCCAATCCGCACTGGCGCGCACTTCGGGATGCGCGTCCAGCCACTCCTCGCGCGTCTTGCCGATCACGGATCTGGAGGTCAGGCCCAGACGCTCGATATGCTCCGATCCCGAAAGGAAGGAAAACCGCATGTCCTGGTCGATTTCCCACAGCCAGCCATCCGTCACGGCCGCGATGTCGGAAAAGCGCTGTTCGGCACTGGCGCGCTGGGCAAGCGCCTCTTCCAGATCGGCCTTCGCCCGCATCAGCGCGGCCTCGCGCGATTTCATCTCGGAAATCTCGATCTGAATTCCGGCCATCACCTTCGGCGAACCATCCGCCTTGCGCCGCACGACACGCGCCCGGTCCAGCACCCAGATCCAATGCCCGTTGCGGTGGCGCATCCGATATTCGGCTTCATAGGAATCGTTCACGCCGCTCGTGCAGAGACGCAGCTCCGCCTCGACCCATTCCTTGTCATCAGGATGGATCAGCCGGCTCCATGTCTCATAGGTGATATGCGGCATCTCCTTCAGGTCGTAACCCAGCATCGCTGCCCAGACATCGTTCACGATCTGGCCGACCGAGTCGAAATCCCAGGTCCAGGTTCCAACCTGCGCACCCTCGATCACATCCCGCAGCCGCCGTTCCGCAAGAAGCAGCGCCTCTGGCGTCACAACAACGGATCCGGGTTCAACCCCGTCCCGCGCCTCGATGTCGTGCCTTTGTTGCATCCGCCTCCCCAGAACCGACGCGCGAACGTCGTTCATCCCAACTGCAGGATGGTTTCTATCGTGGACAGGAAGGTTTCGGCTTTCAATGGTTTCGGAAGGGTTGCGTCGATCAGCCCGCCATTCGTGCGGATGTCGGCCCTGTCTGCATCCGCGGTAAACCGGATAACCGGCGTTCCTGCATTGCTTGAATTTCCAGACCGCAGATAGCGGATGACGCGGTCCCCCGTGATGTGGGGCATGTTGTGATCGAACAGCATCAGGTCATACTTCGTGCCCAACGCCGCCTCCAGCGCGCTGCGGCCATCGCCGACGATGGTCAGTTCGATATTCGTCGTTCCTGCAAGGAACGCCATGACAATCTGCTGATTCACCTCGTCATCCTCCGCCAGAAGGACGCGATATTTGTGATTCGGTTCAGCCGCGCTCATACTTTGGACCCTACTTGCGATCTCTCGCCCGAAAGCACCTCACCACAACTCATGGGCGAGAATGTGGTGAAAAGACGGAAGGAAATAATTATTAAGAAAGAACCGGATTTCGGTTTCGATCAAGACTGTTCTGCTCGCCTGCGGGCCTCAACCGCGCAACAGTGTCTTCAGGGCGTGCAACAGTTCCTTCCGCTTGAACGGCTTTGCAAGATGGGTATCGAAGCCGCCCATGATGTAGTCTGCCACCTGATTTGGCATGGCATTCGCCGTCACGGCTATGGCCGGAACCGGCGAAAGCCCTTGCCGCGCCTCACCGTCCCGGATCTCGGACAGGGCGCTCATCCCATCCAGAACCGGCATCGTGATGTCCAACAGCAAAAGGTCGAAGGGATCCCCTTCATCAAGGGATCTCTTCCAGGCCTGAATGGCTTCTTTCCCATTCTCCACCATGGTCACGCGAACCCCGGTCCGGGCCAGCATTTCCGAAAGGACAAGCCGATTCGTGAGGTTGTCGTCCGCTACAAGCAGGTTGCGCCCGGCAAGGCTGCTGATATCGGGCGCGACTTCGGCGATGGGCGGGGCTATCGCACGGGGGTCCGCTTCCGGCAGCGGAATGATCACCCGCACCTCGGTTCCTTCCCCGGGGCGGCTCTGCATCGTGATCATGCCACCCATCAGCAGCACCAGTTGGCGCACGATGGAAAGGCCCAGTCCCGTCCCGCCGAAACGCCGGGTCATCGACCCGTCCGCCTGCTCGAAACTTTCGAAAACCCGTGAAAGCTGCGCCTCGGTCATGCCCACGCCGCTGTCCAGGATGTCGATGGTCACCGGCTTTCCCGGGCGACAGGACAGTTTCAGACGCACGCGCCCGGTCTCGGTGAACTTGATCGCGTTGCTCAGCAGGTTGTTCAGGACCTGAGTCAACCTATGCGGGTCTCCCATGCGCGGAAGATCGGCCCCCGCGCTGGTCAGAACCTGCAGTTCCAGACCCTTCTCCTCGGCCTTGACCCGGTGCATCGCCTCCACCTGCGCCAGCACGTCCGATAGGACGATCGGCACGATCTCCAGTTCCATCTTCCCCGCTTCGATCTTCGACATGTCGAGGATGGAATTCAGCACCGTCAGCAGCGTCTCTCCCGACCGTCGGATCGTCGCCACCATCTGCTTCTGCTCCGGGGGCGTCACGATGCTGTCCAGCACTTCCGCCATCCCCAGCACACCGTTCAGCGGCGTCCGGATCTCGTGGCTCATGTTGGCCAGGAAGATGGATTTCGCCCGGCTCATCTCTTCGGCCTTCGCCCGCGCCTCCTCCAGCCGCGCGGTCGAGGCCAGCTCGTCCGTGATATCGGAAAAGGAAACTACAACGGTTTTCTCGCCCTCTGCCGGGGCCAGCGGCACCGCATTCGCCGAAAGCACGCGCCGCTCGCCTTGCGGCAGATGCAGGGCAAAGCGGATGTCGCGCACGATGCCGCCCTTTTCCATCGCCTGTCGGAAGGGCAGCGCCTCTTCCGGTAGGGGCCCGCCATCGACGCATTCAAGATGCCATTCAGGGTCGTTATAGCCCCGCCCATGCAGCGCGGACCTGTCCAGATGCAGGATGCGCTCGGCTTCCTGATTGGCATAGGTGATCTGCCCGCGCTCGTTCAGCACGGCCAGCGCGGCGATAGAGGTATCCATCACCTCGGACAGATAGGCCCGTCCCGCCTGCAACTGTTGTTCAAGCTTCTTCCGCTCTGACACGTCCAGATGCACGCCTGCCATAACGCGCGGCAGGCCATCCTCGCCCCATTCCGCCACGCGTGAACGCGACAGCACCCAGATCCAATGGCCCGCGTCATGGCGCATCCGGAACTCGATCTCGCTGAACCCGTCCGCTGCCGTGTCGTAGTGCTGGTTGGGGTCCGGCAGCAGCCCCACGTCCTCGGGATGAACGATGTCCCGGAAATCCTCGATGTTGAAGACCCCCGGCTCCGATATGTCGCGGCCCAGCATCTCGGCCCAGTTGCCACCCACGATCAGGGTGCCGGTGGCGATGTCCCATTCCCAGGTGCCGACATCGGCCCCTTCCATGATGCCGCGCAGGCGCCGTTCGGCCCGGTCCCGCTCATCCAGCGCGGCGCTCAATTCGCGGTTCGCCGCATCCAGCGCCAAAAGATGATTGCGCCGCGCCGTGACATCAATCGCCAGCGCCACCACGCCGCCATCCGACGTGCGCGTGTGGATCCTGCGCATCCAGCGGCCATCGGGCAACTGGATCTCGTCCAGATCGAAGGTCCGCCGGTAGGTCTGCAGCCGGTCGCCAACCCAGTCGCCGACCGCGCCATCCCCTTCCCGCGGCCCGAAGATCCCCAAGTCGACCCCCTTCTTCAGGATCGACTCCAGCGTCGCTCCGGGATGCACGAAGGGCGCGATCTCGGGGAACATGTCGCAATAGGCCTTGTTGGCCACAACCACCCGGTCCCGGTCATCCAAGATGATCACCCCATCAGGCAGGGCGCGCACCGCGTTTTCCAGGCGTTCGCGGGCTTCGGTCGCGCTCTGCGCCAAAAGCGCCATCGCGGCTTCCTGTTCCTTGATCTTGGTGACGACCGTTTCGATCGTCACGAAACCGGCCAATTCTCCCGCCGAGTCATGCAGCGGCAGCACGTTGAACTCGATCCAGTACCGGTTGCCATGCCGGTCCTGGTTGACGGTCTGCCCCGAATAGGCCTCGCGTCGCTGAATCGCCTGCGAAACCGCCAACGAATTGCCACGATCCTCGCCCGGAACGCGGATCAGGTCGGGCAGATATTTCCCCCGGATCTCGGCCAGTTGCCATCCGGTCTGCTGTTCAAAGGCGGCATTGCACCAGACTACATTCTCATCCAGATCGGTGATGCAGACGAGGTTCGACATCGCCTCGACGATCCTGCCAAGCTGGACAAGTTCATCACGCATCCGCGTATCAGCCGTGACATCGCGGACCAGAAAGATCACGCTCGGCTGAACGTCCGGCGCCTCCGAAGGCTTCAGCGCCCCGGTCAGTTCAAACCACCTCGGCCCGTCCGAAAGATCCAGCCGATAGCGAATCCCTTCGACCCGCCCGCTTACCAGCACGGTATCCAGCGCACGCTGCACGATCCGGCTTACATCGGGTGGCAGCAGCGTGGCGAAATGCCGGTTCCGCAACATTTCTGCAGGCACCATCATAAGATGCTCGGGCCCGGCCGAAAACTCGGCGAAATGACCGTCGGCCGAAACCTCGAACAGCAGGTCAGGCAGGGCGGCCAGCGTCGCCTCCAACCGCCGCGCGGTATCCAGATGGGCCTTTTCCACCTCCCGCCGCGCGATCACCGTCTCGAACACCTCGGCGGCGGATTTCAGACAATCCATCGTCGATGCTTCAAGGCCGGTCTGCGGTTCAAGAAAGCCGAAGGCCAGAACCCCGGTCAGAACCCCCGCTTCATTGATGGGTAGCGCGACCAGCGCGCGCGCCGGGCGCAACCCATGCAGGGGCGAATCCTCTGGAAGTTCACTCAGATCGCCCAGAACCAAGGGTTTGTTCGCCTCAAGCACCGCACGCCCGTCGCCGATCATGTAATCCGGGGGGCAGGACAGTTCCGTCATGCCCGGCGCAGTGTATTTATGCGTGCCCACCAGATGCGAACCATCCAGCCGGAACAGACTCGCCCAATGGGCACCGGCATGGGATGCTAGGCTCCCGATGGCATGGGTGACCGCGGCATCAAGGTCCGGCAGGGGCGTTCGCACCAGGTCACTCAACATGCGAACGACAGAGAATTCGTCGGGCACCCCGATCCTCCCGTTGTGCAGCCGGAACACCAACCCCGGCCACGTAACCCCCGTCGTCATATTCCTTAAATTGACTGCAAGCACAATATCCCCACGGTTGAGTGCGATGATCCATCGCAACGGCGTTGGTTTCTTGCCGCAGCCGCGAAAAGGCGTAACTTGCTGCCAATGCATGAAGAGTCGCTCACAGATCGCCTTGGCGCGCCCCTGACCGCCGTCACCGTCGCGGGTATGGCCGTCGCGCTGGCGGGTCTTGCGCTGCCCTCTTTTTCCGCAGCGTTTTCCGATGCCGCACTTGCTGCCGTCTACATCGCCGGTGGTCTGCCTGCCGCGATCTCGGCCCTGCGCGAACTCTGGTCGGATCGCCGTCTCGACATTGATCTTCTCATGGTTCTGGCGGCCCTTGCCGCGGCCTCTGTCGGGGCCGCGCTCGAAGGGGCTGTCCTGCTCACCCTTTTCTCGCTCTCCTCCACCCTTGAACATCGCGCCATGGGAAAGGCCCGCCGCGCGGTCGAGGCGCTGATGGCCCTGCGCCCCGAGAACGCCCTTCTGCGCGGCGATGACGGGCAGATCCGCGAAACCGCCGTGGGCGATCTTCAGATCGGCGATATCGTCATCCTTCGCCCCGGCGCGCGGATTCCTGTCGATGGCACCTTGATCGAAGGCGAAGGCGATCTTGATGAATCCGCGATCACGGGCGAATCGCTTCCTGTCCACAAATCCGCCGGCGCCCATCTCAGCGAGGCGACGGTCAACCTGAACGCCGTTCTTGCCATGCGGGTAGAGCGTCCGCTTTCCGCATCGACCGTGGCCCGCATGATCGCCCTCGTGACCGAAGCACAGGCGATGAAGGCCCCCTCCGAACGCTTCTCGGAATGGTTCGGTCAGCGTTACACCATCGCCGTCCTGCTCGGCTCCCTCTTGTTGTTCCTGCTCTTCATCCGCGTCGGATGGTCCATAGATGATGCGCTCTATCGCGCGGCCACCATCCTCGTATCGGCAAGCCCCTGCGCCATCGTCATTTCCGTTCCCGCTGCAATCCTTTCGTCGCTCTCGGCTGCGGCAAGGGGCGGGGTCCTGTTCAAGGGCGGCGGTGCGCTGGAAACGCTGGCCGATGTCCGCATCTTCGCCTTTGACAAGACCGGCACCCTGACCACAGGAAAGGCCGCCGTCACGGGCATCCTGCCCCTCGAAGGGGATGAGGGCGCCCTTCTCGCCCTTGCCGCCGGGGTCGAGGCGCATTCCGAACATCCCATCGCCGCGGCCATTCGGCAGGCCGCGCTCGAACGCGGCCTCCGTCCCGAAAACGTCTGGGACGCGCAAGCCTCGCCCAGCGAAGGCATCACAGGCAGGGATGCCACGGGTGCCCTTTGGGCCGGGAACCCCCGCCTTGCTGCCCGGATGGGTGCGCCGCTCGATCATCCGCAACTGGCCCCGTTGCAGCAGGGGGCGCAGACCTTGGTCTATTTCGGGCGCGGTCCCCGCCTTCTCGGCGCGATCTCGGTTGCAGACCAGCCGCGGGAAACATCGGCCAAGGGTCTGGCTGCATTGCGCAAGGCAGGCATCTCGCGTGTGGTGATGATGACAGGCGACCGCCGCCCTGTCGCCCTCGCCATCGGGCAAGGGCTCGGGCTTGGGGATGACTCGATCCACGCCGATCTCTTGCCGGGTGACAAGGTCCGCCTTGTCGACGGCCTTGCAAGGGATGGCCGCGTCGCCTTTGTCGGTGATGGCGTGAATGATGCCGCCGCTCTGGCCCGCGCGGATGTCGGTATTGCCATGGGTGTCGCCGGCAGCGAAGTGGCCCTGCAGGCGGCCGAAGTGGCGCTTCTCTCCGATAACATGGAACGCCTCGCCGCCGCCCACCGCCTTGCCCGGCGGACCGCGGCCGTGATCCGCCAGAACCTCGCCTTCGCGCTGGGCGCGATGCTGGTTCTGGTCATAGGCAGCACCTTCTACGAACTGCCCCTTCCCCTCGCCGTCATCGGCCACGAAGGCGGAACGCTGCTCGTCGTGCTGAACGGCCTGCGCCTTCTCTTCGATCCGATCCGCGGCGAAAGCAGGGCCTGAATCGGCCCTGCGCAAAAATGCCCAGCTTTGGCCCAATCCCCGACATGTCACGCAGCTTTCCTGAACACCTCTCGTGCTGCCGCACTATCGGGGAGATCTGCGTTTGGAAAAGCAACGCGCACGGACCTGGGGCCGTCGTCTTGGCATAACCTGGCTGGCATTCGTCGCCGGGATCAGTGCTACATTTCCCGCCTTGTCGATCGACGCCCGTCGAACCGAGGCGCAATTGATCGCCTTCCGCGGCGAAGCACATGCTCCGCCCGGGGCCGCTGCGCTCTGCGATACCTATGCATGGGCCTGCATGCGCAGCGGCAAGCAGATGCTGATCGGTGAAGACACGCTTTCCGTCGTCCGCGCCATCAACTCCCGCGCCAACCGGGCCATCCGCCCCGTCACGGATGTCGAACAATACCGTGTCGCAGAGCGTTGGGCGATGCCCACAGCGCGCGGCGGCGACTGCGAAGATTACGCCCTCTACAAGAAGCACGCCCTGATCAGGGCGGGCATCCCGGCCGAACAGCTTCTCATCGCCACGGTCCTTGATCGCAAGCGCCAGTCGCATGCCGTGCTGGTGCTGCGGACAGGCACGCAGGATCTGGTGCTCGACAATATGACGAACCGCATCCTCAGCTGGGACAAGACGGGTTACACCTACCTGCGCCTGCAGGATCCGCGGCAGCCCTCCCGCTGGGTCTCGGTGCTTGCGGGCGGGATGTTCCCCGACAGCTGATCCCGTGGCGGGACTTTGCCATCCCGTCCCGTCGATCCCCTTGGCGGATTGACGGGATGCACCCGTCTTTCCATATGCAGGCGTCGCCAATTGCATGCCGGAATTCGGAAAGAATGACACAATACGATCATCAGGCCGCGCTGGACGACGCCGCCGATCTTCAATCCGACGGCCGCTTCGAAGAGGCCCTCGCCCTGTGCGATGACATTCTCCACCTCGATCCCCGTCAGAACGCGGCCTGGAAAATCCGCACCAAGGCGCTGCTCGGCCTGCGCAGGCCGGATGACGCCCTCGCTTCGGCGGTCGAGGCCGCGTCGCTTTTCCCCGCCTCGCTCACCCACCGTCTGATGCAGGCCCGGATCCATGTCATCAACCGCGACATGGCCACCGCCGCCACGCTCTATCGCGGCATTCTCCTTGATCACCCCCTGAATCTGAACGCCATCCGGGAATTGATGGATCTTGTCCCCCTCGGCCCGGAGGATGACATCCTCCAGCGCCTCGCCGCCGCGGGCGAAGATGCCGCCCTCAAACCCTTCGATCGCGCAACAACCTGGTTTCTGCGCGCGCAGGGCCACATGAATGCCGGTGAAGACGATCAGGCCTTCTCGTTGTTCGAGGAAGGCAATCGCCAGATGCGCGCCCTGCACGGGCCGGATCGGCAGGACTACGTCTTCAGCCGCTACCTGCCCGAACTGGATGCCGCATTCCAGCGGCGCCATGCCCCGGTCTCTGCCGTGGACCCCTGCCCCCTTCTGCTTGTGGTCGGCCTGCCCCGCTCGGGCAAATCACTGATGGAAAAGCTCCTCGCCTCGCAACCGGGCCTTTATGCCGTGGGCGAGACGACCTTTCTCTACGATCTCTTCCTCGAACTGGGCCGCTCCGGTGGGCCGGACAGCAGCATCCGCCTGCTCCGCTCGCTTCCCCATGCGCCGATCCGCACGCATTTCGCCGCGCGTATCCGCTCAGGCCCCGAAAAGACCGCCACGCGCTGCATCGACATCGACGCCCGGCAATCTGGAACAGCTTGGCCTTCTCGGCCCGCTGCATCCCGATGTGCCGATCATCTTCGTCCGCCGCGATACCCGCGATCTGGTGGCCTCGCTGTTCTTCAAGCAGTTCAACACCGCCCATCGCTACAGCTACGGGATTGAATCCGCCGCCCGCGCGGTCGCTCGTACGGAATATCTGGCCCGCCGCTGGCAGGAAACCATGCCCAACCCCATGGTCGAGATCAGCTATGACGCCTTGGTCGATGATCCCGTCGCCGTGGCCTCTGCCGCGCTCAGGCAATTCGGCATGGCTGTCGATGAACCAGCCCTGCATCACGCGGCGGGGGGGCAAGGGGCCGAGACCGCCCTCTCACCGGGCCGCTCCCTGGATGGCGTCGGTGCGATCCGCCCGGATCTCGTCGGCTTCTCCGCCCGCTTTGCCCGCCAACTTGCCCCGGTGCTGCCAGCCTACACGGCAGAATTGGCACTGCTTCGCTGATCGCTGAATGAATGCAAAAGGCCCGCGCATTGCGCGGGCCTTGCCATTCGTCCGGGCTTCGTCTTATTTCTCGCCGGACTCGCCCTTGTCGTCGCCGTCCTGCCGCCGTCACGGTCGCCACCTTTGCCGCCGTCCTTGCCGCCGTCACGGTCGCCACCTTTGCCGCCGTCCTTGCCGCCGTCACGGTCGCCGTCACCCTTACCACCACCATGACCACCATCACCGCCATGGCCGCCATTGCCGCCACCGTGGCCGCCTCCGGGGCCGCCGTTACCGCCGGGTCCACCGTTGCCGCCGGGGCCACCATTGCCGCCACCGGGACCACCGTTGCCGCCACCGGGGCCACCGTTGCCGCCGGGGCCGCCATTGCCGCCACCGGGGCCACCGTTGCCGCCACCGGGACCACCGTTACCACCGGGGCCGCCATTACCGCCACCGGGACCACCGTTGCCACCACCGGGGCCACCGTTACCGCCGGGGCCGCCATTGCCGCCGCCGCCACCGTTGCCGCCACCGGGACCACCGTTGCCGCCACCGGGACCACCGTTGCCGCCACCGGGACCACCGTTGCCGCCACCGGGACCACCGTTGCCACCACCGGGGCCACCGTTGCCGCCGGGGCCGCCATTGCCGCCACCGGGGCCACCGTTACCGCCGGGGCCACCGTTGCCGCCACCGGGCCCGCCATTGCCGCCACCGGGACCACCATTGCCGCCACCGGGACCACCGTTGCCGCCACCGGGACCACCGTTGCCACCACCGGGGCCACCGTTACCGCCGGGGCCACCGTTGCCGCCACCGGGCCCGCCATTGCCGCCACCGGGTCCACCGTTACCGCCACCGGGACCACCGTTGCCGCCAGCGGGATCACCAATGCCGCCGTCAGGGCCGCCGTTGTCGCCGCCGCCTCCCTCGCCCGGGCCACCGTTTCCGCCGCCGTCGCCGCCACCATCGCCCGGGCCACCGTTGCCGCCACCATCACCACCGTCACCGCCGCCGGGGCCGCCATTTCCGCCGCCGGGGGCGCCGCCGCCGCCCGTCGGGTTGCCCGGGCCTTCGGTCGGATTGTCATTTCCAAAGGTTCTGCCGCCTGCGGCCGGAATGGCCCCTGTCGGGCCGATCAGCTGCCCGCCGAGCGCGCCGCACGTCTCTTCGACATATTCCAGGATATCGACGAAATCGGGCCGGTTGCGAATCTGCGCCAGCAGCGCCTGATCCAGCGGCCGTTCGTTCAGGATGTCGCACATGTCTTCGGGCAGGTTGATCGACCGAACCTGTGCGCCTGCGGTCTGAGGAAGGATGAAAAGGGTGCCCATGATAATGAAGGCAGATCCGAAACCACTCACCAACCGCTTGCCGGGAATGTAGCGTGAACGACGATTTTTCATGACAGAACTCCTGAATCGCCAAACATCCAAAAGGATGCCTGTAATTAACTTTCGTTAACTCTGAATGCGGCATTCGGTCAAATTTTTGCCTTAGGGATGCCACTTTCCCCCCGGGTTTGCGCCACATTTCACGCCCGACGGTATTTTCGAAAGATTTTACACAACCATAGATTGTTTACTGTTGAAAAGTTCGGAACAATATCTTGCCGACGGGAAACGAATCGCTTGCGCAAGGGCCACTTTTCGGACTCAGGCCATCGACAAGAGGTCGAATCCCAGTGTTGAACCCCTCTCAGCCGAACAGTCCCCACGGTTCTGCCCTAGTTTTGCCCCAAATGTGGCGAAACGGCAACATTTTGGCCCTGCATTTGACGTTTTCCTTGCCTTGGTCGAACCAAGCCATTTCCCCCAACCACCAAGGTTGACCGCAGAACCACGTCACAAGGCACTGTCGCACCCACAATTTCCGGCGCGTTGCGATAGTAGATACCTGAATAAACAACCCAAGGTAGTTCAAGGGGCCCTCCTCGAAAAAGCACCCAGATCCTCTGTGAAATCTGTGATCACCATGTCGGACCGCGCGGCAAAAGCGGGCCGCGCGGCCTTGTCCTGCAGAGAAAACCCTTGACGCCGACCAGCGCCGACGTATGTGTGAATGAACGTTCATTCGCAAGCGTCAGACAAGAAGCCGAACTCTTGACACAGACAGACCGCATACAGCCCCAGACCGAACTTCGCACCGTCGAGATCCTTGATGGTGTCCGACAGGCCTTTGCCGAAAAAGGTTTCGACGGGGCTTCGATGCAGGATCTCGCGCGCGCCTGCGGCATGAGCGTGGGCAACTTCTACCGCTACTTCCCGTCAAAAGCCGCCATCGTCGCCGCACTGGTGACCCGCGACCTGACCGAGGTCGAGCAGGAATTCAGCCAGATCATCGAAAGCCCCGCTCCGATGATCACCCTGCGCAAGGCGCTCCATCAGCGGATCGAGACGGAAGGCTGCGCCACCGAAGGCCGCATCTGGGCCGAGATGATGGCCGCCTCGCTGCGCAAACCCGAAGTGGCCGAGATCACCCAGCAGATGGAAACCGAGATCTCGCGCTATCTCACCATCGTTTTCGCGCGCGTCCGGGGTATCTCCGCCGAAGAGGCGCGCCTGCGCTATGGCCCTCATGCCAGCCTTCTGGTGATGATGATCAAGGCCAGCACGATTCATCGCGCCCAGGCGCATCAGACCGGCCCGGATCTGGTTGCCCTGATCAGCCGTACAATCAACCACATCCTCGATGAAATCGAAGTCGACGGTTCGAAAGGTCAGTAAATGCGTCTCGCGTTCCTTGTCCCTGTTCTGTTTGCCCTCGCCGTCCCGGTTCACGCGGCCGATGACACCGCCACCGAAACCGTCCAGCCGAACCTTCCCGCCATCACCGTCTCCACAGCGGAAACGCGGATGCTGCAGGATCGGGTCATTGTCTCGGGCCTTGTGAACCCCGTCGAAGAGGTGCAGGTCGCCCCCCTGATCGAAGGGCAGCCGATCGAAACCCTGCTCGCCGATGTCGGCGACCGCGTCACCGCGGGGCAAACCCTCGCCACCCTGTCCAAGACGACGTTGGAGCTTCAGAAAAGCCAGTACATCGCCTCGCTGGCCTCCGCCCGGGCCACCATCGCCCAGGCCGAGGCGCAACTGCTCGAGGCGAACGCCGCCGCGGATGAGGCGCAGCGCGTCAACGAACGCACTGCCGCGCTCAAGGCGCAGGGCACCGCCTCGCAGGCCGCCGCCGATCAGGCCAGCGCAAATGCCATCGCCGCGACGGCCCGTGTCACCGTCGCGACCCAATCCCTCGAAGCCGCCCGCGCCCAGCTTGCCCTGGTCGAGGCGCAACTCGCCAATGTCGATCTGCAACTGTCGCGCACCGATGTGAAGGCCCCGGTCGGCGGGGAAATCACCCACCGCAACGCAGTTGTCGGCTCCATCGCCTCGGCGGCGGGTCAGCCGATGTTCACCATGATCCGCGATGCCGCCCTGGAACTCTCCGCCGATGTGGCCGAGATTGATCTGATGCGCCTCGCCCCCGGGCAGACCGTCAGCATGGTCGCCGTCGGCGCGCCAGACAGGCTGACCGGGTCGGTCCGTCTGGTGGAACCCACCATCGACACGACCACCCGCCTTGGCCGCGCGCGCATCACCATCGACAATCCCGCCGCCGTTCGCGCGGGCATGTTCATGGATGCCGAAATCCTCGTGACACAGCGGGAAACCGTCGCCGTGCCCGTGACCGCCGTGGGTTCCTCGCCCCTGGGGGCCACCGTGATGAAAGTCACCGGAGGGCAGGTCAGCCGCGTTCAGGTTACAACCGGTATCCGCGATGGCGGTTGGGTGGAAATCACCGAAGGCCTCTCAGCCGGCGACACGGTGGTGACAAAAGCCGGCGCCTTCGTCCGTGATGGCGACCGCATCAATCCCGTCGCTGCCGCCACCAACTGATCAGGGGATCTCGCCATGAACTTTTCCGCCTGGTCCATCCGAAACCCGGTCGCCCCGCTTCTGGCCTTTGTCCTGCTGCTCGTGCTGGGCTGGCAAAGCTTCAACACCCTGCCGATCACCCGCTTCCCGAATATCGACGTGCCCCTCGTCGCCGTCACGGTGAACCAGTCCGGGGCCGCCCCGGCAGAGATGGAAACCCAGATCACCAAGGAAATCGAAGATGCCGTCGCCGGGATCACCGGCGTTAAGAACGTCATCTCCACGGTGACCGACGGGGTTTCCACCACGGTCGTCGAATTCCGGATGGAGGTTCCCACCGACAAGGCGGTTCAGGATACCAAGGATGCCATCGACCAGATCCGCGGCGATCTGCCCGGTTCGATCGAGGCACCCGTCGTCAGCCGGATCGACGTCGAAGGTCAGGCCATCATGACCTTTGCCGTCAGCGCGCCCGACATGACGATCGAAGAACTGTCATGGTTCGTCGACGACACCGTGATCCGCAGCCTGCAGGGCCGCCCCGGCATTGGCCGGGTGGATCGCTACGGCGGGGCGGATCGCGAAATCCGCATCGAACTCGATCCCGTCAAGCTTGACAGTTACGGCATCACCGCCAGCGCGGTGAACGGTCAGTTGCGGGCCACAAATGCCAATCTCGGCTCGGGCCGGTCCGAACTCGGGGCGGGGGAACAGGCCATCCGTACCCTTGGCGATGCCAAGACGGTTGAAAACCTTGCCAACACCACCATCGCGCTGCCCTCCGGCCGCCATGTCCGGCTGTCAGAACTTGGTCAGGTGATCGACACCTACGAAGAGTTGCGTTCGCTCTCGCGCCTCAATGGAGAACAGGTCGTCACCTTCGCGGTCTTCCGCGCCAAGGGCGCATCCGAAGTCTCGGTCGCCGAAACCGTGAATGCCCAGCTTGATGACCTGCGGGCCGATCATCCCGAAGTGCAGATCAAGCTGGTCGATGAAACCGTCTTCTACACCTATGGCAACTACGAATCTGCCCTGCACACCCTGATCGAAGGGGCGCTTCTCGCCGTTCTCGTCGTTCTGGCCTTCCTCAGGAACTGGCGTGCCACGCTCATCTCGGCCATGGCCTTGCCGCTGTCGGCCATTCCCACCTTCTACGTGATGGATCTGCTGGGTTTCTCTCTGAACCTCGTCAGCTTCCTCGCCATCACGCTTGCCACCGGCATCCTTGTCGACGACGCCATCGTCGAGGTGGAAAACATCGCCCGCCATATCCGCATGGGCAAGTCACCCTATCGCGCCGCCATCGACGCGGCGGATGAAATCGGCCTCGCCGTCATAGCCACATCGGCCACCATCGTGGCGGTCTTCGTGCCGGTTTCCTTCATGCCGGGCATCCCGGGCCAGTACTTCCGGCAATTCGGCCTGACCGTGGCCATTGCCGTGATCTTCTCGCTGATCGTCGCGCGCCTGATCACGCCCATGATGGCCGCCTACCTCATGCGCTCCAAGGACGCCGAGGAAGACCACCACGAAGACGGCCCCGTCATGAAGGGCTATCTCCGCCTTGTCGGGGCCACCACATCCGGCAGCTTTCTCCGGATCCCGGCGCGCTACCTCACGATGCTGGGCGCGATTGCCGTTCTGGCTGTCTCGGTCCACTTCATGCTCAAGGTTCCGGGCAGCTTCATCCCGCCCGAAGATGTCAGCCGCATCCCGATCTCCGTCGAACTTCCCCCCGGCACCACGCTGGAAGAAACCGACCGCACCACCCAGGCGATGGTCAGGGCCATCCAAGAGGTGGACTGGGTCGACAATGTCTTCGTCCTTGTCGGCTCCTCTCCCACCGGCGACCGCGACATCCGCCGCGCCTCGGTGACGGTGCTGCTCACCCGCCTTGATCATTCGCTGCTGCTGAAGCTTTCGCAGATCGCGAATGGCGTGCCGCTTCTGGGGGCCATCGTGCCCGATGTGGAAAACACCGGCCGCACCGTGCCCCAGAACGTGATCGAGGCGCAGATCTTCGAAAAGCTGGCCCTTGTCCCCGATGTGCGGGCCTTCAAGCTTAACGACAGGGGCGAACGCGATCTGTCCTTCTCTATCCTCGCCGATAACGAGTCCGATCTGAACACCGCCGTCGCCCGCCTCGAAGAGGCGCTCTCGGGCGATCCGTTGCTGGCCAATGTCGCCTCGGAAGGGGCGCTTCCCCGGCCCGAAATCCAGATCTCCCCCCGCGCGAACGAAGCCGCGCGTCTGGGCATCACCACCGCCCAGATTGCCGAAGTGGTCCGCGTGGCCACCATCGGCGATGTCGACGCCGCGCTGGCGAAACTGTCCATCGACAACCGCCTGATCCCGGTCCGTGTCCGGCTGAACAATGCCAGCCGCGAAGACCTGAACCGCATCGGCGCGCTCAAGCTGACAACCGCCACCGGCGCTGCCGTGCCGCTTTCGGCCGTGGCCGATATCGCCATCGCCGAAGGCCCCTCGATGGTGGATCGCCTCAACCGCGAACGCCGCGCCACCATCGGGGCGAACCTTCCCGTCGGCGTGGCGCTGGGCACCGCGACGGCCCGCTTCAATGAGGTGATCGCAAGCGTCGAACTGCCCCCCGGCGTGCGCGTGCAAGAGGCCGGCGACGCCGAGGTGCAGCAGGAACTCATGGCCGCCTTCGGCAATGCCATGATCATGGGCCTGATGCTGGTGCTGACCGTGCTGATCCTGCTCTTCAAATCGGTGATCCAGCCCTTCACCATCCTGCTCTCCCTCCCGCTTGCTATCGGCGGGGTGGCGGCGGCGCTGATCCTTACCAGTTCGGCCCTGTCCATGCCCGTGCTGATCGGCATCCTGATGCTGATGGGCATCGTGACAAAGAACGCCATCCTTCTGATCGACTTCGCGATCGAGATGCGCAATCAGGGCATGACACGCTACGCCGCCGTGATCGAGGCCGGGCACAAGCGGGCAAGGCCCATCGTGATGACATCCATCGCCATGTCGGCGGGGATGCTGCCCTCTGCGTTGGGCGTGGGTGAAGGCGGTTCCTTCCGCGCGCCCATGGCCACGGCGGTGATCGGCGGCATCATCGTGTCGACCGTGCTGTCCTTGGTGATCGTTCCGGCCTTCTTCCTGATCATGGATGATCTGTCGCGCCTGATCACCCGCCTCTTCAGCCGCTTCATCGGCCCCAAGGAAGCCGAACCCGAAGATCCGCCCGCCCATGTTCTGGCCGAACGGATCGACGCGCTCGAAGCCCGTCTCGATGGCAGGCCTCCAACGCGCGGCGCACCCACGCTGCATGTCGCGGAATAGCAAAAGGCCCGGGGTTCGCACCCCGGGCCTTTCGCATAGGGTATGCGCTCCTCGCGCGCCCCCCTAGAACGTCAGCCCCGAAAACCGCGATGGATGCTGTGGCACCCCCGGCAGCACGCAAAGCATCTCATAAAGCAGGTTCGCCCCGATCAGCGCGGTATTGCCCGAAGGGTCATAGGGTGGCGACACCTCCACCAGATCGCCCCCCACGATGTTCAACCCCGCGCAACCCCGGATGATCTCCAGCGCCTGCCAGGTGGACAGGCCGCCCGGCTCTACCGTCCCCGTTCCCGGCGCAAAGGCGGGATCAAGGCTGTCGATGTCATAGCTGATATAGACCGGCAGTTCCCCGATCCGTTCCCGCACGATCTCCATCAGCCGCACCAGCGACTTGCCCCAGCATTCCTCGGCCTGCACCACCGTCCAGCCCTGCCTGCGCGCCCAGTCGAAATCATCCGCCGCATAACCCGTGCCGCGCAGCCCGATCTGGAAGACCTTGTCATTGATCAGGCATTCATCCTCCCACGCGCGGCGGAACGGGCAGCCATGCGCCACCTTCTCGCCGAACATGTGTTCGTTGATATCGGCATGGGCGTCGATATGGATCAGGGCGACAGGCCCGTATTTCTCTTTCATCGCCCGCAGGATCGGCCAAGTCAGCGTATGGTCGCCCCCCAGCGTCAGGGGGATCACGTCATGGGCCAGAACCTTGCGGTAGTGGTCGGTGATGATGTCCACCGTCTTTTTCAGGTCGAAGGTGTTGATCGGCACATCGCCCAGATCGGCCACCTGCAGATGGTCGAACGGCGCCGCCCCCGTCGCCATGTTATAGGGGCGCAGCATCCGGCTCTCATCCCTGATCTGCCTTGGCCCCAGCCGCGTGCCCGACCGGTTCGACGTGCCGTGATCCATCGGTATCCCGATGAACCCCACATCCAGCCCCTCGGGCGATGCCGCCGCAGGCAGGCGCATCATCGTGGCAGGGCCCCCGAACCGCGCCATCTCGTTCCCGCCCAGCGGTTGGTTGAACGCCTTCATCTGCCTTTTCCCTCCAGCCAATCCCGGATGATCGCGCGGTGCCGTTCCCCCGAATAGCTCGGGAAATGCCCGCCATGCACCACCCGCACGGGCAGGGCCAACAGCCGCTCCATCGAGGCCATGTATTGCGCCTGTTCCTGCGCGCTTGTCCCTTCGATCAACTCGCCATCATAGACGATGTCGCCCGAAAACAGCACGCCCGTCGCCGCCTCCCACAGCGCGATGCCCCCCGGGGAATGGCCGGGCGTGTGGATCACCTCGAACTGCCGGTCGCCCAGATCGACGACATCACCATCCCAGAGCAGCCGCGTCGCCGGGGCCGCCGCAACTGCATAGGTGGCCGATTGATACGGCTCCGGCGGCAGCGCGGTGAAGATCTCATCCGTCACATACTTGTCGGCAAAGGTGTTCTCGCGCGTCGGCGCGCGCAGCAGATGCGCCTCTGCCCCGTGGCAGGATCGGCAGGGAAATTCGTGATGGCAGCCAACATGGTCGAAATGCGTATGGCTTGCCACCGCCTTCAAAGGCCGCTCCGTCACCTTGGGCACCCAGTCCCGCAGGGACACCACCCCCATCCCGCTATCCACCAGCATGTCACGATCCCGCCCCCGCACATGCCAGACATTGCAGCGATAGAATTCCCGCACATGCGGCTCGTCGATCCAGGTGATGCCGTCACCCACCGGTCGCACGCGCCACCAATCCCCCGGCCCCATCCGCTCCATCACGCCTCCAGCACCACAAAGTCATCCGCCCCAAGGTCCAGCACGGCCCCTGCCTCCACCACAGCCCCCTGCGCAAGATGCACCACCAGCCGCAGGTCCGGCGCGGCCAGCGGCGACAGATGCGCGCGCAGATAGGCGCCAAAGAACACCGTCTCGTCCACCCGGCAGGGGCCAAGCCGCAGCGCGCCACCTTCTGAAATCGCCTCGGGCCGGATGCACAGAACCCCATCCGGCACCACCAAAGGCCCCAAAGCCGATTGTCCGGCCTTCACCGTGATCCTGTTCACCTCACCCATGAACCCGGCGGAAAACAGGCTCTTCGGGCGCAGATAGACATCCCTCGGCGGCCCGATATCCGCAATCTTCCCGCCATTCATCACCACGATCCGGTCGGCAATCGCCATCGCCTCTTCCTGATCATGCGTCACATGCACAAAGGTCGTGCCCACCCGCCGCTGAATGGCCTTCAACTCATCCTGCATCGCCCGCCGCAGCTTCAGGTCCAGCGCCCCCAGCGGTTCATCCAGCAGCAACACATCCGGCTCCACCGCCAAGGCCCGCGCAAGCGCCACGCGCTGCCGCTGCCCGCCGCTCAGCTCATGCGGCCGCCGCGCCCCGCGCCCCTCAAGGCCCACCAGCGCCAGCATCTCCGCCGCCTTCGCCTCCCGCGCCGCGCGCGAAACCCCCCGCATCCGCAGCCCGAAGCCCACATTCTCGGCCAGCGTCATATGCGGAAACAACGCGTAATCCTGAAACACCGTCGTGGTCGGCCGATCCTTCGGCGCAACCCCCGCCATATCCCGCCCGCCGATCAGAACGCTGCCCGATGTCGGCTCGGCAAAGCCGCCGATGATGTTCAACAGCGTGGTCTTGCCGCAGCCCGACGGCCCCAGCAACACCACAAACTCCCCCGCCGCAATTTCCAGATCAACCGCATCCAGCGCCAAGGCATTGCCATAGCGTTGGCTCACCGCGCGGATGGAAACGCCCGCCGTCATGTCTTTGCCCTCCGGAACACGAATACCTCCAGCAGAACCACCAGCGTCACCGATACAAGGAAAACCAGCGACCCCACCGCATTCGTCGCAGGCGAAATCCCCGACCGCAGCATCGACCAGATCTCAACCGGCAGCGTCACATCGAACCGCGTCAGCAGGAAAGCGATGATGAATTCGTCCCAACTGAAGGTGACCGACAGGAAGAAGGCCGCCGCCAAGGGCGCCGCCAGCATCGGCGCCGATACCAAGGCCAGCACCTTCCACTCCGGCGCGCCAAGGTCACGCGCCGCCCGTTCGGCATTCTTCTGATGATCCCCCATCGCCGCATAGGTGATGGCGAAACACAAGGGCAGGTTGATCACCACATGCCCCACCCCCGCCGTCCACAGCGACAGGCGCACGCCCGCCTGATTGAACACCGTCAGCAGACCCAGCGCGATGATCAGATAGCTCACCGTCATCGGCGCAATCAGCACCCCCCGCATCAACACCGATCCCGGCAACCGCACCCGGGCCAGCGCATGCGCCGCCAGAAACCCCAAAATCAGCGCGAATAGTGACGAAACCGCCGCCACCAGCGCCGAATTCAGCAGCGCCTCCATCAAATCACGCTCGCCCAGAACGCGCCCATACCAATCCAGCGTTAACCCCTGAAACGGCGGTACCGGTAGCCGCCCGTCCTGAAAGGAAAACGCCACCAGCACCGCCACCGGCAGAAAGACAAAGGCATAGGCAATCGCCAGATAGGCCCAGGACAGCGCGCGCATCGCCTACACCCGATCCAGCCGCAGCCAGCGGCTACTCGCGAAATAGGCCAGCGTCACCACCGCCATCAGCACCACCGAAAGGGCCGAGGCCAGCGGGAAATTCCCGCTCCGCCCCAGTTGCAGCATGATCAGTTGCGGCAGCGTCAATTCCGCATTCCCGCCAAGGATCTGCGGCGTGATGTAATCCCCGATGCACAGCACGAATGTCAGGAAGGCCCCCGTCACCACCCCAGGCAGCGTCAGGGGCAGGATCACATGCCGGAACACCTGCCACCGACCCGCCCCAAGGTCCGCCGCAGCCCGCGCATAGTTGGGCGACAACTGGATCAGGTTGGCATAGATCGTCAGCGTCAGCAGCATCACGAAGAAATGCACGAACCCGATCACCGTCGCCGTCCGCGTCGCGGCAATCTCCAAAGGCTCGGCAATCAGCCCCAACCCCAGCAGCGCCTTGTTCACCACCCCGTTCTGGCCCAGCACCAACAGCCACGCATAGGACCGCACCACATAGGATGTCCAGAACGGCAGCACCGCCAGCAGCAGCGCCAGCCGCTGCCACCGCACAGGCACCCGAAACGCGATAATCGCCGCCAAAGGATAGGCCAGCACCACTGAAACCACCGTCACCACCACCGTGATTTCAAGGCTGTTCAGCAACGCCTTCAGCATCGTCCAGTCGGTGAAGATGCGGACGTAGTTTCCGGGATCGAACCCCCGCACCACCTCGCGCCCTTCCATATGCGCGAAAGACAGCGCCACCATCGCGGCAAAGGGCAGCACAAAGAACGCCGCCGTCCAAAGCAGGGCAGGGGCCACAAGGCCCCAACCCATCCGCCTTTCTGCCGCCGCCAGTGTCACGGCGTCACTGGTTCAGCATTTCGGTCCACAGATCCTGCATCGCCGTGTCCAGCGCCGCGTCGGGGATCGGGTAAAGCTGCGCGCGCTTCAGAAACTCGGGCTGCTCCTGCCAGCGCAGGACGGCCCGCTGTTCCATCGAAAGCGCATCGCCCGTCTTGGCATTCGCCGGCATCCCCCAATAGCACGAGCTTGTGGCAAGCTTCGCCTGCCCCTCGGGCGACACGATGTATTTCACGAATTCCAGCGCCAGATCCGGCTGGGTGGAACCCGCCACCACCCCGATGGATTGCGCCCAGCGCAGCCCGCCCTGCTTCGGGATCGTCCAGTCCAGATTGGGGTTGTCGGCGGCCAGCACAGCCGTCAGCCATTCCCCCCCGCCCACGACGATATCCACCTCGCCCGTGGCCAGCGCGGTCTGCGCCGAAACCACATCCGACACCTGCTTCGATGCCGCCCGCAACGCCATCAGCGGGTCCTTCAGGCTGCCCAGCGTCTCGGTCGTGATATCCGCCGTGCTGATCCCTGGCCCAGCGCGACAAGCCCGAGAACCGGCAGATAATAATCATAGATCCCGATCCGCCCGTCATATTTCCCGCTCGTCAGGCTGGCCATGTCCTCCATGTCCGCCGGATCGACCTTCGTCTTGTCGAAGGAAATCGTGTTGTAGCCGAACTTCTCGGTCACGGCATAGGTCTTGCCATCCACCGTGTTGTTCTCGGCCATCACCAGTTCGGGAAAGAAATTCTGCGTCGGCAACTCGTCGGCCGGCAGTTCGGCCAGATACCCCGCCTCCACCGCGCGGCCCACATCCACCGCGTCGATCACCAGCACATCCCAATCCCCCGGTTGCGACTGGTCAAGGATCGCCAGCCCCGCCGCGGTGCCCTCATATTCCTTCAGGTTCACCTTCACCCCGAACTTTTCCTCGAAAGGTTCGATCAGCGCGGGGTCGGTATGATCGCACCACACCAGCGCATTCAACTCCTGCGCAAGACCGGGGCTGGACATCGCAGCAAGGGTGGCTGCGGTCATCGGAAGGATCGCTTTCAGGGCCATGTTCGTCTCCATGTCGGGCTTCGGTCAGCGCTTCTGGACGGCGCGATGATGAAAAGAATTGAGTTCGTTCATTTTTGAAGTCAATGTCAAAATACAGGCATTTCACGAACGGAACCCATGGCCGGACTGCGCGAGAAACAGAAGGCAGACCGCACCCGCCGCATCCTCGAAGCGGCGTCACGGCTCTTTCGCGACCGCGGCTATGGCGCGATCCGCATCGAAGACATCGCCCAGGCGGCCGAGGTTTCGGTCGGCACGCTCTATAACTACTTCACCAACAAGGGCGATCTACTCCTCGCCATCGTCTCGATGGAGGTGGAAGAGGTGCTCGATTCCGGCCACGCCATCGTCGAAAACCCGCCCGCCGATATTGCCGATGCCCTCGCCGCGCTGATCGGCATCTACTACGACCACTCGCTGATCTACCTGTCCAAAGAGATGTGGCGCACCGCCATGGCCCTCTCGATCGAGGCACCCGAAACCCCCTTCTCCGTCCGCTATACCGAACTCGACAGCAAGCTTGCCACGCAGGTCTGCGATCTGATCGCCCGGCTTCAGGCACTGGGCTATGCCCGCGCAACTGTGGATGCCCAGGCCATGGGGCAGGTCATCTTTCACAACCTGAACCAGATGTTCATCGAATATGTGAAGCAGGACGCCATGCCCCTCGCCACGCTTCACGCCCGCACCACCCGCCAGAACCGGGCACTGGCCGAAATGCTGCGTCAGGGCTGACCCACACTTTACGCCTTGCCCCCGACATGCCTAGCTGCTCCCCGATCACAAGGGGAATATCCATGCTCCATGCCTATCAGGAATCCCATGGCCACCTCATCGGCCTTCCCTCAGGCGCCGCGCTCGCCGATGCGATCTGGATCGACCTGCACGCCCCCACATCCGACGAAGCCGCCGCCGTCGCGGCGCTGGGCCTTCAGATCCCCACGATCGAGGATATGGAGGAAATCGAAATCTCCAACCGTCTCTACCGCGAGTCGGGCACCGATTACATGACGATCCAGCTGACAGGCCATTCCGAAAGCAACGCCCCCCTTTCCGGCCCCGTCACCTTCATCCTGACGCCCGCGCGCCTTGTTACCGTCCGCCACCACGCCAGCCGCCCCTTTGAAACCTACCCCACCCGCGCCGACAAGGTCGGTCCCGGCTGCGGCTCCGCCAACGCCCTGTTCCTCTCCCTGCTGGAAGAGATCGTGGGTCGCCTCGCCGATCTCTTGGAAAGCTCGGGCCGCAGCCTCGATCATGTGTCGCGCTCCGTCTACACCCCCGGCAAGCGCGGCCAGAACCAGAAACGCCTCGAAGTCGCCCTCCGACTCATCGGGCGCGAGGCGGAACTGCTCGGCAATATCCGCCTCGCCCTGCTTACCCTCTCCCGCGCGCTGGGCTTCTACGGCCAGACCGCCCGCGAAAGGACCGGGGATGAAGGGCTCTCCGGCATGGTTGCCAATCTCACCCGCGATATCGACTCGCTCGAGGTGCATACCGATTTCCTGTCGCAACGCGTGGGTCTCACCTCGGATGCGACGCTGGGGATGATCAACCTCGCCCAGAACGCGACCGTTCGCATCGTATCGGTCGTGGCGGTGCTGTTCTCACCCCCGACGCTGATCGCCTCGATCTACGGGATGAACTTCGCCATCATGCCCGAACTGGCACAGCCGTTGGGTTATCCCTCGGCCCTCATCGCGATGCTTGCCTCCTCGGCCATCGCCTATCTCTATTTCCGCTGGAAGAACTGGCTCTAGACGGCGACACCCTGCCGCCAGACACCCCGCAGCGCCCAGTCCGGCCCCAGATGCACCATATCGGCCCGGGCACCGGGCCGAAGATGCCCCAGATCGCCCCGCCCGATCACCGCCGCCGGAACAGCGCTCGCCATGGCCAGCGCCCGTTCCGCCGGGATGCCGACATCCTCCACCAGAACCTGCACCGCCCGGGGCAGCGTCAGATCCGCCCCCGCCAGCGTCCCGTCCTCCAGCGTCAACCGCCCCCCGGCCCTCAGGATTCGCCGCCCGCCAAGGTGGAATTCGGTCCGCTCCGTCCCCGCCAAAGCCATGCAATCCGAAACGAGGAACACCCCCTCCCGCTTTGCCGCCAGTGCCACGCGCATTGTAAGCGGGTCCACATGGATGCCATCCGCGATCAGCCCGGCAAAGCCACCCGCGCCCAGCACGGCCCCCACCATCCCCGGCTCGCGGTTGCCCAGCTGGCTCATGGCGTTGAACAGATGCGTCGCACAGCGCGCCCCCGCCGCCATGGCCGCCCGCGCCGCGCCCGCGCTGCAATCCGTATGGCCCAGCGACACGATCACACCCGCCGCCGCCATGGCGGCAACCTGCGCCTCTGTCACCGATTCCGGCGCTACCGTCACCATCAGCGCGGGCAACTCCGCTGCCGCCTCGATCACCAGCGCCAGATCGCGCGCCTCCATCGCCCTGATCAGGGCCGGATCATGCGCCCCCTTGCGCCGCACATCCAGATGCGGCCCCTCCAGATGCAGCCCAAGGAACCCCGGCACCTGCGCCTTGGTCGCGGCAATCCCCGCCTCCACCACCCGCGCCGTGGCCTCATAGGTGTCGGTGATCAGCGTGGGCAGGCAGCCCGTCGCGCCAAGCCGTGCCTGAACGGTGCAAACCGTCTCTAACACGGCCAGATCACAGCTTCCGTCGATGGCCACCCCACCCGATCCGTTCACCTGCAGGTCAAGGAACCCGGGCGCGATCACCCCGCCGCCAAGGTCCACCACATGCCCCTCGGGCGGGCCAAAGCCGATCACGCGGCCCCCTTCCACCACCAACGCGCCCTCGCGGAACTGCGCCCCGTCAAAGACCCGCGCCCCGGTATAGGAAACGCGCCCCATCACACCGTCTCCGTCACCTTGCGCAGATGGGGCGGCGTGTCGGGATCGAACCCCCGCCGCCGCGCCAGCGCCTCCACAAACCCATAGAACCCGACCGCCAGAACCAAAGGCGCCACCAGCGGATGCAGGCCACCGACCGAAGGCAGCGTCACGCAGCCCTTCGCCTCGGCCCCGGTAACAAAGACATCCGCCCCCTGTGCCGCCAGCCGTTCCGCCGTCTGCACCACGCCCGCCTGCGCCGCATCCTCCACCGCCAGCGCCAGCACCGGAAACTGCGCCTGCACGATGGCCGAAGGTCCGTGCAACACCTCGGCCGCCGAATAGGCCTCGGCGTGCAACCCGCAGGTCTCCTTCAGCTTCAGCGCGCATTCATTGGCAATCGCGAAGGCCGGCCCGCGCCCCAGAACATAGCCCGATTGCGCCCGCGCCATCCGCGCCGCCAGCGGCGACCAATCCAGCGCCAGCGCCGCCTCGAACGCCTGCGGAATCGTCTCTATTGCAGCCAAAAGCGGCTCATCCTGTTGCCACTCCGCCACCAGCGCCAACCCCGCCAGAACCGATGTCACAAAGGTCTTCGTCGCGGCCACTGATTGCTCCACCCCCGCCTGCAACGGCAGGCAATGGCCCGAGGCCTGCGCCATCGGGCTATCCGCAAAATTCGTGATCGCCACCGAAAGCGCGCCGCCCGCCCCCGCCGCGCGCATCATCTCCACGATGTCCGGGCTGCGGCCCGATTGCGAAATGCCCACGCAGGCCGCCCCGCCCAACCGAAGCGGCCGCCCATAGACCGATGCCACCGATGGCCCGACCGATGCCACCGGCACCCCCGCCAGCAGTTCCACCGCATATTTCAGGTATGTCGCCGCATGGTCCGAAGACCCCCGCGCCACCGTCACGATCAGCCCCGGATCGACCGCCCGCATCGCCGCCGCAGTCGTCTGAAGCGCATCCCGTGATTCCATCAGGAATCGTCTCGAAACCTGCGGAATCTCGCCCACTTCCCGCGCCATGTGGCTTGTCATTTTCAGTTCCTTTCCGCTTCGGGTGCCAGCTTCAGCTCCACCGCGAAGTCATAGGCGTCACCCCGGTAGAGCGACCTTGTGAATTCCACCACCCGCCCGTCGGGCAGATATCCGATCCGTTCAATCCTCAGTCCCGCCGCACCGGGCGGCACATGCAGCAATTCCGCATCCCGCGCGCCCAGATTGGCCGCGGAAATCCGCTGCACCGCCCGCACAGGCCGCATCCCCCGCGCCTCCAGCACCGCATAAAGCGAAGCTTCCACCGCCTCCGGCTCTGGCAAGACCTGCGCCGACAGCGAGGCGCGTTCAATCGCCAGCGGCACCCCGTCCGACCGCCGCACCCGTTCCAGCCGCGCGACACGGTCCCCCGCGCCAAGCCCCAGCGCCATCACCTCTTCCGGCGCCGGCGCATGCAGCCCCCGCGCCAGCCAGACGGATTCCACACTCTTTCCGCGCCGCGCCATATCTTCGGTAAAGCTTGTCAGCAGGCTTAGGGCCTGTTCCAGCCGCTCCACGCGCGCCGCGACAAAGGTTCCCGATCCGCGCTTTTGCACCAACTGCCCCGATGCGACCAAGCCTTCAACCGCCTTGCGCACTGTCACCCGGCTCAGCCCCGTCATGGCTGCCATGTCCCGCTCGGGCGGCAGGCTGTCGCCCGGGCGCAACCGGCCCGAGGTGATGGCCTCGCCGATCCGCCGCTGCAATTGCAGGTAAAGCGGCCCGCTGCCCACCTCTTCGAACCCGTCGGGGGAAAAGATCTGCTCCATCACGCCGCCTCCCGCGCCAGCATCAGCGCGCCGTCAAGCGCAGTGCCAAGCGCCGCCTGAATCGGGAATCGCTCCGCCATCCGTGTGGCAAAAACAGTCCCTAAACCGCCCAAAAACACCACCGGCAGGTCATCCTTGCCACGCAGCAGGCCCACCGCCTCGGCCACATCCGCCTCGGCCCGCGCCATCACCGCCTGCGCCGCCGGATCACCGCTTTCCACCACTCGCGGGGCCAGCGCCGCGAAATCCGCTGGCCGCGCCCGCAGCGAAAAGGCCACCACGCCATCCGGGCCGCCCATCTCGTCCACCAGCGCGGCCAGCAGCGGCGTCACATCGCCGAACCCGTCCACCGCCCGCAGCGCCGCCGCAAGTACCGCCCGCCCGATCCAGGCCCCGCTCGCCTCATCCCCCAGCACCAGCCCGCGTCCACCGATCTGACGGATGATCCCGGAACGCTGCACCGCAAAGACGGACCCCGTCCCAAGCGCCGCCACGACGCCGTCGCCCGCGCCCAGCGCGCCCTTTACCGCCGTGATCCCGTCCGTGACGACCGAAACGCGCGCAAAGGGCAGGACGCTGCGCAACTGATCCGCCGCGCCCGCCGCATTCGCCCCGGCAAGGCCAAGCCCCGCCGCTGCGATCTCTCCGACGCCCGCAGCGTTCAAAGCCTGATCCGCCGCCTTCAGGATGTTCGCCGCTGCTCCCGCAGGGTCCGAGGCGATGTTCGCAGGCCCTGCCTCGCCGCGACCCAGCACGATGCCTGCCGCATCGGCTACGGCCGCACGGCACCCCGTGCCGCCCCCATCAATCCCCAGAAAAAGCTGCATGGCGAATCCCTTCACCCGCAAAGATACCAAAACAATACCAAATGGAAAGAACCTTTGCGAAAACTGGCCAAAAACCGATGCTGCACCTGCAAAATGCAAAGATGCTTTACAATTGGTATTAGTTTGGCATTATCAGGGAAACAGGAAGGGAATCACATGGCAGACCGCCCGACAGAGGCCCGTCACCCCCATTCCGCAGGGCTGCATGCCCTGCCGGGCGCGGTTGCGCTGTCCCATCTGCTCGATGCCCAACTCGCCGCGCTGGCCATGGCCCGCCCTGCCATCCCGATGATCGACGCCGCCGCGACCGCCGCGGCAAACAGCCTCCGCAATGGTGGCAAACTCGCCTATGCAGGCGCGGGTTCCTCGGGCCTCATGGCGCTGGCCGATGCGCTGGAACTGGCCGGAACCTTCGGCATCCCGCCCTCGGCCACGCCGATCCTCTTTGCGGGCGGCACGGATGCGCTGCTGCACATGGTCGGATCGGTGGAGGATGATCCCGCTCTGGCAGAGGCCGACTTCCGCAAGGCGGGGCTGGCAGCGGGGGATACTGTCCTCTGCCTCTCTGCCTCCGGCTCCACCCCCTACACGCTGGTGATCGCAGATCTGGCGCGCAAGGCGGGGCTTACGGTGGTGGGCATCGCCAATGTCGCAGGGTCAAAACTGCTGGAACAGAGCCACATTTCCATCCTGCTGGATACCGGGCCCGAGGTAGTGAATGGCTCCACCCGCATGGGGGCGGCGACGGCGCAGAAGGTGGCGCTGAACATGCTGTCGGTGCGGATGGGCATCCTCCTTGGCCATGTGCATGATGGCTACATGGTCAATCTCCATGCCGATAACGCCAAGCTGATCGACCGCGCCGCCCGCATCGTGGCAGGCATATCCGGGCGCAACACAGAGATCGCGAAACAGGCCCTCGCCCAATCGGGCGGTGCCGTGAAACCGGCGGTGCTGATCGCCGCCGGTGCCTCGTCCGAACAGGCCGGGGCATTTCTGAAGGATAGCGAGGGGGCACTCGGCCCGGCCCTCGCCGCTTTGAACGCATAAGGCCACCAACAGGGAGATACTCCATGACGAAAACCTTCCGCTTCGCGCTTCTCGCCAGCACGCTGCTGGGCGGCGCCGCCTCGGCACAGGACGTGACGCTGACGATCGAAAGCTGGCGCAACGACGACCTGACGATCTGGCAGGACACCATCATCCCGGCCTTCGAGGCCGCGAACCCCGGCATCAAGGTGGTCTTCGCGCCCACCGCCCCGGCGGAGTACAACGCCGCCCTGAACTCCAAACTCGCCGCGGGCAGCGCGGGCGACCTGATCACCTGTCGCCCCTTCGATGCCTCGCTGGAACTGTATAATCAGGGGCATCTGGCAGACCTGTCGGGTCTTGCCGCCATGGCCAACTTCTCGCCCGTGGCGAAATCGGCATGGCAGACGGATGACGGCAGCGCCACCTTCTGCGTACCCATGGCATCCGTGATCCACGGCTTCATCTACAACAAGGACGCCTTCGATGCGCTGGGCATCGCGGTCCCCACCACCCGCGACGAATTCTTCGCCGCGCTGGACAAGATCAAGGCAGACGGCACCTACATCCCGATGGCGATGGGCACCAACGACCAGTGGGAAGCCGCGACGATGGGCTACAACAACATCGGGCCGAACTACTGGAAGGGCGAAGAAGGCCGCCTCGCGCTGATCAAGGGCGAGCAGAAGCTGACGGATGCCGACTGGGTCGCGCCGTTCGAGGAGCTGGCGCGCTGGAAGGACTATCTGGGTGACGGTTTCGAAGCCCAGACCTACCCGGACAGCCAGAACCTCTTCACCCTCGGCCGCGCGGCGATCTATCCGGCGGGATCGTGGGAAATCTCCGGCTTCAACGCGCAGGCGGGCTTTGCCATGGGCGCCTTCCCGCCCCCGGTCGCGGCAGCGGGCGATACCTGCTACATCTCGGACCACACCGATATCGCGATCGGCATGAACGCCAAGTCGCCGAATGCCGAGGCCGCGAAGACCTTCCTCGAATGGGTCGGCAGCGCGGAATTCGCCGCGATGTATGCCAATGCTCTGCCGGGCTTCTTCAGCCTGAACTCCACCCCGGTGGAAATGCAGGACCCGCTGGCACAGGAATTCGTGTCCTGGCGCGGCAAGTGCCAATCGACGATCCGGTCGACCTATCAGATCCTGTCGCGTGGCACGCCGAACCTTGAAAACGAAACCTGGAACGCCTCTGCCAACGTGATCCGCGGCAGCGAAACCCCGGCCGACGCGGCCAAGCGCCTGCAGGACGGGCTGGCAAGCTGGTACGAACCGCAGAAATGATCTGCAAAGGCTGGGGGGCCGCATCGGCCCCCCGGACCCCCCCATTCCCCAACCGACAAGAGGGCGTCATGGCACGACGGAAGCCTTTCCGCTGGCATATCGGCGTATTTCTGGCACCGGCCGTGCTGGTCTACACCGCCATCATGATCATCCCGCTTTTCGGGACATTGAACCTGTCGCTCTATAATCTCGAAGGCCAGAATCGCATTTTTGTTGGCCTTGCCAACTTCGCCACGCTCTTCGGCGATCCGCGCTGGTCGGATGCGTTCTGGAACGCGCTGGGCAACAACCTGTGGTTCTTCATCATCCATATGCTGGTGCAGAACCCCATCGGCATCCTGCTCGCCGCGCTTCTGTCCAGCCCAAAGCTGCGCATGGCGGCCTTCTATCGCACGGCCATCTTCATCCCCACCATCCTGTCCTTCGTCATCGTGGGCTTCGTCTGGAAGCTGATCCTGTCCCCCATCTGGGGCATTGCCCCCGGAATGCTCGATGCGGTCGGCTTGAAATTCCTCTTCGCGCCGTGGTTGGGGAAAGAGGAATACGCGCTGACGACGCTCGCCCTCATCTCCGTCTGGCAGTTCGTCGGCATCCCCATGATGCTGATCTACGCAGCCCTTCTGTCCATCCCCGATGACGTGATCGAGGCGGCCGAGATGGACGGTCTGACCGGCTGGTCACAGTTCTGGAAGATCAAGCTGCCGCTGATCCTGCCCAGCATCGGCATCATCTCCATCCTCACCTTTGTTGGCAATTTCAACGCCTTCGACCTGATCTATGTCGCCCAGGGCGCGCTGGCGGGCCCGGATTTCAGCACCGATATCCTCGGCACCTTCCTTTATCGCACCTTCTTCGGCTTCCAGCTTCAACTCGGCGATCCCCATATGGGAGCGACCATCGCCACCGCCATGTTCGCCATCATCCTCGTGGGCGTGTGCATCTATCTTTTCGGCATCCAGACGCGGCTGCGCCGCTATCAGTTCTGAGGAGGCGCAGATGTCCAAGACCCGCACCCACACCGGACGCAGCATCGCCGCCCATGCGATCCTGCTGACCTATACGCTGATCGCGCTGTTCCCCGTCTTCGTCATCGTCATCAACAGCTTCAAATCCCGCCGCGCGATATTCGCGGAACCGCTGATGCCCCCCATGCCGGGCAATTTCGATCTCGTCGGCTATACCACCGTGCTGGAGCAGGGGGATTTCTTCCAATACTTCCTGAATTCCATGACCGTGACGGTCGCGAGCCTGTTCTTCGTCCTGCTCTTCGGGGCGATGGCGGCCTTCGCGCTCTCGGAATATCGCTTCCGGGGCAACCTGCTGATGGGCCTCTACCTTGCGCTGGGCATCATGATCCCCATCCGCCTTGGCACGGTGGCGATCCTTGAACTGATGGTTTCGGCTGGTTTGGTGAATACCTTGACCGCCCTGATCCTCGTCTACACCGCCCAAGGCTTGCCCCTTGCCGTCTTCATCCTGTCCGAATTCATGCGCTCTGTGTCCGACGACCTGAAGAACGCGGGGCGCATCGACGGCCTGTCCGAATACCGAATCTTCTTCACCCTCGTCCTGCCGCTGGTCCGGCCTGCCATGGCCACCGTCGCCGTCTTCACCATGATCCCGATCTGGAATGACCTCTGGTTCCCCCTGATCCTTGCGCCCTCCGAGGAGACAAAGACCATCACCCTCGGCAGCCAGGTCTTTATCGGCCAGTTCGTCACCAACTGGAACGCCGTCCTGTCCGCCCTCTCCCTCGCCATCGTCCCGGTGCTGGTGCTCTACCTCATCTTCTCGCGCCAACTCATCCGCGGCATCACCGCAGGAGCCGTCAAATGATCCGAACCCTCGTCGCCGGTCTTGGCACCATGGGCCGCAGCCATGCGCTGGCCTATCACCGCAGCCCGGCCTTCGATCTGGTCGGACTGGTGAACCGGTCCACGCCGAATCTTGATCCCGAAATGGCGGGCTACACCATCGAACCGGATTACAAAGCGGCTCTAACACGGCTGAAACCCGATCTCGTCAACATCTCCACCTATTCCGACAGCCATGCCGATTACGCCTGCATGGCGATGGAACAGGGCGCGCATGTCTTCGTGGAAAAGCCGCTGGCAACCACCGTCGCTGACGCCCGCCGCGTGGTAGACTGCGCCCGCGCCAACAACCGCAAGCTGGTCGTGGGCTACATCCTGCGCCACCACCCCTCATGGATGCGCCTGATATCCGAGGCACGCGCCTTGGGCGGCCCCTACGTCTTCCGCCTGAACCTCAACCAGCAGTCGTCAGGGCCAACCTGGGAAGTCCACAAGACCCTCATGCAGACCACATCCCCCATCGTCGATTGCGGCGTCCACTACGTCGATGTCATGTGCCAGATCACCGACGCCAAACCGGTGGAGGTGCGCGGCATGGGCCTTCGCCTGTCGAACGAGATCGCGCCGGACATGTACAATTACGGCCATTTCCAGGTGCTGTTCGATGACGGCAGCGTGGGGTGGTACGAGGCGGGCTGGGGCCCCATGATGTCCGACACCGCCTTCTTCGTGAAGGACGTGGTCTCCCCCAACGGCGCCGTCTCGATCCGCATGCCCGAAAGCGCGCGGTCGGATGACCACGACACCCACACGAAAACCTCCACCATCCGCATCCACCGCGTCGGCCAGCCGGATGAGGATCTCAGCATGGCCGACGAGCCCGGTCATCAGGACCTCTGCGAACGCGAACAGGCCTTCATGGCCCGTGCCATCACCGAAAACCTCGACCTGTCCCGCCATATGGAAGACGCGGTCCAATCCCTCGCCATCTGCCTTGCCGCCGACGAAAGCGTTCGGTCCGGCCAGCCCGTCAAACTGTAAAGGACCTGCCCATGGGTGCCCTGACGCTCTCCAAAGTCACCAAATCCTTCGGCAAGACCGATGTCATCAAGGGCGTCGACCTGCATGTGAACGAAGGCGAATTCTGCGTTTTCGTCGGCCCCTCGGGCTGCGGGAAATCCACCCTCCTGCGCATGATCGCGGGGCTGGAGGATGTCTCCTCCGGCACCGTCACACTCGATGCGCGCAACATCACGGATGAGGCCCCCGCCAAGCGCGAAATCGCCATGGTCTTCCAGACCTACGCCCTCTACCCCCACCTGACGGTGCGGGACAACATGTCCCTCGCCCTGAAACAGGCGGGGGAGCCGAAGGCGAATATCGACAAGGCCACGGCCCGCGCCGCCGCCATGCTGGCGCTGGAACCCTACCTCGACCGCCGCCCCGCCGAACTGTCGGGCGGCCAGCGCCAGCGCGTCGCCATCGGCCGCGCCATCGTGCGCACGCCGAAACTCTTTCTCTTCGACGAACCGCTGTCGAACCTCGACGCCGCCCTGCGCGTGGCCACCCGCATCGAAATCGCCCGCCTGCACCGCGAACTGGGCGCGACGATGATCTACGTCACCCATGACCAGGTAGAGGCGATGACGCTCGCCGACAAGATCGTCGTCCTGCGCGCCGGGATCGTGGAGCAGACCGGCAGCCCGATGGAGCTTTACAACAACCCCGCCAACACCTTCGTCGCGGGCTTCATCGGCAGCCCGCAGATGAACTTCCTGAAATCCGCCGCGCTGGGGCAGCGCGGCGAAACCACCGGCATCCGCCCCGAACACCTCACCCTGTCACGCGAAGCTGGCACCATCCCCGGCACCGTCAGCCATGTGGAAAAGCTGGGCGGCGAAACGCTGGTCTATGTCCGCGCCGAACCCCACGGCCTGCTGACCGTCCGCCTCTTCGGCGAACATGATTACGCCGTCGACGAACCCGTCCACATCACCCCCGACAGCAGCCGCGCCTTCCACTTCGATGCCGCCGGACAGCGCCTGCGCTGATCCCTCATCTTGCAGTGACCTGAGTCCTTTTCGCCATATACGGGGGCTCAACACAGGATCTGCCGCCGGGCATGTTCGAAAAATGCTGGAAATCGCTATCATTTGGGGGTATGCGTTTTTGCAAGGCCCATGAATAGGGCCAATCAAGAGCGGTGCGCCGGCACATTTTCCGGCAGTTGAGGCGGAGTAATGTCATGAGTTCGGCGATTGATTTCGCCGTCCGCACAGCAGCGGGCGGTACCACATATGGGCACGTTGCAGCCCCCGGCGAAAGCAACTTCATTCAGGCGGGTCTGGGCGACAGCCTTTCCCTTAACATCAGCCCGCAAAGCGTGATCGGCTATACGCGCGCGGGCAATGATCTTGTGATCGAACTGGTCGATGGTCGCACCATCACCGTGGCAGACTGGTTCGATGTCCCGCCCGAAATGTCCAACCGCCTTTACCTTTCCACCGACGGCATGGTGACAGAGGTCGCGCTTGCCGATGCAGGCAATGGCCAGCTGGTCCCCTCCTTCGCGCTCGCCGTCGGCGGCGAAAAGTGGAGCCCGCTGGATGATCTGCGCTTCGGCGATGGCGATCCGGTCGTCACCCTTGCAGGCACCGGCGAAGATGAACCCGCCGGCATGGGCATCTTCGCGCCCGCCCTTCTTGGCATCGGCGGCGCAGGTGCTGCTGGCGCTGCGCTCATCGGTGGCGGCCTGCTCCTCGGCGGTGGTGGTGGCGGCGGTGGCGGCGGTGGTGGCGGAGCTGGCCCGAACCGCAGCATCGACGGCGCGGGAACCACCACCACGATCACCACCAACACCGCTCAACCCGCGATCGAGGTGACAGGCACCGGCGTCCCGGGTGAAAGCGTGGCCGTCACCATCGGCACCCGCACCGAAACCGTCACCGTGCAGCCCGATGGCACATGGTCCGCCGGCTTCTCCGGCACCAGCCTGCCGCTGGACGGCAACCACACCGTCACCGCCGTCTTCGGCACCGGCCCCACCGCGCCCAGCCTTACCGGCGGGGCCTATGTCATCGACATGACACCCCCGAATGTCGCCGCCACCTCGGGCACGCAATCCACCGGCGATATCGAAAACCTCGCCGAATACGGCAACGGCGTCACCCTCGCCGGGACGAGCGAACCCGGCGCGACGGTCACCGTCACCCTCGGCACGCCCGGCACCTCCGGCGCGATCACCCGCGATGCGCAGATGAACGCCGATGGCACATGGTCCATCACCTTCCCCCCGCAGGAAATCGCGGGCGGCGAACGCACGCAGCAGGTGACGATCATCGCGACCGACAGCCTCGGAAATGTCGGCACCCCGCTGATCGAGGTGATCGAGCTTGATACTATTGCCCCGCCGCTCTCGCTCAACGCCGTCACGGGCGATGATCTGGTCAACCGCAGCGAAAGCCTGTCCCAGGTCCTGATCTCCGGCACCGCCACCGCCAACACCACCGTCACCCTGCAAATTCAGGGCATGGCCGGGCCGCTCACCCTTACCACGAACGCGCAGGGCGTCTGGTCCCACGCCATCGCGGCGAACACGCTCACCGATGGCACCTATTCCTACACCGCCACCACCGTCGATGCCGCAGGCAACCCGACGGAACGGTCCGGCTCCTTCCGCGTCGACACCCAGATGTCCGTCGCCATTGACGCGGGCTTCGCGACGGACACTGTCGTGAACCTGTCCGAATCCCGCGGCGCGCTCTCCCTCACCGGCACCGCCCCCCTCGATTCCACAAGGGTCGAGGTGCAGTGGCTCGGCCAGACCTTCCCCGCAACGCTGAACGGCAACGGCACATGGTCCGTCCAGTTCCCGGCGGGCATTGCCACTTTCTCCCAGAACAGCGAAATCCGCGTCACCGCATGGGATGCTGCGGGCAACAGCAACTTCACCACGCTTCCCGTCCGGATCGACCTTGAAACCGCGCTGGCCGTCGAACAATTCCCCGTCGGCAACGATCAGATCCTTTCCGGGTCCGAACAGACCGCGGGCTTTACCCTCGATGGTCAGGGAGAGGCGGGCGCGCGCGTCTACCTCAACCTCAACGGCACCGATTTCGGCCCCGTCCTCGTCCCCGACAGCGGGATCTGGTCCTACACCTTCACCGGCGCCGATCTGCAGGGCCTGACCCATGGCCAGCAGGCCACCATCACCGCCTATGCCGTCGACGCCGCCGGAAACCGCAGCACGCCCGACGTGACGCGCAGCTTCACCGTCGACACGCAGGTCGGTGATTTCACCTTCGCCACCCCCGATCTGCAACTGGGCGCAACCCCCGACAGCCCGCGCGATGCCACTGTCCTCAATGCGGTCGAACGTACCGCCGGTCTGCCGGTTCAGGGCACCGTCGAACCCGGCGCCACCGTCACCCTCCGCGTGGCGGAAACCGGCTGGACAACCACCATTCCCGCCTCGCAAACGCAGGGCGGCACATGGGCCTTCACCCTGCCCGCCGCCGCCCTCCCGCAAGGCGCGGCACAAACGGCCACCATCTCCGCCACGGCAACCGATGCGCAGGGCAACATCTCGGCGGAACAACGCCACTCCATCGCCATCGACACCATCGTCGCCGATTTCAACGCCGCCGACATCCGCCTTGGCACCGGCACCGACAACATCCTGAACGCCCGCGAGCACGCCCTTGGCCTGCCCGTCGAAGGCCGGGCCGAGGCAGGCTCAACCGTCAGCGTCACGATGAACGGCCATACCGAAACCGCCACGGCCAACAACCAGGGCATCTGGTCCGTGACCTTCACACCCGACCAGATCCCCACCGGCGAACGGACAGGCATTCCCGTCTCCGTCACCGCCACCGATACGGCGGGCAATGTCAGCGAAACGATCACCCGCAGCTTCGATCTGGATACAGTCGCCCCCGCGACGCCCTCTGTCCTCAGGACCGAGGATTTCGCCGGCGGCTACAGCGCGATCACCACCACCAACACCAACGACACCTACACCTTCCACCGCGTCGATGCGACGGGCGGGCCCAGCCGCGTCGCCGCCGATGAAAGCCCCACGAACCGGGGCGAAGACCGCTTCGATTTCCGCAGCGACATCCCCGATGGCAGCTATCTTGTCATCAACACCCGCGATGGTGCCGGGAATGAGGCGAACACCCTCTTCATCAAGAACACCGCCACCGGCGTGGCCGTGGATCTGACGCGCGAAGGGCTGGCCAGCTTCGATCTCTCGGCCATCGACCTTACCCGCGCGCCCGATGCGCGTCTCACCATCACCGCTCAGCAACTTGAATCCCTCACCGGCCCCGATCAGCAACTGATCGTCAAGGGCGAGGCGACCGATCAGGTCACGCTGCGCAACGTCACCCATGAAGAACACAATGTCAGGGATGCAACGACAGGGCAGATCTACGACATCTACACCCTCGGCGATTCCGGCGCGCGGGTCCTGCTCGAGGATGACGTTTCGCGCACGGTGATCATCTGACGCAAAGGCCATGATCCCCCCGCGCCGCCCATTCCCATCGGCCAGAGCGGCACCGCTCCCTGCCCCCCGTGCCGTTTCCGGGGCGCTTCTGGCCGCGGCGGTGCTGCTTTCGGGCTGTCAGGGCGGGTTGCAGCCGCCCTCGATGCTGGCCATCGGCCGGGGTCATGCCCCGTCCGATCCCGCAGCAGGCCAGCGTCTCGTCCCCGAAGGCAGCACCGCCTCTCCCCTCATCGCCGATCTGGCGGCGCGGCCTTCCGTTCTGCCCCCGGGCGGCACCATGGCCCGCATCGCCGATGCCATCCTCGCCACCGATCCCGGGGCCGATGCGGCAGAGCTTGGCCTTGCCCGTCTGCGCGCCGATGCCGTGGCGCGCAACGCCTGGCCCGGCCTGACGCCCACGCTGACACTCGACAGCCTCGCCGGGCTGGCCGCCGGACTGGTGATCGACCAACCCCTTCTCGACAATGGCCGCCGCAAGGCCGAACGCGCCCGCGCCCGCGCCGAAATCGACCTCGCCGCCGTGACACTGGCCACCGGGCGCAACGCGCGCATCCACGAAGGCCTGTCGCTCTACCTCACCGCCGAACAGGCCCGCGCCCAAGAGGCCATCTCGACACGGGCCACCGCTCGCCTCTCCGAATTTCACACCATCGTCACCCAGCGCATCGCAGGTGGCCTGTCGGATCGCACCGAAGAACAGATCATCGCCCAATCCCTTGCCGAAATGCAGGCCACCCTCGCCAGCGACCGGCAGACCCGCGCTCAGGCTTTGGCCGATCTCGCGCAGCTGACGGGCGGGCAGGGCGCGGCCGATCTCACCGGTATCGACAGGCTTCCCGCGCTGCCCGCCGCCGACGCTCTCGCCGTCCTGCGCGCAAGGGCCGTCGCCGCCCGCGATCTGGCCGAGGCCAGCATCACCCGCGCCGATGCCCTGCCCGGCCTCTCCGCCAATGCCCGCATCAGCGAAGATGGCGTCACGCCCGGCCTTGGCCTTGGCGGGGTCCGCCTCGGGCTCGGCAGCCCCGCCATCCTGCGCACCGCCGATGCCATGCCCGAACTCGTCCGCCGCCAGACGGCCGAGGCCGAAGAACAGGCCGGCCGCCGCCGGACCGAACTGCAGGGCCGTCTCGAACAACTCCGCACCCGGCAGGAACAGGGTCAGACGGTCCTCGCCCGCACGCTCGAAAACCTCGATCTCTATGCCGAACAGTATCGGCTCGGCCGCCGCAGCCTGACCGATCTCACCATGCAGACAGCCGCCGCCGCCCGGCTGGAACGCGATCAGGTCGCGCTGGCCTATGATGCCGCGCGGATCGAGTTGGAACTGGCCCGCGATATCGGCGCCCTTGTCGCCGGGGGGCGGTTGTGACGGGTCCGCAGGCGCCGCGCGTCATCTCTTTCGACATGCATCCCGCCCGCGCGGCGCAATCCCCGGCCATGACCCCCGCCCTTTCCCCCACCCCGCAACCCGCGCCCCCGGTCGCAGCCCCGTCCCATGCCTTCGCCCCCGCAACGCCCGTGCAACCCGCCGCAGGCCTCCGGTCGCGCGCGGAACTGGCCTCCATCCTCTCGGCCCGGCTCGGCGGGCGGCTTCTCACCTCGGATGTGGTCGACCTCCTCACCCTCACCGGCGCGCCTGACAGGCCCGGTCTCGATCACCTCTCCGCCGCCTTCCGCCGCGCCGGCTATTCCGTCGCGCTCGATCACGATCCCGCCCTTGGCGCGCTGCCCGCGCTGGCCGAAATGCAGACCGGCCAGATCGTCCTGATCCTGTCGCGCGACAGCGAAACCCTCACCCTCTACGATCCCACCACCCCCGACCGCAGCGCCGAGGTCCCCCTCGCCGAATTCACCCCCCATCACAGCGGCTGGGTCCTGCGCGCCCGCCTCCCCTTCGCCGAGGTAGAGGCCCGCCACGCCGAACCCGCCGCCACCCCGCACTGGTTCTGGTCCGAATTCCGCGCCCATCGCCGCCCCATGGCCGAAGTGGCCGCCGCCTCGCTCACCGCCAATATCCTTGCCACCGCCATCGCGCTTTACGCGCTGCAGATCTATGACCGCGTCATTCCCAACCAGTCGGAACCGACACTCTGGGTCCTGACGCTGGGCGCGCTTCTCGCCATCGCCTTCGACGGGGCGCTGCGCATCGCCCGCGCCGCGCTGATGGATACGACCGGGCGCAAGATCGAACTCGCGGTTCAGGATCGCCTGATGAACCGCCTACTCGGAATGCGCGCCGCCCCGGGCGAACGCCAGCCCAGCCAGGTCTTCGCCGCGATGCGCGATTTCGGCTCGGTGCGGGAATTCTTCACCGCCTCCACCATCGGCACCTTGGCCGATCTGCCCTTCCTCGTGATCTTCCTCGCCCTCGTGGCCATGATCGGTGGTCAGCTTGTCTGGGTCCTGATCCTTGGCGGCATCCTCATGGTCGTGCCCGGCCTTTTGCTGCAGGGGCGGCTGATCGCGCTGACCAACTCCACCCAAGGGGCCAATTCCCGCGCGGCCAAGCTGCTTTACGAAGCCGTCTTCGAACACGAAACCCTCACCACCCAGCGCGGGCAGGATCGCGTCCGCCGCCTCTGGGGCGAACTCGTCGCCCTTTCGGCACTGCGCGCCTCCGATCAGCGCCACCTGACGACGCTGCTCTCCTCATGGGCGCAGGGCGTGCAGCAATCCACCTATATCGCCACCATCCTCATCGGCACCTTCATGGTGTTCTCCGGCAATTTCACCGTCGGCACGATCATCGCCGTCTCCATGCTCACCTCGCGCACCCTCGCGCCGCTGTCGCAACTGGCGGGCATCCTTGCGCGCTGGACACAGGTCAAGGCGGCCCTCACCGGGCTCGAGGCGATCGCCCAGTCGAAACAGCAGGAAGATCCCGCCCGCCGCTATCTCCGCCGCGAAACCATCACCGGCCAGTTCGACCTGCGCGAAGTCACCTTCCGCTACGGCCCCGATTGCGCGCCTTCGGTGGATGTCCCCGCCCTCGCCATCCCCGCCGGGCAGCACGCCGCCATCCTCGGCTCCAACGGCTCGGGCAAGTCGACCCTGCTCAAGCTGCTCGCCGGTCTCTATGAACCCGGCGGCGGGCGCATCATGCTCGACGGGCTCGACATCGCCCAGATCCACCCGCGCGACCTGCGCCGCCATATCGGCTATCTCGGGCAAGAGGTCCGCCTCTTCTCGGGCAGCCTGCGCGACAACCTCTCGATGTCCGATCTGGAACGCGACGATGACCGCCTTCTGGCCGCGCTCGATTTCGCGGGGCTCGGCCCTTTTGTCCGCAACCATCCCCATGGCCTCGATCTCGAAATCCGCGAGATGGGCGAAGGTCTTTCCGTCGGTCAGCGCCAGTCGCTTGGTTGGGCGCGGCTCTGGCTGCAGGATCCCCGCGTCGTGCTGCTCGATGAACCCACCGCCGCGCTGGATCAGACGCTGGAAACCACGCTCGTCTCGCGCCTGTCGCACTGGCTGCACGGGCGCACCGCCATCATCGCCACCCACCGCGTGCCGATCCTGCAACTCACCACCCGCACGCTGATCCTGCAGAACGGCCGCCTCGCCGTCGATGGCCCGCGCGATGCGGTGCTGGCGCATCTGGCACAGGGGGCGCGATGACCCTCTCCACCTTCACCCCCCCGCTCGAAACCCGCCTCCGCCTGCCCTCGATCACCGTCCGCCTGATCGCCGCCACGGTTCTGGCCTTCCTCCTTTGGTCCGCATTCGCCTGGGTCGCCGAAATCGTCCGCGCGCCGGGGCAGGTGATCCCCTCCTCGCGCCCGCAGATCATCCAGAACCTCGAAGGCGGCATCCTTGCCGAACTCAACGTCAGCGAAGGCGACACGGTCGAGGCAGGCCAGATCCTCGCCCGCCTGCACGGCACGCAATACCAATCCACCGTGGATGACCTGACCGATCAGATCGCCGCGCTCGATGTCCGCCGCCTGCGGCTCGAGGCCGAAATCGCCGGGGCCGAGGATTTCACCCCCCCCGCCGATCTCGCCACCCGCGTGCCCGATATCGTCGCCTCCGAACGTGCGCTGCTTGCCGCCCGCCGCGCCGATCTGCACGCCCGCGTGCAGGGCGCGCGCGCCATCCTCGTTCAGGCGGAAGAGGAAGAGGGCATGATCCGCCGCATGGCCGATCGCGGCCTTGCCCCCGAAATCGAATGGACCCGCGCCGAAAAGGCCCGCGCCGATGCCCGCGCCCGGCTGGACGAAATCATCACCCAGACCGATCTTTCCCGCGCCGATGACTATGCCAAGGCGCAGGCCGAACTCGCCTCCCTGCGCCAGCGCCTGAAACTGGGTCAGGATCAGCTTTCGCGCACCACCCTCACCGCGCCCATGCGCGGGATCGTCAACCGCATCGCCGTCACCACCATCGGCGGCGTCGTCCGCCCGGGTGAAGAGATCCTCCAGATCATCCCCCTCGACAGCGGCCTCTTCATCGAGGCAAAGGTCAAACCCGCCGATATCGCCACCCTGCGCGAAGGCCAACCCGCCACGATCAAGCTTTCGGCCTATGATTACACGATCTGGGGCACGCTGCCCGCCACCGTCACCTTCGTTTCGGCCGATACCTTCCGCGACGAACGCACCCGCGATGCCGAACCCCATTACCGCGTCACCCTGCGCGTCGATCTGGCGGAACTGACGGATCGGCAAAAGGGCCTCTCCATCCGTCCCGGCATGCAGGCCGAGGTGGAATTCCAGACCGGCGGCAAGACCATCCTCAGCTATCTCACCAAACCGCTCTGGCGCGGGTCCGAGGCGCTGCGCGAACGCTGACAGGCCAGCTTGTCGCAGCAACCACAAACATATTGCTTTCCGTATATATGTTTGCCATCCCTCCCGCATGACCGAGCCCCGCCCGATCATGGCCCGCCTCCGGGCCATCGTCCTCTCCGCCCTTGCGCTGCTTATGGCGGCGCAGGTGGCGCTGGCGACCTTCCCGCATGAGGCACCGGTCGCCCCCGGCGAACTGCGCCTCACGCTCTGCGCCGATGGCACCGGGCCGAAATCCATCGTCATCCGCATCGCCGATGGCCAGCCGGTCGAAGGCAAGAGCAGCGCCGCCAATGCCGATTGCCCGCTCTGCGTCATGGGCGCGGCGCAGGTCACGGCCGAATTCGCGCCACTGCAACGCCCCCTTTCCCGGGGCAGGGCAATCGTCCGCCCGCCCGTCATCGCTGTATTGGCGCAGGGGACACAGGATCCCGCCCATGCCATCCGCGCGCCCCCAATGCCCGTCCTGATCGCCTGAACCCGCCCCGAAAACCGGGGCCAACAGATCAAGACGGACAGTGAACATCATGAACACCCAAACCTTGCGCCTCGGCGCATGTGCCGCGCTGCTGGCCAGCGTCGCGCAGATCCTTCCCGCACAGGACATCACCGCCCTCGATCCCATCGTGATCGAGGCCCAGCGTCAGGCCGAGCTTCTGCGCAACCGCGCCAGTGGCAGCACCCTGATCCCGCAGCAAAGCCTTGCCGCCCCCATGGCCGATGGCGGCGCGCTGATCTCCACCCTGCCGGGTGTCGATTTCAACCGCATGGGCGGCCACGGCGTCGACCTCGTCATCCGGGGCCAGCAGGCCAACCAGCTGACGGTGATCGATTCCGGCTCGCTCACCTATGGCGCTTGCCCCAACCGGATGGATCCGCCCTCATCCACGCTGTCCATCCTCCGCGCCGACCGCATCATCGTCGATCGCGGCTATGCCAGCGTCACCAACGGTGCGGGCGGAACCGGCGGCACGGTCCGGCTGGAACGCGACACCCCCGAATTCGCCGATGCCCGCCGCTGGACCGGCACCCTTGCCGCCGGGGCGAATTCCAACGGCAACGGCTACGAAACCGCCGGAACCTTCGCCTATGATCTGGGCGGCGGCTTCTTCATCGAAGGCTCGGCCGAGGTGAAGGGCGCCGACAACTACACCGATGGCGCAGGCCGCGAAGAACGCAGCGCCTATGATCAGCGCAGCACCGGCCTCACCTTCGGCTATGATGACGGCACGCTCGACCTCGCCTTCGATATCGAACGCGACCTCGCCGAAGATGTCCTTTTCGCAGGCGCAGGCATGGACAGCCCGTTCTCCGAAACCGATGTCTACCGCCTGCGCGGCGGGATCGACCTGAACATGGGCGTGCTGACCCGGATCGAAGGCAGCCTCTACAGCAGCGCTGTCGATCACGTGATGGACAACTTCACCCTGCGCCCGAATGCCGGAACACGGATGCGCGTCCCCAGCACCTCCGATACCATCGGTGGCCGGATCGAGGCGCAACTCGCCTTCGGTGCCACCACGGCGAAGATCGGCCTCGATCATCAGGCGAATGACAAGCTTGCCATCGCCTATGGCGGCGGCGCGCCCCTCCTCCCGCAGATCCTCGCCAGCGATCCCGCCGTGGCGCGCTTCGTGATGTGGCCCGATGTCACCATCGCCCAGACCGGCCTCTTTGCGGAAACCGAAACCGCGCTGTCCCAGTCCACCACGCTGAAACTCGGCCTGCGCTACGATTACGTCCGCGCCAGCGCCGGGCTCGCCGGCGGCCTTGCCGGTGCCCCGGCGCCGACGCCGAATTCGCTCTATACCCTGCGCTATGGCACCACCTTCGATGCCGCCCGCCACGAAGACAACTTCGGTGCCCTCGCGCGGATCGAACACCAGATCACCCCCGATCTGATGGTCTTCGCGGGCCTGTCCACCTCGGCCCGCACGGCCGACGCGACGGAACGCGCCATGGCCCGCAGCGAATGGGTGGGCAATCCCGACATCGCCCCCGAACAGCACAACCAGTTCGATCTCGGGGTCGAGGCGGCGGGAAACACCTGGGCGCTGAACGCCACCGCCTGGGTGGACAAGGTCGATGACTACATCCTCCGCGACCAGTTCTCCGTCGCAGGCGTTAGCACCTATCGCAACGTCTCGGCGCTGCTCGCCGGGGTGGAACTTTCGGGCAGCTGGGCCCGCGATGGCTGGGTGGTGAACGGCGATCTTGCCTGGACATGGGGCGACAACCGCAGCGACAACCGCCCCCTCGCGCAGATCCCGCCCCTGCAGGGCAGCCTCTCGCTCGCCCGGGATCAGGGTCTCTGGCAGGCGGGCGGCCGGGTGAACTTCGCCACCGCGCAGAACCGCATCGACCCGTCCCGCGATCCGGGGGCGACGGCGGGCTATGCCACGCTGGATCTTTTCGGCAGCTATGACCTGTCCGAAAAGGCCGTGCTGATTGCCGGCGTCGACAATGTCTTCGACAAGCAATATGCCCGCCACCTCAGCCGGTCCAACACCTTCGACACCTCGGTGACCCGCGTCGCCGAACCGGGCCGCAGTCTCTATCTCAAGGTCGAAGCCCGCTTCTGACCTGTCGCAAGGACGGGCGGCGCGATGCCGCCCGTCCCGCCCTGCGCCCCCCGATTCCCGCACGCCCCGCGCCCAAGGCGGCCCTTCCTGCGGCAAGGCGGTTGCCCATCTGCCAAAAAGCACCGTCCGATGGCGGCAAACCGCTTGTGAACCGCCTGAAAACGGCTACTTTCTGCATCCCCGGAAGATGCTCGATGCCGGGGCAAGACCAAAGGGATGGTGACCATGAAACTCTCGATCGAACGCGGCACGCTGCTCAAGGCGCTGGCACAGGCGCAATCCGTCGTGGAACGCCGCAACACCATTCCGATCCTCGCCAACGTCCTGATCGAGGCGGATGGAAATCAGGTCAGCTTCCGCGCCACCGATCTGGATATCGAAGTGGTCGACCGCGCCCCCGCCATGGTGGAACGCGCCGGGGCCACCACCGTATCCGCCGTGATGCTGCATGAAATCGTCCGCAAGCTGCCCGATGGCGCGCTGGTCAACCTGTCCGAGGATGGCACCGCAGGCCGGCTGACGATCACCGCCGGCCGCTCCACTTTCAGCCTCGCCACCCTCCCGCGCGAGGATTTCCCCGTCATGGCGACATCGGAATACGGCACCAATTTCTCCGCCCCCGCAGGCATGCTGCGCCGCCTTTTCGACAAGGCGAAATTCGCCATTTCGACCGAGGAGACGCGCTATTATCTGAACGGCGTCTACATGCACACCGCCACCGGCGAAGATGGCCCCGTGCTGCGCTGCGTGGCCACCGATGGCCACCGCCTCGCCCGGATTGATGCCCCTTTGCCGGAAGGCGCGCAGGGCATGGCAGGCGTGATCGTCCCGCGCAAGACGGTTGGCGAATTGCGCAAGCTGCTGGATGATGACGATGCCGCCATCGCCGTGTCGGTGTCGGAAACCAAGGTCCGCTTCGCCACCCCGGCGATCACCCTGACATCCAAGGTCATCGACGGCACCTTCCCCGATTACACCCGCGTCATCCCCACCGGCAACACCCGCCGGCTTGAGGTGGACGCCTCCGAATTCGCCAAGGCCGTGGACCGCGTCGCCACCGTCTCTTCCGAACGCTCGCGCGCGGTGAAACTCTCGCTCGACGAAGACCGCCTGATCCTCTCCGTCAACGCCCCCGACAGCGGCGCCGCGGAAGAGGAACTCGCCGTGGCCTATGGCGACGAACGTCTGGAAATCGGCTTCAACGCCAAATACCTGCTGGAAATCGCCTCGCAGGTGGACCGTGAGAATGCCGTCTTCATGTTCAACTCCTCCGGCGACCCCACCCTGATGCGCGAAGGCAATGATACCAGCGCCGTCTACGTCGTCATGCCGATGCGGGTTTGACCGAAACCGAGGTTCCGGCTCTGGGAAACCATCCGATTCAAGACCCCTCGGGGCCATCGGGCGCGCCCGATGCAGACAAGCCCTCGCCAAAGGCGGGGGCTTTCTTGTTTGTGCCGACGCTTGCCGCTAATCCGGGCGCATGGGCCTGACCATCGCCACCCTCACCCTCTCCCATTTCCGCAGCCATCGCGCCGCGCGGCTGGAACTGGACGGGCGGCCTGTGGCCATTTCCGGCCCCAATGGCGCAGGCAAGACCAACATCATCGAAGCCGTCTCCCTGCTTTCCCCTGGTCGTGGCCTGCGGCGGGCCAGCGCGGATGAACTGGCCCGCAGGCCCGATGCCATAGGCTGGAAAATCCGCGCCGAAACCACCGCCCCCTTCCACGAGCTGGAAACCTTCGCCGAAGGGGCCGACTCCCGTCAGGTCCGGATCGACGGCAAACCCGCCCCGCAGGCCGCCCTTGGCCGCATCCTGCGCGTCCTCTGGCTTGTCCCCGCCATGGACAGGCTCTGGATCGAGGCCGCCGAAGGCCGCCGCCGCTTTCTCGACCGCATGACCCTGTCCTTCGCGCCCGATCATGCCGATGCCGTTCTGGCCTATGAAAAGGCCATGCGCGACAGGAACCGCCTGCTCAAGGACATGGTGACTGACGCGCATTGGTATACCGCGCTCGAATCGCAGATGGCCGACGCAGCCCTTCGCATCACGGCCAACCGCCAGCGTGCCCTGTCCCGCATCGCCGCCGCCCAATCCGGCGCCGAAACCGCCTTTCCCGCCGCCAACCTGTCACTCATCGGCCCCGAGGGCGAAGACACGCCCGACGATCTCGCCGCCGCCCTGGCCGCGAACCGTCGCCGCGACATGGCCGCAGGCCGCACGCTCCTTGGCCCGCACCGCGCCGATCTTGCCGCCCGCTATGCCACCAAGGGCGCGCCCGCCGATCAATGCTCCACCGGCGAACAAAAGGCGCTGCTCATCTCCCTCATCCTCGCCAATGCCCGCGCCTTGGCGGCTGATCTCGGCTCGCCCCCCATCCTCCTGCTGGATGAGGTCGCCGCCCATCTCGATCAGAACCGCCGCGCCGCGCTTTATGATGAAATCTGCGCGCTGGGCGCACAGGCGCTGATGACAGGCACCGAACCCGGCCTGTTTGACAGTCTCGGAAACAGGGCGCAAAGCTTCGCCGTCGTCGAAGAGGGCGGCATGTCAAAGGTCAGCGAAACATGACGCCTCAGCGCATCACCCTCATCACGCTCGGCACGCGTGACCTGCCTACCGCCCGCGCCTTCTATGCCCGCCTTGGCTGGCAGGAACATCCCGAAAGCCAGCCGGGCGTCGCCTTCTTCCAACTGCATGGTCAGGCCCTCGCCCTGTTCGGCATGGATGATCTGGCCAAGGATCAGGGCCGCCCCGGCACGCCCCTCGGCACCGGATCCGTCACCCTCGCCCAGAACTTCGCGACCGAAGGCGAGGTGGACGCCGCCTTTGCCGCCGCCATCGCCGCAGGCGGCACCGCGCTGAAAGCACCTGAAAAGGTCTTCTGGGGCGGCTATTCCGGCTATTGGGCCGATCCCGATGGCCATGTCTGGGAAGTGGCCATGAATCCCTTCTGGCCGCTCGCCACCGATGGCACCCTCACGCTCCCGGATCCGAAATGACCGTCACCGCCTACCAACTCCTTCTCTACGCAGGCGGCATGGCCGCGCTCTGGGCGGTTCCCGGCCCGGTCTGGGTGGCGCTCATCGCCCGCGCCCTCTCGGGCGGCATGGCGGGCGCCTGGCCGCTTGCCGTGGGCGTGGCGCTGGGCGATCTGGTCTGGCCGCTCATGGCCATCCTCGGCCTGACATGGGTGCAAAGCGTCTATGGCGATTACCTCGCCATCCTGCGCTGGGTGGCTTCCGTCATCTTCCTTGTCATGGGCGTCATGCTCATCCGCAAACCCGCCACCACGCCGAACGCCGACTCGCGCCTGACAAGGCCGGGCATCTGGGCGGGCTTCTCGGTCGGCGTCGCCGCCGTGATCGGCAATCCCAAGGCGATCCTCTTCTACATGGGCGCGCTGCCCGGCTTTTTCGATCTGGGCGCGCTGCGGCCCCTCGACATCGCCGCCATCATCGCGATTTCCGCCTTCATCCCCATGCTCGGCAACCTCGGCCTCGCCTGGTTCCTCGATCGCGCGCGCCGCCTCCTCTCCAGCCCCGAAAACATCCGCCGCATGAACATCGGATCGGGCATTCTCCTCATCCTGGTCGGGCTGGTCATCCCCTTCACCTGACGCAATATCTTGTGTCCAAGGCGTGACATTCCCCACCCGCCCCGCTATAAATCGCGGGCAATTCAAGGGATGCCCGACCTATGGCCGAAGCCGCGAAGAAACCCGCCGAATACGGCGCCGATTCCATCAAGGTTCTCAAGGGGTTGGAGGCGGTCCGCAAACGCCCCGGCATGTATATCGGCGATACCGACGATGGCTCGGGTCTGCACCACATGGTCTATGAGGTGGTGGATAACGGCATTGACGAGGCATTGGCAGGCCACGCCACCGCCGTCACCGTGAAGATCCACGCCGATTCCAGCGTCTCCGTCCGCGACAACGGGCGCGGCATCCCCGTCGACATCCACGCCGAAGAGGGCGTCTCGGCGGCCGAGGTCATCATGACCCAGCTTCACGCCGGCGGCAAATTCAACAACACCGACGAAGGCGGCAACGCCTACAAGGTGTCGGGCGGTCTGCATGGCGTCGGCGTCTCGGTCGTCAACGCCCTGTCGGAATGGCTGGAACTGACGGTCTGGCGCAACGACACCGAATACCGCGCCCGCTTCGAACATGGCGAATGCGTCGTTCACGTCCACGAAATCGGCCCCGCCCCCGGCCAGCGCGGAACCGAGGTGCGCTTTCTGGCATCAGCCAAGACGAACACGCCCGATGGCACCTTCTCCAACCTTGAATACAGCTTCAAGACGCTGGAAACCCGCCTGCGCGAACTCGCCTTCCTCAATTCCGGCGTCCGCATCATCATCGAAGACGAACGCCCCGCCGAACCGCTCCATACCGAGCTGTTCTACGAAGGCGGCGTCAAGGAATTCGTCAAATACCTTGATCGCTCCAAAACCTCCGTCATGGCCGAACCCATCTACATGCTGGGCGAAAAGAACGGCATCGGCGTGGAAATCGCGATGTGGTGGAACGACACCTACCACGAAACCGTGCTTCCCTTCACCAACAACATCCCCCAGCGGGATGGCGGCACCCATCTTGCGGGCTTCCGTGGCGCGCTGACCCGCACGATCAACGCCTATGCCCAATCCTCGGGGATCGCGAAGAAGGAAAAGGTCGATTTCACCGGCGACGACGCCCGCGAAGGCCTGACCTGCGTCTTGTCGGTGAAAGTGCCCGATCCGAAATTCTCCAGCCAGACCAAGGATAAACTGGTCTCCTCCGAAGTCCGTCCCGCCGTCGAAAACCTCGTGAATGAAAAGCTGGCCGAATGGTTCGAAGAAAACCCCGGCCCCGCCAAGATCATCGTCGGCAAGATCATCGAGGCCGCGCTCGCCCGCGAAGCCGCCCGCAAGGCGCGCGAACTGACCCGGCGCAAGACCGCGCTCGACGTGGCCTCCCTCCCCGGCAAACTGGCCGATTGTCAGGAACGCGATCCCGCCAAATCCGAACTCTTCCTGGTGGAGGGTGACTCGGCAGGCGGCTCCGCCAAACAGGGCCGCTCGCGCTCCAATCAGGCCGTCCTTCCCCTGCGCGGCAAGATCCTGAACGTCGAACGCGCCCGCTTTGACCGCATGCTGTCGTCACAGGAAATCGGCACGCTGATCACCGCCATGGGCACCGGCATCGGGCGCGATGAATTCGACATCAAGAAACTCCGCTACCACAAGATCGTCATCATGACCGACGCCGACGTGGATGGCGCGCATATCCGCACGCTTCTGCTGACCTTCTTCTTCCGCCAGATGCCGGAACTGATCGAAGGCGGCTATCTCTACATCGCCCAGCCCCCGCTCTACAAAGTCTCGCGCGGGAAATCCGAGGTCTATCTCAAGGATCAGGCCGCGCTGGAAGATTACCTCGTCGAAATGGGCATCGAAGGGGCCGTCCTCCGCCTGAACGACGGTCAGGAAATCGCCGGGGCCGACCTTGCCCGCGTCATCGAAGGCGCGCGCAGCTTCCGCCGCGTGCTGGATGCCTTCCCGACGCATTACCCCAGAAACATCCTTGAACAGGCCGCCCTTGCCGGGGCCTTCGATCCCGGCCGCGCCGACGCCGATCTTCAGGCCGTCGCCGATCAGGTCGCCCACCGACTGGATCTCGTCGCCGCCGAATACGAAAAAGGCTGGTCCGGCCGCATCACCCAGGACCACGGCATCCGCCTCTCGCGCATCCTGCGCGGGGTCGAAGAACTGCGCACCCTCGACGGTGCCGTCCTCCGCTCGGGCGAGGCGCGCAAACTCTCCTCCGTCGCGGCCAACCAGCGCGAATACTACCGCGATCCCGCCCGCCTGATCCGCAAGGATCGCGAACAGATGGTCTATGGCCCTACAGACCTTCTGAAATCCATCCTCGCCGAAGGCGAAAAGGGCCTCTCCCTGCAACGCTACAAGGGGTTGGGCGAGATGAACCCCGAACAGCTCTGGGAAACCACGCTCGATCCCGACGCCCGCACCCTTCTGCAGGTCAAGGTCGATGATCTGGCCGAGGCTGACGACATCTTCACCAAACTGATGGGCGACGTCGTCGAACCCCGCCGCGAATTCATCCAGCAGAACGCGCTGAACGTCGAAAACCTCGATTTCTAGACGTTCACCAGCATCCGGGCGGCACGGTCAAAGGCCGTGTCGATCCGGGCCCGCGCGGGGCCGTGGATTCCCGTGTCATCCAAAGCGCGGGCCATGCAGCCCAGCCAATCCTCCGCATCCTGCAACCTGATCGGCACATGCGCATGCAACTCGCGCAGGTTCATATGCCCGTGGCGCTCCGCATAATACCGCCGCCCGCCAAAGAACCCGCAGAGGAAATCGAACTGCTCCACCCGCACATGCGCCAGCCCATGCCCCTGAAAATGCAGGTCCAGGATCCGCGCCCCTTCGGGTGCCGTCTCGATGATGTCGTAGAACCGTTCCACCAGCGACCGCACGACCGGCTCTCCGCCGATCTCGTCCACCACGCTTGCCATGGGGGCCTCCCTTCGTTTCCCCATAGGTCGCGCCAGACGGGGCAGGGGTCAATGCGACACCCGGCCACCCGCACCCCGAAACCGACATGGTGGAAACTGGCGATCCCGGCAGGACTTGAACCTGCAACCTTCCCCTTAGGAGGGGGACGCTCTATCCGTTGAGCTACGGGACCACACGCCGCCTTGATGCGCGAAAACAGGGGATGGTGCAACAGTAACTGTCCCGACGCCTCCTTGACTTGCACAATTTCCTGTACATATTCACAGCGGACCGGAGGATATGATGGACGTCATCACCTACACCGACGCGCGGGCCAATCTGAAAGACGTGATGGATCGTGTCATTCAGGACCGTAGCGAAATCGTGGTCACGCGCCGCAAGGGCGAGTCTGTCGTCGTCATCTCCTTGGACGAATGGAACGCGATTTCCGAAACCCTGCATCTGCTGCAAAGCCCAGAGAATGCAGCCCGTCTCCGCCGCTCCATCGCGCAACTGGATGCTGGCAAAGGCACCGAACGTACCCTTATCGAAGACTGACCGATGCGGCTTCTCTTTTCGGATGACGCTTGGGAAGACTACCTCTTCTGGCAGTCCCAAGGTGACCGAAAGACGCTTGACCGCGTCAACACCCTCATCAAGGAAGCCTGTCGCGCACCCTTTACCGGCATCGGAAAACCGGAACCGCTCAAGGGTGACCTGTCGGGATGGTGGTCACGTCGCATCACGGATGAACATCGGATGGTCTATCGCGTCACCGGGAAAGGCGACGCGCAGCAGCTGGAAATATCGCAACTGCGCTATCACTACTGACGTTTGAAAAAGAAAAAGGGGGAAGTGAATTTTTGGCCCACCACTCCCCCCTCGTGTCCGTTGCGTCTGGGTTGAGAGCTTGCAGGACGCGCAGGATATGTTTCAGCCGATGGCTGTTAGCGGTAACATAACCCATCAAGCGCCCTTGGACAAGGGGATAGTTTAGGGCTAACAATGGCCCGACACATGCAGTTCAGGACCATTCCCTGTGACCAAACCCCCCGTGATTGACCCTCGCCGCACCCTCACGCTTCGCGACGTCTCCGAAGCTTCGGGCGTAAGCGAGATGACGGTCAGTCGCGTGTTGCGCAATCGCGGCGATGTCTCAGACTCCACCCGCGAACGCGTGCTGGAGGCCGCGCGCGCCCTCGGCTATGTCCCGAACAAGATCGCCGGCGCCCTCGCCTCCCAACGCGTCAACCTTGTCGGCGTCATCATCCCCTCCCTCTCCAACATGGTCTTCCCCGAGGTGCTCACCGGCATCTCCGACATGCTGGAAGATACCGGCCTGCAGCCCGTCGTCGGCGTCACCAACTATTCGCCCGAACGGGAAGAGGCGGTGATCTACGAAATGCTGTCTTGGCGCCCCTCGGGCATGATCGTCGCGGGGCTGGAACATACCGAGGCCTCCCGCGCCATGCTGGCACAGGCCGGCATCCCCATCGTCGAGATCATGGATATTGATGGCGAGGCGGTCGACAGCGCCGTCGGCATCTCGCACCGCCGCGCCGGGCGGCAGATGGCCGAGGCGATCATCGCCGCAGGCTACCGCCGCATCGCCTTTTGCGGCACCATGATGCCCTATGACCACCGCGCGCGGAAACGGCTGGAGGGCTTTGAAGAGGCACTCCGCAAGGCCGGGCTGGAACTGGCCGACCGTGAATTCTATTCCGGCGGCTCTGCCCTGCTGAAGGGCCGCGAAATGACGGAAACCGTCCTGAAACGCACCCCGGATGTCGATTTCCTTTATTATTCCAACGACATGATCGGGGCAGGGGGCCTGCTCTACTGTCTGGATAAAGGGATCGACGTGCCCGGCAAGATCGGCCTTGCCGGTTTCAACGGTGTCGAACTCCTCGACGGTCTTCCCCGCCGCCTTGCCACCATGGATGCCTGCCGTCTGGAGATCGGCCGCCGCGCGGCGGAAATCATCGCGGGCAAGCATGAAGGCGTGATCGGGGGCGAGGTGATCGAACTCACCCCAACCCTGCAACCGGGCGACACGATCCGCCGTTAGGCCACCAACCGCCCGCCCGCGAACCCCGTAATCCGCGCTGTCACGATCTGCCCCTCCGGCTGATCGGCGCCGAACTCCACTTCGGTGAACTGCTCCGTCCGCCCCATGCGCGGGCCTTCCATCAGCACGCGGTGCGAAACTCCCACCTGCGCCGCCAGATGCGCCGCCAGCGCGGCCTCCCCCACCGCCCGCAACCGCGCCGCGCGTTCCTTCACCACAGGCCCCTTCACCTGCGGCATCCGCGCGGCGGGCGTCCCCTTGCGGGGGGAAAACGGAAAGACATGCAGAAACGTCAGCCCGCAATCCCGCACCAGATCGACAGACCGCGCGAACATCTCCTCCGTTTCCGTCGGAAACCCCGCGATGATATCCGCGCCGAAAACCATATCCGGCCGCAACCGCCGCGCCTCTTCGCAGAACCGGATCGCGTCATCCCGCAGATGCCGCCGCTTCATCCGCTTCAGGATCAGGTCATCCCCCGCCTGCAAGGACAGATGCAGATGCGGCATCAGGCGCGGCTCTGTCGCAATCGCCCCCATCAGCGCCTCATCCGCCTCGATGCTGTCGATCGACGAAATCCGCAAACGCGGCAGATCCGGCACCAGCCGCAAAATCCGCATCACCAGATCGCCCAACCGGGGCTGCGCAGGCAGATCCGCGCCCCAGGATGTCAGGTCCACCCCCGTCAGAACAACCTCGTTGAACCCCCGGTCCACCAGCCGCTTGATCTGCTCCACCACCACACCGGCAGGAACCGACCGCGAATTCCCGCGCCCATAGGGGATGATGCAAAAGGTGCAGCGATGATCGCACCCGTTCTGCACCTGCACATAGGCCCGATGCCGCCCGAACCCGTCGATCAGATGCCCGGCCGTCTCACGCACCGACATGATGTCATCGACCTGCACCTTCTCGGTCACCCCGATCAGGTCGGGCGCGCGCAGACCCTGCCACGTCTCCGCCTGCATTTTCTCGTGATTGCCGATCACTCGCGCGACCTCGGGCATCGCCGCGAAAGTCTCCGGCTCCGTCTGCGCCGCACATCCCGTGACGATGATCGTCGCCCCCGGATGCTCGCGGCTCAGCCGCCGGATTTCCTGCTTGGCCTTCCGCACCGCCTCGGCCGTCACCGCGCAGGTGTTGACCACCACCGCATTCTCCACCCCCGCAGCGGCGGAAAGCTCCTTCATCGCTTCCGTCTCATAGGCGTTCAGACGGCAGCCCAGCGTTGCGAATACAGGCGCACTCATCCCGCAGCCGCCAGAAACTCCGGGCTCAGCCAGCCGTCAAACACATGCGCCACAGGCCCCGTCATCCAGACCCCATCCTCGCGCCAGTCCAGCTCCAGCCGCCCGCCATCCACATCCATCACCACGCGCCGCCCCGTCAGCCCGCGCAGATGCGCGGCAACGGCGGTTGCACAGGCCCCCGACCCGCAGGCCAAGGTGATCCCCGTCCCCCGCTCCCACACCCGCATCCGCAGATGATCCGGCCCGAGGATCGAGGCGAATTCAACATTCGTCCGCGCCGGAAACAGCGGGTCATGCTCCACCGCGCGCCCGCGCCCGGCCACATCCACCGCCTCGGCATCCGGCACAAAGAACACCGCATGCGGGTTCCCCATCCCCACCGCCACCGGATCGCCCTCCAGCGGCAGGTGCAGCAGATCCACCTCGCGCGCCACCGGCACCTCGCGCCAGTCCAGAACGGGCGGCCCCATATTCACCGAAACCAGCCCATCCCCCCGCCGCACCGCCGACAGCCCGCCGCGCGCCGTGATCAGCGTCACCGCCGCCTTGCCGGTCTGCCGCATCACGTAATCCGAAACGCAGCGCGTCGCATTCCCGCAGGCCCCGGCCCGGCTGCCATCGCTGTTCCAGAAATCCAGCGCGAAATCCGCCCCCTCGGCGTCGCGGATCTCGGCCAGCTGGTCGAACCCCACGCCCCGGTTCCTGTCCCCCAGCGCCCGCGCCAGCGCGGGCGTCACCCGGCCAGCCGCCGCCGCCCCGCCCCCGCGCGAGTCGATAACGACGAAGTCATTGCCAAGCCCATGCATTTTCATGAAGGGCAGGCCCTCAGGGGCGCGCGTTTCCATCATGCCCGCCCATATACGCCCGCCCCCCCGAATTATCCAGAGCCGTGCATTTTTTGCCCTTGACCCCCCCGCGCGCGGCCACTAATCACCCCCCTCGTGGGGCCGGTAGCTCAGTTGGTAGAGCAGCTGACTTTTAATCAGCGGGTCACAGGTTCGAATCCTGTCCGGCTCACCACTTTCCAGATCATCGCAAGGGCGCGACGCTCTCTGCCAGATCGGCAAGGATCGTGGAAAGCCACATTGCCCCGAAATCCGCGTTCATGTGAATGCGCTCGCCCTCGGGATGAGCGGCCTTCCCGGCCGCGCCGACAACCGCCCCAAGGCGTCTTGAACCCACGCTCCATTCCGGCCCCGTGGCCCAGCCATTGGGGCGCGTTTCCACAGGCTGCCCCAGAACGCGCAGGCCCTCGATGGCGGCCAGGTCCTCGGTCCGGCTCAGACAGGCGTCGTAATCCCGCGCGCGCGTCGCCTTCCCTCCGCCTTCCGGCGGCACAGCATGCAAAGGCGCCGGAAGAACGAGAATCGGCGCGGCAGTCCCGGCCCGGATCCCGCGCGCCAGCCTGAAGGCAAAGCACTGTGCCAGCTCCGCTGCCATCGCATCGCGGACCTGCTGGCTCAGCCTCTGGTCAAAGGGATGCACCCGCAGGCCAAGCCCGATCAGCAGGAACAGGTCATGGGCCGCAAGGTCGATCTCGGTCATGCCGCCGCTCGAAAGGGCCATGTCGCGTTCAAGCCGCGCATTCCCCGCGATCAACCTCCCCTCGGTCCGGCGCAGCCCTTCCATGCCCCGCCGCGCCGCCGCAAAAAACTGCATCGCCACGCCGGGATGATCCGGCGCGATCCGGTCCCACCCCTCCTTTATGGCACCGGCATGGCTGTTGCCGATCACGCAGATCCGCATCGCTCAGGCCCCCTTTCCCGTGCCGAAGGCCGCCAGAAGCGCCTCCTCGCAGGCGACATCGCCCGTCGCCTTGCCCCCGGCCCGGGCCTTCACCTCGGTCAGCGGATATTTCGCCGTCAGGCAGGCAAAGAACATGTCCATCACATGCGCCACCCCCGCCGGGTTCACGCCGCGCTGGTTCGCCTCGAAGAAGGTGCCGCGAAAGGGGGTGGCACTGATGATCTCGTATGACGGGAAATAATCCACGAAAGGCAGCGCCCGGCTGACACTTCCCGCCACCGCCCGCAGCACCGATTTCGATTCCATCGTCGCCAGCAGCACATGATTGCCCGACATCGTCGCCGTCAACGGCACCGGCGACACCGTCAGCAGCACCGAAAGCCGGGGATTGGCCTTCCGCATCCGCTTGATCGCCTCCACCAGCTTTTGCCGGACAAAGACATAATCCTGATTGCGGAACACATGCCGATCCGCGTCAAAGCTGCCCCCCGCCGTTCCGGGGCACATCGGGTATTCATGGCCCGCCTCGCCATGGAACCAGCTTTCCGTCAGGCCCAGCGTAAAGACAAAGACCCGCGCCTCGGTGATGCATCGGCGGAACGCCTCGATCGCCATCTCGCGCCCGGCCAGCATCTCCTGCACCGTGGCAAAGCCGCCGGGTTCGATCACCGGGCGGAACGGATCGTAGAACCGCCCGTCCTTTTCCCACACCTCCTCGGGCGGGGCGCTGTCACCCAGCGCCCAACCCACCCACTGCGCCAGCAGCGAGGCGGTATAGATATTGCCCGTCCGCGCCGAAAAGACGCCAAAGCCGAAGGTCTTCGCCACATCCGCCGGCAATCCGGCCGGCGCGGGCTCGGCATCCATCCAATTGAACCCCCGCCCCTTCAGCGCCCGCCCGATATGCTGCGCAAAGCACGACCCGAAGGTCGCCACCGGCATCCGCGGCCCGATCCGGAACTTCGGCTCCCACAGCCGCTCTATGTCGAACATGTTCTTCTGCGCCACGGCGGGCGACCAGAAATACCGCTGATCCAGCGATTGATAGGGATTCATCGGCGGCTCCAACTCGTTACCATACAGGGCGGGCGGGCCATCACCCCCGCCGCGCCATGGGCCGAGTAAGGCACGACAGGCCGCCCCCTAGCAACCCCCGCCGCCGCCGCGCGTCATGTCGTCGCCACCACCGCATCCGGCACGATGCCCGACCGCGCGATGTAATCCCGCACATCCCGCCCGGCAAACAGGCCATGATCGGCCACCAGCACCGCGCCCATCCCCGCCGCGCGGCCCCCCAGCACATCGGTATGCAGCGTATCCCCCACCATCGCCAACCGCTCCGGCGCCAACCCCGTCCGCGCGCAGGCATCGTGGAATCCGTCGGCAAAGGGCTTGCCATACCAATGCGCCACGCCCCCCACCGCATCCAGCACCGCATGGGCAAACAGCCCCGGCTCCTGCGACAACCCATCCTCGCGCGGCGCCACCAGATCGGGGTTCGCCACCACAATCGGAATGGGCCGCCGCGCCATGGCCTCCATCAGCCGCGCCTGCAGGGCAGGGGTCCACCGCGCCGATGACAGGAACAAAACCCCATCCGCCACATCGAACAGCGCAGGATCCGCCACCGCATCCCCCACGCGCCCCGGAATATCGGAAAACCCGTCCCCCTCGGCCGCAATCGCCGCCCAATGCGCGCCGGGCATCAGCAGCCCGATCCGGCTCACCGCCACATCGCGGCTGGACACCACCTCATCCTCGGTGAAGTCAAACCCCAGCCGCCGATACTTCACCAAAGCCTCGGCCCGCGTGTAACTCGCCGCATTGGTCAGCACGCACAGCTTCTTTCCCCGCGCGCGCAGTTCCGCCATCCGCGCCACCGCACCGGGGATCGGCGTTTCCCCCACGTTCAGCACGCCGAACGCATCCAGCACGAACCCATCCCACCGATCCGCCACCTCGCCCAGATCGCGCGCAAAGACAGGCTCCGCCGGAAACCGCGCCGCAGGCAGCCTTGCCCGCACCGCCTCATAGCGCAGGAACGCGGCCTCCGCGTCCCGCAGATCGTCAGACACTGGAATAACCCCCCTCGATCATCATGATCGCCCCGTTCACCAGCCCCGTCGCGGGCGAGGCCAGATACAGCGCCATATCCGCCACCTCCACCGTCTCGCCAAAGCGCCGCGCGGGCGTGGTATTGCGCATCGGCCCGCCCTTTTCCTCGGGTCCCCACACGGCCTTGCCCATCGGCGTCAGAATCACCGTGGGGCAAATCGCATTCACCTGCACATTGTGCCGCGCCCATTCCGCGCACAGCGATTTGGTCAGCGCGTTCAACGCCCCCTTCGACGTGGCATAGGCCGCATGGTCATCCAGCGCGATCACCCCGGTTTGCGACGATATGTTGATCACCTTCCCCCAGCGCTGCGCAATCATCGCAGGCCCCAAAGCCTGCGCCAGCAGGAAGGGCGCGCGCACATTCACCGCCATCGTCTCATCCCAATCCGCAAGCGTCAGGTCCACCGCAGGCGCAATCCGCGCAATCGCCGCGTTGTTCACCAGAATGTCGATGGTCCCCCAGGCCTCCAGCGCCTCCCGCGCCGCCTTCACCGGCCCCTCCGCCGTGCCCATCTCGGCCTCGATCACCAGACAGCGCCGCCCCCGTGCCTCCACCGCGCGCTGCACCTCCAGCAACCCGCCCGCATCCCGCGCCACGGCAACGATATCCGCCCCCGCATCGGCAAAGACCTTGCAGATCTCGAACCCGATTCCCTTGCTCGCGCCCGTCACCAATGCCTTGCGCCCAGCCAGCGAAAACCGCTCCTGCCATTCCGCCATACCCGTCACTCCAGATTGGTATGCCGCGCGCGCATCGCCTCGGGGGCCACCCCCAGCCGATCCCGCAGCATCAGGATCAGCATCTCGAACACCAGATACTGCGCCCCCTCGAACAGCGATCCCATCGGCAGCACACTCGCCACGCTCGGCCCCGTGTCATCCGCCATCGTCTGCGCCGGGATCACCAGCACCCGGTCCGATCCCGCAGGCACCGCCGCCCCCGGCTGCGCCGTGACACAGGCCACCCGCGCCCCCGCGCCCTTTGCCACCCCCATCAAACCGCGCACCGTGGAAAAATCCCCCGGCCCCGCGCTCACCACCAGCAGGTCGCCAGACCCAACCGGCGGGCAAGACATATCCCCCACCACATGCGCATCCAGCCCCATGTGATAGAGCCGCATCGCCAGCGCCCGCATCATCAGCCCCTCACGGCCCACGCCGTAACAGACCACGCGCGCAGCACCCGCCAACTCCTCCACCATCCCGGCCAGCGCGGCAGGGTCCACCCCCGCCGCCGCGACGCGCAACTCCTCCGCCGCGCGCCCCACCTGTTCCGCGTAACTCATGCGCGCCCCTCCTTCCGCTGCACGGCCGGAAGCGAAGCCTCCACCGCCGCCTCCAACATCCCGCATTCGTCCAGCAAATCCAGCACCGTATAGCGGCTGCGCAGGAACCGCGCGTTCAGCGTGGTTCGCCGCAGGTAATCGCGCCCCACGCCGATCTCGGCCGCTTCCGCAGGCGCACCCGCCCGGTGCAGCATGTCCACCATCACCTCGGGCGGCAGAACCTGCCCCCGCAGCCGCCCGGCCAGCACGGGCCAGCCATCCCGCACCCGCTCCAGCCGGGCGCGCAGCGCCGCGCCTTCCACATGCTTGGCCCGCACTTCCTCCACCGCCCGGGCGGCAATCTCGCCGGGGCCAAAGGCCGCATGAATGGCCGCGATCTTCACGCCCAGCGACGGTGCCGCCGCCACCGCCGCTGCCACATCCAGCCGCGCCAGATCCTGCCGCAGCAGCCAGTCGAACAACCGCAGCGCCATCACGCAGCCCACCGCCACGCAGGCCCCATGGCTCACCCGTTCGCCGCCGAACTTCAGGTCATCCATCTCCCACAGATGCGCGATCTGGTGATCCGCCCCCGATGCAGGCCGCGATGATCCGTGCAACTCCATCGCCAGCCCCACCAGCGTCAGCCCGGCGAACAACCCTTCCAGCGCGTCCCGGTTCCCCTTGGCAATCGCATCCGCCGCCCCCAGCCAGCCGCGCAGCCCCCCCTGCACCAAGGGCCAGGCCACATCATCCACCGCCTCGATCCCCAGCGCATCCGCGATGATCCAGTCGCCCCCGGCAGGCACCTTCCCCGCAAGATCGCCATAGCCCCAGCCCGTCATTTCCGCAGGCGCCGCCGCGATCACATCCAGATCCCCGATCACCGCCTTGGCGGGGCGGCACTGGATCGTCTTCTTGAACCCCTTGTCCGACAGGGGCGACCCGGCCGAGGTATAGCCATCCATGCTCGCCGCCGTGCCCACGCACAGATAGGCTCTATCAAGGCCGAACGCCGCGTGTTTCACCACATCGTTGATCACGCCCGATCCCACCGCCACCGGTACCGCCCCATCCGTGGCCAGCACATCGCGCAGCCTGTCCGCCAGTTCCACCGTCGGCTTCAGCCGGGGCTTGCCCGGCAATACATGCCGCCGCACCGTCACCCCCGCCGCCTGCAACGATGCCTCCACCGCAGCCCCTGCCGCCTTCCACGTGTTCTCATCCGCGATGATACAGGCCAGATCGCCCGGAAACTGCCGCCGGAACAGGTCGCCCGTCTCCGCCAGCACCCCGCGCCCCACCACAACCTCGGCCACCGTGGCCGACCGGGCCACCGCGCCCGCGATCAATTCCGCCATGCTCATACCGCCACACCCCCCGAAGACAGGGTCACCCCATCCGCGCCAAACAGATGCAGCCGATTCGCAGGCATCGACAACCCGACCGAATCACCGTGATCCAAGGTCGTATCCCCATCGGCGCGCACCACCACCTGCCCGGCCGCCGTGCGCACATACAGATAGGCATCCCCGCCCAGCGTCTCGCGCAGCACCACCGTGCCATCCATCTCGCCCGCACCGGGGGCCACCAGCCCCATATGCTCAGGCCGTATTCCCAGCCGCACCGCGCCCGGCACGGGTGCGGCTGTCCCGATCACCGCCTCCCCGCAGGTGATGCGACCACCCACGGAACGGATATCGAGGAAATTCATGCTCGGCGCGCCGATGAACCCGGCGACAAATTCCGTGCGCGGGCGATGATACAGCTCCATCGGGCTGCCCACCTGTTCAATCCGCCCCGCCTGCAGCACCACGATCTTGTCGGCCATCGTCATGGCCTCAACCTGATCATGCGTCACATAGATCATCGTGGCCTTCAGCTCCGAATGCAGCGCCTCCAGCTCCACCCGCATCTGCACCCGCAGCTTGGCATCAAGGTTCGACAGGGGTTCATCGAACAGGAACACCTTCGGCTGCTTCACGATCGCCCGCCCGATCGCCACCCGCTGCCGCTGCCCGCCCGACAATTGCGAAGGCTTGCGGTCCAGATAGGGCTCCAACTGCAACACCCGCGCCGCCTCGGCGATTCGCCGCTCGCGATCCGCCGGGGTGAAGTTGTTGATCTTCATCCCGAAATCCATGTTCTCGCGCACCGTCATATGCGGATACAGCGCGTAAGACTGGAACACCATCGCCACGTCCCGCTCCGATGGCGCAAGCCCCGAAACATCCCGCCCGCCAATCGAAATCGTCCCCCCGCTGATCGATTCCAGCCCCGCGATCGACCGCAGCAGAGTGCTTTTCCCGCATCCCGACGGCCCCACGAAAACCGCGAATTCCCCGTCGGCAATATCAAGGCTCACCCCATGCAGCGCCTGTTGGCCGCCATAGAACTTGTTCACATCGACCAGCTTCACCTCGGCCATCCGCCGACCCTCCCCTTCCGCGACCTGCGCATTTTCCCGTTGACAGGATGCGCTTGCGATACATTTATATGCTAATCGTTACAAATGGAAGTCAACCGTTCAAAAACGCTCAACCGCTGGGAGGAAACCATGAAACTCAAGATGCACGTCAGTGCGCTGGCGCTTGCCGCGTCGGCATTCGCCATCGGTGGTCAGGCGCAGGCCTGGACGCTGGAAGAAGCCGCCAAACCCTATGCCGGAACCGAACTCGAGGTGCTCTTCCTCGATCGCCCCGGCTACAACGCCGCGATCAAGATGCTCCCGGATTTCGAGGCCGCGACGGGGATCAAGGTCAACTACACCGTCGTTCCCTATGAAAACGCGCTGGGCGAACAGGTCCGCGATTTCGCCGCGGGCGGCGATCTCGACATCGCGCTGATCGACCTCGTCTGGATGGGCAACTTCGCCGAAAACGGCTGGGTCGTGCCGTCCGAAACCTTCATCAACAACCCGGAACTGGCCGATCCCGAACTGGACATGCCCGATTTCTTCCCGCTCATCCTCGATGCCTTCGGCTCGTGGAACGGCGTGAACTACGGCCTGCCCTTCGATAACTACTCGGGCCTGATGTTCTACAACCGCTGCATGCTGGAAGCCGCCGGTTTCGACAAACCCCCCGCCACCTGGCAAGAGGTGATGGATACCTACGGCCCCGCGCTGACCAAGGATGGCAAATACGCCTACGCCCTGCAGTCCAAGCGCAACGAAACCCAGTCCGCCGACAGCTTCGCCCGCTTCCTCTGGCCCTTCGGCGGGTCCTTCCTGAACGCGGAATTCAAATCCAACCTGCTCTCGCCCGAATCGCAGGCCGGTCTGCAATTCCGTCAGGACCTGATGAAGTTCATGCCCGATGGCATCGTCGCCTATGACCATGCCGAAACCGTCAACGCCTTCGCGCAGGGCGACGTGGCGATGATCACCGAATGGTCGGCCTTCTATTCCACCGTGGTTTCGCCCGAAACCTCGACCGTGGCCGATTGCGTCGAAATCGCCCCGGAACCGACCGGCCCCGCAGGCCGCAAGCCCGCGCTGGGCGGCTTCTCCCTCGCCGTTGCCTCTCAGGCGGATGAGGCGGAACAGGCCGCAGGCTGGCTCTTCATCCAGTGGGTGACGTCGAAGGCCAACGCCGGCAAGTATCTTGAAATGGGCGGCGTCCCGGGCCGTCAGTCGGCCTATGCCGATCCGGCCCTCGCCGAAACCTACAAGTTCATCCCCGCTCTGGTGGAAAGCTGGAAGGAAGGCGTGCCGGAATTCCGTCCGCGCTTCGCCGAATGGCCCGCGATCACGGAAATCGTGCAGGAATGGGGCACCAAGATGATGCTGGGCGAGGTCAGCATCGAAGAGGGCGCAAAGACCATCGGCGAACAGATGGAAGCCGTCCTCGCCGAAGCCGGCTACTATGATGGCAAAAAGCCGCTGGCCCAGTAATCCGGCCTGCTGACAGTCTCTGACGTTCAAGACAATGCCCCCGGCCCGCCATGGGCCGGGGATTTCCACCCGGAAGGACCGCCCGAATGACAGCCCAAGTGCCACGAAAGACGGTCATCGCCTTTCTCGGCCCCGCCGTTGCCGCCCTGCTCATCGTGGGGATCGCACCGCTGCTCTATGCGGTCTGGAAAAGCCTGCATTACTTCAACCTCACCAAGCAGGCCCAGTCGCGCTTTGTCGGGCTCGACAATTACATCGACGTCCTGACCGACATCACCTTCTGGCAGGCCATGGGCCGCACCGCGACGCTGTTCCTGATCTCCGTCCCGATCCAGCTCGCCCTCGGCCTGCTGATCGCCATCGTCCTGCACCGCCCCGGGCTGACCTTCTTCAAGACGCTCACCCGCCTCTCGCTCGTCCTGCCCATGGCCACCACCTATGCCGTCGTGGGCCTGCTGGCGCAGGTCATGCTCAACCAGAAATACGGCGTGGTGAACCAGATGCTGGGCTGGCTCGGCGTCGATCCCATCAACTTCATCGGCGATCCCACCAACGCCTTCATCGCCGTCATCATCTGGGACATCTGGCAATGGACGCCCTTCGTGGCCCTCGTCCTCTTGGCGGGCCTCTCTACCGTGCCCCCGGAAATCGAAGAAGCCGCCCAGCTAGAGACGAAATCCCAATGGCTCGTCCTGCGCTATGTGCAGCTTCCCTTCCTGATCCCCTCGCTCGTCGCCGTGCTGATCCTGCGCACCGCCGACACGCTGAAACTCTTCGACATGCCCTTCACCATGACACGCGGCGGGCCGGGTGCCGCCACCGAATTCATCGCCGTCCTGATTGAACGTGTCGGCAACCGGCAATTCGACATCGGCCTCGCCTCGGCTCAGGCCATCATCATGCTGGCGATCACCATCTTCCTCGCCCGCCTCTATATCCGCTTCTTCTACCGCGAGGTGAACTGATGGCCGCCCCCCTGCAACGCCGCGCCTATCTGGCCGAAGGGCTGCTGCTGGTCGCGATCTGCGCCTTCTGCATCTTCCCCTTCTACTGGATGGTCACCACCAGCCTGAAGACACAGGTCGTGGCCCTCCAATCCCCGCCCGCCTGGATCTTCACCCCCACATTGGCGAATTACTGGGAGGTGCTTTTCGAAGATCGCGTCGGCATCTCGCTCATCAACTCCATCATCGTGGCCACCTGCACCACCACCCTCGCCGTCATCCTCGGCACGCCCGCCGCCTATGCGCTGGCCCGCTTCGAATTCCGCGGCAAGCAGGATCTCTGGTTCTGGTTCATCACCAACCGCTTCGTCTCGCCCGTCGTCCTCGCCTTCCCCGTCTTCCTGCTCAGCCGCGAGCTTGGCCTGCGCGACACCCACCTCGCGCTGATCCTGATGTATCTCACCTTCACCCTGCCCATCGTCATCTGGATCTGCACCGATCAATTCCGCTCCATCCCGCGCGAACTGGATGAGGCAGCGCTGCTGGAGGGCGCCTCCCAATGGCGTATCTTCCGCTCCATCTGCCTGCCGCTCGCCATGCCCGGCGTGGCCGTCTCCTCCATCCTCTCCTTCATCTTCTCCTGGAACGAACTCCTCTTCGCCTACATCCTCGCGCCAAAGGCCGCGAAAACCGCCCCCGCCATGGCCGTCACCTTCATGGAAGGCTATGACGTGCCCTACGGAAAGATCATGGCCACCTCGACGCTGATCGTCATCCCCGTGTTGATCTTCGCGCTGATCGCGTCCAAGCATCTGGTGCGCGGCCTCACGATGGGCGCGGTGAAATAAAAGGATACGGATGGCGCGCGCCCCCAAACTGCCCCAGATCGACGCCGAACAGCGCTTCCTCGCGCGGGTGGCATGGGCCTATTACGTCGAAGGCCTGACACAGGAAAAGGTCGCCGAAAAGCTCGGCGCCACCCGCCTCCGCGTGAACAAGGCCCTGTCCGAGGCGCATCGCGTCGGCCTCGTCCGCATCACCTTCAACACCGCCTACGCCGCCTGCTTCGATCTGGAACAGGCGCTGTGTGAAAGGTTCGGCCTGAAACAGGCCTATGTCGCCCCCGCCCCCGCACAGGAAAGCGATGTGCAAACCATCACCGGCGCGGCGCTCGGCAACCTCCTCTCCGAAGTCCTCGCCGATCCTGCGGTGAAAAGCTTCGGCATGTCATGGGGCGGCACGCTGAACATCGCCACCCGCTTCCTCGCCGCCCTCGAACGCCCGGATCTCGAGGTGATCTCCGTCATGGGCGGCCTGACGCGCGGCTCCGATCTGAACAGCTTCGAAATCACCACCCGCCTCGCCGATCTGCTCGGCGCGCAGCACAGCTATTTCACCGCCCCCCTCTACGCCGGCAGCGCGACAAGCCGCGACACGATCATGCAGCTTGACGTGTTCCGCGACATCCTCGAACGCATCCGCGCCGTTGATGCGCTGGCCATGGCGGCGGGCGATCTGTCGAAACGCTCGCTCCTGATGCGCGACGCGCTGCCCAACGGCACCACCATCGACGAACTCCGCGCCGCCGGCGGCGTGGGCGACATCCTCGGCACCGTGATCGACGCGGCAGGAAACCCCATCGACCACCCGATCAACGAAAAGGTCATCGGCATCGGCATCCCCGATCTGCGCGCCATCCCCAACGTGATCCTCGCTGCAGGCGGCGCGCACAAGGTCCCGGTCTGCCGCGCCATCCTCGGCCTCGGCCTGATCGACACATTTGTTACCGAGGAAAACACCGCCCGCGCACTGGTATCCGCATGACCCTCACCATCGGGATCGACCTTGGCACCTCCGGCGTGAAGGCCGTCATCCTTCAGGACGCCGAAACCGTTTTGGCCGATGCCGCGCAACCCATCGCCGTCTCCATCCCCCATGTCGGCTGGTCCGAACAGGACGCCGACGATTGGGTCGCCGCCGTCTGGTCCTGCCTCGACCGCCTCGCCAGCACGGCACCAAAGGAAATGGCCGCCGTCTCTGCCATCGGCCTCTCGGGCCAGATGCTCTGCGCCCTCCTGCTGGACAAATCCCTGAAACCCCTCCGCCCCGCGATCCTCTGGAACGATCAGCGCAGCATCGCCGAATGTGCCGAACTCCTCCAACGCTGCCCCGATATCGGCCAGCGCACCAACGGCACCCCCGACCCCGGCATCACCGCGCCGAAACTCCTCTGGCTCGCGAAACACGAACCCCACATCCTGCGCGACGCGCGGATGCTCCTGCTCACCAAGGATTACGTCCGCCTCGCCCTGACGGGCGAAGTCGCGACCGAACCCACCGACGCAGGCGGCACGCAACTCATGGATTGCCGCACCGGGGAATGGGATACCCAACTCTGCGAACTCGCAGGCTGGAACCCGGCCCACCTGCCCCCCATCACCAGCGCATGGAAAGCCGCAGGCAACCTCCGCCCCGCCCTCGCCCAACGCTGGGGCCTCAAACCCAACATCCCCGTCGCCGCAGGCGCTGGCGACAACATGGCCTCCACCCTCGGCGCGGGCGCGGCCCGCCCCGGCGATGCGGTCCTCACCATCGGCACCTCAGGCGTCGCCTGCATCGTCGACGCCACCTTCCACCCCGGCCCGCAACGCGCCATCCTCACCTCCGCCCACGCCGCGCCGGATACCTTCCTCTCCATGGGCGTCGTCATGTCCGCCACGGCGGCACTGGACTGGACAGCCCGCCTCTCCGCCACCACCGCCGCCACTTTGGCGGGCGAGGCCGAGGCGATGCCGCCGCAAAAACTGACCGAAGCGCCCGTCTTCCTCCCCTGCCTCAACGGCATCCGCACTCCCGCCAACCGCCCACAGGCCACAGGCCGCCTCGAAGGTCTCCACCCCGGCGTGGACCGCGCGATGATGGGCTACGCCACGATGGAGGGCGTCGCCTTCCAGTTCGCCGATTGCATCGCCGCCCAGCGTGAGGTGGGCGCAATCCCCCACCGCTTCGTCGCCGTCGGCGGCGGCACGCGGTCAACCCTCTGGACCACCCTCATCGCCACCGCCATCGGCGAACCCGTGGCCCTCCCCGCGCGCAGCGATATCGGCGGCCCCGCAGGCGCCGCCCGCCTCGCCGCCGTGGCCGCCGGTGCCTCCACCGACGTCCTCTCCGCCCCCCTCCCGATGCGCGGCACGGTGGACCCCGACCCCGCCTTGGCCCAACGCCTCGCCCCCAGAAAAGCCCGCTTCGACGCACTGGTGGAAAGCGCAAGGCGCGGCTAGCCTGCCGCAATGAAGCTCACCACCTGGAACATCCAATACGGCTTTGGCGCGGACGGGCTCTACAGCCTGCCCCGCATCGCCGACACGATCCGCGACCGCGACCTGATCGCCGTGCAGGAAGTCGACCGCTACTGGTCCCGCACCCAGCACGACGACCAACCCGCGATCCTCGCCGACCTCCTCCCTGACCACCACATGGTCTACGCCCCCGCCTTCGACATGGCGCTACCGAACGAACGCACCAAGCGCCGCCAGTTCGGCCCGATGATCCTCTCCCGCTGGCCGATCCTCTGGTCGCGCACATGGCCCCTCCCCAAACGCCGGATGCTGGACCCCATCAACACCCAGACCGCCGCGTTGGAAGCCGTGATCGCCCACCCCTCCGGCCCCGTCAAACTGGTCAACCTCCACCTCGCCCATGTCGGCGTTCAGGAACGCCTCGACCAGATCGCCTTTCTCAAACAGGTGTTAGGAAACCCCACCCTTGAGGGCGGCCCGTGGAGCGGGACTGACGACGAACACTCCCGCAACTGGACGGAATCCGAACCCGAACCCCCGAACCCCACCCGCGCCATCTGGGCGGGCGATTTCAACATGGAACCCGGCAGCGCCGAATACCGCGCGCTGATCCCCGAAACCCCCTACCACCCCGCCGCGCGCTATGCCGATGGCCTGATCGACCCCGCCGCAGGCCTGAACCTCCACACCCATATTAAACAGATCGCAGGCGAAACCCGCCTCCGCCAACTCGATCATATCTTCCTGACCCCCGACCTCGCCCCCAAGGTCCGGCGCATCTGGGCCGAAAACACCAACCCTGCCTCCGACCACCACCCCCTGCACATGGACCTGACGCCATAACGCAAAAGGGCGCACCGTTCGGTGCGCCCCGTAGGGTGTGCGCTCCGCGCGCACCACCCCTCCCGAAATCAAAACGCCAATTCCCGATCCCCTGCCGCATCCTTCACCCGGTTCGGCAACCCCATGACATTCAGCAGGTTCATGAACGGCTTCGGATCCAACTCCTCCACATTCACCATCGTCCCCACATCCCAGGCCCCCTCCGCCACCAGCAAAGCCGCCGCCACAGGCGGCACCCCGGCCGTATAGGAAATCCCCTGCGACCCGACTTCGGCGAACGCCTCGGCATGATCCGCCACGTTATACAGCATCACCTCCGCAGGCTTCCCGTCCTTCACCCCCCGCGCAATCGTCGCGATGCAGGTCTTCCCCGTATACCCCGGCGCCAGCGAGGCCGGATCGGGCAGCACCGCCTTCACCACCTTCAGCGGAACGACCTCCAGCCCCTCCGCCGTCCGCACCGGCTTCTCCGACAAAAGCCCAAGGTTCTTCAGCACCGTGAACACGTTGATGTAATGGTCGCCGAACCCCATCCAGAACCGCACATCGGCCCCCGGATAACGCGCCGAAAGCGAATGCACCTCGTCATGCCCCGTCAGATAGGCCTTCTGCTCACCAACCACCGGCATGTCCCAGACGCGGCCCACCTCGAACATGCTGTTCGACTGCCACTTCCCGCCCTGCCAGCTATAAACCGTGCCAGTGAACTCGCGGAAATTGATCTCCGGATCGAAATTCGTCGCGAAATACTTCCCATGCGACCCCGCGTTGATATCGACGATATCAATCGACTTGATCTCGTCCAGAAACGCATCCTCCGCCACCCGCGCCCAGGCATTCACGACACCCGGATCGAAGCCAACACCCAGAATGGCCGTCACACCCGCCGCCTTGCACCGCTCCCGCCGCTTCCACTCGTAATTGCCATACCACGGCGGCGTCTCGCAGATCTTGCCGGGGTCCTCATGGATCGCCGTGTCCATATAGGCCACCCCCGCCTCGATACAGGCCTCCAGCACCGGCATGTTCACGAAGGCCGACCCCACATTGATGACGATCTCCACCCCCAACCGCCGGATCAGCGCGACAACCGCCGCGCTGTCCATCGCATCCACCGCATGCGCCGCGAAAACGCCGGGAACCTTCATCGCCCCCTTCGCCTGCACCGACGCGATGATCGCCTCGCACTTCCCCACCGTTCGCGATGCGATATGCAGATCGCCCAGCCTGTCATTATGCTGCGCGCATTTATGCGCCACGACCTGCGCCACACCGCCTGCGCCGATGATCAAAACGTTGCGTTTCATGGTAAAGCACCCCCTTCAGGAAGGGCCGGACAGACCGGCAGAATTAGCCAAGGTTCCCGGCAAAATCGGCATAGCCGAATTCCCGCGCCACGGTCATCGACCCGTCCAACTCCTTGATGACGATGCTCGGCATCTTCACCCCGTTGAACCAGTTCTTCTTGACCATCGTGTATCCGGCCGCATCCGCGATGCTCAGCCGGTCGCCCACGTTCAACGGCGCGGGAAAGTTGAACTCGCCAAAGATATCCCCCGCCAGACAGGATTTCCCGCAGATCATGTAGGGATGATCGCCGGAAACCTCCATCTTCCCCGCCTGCCGATAGATCAGCAGATCCAGCATATGCGCCTCGACCGAGGAATCGACGATCGCCAGATCCTTGCCGTTGTTCATCACATCCAGCACCGTCACCTCCAGCGACGCCGCCCCCGTGATCGCCGCCTCGCCGGGCTCCAGATAGACCTGCACCCCGAAGCGTTCCGAAAACGCGCGCAGCCGCGCCGCAAGCTTCGCCACCGGATAGCCCTCGCCCGTGAAATGGATCCCACCGCCAAGGCTCACCCATTTCAGCCGCGCCAGCAGGCCGCCGAACTCCTCCTCGATCCGGGTCAACTGCCGGTCGAACAGGTCGAAATCGTCATTCTCGCAATTGTAATGGATCATGAAGCCCGAAACGCGGTCCATCACCCGCTCGATCTTGCCCGCATCCCATTCGCCCAGCCGCGAGAAAGGCCGCGCCGGATCGGCCAGATCGAAGCCGCTGGTCGAAAACCGAGGGTTCAGCCGCAGCCCACGCGCGATGCTGGCCGACTGGTTATCGAACCGCTCCAACTGGCCCACGGAATTGAAGATGATCTTGTCGGCATAGCCCACCGCTTCCGCGATCTCCTGCTCCGGCCATGCCACCGAATAGGCATGCGTCTCCTTGCCGAACTTCTCCCGCCCCAGCCGCAATTCATACAGGCTCGAAGATGTCGTCCCGTCCATATGCTCGCGCATCTGGTCAAACACCGGCCAAGTGGCAAAACATTTCAGCGCCAGCAGCACCTTCGCCCCAGACCCCTGCCGCAACTCATCCATCACGGCCATGTTCCGCGCCAGCTTCGCGCGGTCGATCAGGTAGAACGGTGTCTGGATCATCCGAAACCCCCCGGGGCCAAAGGGAAACAAGAGCGGGGGTATTTAGGGGCATACCCCCCCCCGCGCCCGCCCCCAGGGCCCCCCGCAAGCCGCCCCCCGGGCAGGCCCGCCCCACCCTCCCTCCCCCGCCGGCGGGGGGGGGGGGGGGGGGGAGGCCGGAGATGCGGGCGGGAGCGGGCCGAAGACCCCGTCCCGGGCCTGACGCGGGACGGGTTTTCCATATCTGGGCATGGAAAGGCCCCGGTCCTGCGACCGGGGCCTTTCCGTAGGGCGGCCGTAGGGTGTGCGCTTCAAAGGTCACCACAGATGAAGAAACCCGCCCCCTTCCGCGTCCTCCTCCTCGCCTCCGCCCTTGCCGGGGCCTCCGTCACCCTTGCCGCGCCCAGCTTCGCCCATCACGGCTGGTCCTGGGCCGAGTCCGAGGAAACCACCCTTCAGGCCACCATCACCGCCATCTCCTCGCCCCGCCCCACCCGGAACTGACCGTGACGGATGAGTCGGGCCGCGAATGGACGGTCGAACTCGGCAATCCCGGCCGCACCGAACGGGCGGGCTTCGTGGAAGGCACGGCGAAACCGGGCGACGCCGTCACCATCCTCGGCAACCGCGCGCTCGACGGCACCCCGCTGATGAAGGCCGTGCGCATCACGCTGAACGGCACGGATTACGATTTCTACCCCGAACGCATCGACGGCTGATGCTCGACCTTCTGGCCGACAGCGCACTGGCGGGCCTGCTGCGCCGTTCCGCCACGACCTATCTGCTGGTCAATGCCACCCACATCCTCGGCATCGCGCTGCTCATCGGCGCGATCCTCCCGCTCGACCTGCGCCTCGCCGGGGCCTTCCCGCGCACGCCGCTTCCCGCCATCGCACCCCTTCTGCGCGGCATGGCCATCGCAGGGGTCACCCTCGCCGCCCTGACCGGGGCCATCCTCTTCACCGCGAACCCGGCCGAATACGCCACCAACCCCGCCTTCCGGATCAAGCTCGCCCTCCTTGCCGCCGCCCTGCTGAACGCCGCCCTCGTCACGCGCAGCAGGGGATGGGCGCAGGTGCTGTCGGGGGCAAGGCCCCCGCCCGCGCTGCGCCTCATGGCCGGGTTGTCGGCGCTGCTCTGGCTCTCCACCCTCCTCGCAGGCCGCTGGATCGGCTTTCTCTGATCCCGGCGCGCGCCCTGCTCAGGCTTTTGGAAAGCTTTCGCGCCATCCTGCCCGCGTAACCCGCCCTTTACCTTTCGCCATCCTCACCGCAACCAGCCCGCTTCCCTTCTGCACCGCACCCTGCACCGCCCCGCTGCACCGGCTGTGGCACCGCCCTCGCGCAAGGCCCGACAAGCCACCTTCCGCCCGGGTTGAAAAGGAATGAAGACACCGCGCGTATGCACGCCCTGCTGCACCGCAAGCAGCCCGCCCCGCGGCCCCACCGAATTCAGAAAAATACCAACACGAACAGCCTCTTAGACCATCCGTATCGCATCCTTGCCCACCGCCAGCACATAGCCCCGCCGCGCAATCGTCTTCACCAGCAGCTCGCTCACCAACTGGTTCCCCAGCGCGTCGCGCAACCGCTTCACCCGCGTCGCCCCCGCCGCCTCTTCGCAATCCGCCTCGCTGCGGCCCGAAATCACCGCCTCGATCTGCGCCCCCGTCAGCACCTCGTCATCCATCCGCGCCTCGGCCAGCACCGACAGCGTCTCCAGCGCCGCCTCGGTCAGCGAAAATTCCATGTCGTTGATGTAAACCGCCCGCCCCTCGCGGCTGATCAGCAGGCTCGCCACCTGAATCCCCGACCGCTGGATCGCCGAAATCCGCCGGTTCAGCGCGATGATCGTCACCAGAAACACCAACGCCGCCACCATCAGCGCGGTGGAAAACACCAGCAGCACGAAGATCACCATGCGGTAACTCGCCAGCACCTCGGAAAACGCCGTCCCCGATTGTGCCAGTATTTCCAACAGCTTGATATCGGCGAAACTGGTCAGATCGTCATTCTCGACGAACAACCGCTCCACCTTGGCGTTGAAGGCATTCGCATCCGGCAGGTTCAGGAACAGGAACACCGCCGCCCCCAGCAGGATCACGACAATCGCCGCGATCCCCCCGGCCACCACACGGTTCCCAGCCTTCAGGCTTTCAGAAGCGGAGGAAATATTCTCCTGCACTCGATTTCCTTTCCCCAAGTCCCTCAGGCCCAAAGACAGACAGCACGTTCAACAGCGTCCAGCCCCCGGATGCCAGCCGCGGGGCCAGTTCCCCCGCCGCCGCCCCCGGCCCGCCCGCACAGGCCCCGTCGCTGACCTGCGCCACCCCATAATGCAGGCGCAGGGGATCGTCCTGCTTTGCCTTGTAATCGGCATAGCACTCGGCAGAAGCCTGCTGCCCAAGGGCCAGCAGCACCGTCGCGGCAAGGAAAAGGCGTTTCATCGGACGTCACCTCCGTTCTTGCCCCGCACCATGCCCGCAGCCCGCCCGCTAGGCAATGACAATGCCCCCCGGAGGCGGCGCGGGGTGGCTGTTATCCCATATCAAACCGCCGATATTGCCTGTCCGCCCCGCCCCGCCCCACCGTCATCGCATCGAAAGGCCGGGCACCGAACAGCCCCGGCGACATCCAGCAAACACAGGCGAATCCAGACAGGAGGCCGCGATGACCAACCCGCTGAAGCTGACCGAATCCATGGCCCTGACGTCCAACCTTCCCCGTCCCCCGCTTGAGGCACCCCGCCGGATCGGGCGCCGCCTCGTGGCAACCGTCGCCGCTGCGGCCACCGCGCTCGGCCTTCTCGCGGGCAGCGCGATCCCCGCCCGCGCCGACAATGACGATCTCGCCAAGACGCTGGCCGCGCTGGCCATCGTGGGCATCATCGCAAGCCAGGCGAACAAGAACCGCAACCGCGCCCAGGCCCAGCAACCCCTCGATCCCTACCCGCATCACCGGCCCCAGAATTCGCGCCATCCGCGCGTGCCCTCGGTCTGCGCGATCGAGATTTCGGGCAACTCCGGCACCGCCACCGTCTATGGCGAAAGCTGCCTGCGCGACGAAGGTTTCACCTACCGCCTGCCACAGCACTGCGCCCGCACGGCGCGGATCTATGGCCGCAATGATCGCATCTACTCGGATCAATGCCTGCGCGATGCAGGCTTCCGGGTGGCGGGCCCCCGCTACTGATCGGGGGGTCGATCCGGGCACGGCACCTTTGCCCCAGCCGTGCCCCCCTCGGGGGTGGAGGGGTGAGCAGCCTCCATCCCCAACTTTTCCCGCTTTCCCGATGCCGCGCCATCCGCTAGGCCATCGCCATGGCCCCCCGCACCTTCCCCGATCTCGCCTTCGAAACCGCCACCCGCGCCCAAGGCTTCAGCGCCATCTGCGGCGTGGATGAGGTGGGCCGCGGCCCGCTCGCCGGCCCCGTCACCGCTGCCGCCGTGATCCTCGATCCCGCGCGCATCCCCGATGGCCTGAACGATTCCAAGGCACTGACCGAGGCCCGACGCGCCGCCCTCTTTCCCGCGATCATGGCCATGGCGCAGGTCTCCATCGCCCATGCCAGCGTGGCCGAAATCGACGAACTCAACATCCTCCGCGCCAGCCATCTGGCGATGGAACGCGCGGTTAACGGCCTCTCAACCCCGCCGGATCATGCTCTGATCGACGGCAACCTGATCCCGAAAGGACTGACCATCCCCGCCACGGCCATCGTCAAGGGCGACGCGCGCAGCCTCTCCATCGCCGCGGCCTCCATCGTGGCCAAGGTGACACGCGATCGGATCATGGTGGATTTGGCGCAACAATACCCCGCCTACGGCTGGAACGTTAACGCAGGCTACCCGACTCCGGCCCATCTTCGGGCGCTTCTAGATTTTGGAATTACCCCACACCATAGACGTTCCTTCAAGCCGGTCCACAACATCTTGTATCAAGCTAATTCTGTAACCCCTTGATTCAAAAAAGAATTTGACGGCGAATCGCTCCTGACTCATCTTTGACCGCAACAAGAACGGCGCAACAAGCAGCCGACACGAGGCAGAGATGACGACGAAATCCAAGGCGGCAGAGGCGGCATCGCTTCCGCTCAACCAGATTCTGGCTGGTGATTGCATCGACCTGATGAATAGCCTGCCCGCAGGCTCCATCGACCTGATCTTCGCGGATCCCCCCTACAACCTGCAACTCAAGGGCGATCTTCACCGCCCCGACAATTCCAAGGTCGACGCCGTCGACGACCACTGGGATCAGTTCAGCAGCTTCGCCGCCTATGACCAGTTCACCCGCGACTGGCTCCGCGCCGCGCGCCGCCTGCTCAAACCCAATGGCGCGATCTGGGTCATCGGCAGCTATCACAACATCTTCCGCGTCGGCACCGCGCTGCAGGATGCGGGCTTCTGGATGCTGAACGATGTCGTCTGGCGCAAGTCGAACCCGATGCCCAACTTCAAGGGCAAGCGCCTGACGAATGCCCATGAAACCCTGATCTGGGCCAGCCGGGACGAGGCCGCGAAATACACCTTCAACTATGAGGCGCTCAAGGCGCTGAACGACGGCGTGCAGATGCGCTCCGACTGGGTGATCCCGCTCTGCACCGGCCATGAACGGCTGAAAGACGAAAACGGCGACAAGGCCCATCCCACGCAAAAACCCGAGGCGCTGCTTCACCGCATCCTCGTCGCCACCACCAATCCCGGCGATGTCGTGCTGGATCCCTTCTTCGGCACCGGCACCACCGGCGCCGTGGCCAAGATGCTCGGCCGCGATTACATCGGCATCGAACGCGAAGAGGCCTATCGCCGCGCCGCCACCGAACGCCTCTCGCGCATCCGCAAATTCGACGCCTCCGCGCTGGAAATCACCGGCTCCAAACGCGCCGAACCGCGCGTCCCCTTCGGCCGGTCGTCGAACGCGGCATGCTGCGGCCGGGTGAGGAACTCTTCTCCATCGGCAACCGCTACAAGGCCAAGGTCCGCGCCGATGGCACGCTGATCGGCAACGATATCAAGGGCTCCATCCATCAGGTCGGCGCGCATTACGAAGGCGCGCCCTCCTGCAACGGCTGGACCTACTGGCACTTCAAGCGCGACGGAAAGATGATCCCCATCGACATCCTGCGCCAGCAGATCCGCGCCGAGATGGAAGCCGATCAGGGCCGCCCCCACTGATCCAACCCTGAATTCAGTTTACGCCTGCACCGTGGTCCGCCCGCGGTGCCACTGCCCCGCCATGTCCGCATGGCGGGGCCTTTTCCGTTTCGGCGCGGGCGGTTGACGATCCGCTAACCTGTCTTTGCAACTGTTGCCGCTGCCATCCGCCCACATGACCTGCGCGCGTGGGATGCCCCGCGCCCTCCGTCAAGTCCCCTTCTGCACAGCTCACGTGAATTTAATGAACGCTATCGTTCATTTTTTATATTGCATACGGCAACGTTCAGTATATCTATCCAGCATCGAAACGACGAACCGCAAGGAAAGATGCAGGAACCCAGAATGTGCTGATCCCTCCCTCACCCCCATTGCTTCCTGAACAGGGGCCATCGCGCCCCGTCGAACTGAAAACCACCGCATCGCCGAACTGTTTGCCGGGCACACCTGCACGGGCCGGTGGATGCATGCCGACACCTCCCAAAGATGAAAGGGAAATCCAATGTTTCGTAACCTCACCGCTTCGGCCCTGATCCTCGCCGCCCTGACGGGTGCCGCCGCCGCCTCCAGCGCCCAGCCGGGCCTGAACGCGGGCGATGTGCAACTCGCCCTCTCCGCCGGCGTTGAGCCGGGCCGCTATACCCGCGTCGAACTGATCAACATCCTCGAAGCCCGCGAACAGGGTGAAACCACCCGCCTCAACTTCTTCCTCTCCGGTGCCAACCGCGCCACGGAAGTGGTGGGCGATGCGCAGCTTGCCGCCGCCGCAGGTGTCGCCCAGGGCGACTTCAGCGCAAACGAACTGCAGCGCCTGATCCGCGCGCAGGAAGAGGGCGACACGACCGAAGCCCGCTTCATCCTCTCGGGTGAAAGCCGCCGCGCGCCCAACCCGGCCGAGGTTGTCACCCCCGGCGAAGCGCAACTCGCCGCCGCCATCGGCGTCGATCCCGCGCAATACACCCTGTCCGAACTGGTCGCCCTGCAGCCGCATGACGACTGATCCCCGCCCCTGACAAGGGCAGCCAGGGCCAGCCGTCCCCGGGCGGCTGGCCCTTCGCCATCGGAGTATCCCCATGCCTTGCCCCGAATCCGATCCGCGCGTAGCCTCCACCCCGTTGGTTACCCCCTGCGAGATGGATGCAATGGCCCTCCGGTCGCCCGGCCGCCCCAAGGATCTGGAAAAGCGCGAGGCGATCCTCGACGCCGCCCAGTCGCTCTTTGCCGAACGCGGCATCGACGGCGTCGCGATCGAGGCGATCGCCGCCCGCTCGGGCGTATCCAAGGTCACCGTCTACGGCCATTTCGGCGACAAGGCGACGATCTTCGATTCCATCGTCGAACGCGAAACCGAACGCCTGCGCGAAACGCTCGCCACCCGCATCCCCGAAGACGGCACGCTGGAAGAGCGTCTTACCGGCTTTGGCATGGCGCTGATCGCCATGCTCACCCAGCCCTGCCACCTCGCCCTCGACCGCGCCGTAAGCCTTGAGGCGCAGCGCAACCCCGGCCTTGGCCGCCGCTTCTTTGACGCAGGTCCCGGGCAGGTGCGCAAGCTGCTTTCCGCCATGATCGCCGACGCACAGGCCGAAGGGCATATCGCGGTGGATGATCCCGATTACGCGGCCGAGGATCTGCTTGCCCTCTGGCTTGGCTTCGATGCGATGGAGCGTCGCTTCTGCGGCGGCTGCAATCACACCGAATCCGATATCCGCGCCCATGTCCTGCGCGCGGTCCGGCTGTTCCTGCGTGGCCACGCCCCCGCCTGATCAACCGCCATCTATTTCCCCGGCAGCGGGTTCAGCCCCTTGTTATAGGCATGCCAGTCGGTGATGTCGGGATAGAACCGCCTGCGCCAGTCCTTCACCCGCGGGTTCATGATCCGCTTCCAGACGGGCGGGATCATCGCGGCAATCGTCATCACCGGATAGCCCATCGGCAATTGCGGCGCTTCTTCCGCATCATAGGTCTGCAACAGCGGAAAGCGGCGGTCGGGCTTGTAATGATGGTCCGAATGCCGCTGCAGATTGATCAGAAGCCAGTTCGACGCCTTGTAATCCGCATTCCAGGAATGGCGCGGCAGAACATGCTCATAGCGCCCCTCCCCCAGATGCCGCCGGGTCAGGCCGTAATGCTCGATATAGTTCACCAGCTCCAGCTGCCAGATCGCAACCGCCGCCTGCACCAGAAACAACCCCAGCCCGGCCCATCCCCCCAGCCCAAGCGCCAGCAGACACATCAGCGCCTGCAACGCCCCGTATCGCCAGAACGGATTGCCCCGGTCCCACCACGGCCGCCCCCGCCGCGCCAGCAGCGCCGCCTCGGCGCTCCAGGCCGACCGCAGGCATTGCACCAGAACGCGCGGGAAAAAGCGGTGGAACCCTTCGTTATAGCGCGCCGTCACCGGATCGCGCGGCGTGCCCACCCAAAGATGATGCACCCGCAGATGTTCGGATCGGAAATGGCTGTAAAGCACCGTCGCCAGCAGCAGATCCGCCAGCCACCGTTCCAGCCGCGATTTCTGATGCATCAACTCATGGCTGTAGTTGATCCCGATAGCGCCGGAAATCACCCCCATGCCAAAGAATACGCCCAGCCGCTCGATCAGGTCCAGATGCCCGGCCCGTGGCACATACCACAGCAGCCAGACCAGCAGCGCGAACTGCACCGGAAACCAGATCAGCGTCACCGCCCGATACCACCCCAGCGCCGTCTCCGGCGTGGACAGGTCGGCGTTCTCCTCTTGCTTGCCGGTCAGCCGGTCCAGCAGCGTGAACAGCCACCACGTCGCCGCCGGCACCAGCAGGATCGTCCACCCCCCCTGCACCGCCCCCAGCACCACCAGCGGCACCAGACCCAGCGAGATCCAGAAGGGCAGGGCATGCGACAGTTTCTGAACGTCAACCGCGGGAATCGTCATCAATTCACCTGTCAGGCACCATTACCCCAACAGATACGCTGCCACCCCGCCCGGCTCAAGGCGGCGAAAGCGCGCCCCGGACAAGGTCATGCGCCTTGCGCATCACCGTCGGCAGATCCGCCGGGCGAAAGGCCCGCTCCGGCAGGAATTCGCCCCGCTCGGGCACCTCCTCCATCCCGGCCCAACCCGCCAGCACCCGCAGGACAAGGTGGAAATGCGTGAATGTATGCCGCACCTCGCCGATCTCCTGCCATGGCAGGGCCATCGGCGCATCGCCCCCGCCATCCCAGCCAGATCCGGTGAAGCCCAGCATTCCCCCCAGCAATCCCCGCTCCGCCCGCCGCTCCACCAGCCATGCGCCATCCTCGCGCCGGGCGATCCACAGCACCCCCTCGCGCACCGGCTTGGCCGCCTTCTCCGCCTTGCGCGGCAGGCTTGCCTGCACCCCCTCCGCCCGCGCCCGGCAGGCGTCCCGCCAAGGGCAGATGCCGCAGGCCGGGTTGCGCGGCGTGCAGATCGTGGCCCCCAGATCCATCACCGCCTGCGCATAATCCCCCGGCCTCTGCCCCGGGGTCAGCGCCGCCGCCAGCCGCGTCAGTTCCGCCTTCGCCCCCGGCAGCGGCGCCTCTACCCGCCACAGCCGCGCCATCACGCGCTCTACATTGCCATCCACCACAACCGCCGCCTCGTCATGGGCAATCGCCGCGATCGCCGCGGCCGTATAGGGCCCGATCCCCGGCAGCGTCAGCAAACCCTCCCGCGTCGCCGGGAACACCCCGCCATGATCCCGCACCACCGCCCGCGCACAGGCCAGCAGGTTGCGCGCCCGCGCGTAATATCCCAACCCCGCCCATTCCCCCATCACCTCGGCAACCTCGGCGGCGGCAACATCCGCCACCGTCGGCCAGCGCTCCGTGAACCGCAGGAAATAGGCCCGCACCGCCGCCACCGTCGTCTGTTGCAGCATCACCTCCGACAGCCAGACGCGATAGGGATCGGGCCGCACCCCGGCCAGCTTTTCCTCGGGCGGCACCCGCCATGGCATGACCCGCGCATTCCGGTCATACCAATCCAGTAACAGGACCGAGAGATCGCTCTCACCGATGTCACGCATTCTTTACGCCCTTTCCCGCGCCCGCGTTTGCACCGCCGCGCCCTGTCGCTAGAATAGCGGTGAACCCCGGAAGGACCAGATGACCCGCAAGCCGCTTCCCCCGCCAGACCCGCACCGCCGCATGCGCGGATTCGAGGCGGCCGTCGGCTTCCTGCGCGATCCGATCCGCAACGCCACCGAAAGCCGCGGCTTTGCCGTCACGCGCCTCCTTACCCACTGGCCCGAGGTTGTGGGCGAAGATCTCGCCGCCATGACGCGCCCGGTCAAGATCGGCCATACCCGCGAAGGCATGGGGGCCACGCTGACGCTTCTCGTCGCCTCCGCCCATGCGCCCATGGTGCAGATGCAGCTTCCCCGCATCGTGGAAAAGGTCAACGCCGTCTACGGCTACCGCGCCATCTCGCGCATCACGCTCACCCAGACCGCCGCCACCGGCTTTGCCGAAGGGCAGGCCGAATTCATCACCAAACCGAAAACCACCCCGCCCCCTGCGCCGGAAGTGGTGGCCGAGGCGCGCGAAACCGCCGCCCCGATCACCGACCCGGGCCTCAGGGCCGCTCTTGAAGCCTTGGCCCAAAACATCTTAACTCGCCGCAGAAATTGAAAAGGCAGACATCAATGCTGAAGACATTCGCCGCAGCCGCCTCCATCGCCCTTGCCGGGCTTCTCCCGCTGGCGGCATCGGCACAAGAGGCCGAAGCGACCACCCCTGAAGCGACCACCCCGGTCGAGATCACCGATTTCTCCCTTGGCCCGGCGGATGCCAAGGTGCAGATCACCGAATACGCCTCCTTCACCTGCCCCCATTGCGCGACCTTCCACGCCAATGTCTGGCCGCAGCTCAAGGCGGAATACATCGACACCGGCAAGGTCCGCTTCACCTACCGCGAGGTTTATTTCGATCGCTACGGTCTCTGGGCCGCCATGGTTGCCCGCTGCGGCGGCGAGATGCGCTATTTCGGCATCGTCGACATGATCTTCGATCAGCAGCAGGATTGGGCCGCCTCGGATGATCCCAATGTCGTGGTCGGCAATCTGCGCACCATCGGCAAGGCCGCGGGTCTTGATGATGCCGCGCTGGATACCTGCCTCAAGGATGGCGCCAAGGCCGAGGCCATGGTCGCCCATTTCGAAAAGAACATGGCCGCCGACGGCATCGAAGGCACGCCCAGCTTCATGATCAATGGCGAAAAGCATTCCAACATGTCCTTCGCGGACATGAAGGCGATCATCGACACCAAGCTGGCCGAATGACATGTCCGCCCCTCTGGCTGGCATAAGGGTCATCGAACTCGCCCGCATTCTGGCCGGTCCCTGGGCCGGCCAGACCCTTGCCGATCTGGGCGCCGAGGTGATCAAGGTCGAATCCCCCGAAGGCGATGACACCCGCCAATGGGGCCCCCCCTTCATCGAACGCGAAGGCGACCGCTCCGCCGCCTATTTCCACGCCACCAACCGCGGCAAACGCTCCGTCACCTGCGATTTCCGCACCCCCGAGGGGCAGGAAACCGTGCGCCGGCTGGTGGCCGATGCCGATGTGGTGATCGAGAATTTCAAGGTCGGCGGTCTGGCCAAATACGGGCTGGACTGGCCTTCGCTGCAGGCCGTGAACCCCCGCCTGATCTATTGCTCCATCACCGGCTTTGGCCAGACCGGCCCCTATGCCCACCGCGCGGGTTATGATTTCATCATCCAAGGCATGGCCGGATTGATGAGCGTGACCGGCGAAAAGGATGGCCAGCCGCAAAAGGTGGGCGTCGCTGTCACCGATGTCTTCACCGGCGTCTATGCCGCCACCGCGATCCTCGCCGCCCTCGTGCAGCGCGGCGTCACGGGCCGGGGCCAGCAGATCGACATGGCGCTGATGGATGTAGCCACCGCGATCATGGCCAACCAGAACATGAACTACCTCACCACCGGCAAGGCCCCCGCCAAGATGGGCAACGCCCACCCGAACCTCGCCCCCTATGCGGTGTTTGACTGCGCCGATGGCTGGATCATCCTCGCCACCGGCAACGATGGCCAATATCGCAAGCTCTGCGCCATCCTCGGCCTTGATGCCTTGGCCGAACACCCTGATTACTTGACGAATGCCGACCGCGTCCGCAACCGCGAACCCATGACCGCCGCCATCACTGCCGCGACGGTGAAATGGACCAAGGCCGATCTTCTGAAGGCCTGCGAAGATCACGGCGTTCCCGCAGGCCCGATCAACAATCTGGCCGAGGTCTTCGCCGATCCGCAGGTCATCGCCCGCGGCCTGCAACTCGATCTCGGCGGCATTCCCGGCGTGCGCTCGCCCTTCACCTTTTCAGAGGCCTCCCTGTCGCTGGACAGGCCCGCCCCGAAACTCGGTGAACATCAGGACGAAATCCTCGGCTGAACCCCGATCCGGTCCAGCGCCGCCTCCAGCGCCGCCGGATCCTCCAGCCGCAGGCGCACCGGCAGCGTCAGCACCCTTGGGCGAAATCCCTCGGGCAGGCGCACGGCGTCCTTCTCTGTCGTCACCAGTTGCGCCGCCAGCGCCCGCGCCTCCAGATCCAGCCGCTTCAACAGCGCCTCGCCCAGCGGCTGGTGATCGTCCAGCGGAACCTCGCGCACCACCTCTGCCCCTTCGGCGCGCAGCGTTGCGAAGAACTTCGCCGGATGCCCGATCCCGGCAAAGGCGATCACCCGCAGGCCCCGCCAATCCATCCCCATCTGCAACGGCACCAACTGCCCCGTCAGATGCGGCACCCGGGTGGCCTGCGCCCATTGCGCCGCAAACCCCGCCTGCGCCGCCCCATCCCCGATCGACAGCACCAGATCCGCCCGCGCCAACCCCACCGCCACAGGCTCGCGCAGCGGCCCGGCGGGCAGGCAGCGCCCGTTGCCGAATCCCTGCCGCGCATCCACCACGATCAGGCTCAGGTCCTTCTGCACCGACGGGTTCTGAAACCCGTCATCCAGCACGATCACCTCCGCCCCCGCCGCCTCGGCCGCCCGCACCCCCGCGGCGCGGTCCTTCGCCACCCAGACCGGCGCGAATGCCGCCAGCAGCAGCGGCTCATCCCCCACATCGGCGGCGCTGTGCCGCCGCTCCACCACCCGCACCGGCCCGGCCAGCCGCCCGCCATGCCCGCGCGACACGACATGCGCCACCACGCCCCGCGCCGCCAGCCGCTCCAGCAGGGCGATCACCGTGGGCGTCTTGCCCGTGCCCCCCGCGTTCAGATTGCCCACGCAGATCACCGGCACCCCGGCCCGATAGCCCGCGCCCCGCCGCAGCCGCCGCGCCGTCAGCCCTGCGGTGATCCACCCCAGCGGCCCCAGCAGCCGCGCCAGCGGCGCAGGCCGCTCAGCGGCCGTGAACCAGAAATCCGGCGCGCGCATCACGCCTCTCCGTCCATGATCCTGCGGATCTCGTCCATCACGCGATCCGTGGCCTCCGCCCCGTCCGATGCCACCGCCCAGGCCGCCTGCGCCAGCCGCGCCGCCCGGTCGGGCGACAGAAGATCCGCCAGCGCCTCGGCCAGATCCGCCGCCGATCCCACCGCCCGCGCCGCGCCCAGCCGCCCAAAGATGCTGCCATAGGGGCCGGGGCGCGGGCCATAAAGGATCGCCGATCCCAGCGCGGCAGGCTCCAGCGGGTCGCGCAAACATCCGCCCCCGGCCAGACTGCCGCCCAGAAAGGTGATCGGGGCCAGCCGATACCACAGCCCGTACTCCCCCTCGCCATCGGCGATATAGACCTCTGTCTCGGGGTCGGGCTCTTCCTCGGCCGCGCGCTGGGCGACGGTCCAGCCCTCTTCCTTCTCCATCTTCTGCGCCAAAGCCTCGATCCGGGCCGTGTCCTTCGGCACCACGATCAGCAGCAACCGATGCGCCAACCGCAAGGCCGACCGATGCGCCGCGATCACCGCCGCCTCTTCCGCCTCGGGCAGGGCAGCGGCCAGCCAGACAGGCCGCGTCGCGAATTGCCGCGCCAGCGCATCCCGCTCCGCCTCAAGGCAGGGCAGGGCGGCGCTTTCCTCTTCCAGCTTGCCGATCACCGCAACGGCCGAAGGCACCGCCCCCGCCTTCCGAAAAGCCCGCGCCGCGCCCTCATCCACCGCCAGCACGGCGCGGAACTCGGCCAGCAGCCCGCGCATCAACCCGGGATACCACCCGTCCCGCTCCTTGAGGAAAGCCGGGTTCCGCGCCCCCACCATCAATAGCCCGATCTTGCGATCCGTCGCCTCATGCAGCAGGGCAGGGCGCAGCTCGCCCTCGGAAAACACCGCAACATCCGGGCGCCAATGGTCCAGAAAGGCCGCCGCCTCGGCCTGCGTATCAGGCGGCGGCGGCTGCAGGATCACACCCTCCCGCGCCGGCAGCGGATCGGCACAGGTCAGCAGCACGCCCACCCCATCCTCCACCACCAGCCGCCGCGCCAGTTCCAGGATCGACCGCGCCGCCTCGGCCCCCGGCGCATGCAGCCAGACCAGCGCCCCCGCAGGCCGCGCCGGCCTTTCAGCCACGGACCCGGGGTCACGCCGGTTCGACAGATTGTAAAGCGTCAGCCCGATGGAATAGGCCATGCGGGATCAGGTCTTACTGGCTGAAAGCTTCGGTCGCGGATCCCGCCTGCTCTTCATCCCGCAGCCGGTGCAGATGGGCGATGAAATACCGCATATGTGCATTGTCCACCGTCTTCTGGGCCTCTGCCTTCCACGCCGAAAAGGCCGAGGCATAGTCGGGATACATCCCGACGATATGGATCTTGGCGACATCCTTGAAGACGTTCTTCTCGGGTGTCACCAACTCGCCACCAAAGACGAGATGCAGGCGCTGTGTCATGGTTTTCCGCTCCGCGGGGTAAGAGTCGTGGAAATCCGGCGCAGGGTAGCGAGGCGGGCCGCAGGGTCAAGCCGCCCATCGGCGGCGGCCCGGGCAAAGCATCGCTATACATTCCCGCGCTTTTGCCCTATGCCGCCCGCACGGCCCGAGGATTCCGGGGCAGGCGGCGGTTTGGGAGGCCGGTCCTGCGAAGGGGAATGAGGTGCCGATAACTGGTGCTTCACGGGCGCATAAAGCCGCCCCTTCAGGAAATGACATGACAGATACGACGATTGCCGCGCCTCTGGCTGCGGCCCTTTCGGCCAAGGGCTATGAAACCCTCACCTCCGTTCAGACCGCGATGCTCGCACCCGAAGTCGCGGGCCGCGATCTTCTGGTCTCTGCCCAGACAGGCTCGGGCAAGACCGTGGCCTTCGGCCTTGCCATCGCGCCCGATGTCCTTGGCACGCAGGATCGCCTGCTCTTCGCGGATCGCCCCCTTGCCCTGATCGTCGCTCCCACGCGGGAACTGGCCCAGCAGGTGCAGCGCGAATTCGAATGGCTCTATGCCGAAGCCGGGGCTGTTCTGGCTTCTTGCGTAGGCGGGATGGATTACCGCAACGAACGCCGCGCGCTGGATCGTGGCGCGCATATCGTGGTGGGCACCCCGGGCCGCCTGCGCGACCATATCGAACGCGGCTCGCTCGATCTGTCGGGCATCAAGGCCGTGGTCTTGGACGAAGCCGACGAGATGCTCGATCTCGGTTTCGCCGAAGACCTTGAATTCATCCTCGCCGCCGCAGCCGAAGACCGCCGCACCCTGATGTTCTCGGCCACCGTGCCGAAGGAAATCGAAAAGCTGGCCGGCACCTTCCAGAAAGACGCCCTTCGCATCGCCGCCCAGGGCGAGGCCCGCCAGCATGTCGATATCGAATATCGCGCGCTTTCGGTGCAGGCCCGCGACAAGGAACATGCAATCTTCAACGTCCTGCGCTTCTACGAGGCGCAAACCGCCATCGTCTTCTGCAAGACGCGGGCGAACGTGAACCACCTCTATGCCCGCATGGCCAATCGCGGCTTTCAGGCCGTCGCCCTGTCGGGCGAACTCAGCCAGTCGGAACGGATGCACGCCCTGCAGGCCCTGCGCGATGGTCGCGCGCGGGTCTGCATCGCCACCGATGTCGCCGCCCGCGGGATCGACCTGCCGGGTCTGGAACTGGTGGTCCATGCCGATCTGCCATCGAATTCCGAAACCCTGCTCCACCGCTCGGGCCGCACCGGCCGCGCCGGGCGCAAGGGTGTTTCGGCGCTGATCGTGCCGCCCGCCGAATTCCGCAAGGCGCAGCGCCTGCTTCAGGGTGCCAAGCTTGTCGTCGAATGGGGCAAGGCCCCCAGCGCCGAAGAGGTGCAGGCCAAGGATGATCTCCGCCTGATCGAACATCCCGCCCTCGCCCAGGAACCGGGGGATGAGGCCGACATGGCCGCCACCCTGCTGGATCGCTTCGGCGGGGAACAGATCGCCGCCGCCTTCATCCGCCTCTGGCGCGAAGGCCGATCCGCGCCCGAGGTTCTGTCGGACAGCCTGCCCCCGCCCACCGCCCTGCCGCCGCGCGAACGCGGCGACTTCGGCCCCTCGGTCTGGTATCGGCTTTCCGTCGGCCATACCGGCCGGGCCGAGGCGCGATGGCTTCTGCCCAAGATCTGCGAAACCGGCTCCATCTCGAAAGACGGGATCGGCGCGATCCGGGTGCAACAGGATGTCACCCTCGTCCAGATCGCCGAACCGCTGGCCGGTCGCTTTGGCGCGATGGTGGAAATCGAACCGGGCCTGATGATGGAACGGCTCGAAGGCGAACCCTCTCTGGAACGCCCGCAGCGCCCCGCGCCCTCCGCCCGCCCCGCCCGCCCCGAACGCCCTGTCCGCCCGGAACGCGCCGCCAACCCCGAACGCCGCGCCACCCCGCGCCCCGTGCGGGAAGATCGCGCCGACAAGCCCAGCTATTCGGGCAAGCCGCCCCGCATCGTCGAAGACGATGAGGCAGCCCCCACCGCCGCTGCACCGGCCCCTGCACCGGCCCCTGCACCGGCCACGGCACCGGCCCCTGCACGCAAGCCCAAGGCCGATTGGCACCCCGATGGTGACCGTCCGTCAGCCCCGCGCAAACCCTACGAAAAGCGCGCCGCCTCCCCCCGCGATGAGGGCGACCGCAAACCCTATGCGAAAAAGCCCTATACCCCGCGTGAGGACGGCGATCGCAAACCCTTTGAAAAGAAACCCTATACCCCGCGCGACGATGCCGAACGCAAGCCGCGCTGGAAGGCCGAAGGCGGCGCTCCCCGCTCTGCCGGGTACAAAAGCCACGGCGGCGCATCCCGCGGATCCGAAGGCACGGATCGCCCCGCAGGCCGCGCGACCGGCGACAAATCCCACGCCAATGCCACGGGCGGCAAGGCCGAATGGGCCCCCAGAAAGCCCCGCGCCGAAGGCGATGCACCCCGCCCGAAAGGGGATTGGGCCGCCAAGGGTGACAAGCCCTTCAAGCCGCGCGCCGAAGGGGCCGAAGGCAAACCCTTCCGCGCCAAGCCCGGCGGAAAACCCGCCCCGGCAAAGCCCGCGGCACGCCCGGCCAAACCCAAGGCGGATGCGCGCGACACGTCCAAACGCTTTGTTCCGCCACGGAAAAAGTGAACCCCGCCGGTTCCGGTCAACACGATACGGAAAAGGGGGGCCTCTGGCCCCCTTTTTCTTTTTAGGACATGGATTTAGCCAACAGCCTGCAGCCGCGCCAGCAGCGCCGCATGCAGGCCCGGTGCCGCCGCGATCAGCCCGTCCGCCTTCGGCACCGCCGCATTGAACCGCAGCGCCCGCCCCGCCCGATCCGTCACCCGCGCCCCGGCCCGGCTGGCGATCAGGCTGCCCGCCGCGATGTCCCATTCCCAGCCTTGCCGGAATGACAGCATCCCGTCGAACCGCCCCTGCGCCACCAGCGCCAACCGATAGGCGACCGAGGCGCGGAAACTCCGCTTCAGATCAGGCACACCCCCGGGCCAAAGCTCGGGTTTCATGTTGGCCGAAGGGGTCAGGATATTGGCCCCCTCGATCCCTGGCAGACGGCTTGCCTCGATCACCGCGCCGTTCAGCGTCGCCGCGCCATCGCAGGTCGCCGCGAACATCCGCCCCAGCGCCGGCAGATAGACAACCCCCGCCGTCACCACCCCCTGCCGCGCCACGGCAAGGGCATGGCTGAAACTGTCCTCCCCCGCGATGAAGGCCCGCGTCCCGTCAATCGGATCAAGGATGAACTGATGTTCCGTCTCCAGCCGCGCCGGATCATCAGGCGTCTCTTCCGAAAGCCAGCCATAATCCGGCCTTGCCGCCCGCAGACGGCGCAAAAGCGCATCGTTCACGGCATGGTCCGCCTCGGTGACGGGGCCTTCCTCGCCCTTGTCCCAGACGCGCGGATTGCGCTTCCAGAACCGCAGCGCGATCCGCCCCGCCTCTTGCGCCGCCCCGATCAGCAGCGCCAGATCCTCGTCAGGCCCCGGCAAGTGTCAGCCCGTCGATCAGGCAGGACGGCACCCGCGTCGAAAGATGCGCCCGCGCGTCATTCGCCGGGATCAGCCGCAGCAGCATTTCGCGCAGGTTGCCCGCGATGGTGCATTCGTTCACCGGATGGGAGATCTGCCCGTTCTCCACCCAGAACCCGGCGGCCCCGCGGGAATAATCCCCTGTGGTCGGGTTGATCGTCGACCCGATCATCGAGGTGACATAAAGCCCCCGCCCCATGTCGCGCAGCAGCGCCTCGCGCGTTGTCTGCCCCGGCGTCAGGTCGATATTCGATGTGCTGGGCGAGGGCGGCGAAGACGTGCCCCGCGCCGCATTCGCGGTGCTTGCCATCCCCAGCTTGCGCCCCGTCGCCAGATCCAGCGTCCAGCCTGTCAGGATGCCGTCCTCCACGATGGCCCGGCGTCGCGTCGGCAGCCCCTCGCCGTCAAAGGGCCGCGACGATCCGATGCGCGGCCGATGCGGATCCTCGATCACCGACAGTCCCGCGGGCAGAACCTGCGTTCCCAGCGCATCGCGCAGCCAACTCGCCCCGCGCGCAATCGCCGCCCCGTTCACCGCAGAAAGCAGATGCCCGATCAGCGAGGACGCCACCCGTTCATCGAACAGCACGGGATAGACACCCGTCACCGGCTTGACCGCCCCGCTCCGCGCCAGCGCGCGTTCCGCCGCCAATGCGCCGATGCCCCCTGCCGCCGGAAGATCGCCCTGATAGACACGGCTTTCCCCGGCCCAGTCCCGCTCCATCCCCGTGCCGCTTCCGGTGAAGGCGACGGCCGAGATGGACCGTGAACTGCGCGCATAGCCGCCTGAAAACCCGTTTGACGCGGCCAGATGCATGGCCCGCGCCGAATAGCCCGCCGATGCCTCGACCTGCGTGATCCCGGATCGCGCAAGGGCGGCCGCCTCGGCCTCGCGGCAATCGGCCTCCAGTGCGGCGGCATCCGGTTCCGGCGCGGGATCTACCAGATCCAGCCCCGCCAGATCCCAGCCTTGCGCCAGTTGCCCCGGATCCGCCAGCCCGACACAGGGATCCTCGGGCGCCTCGCGCGCCATCGCCACGGCCCGCTCCGCCAGCGCGGCAATCGTCCTGTCCGACAGATCCGATGCCGAAACGCAGGCCTGCTTTCCGCCGAACAGCACCCGCAACCCGATCTCGGTGCCTTCTGCACGCTCGGCCTGTTCCAGCTTGCCCTGCCGGACGTCGATCGTCAGCGACGTGCCCTGCACGGCAAGCGCATCCGCGGCCTCGGCTCCGGCGCGGCGCGCGGCCTCCAGCAGGCGGTCGGTAAGGTCTTTCAGCGATGCGGTCATGGCCTGTCCTCTGGCGACACTGCCCAAGCAGGTAGTCCGCCCTGCGCGCCTGCGCAAGCCATCAGCCCGGGCAGGACGCCCTACAGGCCCGCAAAGGCAAAGGCCCCCGCGCAGGGCAGGGGCCTTTGGTTGCAAACCGTAACGGCCTTGTTTACTGCAGCCGCTGGCCATTGGCGAAGAACCCGCCATCCTTGAATTCCAGTGTCGAAGACAGCTCATCCTCGCCCGTGGCATTGGCGAACATCGACAGCATCATGCGGAAGCCCATCACCTGATCCTCGGGCAGCAGGCCCATCGCCACCAGCTTGTCCATCAGCGTGTTGCCACCCACCAGCTTCAGATCCACCTTGCCGGTCGGGGCGGGCATCCCGCCAAAGGTGACCAGATCGCTGTTGTCAAAGGTCAGCGCGCCAGAACCCGTCAGTTCCGCACCCGCGATCTTGGCCCGCAACTCCGTGATGTCGAGCGAGTTCAGCTCACCCGGGGGCTGTTCGCCCATCGCTTCCATCGCGGCAGGATCCATGATGTCGGTCGAAAGCGTGCCCGTCCCCTTGGTGTCGATCACCAGCGTGGCCGGATCGCGCGGCAGTTGGTTGGTCGGGTCGATCATCGCCCAGATTTCCTCGGACACCGTCAGATCCACCAGCCGCGTCAGGAACGAGAATTCGGCAGGCTCTTCCGATTTGGAAACCGGCATCCTGAAGCCGAACGATGCCTCCGAATAGGCGATGTTCAACGACGGGAAGGGAATCTCGGGCGCGGTCATCGTCATGGTCACGCCGGTCGCCCCGCCCGAATAGGCAAGCTGCGTCGCATCCATCGCAAAGCCCAGCGTGCTGCTCTCGCCCGCACCGGTGATCTTGGTCACGCCGGCCGCTTCCGTAACCTCCATGTCATAGGTCGTGGCCCCCGCATTGAAGGTGCCGTCCGTCGCAAACCCGGCCTTCAGCGCCGCCGCCATGTCGATCATCGCCGCCGAACCCAGGAAGGTGCCGTTGGTCGTTCCGGTCAGATCCGCCATCGTCAGGTTGAGCTTCAGCGCCGAAGGACCGGCAACCTCGGGGGTCGCGCCTTCGGTGGCAAGGTCGGATCCCTCCGCCGTCACCGTCATGCTCTCCGCTGCAAAGCTGGACACCAACGAGGATTCCTCTCCCTCGCCCGGGGCCACCAGATATTTGCCGGTCACATTGGCCAGCACCACCTCGGCGGTCAGGTTGACGGCCTCGGCATCCACGCCCTCGATGCTGTCCAGCGCCACGGTGATTTCGGGGGCGGCGAAATCATAGCTAGTCTCGGTCTCGTCACCGCTGGCCGTCACCGTCATGCCGGGCTGGTTGATCTCGATCCGCAGGCTTGTCGGCTCGTCGCCCTCCTCGACCGGATCAATAGTCATGTCAAAGGGATAGCTGTCTGACATGGTCACGACGACGGTGCCATCCCCGGCATCCTGAAAGCGCAACTCGTCGATGCTGCCGCTGCCCGAAACGCCTTCCTGCGCGAATTCCATCTGCATGCCGGTCACGACCAGCGTATCCCCGTCACGTTCCACGCTTTCGGTGGTCACGGTCTGGCCGCTGCTCTGCGACAGGGCCAGCCAGTTTTCCCAAACCTGTTCCGGGGTGACGTCGGCAAGGGCCGGCGCGGCGAAAAGCATGACAATGGCAGTGCTGCCAGCCAACCTGCGGATGATCATAATGAACCTCGTTTCGGTGCAAAAATAATTCGTGGCGAAGGATCCTCTCCCGCTCTTTTCGGGTCAAGGCATTCCATCGCCGTGCGTGCATGTGTTAACTCGGTGGCGAAATTATGGAAGCCGAAAGTGAGGCGGGCAAGATGAATCGCAACCTGTCGGGAAAAGTCGTCGTGATCACCGGGGCAAGCCGGGGCATCGGCGCGGCCGCCCTGCATGCCTTCGCCGCGCAAGGCGCCCATGTCGTGGCCATTGCCCGCGACGCCGCGCGGATCAACGCCCTTGCCCGGGACATCGGCCCTGAGGCCATGGCCCTGCCCTGCGACATGGCCGATTGGGGCGCGGTTCAGGCGGCCATCGGGGCGGTCCTGTCACGCTTCGGACGGATCGACGTGATGATCAACAATGCCGGCGTGATCGACCCGATCGCCCACCTGGCCGAGGCCGATCCCACGGCCTGGGGCCACAGCATCGACATCAATCTCAAGGGCGTATTTCACGGCATGAAGGCGGTCATCCCCGCCATGCGCGCGCAGGGTGGCGGCACCATCATCAACGTCTCCTCCGGCGCGGCTACCAACCCGCTTGAGGGGTGGAGCGCCTATTGCGCAGGCAAGGCCGGGGCGCTGATGCTCACCCGCGCCGGGCATCTTGTGGAAGGCCCGCACGGGTTGCGCATCCGAGGCCTGTCCCCCGGAACCGTCGCCACCGAAATGCAGGTCAGGATCCGCGCCTCCGGCATAAATCCGGTCAGCCAGCTTGATCCTGCGGTCCATATTCCCGCCGATTGGCCGGCAAGGGCGCTGGTCTGGATGTGCGGGGCGGATGCCGATCCTTGGCTGGGGCAGGATATTTCCCTGCGGGATGTCGCAGTGCGCAAGGCCGTGGGGCTGATTGCATGATCCGGACAGAAGAGCGGCAGGGCGCGCGGCTGCTCATACTCGACCGCGCCGAAAAGGCCAATGCCCTGACGCGCGACATGCTCGCCGCGCTGGATGCTGCCGTGGCCCGCGCCGCGGCTGACGGGATCTCCGTCCTGATCCTGACAGGGGCAGGCAAGGTCTTTTCTGCCGGGGCCGATCTGGAAGGCATGGCGCAGGGCCTCGGGGCCGCTCCGGAATGGGAGGTGCTGTCGGCCCGCATCGCCGCTTATCCCGGCCTTACCATCGCCGCCCTGAACGGCACGCTGGCCGGCGGTGCCTTCGGCATGGCCCTTGCCTGCGATCTGCGCACCGCCGTTGCCCGGGCGGAATTCTTCTATCCCGTGATGAAGCGTGGCTATCTGCCCCAACCCTCCGATCCCCGCCGCCTCGCGGCACTTGTGGGGCCATCGCGCGCCCGGCGCATCTTGCTGGCCGGCGAACGCATCACGGCGGATATGGCGCTGGACTGGGGCCTTCTGGATGCCATCGGTGAAGATGCTGTCGCCGCTGCACTCGCCCTCGCCAGCGATGCGCTGGGGGCCGATCCGGGCCATGTCCGGCGCATGAAGGCCATGTTCTGATCCCGCGGCTCTGGCCTTGGGCCTGCCTCTGGCGTAGAACCGCGCCGCTTGGGCAAGGGGACCGCCGGAAGGGGGCAGGATGGATGCGCTGGTGATCGGGGCAGGCCCGGCCGGGCTCATGGCGGCCGAGATGCTGGTCGCCGCAGGCAGGCATGTCACGATCTGCGAAGCCTGCCCCTCGGCGGGGCGCAAATTCCTGATGGCCGGCAAATCCGGTCTGAACGTGACCAAGGCCGAACCCCCCGCCCGCTTCGCCGCCGCCTATGACAGCGACTGGCTTTCCCCGATGCTGGCCGAATTCGGCCCCGATCAGGTGCAGGACTGGTGCCGCGCGCTGGGGCAAGAGGTGTTCGTCGGCACTTCGGGACGCGTCTTTCCCACCGCGATGAAGGCCTCCCCCTGCTGCGGGCATGGCTTGCACGGCTTGGCGCAGCGGGGGCGGAATTGCGCACGCGCTGGCGCTGGACCGGGATCGAAGAGGGGGGCAAGGCGCTCTGCTTCGAAACCCCCTCGGGGCCAGCGCTGCTGCGCCCTGCTGTCACCGTTCTCGCGCTGGGCGGGGCAAGCTGGCCACGCCTCGGCTCGGACGCGGCATGGGTGCCGTGGCTGCGCGCGGCAGGGGTCGACATCGCCCCGTTCCGCCCCGCCAACATGGGCTTTCGCATCGGCTGGTCCGCCCATATGGCCCCGCATTTCGGCCAGCCGGTCAAAGGGGCGATGCTGATGGCAGGGCCCTTCCGCGATCGCGGCGAATTCGTCGTCACCGCGCGCGGCGTCGAAGGCGGGGGGATCTACGCCCTCTCGCGCCCCCTGCGCGAGGGCGCGCCGCTCATGCTGGATCTGATGCCGGATCTTCCCCTGCCGGGTCTCCTTGCCCGCATCGCCCGCCTGCGCGCCGGGCAATCGCGGACCAACCACCTTCGCAAGCTGGGCCTGTCCCCCGTGGCGGCGGCGCTTGTCATGGAATTCGGCCGCACCTTGCCGCTGGAACAGGCGATAAAGGCCCTTCCCATCCCGCTGTCGGACCCCAACCCTCTGGCCGAGGCGATCTCGTCAGCCGGGGGCATCCGCCGCGATGCGCTGACCGATGCGCTGGAACTGCGCGCCCTGCCGGGCATCTTCGCCTGCGGCGAGATGCTGGACTGGGAGGCCCCGACCGGCGGCTACCTTCTGACAGGTTGCTGGGCCACCGGCCGCTGGGCCGGGCGGGCCGCCGCCCGCCACGGCCGCCCCGGGCCCGCCTAGCCGTGCTTCACCATCACATGCCGGACGACCGTGTAATCCTCCAGCGCATAGGCCGACATGTCCTTGCCATAGCCGGATTGCTTCAACCCGCCATGCGGCATCTCGTTGGTCAGCATGAAATGCGTGTTGATCCAGGTGCAGCCATAGCGCAGCCGCGCCGCCGTCGCCATCGCCCGCCCGACATCGCGCGTCCAGACCGATGACGCCAGACCGTAATCGCTGTCATTGGCCCAGGCCACCGCCTCGTCCACATCCGAAAACGGCGTCACCGAAACCACCGGTCCGAACACCTCGCGCCGGACGATCTCGTCCTGCTGCGTCGCTCCTGCCACCACGGTCGGCTTGTAGTAATACCCCTGATCCATCACCTCGCCGCCGGTGGTGATCTGCACATGGTTCAACTCGCGCGCGCGGTTCACGAAACTCGCCACGCGGTCGCGCTGGCGCTGGCTGATCAGCGGGCCGATCTCGTTCGTGGTGTCATCCTCTGCGCCCAGCACGATGGACGCCGCCGCCGACGTCAGATCCGCCACAAGGTTCTCATAGACTTTCTTGCCCGCATAAACCCGGCAGGCCGCCGTGCAATCCTGCCCGGCATTGTAAAAGGAAAACGCCCGCAACCCTTCGACGACCGAACCGATATCGGCATCATCAAACACCAGAACCGGGGCCTTTCCACCCAGTTCCAGATGCGTGCGCTTCACCGTCTTGGCGGCGGCATCCAGCATCTTCTTGCCCGTCGCCACATCGCCCGTCAGGCTGATCATGTCCACCTGCGGGTGGTTGATCAGATAGTTGCCCACCGTCTGCCCCCGGCCCGCGATCACGTTCACCACGCCCTCGGGCAGTTCTTCGGCAAGAATGCGCGCCATCTTCAGCGCGGTCAGCGGCGTCTGTTCCGAAGGCTTGAAGACAACCGTATTGCCACCGCCAATGGCCGGGCCAAGCTTCCACGCCATCATCATCAGCGGATAGTTCCACGGCGCGATCGACGCGATCACCCCCACCGGGTCCCGCCGGATCATGCTGGTATGTCCCGAAAGATACTCCCCCGCCACGGCGCCATGCTGGCAGCGCACCGCCCCGGCAAAGAACCGGAAGCAATCCACGATGGCCGGGATCTCGTCATTCAGCGCGGCATTGATCGGCTTGCCGCAGTTCAGCGCCTCCAGCGCCGCGAAACCCGCAGCCTCGGCCTCGATCCGGTCGGCGATCCGCAATAGCGCCCCCGCGCGTTCCGCCGGCGTGGTGCGCGACCAGCCGTCAAACGCCGCTCGCGCCGCCGCAACCGCCCTGTCCACCTGCGCGGTCGAGGCTTCGGGAACCTCAAGGATCAGCCCCCCCGTCCGCGGGTTCAGGATCTGCTCCTTCGCTTCCTGCCCCGCCTCGAAGGCAGAGCCGATCAGAAGCTGGGTGTCGATGGTCTTGGCAGCACTGTCCATGTGGACCTCCCTTTTGTCATTTGCCCGCGCCGGCGGTCTCGGATCCGCCACGGGTCAGGTAATAGGCGATGAGGATCGGCACGAAGGTGGCCATGAAAACGACGATGGCCACCACATTGGTGACGGGCCGCTGCCGCGGGCGAACCAGTTCCTGCAGCATCCAGATGGGCAGGGTGCTTTGCTGGCCGGCGGTGAAGGTGGTCACGATCACCTCGTCGAAGGACAGTGCAAAGGCCAGCATCCCGCCCGCCAGCAACGCCGTGCCAAGGTTCGGCAGCAGCACATAGCGGAAGGTCTGGAAACTGTTCGCGCCCAGATCGGCCGATGCCTCCAATATGCCGCCCGAAAGGCGGCGAAACCGGGCGACGGCGTTGTTGTAGACGATCACGATGCAAAAGGTCGCGTGGCCAAGGATGATGGTCCAGGTCGAGAACGGGATATCCATGATCGAAAAGGCCGATCGCAGCGACATGCCGGTGATCACCCCTGGCAGGGCGATGGGCAGGATGATCAGCAGGCTGATCTGTTCGCGCCCGAAGAACCCCGTCCGCGCCATGGCGGCCGAAACCAGCGTGCCAAGGATCATGGCGACAAAGGTCGCTACGCTCGCCACCCAAAGCGAAAGGTAAAGCGGCGGCCAGATATCCGCGCGGTTCCACGCCACGCCGAACCATTGGGTCGTCAGGCCGGGGGGCGGGAACTGATAGGATTTGTCCTCGGTCGTGAAGGCGTAAAGAAAGATCAGCAGGATCGGCAGATGCAGGAACAGCAATCCTGCGACGGCGGCGATCTTCAATCCCAATGACGCGCGGTCAGAGTGCATCGAACGCCCCCTTCCGCTTCGCGATCATCAGATAGACCAGCATGATCAGGATCGGCACCACGGCAAAGGCCGCGGCCAGCGGAATGTTCCCCGCCGTGCCCTGCAACTGATAGACAGCAAGGCCGATGAAGCGCGCCGATGTCCCCACGATCTGCGGGATGATGTAATCCCCCATCGTCAGCGAAAAGGTGAAGATCGACCCCGCGATCACCCCCGGCATGGCCAGCGGCAGTATCACCGTGCGGAAGGTCTGCGCCCGCGACGCGCCCAGATCGGCTGATGCCTCCAGCATGGATGTCGGCACACGCTCCAGCGATGCCTGCATCGGCAAGATCATGTAGGGCAGCCAGACATAGACAAAGACGATGAAGGTGCCCATCAGGCTGGTCGACAGCGAATTCCCCCCGATGCCCGGAATGGCCAGTATGGCATTCAGGATCATCGACAGGCCCACGCCTTCCGCAGCCCATGTGATGATGCCCTCCTTGGCCAGGATCAGCTTCCACGCATAGACCTTCACCAGATAGGAAGACCACAGCGGCAGCATGACCCCAAGATAGAACACCGCCTTCCATTTGCCCTTGGCAAAGCGCGCCGCGTAATAGGCGATGGGAAAGGCGATCACCGCGCAACCGATGGTCACGGCGGCCGACATCAGCAGCGTCCGCAGGATGATATCGAGGTTCTGCGCCCGGAACAGTTCGGCATAGGTCTTGAGGGTGAATTCCTCCTTCACCATGCCCGAGAATTCGTCGATCGAATAAAAGCTCTGCATCAGCAGCGCGAACAGCGATCCCAGATAGACCACCCCCAGCCAAAGCAGTGGCGGCGTCAGCAGCACCGCCAGCAACAGCCGGGGATGCCGCCAGAACAGCGCGGTCAGCCGGTCACCAAGGCCCCGTTCGGGCAGGATTGCGGGTGCGTCGGTCATGCGTCATCCATGATGTGCAGGGCCGCCGGATCAAAGGCCAGTCCGACCGTCGCGCCCTGTTCCGGCAGGTGCTCGCCCGCCGGCACCAAGAGGGCGATCTCGCTGCCCGGCAGGGCCACGGAAACCCGGCTTCCCGCCCCCAGATAGCGGATCGCCGTCACCTGCCCCGCAAGCGCCACGCCATCCGCCGCCGTCAGGCGCAGCGCCTCAGGCCGCAGCGAGGACCATTTCGCAGGCCCCCCGAAGGCCTGCGTCACCTCGGGTGCCAGAACGTTCGACGATCCCACGAAATCCGCCACGAACCGCGTGCGCGGACGGGCATAGATATCGGCAGGTGTCCCGATCTGGGCGATCTTGCCTTCGTTGAACACGGCAAGGCTGTCGGCCATCGACAACGCCTCGCCCTGATCATGCGTCACGAAGACAAAGGTTATGCCAAGCCGCGTCTGCAGGGCCTTCAGCTCATCCTGCATCGCCTCGCGCAGCTTCAGGTCCAGCGCGCCCAGCGGTTCGTCCAGCAACAGCACGCGCGGCTCGTTCACCAGGGCCCGCGCCAACGCCACCCGCTGCCGCTGCCCGCCCGACAGCTGCCCGGGCTTGCGGTCGGCATATCCGTCCAGCTTAACCAGCGACAGCATCTCTTCGGCCCGGGCATTCCGGCTGCGCCGGTCAACGCCCTTGACCATCAACCCATAGGCCACGTTGTCCCGCACATTCATGTGCGGAAACAGTGCGTAATCCTGAAACACCGTATTCACGTTGCGCCGGTTCGGGGGGATGTCGCTGACATCCTGCCCGAAGATGCGGATCACCCCGCCCGTCGGCTTTTCAAACCCCGAAATCAGCCGCAGGCAGGTAGTCTTGCCGGAACCGGACGGCCCCAGCATCGCAAAGAAGGACCCTTCCGCGATGGTCAGGTCGACCTGATCCACTGCCTTCACAGGCGCAGAGGCAGAGCCGAAATATCGTGAAACGCCTGAAAACTCGACGGCAGCGGTCATGGATCGGGTCCGGTGGGCAAAAGGATAAGGGTGGGTGCGCGCGCCAGGGCGCACACCCCATGTTCTGCGCTGAAAGGCGCTCAGCGCCCGCCGATCACGCCGATATAATCCGACACCCAGCGATAATAGGGCACGCAGGTATCTTCACCCTGCGAACAGTCTGCAACCGGCGTCGTCCAGAAGCGGACCTTGTCGAAATCGTCCAGCCCGTTCGTGGTGCACCCCTCGGCCGTCTGCATGCCGCGCCCGTCGGTGCAGGCGGCGGGAACCGACGGGTTCGCACCGAACCAGACCGACAGGTCGGATTGCAGGTTCGATGCAAGCTGATGCTCGAACCACATATAGGCGCAGTTCGGATGTTCGCTGTCGACATGCAGCATGGTCGTATCGGCCCAGCCCGTCACGCCTTCCTGCGGGATCACCGAAGCCACCGGCGCACCGCCACCCTTCAGCAGGTTCACCTGGAACGGCCACGAACCCGAGGCGACCACGCCCTCGTTCTTGAAGTCGTCGATCTGGATAAAGGCGTCGTGCCAGTAGCGCCCGACAAGTTCGCGCTGCCCGCGCAGCAGATCCAGCGCCGCCTTGTACTGATCCTCGTTCAGCTCATAGGGCGAGGTGATGCCCAGTTCCGGCTTGTGGAACATCAGGTACTGCGCCGCATCCGCGATATGGATCGGCCCGTCATAGGCCTGCACGCGGCCCTTGTTCGATTGCCCATCGGGCAGCGTCTGCTCTTCGAACACCACATTCCACGAGGTCGGCGCTTCCTTGAACACTTCCGTGTTGTACATCAGGACGTTCGGCCCCCACATGTAGGGCACGCCGTAATGCTTGCCGTCCACCGTATGCCACGGCGCATCCTGCAGGCGCGGGTCGATGGTCGACCAGGATGGGATCAGATCCTTGTTGACCTCCTGCACCCGCCCCCCCGCGATCAGCCGCAGCGACGCATCGCCCGATGCCGTCACTAGATCAAACCCGCCTTCGTTCATCAGGGCGACCATTTCATCCGAAGTATTGGCCGTCTTCACGCTGACCTTGCAACCCGAGGCCTCCTCGAACTTCGTTACCCAGTCGAAGGCCGGGTCGGTCTCGCCCCGCTCCACATAGCCCGCCCATGCTACGATCGACAGCGCCCCTTCGCCGGGCCCCACCTCGGTCATCTGCGCAAGGGCAGGGGACATCGCCGATACCAAGGCGATGGCAGTCGTGGCCGTCAGTTTCAACGTTTTCTTGTTCATGCCGAATTTCTCCCTGTGAGAGCGCCGCACGCGCGGAAAGCCGGTTGCCCGATCATGCCACGGAACGGTATTCGCCTTGGGCCAATTCGCAATATCAAAACGCTGATGGGTGCTTTCGGAATTTCCGATACCTTGGCCAGGGGTCGGGCCTCAAGTCGCTAGAACCGGTCTGGTTTGCCCAGTTCGGGGTCTGTTTGTCCATTCGGGCAAGCCAGGCGCATCCTTGTTCTTGCAAGTCATTGAAATGAAATGATGCGATCTCGGCTTCATTCTTCGATCGTTCCTTGCGCAGACCAAAGAAGGTGGATGCTCCTGGTCACGAAACACAAAGAGACGCGGGATCAGCAGCCCTCTCGATCCAACGGCGCACCGAAAGGTATCCAAGGCCCTCTTCCTGCTGCTTGCAATCCATCACGGCCGCCCCGCGATATCGCCTTGACGGTTCGTGCCAATCCGTCCCTCCGGATCAGAAATCCAGCATGACTTGGCCAAAAGGGCCATAATCGGCGTGGAAGCGGCTGCCCGGCGGGGCCTCGACAGGCCGAATGAAACTGCCGGAAAGCAAGACCTCGCCCGCAGCGATACCCAGGCCGAGCGTGGCGAGGCGATGTACAAGCCAGACGATGCCCTTGACGGGATCATCAAGAACACCTGCGCCGAGGCCCGTCTCCTCCACCACGCCATCGCGGTAGAGGATGGCTCCGACGCGGCGCAGGTCAAAGGTATCGGGCGCGTGGCGGTCCGGGCCAAGGACGATGCCCCCATTGGCGGCATTGTCGCTGACCGTGTCGGTGATGATGCGGGCGCGGCCGGTGGCGGGATCGGCGCGCAGGATGCGGGTGTCCAGAATTTCCAGCGCAGGGGCGACATGGGCCGTGGCGGCAAGGACATCAGCGCAGGTCACCTGCGGGCCTGACAGGGGCGCGCGCATGAGAAAGGCGATCTCGGCCTCCACCCTTGGCTGGATGAAACGGTCGGGCGGGATCGTTGCGCCGTCGGGAAAAAGCATGTCATCGAGAAGGACCCCGGAATCGGGCGTGTCGATGTTCAGCGCCTGCTGCATGGCGCGGCTGGTCAGGCCGATCTTCCAGCCAATGCGGCCTGCACCCGCCCGTTCCTTGCGGGCGACGAAGGCAGCCTGCACGGCATAGGCCTGATCCAGAGTCATGCCGGGATGGCGGAGGGAGAGTAGCCCGCATTGGCGGCGCGTCCGTTCGGCCTGAAACAGGGTCTCGGCGGCGGTTTCGATATCCTCAGGCGTCATTCGTCGGCCACTCCGTTCCGCAGCGTGCCGATCCCTTCGGCCTCCACCTCGATCACGTCACCGGGGCAGAGCCAGATCGGAGGGTCGAATCGCGCGCCAGCGCCGGTGGGTGTGCCGGTCACGATGATGTCCCCGGGAACAAGGGTGGTAAAGGTGCTGATATACGCGATCTGACGGGCGATGGGAAAGAGCATGCGCCCGGTTCGGTCGGCCTGCCGAACCTCGCCGTTCACGCGGGTGGTGAGGGCGATGTCAGTAATCTGGGACGGGTCGCGAAAGGGGACAAGCCACGGCCCCATCGCACCCGACCGATCCCAGTTCTTCCCTTGGGTGACGTTGAACTTGGCATGGCGAACCCAGTCGCGGATCGTGCCCTCATTGCACAGGGTGAGGGCAGCGATGTGGGACAGCGCTTCGGCCTCATGGATGCGCCGGCCGCCCCTGCCGATGACGATGGCGATTTCGCCTTCGTAATCCAGTTGCACGCTTTCCGGCGGGCGGATCAATGGCGCACCATGGGGGACGAAGCTTCGCGCAAAGCGCGGAAAGAGCGACATGTTCGGCGGGGCGTCTTGCCCATCGCGATACTCGGCATTGCGGTCGGGGAAGTTGACGCCGACACAGATGATCTTCTCGGGGTCCGGAATCGGCAGGTCGAGGGTGAAGCTGCCGGGTGGATGGCTGGCCCCCTTGTCCCGCGCGGCATGCAGCACCTCGTCGACGGCTTGGGCTGCGATAACGTCGCGCAGGCCCGGCCAATGCGGAAAGTCGGGTGAGAGGGCAAGGACACCCTGCCCCACGGTGACGCCCCAGAGGCGGCGGCCATCAGCGGTGAAAGTGGCGAGGTTCATGCCTTCCCCTCATGGCGCGACGATGGGTTGGGCCTTCAGATCGCTGTCGCGCTGCGGTGTGCCATCGAAAGCGGAACCGAGTTCGAACCATGTGCGCGGGGCAGGGGCACCCCAGAGCGTTTGGCGCTGCGGGTCTTTCAGGTCCCAACGGATCGGTTCGAGATCGGGGTCGCAGGTCTGGTAGTCAGAGCAGTAGATTTCTGTGCGGTGACCGTCACGGTCCCGGATATAAAGGAAGAAGGCGTTGGAGATGCCGTGCCTCCCCGGCCCGCGCTCGATATTGGCGAGGTAGCCGGTCGTGGACATGAGGTCGAGCAGGTCGATGATGTTCAGGGGGTTGGGCACCCAGAAGGCGACGTGGTGGAGGCGCGGGCCGGTGCCGTTGGTAAAGGCCACGTCATGCACGCCGCCCTTTCGGTGCATCCAAGCCGCCCATGTGCGGCCCGTCTCTTCGTCCGCAGTGTATTCGGTGACACGAAAGCCGATCTCGCCCCAGAAGGCAACGGCGGCATCCACATCGGGCGAAAAGAGGTTGAAGTGGTCGATCCGCAGGGGACGGACGCCCCGGTAGAGGGCATATTGCTGATGAATGGGCGGAAGGCGGTCCATCCGGGCGTAGAATTCCAGCGGCACGCCCCAGGGATCGCGCGTGGAAAGGACGCGCCCCATGAAGGGGCGGTCGATCCAGGTAACAGACAGGCCACGGGCGGTGAACCAATGGGCAGCCTTGTCGAGATCTTCTTCGGACCAGAGTTTGAACCCCAGTGTTCCGATCGAGGGGGCATCGGCCTTTCGCAGGATCAGGCAGTGGTGACCCCGTTCCTCCATCGCGCGGAGATAGATGGTGCCAGCGTCCTCATGCGTGACTTGCAGACCAAGCAGGTCGACGTAGTAGGCCCTGCTCCATGCAAGGTCGGTCACCCGCAACTCGGCATGGCTCAGGCGAACGATGTTGAACGGCGGGTTCAGGTTTGGCGCGGGAATGGGCATCCTTTGTCCTTTGTCGCTGGGCCGGGCTGTCACGCGCCCAGACGAGGGATCTTGTGCCGCCCCAAGGCGAAGGCGGCGTTCTTGGTTTCCATGTAGAAATCGAAGGACCAGTCCCCGCCGTCCCGCCCGATACCAGAGGCCTTGATGCCACCAAAGGGGGTGGGCAGGTGGCGGACGTTCTCTGAATTCACCCAGATCATCCCCGCCTCCAGCCGGTTCGTCACGCGCAGCGCGCGGGAAAGGTCGTTTGTCCAGACATAGCCGGTCAGGCCATAGGCGATGTCATTGGCGATGGTCAGCGCCTCTTCCTCATCCCGAAAGCGGAGCGAGGTGAGGAAGGGACCGAACACCTCCTCCTGCGCGATACGCATCTCGGGGCGGGCGTCGGTAAAGAGGGCTGGGCGGATGAAACAGCCTTGGTCGCCGATGCGGCTGCCGCCGGCGGCAAGAGTGGCACCTTCGGATTGTCCGATGGCAACATAGTCCGCGACCTTTGCCAGATGGGTGGGGTGGATCAGCGGGCCGATTTCGGTGGCCGGATCAAGCGGGTGGCCCACGCGGAGGTTGTTCACGCGGTCGATCAGTTTGGAATGGAAGTCATCGGCGATGCTGTCCTGGATCAGCAGGCGCGAGGAAGAGGTGCAGCGTTCGCCGTTCAGCGAGTAGATCATGAAGACCACCGCATCCAGCGCGCGCTCAAGATCGGCGTCATCGAAGACGATGACGGGATTCTTGCCGCCCAGTTCGAAATGGACGCGCTTCAGCGTTTCGGCGCCTTGCCGCATGATCATGCTGCCGGTGCGGGATTCACCCACGAAGGCGATGGCGCGGATGGCGGGATGTTCGGTCAGCGCCTTGCCCGCCCCTTCGCCCATCCCGTTGACGAGGTTTAGGACACCGGGGGGAAGCCCGGCCTCGTGGCAGATCTCGGCCAGAAGGCGGGCGGTGAGGGGGCTGAACTCTGCCGGCTTGTGCACGACAGTGCAGCCCGCGGCAAGCGCGGGGGCGATCTTCCACGTCGAGAGCATGAAGGGCGTGTTCCACGGGGTGATCACGCCCACTGGGCCAATGGGATGGCGGCTGGTGATGTTCAGGTGATCGGCCGAGGGCAGGCTTTGCCCGTCACGGGCGGCGGGGGCCCGGTCGGCGAAGAAGCGGAAGTTCTCCGCCCCGCGCAGCGCCGCCTTTGACATGAAGCGGTAGACCTGCCCGGTATCCCAGCATTCGCAGAGGGCGATTTCCTCGGCCCGCGCTTCGATGGCGTCGGCGATGCGGTGGAGAAGGGCTTTGCGCGCTTCACCCGGCATGGCGGCCCATGCGGGGAAGGCGGTCTTGGCCGCCTGTGCCGCCCGGTCAACCGTCGCGCAATCGCTCAAGGCGACGCGCGCGATCAGGCTGTCATCGACGGGCGAGCGGGTTTCAAACCAATCCCCTCCGGCCACGTCCTCACCATTTATCAGGTTGCGGATGCCATCCTTGCGGAAGCGGTCAAGGTGGCGGTCGAGCGTGGCGCGATAGGTGGAAAGATCGGTCATGGCGTGCCTTCGGGCAGGTAGCGACGGATGGACGAGGTCTTGGGCGAAAGGGCGGGGTCGATATCCCGCATCTCGAAACTGAGAAGGAAAGAGGACGTGGCGAGGAGATCGGCGCAGAAGGATTCGGCGGCGGCAAAGATCTCGGCGGTGGCGCGGGCCTTGGCTTCGGGGTCGCGCCCCCCGCGCAGGCGCAGCGAGATGTCCAGGAAGGCATGATCCGGGTTGCCGTCGGCGATGACGACATGTGTCGCGGCTGTGGCGCGGACGCGGATGCCTGCCAGAGGCAGGATGCCCGTCGCAGCCGCTGCATCGCGCAGCAAGCGGCAGAGGGCGGCAATGTCGAGACGGGTTTCGAGATTGGCGGAATAGTCGATCTGGATATGGGGCATGGTACGCCTCCCGTTACTTGTTTTGTTAAATAGTTTCTCGGACGATGTCAATCGCTGCGCGGGAATGCTTGCTGCCGGGGCCTTCGCTGGGCGATAAGGGCGGGCATGACCGACACGCCCTCCCCCCTGCGCTGGACGCGCCGTTCACTGCCCATCGCCCTGCTGCGCGCGCGCGAGGTGGTGATGGGGCCGATCCGAGAGATGCTGGCGCTATCTGGGGTGAATGAACAGAAATGGCGCGTGTTGCGGGTGCTGCAGGAACAGGGGCCGATGGAATTGAGCCCGCTGGCGCAAGAGGCCTGTCTCTTGCTGCCCAGCCTGACGCGGATGATCCCGCCGATGGAAGCAGAGGGGTTGGTCAGCCGCCATACGCCGCCCGAGGATCGGCGGCGGACGATTGTGAAGATCACCGAGGTTGGGGTGGCGCTGATCCATCGCCATTCCGCTGAGAGCGCGGCGATCTTTGCACGGATCGAGGCGGATTTCGGATCGGAGAGGCTGGAACAACTGCTGGACCTGCTGGAGCAGTTGCAGAAGATCGACCCGCGCCCCCGATAGGCCCGGTCAAGGCCGGGCCGTGGGGCCTGCATTGATCCGCCCCTCGATGATGGAATGGCAGATCCCCACAAAGGGCGGATCGTTGATCGGATCAGGAACTCCCGGCAGATGGACGTTGGCGGAACAGGCCGCGCCAACCTGGTCAATCGACCTGCTGAGGAACCCCCGTTCGGGAAGGCCAACAAGGCTCGGATCTGGGCGCTGCCGGTTGCAGCCGTCACGCCACAGGATCATCGGGGATCCAAGTGTCAAAGAAGGTGTCCATACCCGGCCGCGTGGCGAACCGATTATTCCGCCGCCAGCCCCAGTGCCCGACAGCGGCCTGACATCCCGCAACATTCCGACAGGCCGCCTTCCGGCAATCTTTCCTGTTGCTGCAGAATAGGCACCCTTGGCTTGCCCCATGGACATCCACCACGCATGAAAGCGATTAGGATAAAATAAAATCAGTTACTTACGCACTTAAACGGCCAAGCCAAGCTGGGTTTCACACAAACACGAAGGATCGCATCGACACCGAACCCAAGTCGATCGCATCGGTCATGAAGGTCAGCTTGTCCCGCGCGTCCGATGCGCCGGCGATCGTCAGGGCAGGCATGTAGTGATCCACCGTCGGATGCGCCATCTGCAGCAGCGTCCCCAGTCCCGCCCGATCGGCCAGCCGGTCAAGATCGCGCGCCTCCAGCCTGTCGGCGAAAAGCCTGTCGAACTCCACCGCGAAATCCAGCGGCTGCCCGCCCATCCGCATCGCGCGCAGGTTATGCACCACATTCCCCGATCCAAGGATCAGCACCCCCCGATCCCGCAACTCCGAAAGGGTGCGCCCCACCTCAAGCTGATGGGCAAGGCCCCGCCCCATGTCGATGGAAATCTGGAAAACCGGCACCTTCGCATCGGGGTAAAGGAACCGCAGCACCGTCCATGCACCATGATCCAGACCCCAGGTATCGTCCTCGGCGGAATGGTGGCTCGACAGCAGGCTCGTCACTTCGCGCGCAAGGTCCGGCGCGCCGGGGGCGGGATAGTCCATCGCATAAAGCGCATCGGGGAACCCGTAGAAATCATGGATCGTGCGCGGCAGGGCCGAAACATCGACAAGTGTCGTTCCCTGGGTCATCCAATGCGCCGAAACGACAAGGATCGCCGTCGGTTCGGGCAGGCTTTTCCCAAGGGCCGTCCAGGCGCGGCTATAGGCGGTATCCTCCAGCGCATTCATCGGGCTGCCATGGCCCAGAAAGACAACCGGCATCCGCGCCGAAGGTTTCAGCCGGTCGCGCAATGCCCGAAGGTCGCTATGGGCGCTCATCTGATATCTCCTGTCCTGTGCCTATGCGAAAAGCTAATCCTTGACCTCTATGCATGAAATGAAGATTTTATGGAATGAATAGGAATATATCATTCCAAATCACACATGGACCTTGTTGATCAACTCCGCGCCTTCGTGGCCACTGCGCAATCGGGCTCTTTCACCGCGGCGGCGGCGCAACTGGGCATGTCGAACCGTCTCGCATCGAAATACGTGGCCGAACTTGAATCCCGCCTCGGCACGCGCCTCTTGCAGCGGACCACCCGCCGGGTTGGCCTTACCCCATCGGGCGAAGAGCTGCTCGCCCGCGCCCCAGCCCTGCTTGACGATCTCTCCGATCTGATTGCCAGCGTCTCCGAAGGCGCGCGCGGCTTTTCCGGGGTGATCCGCATCTCCGCCCCCGTCACCTTCGGCGAAATCTGGGTAAGTGGCATGCTCGAACGATTTTCGCATCGCCATCCCGGCCTGTCCTTCGATCTGCGCCTGACGGATCGCCATGTCGATCTTGCAGTCGAAGGGATGGATCTGGCCTTCCGCCTTGGCCGCATCGACACCCAGTCGCTCAAGGCGCGCAGGCTGGGCCTATTCCGCTCCATCCTCGTGGCCAGTCCGGATTACATCGCCCGCCATGGCGCGCCCCAAAGCCCGGCCGATATCGCCGCCCATGCCTGCATCATCGACAGCAACCGCAGAAATCCGCGCCTCTGGGTCTTTGGCCCCGGTCCGGACGGCGTTGCAAAGGTCCATGGCCGGTTCCAGATCAACTCGGCCCGCGCGGCGGTCGACCTCGCGACACAGGGGCAGGGCCTTGCCTTCGTTCCACCCTTCGCAGCCTCCACCGCCCTCGCCGCCGGGCAACTCGTGCACCTCCTGCCCCACTGGCCAGCCGAGGAAAGCCCCCTCAGCGCCGTATATCTCGAAGGCCGCGTTCTGCCCCGCAAGATCCGCGCGCTGATCGACTTCGCCGCCGAGGATCTGCGCACCTCGGGCCTTCTGTGATCCTTCGTCCCGGCCGGGCCGAAGCCCCGCTGGCGCCCGCCTGATAGACAAGAGAAACTTGTCGATCGCATGGATTACTTGATTTCTTCCGCGCTCGACCTGCGGCAAGAATGGGCGATGACGGCGGCAGGATCCCCGCCGCGTTCCGGGCATAGGGGTGAAAGACATGCGAAACGGCGGGCAGCTTCTGGTTGACTCCCTCGTCGCCCTCGGGGCCACCAAGGCCTTCGGTGTCCCGGGGGAAAGCTACCTCGCGGTGCTGGACGCCCTGCATGATACGGCGGGCAAGCTGGATTTTGTCCTCTGCCGGAACGAAGGCGGCGCCGCCTTCATGGCCGCCGCCTGGGGCAAGCTGATGGGCCAGCCCGGCCTATGCATGGTCACGCGCGGCCCGGGGGCCACAAACGCCTCCATCGGCATTCACACCGCCATGCAGGACAGCGCCCCGATGCTGGTGTTCATCGGGCAGGTCGGAACCGACATGCGCGGCCGCGAGGCGTTTCAGGAAATCGACTACCGCGCCATGTTCGGCACCGTCGCGAAATGGGCGGTCGAGATCGACCATGTCGACCGCATCCCTGAAATCCTGTCGCGCGCATGGATCACCGCCCTTACGGGGCGGCCCGGCCCCGTTGTCATCGCGCTGCCCGAAGACATGCTGACAAGTCTCTCCTCCGCTGCACCGCTGGCTGCACCGCCCCGGCTGACGGAACCCGCGCCGTCTTCGACTGCCATCGACGAAACGCTGGACCTCCTCCGCGCCGCGCAGCGCCCCGTTGTCCTGATCGGCGGCTGCAACTGGTCAGCGGAAGGCCGTCGCACGCTTCAGGATTTCGCCGAAGCGTCCGACATCCCCGTCGTCGCGGCCTTCCGCTATCAGGACCAGTTCGACAATTTCTCGCCCGTCTATTGCGGCGAGGCGGGCGTCGGGATGCCGCCGAACGTGCGCGCCTTGATCCGCGATGCCGACACGATCCTCGCCATCAACATCCGCTTTGGCGAAATGACGACCGATGCCTACACCCTGCTCGATGTGCCGGTTCCGCGCCAGAAACTGATCCATGTGCATGGCTCTGACAGAGAGATTGGCAAGATCTATCAACCCCTTCTCGGCATTCATGCCGGACCCAACGCCTTTGCCGCCGCCTTGCGGCCGGTCTCCGGGCGATGGGCCGAATGGCGCGCCCGCGCCCGCGCGGCATGGGAGGCGGGGTTCGACCTGCCGCCGCAGCCTTCGCCTGTGGACATGGGCCTTGTGACCGCCCATCTGCGCGATGTCCTGCCCCCCGATGCCATCCTGACCAATGGGGCAGGAAACTTCACCGTTTGGCCCAACAAGTTCTACAAGTTCGGCCCCGCCGCCCGCCTTCTTGCCCCGCAATCGGGGGCCATGGGTTACGGCCTTCCGGCGGCCATCGCCGCCAAGGTTGCCCATCCCGGGCGCACGGTCGTCTGCTTTGCCGGCGACGGCGATTTCCAGATGAACTGCCAGGAACTCGGCACGGCGATGCAGGCCGGGGCGCAACCAATTGTCCTGATCCTGAACAACGGCACCTATGGCACCATCCGCGCCCATCAGGAACGGAACTACCCAACCCGCGTTTCGGGCACGACCCTTGAAAACCCTGATTTCGCGGCCCTCGCCCGCGCCTACGGCTTTCACGCCGAACGCGTCTCCCGGACCGAGGATTTCGCAGCGGCCTTCGCCCGCGCCCTTGCTTCCGGCACCGGTGCCGTCCTCGATCTCGACATATCGCCCGAGGCGCTGACCCCGCGTCAGACCCTCTCCCAGATGCGCGCCGCCGCCCTTGCGGCAAAGGAAAAGAAATGACCTCTGCCATCCGGCTTGGTGCCGATATCGGCGGCACCTTCACCGACATCGCCCTCGAATGCGGCGGCAGGCTCTTCTCGACCAAGATCCTGACGAACTACACCGCGCCCGAACAGGCCATCCTCGACGGGATCTGCATCGTGCTCCGCGAGGCGGGCATCCAGATCTCGGACCTCGACATCGTCATTCACGGCACCACCCTTGCCACCAATGCGCTGATCGAACGGCGCGGCGCGCGCACGGCCTTTGTCACGACCGAGGGCTATCGCGACGTCCTCGAGATGCGGACCGAAAACCGCTTTGAACAATACGACCTGAACCTCCGCCTGCCCGAACCCCTTGTTCCCCGCGAAGACCGTTTCACCGTGGCCGGGCGCATCGGGGCGCAGGGGCGCGAACTGGCCCCGCTGGATGAAGAGGGCCTGCGCAAGGTGGCGCAGCAGATCGCCGATGGCGATTACCGTGCTGTCGCCATCGGGTTCATCCATTCCTACGTGAACCCCGATCACGAACGCCGCGCGCGCGACATCATCGCCGCCACAGTGGATCTGCCGATTTCCCTGTCCTCCGACGTTTCGCCCCAGATGCGCGAATTCGAGCGGTTCAACACCGTCTGCGCCAATGCCTATGTCCGCCCCCAGATGGCCGATTACCTTGGCCGCCTGCAATCGCGGCTCAAGGCGATGGGCGCGCGCTGCCCAGTCTTCATGATCCATTCCGGCGGCGGTCTCATCTCTGTGGAAACCGCCGCAGAATTCCCGGTGCGCCTTGTCGAATCCGGCCCGGCAGGCGGGGCGATTTTCGCCGCCGATGTGGCGCAGCGTTTCGCGCTGGAAAAGGTCGTCAGCTATGACATGGGCGGAACCACCGCCAAGATCTGCCTGATCGAAGGGTTTCAGCCGAAGACCGCCCGCAGCTTCGAAGTCGCGCGCACCTACCGTTTCCGCAAGGGATCGGGCATGCCTATCTCCATCCCTGTAATCGAGATGATCGAGATCGGCGCCGGCGGCGGTTCCATCGCCTGGGTCGATTCCCTTGGCCGCATCCAGACCGGCCCGGAAAGCGCCGGTTCCGAACCCGGCCCCGCCTGCTATCAGCGCGGCGGCGACCGCCCCGCGATCACCGATGCTGATCTTGTCCTCGGCAAGATCGACCCTGACAATTTCGCCGGCGGCGCCATCCCCCTGTCGCCCGAGAAGGCTGGCGCAGTAATCGCGCGCGATGTGGGTGCCCGGCTTGGCCTTGATCTTATGCCCGCCGCCTTCGGCATCTCCGAGGTGGTCGATGAAAACATGGCAAACGCGGCCCGCGTCCACGCCGTGGAAAACGGCAAGAACATCTCAGACAACATCATGGTGGCCTTCGGTGGCGCGGCCCCGCTGCACGCCGCCCGGCTGTGTGAAAAGCTGGGCATCGACCGCTGCCTGATCCCGCCGGGTGCGGGCGTCGGTTCTGCCATCGGCTTTCTCAAGGCACCTTTCGGATACGAGGCGCTCGCCTCTCGCGTCATCCGGCTTTCGGCCTTTGATCCTGCCACTGTCAATGCCCTGATCGACGATCTTAAATCCACCGCCGAAGGCTTCGTGCGCAAGGGCACGGATGGCAGGATTGAGCGTGAGATCACCGCCTTCATGCGCTATGCAGGGCAGGGCTGGGAAATCCCGGTCACCCTGCCGGACTGCGCTTTCACCGCCACCGACTCCGCCCAGATCGCCGATAGCTTCCGCCAGTGCTATGCCCGCTTCTTCGGACGAGCGATCGACGGGCTGGATGGTCTGGAAATCGAGATCGTCACCTTCTCGGTCAAGGCGCAGGATCAGCGCCCCGCTGCAACCCCCGTGCGCCTGACCGAAGGTCGCGGCACGGTCACTGCCCCCGAAACCCGCCTTGTCTTCGATCCGACCCGGGGCGAAAACCTGCCCACCGGCATCATTGACCGTGCCGCCCTTGGCGCAGGCATGCGCGCCCAAGGCCCCGTCATCATCGTCGAACGCGAAACAGCGACAGTCGTCACCTCACCCTTCGATGTGGTGATGCAGGATGACGGCTCGCTCCTGATGGTACGCAAAGGGATGCAGGCATGACCGACCCGACCCTTGAAATCCGCATGCAGGTGATGTGGAACCGCCTGATCTCGGTGGTGGAAGAACAGGCGATGACCCTGCTCCGCACGGCCTTCTCCACAAGTGTTCGTGAAGCGGGCGACCTTTCCGCCGGGGTCTTCGATCCGCAGGGCCGGATGCTGGCGCAGGCCGTGACCGGCACGCCCGGGCATGTGAACACCATGGCCGAGGCCGTGCTGCATTTCATCGAAGAGATTGGCCGCGATGCCATGTATCCGGGCGATACCTATGTTACCAACGATCCGTGGAAGGGCACGGGCCACCTGCATGACATCACGATGGTCTCTCCCTCGTTTCTGGGTGACAGGCTGGTGGGCTTTTTCGCCTGCACCGCCCATGTCGTCGATGTGGGCGGGCGCGGCTTCGGGGCCGATGGGAAATCAGTCTATGAAGAGGGGATCCAGATCCCCATCATGAAATTCGCCGAACGCTGCAAGGTCAACGAAACCCTGATCGCCCTACTGCGCGCCAATGTGCGCGAACCAAATCAGGTAGTGGGCGATTTCTATTCGCTGGCCTCCTGCAACGATGTCGGCCATCGCCGCCTGATCGACATGATGTCCGAAATCGGCCTGACCAGCCTTGATGATCTCGGTGCCTTCATCTTCGCCCGGACAAGTTCCGCCACGCTCGACCGTATCCGCGCCCTGCCGCAGGGAACATGGGACAATCTTCTGGATACCGATGGCTATGACGAACCCGTCCGCCTTGCCGCCCGGGTTCGCATCGCGGGTGACAGCGTCAATGTCGATTTCGACGGTTCCTCGCCGGTCAGCCGCTGGGGCATCAACGTGCCCATCATCTATACCAAGGCCTATGCCTCCTACGCGCTGAAATGCGTGATCGCACCTGATATTCCCAACAACTGGGCATCGCTTGCCGCCTTCACCATCTCTTCGCCCGAAAACATCCTGAACGCCCCTTTCCCCGCGCCAGTCTCGGTCCGCCATGTAATCGGCCATCTCGTCCCGGATCTCGTGCTGGGCGCGCTGGCCAAGGCGCTGCCCGGTCGCGTCCTCGCCGAAGGGGCGGCGGCGCTCTGGAATATCCACATGTCGGTGCGCCCCGCCGCCGGAAAGACCGGCCGCCGCGCCGAAATCCTGATGTTCAACTCCGGCGGAATGGGGGCTCGGCCCGGGCTCGACGGCCTTTCTGCCACCGCCTTTCCCTCGGGCGTGATGACCATGCCGATCGAGGCGACCGAACAGACCGGTCCGGTCATCATCTGGCGCAAGGAACTCCGCCCCGATAGCGGCGGCGCGGGCGAATATCGCGGCGGCCTTGGCCAGATCATCGAGATCGAGGCCGATGCCGGCCACGAATTTGACTTCTCCGCCATGTTCGATCGTGTCAATCACCCCGCCCTTGGCCGCGACGGCGGCCAACCGGGCGCGGCTGGCAGCGTGGCGCTCGACGATGGCACCCGGCTTCGGCCGAAGGGCTGGCAACACGTGCCCGAAGGCCGCCGTCTCGTGCTGCATCTGCCCGGCGGCGGCGGCTTTGGCGATCCTGCCCGGCGCGACCCGGCCGCCCGCGCCAACGACCTGTCCAAGGGCTATGTGACGGAAAAGCCGGAATGACCACGTCCGCACTCCAGCTGGCCAGCCGCCTTTCCGCAGTCAAACCCTCGGCCTCCATGGCGGCCTCGCTTGCCGCCCGCGCGCTGCGGGCGCAGGGCGTCGACGTGATCGACCTCGGTCTGGGCGAGCCCGATTTCCCCACCCCCCGCCATGTGATCGACGCCGCCCACGCCGCCGCGCTCGACGGTCAGACCCTCTATACCGCAGCCGCGGGCACACCTGCCCTGCGGGCCGCTATCGCAGCCAAGTTCCGCAACGAAAACGGCTTCGGCTGTTCACCCGATGACATCACCGTGGCGAACGGGGCCAAGCAGATCATCTTTAACGCCCTGATGGCCACGCTGAACGAAGGGGACGAGGTGATCCTTCCCGCCCCCTACTTCGTCAGCTATCCGGAAATGGTCAAACTGCTGGGAGGCAAGCCCGTCATGCCGGTCTGCCCGGCTGAAGTTGGCTTTCGCCTTACGCCGGAACTCCTGCAATCCGCAATCACCCGGCGCGCGCGCTGGCTTTTCCTGAACATGCCCGGTAACCCCTCTGGCGCGGTCTATTCCGAAGCGGAACTCAAAGCGCTCGGCGCGGTTCTGGCACGGCATCCGCAGATCATGGTCCTCTCGGACGAGATCTACGAACATATCCTCTTCGACGGGCGTTCGTTCCAGTCCTTCGCCGCGGCCTGCCCCGATCTGCGGTCGCGCAGCCTGATCGTGAACGGCGTAGCCAAGGCCTATGCGATGACGGGTTGGCGCATCGGCTATGCCGCCGGTCCTGCCGCCCTTATCCGGGCGATGAACACAGTGCAAAGCCAGTCCGTAACCTCCGTGGCGGCCCCGATGCAGGCGGCGGCGCTGGCGGCCCTGACCGGCCCGCAGGATTGCGTCGCCACCTTCCGCGCGGCCTTCGAACGCCGCCGTGATCTTGTCGTCCGCGGGGTCAACGCCATCCCCGGCCTGACACTCGCCCCGCCCGAAGGGGCCTTCTACGCCTATATCGGCTGCGCGGACCTTATCGGCCGTCGTACCCCCGCAGGGGATGTTCTGGCCGATGACGCGGCGGTCGTGCATTACCTCCTCAACCACGCCCATGTCGGCGCGGTTCCGGGCGCGGCCTATGGCCTTTCTCCCTATTTCCGCATCTCGACGGCGACATCCGACGTCCTCTTGCAAGACGCAATCGACCGCATTTCCCGCGCGGTCTCGGCCCTATCGGAGGCAAAATGACCAAACCTTTCCACACGATCCTGATCACCGGCGCGGCGGGCCGTCTCGGCACCGAACTGCGCCACGGTCTGGCCCCGCTGGCGGAACGGCTGCGCCTCTCCGACATCAACCCCATCGCCGATCTGCGCCCGAACGAAGAAGCGGTGACCTGCGATCTGGCTGACGCGGATGCCATCCTCGATCTCTGCAAGGGCGTCGATGCCATCGTCCATTTCGGCGGCGCCCCCCTGGAACGGCCCTGGGATGAGGTGTTGAACGCCAACATCCGCGGCAGCTATCACATCTACGAAGCGGCCCGGAAACATGGTATCCGCCGGGTCGTCTATGCCTCGTCCGTCCATGCCATCGGCTATCACGCGCTGGAAGACCGGATCGACGCCCACGCCCCGCATCGTCCCGACAGCCTTTATGGCCTTTCGAAATGCTTCGTCGAAGATCTCGGCCGTCTCTACTGGGACAAGTTCGGTATCGAAACCGCCGCCCTTCGCATCTTCTCCTCCTTCCCGGAACCGGCGGATCGGCGGATGCTCTGGTCCTGGCTGTCCTTCGACGATTGCGTCCGCCTCGTGACAGCGGCCCTTACCGCGCCGCGGGTGGGTTTCACGGTCTCCTTCGGGATGTCCGACAATACGGTAAAACCTGTCGACAACCGCCTCGCGGGGCATCTTGGTTTTCACCCGCAGGACAACACCGAACCCTTCCGCGCCGGGGTCGAGGCGCGCACCCCGACACCCGATCCGAAAGCCCCGTCCGTGCAATGCCTCGGCGGCTGGTTCGTCGATCTCGGCCATCCCGATGACGAGCCTGCGAAATGACGCGGCGCTATGATGTCGTGATCGTCGGCGGGGCGGTGATCGGGTCCTCGGTGGCCTATTTCCTTGCGGCCAACCCCGCTTTCGATGGGTCCATTCTCGTGGTGGAACGCGATCCGACTTATGCTCGCGCCTCCACTTCACTCTCCTCCTCTTCGATCCGCACCCAGTTCTCCAATCCCGTCAACGTCCGGATCAGCCAGTTCGGCAGCGCCTTCATCCGCGACTTCGCCACAAGGATGCAGGTCCGGGGCGAAGCCCCGCCCGATCTCAACTTCCACGAGGGCGGCTATCTCTTTCTTGCCCGAACTCCGGCCCAAGAGGTGACGCTGCGCGAAAACCATACAGTGCAGCGCGATTGCGGTGCCGATGTCGTGCTGTGGGATCGGGATGAACTCTCACACGCCTTCCCGCATCTGCGGGTGGATGACATCCGCCTTGCCTCCTATGGCCGCTCGGGCGAGGGCTGGTTCTCCAACACCGGCCTGATGAACGGCTTCAAGGCCAAGGCGCGCGAACTCGGCGCGGAATATGTCACCGATGAAGTCATGGCCATCGGCCGCTCGGGCGACAGCGTCACCTCCGTCACCCTCCGCTCGGGCGAGGTTATCGCCGCAGGCACCATCGTGAATGCCTCGGGGCCGCGCGCCGCGCTCACCGCGCGCATGGCGGGCCTCGACATCCCGGTCGAACCGCGCAAGCGCACGCTTTTCGTCATCGACTGCGCCACTTCTCCCGAAGGCAGCGCCTCGGTGAATGGCGGCCGCCTGCCCCTGATGATCGACCCGACAGGTGTCTTCTGCCGCCCCGAAGGCCGCTTCTTCCTGACCGGGGCCCCGCCCGCGGAAGATCCGGCTGTCGATTGGGATGATTTCGAACCGCGCTGGGAAGAGTTCGAAACCCTCATCTGGCCCGCGCTGGCCGAACGATCCCCCGCCTTCGAGGCGATCAAGGTGGTGAACCAATGGGCCGGGCATTATGATTTCAACACCCTTGATCACAACCTGATCGTCGGTCGCCACCCCGAGGTGCGGAATTTCATCTTCGCCAACGGCTTCTCCGGCCATGGCCTGCAACAGGGCCCCGCCACAGGCCGTGGCGTCAGCGAATTGATCACCTATGGCGCTTTCCGCTCCCTCGATCTGTCCGAAGTCGGCTATGAACGTGTCGTCGAAAACCGGCCTTTCCTGGAAAAGGCCGTGATCTGAACCTTGCCGGAGTGTCCCGCTTGCGCCGCCGCTTCCCCATGTCGCCCGGTCTGATGGGGCACCACCACAGATGAACGGAGACCGCGCGCTTCGCATGCTGCCGCTGAACGCGCTGCGCGTCTTCCAGACCGTGGTCCGCCATCGCAGCTTTCGCAGCGCCTCGGAAGAACTGCTCGTTTCACCACAGGCTGTCAGCCAGCAGATAAAGCTGCTCGAAGACAGCCTTGGCGTCGTGCTGTTCGAACGCAAGGGCAGGGCGATCGAACCGAATGCGCAGGCCATCCTTCTGGCCCATCACGTACAGGCCGGGCTTGATGAAATCGCCGAAGGCGTGCGCCGTGTCACCCGGTCCGGTCAGCGCAACCGGATCAGCGTGAATGTCAGCCCCTACTTCGCCACGCGCTACCTGCTCGACCGTCTGGCCCGGTTCCGCGACATCATGCCCGATGCCGATCTGCGCCTGACAACCATGGTCGATCTGCCCGATTTCGTTGCCGAAGATATCGACGTCGCGATCCAGTGGGGATACGGCAACTGGAAACCCTTCGATCAGGTCCTGCTCCTGCAGGACATGAAGGTGGTCTGCTGCACCCCCGAACTGGCCGCGCGGATCGCCAGCCCGGCCGATCTGCTGCATCTTCCGCTGCTCCACCCGGTCAATTCCGATCAGCTCTGGTCGCGGCTTCTGGCCAGTCTGGGCGTCGCGGGCGAAGGCGGGCGTGGCGATATCCGCTTTCAGGATGCCGCCACGATGCGCCGCGCCACGCTGGCCGGGCTGGGTGTCGGCCTGATCTCGGTGATCGACGCGACCGAGGATATCGCCGCCGGCCGCGTCATCGCGCCATTCGGCCTTGATGTCATGTCCGGCATGCCCGCCGATCAGATCCCCGGATTCTACCTGGTGCTGCCGAAATCGCACCGCCGCGACAGAACGGTCGCCACCTTCTGCCGATGGATCGAAGATCAGGACTGGTCGGTCCTGCCCGAACCATGATGCACGAGGATCGCAGGATGCAGCCACAGGCAATCGTCACCGGGGCCACCGGGGGAATAGGTCGCGCCATCGCGCTGGCCTTGCGGGATGGCGGCTATTCCGTCCTCGCGCTTGGCCGGTCTGCCGGGGCGCTTGAGGAACTGGCCCGCGAACCCGGCCTCACCCCGCTTGCCGCGGACATGACGCAGGATGACGCGGTGATGCGGGTCATCGCGGGCTGGCAGCCCGAAGTCCTTGTCAACAATGCCGGTCTCATGCCGCCGCCGGGGAATTTCTGCGATCTCGACGAAGCCGAAATCGACCGCGCCCTCGCCGTGAACCTTGGCTCGGTGCTGAAACTCACCCGCCGCGTCGCCCCCGGGATGCGCGCGCGGGGGCGGGGTCATGTCTTCTTTACAGGCTCCACCGCGGGCCACGCCCCCTTTCCCGGCATGGCCCTCTACAGTGCCACCAAATCCGCCATCGCGGGCTTTGCCCAATCCCTGCGCCTCGATCTTGCCAGCAGCGGTGTCCGCGTCACCGAAATCGTCGCAGGCCGGGTCGAGACGGGCCTCTACCGCGATGTCCTGTCCGCCGAAGCTCGCGCCGCCATGTATGCCGGACACTCCGCCGTGCAGCCGCAGGATGTCGCCGCCATGGTCATGGCCGTCTTGCGCCTGCCGCAGACCGTTGATGTCAGCCGGTTCGACATCCTGCCCACACAGCCCGCCTCGTCCACCGGAACCAAATAGAAGGGACCGCATCATGAAGGATATCAACCTTGTCATCGTCGGCGGGGGGGCGGGCCTTGGTGCGCTTCTGGCGGAAATGGCGGTTGCCGAAGGGGCCGCCGCCATCGGCATCATCGACCTCGATCCCCGCGCCGCCGAGGCCGCCCTCGCCCCTGCGCGCAACGCGGGCCTGCCCACGGCCTTCGCCGCCTGCGACATCCGCACCGCCGATGCGGCCCATGCGGCCTTCGCCTCTGTCGCCCGCTCCCTCGGCCGTGTGGATACGCTGGTCAATGCGGCGGCCATCTATCCGCGCAAACCCATCCTCGACATCACCGATGCGGATTGGGATGCCTCTCTCGCCGTCAACATCAAGGGCACCCATCACATGATGGTGGCCGCCGTCCGGCAGATGCGTCTCCAGCCGCCGGTCGGCATGGTCCGGGGCAGGATCGTCAACATCACCTCGGTTGATGCTTTCAAGGCCCATCCCCAGAACGCCCATTACGCCGCCACCAAGGCGGCCGTCGTCAGCCTGACGAAAAGCATGGCGCACGAAGTCGCGCCCGACGGCATCCTGGTGAATTCCGTCGCCCCCGCGGGCATGGCCACGGAACGCGCCAGACAGCTGGGTTTCCTGCCTGAACTGGCCAAGGCCAGCCCCCTCGGGCGTGGTGGCGAACCGCAGGAGATGGCTGAATGGGTTCTCATGGCGGGGGGGCCGAAGAACACCTACATGACGGGCGAAACCATCATCGTCTCGGGTGGCTACATCTACGCCTGACCTGCTCACAGGATCAGCGGTTGGGCACATTGCTTTGTGCAGATCGGATGAAATTGAGCGCAGGCCCGCTCAGCGGTGCCCCGCGCCGCCATGCCAGCCCCACCTGAACCGATGGCAGATCGCCCGAAACATCCCGGATCTCGATCCGGTCCCCTTCCAGCGACCAGGGCCGATAGACAAGACTGGGCAGGATCGCCAGCCCCGCGCCCGTCGCCACAAGGCTGCGCACCGCCTCCACGGATCGGGTGCGAAAGGCCACTTCGGGCTTTACCGGCAACGCCTCGGTCAGCCGGCGGGTCGATTCCTCGATCTCGTCGACCATAAGCTGGATCAAGGGCTGCCCCGCCAGCTCCTCCAGCGCGATGGCCTCCTGCAGCGCCAGTGGATGCCCCAGCGGCAGCCACAGCCGATAGGGCGATACCAGCAGCGTCTCCACCTGCAGCGCCATCCTGTCCCGCACCGAAGATGTCAGCAGCACCGCCACGTCCAATTCACCCCCGATCAGCAGATGCTGAAGGTAATCGCCGCTATCCTCGATCACGTTCAACTCCACCCGGGGAAAGGCCCTGCGGAACCGCGACAGGATATCCGACAGCACATATCCCGCCACTAGCGATGTCACCCCCAGCGACAGCCGCCCGGTCGCGGTTTCCGCCTCGTCGCGAAAGGCCGTCCGCGCCGTGGCCACATCGGCAAGGATCTGGCGCGCATGGCGCAGAAAGGCGCTGCCCTTGTGGGTGATCAGCAGGCCGCGCGCCTGACGGTCGAACAGGATGACCCCCAGATCATCCTCCAGCGCCCGGATTGCCTCGGTGACCGAGGATTGCGAAATGGACAGCGCCCGCGCCGCCCCCGACACGCTGCCCGCCTCGGCGGCGGCAACAAAGAACTGAAGCTGGCGCAGCGTGAATGCCATCTCATGCCCCTGCTCTGGCCGCCCGGCCCAGGCTCATCCTTCCCGGCGACCCCGGCTGTGGAAACGGATATGCGGCAGGATCGCAGAACAAAAGCGCGACACAAGCCCGCCATAGGCATCAAGCCGTGCCGTCGTGAAATGCCCACGCTCCGCCAGAAGGTTCACCGTCCCCGGCACGGTGCCATCCTCATCCACAAGCGGCAGATTCGCCGCCGAACCCAACCCCATGGATGTGATCAGCACATGATCGAAGAACAGCTTGGAAAAATCCTCCGGTTCATTCGCGATGAACGGCTCTCCCCGCAGGACACAATGCTCATACCAGGCATCCCGCGCCAGCGGCTTTGTGCCGTGCAACGGATACTCCACCGGATGCGAACTGTGGATGCGGCGAAACAGGCCCTGCTCCAGATCATGCGTCGTGATCGTGAACAGCTGCGTCCCCATTTCCGTGCAGGCGCGCTCCAGCGCGGTAATGGCCGAATGCAAGGTCATTTCACCGGCGCCGGGCAGCATTGCGCTATCCCTCCCGCAGCCGGGAGGAGAGCAGCGCCAACAGATCCGATCTGGTGACAAGCCCCGCCAGCTTGCCCGCCTCCACGATGGGCACCGCCTGCTGCCGCCCCACCGCAAGCAGCGCCATAAGCGCCGCCGCATCGGCATCCGGGCCAAGCGTGGCCACATCCGTGGCCAGATCGCCCGCAGTCAGATCCGGGTCCAAATGCCCCAGCAGCATGCTCTGGTCGATCAACCCGATGTGATCCCCCGCTGCCGTAGCCAGCGGCAGCGTCTTGAACCCATGCCTGCGGAACAGATCGGCCAGCGCAGCCACCTTCATGTCCGCATCCGCCGTCACCAGATCTCGCGTCATGATGTCGGCGGCCGTCAGCCCGCCCAGATGATGCGATGCCGCCTCCATCTCGGCCGCGTCCAGCACGCGGGCCAGATCCTCGACCCCGATATTGGGCGCCATGCGCAGCCGGTCGATCAGCGTCGCCAACTCCTGCGGCCGCAGGCCCAGCCGCCGCTCGGGCGATGGGTCCGCCTTGCCGTGGTCGGGCGCTTGCGGTTGGCGGAACGGATAGAACCTGCCGGAAAAATGGTGCCAGAAGATCCCTGCCGCCACCAGAATGATGGAACCGATGCCCACCGGCATGACGGCAAAACTCAGGCCCGGGAAATCCGGCTGCCCCGCAGCCAGCACCGTGGCCAATGCGACAGCCCCAGATGGCGGATGCAGCGCCCGCACCAATCCCATCAGAATGATGGCAATCCCCACTGAAAGCGGTGCCGCGATCAACGGCACATCGGTCAGCGCCAGCACGCCAAGCGCCGCAAGGACCGAAACGGAATTTCCAACCACAACCGACCAGGGCTGCGCCAGCGGGCTGTTGGGAATCACAAAGATCAGCAGGGCCGATGCGCCAAATGGGGCCACCAGTAGCAGATGGCTGATCTCCGATCCTGGCGCGATCAGCCAAAGCAGCAGATCGCAGGTCAGCAAACCCGACGCCGCGCCAATGGCTGCGGCCACCGCCGCCCCCGGCTTCATCATCGGCATCGCCGGGCCAAGTGCGCGCAGTCTGGTCATGCCTTGTCCCCGTTCAACCCGGCCAATGTCGCGCGATTTCCGCCGCCGCGAAACCCTGTGGCAGACCGATCCTCATCCGCTTCCGACCTGGCCGCGCATCATCGCCAGCCGGATCAGCGCCCGTTCCATCACGGCCATCCCCGGCGCGCGCGATGTGGATCGCAGCGTCAGGTCCGTCTCGAGCAGATGTGCAATCGCCTCTTCAAGGCGCGGCAGCGGCCAGATCTGCGCCTGGCGGATCAGCGCGTCGCGCGTCTTGTAATGCACCCCCCGCATCCGCCCGATGGCCGAGGCCGCCCCCCCCGGCTCGCTCACGGCCATGTGCAGCGCCCGGAAGTGGCGCAAGGTGGAAATGCACAGGGTCACCGGCTGCGTGCCCTGGCCTTCCAACCGCCGCAGCAGCGGCCCGATGGCCTGCACCTTTCGATCCGCCACCACCGCGACAAGTTCATCCACCTCGGCCTCAACCGTCGCCGGGGCCAGCGCCGCAATCTCGGCCGGGCTCAGCGGTGTGTTGTCGCCGTGCTTGTAAAGCGCGATCTTCTCGACCGTCTGGCGGAAATCGCCCGGGTCCAGTGCCCGCGCCAGCGAAAGAAGATCCGTCATCGCCTCGCGGTCGATGCTGGCAAGCCCGGCCTTTCTCAGCGTCTCTTCGATCTCTTCCCGGGACGGCGGATCGTCATAAAGACCAATGCAATAGGCCGAAGGATGCTTCTCGAACAGGGTCTTCAGCGCGGATTTCCCTGTCAGCCCGCCCGCCGTCACGATCACCTGCGCATCGCCGGGTTTCCATTCCGCAAGCGCCGTGGTGATCGTCGCGGTCAGGCCATCCGTCGCATCCTCGACAAAGGCCACGCGCGGGCCGGGAAAGAATCCTTGCGCCTTGATCGCATCCAGCAGCAGCGCCGCATCCTTGCGAAGATCGGAACCAGCTATGCGCGTCAGGCGCATCTCGGCTTCGCCTTCCGGCCCGATCAGCGCGGCGATCACCTCCTGCCGCCGCAGCGCCACGCGCATCGGATCTGCGCCGAAAATCAGAAGACCGGTCTTGCCCGGATCCGGCCGGGCACAATAGCGGCTTACCTCCGCCCCCTTCAGGATCATTGGTTCAGGGTGGGGGCAAAGGCCAGAAGGCGGATCACCACCTGATCGGCCAGCATCACCATCAACCGCCTTGCGGCATCATCCTCGGCGGCGAGTCCGGCCACCGTCGTGCCCGTCGCCGACCACGAGGTGAAGGCCGAAACCTCGCCCCCCGCCACGCGGCTGCCGCTGGCACGCTCTGTCAATGTCCATGTCGCTATGCCGCGCAAGGTATAGCGGGTCGTCTCGTTCGCGGCGGTGATCCCGCCCGATTGCCGCGTGGCCGTGATGGAATAGCCAAGGTCATAGTTTGCCGCCTCGCCCCGCCCGATCCGCGACTCCAGCCGTGCCACGAAATCGAAATCGCTCTTGCTGACGGGTGCCAGCACCGCGACGCGCCCGCGCAGCGCATCCGCCCCGCCTTCCGGGCCATAGGCCGGGGCAAAGCCGCAGGCGGCAAGGGGCAGGGTGGCAAGACCCAAAAGAAACAGGCGGCGGTCAGACGACGACATTGATGATGCGCCCCGGGACGACGATGATCTTCTTCACCGGCTGCCCGGCAAGGAACTTGATCACAGCTTCGTCTGCCAGCGCGATCTTTTCAACCTCGGAGGCGGGCATATCCTTCGGAACGGTGATTTCCGCCCGCCGCTTGCCATTGATCTGGATGGGCAGGGTCACCTCATCCTCCACCAGCAGCGCCGGGTCCGCCTTGGGCCAGGCGGTCAGCGTCACCAGCCCCTCACCCCCCAGCATCGACCACACCTCTTCGGCCAGATGTGGCGTCATCGGCTGCATCAGTTGCGCCATGGTCCGCATGGCCGCGCGCCGCGCCTCTGCCCCGGCCTGCGACCGCTGCAGTGTATTGGTGAATTCGTAAAGCTTCGCGATGGCCTTGTTGAAGGCGAATCCCTCGATCCCCTTGGTCACCTCGTCGATGGCCTTCGCCGTGGCACGGGCAAGGGCCAGATCCTCGGTCGCATTGGCGGCGGCATCCGATCCCGCGATCTCATCCGCGATGCGCCACACACGCCCCAGATGCTTGAAGGCCGCCTCTGCGCCGGAGGATGTCCATTCCACGTCCCGTTCGGGCGGGCTGTCCGACATCACGAACCAGCGCGCCGTGTCCGCGCCGAACTGGGCGATGATGTTCATCGGATCGACGACATTCTTCTTCGATTTCGACATCTTCGCCGAAGGGATGATCTCCACCGACGTGCCGTCCTTCAGCGTGGCCCCGGTTTCCGACCGGATCACATCCTCGGGCAGGTGATAGACGGGGCGGCCATTGGCATCCCGCGTCAGATAGATCTCATGCGTCACCATGCCTTGCGTGAACAGCGCGTTGAACGGCTCCACCGCCTTTTGCGGCAGATGGCCGGTCTTCTGCATGGCCCGGGCAAAGAAGCGGGAATAGAGCAGGTGCAGAATCGCATGCTCGATGCCGCCGATATACTGATCGACGTTCATCCAGTATTCGGCATCCTCCGCGATGGTGGGCGTCGTGGCGCGCGGCGCGGTGAAGCGGGCGTAATACCAGGACGAATCGACGAAAGTATCCATCGTGTCCGTCTCGCGCCGGGCCTTCGCGCCGCATTTCGGGCAGGTGCAGTCACGCCATGTCGGGTGGCGGTCCAGTGGGTTGCCGGGCACGTCGAAAGTCACGTCATCGGGCAGCGTGACGGGCAGATTCGCCTTGGCCTCCGGAACCACACCGCAGGTCGGGCAATGCACCACCGGAATCGGGCATCCCCAATAGCGCTGGCGGCTGATTCCCCAGTCACGCAAGCGGAACTTGGTGACCCCCGTCCCGTAACCCTGTGCCTCGGCATGGGAAATGGCGGCGGCGATGGCCTCTTCCCCGGTCTGAACCTCGGCCCCGGCAAAGCCGCGCACATAGCGCACCCGCTCCGATTTCATCGGAACGAAGGCTTCGGTCAGTGCCGCATCCTCGGCCCCTTCGGCGACGAAGACCGCCTTGATCGGCAGGCCGTATTTCGTGGCAAAGTCAAAGTCGCGCTGGTCATGGGCGGGGCAGCCGAAAATGGCCCCGGTGCCGTAATCCATCAGGATGAAGTTGGCGATCCAGACCGGCAATTCCCACGACGGATCCAGCGGATGCTTCACGCGGATACCCGTGTCGTAACCGATTTTCTCTGCCGTCTCGATCTCTTCCGCGCTGGTGCCGCCCTTGCGGCATTCCGCGACAAAGGCCGCGACCTTTGGATCATGCTCCAGCGCCTTGGCAAGCGGATGATCCGCCGAAATGGCGGCGAACGACGCCCCCATCAGCGTGTCAGGCCGCGTGGTATAGACCTCCAGCCGGTCAAAGCCCGCAGGTGCCCCCACGGTTTCAAAACCGAACTGCAGCCCGCGCGACTTGCCGATCCAGTTCGCCTGCATCAGGCGCACCTTCTCGGGCCAGTTCGTCAGCCCATCCAGCGCATTCAGCAGATCTTCGGAATAGTCGGAAATCCTGAAAAACCATTGCGTCAGTTCCCGCCGCTCCACCGCCGCGCCGGAACGCCAGCCCTTGCCGTCGATCACCTGCTCGTTCGCCAGAACCGTCATGTCGACCGGGTCCCAGTTCACCACGGCATTCTTGCGGTAGACGAGCCCCGCTTCCAGCATGTCGATGAACATGGCCTGTTGCTGGCCATAATATTCCGGGTCGCAGGTCGCGAATTCGCGGCTCCAGTCGATGGACAGGCCCAAGGGCTTCATCTGCGCGCGCATGTCGGCGATGTTGCCATAGGTCCAATCCTTGGGATGGCCGCCGCGTTCCATCGCGGCGTTTTCCGCAGGCATCCCGAAGGCGTCCCAGCCCATCGGGTGCAGCACAGAATAGCCCGCCGCCGCCTTCTGTCGCGCCACCACATCGCCCATCGTATAGTTGCGGACATGGCCCATGTGGATGCGCCCCGACGGATAGGGAAACATCTCCAGCACGTAATATTTGGGCTTTGCCGGATCGCGCCGCGCCGTGAAGGCACCTGCCTGCTCCCAGGCGGATTGCCATTTCGGTTCGGTCTGGCTCGGTTCATAGCGCGACATCACATGCCCTCGGCGTTCGGTTTCGCGCGTGGTTATACAAGCCGCGCGGCCAAGGTCCAGTGATGCCGCAGCAAAAGCCTTACAGCTTGCTGTCCTGAATGCGCAGCTGCCGCGCGCGGGTCAGAATCGCGTCCTCGATCGCCTTCACCGTGCCCGGATCGACCGCGCCGCCACCCGAAGATTGCAGCGCCACCTTCAGGCTGCGCGCGTCCAGCGCCGGGTCCTGCACATAGATCGTCGCACGATAGGCGCGGCCGCCGCCGGGTGGGGTGCCATAGCCCGTCACGATCACGCCGGTAAACGGATCGACCGATTCGATGGGCAGGAAATTCAGCACGTCCTGCGCCGCCACCCAAAGATACTTGTTCACCTCGACGGTGGTGTTCGGGTCCGTGCCATTGCGGAACAGATCGAAGAAGGACGAACGGTTCGTCTTCGTTCCCTGTGCCCGATCCGCCGCCGCGCGCTGCGCTTCGGCCCGTTCGCGCCGTTCCAGCGTTTCCTCCGCGGGGATCGAAGGGGCCGCGTTCCGGCGGAACAGGCCGCTGTCGCCGCTGCCGATCCCGGTGCCGCACCCCGAGACAGAGATCAAAATGCCGCCGATCAGCGCGCCTTTTGCCAAGCGATGCAGGTTCATCCAGACCCCCGTTACCCTTTGGTCCGTTGTCTAGCCCAGCCTTTCCGGCGTGCCAAGGCTTTTCCCCGCTGCGCCCCCTCGCCGGCCTGCGGGGGGCGCAAGCTTTCCCAACGCATACAGGCCCCGGGAAAGGACTGTGGCAAGACTGCACCACGAATTCGGGCATTAACTTTTACTAAAGCTCCGTCGTTGCAATCCGGGGCGTTAAGATTGATGAAAGCTGCATCCCCTTCCCGGATTCCCCTGGGTTGGGCGCTCCTTAAGACAACGAGGGAAAACGATGAAAAAGATTCTTCTCGCGACCACGATGCTCGCTGGCACCGCTGGTTTCGCTGCTGCCGAAGTGGCAGTTTCGGGCTACGCTGAAATCGGGATCATCCGCAGCGAAGCAGGCTTCGCCGGCTCGACCAACGCTCAGTTCCATCAGGACGTTGAAGTGACCTTCACCATGTCGGGCGAAACCGACGGTGGCCTGTCCTTCGGCGCCGCGATCGACCTGGACGAAACCGACGTCGCCGCTGGCGACGACTCGGGCACCACCGTGTTCGTGTCGGGTGCTTTCGGCAAGCTGACCATGGGCGACACCGACGGCGCTCTGGACTGGGCCGTGGCTGATGCCGGCGCTCTCACCTCGATGGGCGACGACCACACCACCCACGTGTTCTACTTCGCTGCCAACGGCTTCGACGGCACGCATGACGGCCAAGTCGTCCGCTACGAATACTCGTTCGGTGACTTCGGCGTCGCTCTGTCGTACGAGCAGGCTGGCAACAACGCCACCGGCACGCTGGCTGACGACAACATCGGTATCGGTGCGACCTACTCGATGGACATGGGCGGCACCGCTCTGAAGTTCGGCCTTGGCTATCAGGCTGGTTCGGACTCTGATGGCGTTGTCTACACCAACGGCGACGTGATCGGTGCTTCGGTTTCGGCCGAGCTGGCTGGCGGTTTCTCTGTCTCGCTGGGCTACACCAAGACCGACTACGATGCTCTGGATGTCGCCGGTGCGGCTTCCGCTCTCGTTGACTTCGCTCACACCGGTCTCGGCGTGACCTACACCACCGGCGCCCTGTCGCTGCACGCGAACATCGGCCACTACAACCCCGATGTCGGCGCGAGCGACTCGACCTATGGTCTGGCCGTGAACTACGATCTGGGTGGCGGTGCCGTCGTGATGGCTGGCTACGGCTCGGACGTGGGCGCTGCTGCTGGCGACCAGTCGCAGTACTCGATCGGCCTCGGCCTGTCGTTCTGATCTGACGCAAGTCACGATCTGATGGAAGAGCGGGCGAAAGCCCGCTCTTTTCATTTGAACGCCCGCCCTGACAGCCTTTCTCGACTTCCCCGATCCCGGGCGTTAAGGGCTGGATGCAAAGGCTCCGCCACGAGAGAGGCCCCATGTCCACCGCCACCCTTTCCAACGCCGAGATCAAGTCGCTCTATGCCGAAGCCTTGGCGAAACTCGGCGCCGGTCAGCCGGAAGAGGCCCTCCCGATCTTCGGTCGGATCATCGAAAGCAATCCCCGCTTGCCCGAACCGATCTGGCAAGCCGCCCGGATCTTCGGCGAATTCGACATGTATGACCGCGCCCTAGACCACGCCGCCGCCGCCGCGCGGCTCAAACCCGCGGAACCTGCGGTCTGGGCGACATGGGCCGATCTCGCCGCCCTCGACGGCAGCAAGGAGGCCGAGCGCGCCTTCCTCGATGCCTTGAAGTCGTCGCAGCTTCCCCCCGCCATCCGCATCCGCCTACAGGATCGTTTCGGCGCGCAGCGCCGCGCTTCGCGGCCCGACGTGGCGGGCGTCCCGGATCAGGCCCTTGCCCGCATCTCGCAGCTCATCGCCCGCGGCGACTTTCCCGCCGCGCGCCAGGCCGCCGCGAAACTCCTCTCCGCCCATCCCCGCTCGGCGCTCTTGCACAACATGCTGGGCACCATCCTCAGCGGTCTGGAAAAAGGCCCCGATTCCCTCGCCGCCCTGCGCAACGCCCAGAAGATCGACCCGTTCTACGCCGAAGCCTGGCTGAACGAGGCCAACGAACTCCGCCGTCAGGGCCGGATGGAAGACGCCCTGCGCGCCTATCGCGGTGCCATCGCCCGCGCCCCCGACATGGAAGCCGCCCTACAGCGCTATGTCACCCTCCTCAACCAGCAGACACAGCCGGGCCGCGCCGCCCGCTATGCCGAACGGCTGGTCCGTCTGTACCCGAAGTCTGCATCGGCCTTCATTGCATTGGGAAATACGTTGATCCTGCTGCGCGACTATAATCGAGCAGCGACAGTACTGGAAAATGCCGTCAAATTGACGAACAGCGCCTCGCCCGAGGCGCTCTCACTGCTTTCACAGGTCTATTCACACATGAACCGTGATGCCGATGCGATGACTCTTGTCGACAAGGCCCTGAGTTTGCGGCCTGACTTTGTGGCTGCCATGAACAAGAAAGCAAGCCTTCTGCAAAGTTCTGGCCGCTTTGAGGATGCGGATGAGATGTTTCGCCGCGCCTTGGAGCTGTCACCCACCGATGGCGATCTCTTCCGCAACTTCATCGTCAGCTACAAGGTCAAGCCGGGCGATCCCATCGTCGGCCAGATGCAGGCCGCCATGGCCCGCCCCGATCTGCCCGATCGCTCGCGCCTTTCCTTCGCCTTCGCGCTGGGCAAGGCGCTTGAGGATCAGAAGGACTATACCGCCGCCTTCCCCTATATCCGCCAGGCCAATGATCTGACGCGCAAGCTCTATCCCTATGACATGTCCGTCCGCCTGGCCGAGGTGGCGGCCATGCAGAAATCCATGCGCGGCTTCGATTGGGCCGGAACGCAGGTTCCCGGCACCTCCGACGCCGCCCCCGTCTTTGTCACAGGGATGCCCCGCTCGGGCACCACGCTGGTGGAACAGATCATCGCCAGCCATTCCCGCGTCACCGGGGCGGGCGAACTCGCCGTGCTGCAGGGGGCCTGCCAGCGCCTGCTGATGACGCGCCCCGATGGCTATGACGATATCCGCCGCCTTGTCGATGTGGCCCATCCCGATATCGCCGCCATGGGCCACGCCTTCATCCGCGAACTGGGCGAACGCTTCCCCGGATCGGACATCATCACTGACAAGTCGATCACCACCTACATGTATATCGGCCTGGTCAAGCTGGCCCTGCCGAACGCGCGCATCATCGTCGTCCGCCGCGATCCGCGCGATACGCTTCTGTCGATCTACAAGAACCGCTTCCCCGAAGGCACCCATCTCTATGCCTACGATCTGCGCGATCTGGCGAACTACTACGCCACCTTCGTCGAGATGGTGGAGTTCTGGCGCGGCGAAACCCCCGACTGGTTTACCGAGGTGCAATACGAAACCCTCGTCGCCAACCCCGAAGAGGAATCGCGCAAGCTGATCGCCGCCGCCGGGCTGGATTGGGAAGAGGCCTGTCTGAACTTCCACCAGAATAAACGCAAGGTGGACACCCTCAGCGTGTATCAGGTGCGCCAGCCGATATCGGGCGGATCGGTTAAGGCATGGCAGCGGTACGAGGCAGAGCTTGCCCCGATGATCGACACCCTCCGCGAACGCGGCCTTCTGCCGGACTGATCGGCGCAAACATCAGAAAAGATTAACGAAAATGCACAGAGGGCCGCCCCGCCAAGGGGTGGCCCCTGTTGCCTTGATGGCATCACTGTGGCGCGAATGCATCGTTAACGTTTGTTAATCATAAGGCTCTTATCCATAACGCTTTATCATTCATGCCAAGCGGGAGTAGTTTCCGCCCATCGGTTCATTACCTAGTAAGGAGAATACCAATGAAAAAAGTACTGCTCGCGACGACCATGCTCGTCGCCGGCGCGTCGATCGCCGCTGCAGAAGTGACCGTGTCGGGCGATGCACGTATGGGCATCATCTCCAACGGATCTGATAACGGTGCTACCCCCGCAATCGACGAATCCGCAGTTGCATTCACCAGCCGCGCCCGTGTGACCTTCACGCTTTCTGGCGAGTCGGACTCGGGTCTTTCTTTCGGGGCATCCTTCCGCGCCGACAACTCTGCTGCCGCCGCTACCGGCACCGCAGGCAGCGTGTTCATTTCCGGCGCGTTCGGTAACCTCTCTGCGGGTGATGTCGATGGCGCTGCGCAGTCGGCAACGGGCCATGTTGCAGGAGTTGGCTTGACCGGTCTCGGTGACCTCAACGAGTCGACATTCCTCGGCGCCGGCGGCCTGAACAATGTGGACCAAGCCTTTGCTGGCGCTGGCCAGACTGCAAACCCCTTGGAAACCAACGATCCGACGTTCCTCTATCAGTACTCGTTCGGTGACTTCACGGTCTATGCTTCTGCCACGAACCCTGCCGACATCACCACGGGCGGTGCTGCCGCTGTGAACGCGCTTTCCTCGAACGCGCAAGCCTACGCGATCGGCGGTAAGTACACCTTCGGTGACTATGCAGTTGGTCTGGGCTACGAGAAGCTTTCCGGGTTCATTGCTCCGACCGCTGCTGGTGCTCCGCTTCTGACTGCTGCAAAGCCTGCGAACAACACCAATGCCAAACATGTTGTGGTGACGCTGGAAGGAACCGTGGCGGGCATCACCATGAAGGGTCTGTATGGCAAGGCTAGCGGGACCTATGCCGGTGCTCAGATTGTTGGTGGTGGTGACAACGGCAAGCAGTATGCGGCTTCGGCTTCCTACACCACGGGTGCTCTGACCGGTTCGATCTTCTACACCGACGACTCGGCGCTTGGTGGCACAACTGCCTACGGCATCGGCGCTGCCTATGATCTCGGTGGCGGTGCGGTCGTTCAGGGTGGCTACGCGGTCGACCATGACGCTTTCGCAGGTGCTGGCTCTGCCGCGTTCGATCTCGGTATCGCGCTCACGTTCTGATCCTTCCCGGATCACCGGAAAGGGCGGGCCTCGTGCCCGCCCTTTTTGTTCCTCGCTTCCAATCCGCGCGGCGCTATGATTCTGATGCGGCAAGGACGGAGGGCATCATGGCACTGGCAGAAATCACCGCGCGTCTGCGCGCAGCGGAACAGGCGGCGGGGCGCGCGGCCGGATCGGTCACGCTGATCGCGGTGTCAAAAGTGCAACCGCTGGATCGCGTCGTCGCTGTGCTGGAACAGGGCCACCGCGTCTTTGGCGAAAACTACGTGCAAGAGGCGGCGGCCAAATGGCCCGACCTGTGCGCCCGCTTTGGCGAGGTTGCGGTGCATATGATCGGCCCGTTGCAAACGAACAAGGCCAAGCTCGCCGTCGACCTTTTCGATGCCATCCACACCGTCGACCGCCCCTCGCTGGCCGAAAAGCTGGCCCGTCTGGCGCAGGATCGCGGCCGCAGTCCCCAGCTTTTCGTGCAGGTGAACACGGGCGAGGAACCGCAGAAGGCGGGCGTGCTGCCTGCCGATCTGGATGGCTTCATCGCCACCTGCCGGGCGATGGACCTGCCGATTTCCGGCCTCATGTGCATCCCGCCCGAATCTGAACCCGCAGACCCCCACTTTGCTGCACTGGCAGGCATGGCCGCGCGCAACGGCCTGACGGGGCTTTCCATGGGCATGAGCAGCGATTTCGAAGCCGCCATCGCTGCAGGCGCCACCCATGTCCGTGTGGGATCAGCGATCTTCGGCGCGCGGGATTATGGGCGCTAGGGGGATGGTGCGCGCTTCGCGCGCACCCCAGCATCACCCCAACCAAACCCGCGCATAGGGCGGCAGGACGATATTGCCGTGATGCAGCTCGACCGGGTGGTTCGACAACTCGTCATGCATCCGCACCGCCCCCTGCGCCCGCGCCCAGCCTTCGGGCAGATGCGCCCAGCTTTCCGAAAAGTTGAACAGACACAGCAGGTTGCCGGTCGGCGCCTCGCGCCGGAAGGCCAGAACCTGCGCGCTGTCGCTGGCCACAACCCGGATGGGATGCGCCGCATGCAGCGCGGGCGTCGCGCGGCGGCGGGCAAGGATATGCCGCACCCCCAGCCACAGGCGTGATGCGTGGCTCATCCCGTCATGCCGTGTCGCGGCTGCCTCCCAATCCATCCGGGGCCGATGGATCCACCGGCTGTCATGCGCATGTTCCGGCACGTCGCGAGAGCCGTGATCGTTCAGCAGAGCCAGCTCATCCCCCATGTAGATCAGCGGAATCCCCCCCCAGGCCGCAATCAGCGCATGCCCCATCAGGATCCGCTGCACCGCCAGTTCCGCCCCCGCGACATCGCCCTCATCCAGGGCCTTCTCCAGCCCGGCGAGCGAGGCGAATGTCCCCGATATCCGCTTGTCCCCCGTCGCCGGGTTCTCCTGAAACAGCGCCCCCCGCGCGAAACTGCCCGGGAAAGTGCCGTCATAGAAATCCGAAAGGAACGCCCGATGCCCCGGCCCTGAAAGGTGCAGCGCCGCAGCATCCTCATCCGTCACCGCCCAGCCGATATCGTCATGGCAGCGGATATAGGTGGCATAGGTCGCGTTGGTCAGACGGTCGGGGAAATGCGTCCCCATCACATGCGTCATCAACCGCGTGTCGCGGGTGGCGAGCGCCGACCAGAACTGCACCATCAGGCTGTTGTGATACGCAAGGTTGCCTTCCTTCCCGTCATGCCGCCCGCGCCCCAGATAGGGCAGCATCTCGGCCGGGGCGACGATGGCCTCTTCCAGATGCAGCACGGCAGGGCAGGCAATCCGGCACAGCGCCCGCAGCGCCTGCAACAGCATATGCACCTCGGGTTCCGACTGGCACCGCGTCCCCATCCGCTTCCACATGAAGGCCACGGCATCCAGCCGCAGCACATCCACGCCGCGATTGGCGAGGAAGAGCATGATCTCCGCAATCTCCAGAAAGACCTGCGGATTGGCCCAGTTCAGATCCCACTGATGTTCATTGAAGGTGGTCCAGACCCATTTCCCGAAATCGGGGTAATACGTGAAATTCCCCGGCGCATTGTCGGGGAACACCTCGACCAGCGTTTCCTCATACCGCTTTGGAAGGTCGGGCGTGTCGAACATCAGGTAGTAATCCTGATACTTCGCATCCCCCTTCGACGCCTTCTTCGCCCAGGCATGTTCCTTGGCGGTATGGTTCAGCACAAGGTCGATGCAGACCGATATGCCACGCTTGCGCAGTTCCGCCGTCACCGCCTCGAATTCGGTCATCGTGCCATAGACGGGGTTGATGGCACGGTAATCCATCACCGAATAACCGCCATCGCTATCGCCGGGGCGCGGCTTCAGGCACGGCATGAAATGGACATAGGTGATGCCCAGCTCTTCCAGATAATCCAGCTTTTCCAGAGCCTTGGACAGCGTCCCCGCAAAACGGTCGATGTAGAAGACATAGCCCGCCATATCGCTGCGCTGAAACCAGTCCGGTTCCAGATCGCGCTTCAGGTCCAACCGCTTCAGATCGGGCGCGCGGTCCTTCCAAGCCTTCCGCATGGCCTTCAGCAGGGCCTCGCGGAATGCGCCATACTCCGCCCGCTGGCCGTACAGCGCCTCCAGCATCGGCCACAGGTCCGGCGCGCTGCGCGCAAGACGCAGGTCAAAGATGTCGTCATCCGCAACGGACGGCGTGCGCGCCATGATCGTCCTCCCCCCATGACCGCGCGCAGACTAGGCAATCCAAAGCGGTTTGGAAAGGGTCAATCAACCCCGAACGATCAACCGCGTCTCGTGCCGGATGCGGTTCGCGATCCACAACAGGTCTTCCCGCGCAAAGGCCACGCAACCCGCCGTCCCGCGCCGGGGCCTGCGCCAGGTGTGGACAAAGATGGCCGACCCCCGCCCCGGTTCGGCATGGGGCCAGTTCCAGTCGGTCAACAGGATCAGGTCATACATCGGATCGGGCCGTGTCAGCCGCTCATGCGACCATGCATGCGGCGCGCGGACCATCAGGTTGTAATCCGGGTCGCGGCTGTCATCCGACCACAGGTCCGACGGGCCGAAGGGCAGCGCCCAATCCGGCAAGTCCGTCGCCGACAGCCGGTCCGGCCGATACAGCATCCCCACGAACCGATGCACGCCCGCAGGCGTGGCCCCATCCCCCTCGCGCTTAACGTGCGCAGGCACGATCCCGCCCCGCCCCACCGAACAGGGAAACCGCCGCCCCATGAAACGCGCGCCCCAGCGCGTTACCACCAGATCAGTCGGCTTCACAGCAGATGCCCGGATTTCGCGGCCTTGGTCGCCAGATAGCCCGCATTCTGCGCGGTCAGCCCCACCTTGAGAGGCACCCGCTCGGCCACGGCGATCCCGCAGGTTTCCATCATCGCAATCTTCCTCGGATTGTTCGTCAGAAGACGCACCGTCGAAAACCCCATCTTCCGCAGGATACCCGCGCCGATGCGAAAATCCCGTTCGTCATCCTCGAATCCCAACCGATGGTTTGCTTCCACCGTGTCGAACCCCTGATCCTGCAACGAATAGGCCCGCATCTTGTTCGCCAGCCCAATCCCGCGCCCTTCCTGATTGAGGTAGAGCAGAACCCCCGCGCCCTCCTCGCCCATCTGGGCCAGCGCCGCCCGCAACTGCGGCCCGCAATCGCATTTCAGGCTGCCCAGCACATCGCCCGTGAAACAGGCCGAATGCAGCCGCGCCAGAACCGGCTGGCTGCGGTCGGGTTTGCCGATCTCGATGGCGTAATGCTCCTCGCCGCCATCCTCGGGCCGGAAGATATGCACCCGCCCCGCCTGCGCCGCCTGCATCGGCAGCCGCGCATTCACCACCGGATGCAGCGGCGACATCCGCGCCAGTTCCGGCACGATCTCGGCAAGGGGCAGCAGCGTCAGCGCGTTCTCCTCGGCCAGCGCCAGCCCATGCGCCACCGGCACCAGCAAAGCCGCAGGCAGAAGATGCGCCGATTTCACCAGTTGCAGCGCCGCGCGGTGCAGATCCGACGACCCCTCCCGCAACGCCCGCAACGGCCCCTTCAGCGGCACGCGCAGGTCATCCGCGGGATCGGCCAGCGCGCGCAGCCACTCCACCCCCATGCCCTCGGGCACCAGAACCCGCGCGATATCCCCGTCATAGGCAGGGGTCTTCAATGTCTCCGCCCGCCGCGCCGTCAGTGCCAGTTCCGGCTGCCCCAGCGCCCGCAGCGCGGCCAGCCGTTCCGGCTCCAGCGCCTCCACCGCCACCACAAGCATGGCGCGGCCATCGCCTGTCATCACCACCGGAACACCCATGCGCAAATCGCCACGCGCGCGGGAAAGGCGCTCGATCGCGTTCGGGGCAAGGGGCGGGCGGGTGGATGGCATCATGTCCTCTGCCGCCCTATCTAGGCCCAAGCGTAGAAAATTGAAACATTTCCCCACAGGGTCACACGACCGCGTGAGTCAGCCGTTGCAATTCTTGTCGCCGCCGCGACCTGGGCGCATGTCATTTGGCAACAGAGGCGAAGGGAGGTTCCCATGGGCACGCTGCGAAAGATCCTGCTGGTCGATGACGATGACGATCTGCGCGAAGCGCTGAGCGAGCAACTCGTGATGACCGAAGATTTCGACGTGTTCGAGGCGCGCACCGGCGCCGAAGGCATGGAGAAGGCGAAGGTCGGTCTCTACGATCTGGTGATCCTCGATGTGGGTCTGCCCGATACCGATGGCCGCGAACTTTGCCGCCGGATGCGCAAGGGCGGGGTGAAATGTCCGGTCCTGATGCTCACCGGGCATGATTCGGATGCCGACACCATTCTGGGCCTCGATGCAGGGGCGAACGACTATGTGACCAAGCCATTCAAGTTCCCAGTGTTGCTCGCGCGCATCAGGGCGCAACTGCGCCAGCATGAACAATCCGAAGACGCGATCTTCCAACTTGGTCCCTACACATTCAAGCCCGCGCAGAAAATGTTGGTGGATGAAAAGGAAAAGAAGATCCGCCTGACGGAAAAGGAAACCAACATCCTGAAGTTCCTCTACCGCGCACAACAAGGGGTAGTAGCCCGCGATGTGCTGCTGCATGAGGTATGGGGCTATAACGCCGGGGTCACCACACACACGCTGGAAACCCATATCTACCGCCTGCGCCAGAAGATCGAACCTGATCCCTCCAATGCCCGTCTGCTGGTCACCGAAAGCGGCGGTTACAGATTGGTGGCGTAGCAGACTTAAATTCGCCGGATTCACTTACCATATACCTATTCGTGCGACGGTGATCGCATTCAAGGTTCCCCTTGCCGTGTCGGGGTTATGACACGGCATCCTCCCTGTTGGACTTGGCCGGGCCTCGCGCCCGGCCTTTTTTGTTTCCGGCGGGACCGCCTCTCCTGCCGTATCGAAACTGGAAACGATGCGCCCGGAATGTTGACTTACGTCAAAGCGGCATCTGCCGTTGTGAATTATACACGTTGTACCTCCCTGTTGGACTGTCGGCCCGGGCACCCGCCCGGGCCTTTCTTTTAGCACCACTCGGGGCAAACGATACTTCAGTATAGTCACGTCCCATCTCCTGACATGGCACGATTCGTGTATCACCAGTGCGCCGCGACTCATGCGGTGTTCAATGTGGAGTATTCCATGCGTTTCGTTATCGCGCCTGTCTTCGCGGCGCTTCTTGCCACCCCCGCCCTTGCCGAAGACCTCGTCTTCACGCTTGTGAATGACAGCTCTCACACCATCGTCGAGATGAACGTCTCTCCCGTCGGGGAAGAGCTGTGGGGCGAAAACATCCTGAACGTCGATGCCGTCACCCCCGGAATGTCGGGCGATGTGACTATCGCCGACGGGCTTGATGTCTGCGATTACGACCTGCGCTTCGTGACAGAAGAAGGTGTCGAAGCGACCAAGGAACAGAACCTTTGCGAGATCAACACCTTCACGATCAACGATTGATCCGCCTCCGGGCTTGAGCGTCGGGACGGTCGGCCCTAGGGTCTGCCGTCCCTGATGCCGGAGCCTGCAATGCCCTTCACCCTCGCCACCTGGAACATCAACTCCATCCGCCTGCGCGAGGGTCTGGTCGCCCGCCTCCTGTCGGAAGAGGCCCCCGATATCCTCTGCCTGCAGGAATGCAAAAGCCCGGTGGAAAAGATCCCGGTCGAGGCGTTTCAGGCGCTGGGTTACCGCCACATGGTCGCCCGGGGGCAAAAGGGCTACAACGGGGTGGCCATCCTGTCGAAACTCCCCTTGCAAGATGCCGGATCGGTTGATTTCGCAGGTCTCGGCCACGCACGCCACGTTGCTGCCCGGCTCGACAATGGCGTGGTGATCCACAACTGCTATGTTCCCGCCGGGGGCGATATCCCTGACCGCGCCCAGAATGAAAAGTTCGGCCAGAAGCTCGATTTCCTTACCCATATGCGCGACCATTTCCACGGCGACCGCCCCGCGAAATCCATCCTCGTGGGCGATCTGAACATCGCCCCCCGCGAAGATGACGTCTGGTCGCACAAGCAACTCCTGAAGATCGTCAGTCACACCCCGATCGAGGTGGAACATCTCGCCCAGACGCAGGATGCGGGTGCTTGGGTCGATGTCACGCGGCAGGACATCCCTTCCGGCCTACTCTATTCATGGTGGTCCTACCGCGCCGCCGACTGGGACGCCGCCGACAAGGGCCGCAGGCTCGATCACATCTGGGCCACCCCCGACATCGCCACCGCCGCCCATGGCAGCCGCATCCTGCGGCCTTGCCGGGGATGGGAACAGCCCTCGGACCACGTCCCCGTCTTCGCCACCTTCGACCTTTGATCCCCTTTCGCGCGGCGACCAATCTGCTAATCCATGTCCCGCAACGGCAAGACGGAGCCGGAATTTGCTGACCTTCCTCATGCTGCGCGACACGCGCCCGCGCCCCCGGTTCTACCGGGTCGAGGTCAGCTACAACCTCTTCGGCGAATATTCCGTGCTGCGCGAATGGGGCCAGCGGGGCAAACGGGGGCAGGCCCTGCTCGTCTGGTTCTCCAACCTGCGCGAGGCCTGCCTTGCCGCCGAACGCTGGCGCAAAAGGGCAGGGCGACGCGGCTACCGCCCCATGGAAGGATAGACGATGACGCATCTCTGGGTCCGCGCCGAACAGCGCCCGAACGAAGAACGCGTGGGCCTCACGCCCGAAGGTGCCGCTGCATTGGTCAAGGCTGGCATCCGCGTGACGATCGAGGAAAGCTCGGTCCGCGCCATCCCGATCGACGGCTACAAGGCGGAAGGATGCGAGATTGCGGCCGAAAACCTCTGGCCCCGCGCCCCGCAGGACGCCATCATCTTCGGCCTCAAGGAACTGCCCGAAGACGGCACCCCTTTGATCCATCGCCACATCATGTTCGGCCATGCCTACAAGGGGCAGCCCGCAGGCCGCGAACTCCTGAAACGGTTCAAGGCAGGTGGCGGCACGCTCTACGATCTTGAATACCTCGTCGACGAATCCGGCCGCCGCGTCGCGGCCTTCGGCTATTGGGCGGGCTTTGCAGGCGCTGCCGTGTCGCTCAAATGCTGGGCCGCGCAGCAACAGGGCGGCATCGCAGGCCCCGTCGCGAAATACCCCGGCAAGGCCGCGCTCATCGCCGATCTGGAACGTGAACTCGCAGGCCTCCCCCGCCCCCGCCCCCGCGCCATCGTCATCGGCGCGCTGGGCCGCGTCGGCACGGGCGCGTCGGACCTCTGCACCCAGATGGGCGTCGCCGTCACCAAATGGGACATCGCCGAAACCGCCAGCGGCGGCCCCTTCCCGCAGGTGCTGGAGCATGAGATCTTCCTCAACTGCATCCTCGCCCGCCCCGGCTGCCCTGTCTTCGTCCCCGCCAGCGCCAAGACCGACCCGCGCGCACTCACCGTCATTGGCGACATCGCCTGCGATCCCACCTCGGACTTCTCGCCGATCAAGGTCTATGATCGCGCCACCGACTGGGACGCCCCCGCGCTGCGCGTAGCCGACAATCCGCCGCTCGACGTGACGGCCATCGACAACCTGCCCTCCCTCCTTCCCGTCGAAAGCAGCGAGGATTACGCCGCCCAACTCCTGCCCAGCCTACTTACCCTGCCCGATCTAGCGGCAGGCGTGTGGGGCAGGGCAAAAGCCGAATACGACCGGCATATCGCCACTCTGTGACGGTCCGGGAACAGCTTTCCCACGGGGAGCTTGCAGAAAACGCCAAAGAACATCGCGGGGCACCCGCCCCACGCAGGAGGATGAAGACATGACGATCCATTGGTGCGGCACCGGCCTTTCCTCGGTCCCCGGCCTGCGGCGGCTGATTGAAGGAGGCAACAAGGTTGTCGTCTGGAACCGCACCGTCGAAAAGGCGCGCGAGGCCGTGGGCGACCTCACGCAGGACATCCGCCATTACAGCCTCGATGCGCTGACGGCGGCGCTGCAACCGGGCGACGTGGCCATTTCCATGCTGCCCGCCGACCAGCATGTCAGCATCGCCAAGGCCTGCCTCTCCAAGGGCGCGCATTTCGTCTCCTCCTCCTACATAGCGCCGGAAATGCGCGCGCTGGATGACGACTTCCGTGCCAAGGGCCTGTGTTCCGTCAACGAAGTGGGCCTCGATCCCGGGATCGACCACCTGATGGCGCATGACCTTGTCGCCCGCTATCGCGCCTCGCCCGCCTATGATGCGAAGAACACCCTTTCCTTCACCTCCTATTGCGGCGGTGTGCCCAAGAACGCGAATGCCTTCCGCTACAAGTTTTCTTGGTCGCCACTTGGCGTGCTGAAGGCGCTCCGCTCCCCTTCGCGCTCCTTGCGCAACTTCTCGGAACTGCGCGTCAATCGCCCTTGGGATGCCATCACCGCCTATGACGCGCCGCTCCCCACCCCGGAAAGCTTTGAGGTCTACCCGAACCGCGACAGCTATCCCTTCATGCAGGACTACCGCTTTGATCCCGACTGGCAGGTGAAGGACTTCGTGCGCGGCACCATCCGCCTGAACGGCTGGGCCGAGGCATGGACCCCGGTCTTCCGCGAGATCGAAACGCTGGAAGGCCCCGCAGGCGATGCCCGCCTTGCCGAAATGGCTGCGCAGTTCTGGGCGGAAAACTCCTATGACGATGGCGAACCCGACCGCGTGATCCTCTTCGTGGCCCTCAAGGCCGAACGCGATGGCAAGGTCGTCTGGCACGAAGAATGGGCGCTGGATGCCTGGGGCGATGCCCGCGGCACCGCCATGGCGCGTTTGGTTTCCGTGCCCGTCTCGCTGGCCGTCGAATCGGTTCTGGCCCGCGAAATCCCGGCGGGCGTCCACGCTGCCCCGCATGATCCTGCCCTGATCGACAAGTGGATGGGGCAAATCCGCACCCTGTCGCAGTATCTGGAACGCGTCGACCATCTCGCAAAGTGATCGGTCGCCGGGCGGTTGTCAGGTGACAGCCGCCCCTCCGCGCGGGTAGACTGCGCCCCAAGACCCGGGGAAAACAGCCGGGCAGGGCAGCAGGATACGGGCAAGGCATGGCCGTCATCATCGGTGACAGACCGGAAAGGTCCATCGCAAGGCGCTTCGCCATCTGGCGGGCCGGCCTTGCGCGCCCTGCTACGGCCTTCCGTGTGCAACCCGAACCCCGGTCCATCGGCCTTTTCGCCCGGGGCCGCCAGCTTGTTGCCGGAAATTTCCTCTTTGTCGGGAAACTCGTTCAGGCACCCGGAAAGGATATCTGGGACGTGCCCGCCCCCGATCTCGCCTTCGCGGCCGAAGCGCAGGGCTTCGTCTGGCTGGACGATCTGGCAGCCTTCGGCGATGCGGCCGCCCGCAAGCGCGCGCAGGATTGGACCTATGGCTGGATCGCACGCTTCGGGCGCGGTGAGGGCCCGGGCTGGACCCCCGATCTCATCGGTCGCCGCCTGATCCGCTGGATCAACCACGCCGTCCTTCTTTTGCAAGGTCAGGACAAGGCCAGAACCGATGATTATTTCCGCTCGCTGACCCTTCAGACCCATTTCCTTGCCCGGAACTGGTCCGCAGCCACGCCCGGCCTTCCCCGGTTCGAGGCCCTCACCGGCCTGATCGTCGCAGCCCTCGCGCTTGAGGGCAAGGGCGGGCTGGTGCAGGCCGCCATCGCCGCCCTTGCCCGCGATTGCGACCGCGAGGTGGATGCAGGCGGTGGCATCCCGACGCGCAATCCCGAAGACCTGCTCGAAGTGTTCACCCTGCTCAACTGGGCGGCGCAGGCTCTGCAAGAGGCCGGCCATGCTGCGCCGCTGGAACTGTTCAACGCAATCGGCCGCATCGCCCCGACGCTGCGCGCCTTGCGCCATGCTGATGGCGGGCTCGCCCGGTTTCACGGCGGGGGCAGGGGGATCGAAGGGCGTCTCGACGCGGCGCTTTCCGCTTCGGGCGTTCGGGCGGGGGTCACTGGCGGCCTGCCCGCCATGGGCTTCGTCCGCCTTGCCTCGGGTCGCACCTCCGTGGTCATCGACGCCGCAACTCCGCCCGATGGCCGGGCCGGGCGTGGGGCCCATGCCTCCACCCTTGCTTTCGAACTGACCTCCGGGCGCAGACCGATGATCGTCAGTTGCGGCTCCGGCCGCCCCTTCGGCGAAGATTGGGAACTTGCCGGTCGCGCCACCGCTTCCCATTCCGTCCTGTCTCTCGACGGCTCCTCCTCTTCCCGGCTCGGCACCGGCGGGCCGGAATTTGCCATGCGCGCTGCGGTAACTTCGTTGCAACTGGCCCAGGACAGCGGCGGCCATCACGTGTCTGCCGCCCATGCGGGCTGGCAGGCCAGCCATGGCCTTGTCCATGCCCGGATCCTCACCCTCGATGGCCATGGCCGCCGGCTCACCGGCACAGACATGCTCGAATCCCGCAGCCCCGCTGATCGCAAGCGTCTTTCGGCCATCCTTGCACAAAACCCGGGGGGCATCGCCTTTTCCATCCGCTTCCACCTGCATCCGGATGTCGATGTGGCGCTCGACATGGGCGGCAATGCCGTTTCCATGGCGCTCAAGTCGGGCGAGATCTGGGTTTTCCGCCATGACGGCGTTGCCAAACTGTCGCTTGATCCATCGGTTTACCTGGAAAAAGGGCGTTTGCAGCCCCGCGCCACGCGGCAGATCGTCCTTTCCGCGCATGCGGGCGCCTTTGAAACCCGGATCGGCTGGACCTTGGCCAAGGCACAGGATACTCCCCTCGCCATCCGCGATCTGGACCGCGAGGAATTGCCGGTTCCGGTCTGACCGTATCCGTTACCCCGGGGGGTGCCGCCCATGACCAACCTCGTTCCCATCGGCCGCGCGCTGATTTCCGTCTCCGACAAATCCGGCCTGCTCGATCTCGCCCGCGCCCTTGCCGCGCGGGGGGTGGAACTCATCTCCACCGGCGGCACTTCCGGCATGCTGCGCATGGCGGGCCTGCCTGTCCGCGATGTCTCGGATGTCACGGGCTTCCCCGAGATGATGGATGGCCGGGTCAAGACGCTGCATCCCAATGTCCACGGCGCGCTTCTGGCGCTACGCGATGATGACGAACACCTCCTCGCCATGGCCGCGCATGGGATCGAACCGATCGACCTCCTCATCGTGAACCTCTATCCGTTCGAGGAGACGGTCGCCAAAGGCGCCGACCACGCCACCTGCATCGAGAATATCGACATCGGCGGTCCCGCCATGATCCGCGCCGCGTCCAAGAACCACAAATTCGTCACCGTGCTGACGGACCCCGCCGATTACCAGCCCCTGCTGGACCAGCTCGTCGCCCATGACGGGGCTACCACCATGGCCTTCCGCCAGAAGATGGCCCTCACCGCCTATTCCCGCACCGCCGCCTATGATGCCGCCGTGTCCAACTGGCTCGCGGGCGAAATCGGCGAAACCGCGCCCCGCCACCGCTCCTTCGCGGGCAAACTGGCCCAGACCCTGCGCTATGGCGAAAACCCGCACCAATCGGCGGCCTTCTACACCGATGGGTCGCGGCGCGAGGGCGTGGCGACCGCGCGCCAATGGCAGGGCAAGGAACTTTCCTACAACAACATCAACGACACCGACGCCGCCTTCGAACTGGTGGCCGAATTCGCGGGCGACCAACCCGCCTGCGCCATCATCAAACACGCCAATCCCTGCGGCGTTGCCACCGGCGCGACACTGGCCGAGGCCTACGCCCGCGCCTATGATTGCGACCGCACCTCCGCCTTTGGCGGCATCGTCGCCCTGAACCAGCCGCTCGACGCCGCCACGGCGGAAAAGATCACCGAAATCTTCACCGAAGTCGTCATCGCCCCCGGCGCGTCCGACGAGGCGCGCGCCATCTTCGCCGCGAAGAAGAACCTCCGCCTCCTCACCACTGCAGGCCTCCCCGACGCCAAGGCGAAAGGCACCGCCTTCAAACAGGTCGCGGGCGGCTTCCTCGTGCAGGACCGCGACGCAGGCATCCTTCTGCCCGCCGACCTCAAGGTCGTCACCAAACGCGCGCCGACCGATGCCGAACTGGCCGACCTCCTCTTTGCGTGGAAAGTCGCGAAACACGTCAAATCCAACGCCATCATCTATGTCCGCGGCGGTGCCACCGTCGGCGTCGGCGCAGGCCAGATGTCGCGCATCGACTCAACCCGCATCGCCGCCCGCAAATCGCAGGACATGGCCGAGGCGCTGGGCCTTCCCGCGCCCCTCACCAAGGGCTCCGTCGTCGCCTCCGACGCCTTCTTCCCTTTCTCCGACGGCCTTCTCGCCGCGGCCGAGGCCGGGGCAACCGCCATCATCCAGCCCGGCGGCTCGATGCGCGACGACGAGGTGATCGCCGCCGCCGATGCCGCGGGCCTTGCCATGGTCTTCACCGGCATGCGCCACTTCCGCCACTGACAAGGGGTTGCCCATGCGCATCGCCGCGATCACTGCCACCGTCATCTTCGTGCTGGATCAGGTAACCAAGATGATCGTCGTTCAGGGTCTGAACCTCATCGAACGCGGGGTGATCGACGTGCTGCCGCCCTTCCTGACCTTCCGCATGGCATGGAACACCGGCATCAACTTCGGCCTGTTCAGCAATCAGGCCGAATTCGCCCGCTGGCTGCTCATCGGGGTGGCGCTGGTGATCTCCGTCTGGGTCTGGATCTGGATCCGTCGCGAAGGGGCAGGGCGCTGGGCCCAGATCTCTGCCGGGTTGCTTGTCGGCGGCGCGCTCGGCAATGTGATTGACCGGATCGTTTACGGCGCGGTTGCGGATTTTCTCAACATGTCTTGCTGCGGGATCGAAAACCCTTATGCCTTCAACGTGGCGGATATCTCGATCTTTGCCGGTGCCTTCGGGTTGATCCTGTTCACTGGCGGCACGGGCAAATCGGGCAAGACAGGTTCCGCCGGGACGGGCAAAGGCAAGGGAAAGACCTCGTGACGCGCGGCGCGACATGCGTTAAGACGGGTCCAAGACGGATGACGGAGGCAGGCATGCAGGCACAACGGCGTTTCCCCGCCATCGCAATGGCGATGGTGCTGACGCTTGCGGCATGCGGCAGTGGCGACAAGGTGCCGTCGCTCATGAACGTGCGGTCCACCTCTGCCGGACCTGATGAATTCGGCATCATCCCGCCCAAGCCGCTGGAAATGCCGGAAGACATCGCCGCCCTCCCCGAACCCACGCCGGGCGGCCTGAACCGCACCGACCGCGATCCGCAGGCCGAGGCCGTCGCCGCCCTTGGCGGCAATCTTGGTGCGCGGGATGGTGTCAATTCCGCCCATGCCGGGCTGTACGCCTATGCCTCGCGGTATGGCGTGACCTCCGGCATCCGCCAGACCCTCGCGGCCGAGGATCTGGAATACAGGCGCAAGAACGATGGCCGCCTGCTGGAGCGGATCTTCAACGTCAACGTCTACTTCAAGGCTTACAAGCCGATGTCGCTGGATCAGCAGGCCGAACTCTGGCGCTGGCGCCGGGCCGGGGTGGCCACACCCTCCGCCCCGCCGCCGCAACCCGGCGAAGACGGGTAACAACCGCGTAGGGGCGGGTTGAACCTGCCGCCTGTCCGGCGCACTTTCTCTGCGAAAAGGTCCGTCTGACCGGACCAAGCGGAGGATCGAATGAAGCCATTCCCGGGCCTGGCCCTTATCGCGGCCTGCCTTCTGGCCGTTCCGGCACAGGCGGCCGAGAACGTCACCGATTTCACGCTCGACAACGGCCTTCAGGTCGTGGTGATCGAAGATCACCGCGCCCCCGTCGTGGTGCAGATGATCTGGTACCGCGTCGGTGCCGCGGATGAAGCCCCCGGCAAATCCGGCATCGCGCATTTCCTTGAACATCTGATGTTCAAGGGCACCGATGAGGTCGGCCCCGGCGAATTCTCTTCTCTCGTCGAAGCGCAGGGCGGCAATGACAACGCCTTCACAAGCTGGGATTACACCGCCTACTTCCAGCGTGTCGCCGCCGACCGGCTCGATCTGATGATGAAGCTTGAATCCGATCGCATGTCCGATCTGCGCCTTGCCGAGGAAGACGTGCTGACAGAGCGCGATGTCATCCTCGAAGAACGCAACCAGCGCACCGATTCCAATCCCGGCGCGCTGCTGGGCGAACAGATGCGCGCGGCACAGTTCCTCAACCACCCCTACGGCATCCCCATCATCGGATGGCGGCACGAGATGGAACAGCTCTCCAAGGACGATGCCAAGGATTTCTATCGCCGCCATTACGCCCCGAACAACGCCGTTCTTGTGGTCGCGGGCGATGTCACCCCCGATCAGGTCCGCGACATGGCCCAGCGTCATTATGGCCCGATCCCCGCAGCGCCCGATCTCGCCCCTCGCAGCCGCGTGATCGAACCGCCGCAGCTTGCCGAACGCCGCCTTTCGCTGTCCGATCCCCGCGTCTCCGAACCCTATGTCTCGCGCAGCTACCTCGCCCCCGAACGCGACCCGGGCGATCAGAAAACAGCCGCCGCGCTGACGATCCTTGCCGAACTGCTCGGCGGCAACGGCACCACCTCGGTCCTGGCCCGCGCGTTGCAATTCGATCAGCAAAAGGCCGTCTATGCCTCTGCCTTCTACGATGGCTCCAGCGTCGATGATACCACCTTCAACTTCGTCGTGGTGCCCACTCCCGATACCTCGCTTCCGCAGGTCGAAGAGGCGCTCGATGCAGCCCTCGCCGCGTTCCTCGAAACCGGCCCCGATCCCGAAGATCTCGCCCGCATCAGAACCCAGATCCGCGCCGCCGATATTTATGCCCGCGATGATGCCGATGGCCTCGCCCGCCGCTATGGCGAAGCGCTGGCCAACGGCCTCACCATCGACGATGTCCGCCAATGGCCCGAAATCCTCGGCGCCGTCACCGCCGAAGATGTCATGGCCGCCGCGCGCCTCGTGCTGGATCGGCGCAAGGCCGTCACCGGCTATCTCCAGCGTGAAGAGGCCGCCCAATGATCCGCCTTCTCTCTGCCCTTGTCTGCTTCCTTTTCCTTGCCCTTCCAGTGCGGGCGGCTGTCGATATCCAGACCGTCACCTCGCCCGGCGGAATCACCGCATGGCTGGTGCAGGAAGAGAACATCCCCTTCACCGCGCTGGAAATCCGCTTTCGTGGGGGATCAAGCCTTGATCCCGTGGGCAAGGAAGGGGCCGTCAACCTCATGACCGCCCTGATCGAGGAAGGCGCAGGCGATCTCGATGCGCAGGGTTTCGCCCGGGCGCGCGATGATCTCGCCGCCTCTTTCCGCTTCTCTTCGGATATCGACACAGTCGCCATCTCGGCCCGGTTCCTGACCGAGAGTCGCGATCAGGCGATCGACCTTCTGCATCTGGCCCTGACCGAACCGCGCTTTGATGCGGATGCCGTGGAACGCGTCCGCGGGCAGGTTCTGGCCGGATTGCGCTCCGACGAAAAAGATCCCGCCAGCATCGCCAACCGCCTCTTCCGGCAGCAGGCCTTCCCGGGTCATCCCTATGCCAATGATGGCAGCGGCACGCTGGATACCGTGCCCACCCTGACCATAGACGATCTGCGCGCCGCCCATGCCGCGACCCTGGCCCGCGACCGGCTTTTCGTCGCCGCGGCAGGCGACATCTCGGCGCAGGATCTGGGCCTTCTGCTCGACCGGCTCTTCGCCGATCTTCCCGCCACCGGCGCGGCCCTGCCCGGCCGGGTGGAACCCGCCCTGATCGGGGGCATTACCGTGCAGGATTTCCCCGGCCCGCAATCTCTGCTTCTTTTCGGTCATTCCGGCATCAAGCGCGACGATCCCGATTTTTTCGCCGCCACCATCCTGAACGAGGTTCTTGGTGGTGGCCGCTTCTCGGCCAGTCTGATGACCGAAATCCGCGAAAAGCGTGGCCTGACCTATGGCATCGGCACCTCACTCATGGGCTATGACAATGCCGAGGTGGTCGTCGGCCAGACCCGCGTCGCCAATGCCAGTGCCGCCGAAGCCGTGGATCTGATCCGCAAGGAATGGGCCCGGATCGAAACCGAAGGCATCACGGAAGCAGAGCTTCAGGCCACCAAGACCTATCTCACCGGGGCCTATCCCCTGCGCTTCGATGGCAACGGTCCCCTCGCCACGATCATGGTCAACATGCAGCTGATCGGCCTGCCGCCCGATTATCCCAAAACCCGCAACGACAAGGTCAATGCCGTCACGATGGATGATGTCCGTCGCGTCGCCGCGCGTCTCTATCATGCCGATGACCTTCGCTTCATCGTCGTAGGCCAACCCGAAGGGGTGGTCAGCACCAACTGACCCTCGCCCTTGTCGGGCCGATCCGCGCGCCCCGAATCTGTGGCCCTTTCCGGCTTTGCCTGCTACATATGGCGGTATGAACCTTGCCGCCCCCAATATGACCGGTCTGCCAGACCGTCCCCAGATCCGCCAGCTAGACGAAGCGGCGATCAACCGCATCGCCGCGGGCGAGGTGGTCGAACGCCCCGCCTCGGCGGTCAAGGAACTGGTGGAGAACGCCCTTGATGCCGGTGCCACCCGCATCACCATCGATTGCGCCGATGGCGGCAAGACGCTGATCCGTGTCACCGATGATGGCTGCGGCATGGCAGGCGAAGACCTGCCCCTTGCCCTGTCGCGCCACGCCACCTCAAAGATCGACGGAACCGATCTGCTGAACATCCGCAGCTTCGGCTTCCGGGGCGAGGCACTGCCCTCGCTCGGGGCGGTTGGGCGGCTGACAATCACCTCGCGCGCGCAGGGGCATGAGGCCGCCACGATCACCGTCGCCGGTGGCCGCATGACCCCCGTCAAACCCGCCGCCCTGACCCGCGGCACGGTCATCGAACTGCGCGACCTCTTCTTCGCCACGCCGGCCCGGCTGAAATTCCTGCGCTCCGACAGGGCGGAATCCCAGGCCATCACCGATGTCATCCGCCGCCTCGCCATGGCCGAACCGACCGTCGGCTTCACCCTGCGCGATGTGACGGGCGGCGCAGAAGGCCGCGTCATCTTCCGCGCCGATCCGACGGGTGGCGATTTCTTTGATGCGCTGCACGCCCGCCTTGCCGTCGTGCTGGGCGCGGATTTCGTCGCCAACGCCCTGAAGATCGACGTGGAACGCGACGGCATGCGCCTTTCGGGCTATGCCGCCCTCCCCACCTATTCGCGCGGCTCCGCCGTGCAGCAGTTTGTCTTCGTCAACGGCCGCCCCGTGCTGGACCGCATGCTTCTGGGCGCCCTGCGCGTGGCCTATTTCGATTTCCTCAGCCGCGATCGCCACCCCGCCGCCGTCCTGAACCTGATCGTCGATCCCGAACGTGTCGATGTGAACGTCCATCCCGCCAAGGCCGAGGTCCGCTTCCGCGAACCCGATGCCGCGCGTTCCCTCATCATCACCGGCCTGCGCACGGCCCTTTCCGGCGCGGGCCACCGCGCCAGCACCACGGTGGCCGACGCCACCCTTGCCGCCTTCCGCCCGGAACCGGCGGCCACCCCCCCGCGCATCTATCAGATGGACCGCCCCTCGCAGCCCGCCCTGTCGCACGCTTTCGCATTTCAGGCCCCGCTTCCCCAACCCGGCTTTGCCGAGGCCCCCTCCGCCCGCGCCGAAGCGCCCATCCACGAACCCGAAGGCAGTCACCGCCCCCTTGGCGCGGCCCGCGCGCAGATCCACGAAAACTACATCATCGCCCAGACGGAAACCGGCCTTGTCATCGTCGATCAACATGCCGCCCATGAACGGCTGGTCTATGAACGCCTGAAACGCCAGATGGCGGAAACCGGCATATCCGCGCAGGCCCTGCTGATCCCCGAAATCGTCGAACTCTCCCCAACGGACGCCACCCGCATCCTCGATTACGCCGATGCACTGGCCCGGATGGGTCTGGTGCTGGAACCCTTCGGCGGCGGGGCCATCGCCGTGCGCGAAACCCCCGCCATCCTTGGCACAGTCAATGCCACGGCGCTCATCCAGGATATCCTCGACGAACTCGCCGATCAGGGCGACAGCCTGCTTGTGCAGGCCAAGGTCGAGGCCGTCCTCTCCCGCATGGCCTGCCACGGATCTGTCCGCTCGGGCCGCCAGATGCGGGCAGAAGAGATGAACGCCCTCCTGCGCGAGATGGAGGCAACGCCCCATTCCGGCCAGTGCAATCATGGCCGCCCCACCTATGTGGAACTGAAACTCGCCGATATCGAAAGGCTGTTCGGTCGCCGATGATCACGATTGCCGGAACCCAATACGCCTGGAACGACCCGCCCATCCTCATCGTGGGCGGCATCGCGCTGGCGCTGATACTTGTGCTTCTGCTCACCCTCCGCGCGGCGGCGGCCTCCGCCCGCATGGCCCAGCCCATGCTGCGGCAGATGGAATGGATGACGAACCGCGTGCAATCCCTCTCCGAAGGGCAGGAACGTCTTTCCGGCGGCCTGCACCACGTCTCCGAAGCGGCCGCCGTCAGCCAATCCTCGATGCTGAAACTGATGGAACAGCGCCTCGCCGACGTGCAGCGCCAGATGACCGAGGCGCTGCATGGCACCTCAACCCGCACCGCCCGCAGCTTAGGCGAACTCCAGCAGCGGCTGGAAACCATCGACCGGGCGCAGGCGAATATCGAAAAGCTTTCCGGCAACGTCCTGTCCCTGCAGGATATCCTCTCCAACAAACAGACACGCGGCGCTTTCGGTGAAATCCAGCTTCACGACATCGTTCTCAAGGCCCTGCCATCCGACAGTTTCACCATGCAGGCCACGCTGTCCAATGGCCGGCGCGCCGATTGCCTGATCCACCTGCCCAATCCGCCCGGCCCTATCGTCATCGACGCCAAATTCCCGCTCGAGGCGTATGAGGCCCTCCGCCGCGCCGACAACGCCGCCCAATTGGCCGAGGCGCAAAGGAACCTTCGCACCGCGGTCCGCGCCCATATCAGGGCGATCACCGAAAAATACATCCTCGAAGGCGAAACTGCCGATGGCGCGCTGATGTTCCTGCCCTCCGAGGCGGTCTATGCCGAACTGCACGCCAACTTCCCCGAGGTCGTGCGCGAAGGTTTCGCCGCCAAGGTCTGGATCGTCTCTCCCACCACCTGCATGGCCACGCTGAACACCATGCGCGCCGTGCTGAAGGATGCGCGGATGCGCGAACAGGCGGGCGCGATCCGCAAGGAACTGGCGCTGCTCTACGCCGATGTGGAACGGCTGGGCACCCGGGTCGAAAATCTCGACCGCCATTTCGGGCAGGCGCAGCGCGATGTCGAGGAGATCAAGATCTCCACCGAAAAGGCCACGAAACGCGCCCGCCGTCTCGACAATTTCGATTTCGAAGAGTTGGGCACCCCCGGCACCCCGCTGATCGGCCCGCAGGCGGGCTAAAGCCGCATCAGAACCGGCACCTCGCCATCTTCATCATTCATTTCGGCGAATGTCGTCGCGGGCCCCGCCGTCTCTGCCCGGATCGTTGCGGCCTGTTCCAGAAGGATCGCCGTGCCTTCCCCGCACCAGAAAAGCGCGGCGGCTACAAAGGCATCGAACCGCCGTTCCAGCGATGCGGCATCATGGTCCGTCACCATCCAGCATTCGCACAGCACCACTTCCGATTTGTCGGCATCCAACGCAAGCCGCCCGGGCCCCGTCGCACCGCCAAGGAAGTTGGCCTCCAGCATCGCCCGCATCATCGCGGCATCGGGGTAATCCAACCCCTCCAACTGGCAGCTTGCTTCGATGGTCTGCTCGTCAAGCCGCGTCAGAAAAAGGTTCGGCCCTTCGGGAAGGGCGATCCCGGCCTGATCGTCATCAAAGCGAAGATCCGAAAGCGAAAGCTTGCGCGCAAGCAGGTCAAGTGCGTGATTGGCGTCGTTCATGATGGCCTCATGGAATGGATGATCCTGCCCCGCTTGTCAGGGCAACAGGTGACAAGCGCCCGGCCATGGCCGGGGCTCTCGATTGCAACGGCGCTAGTTCCTCCAGAACCGGGCGTTCTCGTCTTCCCAGCTCGAATCCGTCAGCTCGCTGTCGTCGGTCGACTCGCTCTTGTCGGCCTTCTCGTCGATCTCGCCATCGTCAATCGTGGTGTCGGTCTTCACGTCGAAATCGTCATCATCTTTATCGGTCTTCTTGTCGTCAGTGGTGTTCAGCTTCAGGTCGACGGGCTGATTGTCGTCCGTCTCGGCGGTGGTCTTGGGCGGCCCGGAGGTCACGCCGCCTTGCTCTGCGCCATCCTCGTTGGAAACCTCGTCAAAGAAATCGTCCAGCTCGTCCTCGGACATCATCAGATCGCTGGACTCATCGTTTTCCTTGATCGTGGCGGTGCGCTTGTCCTGCTTCTCGCCAATGACCAAAGGCTTCTCGCCCCCAACCTCGGGTTTCGGCTGGTTCTCCTCCTTCGGCTTGAACTCCGGCACATCCACGGAAAGCTTCGGCAGCTTGCTCACAAGGTTCTCCATCTGCACCTGAAGCTCGTTCATCGGCGGGTTCGAAACCTCGGGCACTTCCCCGGGCATGTAATCCGCATGCGCCTCTGGCGGCATGCCGAAGTTCACGACCAGAAGATCGTTCAGTGCTGTCAGGATCGAGCCCCCCTGCAGTTCCAGTTCGGTCTTGAATGCGACCGACTGCATCTTTTCAAGCGCACCCCAGCCATTCGCCGCCATCTGGATGATGTCGGCCACAAGGACGCCCGCACTGCTTTTCTCTCCGTCCGAATTCTGGGCCGTGGTCAGGCCGAAACTGATCGACCGCAGGATGATCTGGTCGCAGTACAGCCTGTTGATCAACTGGTTGGCCAGATCCGGGTTTCCTGCGTGCTTGGATCGGATCTCCTGCACCATTTCACCAAGAAAATTCTTCAACTCCGGTGTCGGCTTGATAACGTCCAGCTCGTTGATCATCTTCCGCGCCATGGAGATAAGCGCCTGGGACTCCGATGCATTGATGTTGGATGACTTGCTCGTCAGCAGTTCTTTGTCGTTCCCATCCTTGCGCCGCAACAGCATGGAATCGTTCAGAAGGCTGGCCTCCTCCTTCAACACTTTCCCAAGCTCGAAGGCCGTGGCTTCCACCTCTATTCCTCCGATGGATCTGCTGATGAACAGCAGAGGCGCTGAAGCACCGTCATTGCGAAGGAAGGTTCGCTCCTTGCCGTCGCGGACTATGTTCTTCGCCAGATCAAGAAACATCTCGCGCGCCCCGCCCGGATCCTTCAGCCGGTTGAGTTCCGCAATCAGGATATCGGTCGCCTGCTTCCGCATGCCACGGTGGGGGTCGATACTGCTCTGCTCGTCAAAGGTGTTCGCGGCCTTCCTGAGAAACGGAATCGAGAAGGACTTAGATTCCGAGTAGGTCATTTTCTTCATCACATCCCGCAGGTTCGATCGAAAAACCTCGGGGTCGAACTGATTTTTGACCTTACTCTGATCGACAAGATTTCCGATCTGCCGGCTGAACGAGGTGAAGTCCTGCGTGGTCAGCACCTTGAGCGTGTCGCCGCTCTTTCCCGCGAAAGAGATCAGATCCTGGTCCGGCACCGCGGCCATTTCCTGCCGGTCCATCCGCTCCTTGCGGATCGAAAGCTTCGCGCTTTCCTTCAGCCCTCATAGGCACCCAGATCCTTGTGCTGGACAGCGGACTTCAGCGCCTGAAACTTGATCTTCAGCATCACCCCGAAGCCAAGCTTCGTCACATCGGGCGCCGTGTCGAACTTCGGCTTCGAAGGTGCCTGCCGCATGTCCTGCACCGTGCCCAGACCATCGCGCGAACCCGTTCCATTGTCCCCGCCGGCCTGCATCTGCCGGAACCGGTTTACCTTGTTCTCATCGATCATCTTCCCACCCCTTGTGCATGACATGGCATCGGCCTTACCTGCCCGAAGCTTGCCCGATTGCGGGTGCGCCTCCTGTATCGGACAGCACCAGGACCCAGTGTCATGCGTCACCTCACGCCCGCCGACTACACCCGCCAGCCGTGGAAGAACGGCAAGGGCAGCACCATCGAACTGGCCCGCGCCGAGGTGGACGGCGCGCTGCACTGGCGGCTGTCCATGGCCACTGTGGCCGAGGATGGCCCCTTCTCGCTGTTTCCGCATATCGAACGCAATCTGACCGTTCTCACCGGCCCGGGCTTTCGCCTGACCGGGCCCGGCATCGCGCTGGATTGCCGCCCGCTATGCCCGGTGGCCTTTCCGGGAGATACGCCCGTCAGCGCAAGCGGAACCGATGCCGGCCCTTCGGAGGATTTCAACGTGATGACGGCGCGCAGCCTGCCCCGGCCGACCGTCACCCTCCTCGAAAGCCCCTGCCTGATCGCCCCCGAAGGCGGCCTGACCGCGCTTTTCGCCCTCGATCCGCTCCAGCTCTCGGGCCGCACCCTTGCCCGGCATGATCTGATCCTGACCGATGGCCCCCTCGATCTGCAGTCGGCAACCCGCGCGCTCTGCGTGCGTCTCGCGCTTCCCGCCTGATACCGCGCCTCAGCGGCCCCGCGCCGGTTCCGCCGCCCCGCCCGCCCGCCCTGCCTGCATCTGCCGCAGCACCACAAGGCACAGGCAGGCGATCAAGGCCGATGCATAGCCATCCACCGCATAATGGAAGCCCGTCACCACCGATCCATACTGGATCATAAGGGGAAACACCGCCCCGATCAGCCCGCGCCAGCCGAACCTGTCCACCAGCCACAAGAGCGGCAGCATCGCCGCCCCCACATGCAGGCTCGGAAAGGCGCTGATCCCCGTTCCCAGCGCACCACCCGAATGCTCGATCCACAGCTTGTTCTGCAACTCGATCACCCCGGCAAAGACGGCCCGATCCTCGCGCAGGAAGGCGTTCACATAGTCGAAATCCCCGCGCCCCGTCACCAATTCAAAGAACACCGGCCCGGCCGAGGAAAAGGCCGTCGCCATCACGTTGCCCAGCAGGATCCAGATCACCGCATGCAGCCGGATGTGGCGGATCGCCCGCGTCTCGTCCTTTTCGATGGCGGCGATCACGGCGGGATAGATATAGGCCACCGCCACCCAGACCGGGAAATACAGCGTCACGATCAGGCTTTCCGGAATGATGCCACCCAGCGCCCCGTGATACAGCCGAAATGCATCCTGCCCGCCATGCAGCGCCCGATCCAGATGGGCAAAGGCCGGATCGGCCCAGAAGGCGACGATCTCGGGAATGCAGACCTTGTTCATGTGAAAGGCGGAAAAGAACGGAATCTGCGCAAGCGCGATGATCAGCACAGGCAGCAACTTGCTGAAATCATACCGCCCGCGCCCGGCCACCAGCACAAGGATCGTAATCCCCGTCAGTGCCAGCACGACCCGCGCATTGAACAGGCCCGCCGCGCTTTCCAGAAAGCTGGTCGAGATATTGGCGACAGAGCCGAAACACAGGAAATAAACGCCAACGGACGCCGCCCAATAGGCCAGAACAAAGGCAGCATATCTTTGGGCGAAACGAAGCATGAACCACAGGTTGAACCGATGCCCGCCCTGTATCCCTCAGCCCGCCCCCCTTTGGCAAACGCTTTCTGCCCGCGGGCCGCGCCTCAGATCCGCAGGAAAGGCTGCGCCAGCCGCGGGATGATCGCGTTGAACTTCAGCGGCGCATCCGTCGCGGCAAGGCAGATGCAAACCTCGCCATGTTCGGCAACGGGGGTGTGCTGCATCTCTTCGTCCGCGATCTCGATATCGCCGGGGCCAAAGCGGTCCGTCTCGTCGCGGAATGCGCCCTGCAGCACCAAGGTCAGTTCCAGCCCGCGATGCCCGTGATCCGGCACCGCCTGTCCGCCGGGAATATACAGCAACCGGGCCGAGGCATCCTTGGCCGTCGGCAGGATGGCCTGCTTCACGCCCATCCCCAGATTGCGCCATTTCACCTTGCTCACCCCGCCGCCGACGTAATCGGCCAGCGGCGCGGGAAAGATGCCATGCCGCCGCATCGGGCTGCGCGCCGTGGCCTGCGACAACCCGTCGATCCGATCAAGGCAGGCCGCAAGGCTGTCTTCCGACATCGGCATCGCATCGCCTTGTTCCAGCAGGGCACCCCCCACCGCGTCAAGCGACCCAAGCCGGGCCCGACAGTCATCGCACAGCGACACATGGGTCGCCACGACCAGGTTGAAAGCCTCGGGCAGTTCGCCTGCCGCATAGGCCGTCAACAACTGCTCCGAAAGGTGGTGCCTGATGGTCGTCATCGTTCCTTCGCCTTCAACTCATCTGCTGGCGCAACCGCTCCAGCGCCAATCTGATGCGCGACTTGATCGTTCCCAATGGAAGGCCCGTTTCGGCGGCGATTTCGCTATGCGAAAGATCGCCATAGAAGGCCCGTTCGATCAAGGCGCGCTGTTTCTCTGGCAACTGGGCAAGCGCAACACCCAGCCGTTCGGTATCCTGCTGCACCTCAAGCGCCTCGGCCTGATCGGGTTCAGGCTCCGGCCCCCAGGGCAGGTCTTCCGGTTCGGGCCGCCGCGCCTTTCGCAGCGCGTCGATCCTCCGGTTGCGGGCGATGGTGAAGACCCAGGTCGCCACCGAAGCCCGCGACGGATCGAATAGTGCCGCCTTCTGCCACAGCGTCGCCATGACATCCTGCGCACATTCCTCGGCCAGCGTGGCATCCGCGCCCGACTTCATCAGAAAGGCCTTCACCCGTGGGGCAAAGTGCCGAAACAGCGCCGCAAACGCCGCCCTGTCCTGATGGTCGCGCACCCGAAGAACCAGCGCCGCCCAATCCGTCTCGATCTCATCCGCCTGCACGGCAGACCCATCCTTCCGGCTTCTAACCTTATGTTCCGCCACAGCATATTGCCGCGCGACCAAAGGCGCATCCGTTTTTTCGGTCTGATGTGCATCAAGCATCATGCAACATCTACGCTGCATGCTGTCGAATGGATCACAGTCGTGGAAATGTTCCGCCGAAAACGAATGTCAAGTTTCTAATGTCCAGAAAAATTTACAGATTGATCCAATCCCGTCGCCCCAGCGTAGAAGGATCCAAAGACCAACAGGAGTGTCCCTTTCCATGCCGTTTGAAATCCCTGGTTCCCTTCCCCGTCGTATCGCTGTCATCGGGGGGGGCATTTCCGGCATGGCCGCCGCGCATCTTCTGGCCGACGATCAATCCGTGGTCCTGTTCGAATCCGAAAACCGCCTCGGCGGCCATGCCCGCACGGTCATCGCTGGCCGGAACGGCGATCAACCGGTCGATACCGGATTCATCGTCTTCAACAAGGTGAACTACCCCAACCTGCTCGGTCTCTTCGACCGGCTCGAGGTGCCCTATGTTGAAAGCAACATGAGCTTTGGGGCCTCCATCGACGGCGGGCGCATCGAATATGGCCTTGCCTCGCTCGACGTCATCTTCGCCCAGCGTCGCAACTGTCTCTCGCCGCGCTTCCTCGGCATGCTGACCGACATCATGCGCTTCAACAAACACGCCGCCTCGGTCGTCCGCCCCGGCATGACGATCCGCGATCTTCTGCAAACGCTCGGCACCGGCGACTGGTTCCGGGATTACTACATCACCCCCTTCTCCGGCGCGATCTGGTCCACCCCCACGATGGGGATCCTCGATTTCCCGGCCCATGCGCTGGTGCGCTTCTTCGAAAATCACCGCCTGCTCGATTTCGAAGGCCAGCATCAGTGGTACACCGTTCAGGGTGGCTCCATCGAATATGTCCGCCGCCTGCAGGCATCGCTCACCTCGCGCGGCGTGGACATCCGCCTTGGCGCCGCCGTCGCCGCCGTCCAGCGCGAGGCGGGCGGCGTGATGATCCGCTGCCATGGCGGCGAATGGGAAATGTTCGACGAGGTGGTCTTCGCCACCCATTCCGATGTTTCGCTGCGCCTGCTGGCAGATGCCACCCCCGCCGAACGCGCGGCCCTTGGCGCAGTGCGCTACCAGCCGAACCAGGCGATCCTGCACCGCGATCCTTCTGTCATGCCCAAGAACCGCAAATGCTGGTCCTCATGGGCCTATGTCGAACCTGCCGGCGGCGGCTCCGGCAAGATCGACCTGACCTACTGGATGAACTCGCTCCAGCCCATCCCGCAGGATGATCCGATCTTTGTCACGCTCAATTCCAACGGCGGCATCGACGACCGCCTGATCGACGATGTCGTCACCTTCGAACATCCCGTCTACGACCTTGCCGCGATCGAGGCGCAGGAAAAGATCCGCGCGATGAACGGCTCGCAGAACACGTGGTTCGCCGGGGCCTGGATGCGCAACGGTTTCCACGAGGATGGCTTCGCCTCGGCCGTCGACGTGGTCGAGGCGATGCGCTCCGGCGCACGCGAAAGGCTTGCCGCATGACAGATGTCGAACTGATCCGCGGCGAAACCTATCATGGGCGCAAGGGCGCGGTGGCCAACAGCTTCCGCTATACCGTGGATTACCTGCTGCTCGATCCCGATACCGCGCGCGGGCCGACCCTCTTCTCGCGCAACCGCCGCAACCTTACCGCCATCCATGACGCCGATTTCGGCGGCGCCCCCGGTCAGGGCCGTGGCAGCGCCTGGGTGCGCGACATCCTCGCCGCGCATGACCTGCCCGGTGCCGACCGTATCCTCCTGCTGGGTCAGCCCCGGGTGCTCGGCCATGTCTTCAACCCGGTCAGCTTCTGGCTCTGCCACGATGCCGCGGGCAACCTGCGCACCGTCATCGCCGAAGTGTCCAACACCTATGGTGACCGCCACTCCTATCTCTGCCACCGTGACGATCACGCCCCCATCACGCGAACCGACACGATCACCGCGCGCAAGATCTTTCACGTCTCGCCCTTTCAGCCGATCGAGGGTGGCTATGCCTTCCGCTTCGATCTGCGCCCTGATCGCATCGGCATCTGGATCGACTACACCTCGCAGCAAGGCGGGCTTTATACCAATCTCATCGGCCCCCGCGTGCCGCTGACCAACGGTGAAATCCTGCGCGCCGCCATCCGCCGCCCGCTGGGCAGCCGCCGCGTGCTGGCGCTGATCCACTGGCAGGCGCTGAAACTCGCGCTCAAGGGCGTGAAGTTCCGCAACCGCCCCACCCCCCCGCCCGAGGAAGTCACCCGATGACCCCGGCCCTGCCTGCCATCACGCCCCGGGCAGGGCTCGCCGGGTGGAGCTTGTTCGCCGCCCTCATCGCCATGGCGGGGCTGCCCATCTATATCCACGCCCCGAAATTCTACGTCGATAGCTACGGCCTCTCGCTCGCCGCGCTGGGCGGCGTGCTGGCCCTGCTTCGGCTCTTCGATGTGGTGCAGGATCCGGTTCTCGGCTGGCTTGCCGAACGCGGCCGCGCCCGGCGTGGGGTCTGGGTGGCCCTTGCCACCGGCATCATGTCCTTCGCCATGCTGGCCCTCTTTGCCATCACCCCGCCCATCGCCCCGATCCTGTGGTTCGCGCTCACGCTCTCGGCGCTGTTCACCGCCTTCTCCTTCCTGACGATTACCTTCTACGCCGAAGGCGTGGCCAAGGCCGCCACGCTCGGCCCGCAGGGCCATCTCCGTCTGGCAGGCTGGCGCGAGGGCGGCTCGCTGGTGGGCGTCTGCATCGCCGCCGTCGCCCCCGTGGCGCTCGCCGGCCTGACAGGCAGCCCCTTCGCCGCCTTTGCCGCGCTTTTCGTGCTGCTGGCCGTCCTCGCCACCCTCGCGATGCGCGATCAGTGGCGGGGGCAGGGGGGCGGCTTCGACTACCCGCTCGCCGCCTTCCGCCCGGCGCTGGGCGATGCCCTCGCGCGCCGCCTGCTGCTGATCGCGCTTCTGAACGCCGCCCCCGTGGCCGTCACCTCCACGCTGTTCCTTTTCTTCGTCGAAAGCCGCCTCATGGCCCCCGGCATGGAAGGCCCGCTCCTCTTGCTCTTCTTCCTTGCGGCGGCACTCTCCACCCCGCTCTGGTCCCGCGCCGCGCGCGCGCGGGGGGCAAAGCCCGTCCTGCTGGCAGGCATGGCGCTGGCCATCGCCTCCTTCCTTTGGGCAGCCACCCTTGGCGCGGGCGATGTCGTGGCCTTCGCCCTGATCTGCGCCGCCTCGGGGGCTGCGCTCGGGGCCGACATGGTGCTTCTGCCCGCCCTCTTTTCCCGCCGCCTCGCCCAGATCGGGCAGGGGGGCGAAGGGGCCGCCTTCGGCCTCTGGTCCTTCGTCTCGAAACTCTCGCTCGCCCTAGCGGCGGGCACGCTCCTGCCGGCGCTGCAGGCCGCCGGCTTCACCCCCGGCGCGAACAACGCGCCTTCCGCGCTTTTCGCCCTATCTGTTTCCTACGCGCTGGTTCCCTGCGCCCTCAAGGTGCTGGCCATTGCGCTTCTGGCTGCCACCAAGGTTCCGGAGGTCTGACATGACACCCTTTTCTCGCTTCTTCTCGGCGTCCTCATCACGCTCGTCCTCATCGCGATGAAATCCCGCTTCATCGGCTTTCGCACCCAGCGGCCCGCCGACCTCGCCGATCGCGGCCCGCGCTTCGACCTGCGCACGCATCTTTCCGGACCCATCCTCTGCGAAGGCGTCATCTATGGCCCCACCGGCCGCGTCGCCTCCCGCTTCGTGGCCGAGATGGAGGGGTCTGGGATGGCAATATCGGCATCCTCAAGGAACGCTTCCACTATGATTCCGGCCGCAAGCAGGATCGCGAATGGCGTCTCTTCCTGTCCAATGACGGCTCCATCAAGGCCGAGGCCGCCGATGTCGTCGGTCCCGGCGCAGGCCGCGCCGAAGGCGCCGCTGTCCAGTTGCGTTATCGGATCAAGCTCGATGAGGAAGCCGGCGGTCACGTCCTCAATGTGACGGACTGGATGTATCTGATGGAAAACGGGACGATCATGAACCGCAGCCAGTTCACCAAGTTCGGCATCACCGTGGCCGAACTCGTGGCCACCATGCGCAGGCTTCCGGCATGAGAGAGTTTCGTGGCAAACGCTACTGGCTCGTCGGGGCCTCCGAAGGGCTCGGCCTCGCCCTCGCCCAGCGGCTCTCCAGCGCGGGGGCCGAACTGATCCTCTCCGCCCGCTCGCCCGACAAACTGGCCGAGGCCGTCGCCCGCCTTCCCGGCCGCGCCACACCCATCCCCTGCGACGTGGCCTCCACCGCCTCCGTGCGCGAAGCCGCGGCACAGGCGGGGCACCTCGATGGCGTGGTCTTCCTTGCCGGCGTCTACACCCCCATGAAGGCGCAGGACTGGGACGCCGACGCGGTAGAGGCGATGTGCGACATCAACCTCACCGGCTGCGCCCGCGTCATGGGCGCGGTGATCCCCGGCATGGTGGAACGTCGCAGCGGCCATGTTGTCGTCACGGGCTCCCTGTCGGGCTTCCGCGGTCTGCCGGGTGCCATCGGCTATTGCGCGTCAAAGGCGGGAACCATGTCGCTGGCAGAATCCATGTATTGCGATCTGCGCGGATCGGGGGTCGAGGTGCAGCTTTGCAACCCCGGCTTCATCAAGACACGCCTCACCGACAAGAACGATTTCAACATGCCCCAGATCATGGAACCGGGGCAGGCGGCGCAGATCATGTTCGAACATATGAACACCGACCGCTTCTCGAACAGCTTCCCCGTTCCCTTCGCCTGGGTCTTCCGGCTGTCACAGTTTCTGCCAGACTGGGCCTACTATCGCCTCTTTGCGCCCAAATAGCCCTGTCGAACAGATTGCTGACGCCGGGCTTGGGGTTTCCCCGCCACGGCTTCCGGTCAGATCGGCGCAAGACTGGCTCATGTGATCGTCGACCCTGCCGCCAGTGCCGCGACAAACCCGCGCGAGGCATCTGCCCATGCCGCCTTTTCCACCGTCTCGTACCGCCCCGGCGTCAGTTCAAGCGGATCAGGCACCAGCCCGCGCCGCCGCGCCTCCCGCAGCAGCAGCGCCCTTGTCGCCAGCGCGTGCGCCGCCTTGCGCCATGCGATCCCGGGCTTGTCCTTCGGGGCGCTGTGGTTCTGGGCCTCGGCGGCGATGGCGGCCGAGGGGATGCTTTCGCCGTTCACCACGACATCGGGAAAAAGTGCCGCATTCATCGCCGTCACTCCGCCGGGGTGGTGGTCTGACGCCCGCGCCCCGCCTGCCTCTTGTCAAAGGCGCGGCGATCCTCGTCCGGGCCAGCCGGTGGCCCGTCTCCTGCCCGCATCAGATTATTCAGAGATCCGGGATCTCGATCCTTTCGCAGCGATGGCCGATGCGAATTTCACCGCATTGATGCGGGGCGCCTATATCCAGAACTTCCCTGCGCATGTCGAATTGATAACCGAAGGCGACCCGAGCGATTTCCTCCACGTCGTCCTTTCCGGATCGGTCGATCTCTTTTCCTCCTGGAACGGGCGTGAAACCAGCATGGCCACGGTGCGGCCCGTCTCCACCTTCATCCTCGCCGCGACGGTGAAGGATGCGCCCTATCTGATGTCGGCCCGCACGCTTGAAAAAAGCCGGATCGTCCTGATCCCCAGTCAGGACGTGCGCGCCGTCTTCGCCCGCGCCATCGTGACAGAGCTTGCCCAGTGCTACCGCGCGGTCATCAAGTCGCAAAAAACCTCAAGCTGCGGACATCGCTGGAACGGCTGGCGAACCACCTCCTGCGCGAACAGCGCCGCGTCGACGAGGCCGCCTGACCTGTCAGATCAACGGGTCCACCCCGATCACCTCAGGGTGAAGCCAGATCAGCAGCGCATAAAGCAGAAGACCCGCCAGCACCCTCCACAGCGTCTCACCGCTCAGCGATACCGGGGGGGCCTTGGCCATAGCCGCGCGCAGATCGTACCAGTCCCGCCCCATCTCCCGCTGCTTCCGTTTGTCGATCAATCTGCCGCCAAGCAGCGCAAAGCCCGCAAATGTCCCGAACAGGATCACATGCGCCAGATCCCCGTTCGGCACGACATGGGCCAAGGCCCAAAGCCCCAGCGCCGCAAGAAGCGGATGCCGCGCCATCCACACGATGCCGGGCCGGGCGGGATCGAAGGCCGCATTGCGCGCCCCGCCAAAGGAAAAGGGGTTGGGCCGGGCAATCGCCATCGCCAGCATCACGCAAACCGGCAACATCACCGCGAGGACCACATGGTTCTGCCACGGCGCCCATTCCCATAACGGCAGATAAGGCGCACGCCCCGCCGCCCCGATCACCCAGATCAGCACGCCCAGCGACAGCGCGGAATAGGCAAGCCCGAACCCCGCCGCGCCCAGCCTGCTCACCAGCCATCGGCGCAGCGGCGGGCGGACAGGCAGCGAGTGGCTCAGGAAAAAGGCCGCAAAGGCCAATGCATATTCGCCCCAATCCATCACGCGCGCCTCAGATCCGTTTCGCCGGCGACCGGCGCAGCAACAGCCGGCCATAGATCGCCGCAAAGCCGCCATAGGCCCCGATCCACGCAATCCCCGAAAGGCTGTGAAACAGCCCCGCCCCCTTGGGCCACAGGCCGGCCGCCACCCGAGCCAGAACGGCCACGACCAGCGCCACATAGATGCCCCGCGCTGCCTCCCAGTGAAACACCCCGTTGCCCGGCGCAAAGACCGCCAGCATCGCCAGCACGATCAGAATGCGCCAATTCCTGCCCGCCACGATCTCGCGCCCGATGGCCCCCGCAAGAACCACGGGGAAGGCAAGGTCCAGCGTCGCCGCCACCCCGGCTGGCATCTGTCCAGATCCCCCCACCGCGATCCGCCCGGCCAGCCACAGCAGCGCAAGGCCACCCAGCCGCCAGCCGACGATGGGCAACTGTCCGGTCCAGTTGGGCACCGCCGTCAGCAGAAAGCCCGCGATCACCGCGCCCAGGGTGCCGAACAGGAATTCATGCGCATGCCAGCTGACCGGGTCAAAGGCCGTGGGTAGGCTTACCAGTCCCGAAAGCATCGGCACCCACAAACCCATCGCCAGCGCGGCCCATGCCGCCGCGCCAAGGAAAAAGGGCCGAAACCCATAGGTCAGGATCACAGGCCCTGTCCAGGCGCGCATCTGTTCGGCGGCCGAACTCATCTCAAGGCGTCCTTGTCGCCGCCACCCCATCCTCGGTCAGGATATGGTCAAGCGGGATGTCATGCGGTTGCGGAAAAATCGTGGCCAGCCGCGCCGCCGCAAGGGCGATGCCGATGGTCACGGGGCGTCTTGTGATCGCCCCCAGCGTCCGGTCGAAATAGCCGCCGCCCCAGCCCAACCTGAAACAACCGTCATCCCAGCCAAGGCAGGGGGCCAGCGCATAATCCGGGGTCAGGGCATCGGCCTCGGGCGGCGGCACCGGGATCCCCCAGTCGCCGCGCACCATCCGCGTCTCGGGTGTCCAGCGGCGGAACACCAGCGGTGCCGCCCGCGTCTCAACCACCGGCAGGGCGATGGTCACGCCTGCGCGGTGCTGGTCCGCCAGAACGGGCCGCAGGTCGAACTCGCCCTTGATCGGCCAGTAACCCGACAGAACGCATCCCCGTGGCAGGGCCCAGCCGGACAGCAGCGCCGCAAGATGCCCGCCGATCCGCGCCGAAACCTCGGCCCGCCCCGCCTGCCCCAGTTCCTGTCGCACTCCGTTCAGCCGGGCACGCTCGGCCCGCCGCCACCGCGCCACCTCCAGCGCCTGCTGCGGATCGACATGGGAAGGGTCCATCTCTGCCGCCATGCAGGGCGGCGATGCATATGTCGTCCGCTCCGTCACTGGGCAGGCTCGAACCGGGAAAACAGCCCGGCCAAATCCGCCCGATGCGCCTCGTGATACCGGGTCAGGATATGGTCGATCATTGCGCCTGTCTCCTCGGGCGCGGTGGTTGGGGCATCATCTCTCATGGTGGAACTTTCCGGGGGCGGGATAGGCCCCGACTCGGCGAATTGGTATTTGATTTGCCGATTATACCCGTCTAATACGCATTGAAAATGCGAAACCAGGAACCGCGACCTTGCGCCTCACCTCCTTCACCGACTATGGCCTGCGCGTGCTGATGCGGCTTGCGGGCGAACCGGACCGCGCCTTCACCACGGCCGAACTCGCCGATGAATTCGCAATATCGCGCAATCATCTGGCCAAGGTGATCTCTGCCCTCGCGGGCGCGGGCTATGTCGATACCCGCCGCGGCGGCGGCGGCGGTGCCCGATTGGCCCGCCCGGCGGCCGAGGTGCGCCTTGGCGACGTGGTCGCGATGCTCGAGGCAGATCAGGTGCTGGTCGAATGCTTCGCTCCCGGCGGCAATAGCTGCACCCTCACCCCCGGTTGCCGCCTGAAGGCACGCCTTTCCCATGCCAAGGCGGCCTTCCTCGCCGACCTGAACACCAGCACACTCGCCGATTGCGTCTATACACGGTCCCGATAAGGCCCCCCCGCTCAGACCTGCAACCGGATGACCGGGCCACCCGCCGCCTCGGCATCCTGCGGATCATGGGTCACCATCAGCGCCGGAATGCCCCTGTCGCGGATATGCCCAAAGGTGAAGGCGCGCATCTCATCCCGCAGGGTGGCGTCCAGCTTCGAAAACGGCTCGTCCAGCAGCAGCGCCAGCGGCTCCGCCAGCAGGGTGCGCATCAACGCGACCCGCGCGCGCTGCCCCCCCGAAAGCGTCGCAGGATCCCGCCGCTCCATCCCCGAAAGGCCCGCCTGATCCAGCGCCCCGGTCACGGCGGCGGCCCGCGCGGCGCGCCCCCGGACACCCGGCCCAAGGCCAAAGGCCAGATTGTCGCCCACCGACAGATGCGGGAAAAGCACGGCATCCTGAAACATCAGCCCGATCCGCCGCGCTTCGGGCGGCAGGCCGTCCAGCCGGCGGCCATTCAGGATCACCTCGCCCTCCACCGTGAAACCCGCTGCCAGATGCCCGCCGATCGCATCCAGCAGCGTCGATTTCCCCACCCCCGACGGCCCCATGATGGTGCCGACCTCGCCCCCCGCCACCCGCAGCGACAGGGGCGGAAACAGCGGCGGCTGCATCCCAAGCCGAACCGAAAGCGCATGGATATCAAGCGTCACGCCGCCGCCCCCCCGCGCAAGTCGCGTCGGTTGCGGTGCAGGATCGCGGGCAGCAGGAACGCCAGCGCATAGGCCAGAAAGGGCAGCGCCGCCTGCAGCGTTCCATAGACACCCACCACCCGCCGATCCGAAGACGAGGACAGCGTCACCGCCTCTGTCGTCAGCGTGGCGATGCGCCCCGCCCCCATGAACAGCGTCGGCAGATATTGCGCCACCGAAACCGCAATACCGATAGCCGCCGCCGTGGCCAGCGGCGCAAGCAGAACCGGCAGCTTCACCCGGAACAGCCGCCGCCACGGCCCGGCCCCCAGCGCGGCGGCCGTGCGGTCAAGCCTCGGGTCAAGCGCGCGCCACGGATCCGACAGCGCGATCATCACATAGGGAAAGACAAACAGCGCCTGCGCCCAGACAACGGCCCAGAACCCGGGCCTGATGCCAAAGGTCAGCAACAGCACGTTCATCCCGAACAGGAACGATATCTGCGGGATCAGCAGCGGCAGATAGATCAACCCCTCGGCCCAGCGCGCGCGGCGCATCCGCGCGCGATCCTCGCCCTCCAGCCATGCGATGGCCAGTATCAGGCATAGCGCGGTGGTCGTCACGGCCAGCGCCAGCGTCATCATCAGCGCCCGCGCCCAGCCCGCCTGCGGCGTGGCCCATGCGCGCAAGGACCAGCTCTCCGGCAGGATTAGCGGCCAACTCCAGCGCCACGCAACCGACCAGACAAGAAGCGACAGCATCGCAAGCCCGCCCAGCAGGAACAGCCCGAAGGTCACCCCAGTGGCCAGCCGCAGCAAGGGCTCTGCCGAATTGCCCCGCCCCCCCCGGCGCAGCCAGATCAGGCCGACCCACGCCACCAGACGCTCTGCCAGCCACAGCAGGGCAAAGGCCAGCAGGACCAGCCCCAGTTGCACCAGCCCCCCGGCCGAGGCAGGCAGGATGCGGCCAAGCTCCGGGTCAGCGAACAGCCGCGTCAACAGCACAGCCAGCGTTGGCGGGTTCGACGGGCCAAGGATCAGCGCCATGTCCACCACGGCCAGCGAATAGGCCAGCACCACCAGCACCGGCAGCCGGATCAGCGGCCAGACCTGCGGCATCACGATCTTCAGCCAGACAAGACCGCGCCCATAGCCCAGCGACCGCCCCGCCGCCACCTGCGCCCGAACCGGGATCTGCGTCAGCGCGGCAAGGATGACCAGCAGCAGGAACGGCACCTCCTTCACCATCAACCCCAAGATCAGCGCCAGCCCCCAAGGGTCGTTCACGCTGGCCAGATCCGGCGGCCGGTCGAGACCGAAGGGCAACGCCAGCCCCCTCGCGATCCAGCCCGACGGTGCCAAAACGAAGGCCAGCCCGATGGCGATGGCCGCATGCGGCGCGGCAAGGAACGGCGTCAGCATCCGCGCCCCGCGCCCCGGCGACATCCGGCCATGCACCGCCGCGCAAAAGCCCACCGCCAGCGCCAGCGACAACAGTGTCGATGCCAGCCCGGTAAACAGGCTCAGCCAGACAGCCTGTCCCAATCCGGGTAACTCCGCCAAGTCCCGCCAAGCACCCAGCCCGGCCTCCGTCGCGCCGATCACGGGCAGATGGCCAAAGGCCGCCCGCCCGGTCTGCCACAGCCCTGCCGCGATGGGCAGGCACAGGCCCCCCAGCACGGCGATCAGAACGCCCGCCCGCAGCCCCCGTCCAGACCGCGCCGCAGCCGTCACTTGGTATATCGCCGCGCCCATTCCTCGGTCAGGCGGGTCATCCAGCTGGCATGCGGTTCCAGAAGCGTCGGGCCAAGCTCCTCCAGCGTGGGCAACGCGGGCGCGCTGGGCAGGGCGGCGAAGGCGGCCTTAGCCGCATCGTCCAGCTTGGCCGGATCCAGCACCGAGAAGGATCCCAGAACCTCGATGTTCTGCATATGCGCCTGTGTTGCCGGATCCAGCAGGAAATTCGCCACCACCTCGGCCCCTTCGGCATTGGCGGCGTTGTAGGGGATCGCGACAAAGCTCACATTGCCGATGCTGCCGCCCTCGGGAACGAACACCCGCACCGTTTCAGGCAGCAACCCCTGCGCGATGGCCGCCGCGGTCGAGGCTGGGTCGAAGGACATCGCCATGTCGATCTCGCCGTCGTTCAAAAGCTGCTGCTGCACCGACTGGTTTTCAGGAAAGCTTTCGCCGCCCCGCCACAGGTTCGGGCGCAGCGCATCATACCACGCCCAAAGGGGGGCGCTTGCCGTGGCGAAAGCCTCCTCCGTCACTGGTTGCTGCAGCACCGCCGCATCGGGCGCCAGTTCGATAAGCGCCTGCTTCAGGAACGTCGCCCCCATGAAATTCGACGGATCAGGATGGGTGAACCGCCCCGGATTCGCCGCCGCCCAATCCACAAAGCCCGCCATGCTGGTCGGGGGTGCCGCCACGCGGGCGGTATCATGGTTGAACACGAACTTCGCCAACCGCCACGGGCTTTCCATGCCCTCGACAGGCACGGTGAAATCCACCGCATTGGGCGAAGTCGGCGACAGGTCCAGATATTTCGCGTTCGGCAGATCGGCAACGAACGGCCCGTGCAGCAGGCCCTGCTCCTTCATGGCAAGGAAATTCGGGCCATTGATCCAGATCATGTCCACCGAACCGCCCTCATCCTGCCCGGCGGCCTTTTCCGATACCACCCGGGTCACGGCCTCGGCGGTGTCGGTCAGCTTCACCTGTTCGACCTTCACTCCATAAAGCCGCTCCGTCTCCTGCCCGACCCAGGCGATGAAGGCATTGGTCCGGTCATCCCCGCCCCAGGCATTCCAATAGACGGTCTGGCCGCGCGCGGCGTCCAGCGTGGCCTGCCAGTCATCGGCAAGGGCCGGTCCGGCGATCACCACAGCAACAAGCGCAGCACTCAATTTTAGGGACATGTTTTCTCCAGACTTGATCTTGCTTCCATACCAGACGCGCACCGCGTCGCAACGTTACAGCGGTCCCGTGTTTTTCCCGAACAGGATCCATCCCTGTGTCCAGCGCAGAACCGTGGTTATCCCGCAAGCCAGCGCAAAGACATAGGCCAGAACCGGAAAGGCACCAGGCCAAAGGCACATCGCCACGAAGACCGCGATGGTCTCGAACCCCTCGGTCAAGCCGCCCAGATAATAGATGCCCTTCGTCGGGTAATCCGCCGCGCGCAAGCCGCGTCTCGCGGCAATCGCCGAAAAGGCAAGGAACGAAGACCCCGTCCCGATGAAGGCCGCCAGCAGGATCGCGGCGGGCAGGCCATTTGCCGCCGGATCATGCAGCGCAAACCCCAGCGGGATCAGCGCGTAGAACACGAAATCCAGCGCGATATCGAGAAAGGCCCCCCGCTCCGTTGGCCCTTGCAGCCGGGCAACGGCCCCGTCCAGCCCATCCAGCAGGCGGTTGGCCAGGATCAACCCCAACCCCACGGTCCAAAGACCCAGCGCAATCGTGCCCGCCGCCAGCACACCCAGCGCAAATCCCGCCAGCGTCAGGTGATCGGCGCAAACCTTCCTTCTGTGCAGCCAGCGCGCCACCGGGGCAAGCAGGGCAGACTGAACCGGCAACAGTCGGGCGTCGATCATCCGCGCCTCCAGGCGTGATAGCGTTCCACCAGGGCCAGAAGGCGCGGGTTCATATGCGCCCGCCGCCATTCCCCGGCGGCATATTTGTTCGCCTCGGCCAGTGTCGGATAGATGTGGATCGTCCCAAGGATCTTTCCCAGCCCCAGCCCGTGCTTCATCGCCAGAACGAATTCCGCGATCAGATCACCCGCATGTTCGCCGACGATGGTCACGCCAAGGATGCGGTCCTTGCCGGGCACGGTCAGGACCTTCACAAAGCCATGCGCCGATCCATCGGCAATCGCGCGATCCAGATCGTCGATCCCGTAGCGGGTCACCTCATGGGGGATGCCCTTCTCCCGCGCCTCGGCCTCGGACAGGCCCACGCGCGCCACCTCCGGATCGGTGAAGGTGGCCCATGGGATCACCCGGTAATCCGCCTTGAACCGCTTCACATCGCCAAACAGCGCGTTGACCGCGGCAAACCACGCCTGATGCCCGGCGGTATGGGTAAACTGATAGGGCCCCGCCACATCGCCCGCGGCAAGGATGTTGGGGTAAAGCGTCTCAAGATACTCGTTCGTCTCAACCACCCGCCCGGTCTTGATCCCCAAGTCCTCCAGCCCAAAGCCCGTCAGGCGCGGCGCACGGCCCACGGCGGCGATCATCTCGTCAAATCCGATCCGCCGCCGCTCACCCTGATGTTCAACCTCAATCCACTTTTCGCCGTCGGTCACCCCGCAGGCCAGCGCCTTGTGCCCGGTCAGGACCGTGACGCCATCCGCCTGCAGCGATGCCTGCACCAGCGCGGATACTTCTTCATCCTCGCGGATCATGATGCGCGGGGCCATCTCGATTTGGGTGACGCTGGACCCCAGCCGCGCAAAGCTCTGCGCCAGTTCCGATCCGATCGGCCCACCACCCAGCACCACCAACCGCTTCGGCGCGCTCTCGCGGTCGCGCAGCCGGTCCCAAAGCGTGTCCGATGTCAGATAGCCCACCTCTTCGATCCCCGGCAGCGGCGGCACAAAGGGCGCGGCCCCTGTCGCGATGATGATCGCCCGCGTCGTCAACCGCTGCACCCCGCCATCATTCAGCGCGATCTCCACCGTCCATGGGTCGATCAGCCGGGCATGGCCCTCCAACACCTCCACCCCAAGGCCGGTATAGCGTTCGATGCTGTCATGCGGTTCGATCTCCGCGATCACCTCGTGAACCCGGCCCATCACCCGTGCGAAAGGGATCCCCGGCGCGATCGCCTCCAGCCCGTAATGATCCGCCTTGCGCATCTGATGGGCAAGCTTCGCACTCCGGATCAGGGCCTTCGACGGAACGCAGCCGTAATTCAGGCAATCTCCGCCCATCCTGTGCCCCTCGACCAAGGTCACCTTCGCCTTGGTCGCCGCCGCGATATAGGCCGAGACAAGCCCCGCCGCCCCGGCCCCGATCACGATCAGGTTTCGGTCAAAGCGCTGCGGCTTGTTCCAGCGGGCAAAGACCTTGCGTCGCGTCAGAATGTTCAGAACCATGCGGGCGATCCAGGGGAAAAGGCCCAGTAGGGCGAAAGAGATCAGCATCCCGGGCGACACGATCCCGGACAGGCTGTCAAGCTGGGCAAGTTGCGTTCCGGCATTCACGTAAACCGCCGTGGCAACCAGCATCCCCGCCTGGCTCACCAGATAGAAAGTCAGCGCAGAAATCGGCGTCAGCCCCATCAGAAGGTTGACGGCAAAGAACGGGATAACCGGGATCAGCCGCAGCGAAAACAGGTAGAACGGCCCGTCGCGGCGCATCCCTTCCTCGATCGCGGCGGCCCGCGCACCTAGCCGTGCCCTGACCCAGTCCCTCAGGAAATAGCGCGCCGCCAGAAAGGCGAAGGTGGCCCCCAGCGACGATGCGAAGGACACGATCAAAAGCCCCTGCCAGAACCCGAACAGCGCCCCGGCCCCCAATGTCATCCAGACAGCCACGGGCAAGGACAGCGCGGTCACCCCGACATAGACAAGGAAAAAGGCAATGATCAGCGTCAGCGCATTCTCGGCCTGCCACGCGCGCAGGTCCGCGATCACGCCCCTGACGGCATCAAGGTCCAGCGCCTGCCCGCGCAGCGCGACAAGGCCAGCGATCACCGCCAGAACGGCAATGATCAGAAGCAGCGGTTTCTTCACACTCGGTTCCTTGTCTCACGCAGGGAAGGGTTCCACCCGGATGCGGGCCCTCCCTGATCTGGTCGTCAAAAGGGGCAGTGTCTCAGGAATCGCAGAGATTGCATCCCATGAAAAGCTGATGCTGCTCTGCGCCCCTCCCCTCATTCCGCAGGGGCCATCCTGCCGGCTCGCGCCCCGGCCTTTCCCTCGATCCCGATCAGATGGTCCAGCGATACCCGCCCCGGCCCGAAGGCCACCACCCCCAGCAAGGCCGCCGCCCAAAGGCCATGCGTCACCCAGGCATCCGGATAGACAAAGATCTGGATCACCGCCGTCATCCCCAAAAGGCCCAGCGCCGAAAGACGCGTTGCAAGACCAAGGATCATCAGGACAGGCAGCAGATGTTCCACCGCAGTCGCCATCACGGCCGCCAGATTGGGCGGGATCACGGGCAGCGCATATTCATGTTCGAACAGAAACCATGTGGATTCCTTGATCGAGAACAGCCCCTCCACCTTGGTCCGGCCGGACAGGAAGAAAACCATCGCGGGAAACACCCGCAGGGCCAGCGCCACGAAGTCATGCGGAATGCGGTCGAACAGGCTGTTCAGCCGTCGGATCAGGGTCAGCATCGGATATCCTCCATCGGATCAAGGATGACGCCCGCTTGCATCAGGCGCAGGATCAGGGGTTGCGGGTCATGGCGGGGGTCCACCCATTGCGCCAGTTCCGCCGCGGCCATCAGCGTGGCCCCCCCGCGGATATGGTCGATCATCACGGCATCGCCTTCGCCGATCGCATGGACAGGCACGTTGAATGCCCTGTCGCGCAGCACCAGCGCCGTCTCCGCCCCGGCAAGGGTGAGGCGTTCGGTCGATGCGCCCGGTTGATTGCGCTGCCAGATCGACACGGCCGGATGGTCAAGCCGCAGCACCTGCACCGAAGGGTGCAGCCGCAGATGCAGTCTCGAAGGGTCCACCCCCGCCAGCCGTTCCGGGCAGGCGGGCATGGCATCGGCGGCGTGAAAGGCCAGGCCACGGGCATATTCGATCCGCGCCACATCGGCCATGTAGGGATAGGCGGCCAAGGGCGGAAAGCCCGCCAGAAAGGCGGGAAAGCTGTCGCCCCAGACCAGCAGCACGGGCGATTGCGGCCGATGGGCCTCGGCGTAGATCCGCGCCATGGCGGCAAAGAAATCATCCCCCACCAGCCGCTTGATCACCGGAAAGCGCTGGGCCAGCGCCTCGGTCAGGCCATGCGCCACATTGTTGCGATAAACGGCAAAGCGGCGCTCCACCTCATCCGGCGCGGTGGCCGTCACGCCGGGTGGCAAAGCTGCGCCTGCCAGCCCCTCATTGAAGGCGGCGACAAATTCAGGATGCGCGGGCAAGGGCCATCCCTCCCCGTGCAAGGATCTCCGCAGCCCGCCCCGCCTCGGCCCGCAGGACGGGCCATTCGGGAACGTCATTGTCCCATTCCACCAGCGTGGGCCGCGCGCCGCCCTGCGCGATCACCTCGGCATAAAGCGCCCAGACCGGATCGGCGACAGGGCTGCCATGCGCGTCGATCAGCAGCGGGCCGGAAGGAAGCGCTTCCTCGGCATGGCCGCCCAGATGGATCTCGCCCACCAGATGCAGCGGAAACGCGGCCAGCCAGGCGCGCGGGTCCATGCGGTGATTGGTGCAGGACACAAAGACGTTGTTCACATCCAGCAGCAACCCGCAGCCCGTCCGCGCCGCGACCGCGCGCAGGAAATCCACCTCCGCCATGTCGGACTGTTCGAACAGCACATAGGTCGAAGGGTTCTCCAGCAGCATCCGCCGCCCCAGCACCGCCTGCACCTCATCCACATGATCGCAGACCAGCGACAGCGTCTCGGCCGTATAGGGCAGGGGAAGCAGGTCGTTCAGATAGTCCATCCCATGGCTGGACCAGGCCAGATGCTCTGAAAAACTCTCCGGTTCATACCGGGCGCACAGCCGTTTCAGCCGCGCCAGATGATCGGCGTTCAGCCGCCCCGGCCCCCCGATGGAAAGCCCGACGCCATGCAATGACAGCGCGAAATCCGCGCGCAGGGCGGCAAGCTGGGCATGCGGAAGGCCGCCATCCCCCATGTAATTCTCGGCATGAACCTCCAGAAATCCCACCGCGCCCGCATCCTCGCGGATCGCGGCGAAATGTTCCGGCTTGAAGCCCGCTCCGGCAGTATTCGGCAGATGGCGCATCATGTCCTCCGCAAAAGGTGCGGGCGGGGAAGTCCTCCCCGCCCCTTGGTGGCGTCAGGCGGGGATGTCGCGGGTCAGTTCTTCCAGCGAACCGTTGCGCGCCATGCCATCCTCCCCGGCGGGCAGTTCCATCGTCACGCAGGTGCCAGCCGGAACCAGCTTCCAGGCATTGCCCTGATAGTCCACTTTCGACGTCCCGGCGCAGGTCGTGCCTGGCCCGGCGGCGCAGTCGTTCTGCCCGGCCAGCGCAACGCCAAAGCACTTCTCCATGCCTTCCTCCGCATGGGCCCCGGTGGCGGCGGCCATCGTCAGCGCGCAGGACAGGGCGGCGCCAAGGCCGAGGGTCGATTTCATGTTGGTCATCTCGTTCTCCATGTCAGACTGAAACGGGCCACATATCCGGGCCACATCCGCCTTTTCGCCGGGCATGGCCTCCCGTTACGCGCCTCACGCTTTCGTGTTTCCCGCCTGCGCCGGGCCCCGTAACAGGCCCTGTCCGGTGGCGAAGGGCATGGGGTCAGGTTAAGCTCCGACAAGGAGGGCCAGGATGGGTGACAGGATGATCTCGCACAAATGGCTTCTCGCGCTCTCCATCCTTGCGGCCGCGCCGGTTGCTGGCGCAAAGACGCAGCCTATGCCGATCCATGCGGAATTCGCCACGCCGACGGATCGCTATCCCCACAACATCATGGGAAACCTGCCCGCGCATACCGATCTTGTCGTCACGCTGCAGGCTTGCGCGGGCTGCCCAAACCGGCCCACCACCCTGACTGTCCGCCTTCCGGATCCCCTCGTCTTCGAAGACGTCACCCCCCGCCTCGCCGACCTCAACCGCGATGGCGTGAATGAGATCATCGTCGTCGAAAGCCACCAGCAGCGCGGCTCAAGGCTCGCGGTCTGGGAGGTGGCCCTGCATCAGGGCCAGCCGGAACTGCGGCGCGGCGCAACGACCGATTTCATCGGCACAAGGTTCCGCTGGCTGGCCCCGATCGGGGCCGCAGATCTTGATGGCGATGGGCGCGTGGAAATCGCCTATGTCGAAAAACCGCATCTCGACAAGGTTCTGCGCATCGTCCGCCGCGAGGGGGCAAAACTCCGCCCCGTCGCCTCGATGCGCGGCGTCACCAACCACGCCATCGGGCAGGAAACGATCCAGGGCCGGATCGCGCTGTGCGACGGCCGCCCCACGATCATCGCCCTGAACGATGCGGGTGACAGGGTTCTGGCAATCCGCCTTGCGGATGGCAAACTCACCGCAAGACCCGTCGCCACGACACGCCAACCCCATCAGCTTGACCCCGTGCCACCTTGCGGTAACTAACTGCGCGGGTCGGGCCATTCCGGCACCCCCCCGTCACCGAACCAGCAGCACCGGCACCTTGCAGCTTCGGATCATCGCCGTCGTGGTGGACCCGATGATCAGGCTGCGGATGCGGCTATGGCCATAGGCCCCCATCACCAACATGTCGAACCGCGCCTCCTCCACAAGGCGGACAAGCGTCGTTTCCGGATGGCCGGGAAGGATGGATGTCTCCGCATCTATCCCGGCGGCCTTCAGCCTCGCCTTCGCATCCCCGATCGCCGCCGCCCCCTCCGCCGTCTCGGCCCCGACAGTGACGACATGCACGCCAAGCCCCCGGAACAGCGCGCTCTGCGCCAGATGATCGACCGCCTTCATCGCCGAGGCCCCGCCGTCAAAGGCGATCAGCACCTTTCGGATCGGCCTGAAGGCCCGCGATGCCACGAAAACCGGCTTGTGGCTGGCCCGCACGATCCGCTCAAGGTTCGATCCCAGATGCCCCTTCGCGAAATCCGCCGCCTCGCCGCGCTTGCCGATCAGGATCACCCCGGCCTCGGCTTCCACATCGGCCACCGCCTCGACGATGTCACCCTGCCGCAGGCGCGTGGTCACCTCCGGCACCCCCGCCCTTTCCAGCAGGGCCGCCGCGTCCTCCAGAATGGCCCGGCCCCGCTGGCTGATCAGCTTCGCCCGCTGCGCGTCAAGCGTCGCCAACTCCTCCAGCAGCGCGCTCCGCGCCCCAAGACGGATCGCACCGGAATGGTCATGCATGTCCGATGCGTCACGCCGACCAAGGACATGGATCACCTCAACCGGCGCCTCTGTCCTTCCCGCGATCCACGCCGCATGGTCGCAGACGCTGGCCGAATAGATGGATCCATCGACAAGGGCGATGGTCTTCTGCCGCTGCATCATCTCCCTGTCCTCCCTCAATGCGCCATCAACTTGTCCAACGCGCCCGGCCTGTCATGCAGGGCCAGCTTGTCGACGATGGTCTCAGAGGCGGCATTCATCCCGATGATCTCGACCTCCGCCCCGTCGCGGCGGAACTTCAGCACCGCCATGTCCAGCGCCTGCACCGAAGAGATGTCCCAGATATGCGCACGGCTGACGTCGATCACCACGCGGTCCAGCGCCTCGCGGAAGTCAAAGGCATTCATGAAATCCTCAACCGAGCCATAGAAAAGCTGCCCCTCCACGACATAGGTCCGCAGTCGGCCATCCTTCGAAATGCCGGATGTAACCTTGAACAGCTGCGCGATCTTGCCCGCAAAGAAGATGCCCGAGAGCAGCACCCCAACCAGCACCCCGATGGCAAGGTTATGGGTCCAGACTACAGTCACCACCGTGGCGATCATCACGATCGACGAAGATCGCGGATGCAGCGTCAGGTTCCGGATCGAAGACCAGGAAAAGGTGCCGATGGACACCATGATCATGATGGCCACCAGGGCGGGCATCGGGATCTGCGCCACCCAATCCCCAAGGAATACCACCAGCACCAGCAGAACCGCGCCTGCGGTAAAGGCCGACAGCCGTCCCCGCCCGCCCGACTTCACGTTGATCATCGACTGCCCGATCATCGCACAGCCCGCCATGCCGCCGATGAACCCGGTGGCCGCATTGGCGATGCCCTGTCCGATGCATTCCTGATTGCGATCCGATTTCGTATCCGTCAGGTCATCGACAAGGTTCTGGGTCATCAGGCTTTCCAGAAGCCCCACCACCGCGATGGCCAGCGCATAGGGCAGGATGATCCACAGCGTCTCAAGCGTCAGGGGCACATCGGGGATCAGGAAGACCGGCAGGGTATCGGGCAGCGCGCCCATGTCGCCCACACTGCGCACATCCCAGCCAAAGGTCATGGTCAACCCGGTCAGGACGATGATCGCGACCAGCGGCGACGGAACGGCCTTGGTGATATAGGGAAACAGATAGATGATCCCAAGGCTGACCGCGACCAGCAGATAGGTCATCCCTGTCACCTTCGCCGGGTCCAGTTCCGGCAGTTGCGCCAAGAAGATCAGGATCGCCAGCGCGTTGACGAAGCCGGTCATCACCGATTTCGAAACATAGCGCATCACGAAACCCAGCCGCAGCAGGCCCATCGCGATCTGGATCACCCCGGTCAGAACGGTCGCCGCCAGCAGGTATTGCAACCCGTGATCCTTCACCAGCGTGACCATCAGCACTGCCGTTGCGGCCGTCGCGGCTGAAATCATCCCGGGCCGCCCGCCGACAAAGGCGATCAGCACGGCGATGGAAAAGCTGGCGTAAAGCCCCACCTTGGGGTCCACGCCCGCGATGATGGAAAAGGCAATCGCCTCGGGGATCAGCGCCAGCGCCACGACAAGCCCGGCCAGCACATCGGCGCGGATATTGCCGAACCACTGCGCGCGGTAGGCATCAAGTGAAATCATGCAAAGGTTTCCTGATCGGCTCGCGGCCATCCGGGCCACGCGTCGAGTTCTGTTCTCTGGTTCGGTTCAGGTTGTCCGGCGGATCGGCGGCCGGAAGAGCCACCCGGGAATTGCACCCGGGTCCATGTTCGCTGGGTCGTGCCTTACAGACTTTGCGCCACGAAGCCAACCCACTCCTCCGGGCCCGCGCCCCCCTTCCAAAGTTGTCACTTTGTTTACAAATGGTTTGCAACTTTACAGGCTGTGCGCTTTACTCGGGGGCCTAGGAAAGGTTCGACATGCCCGCACCCCACACGGCCCTGATCTCCGATGATCTGACCGGCGCGCTGGATTCCGTCGTCCCCTTCGCGCGCGCGGGCTGGACGACACTTGTCGCAACCGATCTCTCCGCCCTCGACCGTGCCCTCGCCGCCGCGCCGGATGTTCTTGCCGTCTCGCTCAACAGCCGCGAACTGGACGGGGATCAGGCGGCGACCCGGGCGCGGCAGGCCGCCATCGCCCTGGCCGAAGTGCCCCGCCTGTTCAAGAAGATCGACAGCCGGATGAAGGGCCATGTCGCCGCCGAAACCCTTGCCATCGCCGCAGTCCGGCAGCCCAACCGCCTCGTCCTCTGCCCGGCAATCCCGGAACTCGGCCGCTTCGTGGTAAAGGGGCAGGTCGCCGGTCGCGGCGTCGACAGGCCGATCCCCGTCATGCCGCCCGCAGCCCCCGGCCTCGCGGTGGATTGCCCGGATGCCTGCACCGATGCCGATCTCGACCGGATCATCGCGGCGGGGCAGGGCGCGCTGCTTGCCGGCGCGCGCGGCCTTGCCTCGGCCCTTGCCCGCGCCCTTGGCCACCCGCGGCAAGCCCCGCCCCGTCCGGTCCACCTGCACCGGCCGATCACCTTCGTCATCGGCTCGCGCGACCTCGCGACCCTCGATCAGGTCGCCCGTCTGCGCGCCGCCACGCCCGCCGCGCTCTGGGTGGGGGCACCGGATGGCCTAGCCGCCCCCTCTGGCCCGCCGCCCGATATCGCCATCCTTCAGGCCATGCCCGGCCCCGGCGCGGATGGGGCGACCGTGGCCTCGCGCCTTGCCGAAAGCCTTGCGGTCAGCCTGCTGCAAGGGCGTCGCTGCCTCCTTCTCACCGGCGGGGAAACCGCTGGCGCCGTCCTGCATCGCATGGGCACCGGCGTCCTGCGTGTCTTGGGCGAAGTGCTGCCCGGAATGCCCGTAAGCCTGCCGCTGGATTTTTCCGAAGCACCACTTATTGTCACGAAATCCGGCGGTTTCGGCGATCCCGATTGCCTCACCCAGATCCTTCGCTCCATAGCAGACCAGAAAGCAGTGTCATGAACCTCGCGGCCGGCATGAAGAACGCAAAACAGGCCACCGCGTCTGATCGGCCAAAGTCCATGCTGCTTGCCGATGTCGTGCATGATCGCATCCGCCGGGCCATCCTCAACGGCGAATACGGCCCCGATGAACGCCTTCCCGGCGAAAACGTCCTCGCCGAACAGCATCAGGTCTCGCGCCCGGTCGTCCGCGCCGCCCTCCTGCGCCTGCGCGAAGAGGGTCTCATCACCTCACGGCAGGGCGCGGGCAGTTTCGTCAGCGCCCCGGTCACCCCCCGGCCCATCGCCTTTCAGCCGCTTGAAACCATCGCCGATCTGCAGCGCTGCTACGAATTCCGCCTGACCATCGAACCCGAGGCCGCCGCCCTTGCCGCCACGCGGCGCGGCGATGCGCAACTGGCGGAAATCGGCACCTGCCTGCAGATCATGCGCGAGGCAACCGAACGCCGCAGCCACCGCGAGGATGCCGATTTCGATTTCCACCTCGCCATCACCGCGGCGGCGAACAACCAGTATTTCGAAACCTCGATGCGTGCCCTGCGCGAACATATCGCCATCGGGATGAAATTCCACGGCCTGTCCCTGCAAGCCGTGCGCGGCGGTCTGGATCACGTGCTGGACGAACACGCCGCCATCTTCGATGCCATCCGCCGCGGCGAAGCGGAAATCGCCCGCGATTGCATGCGCCGCCACATCACCGGATCGCGCGACCGCCTTTTCGAAGGCCGCCTTCTGGATCTCTCCTCCCGCGGCTGACGGCCCCGCAGGGCCGCCGGTTTCCGAACGCCCGTTCAGAATGCTGCGCGATAGATCGCCAGCACCTCGTCCACCGTCATGTCGCGCGGGTTGTTGTCCATCAGGCGGCGCATCGCATGGGCCTCTGCCGCCCAGCCCGCCAGCTGATCCTCGGCCGCGCCCAGCCGCGACAGCCGCATCTCCACCCCGAACTGCGCGCACCACCGCGCCGCATCCTCGCGCAGCGCATCCTCGCTGTCATGCCGCAGGCCCAGCGCCGCCGCGATCTCGGCGGTCTTGGCCCCCGCGACCGGCTGGTTGAAGGCCAGCACATGCGGAAAGATCACCGCATTCGCCAGCCCATGCGCCAGCTTCAACCGCGTGCCCAGCGGATAGGCCAGCGCATGCCCCGCCGCCGTATTCACCGGGCCAAGGCAGATCCCGCCGTAATAGGCCGCCAGAAGCAGCGCCGCGCGGGCCTCGGCATCCGTCCCGTCGCGCACCGCGCGCGGCAGATAGCGCGCCACCAGCCCGAACCCCAGCCGCGCGTAATTGTCGATCAGCGGATGCGCCTTGCGGTTGGTGAAGGCCTCCACGCAATGCGCCATCGCGTCGATCCCCGTCGCCGCCGTCACCGCCGCCGGCACCGACATCGTCAGATCCGGGTCCAGCGCCACCATGTCCGGCATCAGATGGCGGCTCTCCACCGCGACCTTGTTCATCGTGGACGCATCCGTCACCAGCGCGCGGATACCCGCCTCCGACCCCGTGCCCGCCGTCGTCGGCACCAGCGCCAGCGCGTTCTGCCGTCCCGTCACCCGGTTCGGCCCGATCACATCAGCCAGATCCTGCCCCCCCCGCAGCACCGTCACCAGCTTGGCCACATCCATCACCGATCCGCCGCCAAAGCCAATCACAAGATCCGGCCCCGCCGCCCGTGCCGCCTGCAGCGCTTCGGCAAGGTTCGTGCTGTCCGGCTCCGGCTGCACCCCGTCAAACACCGTCACCTTCCCCGGCAAGGCCAGCCGGTCGATCTGCGGCACCATCACCTTCTGCGTCAGAACAAGGATCCGCCCAAAGCCTTCTGTCGCGGCCCAGGCGCCGACTTGCGCCGCGCTGCCCGCGCCATAATCAAACTGGCGCGGCTGGAACAAACGCAAGGGTGAGGCATAGTCGCTCATGCCATGGCTCCGGGAAAAAGGGTGTCGATCTCGTCAAGCTTCGCCGCCAGATCCGCCCGACCGGCGGCATCCACCGCCACCAGCGGCGGGCGGGTCCGCGCCCAGCCCTCCGCACCGTGACGGCGGCCGATCATGGCCTTGATCGCCGGGATCTGGACATAGGAATTGGACAGGTCGCGATAGGCGTTGATCCGCGCCTGCGCGGCGGCCACGCCGGCCTCCTGCGCCGGGTCCGTGGCATGGCGGAAGATGAAGGCCAACTCCCGCGCCACAAGGTTCGATGTCGCCGTGATGCAGCCCGCGCCCCCCATCCGCATCAGCGGCAACAGCAGCGGATCCGCCCCCGCCAGCACCGCAAAACCCGGAAAGCGCGCGATCATCGCCTCCATGTTCTCGATCTTCCCGGCCGAATCCTTGATGCCCACCACCGTTTCGGGAAAGGCCGCGCGCAGCCGCGCGATCAGGTCATGGTTGATGGGCAGGCCCGTCATCTGCGGAATGTGGTAAAGGATCACCTGCAGCCGCGCGTCGCCCACCGCCTCGATCACCCGCGCATAGGCCGCATAAAGACCCCCGTCGCTCGCCCCCTTATAGTAAAAGGGCGGCAGCATCACGACCGTCGTCACCCCGCAAGACAGGGCATGCCGCGTTAACTCCACCGTCTCGGGCACATTCGCAAGCCCCGTCCCCGGCAGCAGCCGATCCCCCGCGATCCCGGCCTTCAGCGCCGCTTCAAGGATCGCCCGCCGCTCCGCCGATGAAAAGGAATTCGCCTCGCCCGTCGTGCCCAGCAGCGCGATGCCGTCGCAGCCATCCTCCAGCAAGGCCCGGCAATGCGCGCCAAAGGCCGCCAGATCCGGCGAAAGATCGGGCAGCACTGGCGTCGCCGCCGCGCAATAGACACCGGAAAGGGATACAGCCATGGATCAACGCCTCCTGCTGGCGGTCAGCCGCGCGGCATAGGCCAGCGCGTGATCAAGGTTGCCATTGTCCGCGATCCCGCGTCCGGCAATGTCAAAGGCGGTGCCATGATCCACCGAACAACGGTCGATCGGCAGCCCGACCGACACATTCACCGCCGTGTCAAAGGCCACCAGCTTGATCGGGATATGCCCCTGATCGTGATACTGCGCGACAACCAGATCAAAGGCCCCGGTATAGGCGCGGTGAAACACCGTATCCGCCGAAATCGGGCCATCCACGTTGATCCCCTCGGCCCGCGCCGCCGCAACGGCGGGCGCGATCTGATCGTCATCCTCGCTGCCGAACAGCCCACCCTCGCCGCAATGCGGATTGACGCCCGCCACCGCAATCCGGGGCGCAGGCATGCCAAGCCGCGCGAAATGGCGATGCCCGGCGCGGATCGTCTCCAGCACCCGTTCGGTCGTCGCCCGCGCGATGGCATCGCGCAGCGAGACATGGGTCGAATTGTGGATCACCGACAACCGCTCCGAGGCCAGCAGCATATGGCAGCGCGGCGTCCCGGTCAGATGCGCCAGCAGGCCGGTATGCCCGTCATGGTGATGCCCCGCCGCATTCAGCGCGGCCTTGTTGATGGGCGCGGTCACGATACAGCCGATACGCCCGGCCATCGCATCCTGCACGGCAAGGGCGATGAACTGATAGCAGGCTTCGCCGCAACGCGGATCAAGCTTGCCAAAGGCCGGCAGCGCGCCGGGAATCTCCACATGCGCCACATCCAGCGCCGCCAGATCCAGCCCCGTCGCCAGCACCGCCTCCGCCGCGGAAAGACTGTCGCGATTGCCATAGATGCGGATGCCGCGCCGCGCCTCGGGCGACATCGCCGCCAGCGATTTCACGATGATCTCCGGCCCCACGCCAGCCGGATCCCCCATGGTTATGCCAATCAGATCGGTCGTCATGCCGGGCTGTTCTCCCAATTTGTTTCCGTGGCCGACGCAACGGCATGGCAGGCCACCGACTGGCCTTCCGCCACCTCGCGCAGGGCAGGGGCCTCGCTCCGGCACCGTTCGCGCGCCAGCGGGCAGCGCGTATGGAACCGGCACCCCGAAGGCGGCGTCAGCGGCGAAGGCACCTCGCCCTGCAACCGCTGCCGGTTGCGCGCCGCGCGTGGATCGGTTGATGGCACCGCTGACAGAAGCGCCCGCGTATAGGGATGCAACGGCCGCGCAAACAGCGCCTCGGCCCGGGCCAGCTCGGCCATCCGGCCCAGATACATCACCCCCACCCGATCCGAGATATGGCGCACCACCGCCAGATCATGCGCGATGAACAGATAGGTCAGCCCGTATTTCTCCTGCAGATCCAGCAACAGGTTCAGGATCTGCGCCTGCACCGAAACATCCAGCGCCGAAATCGCCTCGTCACAGACGATGAACCGCGGCCGGCAGGCCAGCGCCCGTGCAATCGCCACCCTCTGCCGCTGCCCCCCCGAAAGCTCGTGCGGATAGCGGTTGGCGAACCGCTCTGAAAGCCCGACATCGGCCAGCAACTGGTGCAGCCTGTCACGGATCTCGGCCTTCGGGGCCAGACCGTGAAACAGGATCGGCTCGGCCAGCGCATCACCGATGGTCATCCGCGGATTCAGCGTCGAATAGGGATCCTGGAACACGATCTGCAGGTCGCGCCGGAAGGGGCGCATCCCGTCATCGTCCAGCTTGGCGATATCCGTGCCCGCATAGATCACCGATCCGCTGGTGGGCCGCTGGATGTTCAGCACGCAATAGCCCGTGGTCGATTTCCCGCAGCCCGATTCCCCCACCAGCGACAGCGTCTCGCCCTCGACGATATCCACGCTGAACCCGTCCAGCGCATGAACCGTGGCCGCCCTCTCGCCAAAGGCCCCCAGCCGCACGGGGAATTCCTTCCGCAGATCGCGGATCGACAGCAAGGTCGCGCTCATGCCTGCCCCCCTTCCCCCGCCGTCACGAAACAGGCGACGCGGTGGCGCGGGTCGCTGCCCGGCACGGCGGCCAGTTTCGGCACGGCGGCGTCGCAGGCCCCCGTCGCCAGCGTGCAGCGCGGCGCAAAGGGGCATCCCGGCGGCCGCCGCCCCGGCTCGGGCGGCGTGCCTCCGATCGACGGCAACCGCGTCATCGGCCTGTCCGTCAGCGTCGGCAATGAGGCCAGCAGCCCGCGCGTATAGGGATGGCTCGGCCTGTCAAAGATCACCTCCACCGGCGCGTCCTCGACCACCGTCCCCGCATAAAGCACGGCGATCCTGTCGGCCAACCCCGCGATCAGCGCCAGATCATGCGTGATCCACACCACCGACATCCCGAAACGGTCCTTCAGATCGCGCACCAGATCCACGATCTGGGCCTGAATCGTCACATCCAGCGCCGTCGTCGGTTCATCCGCGATCAGAAGGCGCGGTGAACCGGCAAGACCGATGGCGATCATCACCCGCTGCCGCATCCCCAGCTCGTGCGGATAGGCCATCAGCCGGTCCCGGGGCGACGGGATGCCCACCAATTCCAGCAGCTCCGCCGCCCGCTCCATCGCGGCGGGCTTGGCCATCCCGCTCTGATGGATCAGCGCCTCGGCGATCTGCTCGCCCACCCGCATCACCGGGTTCAGGCTCGTCATCGGGTCCTGAAAGATGAACCCGATCTGCGATCCCCGCAGCTTGCGCAACGCCTCTTGCGGCAGGGACAGCAGATCCTGCCCCGCAAACCGCGCGCTGCCCCCGCTGGCCCGGATGCGGTTCGGCAACAGCCCCACCAGCGACAGCATCGTCAGGCTTTTGCCGCAGCCGGATTCCCCCACGATGCCAAGGGATTCCCCCTCCTCAACCGCAAGGTCGATGCCGTCCACCACCCGCGCCGGGCCCGTGTCCCGGTCGATGTCGATGGTCAGCCCGCGGATCTCCAGCAGCGCGCTCATTTCTGCCCCTTGGGATTGAGCGCGTCATTCAGCCCGTCGCCCAGAAAGTTGAAGGCGACGGTGACCACGGCCAGAACCGCGGCCGGCGCCAAAAGAAGATGCGGATAGTTCGTCCAGACGCGCAGCCCGTCGGAAATCATGTTCCCCCAGCTTGGCGTCGGCGGGTTCACCCCGATGCCAAGGAACGAAAACGCGCTTTCCAGCACCATCGCCGTGCCCAGCCCCGCCGAAACCGCCACGATCAGCGGCCCGGCGGCATTGGGCAGCACATAGCGTGTCAGGATGATCCGGTTCGTCAGGCCCAGCGCCCGCGCCGCCGTGACATAGGGCCGATTGCGGATCGAAAGCACCTGCGCCCGCACCAGCCGCGCATAGGGCGGCCAGGAAATCAGCGCCATGGATCCGAAGACCAGCACGAAATCAATGATCGCCGAATTGCGGTAGATGGGGTTCAGCGTCTCCAGATACCGCGCCTCCATCCACAAGGTGATCGGCTGCTTGAGCGAGGCATTGATCACCACCACCAGCAGAAGCTGCGGCACCGACATCGTCATGTCCGTCACCCACATCAGCCCCTTGTCGAAGGCCCCGCCATAGAACCCGGCAATCGCGCCCAGCACCACCCCGATCAGCAGCGCCACCGCCGTCACCAGCACCGCCACCAGAAAGGCCGTCCGCGCCCCATAGATCACCCGCGACAGCACATCCCGCCCCAGATCATCCGTCCCGAACGGATGCGCCAGCGATGGCGGCAGGTTCCGCGCATCCAGATTCTGGCTCAGGAAATCATAGGGCGTCAGCCATGGCCCGAAGGCCGCCACCAGCACCAGCACGGTCAGGATCACAAGCCCCGCCACCGCCAGCCGGTTGCGCCGCAGGCGGCGCCATGCGTCCCGCCACAGGCTGCTCGGCTGGTCGTCGGTCGGGGTGATGATGGGTCCCGCGGTCATACCCGGCTCGCCTTCGGATCGGTCGCCCGCGGGTCAAGCAGCGGGTAAAGGATGTCCACCAGCAGGTTCGACGCCATCACCAGGAAGGACCCGATCAGCGTCACCGCAAGGATCACCGGATAATCCGAATTGATCAGCGCCTGCACCGTCAACCGGCCCAGCCCCGGCAGGCCAAAGACCAGCTCCACAAAGATCGCCCCGTTCACGATGGTGATCATGATCAGGCCAAGCTGCGTCACCACCGGCGTCAGCACAGGCCGCAGGATATGGCGCAGCGCCACCACATATTCCGGCACGCCCTTCGCCCGGGCGGTGCGCACGAAATCCTCGGTCATCACGTCGATCACCGCCGCGCGCGTCTGCCGGATGATCAGCGCGATGGGCTGAAACGACAGCACGATCAGCGGCAGGATGATCTTCACCGAAAACAACCCGCCCCAGCCATAGGGCATGGCCCCCTTCGGCAGGATCGCCAGCAGCATCACCATCAAGAGTGGCCCCGCCACATAGGCCGGTATCGCCCAAAGCGTGACCGCCGTCCCAAGGATCGTGTAATCCAGCCGGCTGTTCTGGTTCATCCCCGCGATCATGCCCAGCGGGATAGCCACCAGCGCCGTCACGATCATCGCCATCAGCCCCAGCAAAAGCGAAACCGGCGCCGCCGCCGAAATCATCGCCCAGACAGACCGCCCCGAAAACAGCGAATTCCCGAAATTCCCCTGCACAAGGTTCAGCAGGTAATTGCCGAACTGCACCAGAAACGGCTCGTTCAGCCCCGCCTGTTCGCGGATCGCCTCGATCTTGACGGGGTCATAGGCCACATCCCCCGGCGCGCGCAGGAAGATCAGCTTGATGGGATCGCCCGCGCCGTAAAAGGCCAGCGCATAGACACCCAGCATCACGAGTATGACCGAAGGCACCCACAAAAGCAGGCGGCGAAGGATATAGGCGATCATGGCGAAAGGTTCCGATTCAGATGGGAACGGGCAGGGAAGGGCCCTGCCCGCCACGGTTCCGTCGGCCCGTCAGGCGATGGAGATGTTCCAGGGGGCCACCACCTGCCAGTCCAGGTTCTTCTCCATCCCCGCGACATTGGCCGAAGCCCAGCGCGACATGGTCTGCTTGTACCACGGGATGAAGCAGAAATCGTCTCGGAACAGGCGCTGCGCCTCCTGTGCCAGCGCGACCCGCGCCGGATCGTCCGACGCCTTGGTCAGCGCCTCGGTGATCAGCGCATCCACCTTGTCGTTCTTGTAGGACATCTTCCCCGTGGCATTGCCAGAGGTCGAGGCGATGGATCCCGCCAGATAGCTTGCCGCGTCCGGCACGCGCGTGCCCACGTCATCGCGGAAGATCTGGATCGCGTTCTGGTCGGGGCCAGAATACTGGTCCTGCTGCGGCTTCATGTCGACCGCCGTGATCCCCAGATTCTGCCGCCACTGCTCGGCGATATACTGCGCCGCCGCCTCGTTCGCCGGGCTGGAAATGCCCACGAACATCAGCTTGGGCAGCCGCTCCGGCCCGCCATAGCTCGATTCCGCCAGCAGGGCCTTGGCGCGCTCGGGATCGAACGGATAGGGCACAAAGGCCGGATCATCCGCGCCCGGCACGGCATTCAGCACCATGTCCGTCTTCTGATGCGGCCCATCCGGGAAGGATGCCTTGATCAGCCCGTCGCGATCCACGGCCAGGATCAGCGCCTCGCGCACCTTGGGATCGTCCATCGGCGCGCGCGCGGTGTTGAACCAGAAATGCTGCGATGTCGGGATCTCCGCCCCGGCGGCGAACTCCGCCCCCAGATCCAGCACGATGGTCGATGTCACAAGTTCCGTATGCGCCTGATACTCGCCCGAAGCCAGCATCTGCGTCGCCGTCACATTGTCCTCAACCGCCGTCAACTCGATCCGCGCCAGTTTCGGCGCCGGGCCAAAGAAGTTGGGATTGGGCACCCAGACCAACTCGCCCGTATCCAGATTGGCGGACTCGAGCATGAAGGGCCCCGATGTCGCGCCATTCGCCGCAAGGAAGAAATCCGGAACCTCATTGCCATCCGCGCCCCGCGCCACCGCCACCTTCACGATGGGGGCGATATGGTTCGCCAGCCGCTGAAAGAAGATCGGATCGGCCGAGGCAAGCGTGACTGTCAGCGTCCCGTCCTCATTCGCGACAATGCCCGAAATCTCGGTGGCCGATCCGTCCTTGACCGCGCCGTAACCCTGAACCCCCGCCAGAACCTGATCAATCCGCTGGTTCTGCGTGGCGGGCATCGAGGAAAGCTCCCACGATCCCTTCACATCCGCCGCGGTGATGGCCGAGCCATCGGCGAATTTCGCATCCGGGTTCACCTTCAGCGTCCAGGTCAGGTAATCCGCCGAAGGCGACCATTCCGTCAGGACATAGGGCTGGATCTCGCCCTTTTCGTTGAAATACATCGCGCTGGCATTCCAGACGGAATTCCACCGGAACGGCACACCGCCCCCGCGCAGCGGCGACCAGTCCTGCGAAAAGGCGGGGTTGATCGCCTTGAGGACCTGCCCCTCCTGCGCCATCACAATGCGCGCGCCCGGGCCAAAGGCCGCCGCGGCCACCACCGATCCAAGGCCCAGCTTCAAAGCACCGCGACGCGTCAGCCCGGCGCGCTCTCCTGTCTTCACGTTCATGAATTCCTCCCAAGCGAAAAGCGGACCGCCCGCGCCTTTATGGCTCTCCTTCGGTTCGGTCATCTGCATCCGGAAATGGAACAGCTTCATCCTGTCATGTCAACTTGTTATTAATTTACTCGATCATGAAGCGGAATGCCTGGCTGGACGCTGATACGGGGGAGAAAATAAGGATGAAAAACAATAATATAATTCACTCAGTCCTCCATCAGTCTTGTTTGGTGCGTTTGACAACTTGTAATTTCCCTGCCCTTCTCCCAAACAGGTGCAGGCCGCAGCCTTGGCGCGATGGCGGCAGGGGCAACCGTGACAGGGGGGCAGGGCGATGATGAAAGCAATGCGTCCGGGCGAACTTTCGCCCGCTGAAACAGAGGCATGCATGAATGGCGCGCTGCGCCCACATGCCGAACAGCCCGATCGCATCGAAGCGATGCTTCCCTCGCCCTGCGTGCAGAATCACGCCGCCAACCTGTGCTGGCTTCCCGGCGGCACGCTCGCCTGCGTCTGGTTCGGCGGCACGATGGAAGGGATGGGCGATATCTCCGTCTGGATCTCGCGCCTGCGTCCCGGGGCCGAGGCGTGGGATCCCGCCGAACGCCTGACGGACCGGGCCGACAGGTCGGAACAGAACCCCGTCCTCTTCGTCGCCCCCGGCGGGGATGTCTGGCTCTTCCACACCTCCCAGCCCGGCGGCCGGCAGGACGAATGCGAAATCCACTGCCGCCTGTCCCCCGACGGCGGGGCAAGTTTCGGCCCCTCGCTCCGGATCGGCGATTTCCGGGGTGTCTTCGTCCGCCAGCCGCCCCAGATCGGCCCGCAGGGCGAATGGCTCCTGCCGGGCTTCCGCTGCGTGACCCCGCCGCAGGGCCGCTGGACCGGCTCGCTCGACACCGCCGTGATGCTCGTCTCGCGCGACAGTGGCGCCACATGGTCCGCGGTCGAGGTGCCCGACAGCCTCGGCGCCGTCCACATGAACCCGGTCGCGCCCCGTGATGGCGTCATGCCCGCCTTCTACCGCGACCGCTTCTCCGCGCAGGTCCGCCGCAGCCTTTCGCGGGATGGTGGGCTTGGCTGGTCGGCCCCCGAACCCACCGATCTGCCCAACAACAATTCCTCGGTGCAGGCGATCCGCCTGTCGGATGGCCGCATCGCCCTTGTCGGCAACCCGGTCAATGCCCACATGTCGGATCAGCGCCGCGCCTCGCTCTATGATGAAATCGAAGACGAAGGCACAGACGACACCGACGCCGCCCCGGCCACCGGCGGCGCGATCTGGGGCGTTCCGCGCGCGCCGCTCACCCTTGCCCTGTCAGATGACGACGGCGCAACCTTTCCCCGCCACCGCCTTCTGGAAGAGGGCAGCGGCTACTGCCTGACGAACAATTCGAAGGATGGGCTGAACAAGGAATATTCCTACCCCTCCATCCTCGCCGGTCCCGATGGCGCGCTGCACATCGCCTATACCTACCACCGCCGCGCCATCAAATATGTCCGCCTCGCCCCGGATGCCGCCCTGACTTAGCGCGCCAGCGCACACCAGGCATCATACTGGCTGATATAGACCTGCCCCGTCAGCGCCTGCAGGAAATGCGTCCGCTTCAGCCGATCCATCACCGGCCCCTTCACCTCGGAAAGGTGCAGCCGCACGCCAAGGCCGCGCAGATGCGCGTTGATCGCCTCCAGCGCCTCCAGCGCGGTCATGTCGATCTCGTTCACGGCGGAACACATCAGCACCACATCCCGCACCTCCGGCGCATCCGCCAGACGCGCCATCACCATATCCTCCAGAAACCGCGTATTGGCGAAATACAGGCTCTCGTCGATCCGCAAGGTCACCAGCGACGGATGGGTCAGCACCTCGAACCGGTGGATATTCCGGAAATGCTGCGTCCCCGCGATCAGCCCCACCTCCGCCACATGCGGCCGCGACGTGCGCCACAGATGCAGCAGCACCGAAACCGCCACCCCGACCGAAACCCCCGCCTCGACCCCGGCCCCCAGCGTCACAAGAACCGTGCCCGCCACCGCCGCGAAATCGGCGCGGCTATAGTCCCATGTCCGCCGCAGCACCGACAGGTCCACCAGCCCCAGCACTGCCACGATGATCGTCGCCGCCAGCGTGGCCTTCGGCAGAAAGAACAGCAACGGCGTCAGCAGCAGCGCCGCCGCCGCCAGCCCCAGCGCGGTAAAGGCCCCCGCCGCCGGCGTCGCCGCCCCCGCATCGGCATTCACCACGGATCGCGCAAAGCCCCCCGTCACCGGAAAACCGCCCGTCACCGCCGCCCCCAGATTGGCCGCGCCCAGCGCCACCAACTCCTGATCCGGCACGATCCGCTGCCCCCGCCGCGCCGCCAGCGTCTGCGCCACCGAAACCGATTCCACAAAGCCGATCAACGAAATCAGCAGCGCTGGCACCACCAGCGCCCGCCAAAGCGCCGGGTCAAGGACGGGCGTGGTAAAGGGCGGCAGGCTCTGCGGCACAGCCCCCACCACTGCCACCCCCCGCGCCTCAAGGCCCAGCCCCCAGACCAGCACCGTCGTCCCCGCCACCGCCAGCACCGGCCCCGCCTTCGTCAGCGCATCCGCCGCCCGCGCCGAAAGACCAAGCCCCCGCAGCCAGCCCTTCATCCGCTTGCGCACCCAGACCAGAAACCCCACCGCCGCCGCCCCGATCATCGCGGTGATCGCGTTCGCCCCGCCGATCCCGTCCAGCAACCCGCCCAGCAATTCCGGCAGCGTATCCCCGCTGACCTTCACCCCCAGAAGCGGCCCCAACTGCCCCGCCGCGATCAGCAGCGCCGATGCCGTGATGAACCCCGAAATCACCGGATGGCTCAGGAAATTCGCGATGAATCCCAGCCGCAGCAGCCCCATCCCCAGAAGCATCACCCCCGACAGCGCCGCCAGCGTCAGCGCCGCCGTGGCGTAATCCGCCGTGCCCGCCGCCGCCACCTCGCCCACCGCCGCCGCCGTCATCAACGACACCACCGCCACCGGCCCCACGGCCAGAACGCGCGACGTGCCGAAGACGGCATAGATCAGGATCGGCAGGATGGATGCGTAAAGCCCTGCCTCCGGCGGCAAGCCCGCCAACAAGGCATAGGCCAGCGATTGCGGGATCAGCATGATCGTCACGATCACCGCCGCCAGCAGATCATTTCCAAGGTCGGCCCGCGAATAAGCGCGCGCCCACCCGAGGATGGGGAAGAACCGCTGCAGATCGGGCATCACATCACAGACCGTTCACCGGCACCTTCAGCATCGGTCGCCCGCTGGCATCGGTCGGTATCTCGCCCGCCCGCATGTTCACCTGCAGGGACGGGATGATCAGCTTCGGCATCGCCAGCGTTGCATCGCGCTCCGTCCGAAACTTGATGAAGCTTTCCCGCGTCGCGCCCGCGCCCACATGGATGTTATGCGCCTTCTCCTCGCCGACCGTGGTTTCCCACTGGATGTCGCGCCCGTTGGGGCCATAGTCATGGCACATGAACAGGCGCATCTCGTCGGGCAGCGACAGCACCTTCTGGATGCTGTCATACAGCACCCCCGCATCCCCCCCCGGGAAATCCGCCCGCGCCGATCCGCCATCCGGCATGAACAGCGTATCCCCCACAAAGGCCGCATTCCCGATCACATGCGTCATGCAGGCGGGCGTATGCCCCGGCGTATGGATCACGAAGCCCTCCATCCCGCCGATGCGATAGCGGTCCCCGTCCTGAAACAGCGCATCGAACTGGCTGCCGTCGCGCTGGAATTCGGTCCCTTCGTTGAAGATCTTCCCGAACGTGTCCTGCACGATGGTGATATTCGCCCCGATCCCGATCTTTCCGCCCAGACGTTCCTGAATATAGGGCGCGGCAGACAGGTGGTCGGCATGAACATGGGTCTCGATCAGCCATTCCAGAGTCCAGCCCTTGTCGCGGATATGGGCGATGATCTCGTCGGCATGGTCATGGGTGATCCGCCCGGCCGCATAGTCGATGTCCATCACGGAATCGATCACCGCGCAGGCCGTCGACCCCGGGTCGCGCACCACATAGCTGATCGTGTTCGTCGCAGGATCGAAGAACCCCTTCACCTCGGGCGAAACGGACATGTCGACGGGATAGGTGGTCATCTCGGGCCTCGCTTTCTGGTCGTCTCTCCCCGGGATATAGATATACATTCAATTTATACAATATGAAATCACGGCAAAAGCGGTCCTCTCCGGGATAGCACGGATCACAAAAGCTGCGAAGTCGGTTCCGAAATAGCCGATGGCGGAAATGAAAGGTGCTTCGCGGCGGCGCAGGATCATAGTCCGCCCAAGAACAAGGATGGGAACCGACCATGCGCTATTCCGGCTTCCGTGTGATCGCCGAGGCTCTGACAGGCCACAAAGGGTGGAAACCCGCATGGCGCGACCCCGAACCGCAATCCTCCTATGACTACATCATCATTGGCGGCGGCGGGCATAGTCTGGCGACGGCCTACTACCTTGCGAAAGAGTTCAAACAAGCCCGCATCGCGGTGCTGGAAAAGGGCTATCTCGGCGGCGGCAACGTGGGGCGCAACACCACCATCATCCGCTCCAACTATCTGCTCGACGGCAACGAACCCTTCTACGAATTCTCGCTGAAACTCTGGGAAGGGCTGGAGCAGGATTTCAACTACAACGCCATGGTCTCGCAGCGCGGCATCATCAACCTCTACCACACCGACGCGCAGCGCGACGCCTACACGCGGCGCGGCAACGCGATGATCCTGCACGGGGCCGACGCGGAACTCCTGAACCGCGATCAGGTCCGCGCGATGTATCCCTTCCTGAACTTCGACAACGCCCGCTTCCCCATCAAGGGCGCGCTGATGCAGCGCCGGGGCGGCACCGTCCGCCACGACGCCGTCGCCTGGGGCTATGCCCGCGGCGCCGACATGCGCGGCGTTGACCTGATCCAGAATTGCGAAGTGATCGGCATCCGCACCGACAATGGCCGCGTCACCGGGGTGGACACCACGCGCGGCTTCATCGGCGCGAAAAAGGTCGGCGTCGCCGTCGCAGGCTCGTCATCAAAGGTCATGTCCCACGTCAACATGCGCCTGCCGATGGAATCCCACGTCCTTCAGGCCTTCGTCTCCGAAGGCCTCAAACCCCTGATCGACGGCGTGATGACCTATGGCGCTGGCCACTTCTACGTCAGCCAGTCCGACAAGGGCGGCCTCGTCTTCGGCGGCGATATCGACGGTTACAATTCCTACGCCCAGCGCGGCAACATGCCCGTGGTCGAAGACGTGGCCGAAGGCGGCATGTCCCTCATGCCGATGATCGGCCGCGCGCGCCTCTTGCGCTCATGGGGCGGGATCATGGACATGTCGATGGACGGCTCCCCCATCATCGACCGCACCCATATCGACGGCCTCTACTTCAACGGCGGCTGGTGCTATGGCGGCTTCAAGGCCACCCCCGCCTCCGGCTGGTGCTTCGCTCATCTTCTGGCCACCGACAAACCCCACCCCACCGCCACCGCCTACCGCTTCGATCGCTTCCGCAAGGGCCTGATGATCGACGAAAAAGGGCAGGGCGCGCAGCCCAACCTGCACTGAGGGCATCATGATCATCAACCACCCCCTCCTCGGCCCCCGCGACGCGCAGGAATTCACATATCTCGGTGACGCCGCCCTGATCGACCGCCCCGACGGGATGTCCTTCCCCGACGCCAACGCCGCACAGGATGCCTTCCACGACTACCTCTACCTGCGCGACAACCCCGCAGGCGAACACCGCGAGCTTTGGTATCACGAACAGGGCGACCGCTCATGGCTGGTCGTCACCCGCAACACCGTGACCCACGAAATCACCAAGGTCGAACTCGCCCGCGACGTGGCGCGCGCAAAGGGGCGCAGCAAATGACGCAAGAGAACCGCATCAAGGGCGGCCAGATCGACCGCTCCAAAACGCTCCGCTTCACCTTCGACGGCCATCCCTATACGGGCCACCCCGGCGACACGCTGGCATCGGCACTCCTCGCCAACGGCGTCCGCCTCATGGGCCGCAGCTTCAAATACCACCGCCCGCGCGGCCCGATCTCGGCGGGCAGCGAAGAACCCAACGCCATCGTCGAACTCCGCACCGGCGCGCGTCAGGAACCCAACACCCGCGCCACCGTGGCCGAACTCTTCGACGGGCTCACGGCCAACAGCCAGAACCGCTTCCCCTCGCTCAAATTCGACCTGATGGGGATCAACGACCGCCTCTCCCCCTTCTTCGCCGCAGGCTTCTACTACAAGACCTTCATGTGGCCGGCGGCGTTCTGGGAGAAGATCTACGAACCCATCATCCGCCGCGCCGCAGGCCTCGGCTCCCTGACCCGTCAAGACGACCCCGATGACTACGACAAGGGCTTCCTCCACTGCGACATCCTGATCATCGGCGCAGGCCCCTCGGGCCTGATGGCCGCACTGACCGCAGGCCGCGCAGGCGCGCGCGTCATCCTCGCGGATGAGGATTTCCGCATGGGTGGCCGCCTGAACGCCGAAACCCTCACCATCGGCAACCACGCGGGGGCCGACTGGGCCGAAGACACCGTCCGCACGCTGGCGCAAATGCCCAATGTCCGCCTGATGCCCCGCACCACCGTGCTGGGCGCGATGGACCACGGCATCTATTCCGCCGTCGAACGCGTCTCCGATCACCTCCCCATCCCCGCCCCCGGCAAACCCCGCCAGATCCTCTGGCGCATCTATTCTCGCCAAGCCATCCTCGCAGGCGGCGCCACCGAACGCCCCATCGCGTTTGAAAACAACGACCGCCCCGGCATCATGCTGGCAGGAAGCTTGCGCACCTATGCCAACCGCTACGCCGTGGCCGTGGGCGACCGCGTCGCCGTCTTCACCAACAACGATGACGGCCTGCGCACCGCGACCGACCTTCAGGCCAAGGGCATCGACATCGCCGCCGTCATCGACACGCGGCAGGAAGGCGACCTCCTCCCCGGCATCCGCCACCTCAAGGGCGCGCAGGTGATCGACTCCTCAGGCCGCCTCGGCCTGAAATCCATCACCATCCGCCATGCGAACGGCCGTTCGGAAACCCTCTCGGTCAACGCCCTCGGCGTCTCGGGCGGCTGGAACCCCAACCTCAACATCGCCAGCCACCACCGGGGCCGCCCGGTCTGGAACGAAGGCATCCATGCCTTCACCCCGCCAACCGACGGCCCGAAGAACCTCACCGCCGCAGGCGCAGCCGCCGGAGCACTCTCCACCCACGCCGCCCTCACCACAGGCGCGCAACAGGCCAACGCCGCCCTCGAAGCCCTCGGCCTCAAGACCCACACCCTCGACCTGCCAAAGGCCGAAGACGCCCCCCTGAACCTCACCCCCTTCTGGTATGTCCACGAAGGCAAGGGCCGCGCCTGGATCGACCAGCAGAACGACGTCACCGTGAAAGACGTCAAACTGGCAAAGCAGGAAAACTTCACCTCCGTCGAGCACCTGAAACGCTACACCACGCTCGGCATGGCCACCGATCAGGGCAAGACCAGCAACATCACCGGCCTTGCCATCATGGCCGAACTGACGGGACGCACCATCCCGCAGACAGGCACCACCATCTACCGCCCGCCCTATACCCCTGTGGCGATGGGCGCGCTGGGGGGACGCTCGCGCGGGCATGACTTCAAACCCACCCGCCTGACCCCCTCGCACAAATGGGCCACCGAACAGGGCGCTGTCTTCGTCGAAGTCGGCATGTGGCTCCGCGCCCAATGGTTCCCCAAGGCAGGCGAAACCACATGGCGCCAGTCGGTGGATCGCGAGGTGCTGCAAACCCGCGCCTCCGTCGGCATCTGCGACGTGACGACCCTCGGCAAGATCGACATCCAAGGCCGCGACGCCGGAGCCTTCCTCGACCGCGTCTACGCCAACACCTTCTCCACCCTCCCCGTCGGCAAGGTCCGCTATGGCCTGATGCTGCGCGAAGACGGGATCGTCATGGATGACGGCACCACCGCCCGTCTGGGCGAGAATGAATGGGTCACGACCACCACCACCGCCAACGCCGTCCCGGTCTTCCGGCACATGGAATACGTGCGCCAGTGCCTCTATCCCGACATGGACGTGCAACTGATCTCCACCACCGAAGCCTGGGCGCAATTCTCCGTCGCCGGCCCGAACGCGCGGAAACTCCTGCAAAAGGTCGTGGATCAGGACATTTCCGACGCCGCCTTCCCCTACATGGCCTGCGCCAACATCACCGTCTGCGGCGGCCTGCGCGCGCGGCTCTTCCGCATCTCCTTCTCGGGCGAACTGGCCTATGAAATCGCCGTTCCCACCCGCTATGGCGACGCCATGATCCGCGAATTGATGAAGGCGGGCGAAGACTTCGGCGCCGTCGCCTATGGCACGGAATCCTTGGGCGTCATGCGCGTCGAAAAGGGCCATGTCGCCGGGAACGAACTCAACGGCCAGACCACCGCGCTCAACATGGGGCTCGGCAAGATGGTGTCGAAGAAGAAGGACAGCATCGGCATGGTCCTCTCGCAGCGCGAAGGGCTGACGGCCGAAGACGGCCTCCGCATCGTCGGCGTCAAACCCGTCGATCCGTCGCAACCCCTCACCGCAGGCTCCCACTTCCTCGACAAGGGCGCGGCGGCCACGGCCGCGAACGATGGCGGCTGGCTCACCTCCGTCGTCTATTCCCCCCATCTCGGCTGCTCCATCGCGCTCGGCTACCTGAAAAACGGCACCGCCCGCATCGGCGACCGCATGCGCGCCGTGAACCTGCTCGCCAAGACGGAAGTAGAGGTCGAACTCGTCTCGCCCCACTTCTTCGACCCGGAAGGAGAACGCCTCCGTGGCTGACCACCGCCTTCACCCCATCACCCCCCTTGGGTATGACGCGCCCCACAGCGTCACCCTCGGCCCCGTCACGATCACCGAAGTCGTGGACACCGCCCTCGCCTCCCTCGCCACGCGGTTGGGCGAAGCAAAGGCCGTCGCCGACATAGCCGAAACGGCGGGTATCCCGCTTCCCGGCCCGGGCAAAGCCGCCAAGGCCGCGACCTATGCCAGCTTCTGGCTTTCGCCCGATATGTGGATGGTCGAAGCGCCCTTCGCCACGCATGAAGATATCGTGGCGATCCTGAAACCCCATTTCGGCGAAACCGCCTCCATCACCGAACAGACCGACGCATGGGCGCGGTTTGATGTCATGGGGGCCGACCTGCCCGCGATGTTCGAACGCCTCTGCAACTTCGACCTGCGGTCGCACGGCCCCGGATCGGCCACGCGAACGGTGATCGAACACCTCGGCTGCTACGTCGTGATCCGCAGTGACGACCACCTTTCGGTCATCGGCCCTCGGTCCTCGGCGGCCTCGATCTTCCACGCCCTCGAAACCGCCGCCCGCTCGGCCTACTGACCCAAAGACCCCGCGCCCCGGGCTTGATCCGGGGCCTCGGGGCAGCCGGGAGGCCCCGGGTCAAGCCCGGGGCGGGTGTCCTTCCTGATCCACCACAGCACGGTCCGCATGCACCGGGCCTGCTGCACCACTGTCTGCACCGCCAGCGACGCAGTGTTTTGCCGACTTGTCGGATTGCCGACTTTCCCTATAGTAAAAAAGATATCACCTTTGTTTACTTGGCGGGTATGTATGGCAGATCAGGAAACGGCACCGGAAATCGCGATCCCCAAATCGAAACCTGTCTTCAGCCAGGACCCTCACCGCGTCCGTGAACTGGCCGAGCGGAATCTCGAAATGGCCATCGGCCGTTCCGTCCGCGCCTTCCGCCGCCAGCAGGGTATGACAGTCGCCGATCTCGCCGCTGTCACCGGCCTCTCCATCGGGATGCTGTCAAAGATCGAGAACGGCATCACCTCGCCGTCCCTGACCACCCTTCAGATCCTCTCGCACGCCTTTTCCACGCCGATCACCTCTTTCTTCCGCGGGTTCGAGGAACGCCGCGAAGTCCAGCACGTCAAATCCGGCGAACATCTGGAAATCGAACGCCGCGGCACCCGCGCGGGGCATCAATATCACCTGCTCGGCCATATCGGATCGAACAGTTCGGGCGTCGTGGTGGAACCCTATCTGATCACGCTGACAGCGGAATCCGATACCTTCCCCACCTTTCAGCATGACGGGATCGAACTGCTCTACATGCTTGAAGGCCAAGTGAAATACCGCCACGGCGACAATCTCTATCACCTCGAACCGGGCGACAGCCTGTTCTTCGATGCCGATGCCCAGCACGGCCCCGAAGTGCTGGTCCAACTGCCCGCGCGCTATCTGTCGATCATCTGCTATCCGCAGGCCTGACGGCGGCGTGACGCCAGACCTCGTATCTGACCCGCGCCACCTTGTAGGCGTCCAGAATGGCGATGGCCCAGACAAAGATCCCACCGGCATATCTGCCGATCATGGAAACCTCGGGCGCGGCGGTCTTCACGGTATAGGCCCCCAGCAGGATGGTGAAGAACAGGAAGATCAGCCCGCGCAGCGGCTGGCGGTTCACCACCTGCCCCACGCCCGGCAGGGCAATGGCGATGGCCAGAACCAGATAGGGATTCAACGGTTTCTTCATGCCCTCTGCCGTGCCTCCAACTCTGCCAGAACCGCGCGCCGCAGGCCCTGTGCCGCGGCCAGAAAGGGGGCCAGCCGGGCCGGGGGCAGCGGGTCGCGTCCCATTTCCGCATCCCGATAAAGCAGATAGCGCGACCGCTGCGCCTCTTCCGCCAGAAAGACCAGCCGCACCCCCTTGGGCGTGACCAGCACCTCCTTCAATCGCTGCATGTCGACCGATGCCAGCACCTCGCGCACCGCCTCGGCAAAGGGCATCACCCCCGGCGCATCGGTCCGGATCGCGCAGTCCGGCGGAAAGCCGGGCGGCGCGGGCACCTGCACCGGCAGCCGCCCGAAATTCGAAAACGTCTCCATCCCCGTCGGGCGCATCATCAGATCGACCGTGTCATGGATGGGCAGCGGCTCCGGCAAACTTACCAGTACCCAAAGCGCCGGCAGCTTGCGCACGCTCAGCGTGTCGGGCACGACCTGCAGGTCGAACTGCGCGCCCTCATGCTGCCCCGACAGCCGCATGAACCCAGAAGGTTGCAATTCCTCCACACGCTGCGTCAGAAGCGTGGCCCCGGCCGACAGATAGCCCGCCCGCCGCGCCGCCCGCGCGCCCTGCGCCCGCCCCAGCGCCCAGATGACAGCGGCGCCGGTCCCAAGGGCCAGCGCCGCCACCGCGATCATAGGAAAATCTGTCATTCTTCCATTTCGTTCCGGGAACCGGCCCGCGTCAAGCGGGCCGATCCAGCCTCAGTATCCGCGCGGCTTCGGCCAGGGCATCGTGAACTGATCCGCCCGCTTCACGAACCGATAGCGCCAGAAGTGGAACCACAGCGACACCAGGATATAGAAGCTGACCATCGCGATAAGCTGCGTGCCATAGCCCAGGAACACCGCGAAATAGGTCACCGAACACAGCGCCAGCAGAACAATCGCCGGGATCGGGTGGAACGGATGCACATAGCCCCGCTTGATCGTGTCCAGCGGCCACTTCTTGCGGAACAGGATCACGTTGATGGGCATGAACGTGTATCCAAGCAGACCCGACAGGATCGAGAAGGTGATCACCTGATCCAGCGGTGCCCCCAGCGCAAAGATCAGCGCGATGGGAACAAGGAAGATGATCGCGCGATAGGGCGTCCGGTATTGCGGATGCACCGCGCCGAACCACTGCGGCAGGTAGTGGTCGCGCCCCATGGAAAACCACGCCCGCGACGCATCGTTGATGCAGCCATTGGCCGAGGCCAGCGTCGCAAACAGCGTCCCGAACCCAAGGATCACGATCAACGCATCCGACCCGGTCATCTGCGCCGCGCTGAACAGCGGCGCAACCGCCCCGTTCACCCCGTCACCCAGATATTCCCAGGGCAGATACCCCACGCAGATATACCAGGTCAGCGTCGCCGCGATCAGCAGCGTCATGATCCCGGCCAGCGTGCCAAAGGGCAGCGACCGCGCGGGTGACCGCACCTCTTCTGCCGCCTGTGTCGTGCCTTCGATGCCCAGATAGAACCACAGCCCGAAATGCATCGCCGCCAGCACGCCCAGCCACCCATAAGGCAGCGCCGCCTGACCCGACATCAGATCCGCATGGGCCAGCATCGTCCCCTCGCTCCACGGGGCCGAGGCGAAGAACAGGATGATGATCGCGCAAAAGGCAAAGGCCGTGATGACAAGGTTGAAGGTCAGCGTCGCCAGCACGCCCCGATAGTTCAGCCATGCCAGGAACATGATCGCCAGAATGATGAAGGGCCGCTGATCCAGCGCCTCCGTCGCCCCCGTCATGTCCGCCGCGACCGAGATGAGGTATCCCAGCGTGATCGCATTCCCCGCCTCCAGCATCGTATAGGCGAAGACAAGGTAAAGCCCCACGTTGAACGCCATCAGTGGCCCGACGATATGCTTGGCCTGCGTATACTGCCCGCCTGCGGCGGCGACTGTCGAAGTCACCTCCGAATCGATCATGGCCACGCAGGAATACAGGATCCCCGCGAACCAGCAGGCGATCAGCGCCGCATAGGCCCCGCCTTTGCCCACGGCAAAGTTCCAGCCCATGTATTCGCCCACCAGCACGATCCCCACGCCCAGCGCCCAGACATGGGCAGGCCCAAGAACCCGCAGCAGGCCGACCTTGGTGCCATGCGGCCCCATGCCGTCCATCGTCTTCGAGGTGATGTCGGTATCAGCCATCTCTCACCCCCTCAAAGCTTGTGCTGTTCGGTCATCGCCTCGATCTCGCCTTCGCGGGATGAGGTGAGGACATCTTCGGAATAGGTGCTGTCGGTCTTGTACCAGTCCCACACCATATGCAGCGCGAAGAGTGCGGAAAGCACCCATGCGCCGGTTTCGATCATTGGCCACATGTCTTGCGCTCCCTCACTTGCCTTCGTACTTCTCGGCGATGACCTCGCGGTATTCCTTCTCGGAAAGCCGCAGCATCATCACAAAGTAGCCGACGATCACCACCACCATCAGCGCCAGCGCACCCCAGGTGAAGGAATAGTCGAACCGTGCCGTGATGATGTCATGCGCCGAGACCGGGTCGTATCCCAGCGCCTCCCAGCGTTCGGCCATCACCGCGTTCTGGCCAAGGCTCTCCCATGTCGGGTTGTCGGCCTCCAGCGGCAGCTTCGAAGATCCGGCCAGACCCAGCCAGAGCGGAATGTAAAGCGCGCCGATCGACATGATCAGCAGCACGATCACGTCGATCACCTGCCCGATCTTGGTTTGCTTCGGGGGAATGTATCGTGCCATCCGGTCACCTCTTCGCGGCCCGGGCTTCATCAAGAAACTTGATGTCCAGCCCATACATGAAGTCGCGATCCTCGCGGTAATGGCGCAACATCGCCATGATCGCGGCGGTATTCAGCACCAGCACGGCCCCTCCGCCGATCAGAAGCATGGTCCGCGCGCCCGATGTCGGCGCGAGGGACCAGGTGGCAATCGCCACGAAGATGACAGCCAGCCACAAACCGATGACGAATGCCCATGCGATGGACACGTCCCGCTTGTGCATGGCTTCGATCCTTGCACTCAGGTCTGACACAGTTTCCTCCCTAGGCCCCGCTTTTTCCCTGATCCGCGCCCGGGCCATGGCGCGCAGGTGTTCTCTGTGTGTGAACTTTCTTTTCCCAAAGGAAACACTCCTGCGGCATTCTGTCAAAGGGTTTGCTCAGAAAATGGGCAGGAAGAAAAAATCATTGCCCACCAGTTAAAAAAGTTTCTTCCCAGTTGAGCGGCGAAATCTTCGGTGCTAGCGTGAACCCCAGATGCGAACAGAGGAGTCGAGGCCATGTGTGGAATCGTCGGTCTATTCCTGAAGGACCCCAAGCTTGAACCGCAGCTCGGTGCCATGCTCACCGACATGCTGATCACCATGACGGACCGCGGCCCCGATTCAGCGGGAATCGCGATCTACGGCCGCCCCGAAAAGGGCAAGGCCAAGCTCACCGTGCAATCCGCCAACCCGGATGCCGATTTCGCCACCCTCGCCGATGATCTTGGAAAGGCCATCGCCGCCAAGGTGACGGGCGTGGTCAAGGACACCCACATGGTCCTCGAACTCCCCGAAGACCGGATCGAGGCCGCCCGCCACGCCATGCGTGACCTGCGCCCCAAGGCCAAGGTCATGTCGGCAGGCGAAGGCATTGAAATCTACAAGGAAGTCGGCCTTCCCAAGGACGTTGCCGCGCGCTTCGAAGTGTCGCGCATGTCCGGCACCCACGGCATCGGCCACACCCGCATGGCCACCGAATCCGCCGTCACCACGATGGGCGCGCACCCCTTCTCCACGGGTTCCGACCAGTGCCTCGTGCATAACGGCTCGCTCTCGAACCACAACTCCGTCCGCCGCGTCCTCAAACAGGCCGGCATGACGTTCGAGACCGAGAATGACACCGAAGTCGCCGCCGCCTTCATCAGCCACAAGCTGCAGGAAGGCGCGAAACTGGGCGAGGCGATGGAGGCCACGCTGACCGATCTCGACGGTTTCTTCACCTTCGTCGTCGGCACCAAGAACGGCTTCGGCGTCGTCCGCGACCCGATCGCCTGCAAGCCCGCCGTCATGGCCGAAACCGATCAATACGTCGCCTTCGGCTCCGAATACCGCGCGATGGTGAACCTGCCGGGCATCGAAGCCGCCCGCGTCTGGGAACCCGAGCCTGCCACCGTCTACTTCTGGGAACGCTGAGACCATGCAGACATTCGATCTTTCCGCCCAAGGGTTGCGGGCACTGAACTCGACGCTCCACGCCCTCAAGGGCCAGACCAACCAGACCTCCTGGGAAGTCATCAATCCCAAGGGCGCGCACGCCATCGCCGTGGGCCTTGATGCCCCCGTCGACGTCACCGTGCGCGGCTCCACCGGCTATTACTGCGCCGGCATGAACAAGCAGGCGACCGTCCGCGTGAAGGGCTCCGCGGGCCCGGGCGTGGCCGAAAACATGATGTCCGGCACCGTCATCATCGACGGCGACGCCAGCCAGTATGCCGGTGCCACCGGGCGCGGCGGCCTTCTGGTCATCAAGGGCAACGCCTCCTCGCGCTGCGGCATCTCGATGAAGGGCATCGACATCGTGGTGCATGGCAATATCGGCCACATGTCCGCCTTCATGGCGCAATCGGGCAACATGGTCGTCCTAGGCGACGCTGGCGAAGCGCTGGGCGACTCGCTCTATGAGGCCCGCCTCTTCGTGCGCGGCTCGGTCAAATCCCTCGGTGCCGACTGCATCGAAAAGGAAATGCGCCCCGAACACCTCGCGCTTCTCGCCGATCTGCTGAAGCGGGGCGAGGCCGACCATCTGGCCAAGCCCGAGGAATTCAAGCGCTACGGCTCCGCCCGCAAGCTTTACACCTTCAATATCGACAACGCGTCGTCTTACTGAGGCTGCAAGAAGAATGAGCGATTTTCCCCATACGCCGCCCAAGCAGTCGTGGACCTTCTCCAACGACATCAACGCCGAAATCCGCCGCGCCGCCGCAACCGGCATCTATGACATCCGCGGTGGCGGCTCCAAGCGCAAGCTGCCGCATTTCGATGACCTGCTCTTCCTCGGCGCCTCGATCAGCCGCTACCCGCTGGAAGGCTACCGCGAGAAATGCGCCACCGACGTCTGGCTCGGCACCCGCTTCGCCAAGAACCCGATCCATCTCGATATCCCGATCACCATCGCGGGCATGTCCTTCGGCGCGCTCTCCGGCCCCGCGAAGGAAGCCCTGGGTCGCGGCGCATCGGCGGCTGGCACCTCCACCACCACCGGCGACGGCGGCATGACGGAAGAGGAACGTGGCCATTCCAAAACCCTCGTCTACCAATACCTCCCCTCGCGCTATGGCATGAACCCCGATGACCTCCGCCGCGCCGACGCGATCGAGGTCGTGGTGGGGCAGGGCGCCAAACCCGGCGGCGGCGGCATGCTGCTGGGCCAGAAAATCTCTGACCGCGTCGCCATGATGCGCAACCTGCCCAAGGGCATCGACCAGCGCTCCGCCTGCCGTCACCCCGACTGGACAGGTCCGGACGATCTGGAAATCAAGATCCTCGAAATCCGCGAGATCACGAACTGGGAAAAGCCGATCTATGTAAAGGTCGGCGGCGCACGCCCTATTACGACACGGCGCTGGCCGTGAAGGCAGGCGCTGACGTCGTGGTTCTCGACGGCATGCAGGGCGGCACCGCCGCGACGCAGGACGTATTCATCGAAAACGTCGGCATGCCCATCCTTGCCTGCATCCCGCAGGCCGTGAAGGCGCTGCAGGATCTCGGCATGCACCGCAAGGTGCAGCTGATCGTGTCGGGCGGCATCCGCACCGGCGCGGACGTGGCCAAGGCCATGGCGCTGGGCGCTGACGCCGTCGCCATCGGCACCGCCGCCCTTGTCGCTCTCGGCGACAACGACCCCGCGCTCGAGGCCGAATACAGCAAGCTCGGCACCACCGCCGGCGCCTATGACGACTGGCACGAAGGCAAGGATCCGGCCGGCATCACCACCCAGGACCCCGAGCTTTTCAAGCGCTTCGATCCCATCCTCGGCGGTCGCCGCCGAAGAATTACCTCAAGGTGATGACGCTGGAGGCACAGACGATTGCCCGCGCCTGCGGCAGGATCACCTTCACAACCTCGAACCCGAGGATCTCTGCGCCTTGACCATCAGATCCGCCGCCATGGCAGGCGTTCCGCTGGCAGGCACAAGCTGGATCCCCCGGCAAGAACGGTTTCTGAACAGCGGCGCAAAGCCGATCAAAGAACAGGACAGGGAGTTACAAATGGCAAAGATCTTGCCAGTGGGCCAGATCCAAGGGCGTAAAGTATTTCATGATTTCCTACACCGATCTTTTCGGTGGCCAGCGAGCAAAGCTGGTGCCCACGCAGGCGATCAATGACATGGCGGTGGACGGGGCAGGTTTCGCGGGCTTCGCGACCTGGCTCGATCTCACCGCGGCCCATCCCGACATGATGGCCGTGCCGGATCCGGAGGCCGCCATCCAGCTGCCCTGGAAGAGAGGTCGCCTGGGTCGCTTCGAACTGCGTGATGGAGGAAAAGCCCGTCAATCAGGCCCCCCGCAACGTCCTTATCAACCTGATCAACGAAGCCGCGAAGAGGGCCTTCGCATCAAGACGGGGGTGGAACCGGAATTCTTCCTGCTCACCCCCGAAGGCGACAAACCCTCCGATCCCTACGACACGGCGGAAAAACCCTGCTATGATCAGCAGGCCGTGATGCGCCGCTACGACGTCATCTCCGAGGTCTGCGATTACATGCTGGAACTCGGCTGGGAGGCCTACCAGAACGACCACGAAGATGCGATCGGCCAGTTCGAGATGAACTGGAAATACGACGACGCCCTGCAAACCGCCGACAAGCACAGTTTCTTCAAGTTCATGATGAAGTCGGTGGCCGAAAAGCACGGCCTGCGCGCCACCTTCATGCCCAAACCCTTCAAGGGCCTCACCGGATCGGGCTGCCACGCCCATATCTCGGTCTGGTCGCTGGATGGCAAGACCAACGCCTTCGCCGACAACACCAAGGAACTGGGCCTCTCCGACCGGGGCCGCAACTTCCTCGGCGGGATCATGAAACACGCCTCGGCCCTCGCCGCGATCTGCAACCCGACGGTGAACAGCTACAAGCGCATCAATGCCCCCCGCACCACCTCGGGCGCGACATGGGCACCGAACACGGTCACATGGACGGGCAACAACCGCACCCATATGGTGCGCGTCCCCGGCCCCGGCCGGTTCGAACTGCGCCTCCCCGATGGCGCGGTGAACCCCTACCTGCTGCAGGCCGTCATCATCGCGGCCGGTCTCGATGGCGTCCGCACCAAGGCCGACCCGGGCAAGCGCTACGACATCGACATGTACACGCAAGGTCACAGCGTCAAAGGCGCGCCGAAACTGCCGCTCAACCTGCTCGATGCCCTGCGCGAATACGACAAGGACAAGACGCTCAAATCCATGATGGGCGAGGAATTCTCCGCCGCCTACCTCAAGCTCAAGCAAAAGGAATGGGACAGCTTCGTGTCCCACTTCTCGCGCTGGGAGCATGAGAACACGCTCGACATCTGATCCGCCTTCCCCCTGAGGGCGACCCTTCCCCGCCAGAGCGATCTGGCGGGTTTCTTTTTGCGCGGCACCTTCCCCCCACGAAATCCCGCCCCGGACAGGCTCCGGGGCCTCCCCGCCACCCCTCGAAACACCCTGTGCCAATGCCGTAGGGCGGGGTTCACCCCGCCACGCTCCGCCCCATCCGCCGCTTCTTGCGCGTCAACATCGCTGTAATTATACGTTGTATAAATAACACCGAAAGCCACCCCCATGCCCACCACCGGCCACGTCTTCATCGCCACCAGCCTCGACGGCTTCATCGCCCGCCCCGACGGCACGCTCGACTGGCTCCTCTCCCGCGACGACCCGGCCGAGGATCACGGCTACGACGCCTTCATCGCCACGATGGATTGCATCGTCATGGGAAGCGGCACGTATCAATCCGTCCTCCAATTCCCCGAATGGCACTACACCCTCCCGGTCCTCGTCCTTTCCTCCACCCTCCAAACCATCCCCGCCCACCTGCAAGGCAAGGCCACCGTCGCCAACCTCTCCCCCACCGACGCGATGGACCACCTCGCCGCCCAAGGCCACAAACGCGCCTACATAGACGGCGGCCAGATCATCCAATCCTTCCTCCGCGCCCGCCTGATCGACACCCTCACCATCACGACCGCCCCTGTCCTTCTGGGCCAAGGCCGCCCGCTCTTCGGCACCCTCCCCGCCGACATCGCGCTGATCCATGAGGCGACCAAGGCCTTTCCCTCCGGCCTCGTCCAATCCACGTGGCGCAGGGCATGAAGCCCGGACGCCCCGCCACCCCGCGCCTGACCCGCGACGCGATCCTGACCGAAGCGCTGCACCTGCTGGACCAATCCGAAACCGCCCTGACGATCCGCGCGCTTGCCCAAGGCCTGAACGTCACGCCCATGGCAATCCAGCACCACATCGGCACCCGCGACGCGCTGATCCGCGCCCTCGCCGACCGCACCTGCGAGGGCGTAAACGGCGCGACACTCCGCGACCTGCTGACCGCCTATACCGCCACGATCCGCCGCCATCCCAACCTGACGCTGGCCCTCTTCCGTATCCCCGGCTCCCTGCCGCGCGAAGCGCAGCGCATCACCAACACACTCGACGCGCTGCTCCGCCAGACCCTCCCCGAAGCGAAGGTCAAACTCTGGCGCGACATCCTCATCGACTGGGCGCATGGCATGGCGCTGGCACAGGCCCCCGACGACCCCACCCCCGCGCTCGACATCCTGCTGACCGCCCTCAATCGCGGATGAAATGCACCCCCGTGAACCGCGCCCGCATCTCGCGCACCCGCGCCGCAACCGCTCCCGGATCGTACCCCCGCCACCCCTCCGCGATCAGCGCAGCCAGTGCCGGAGCATCCCCCACCGTCACCCCCCGCCGCACCAGTTCCGGCGTCCCGATCCTGAGCCCGTTCAGGTCCCCCTCCACCGCAGCAATCGGCAACCCGATCCCGCAGGCCAGAAACCCCGCCTTCCGCAACGTCTTGCTCGCCGCCTGACCCCCGCCAAAAGCCGCCGCCTCCACCGCGAACTGATGGCTCGTCGTCATCCCCTGCTCCGCCGCGAACACCGGCAGGCCCAAGGCCGCCAACTCCCCCGCCAGCGCCCGCGCCACATCCACCATCGCCTGCGCATAGGCCCGGCCATGCACCCGCCAATCCAGGAACGTAATGGCCAAAGCCGCCGACTTCGCCGCATCGAAATTCGCCGTCATCCCCGGAAAGGCGATCCGGTCCAACCGCTCGGCAATCCCCGCATCCCGCGTCACGATCACCCCGCCCGCAGGCCCGCCAAGGCTCTTGTAGGTCGACATCGTCATCAGATGCGCCCCCTCGTCCAGCGGGTTCGCCCAGACCCCGCCCGCGATGATCCCGCACCGATGCGCAGCGTCGAACAGGACGAAGGCCCCCACCTCATCCGCAATCGCCCGCACCTCGCGCACCGGATGGGCGAACAGGTTCAGCGACCCCCCGATGGTGATGATCTTCGGCCGCACCCGCAGCGCCAACTCCCGCAACGCGCCCAGATCCACCGTATACCCGTCCGCATTGACCGGCGCGTCATGCGTCACCAACCCGTACAGCCCCGCGCACCCCGCCTTGTGATGCGTCACATGTCCCCCCACCGCAGGCGGCGGCGCGATGATCGCATCGCCCGGCTTCGCCAGCGCCATGAAGCCATAAAGGTTCGCCATCGCCCCCGAAGCACAGCGGATCTCGGCAAACGAAGCACCGAACACCTCCGCCGCCAGCTCCGCCGCGATGACCTCGATCTCCTCGATCGCCTCCAGCCCCATCTCGTATTTGTCGCCCGGATAGCCCAGCGAAGGCCGCGACCCCAACCCACGCGCCAAGGCCGCCTCCGCCCGCGGGTTCATCACATTCGTCGCGGGGTTCAGGTTGAAACACTCCCGGTCGTGGATCTCGCTGTTCCACGCCATCAACGCCTCCAGCCGTGCCTCCACCGCCTCGGCACTCGCCCCGGCCGCCTGCGCGGCCAGCGTCATCACATGATCCTCGCAGGCGGCAGGCACCCAAGCGCGGCGTTCAAGATGGGTCATCGGCGGAAACTCCTCTGTTGCCCGCCCAGATCACCACCATCCCCCCTTGCCCGCAAATCAGAAAAGCGGAAATCTAGGCTCAGAAAACCTGAGGCTGGAAATGCCCGTAGCCCCACCCCGCCCCAAGGACCTCCCCCTCACCGCGCTGCGCGCTTTCGAAGCCGCCGCCCGCCTCAACGGTTTCGCCGCCGCCGCGCAGGAACTCGGCGTCACCCCCGGCGCCGTCACCGCGCATATCAAGCAACTGGAACAGACCCTCGGCGCCCCCCTCTTCACCCGCACCCCGCGCGGTGTCAGGCTCACCACGCTGGGCCAGCAAACCCTCCCCGCCTTCACCGCCGCCTTCGACGCGCTGGGCATGGCCGTCAACGACCTCCGCGCCGCCGCCAGCCCCCGCACCGTCCACATCGCCACGCTGCCCGCCATCGCGCAACTCTGGCTCTCCCCCCGCCTCCCCGCCCTCCGCGCGGCCGCACCCGAAATCACCGTCTCCATCACCGCCCTCGAACACCCCCCGAACCTGAAGCGCAGCCCCTACGACCTCTCCCTCTTCTTCTCCGAAAACCCCGAAGGCCGCCTGACACCCGACACCATCTTTCCCGTCTGCGCCCCCTCCCTCGCCGCCCGCCTGACCTCGCCGCAGGACATCGCCAACCACCCCTGCCTCTCCGACGCGACATGGTCCGACGATTGGCAACTCTGGTCCCAAACCCTCCCCGACCCGCCGCCCATCCCCCAAGGCCCCACCTTCTCGCTCTACGCGCTGGCGGTCGAGGAATGCCTCAACGGCGCAGGCCTCCTCATCGGCCACGAAACCCTCGTCGCCACCCACCTGAGGGACGGCCGCCTCACCACCCCCTTCCCCCAGCGCCTCACCCTCAACCGGGGCCTCCGCCTCTGGTCCGACCGCTCCCTCCGCGCCGGCACTGCCGCGAAATTCGTCGCCGACTGGCTCCGCCGCACACCCGCACCGCAGCCCCCTTGGCTTCCCCCTGCCGCCCGCTACCCATCCCTGATGGAACCGCAGAAGCCCCGCACAGTCATCGGCATCGCCCTCATGCTGGGCGCGATGGCGGTGCTGCCCTTCCTCGACGTGGTGGCGAAAATGCTGGGCAATCAGGGGATGCCGATCCTGCAGATCGTCTGGGCGCGCATGGCCTTCAGCGCGCTCCTCACGCTGCCCTTCACCCTCCACCACGGCGGCCCCGCCGCAATCCGCCCCGACCGCCCCGCCTACCACACGCTCCGCGCATCCCTCCTCGTCGCCGCCACCTTCCTCTTCTTCTCGGCGCTCAAATACCTCCCCATCGCCGACGCGCTGGCGATCTTTTTCGTCCAGCCCCTCATCCTCACCGCCATCTCCCCCTTCGTCCTGAACGAAAAGGTCGGCCCCCGCCGCTGGGCCGCCGTCGCCGTGGGCTTTGCGGGCACCCTCATCATCATCCGCCCCGGATTCACCGAGTTGAACCCCGGCACCCTCCTCGCCCTCGGCGCGGGCGCCTGCCTCGCGCTCTACTTCGCGATGACCCGCCGCATCTCGGGCCGCGCCCCCGCGATGGTCACCACCTTCCATACCAGCCTCATGGGCGCGATCCTGACGACCCTCGCCGTCCTGACCCTGTGGGAAGCCCCGACCCCCGCGCAATGGGGCCTCCTTGCCCTCATCGGCCTCATCGCCACCCTGGGCCACTACCTGATCGTCCGCGCCTACGACCATGCCGAGGCCTCGCTCCTCGCCCCCCTCGCCTATACCGAAATGATCATGGCCACCTTCGCGGGCTGGTGGTTCTTCGGCGATTTCCCCGATGGCCCCACCTTTGCGGGCGTCGCCATCCTCATCGCCTGCGCGACCTATATCTCGATCCGCGAACGCAAGGCCGCCCCGAAGACAAACGCGCCCCGGGCTTGACCCGGGGCCTCGTCGTCACACTGCGAAAACGATGGAGGTCCCGGGTCAAGCCCGGGACGGGGTCGACATCAGATCAGCCCCAGATCCCGCGCCACGATCACCGCCTGCGTCCGGTTCGACGCGTTCAGCTTCTTGCAGATGCTGGTCACATGCATCTTGATCGTCGGCTCCGCCAGCTTCAGGTCGTTGGCGATTTCCTTGTTCTGCTTGCCCTCGGCCAGATAGGACAGGACCATCATCTCCTTGTCCGACAGCCGCCCGTTCTTCGTGGTCCGCCCGGCATTGTGCCGCTCGCGCACCAGTTCCAGCGGCATGTAATGCTCGCCCGCATGCATGAAGCGGATGGCATTGGCCAGCGACCGCACCCCCGTCGTCTTCAGCACGATCCCCGAAGACCCGGCATTCATGATCTCGTCCAGCATCCGCGGCGTCGGGTTCCCGGTGATGATCGCCACCGGCTTGCCGCCGTTCATCTTGATCGCCCGCCGCAATCCGGCCACGCCGTTCATCCCGGGCATGTTCAGATCTAGCAGCACCACGTCAAAGGGCCCCTCGGCCGCGATGTGATCCACCGCCTCGTCCAGCGTCTTGCCCGTCGTCACCGCCATGTCCGGGGCCGATGACAGATACATAGCGAAAACGTCCAGAACCATCTCGTGGTCATCCGCGATCAGAATGCGAATCTTGTCTGCCCCGGCACCGCCAACAATGCTCATCGGTCTGCCTCTTTCAAATCCATCGGCCTGGTTGCGGTGGATCGCGCCCACCCCAAACTTTTCAAGCAGGACAAACGTCCGGCCCATCATGACAACAAGGATACCTGCTTAAATCCGCGTGGCAATTCCACGACAGCCAATTCCCGACTAAGTACATATGATAGCATACTTTAGGATGGGAATGCATCCGTAATTGGAATAGAGAATTCGCCCCCTTTTGCTATGGTCACGACATTCCTTCCCGATTGCCGAGGTCATGAATGCCCCTTTCCTTCCCCGCCGGCCGCATTGCGGCGCTTGCTCTATTTGCGACAGGCGCGGCGATTCTGCCCGTCCGCGCCGAAATGGCCGCCCCCACGGGTGAGGTGATCCTCACCGTCTCGGGGGACATCGCCGAAACCAACAGCCCCGAAGGCGCCGCCTTCGACATGGACATGCTGCAGGCGCTGCCCGCCACCAGCTTCGAAACCACCACGACCTGGACCGAAGGCCCCCACACCTTCGAAGGCGTGCCCCTGAAAACCCTGCTCGATGCCGTGGGCGCTGAAGGCGGCAAGATCACCGCCACCGCGCTCAACAGCTACAGCGTCGACATCCCCCTCGACGCGGTCGAAGAAGGCGCTCCGATCATCGCCTATCACATTGATGGCGAAACCTTCTCGCGCCGTGACAAAGGCCCGCTCTGGATTGTCTTTCCTTATGATTCCAGTGACAAATATCAGTCCGAACTGGTATACGGATGGAGCATCTGGCAGCTTGCCGGCCTGACGATCTCGAACTGATCCACCGCCTTGCGCCCGTCTCGGGCGCGGGGCACCCCGCCGGAACCCGTGATGAGCCAGTTTTTTGATGAAGCCCTTCAGGAAAGCCGTCTCGCACGCGCCGCGGTGCGCGTGCGGCACCTGATTCTGGGCATCACCTTCATGGCGACGCTGGCCGCCATGGGCTATGTCTTCCTCAAGATCGACCGCGAACTCGACCGTTCCTCCTCGGTCGATTCCGACAACGTCACCTGGACCATGGCCCAGGTCGAAGTCGATACCCTGAAACTCCAGCGCGCCGTCATCACCGCGACCGAGGATCCCGCAGATCCCGAAAGACTCGATGACCTGCGCCTCGCCTTCGATATCTTCTACAGCCGCTTCAACATCCTGTCGCGCTCCGACAGGCTGGCAGGCCTGCCGATCAACGAATCCCTGCGCGATGCGCTCTGGTCCGACGGGGCCTTCTTCGAACGCATCACCCCGGTGATCGATTCCGATGACGCCACCCTTGCCGCGGCACTGCCTGCCCTGCGCGCGGAAATGACCTCCGTCGCCGATACCGTGCGCGCCAATGTCGTCTCCTCGCTGCAGGCGCTGATGGAAAACGGCGACCGCCGCCGTGGCGAGTTGCGCCGCTCGCTGCAGGTCTTCGCCGCGGCCTCGCGCGGCCTGCGCGGTCTGATGGCGGGGCTGTCGCTCGTGATCATCCAGCAGAACCGCGCCCAAAGCCGCCGCGGCGAAACCACCGAACGCGCCGTCCACAACCTGCGCGCCACCATCGAAAGCTCGCTCGATGCCCTCGTGATCACCGATGTGCAGGGCCGCATCACCGATTGCAACGGCGCGGCCGAGGCGCTTTTTGGGCGCGACCGTTCGAATTGCCGCGATTACCGCCTTGCCGATCTCCTGTTCAAGGAAGGCGAGGATGACCCCTTCGATCTGCTGCACAAGGCCCTGCGCGGCGATATCGACGATCTGGAAGATGGCCGCCTGCAGATGATGGGCCGCCGCGCCAACGGCATCGACGTTCCCGTCGAGGTTGTCATGACCAAGGCCAAGGGGGCCAGCGGCGCGCCCATGTTCATCGCCTTCATCCGCGACATTTCCGAACGCATCGAACGCGAGGAAAGCCTGCGCAAGGCCCGGAACGAGGCGCTAAAGGGCGAAGAGGCGAAATCCCGCTTCCTCGCCGTCATGAGCCATGAGATGCGCACGCCCCTCAACGGCCTCATCGCGGCGACGGAACTGCTCCAGACCTCGACCGATCTCGATCAGCGCCAAAGCTGGCTGACGGAAATCGTCCTGTCCTGCGGCTGGGCGGCGCTCGATCAGGTCAACAACGTGCTGGAACTGACGCGCCTCGGCTCCGACAAGTCCGACAGCTATCAGGTCTCGGATTTCTCGCCGGTGCAGGTCATCCGCGATCTTGTCCTGCAGAACCAGCCCCACGCCGCCAAGCGCGGCAACCAGCTCCGCTTCGACGAACCCGCCGATCCGCTGCCCCGCGTCACCGCCCCGCGCCAGCTCTTCCTGCGCGTGCTCTACAACCTTGTCGGCAATGCCATCAAATTCACCGATGCCGGGGCCGTCATCCTGCGCCTGCAGGCCGATACCATCGACTCCGGCCAGAAACTCCACCTCCGGATCGAGGTGTCGGATACCGGCATCGGCATCGCCGAACAGGATCTCGAACGGATATTCCATAACTTCGAAACGCTTGATGCCTCCTATGCCCGGATGCGCGAAGGCACGGGCCTTGGCCTCGGCATCGCCAAACTCTCGGCCGAGGCGATGGGCGGCTCGATCGCGGTCCGCTCCGAACTGGGCAAGGGCAGCACCTTCACGCTGGACGTCACGCTCCCCGTCGCGGTGGATGCGCTTCAGGCCACCAGCGCCGCCTCCTCCGACCCGTCCGACGAGTCGGCCCCCCTCCACATCCTCGTGGTCGAGGACAACCCGATCAACAGCCTGCTGCTGACGGAAATGCTGCGCCTGCGCGGGCATACGGTCACCAATGCTGTCGACGGGATCGAAGCCGTCGAAAAGACCGCCGACACCGCCTTCGACATGATCCTCACCGATATCTCCATGCCCCGCATGGACGGGATCGAGGCGACCCGCATCATCCGCAGCCAGGGCGCCTGCCGCGATGTCCCCATCATCGGCGTCACCGCCAATGCCAGCCCCGACAAGATGCCCGAATTCCTCGGGGCCGGGATGACGGATGTCCTGGTCAAGCCGGTCACCCGCAACGCGCTGATGGCGATCATCGCCAATTACGCCCGTGGCGCGACCCGCATCCGCCCCATCGCCCCCCCGACGCTGGTTCCCGAAATCCCGATCCTGAACACCCAGGTCTTCCGCGAAACCATCGAAGAGATGGGCCGCGATTTCGTCGAGCGCATCGCCGAGAAACTGCTTCAGGAAACCGAGGTGCTTCTCGCCGAACTTTCCGATCTGGCGGGCAAGGGCGCCTATGACGAAGCCGCCCGCGCCGCGCACAAGACGGCGGGCGCCGCCGCCTCCATCGGCCTGTCCGGCCTGCATGGCGCGCTCACGCGCTATGAACAGGCCGCCCTTTCCGCCGATGCCGACGGCACCGCCGCGGCCCTCGCCTCGGCCCGGTCGATCCTGCCGCGCACCGTTCTGGAACTGCGCGATGGCGGGCTCTCGCTCGCGCTCACCCGCGCCGCCGCGCAATAGCCCGCGCGCTCAGCCCGCGCTGTCATCACCCCCCATCGCCGCGAATTGCGCCGACAGGTCCACCGTGATCGGGGCCGCCTTGGCCGCCTTGGGCCGCTTCGCCTTGCCACCCGCCCCGGCAACCGGATCCGGCACCTGCGCCTCCCCAAGGTCCGCGAACTGCGCCGAAAGGTCGATGTCGATGGGCGCGGCCTTGGTGGCCTTCCCCGCCCCGGGCGCGGGCGCGGCGGCGGGCGGCGGCGCCTCTGCAGGCCCATCCCCCAACGCACCCAGCACATCGAACGAGGCCGTCAGATCCACCGCCGCCTTGCCGCGCCGCGCCTTTACGGGCGGGGCCATGGCGGGTGGCGCATCCTCCTCCGGCGTCGCCGGGGTGACCGACACCACCTCTTCGCCCAGCGAGGCCAGCATGGCCGCCATCTCGGCAGGCAGGGCAGGGGGGCCGGGCGGGGCCGGGTCATCCGGCACCGGCCCCAGCGCCGCGAAGGACGCCGAAAGGTCAAGCGCGCCCGCGCTCTCGATCGCCTCGCCGCCCTCCGCCGCACCCTCCTCCTCAGCCGCCAACCCGGCATCGGGCCGCACCTCGGCCCAGTCCGCCGCATCTGCCCCCTCGGGCACCGACAGTTGCGCCGCCACATCGCCCCAATCCAGCGCGGCAAAGGCCGCCGCAACATCCGGCGGGGCAGGGGGGCCGTCCCCTTCCGCCTCAGCCACCGCTTCGGGGGCCGCCTGCGCCACGCTCTCGGGTTCCGGCTCCGGCTCTGGCGCTTCCATCAACATCCGCGCCACGTCATCCAGATTGATCGACGTCATCACCCCCTTCGACAGGGGCTTCGGCGCGGGCGGCGGGGGCGGCGGCGGTTCGGGCAGGGTCGGCTCCGGCACAACCTCCACCGCCGGCGCGGGCGGGGGCAAAGGCGGGGCCTCCATCGCCTTGCGGATCAGGCTGATCCGCGCCGCCAGCAGCGCCCGCCGCCGCAGCCCGGGCGGCTCTGCCGCGTGAAAGGCCGCCAGCCGCGCCGCGCCCTCCACCGGCCCCAGCCGCGCCACCGCCTTGACCAGCGCCCGGCTCAGGCTGCGCAGCGCCGGTCGCTTGCTGTCCGACGCCATCGCTTCCTCCGCCTCTGCGATCTCTTCCACGTCCCGTCCCGCCACTTGGCACGCCCCTTGCAAGCCCCGCGCCTGAAAGCCGGCTCCCCCGGCAGAACCGAGGATCAAGGACAATGACGGTCAGCTTCGCGGATTCGATAGGCCTGCATGCTCAATCCCTGATGTTGCGCGAAAAGCGGGGCGAAATCCTCGCCTCCAACATCGCCAATGCCGCCACCCCCAACTTCAAGGCGCGCGATTTCGATTTCGAAGGCGAACTCGCCCGCGCCACCGGCGGCGGCGCGCTCACCGTCACCGCGCAGAACCACCTCGCGGGCGGGCTTTCCGACGGCAATCTCGGCTACCGCGTGCCGCTTAACGCCTCGATGGATGGCAACACGGTCGAACTTCCCGTCGAACAGATGGAATTCGCCGAGAACACCCTGCGCTACCAGACCAGCCTGCAACTCCTGAACCGCCGCATCTCCGGTCTGATGACCGCCATCAAAGGGGAATGACGATGTCCGATATCCGTAATGTCTTTGATGTCGGCGCGCGCGCCATGTCGGCGCAGATGGTGCGCATGAACACCGTCGCCTCCAACCTCGCCAATGCCAGCACCGTGGCCAGCAAGCCCGAAGATGCCTTCCGCGCCCTGCGCCCGGTCTTCGCCACCGAATTCGCCCGCGCGCAGGAAGGGCTGTCCACCGCCACCGTCGAAAGCGTCGTCATGCTTGATCGCCAGCCGGAAAAGCAGTTCCGCCCCGATCACCCCGCCGCCGATGCCCAGGGCTTCGTCTATGCCGCCGCCGTGAATACAGAAGAAGAGATGGTCGAAATGGTCGAGGCCAGCCGTCAATACCAGAACACCCTCGAAACCATGACAACCCTGCGCGCCCTGATGGCACGAACCGTGCAGATGGGGCAATGACGCCCGCCCCCTAACCCCCCGCTGGCTGCCCGGCAAACAGGCCATTCCGACAGCGCCCCGAAAGGACCGCCATGATCACCTTCAACGCCACCACCGGCGCCCCCGTCACCTCCGGCACCACGGGCAGCACCGCCGCCACGGCCCTGACGAACTCCACCAGCGCGGCCCTCGGCCAGCAGGATTTCCTCACCCTGATGCTCGCCCAACTCAAAAACCAGGATCCGCTGCAACCGATGGAAAACGGCGAATTCCTCGCCCAGCTTGCCCAGTTCTCCACCGTCGGCGGCATCGAAAAGGTCAATGACACCCTCGCCAGCCTCGGCGATGGGATGCGCGATTTCCGCATCGCCACCGCCGCCAACCTTCTGGGGCACGAGGTTCTGGTCCCCGGCAACATCGCCCGCGCCGGGGCCGATGGCACGATCAACGGCGTGGTCGACCTGCCCGATGCGGCAAGCTCCGTCACCGTCAGCTATTCCGACGCCACCACCGGCGCGCTCCTGCATACCGAAAGCTATGCCGCGCAATCGGCGGGTCTGATGGGCTTCTCCTGGTCAGACCTGCCGCAGGCCATGGTGGAAAACCGCAGCCCCGTCCGCGTCACCGTCTCGGCCACCACCGACAAGGGCACCGCCCCCGTCGGCCCCTCGGTCTTTGCCAAGGTGCTGTCCGCCCGCAACGGCGCGGATGGCAGCGACCTGACCCTGCAGGTCGAAGATTACGGCGCCCTCAACGCCCTCGAAGTCGAAGCTTTCCGCTGATCCGCCCTTTTGTCCGACACTCCAGATCAAGGACCCCCCGCATGTCGATGAGTACCGCCCTGTCCGGCCTGATGGCTGCCCAGACCGAAATCTCCGCCACCTCGCACAACATCGCCAATGTCGGCACCGTGGGCTTCCGCTCCAGCCGCGTCGAATTCGCCGATGTCTTCTCCTCCTCGCCCTTCTCCAGCCAGCGCACCGCCGTCGGCTCCGGCGTGCAGGTCCAGCGCGTCGCGCAGGATTTCACCCAAGGCAACGTCGTCACCACCGGCAACCTGCTGGATATCGCGATCGAAGGGCAGGGCTTCTTTGCCATCCAGACCCCGTCCGATGCCAATACCCTGCCCGGCGAAACACGGTTCAGCCGCTCGGGCGCCTTCACCATGGATGCCACCGGCAACGTCGTGAACGCCTCGGGCGAGGCGCTGCTCGCCTGGCCCGTGGGCATGGACGGCCTGCCGCTCACCAACGAATTGTCGCAGGCCATCCCGCTGACCATCCCGCTGGAAATGGGCACGCCCGTCGCCTCGTCCGAACTGCAGCTTCAGGTCGATCTTCCCTCCGATGACGGGATGCTCGGCCAGCAGGATGCCGTGCCGCCGACCAATCCCTTCGATCCCGCCGATCCCACCTCATGGGCCACGCGCACGCCCGTGCCGCTCTTCGGTCCCGCCGGCACCCCGGTGGAAGGCGAGGCTTACTTCATCAAGATCTCCGGTCCCGATGCCGTCACCACCGACACGGTCTTCGAATTGCGCCTCTTCGTCGATGGCACGGAACTGCCGCCCACCGATCCGCTCGTGCCGCCCCGCGTCACCTTCGATGCGGCCGGTGCCATCAGCGCGGGCGGCACCATCGGCTTTGGCCCCGCAGGCCCCGGCGCGCTGGCCGTGGATCTGACCGGCTCGGAACTCACCACCAGCCCCTTCGCCGTGCAAAGCGCCAGCCACAATGGCGCGGCCGCCGGCGGGCTGACCAACCTCGAACTCGATGGCTCGGGCGCGGTCTGGGCCACCTACGGCACCTCGGGCCGCATGGCGATGGGCCAGATCGTGCTGGCCAACTTCACCAACCCGCAGGGGCTCAAGGTGCAGGGCAAGGCCACCTTCGCCGCCACCTCCGAATCCGGCGCCCCTATCGTCGGCACGCCCGGCACCTCGGGCTTCGGCCTCTTGCGGGCGGGCGCACTCGAACGCTCCAACGTCGAACTGACCGAGGAACTGGTGAACCTGATCTCCGCCCAGCGCAACTATCAGGCCTCCGCCAAGGCGATGGAAACCTCCACCTCGCTCATGCAGACGATCATGAACATCCGCAGCTAAGACCCGCCGCAACCACGCCCCGGGCTCTGGCTGAAAGGACAAGGCCGCCATGGACAAGCTTATCCATACCGCGCTCAACAGCATCGCCCAGATCCGGGGCGCACAGATCGCCAATGCGCAGAACCTCGCCAACCAGACGGTGCCGGGGTTCCGCCGCGACATCATGCCCGAAGGGCAGGCTTTCGTTCTGGAAGATCAGGGCGTGCTGCAATCCCGCGCCTTCCAGATCCCCGAGGAACACGCCGCCTTCTCCGATCTCGCGGGCTTCATCAACCAGACGGGCGAGCCGCTCGATCTGGCGCTGGCCGACAAGGGCTGGTTCTACATCCAGCCCGATGAAGGCGATGGCGGCCCCGCGCTCACCCGGCGGGGTGATCTGCGCGTCACCGCCGAAGGCGCGCTGGTGAATGGCGCGGGCGAGGCGGTGCTGAACCAGCAACTGCAACCGATCACCCTGCCGCCCTTCCGTTCGATCATGGTGAACGAACTCGGCGCGATCACCATCGAACCCATCGACGGCGCGGCGGGCGAACGTGTGCAGGTGGCCACCATCGCCACCACGCGCGGCGACGGGCTGACCCTGATCAAGGGCCTTGATGGCCAGATCCGCCCGCCCCCGGGCACCGCCCTTCCCGCGCCGGATCAGGGATCCAAGGTCGTGCAGGGCGCGCTCGAAGGCTCCAACGTCAATGCGACCGAAGAGCTGATCTCCTCCATCGAACTGCAACGCAGCTTTGAATTGAACATCCGCATGATCTCCACCGCGAAAGAGATCGACGAAGCCGGCTCCCGCCTGCTCCGGATGCCTGAATCCTGATTTTCTCGCCCCGCGCCGCATCGGCGCGGCCCCCGGCGGCGGTCTGGCACGGGCCTTGCACAATCCTCGGTGACAGACACGCTGATAGGTGCCCCCGATGTCGACCGATGCAATGCATGTGGCCAAGACCGGCCTCAACGCCCAACAGACCCGGATGCAGGTCATCGCCAACAACCTGGCGAACGTGAACACCACGGGCTTCAAGCGCGACCGCGCCAATTTCGAAAACCTGCTCTACCAGAACATCCGCCCCGCCGGCGCCCCCACATCCGAGGCCACCGCGCTGACCACGCCGCTCGCCGTCGGCACCGGGGTCCGCGTCGTGAACACCGAAAAGCTTTATGGGCAGGGCAGCCTGATCACCACCGACAACGCGCTCGATGTCGCCATCGACGGGCAGGGCTTCCTTCAGGTCCTGCTCCCCGATGGCCGCATCGGCTATACCCGCGATGGCACGCTCTCGCGCAATCCCGAAGGCACGCTCACCACGACCTCGGGCTATGTGATCCAGCCCGAAATCCAGATCCCCGACGGGGCCACCGCCATCAACATCTCTGCCGATGGCATCGTCTCGGTCCAGTTGCCCGACGCGGTCGAGGCGCAGGAAGTGGGCCAGATCACGCTTGCCGCCTTCACCAACCCGCGCGGCCTTGAACCCATCGGCGAGAACTTCGTCGTCGAAAGCTCCGCCTCCGGCCCCGCCATCGTCGCCGCCCCCTACGAGGCCGGCATGGGCAAGCTGGTTCAGGGCGCGCTCGAGGCGTCCAACGTCAATGTCGTGCAGGAACTGGTCGACATGATCGAAACCCAGCGCGCCTACGAGGTGAACTCGAAATCCATTTCCGCATCGGACGAGATGATGCGCTTCCTTTCCAACAAGCTCTGAGGCTGATTGATGAAATCCTCTCCCTCCGCCCCCGTCGCGGCCCTGACCCTGCTCCTCACGGTCGCGGCCTGCACGCCCACCTATATCGAAGAGAAAGAGTCGCTGAACTTCGCGCCGGTCTACCCCGAAGACAGCTACACCGACAGCGCCGCCCGTCCCACCGGCGGGATCTACACCGCCTCTTCGGGCGGCATCTTCGCCTCGGATCGCCGCGCCGCGCGGGTGGGCGACCTGCTCACCGTGCAATTCGCCGAACGCTTCCAGGCCTCCAAGACGCAATCCACCAGCGGCTCGCGCTCCAACGACTATTCCATCGACATGCCCGATATCCTGACGCTCGGCCTTGATAATGGCGTGCTGGACAACGGCACCAATCAGTCCTTCGCCGGTCGCGGCCAGGCCCAGCAGTCGAACTCGCTCACCGGGCGGCTCTCGGTGCAGGTCGTCCGCGTCCTGCCGGGGGGGCAGCTGGAAATCATGGGCCAGAAACGGCTGACGCTGAACAACGGCAACGAATATGTCCGCCTGACCGGCGTCGTCCGCCCCGAAGACATCAGCGCCGACAACGTGATCCTGTCCGATCGCATCGCCCATGCCACGATCAAATACGTGGGCGCGGGCACCGTGCATGATACCTCGCGCCCCGGCTGGCTGCGCCGCGGCCTTGATGCGGTGTCGCCGCTGTGATCCGCGCCGCGCTCATCGCCCTTGCCCTTCTGACGGGCCTCGCCCCCGCGGCGATGGCCGACCGGCTGAAGGACATCACCTCCGTCGCCGGCGTCCGCTCCAACCCGCTGGTGGGCTATGGCGTCGTCGTCGGTCTCGCGGGTTCGGGCGATGGCAATTCCGGGCTCACCCTGCAATCGCTGCAATCCCTGATCTCGCGTCTCGGCCTCACGGTCGAGGCGTCGGATCTGAACGCCAAGAACGCCGCCGCCGTCATGGTCACGGCCGAACTCGCCCCCTTCATGAAAGAGGGTCAGGTCCTCGATGTCACCGTCTCCACCGTCGGCGCGGCCAAGTCGCTCAAGGGCGGCACGCTACTCATGACGCCGCTGATGGGCGCGGATGGCGAAATCTACGCCATCGCCCAAGGCAACCTCATCGTCGGCGGCTTGGGCGTCGAAGGCAAGGACGGCTCCTCGCTCACCGTCAACATCCCCACCGTGGGCCGCATCCCGCGCGGCGGCACCGTCGAGCGCATGGTCGAGGCCCCCTTTCAGGACAGCGACAACCTCATCCTCAACCTCAACCGCCCCGATTTCTCCACCGCCGCCGCCGTGGCCAAGGCCGTGAACGAAGTCTTCGGTCCCGATGTCGCCACCCCGATCGACGGCACCTCCGTCGTCGTCCGCGCGCCCTATGATCCCGGCCAGCGCGTCACCTTCATGGGGATGCTGGAAAACATCGACGTCACCCCCGACGCGCCCGCCGCCAAGGTCGTGGTCAATTCCCGCACCGGCACCGTCGTCATCGGCGGCCATGTCCGCGTCACCCCGGCCGCCGTCACCCATGGCTCCCTCACCGTCTCCATCTCCGAAGACCCCCAGGTGAACCAGAGCGCGACCGTCGTCGCAGGCGATGGCACCGTCGTCGTCCCCGGCCAGACCACCGTCACCCCCGACAGCACCGTTGCCGCAACCGAAGAAAACCCCCGCGCCTTCGTCTTCGATCCGGGCGTCTCGCTGGCCTCGCTGGTCGATGCCATCAACGCGGTCGGCGCTTCGCCTTCCGATCTGGTGGCCATCCTCGAAGCCCTGCGCGAAGCGGGCGCGCTCCGCGCCGAACTCGTGGTGATCTGATGGAACTCAAACCCCTCTCCGGCAGCCTGCCCCTCGCCCGCCAGAACAGCGCCGCCGATCTGCGCCGCGCCGCCGAAGGATTCGAGGAAATCTTCCTCACGCAGATGCTCAAGGCCGCCCGCTCGGCCTCGCTCGGCGATGACATCATGGGATCCAGCGCTGTCGAAAAGACGCGTGACCTCTTCGATGCCGAAATCGCCCGCTCCTCCTCGCGCCGCACGGGGCTCGGCATCGCCGACGCGGTCGAACGCCAGTTCTCGCCCTTCGTCAACTCCGGCAGCAAGGCTGACTGATGTCGAACATCATGGACATTGCAAGCTCGGCCATCGGTGCCTACCGCACCGCGCTGGGCGTCACGGGCGAAAACATCGCCAATGTGAACACCGAAGGCTACCGCCGCCGCGATGTCACCACCTCGCAGATCGGCGGGGCGCAGACCTCCGTCACCACCATGGCGACGGGCGGGCAGGGCGTGCAGGTCGATCAGATCCGCCGCGCCTTCGATGCCCTGCTGGCCCAGCGCCTGCGCACCAGCGGCGCCGATGTCTCCGCCGCCGAGGTGCATCTCGACGCCGCCCTCGCCGTGGAAACCCAGCTTCTGCCCAATACCGGCGGCATCGACGCAGCGCTCGAGGATTTCTTCGCCTCCATCGGCAGCCTTGCCGCCTCGCCCGCCGATACCTCGCTGCGCCGGGTCGCCATCGAATCCGGCCGCACCCTCGCCTCGGCCTTTCAGGGCATCGCCGCCGGCCTGATGCGCCTGCGCGAGGATACCTATGCCGCCGCCGAACTTTCCGCCGCCCAGGCAACCCAGGACCTGCGCGATCTCGCCGAACTCCAGCTGCGCTTCAGCGCCAATAGCGGCGCGGTCGGCGCGCTCAACCCGCTGCATGATGAACGCGACCGCCTGCTTGCCGATCTCGCCGCCAATATCGGCATCTCGGTGGAACTCGATCCCGCCGGTCGCGCCACCGTCACGCTGGGCACCTCGGGCGGCGGCCCGCTCCTGCTTGGCCCCGACGGGCCCGCCGTCCTTACCACCTCCGGCCAGACCGACCTTACCCTCACCATCGCACGCAACGGCACCACCCGCGATACCCGCATGATCGGCACCGGCGCGCTGGGCGGCTATGCCACCGCGCTCGGCGCCATCGACACCGCGCTTGAGGAAATCGACGCCCTGGCCCGCAAGATCGCGGGCGAGATGAACGCCGTCCATTCCGCCGGGATGGATCTGACCGGCGCCCCCGGCGGTGACATGTTCTCGCTCGACGGCTGGGTGATGTCGCGCGCCACCGGCAATCAGGGCTTCGCCCGCGCCGAAATCACCACCACCGGCCCCGCGACAACCGGGCCGATCACCCTGATCCGCGACGCCGCCCTTGGCGTCTGGCGGGCCGAGGATGCGCTGGGCACCGTTCTGGGCAGCGCGGCCAGCCTGCTCGTCCTGCCCGGCGTCACGATTGAAATCGAGGGCGAACCCGCCAATGGCGACCGGCTCACCTTCACCCCCACCACGGGCCTTGCCGCCAACATGCGCTTCCTGCCCGATGTGCCCGAACGGCTCGCCGCCGCCGTGGCCACCCTCGTGGCCCCCGCGCCGGGCAATTCCGGCTCGGGCTCCGTCGCCATGGCCCCCACCACCGTGGCCCCGCCCCCCGTCGCCGCGCTTGATACGCTCTTCACCGCGGGTGGCAGCGGGGCAGGGGCGGCCACGCTGCTGTCTTCGGGCGTCGTCGGCCATATCCCGGCCGGAACCTCCGCCGTCAGCCTCGCCAGCCTCGGCACGCAGGCCACGGCGGATTTCGCGCTCTCCGATGCCGCCGCCGCCGCCACCACCAACCTCACCGTCACGCTCGATGGCGTGGCCCACAGCTTCGATCTCACCACCCTTGCAGGCGGCGCGCCCCGCCCGCCGGGCTGGACCAGCGCCCAGCTTGCCGCCGCCCTGACCGCGGGTCAGTTCGAAACCGCCGCGGGCGACACCTTCGCCACGCTCGGCCTTGCCGCCGCGGGCACCGATGGCGGCTTCACCCTGTCGCGCAGCGCAGGCCCCATCGACGCGGCCACGCTCGACGCCGCACCCGCCCTGCTGTCCCCGGCCCTGCCGCAGGGCGGCACAATCAACATCTTCACCCGCGAAGGCCGCCAGATCGCGGGCACCCCGCTTTCCGCCGCCGAGGTGGCGCTGCTCTTCACCACCGCCAACGGCTTCCTTCCCGGCGCGCAATATGTGGCCGATTACCTCGAGGCCCCCGATGGCATCGGCTATCGCGGCCTTGATCTGAACAGCACGCAGGGCAGCGGCCGCCAGGCCGCCACCCTCATGCCGCCCCCCGCCACCACATGGTCCGGCACGGTCGAGGCCGCCGCCTCCCCCGCCCGCACCATCCTTCTTGAAGAACCCGGTGCCGCGCCCATCACCCTGACCCTGCCCGCAGGCAGCAATGCCCGCCGCCTGGCCGAGATGATGACGGATGCCTATCCGGGGCTCGAGGCCACGGCCCAGACCTCCGCCATGCTCAGCGTTGCCGGGGATGGCCGCGTCGAATTCCGGCTCGAAGGCACCAACGCCACCCCGCTCACCATTTCGGGCGATGTGGCGGGCGGGCGGCTCGACAGCCTGCTGATCGCGGTCAATGCCGTCTCGGGCGCGACGGGCATCACCGCCGAACTTTCGCCCGATGGCACCCGCCTTCTGATGACGCAGGCCGATGGGGCCGATATCCGCCTCACCGCCTTCGCCCATGATGCGGGCGGCACCGCCAGCCTGCAGCCCTCCGATGCCAGCGGTCTGGCGCAGGGGGCGGCGGTCACCCTTGGCGCGGGGCAGGATGCCGTGCGCCTCTCCGGTCAGGTCCATCTGACACAGAACAGCACCTTCACCGTCACCATCGACGCCAACCGGATCGATTCCGCCGCCGATGCCTTCTCGGGCGGCCTGATCACCTCCACCTCCGCCGCCGCCGGGGCGCAGCGCAGCCTGACCCTTGGCTTCGATCCCGCCTTCGATGGCACCAGCGCCGCCACCGATGGCAGCGCCGCCATGGCCGGGCCCACGGATTACAGCCTCACCCTCGGCGGGCGCAGCGTCACGCTCAACAGCGCCAGCATCGCCGCCACCTCCGCCGCCGATGTCGCGGCGGGCCTCGCCGCCCTCCTGCGCGAAGACATGCCCACCGCCACGCTTTCCGGCGCGGCACTGGCCCAACTGCCCGCCGAAGGCGCCTCGACCCTGATCCGCGTCGATGGCGCGGATTACGTCCTGCGCATGACAGGCGGCGCGGTGCAGGTCACCGGCCCCGAAACCGGCCGCATCACGGCGGCCTTCGATGGTGCGAACCGCCTTCAGATCACCGTCAACGGCGGCAGCACCGATGCGGGCTTCGTCACCGTCCCCGCCACTACGGGCGCTGCGGCCTTCGGCATCGCCCCGGCACAGGCCCCCGTCACCCGCCTGACTGGCCAGCCCGCAAATCCCGCGGGCCTTCCCGCCGCGCTTCAGGTGGAAATCGGCACCACGCTTTACACCCTCGCCGTCGGCGGCGGGCCGACGGTCACCCTGCCGCCCGGCTTCCCCGGCACGGCCACTGTCGATGGGCTGGGCGCGATCACGCTGGAACTGCCCGCAGGCAGCGCCCCCGCCCGCATCCTGCCCGGTGCCGATGCCACGGGTCTCTCCTCGCTCGGAGCCTCGCTTTCCGTCGCGGGCGACCGGATCGACCTTGCCGCCTCCGACGCCGCCCCCCTGCAGCTTGCCGCCAGCACCGCCTCGCTCGCCGGGCAGCGGCTCACGCTGGGCAACCTGCCGCCCGAAGACCTGATCGTTGTCATGACGGGCACCGGCAACCTGCGCATGGCGGGCTCCGTCACCGCGGGCGCCCCGCCCAGCACCGCCCCCGCCGTGGAACTGCGGATGCTCGATGCCACCTCAGGCACGGTCGGCCTTTTCGACATCGCCACCGGCCATTCCATCGGCACGCGCGTCCTCGATGCCTCGGGCGGCGCGGTGATCGACGGCCTCTCCATCGCCGTCAACGGCAACCCCGTCGATGGCGATGCCTTCCGCCTGACCCCGAACAGCGATGGCCGCAACGACGGCCGCGCGCTCGACAGCATCCTCGCCCTGCGCTTCGCCGATGTCGCCACCGGCCGCGGCGGCTTTGCCCGCATCCTGTCGGACCTCCAATCCGAAACCGGCACCCGCGCCGCCGCAGCGAAACAGACCCTCTCCGCCCGCACCGCGGTAAACGACACGATCCGCCGCGCCGATGCCGAACAGGGCGCCGTCGATCTGGATGCCGAGGCCGCCCGCATGCTCGAACTGCAACAGAACTACCAGGCCGCCGCCCAGATCATGGTCGTCGCCCAGGAAATGTTCGACACCCTGATCAACTCGCTCTGAAAGGTCTGACCCATGACCGCCAGCATCGGCAACGCGCTTTTCGGCAAGATCTCGATGGAGAATTTCAACCGCCTCTCCGCCGAGGTGGCCGATCTCCAATCGCAGATCTCGTCGGGCAAGAACGATCCCCGCCCCTCCGCCGATCCGATGCGCGCGGCCAAGCTGTCGGTCGTCACCGAACAAAGCGCCGCCGTGGCCCGCTTCACCGAAAATTCCCAACTCGCCACCGACCGGCTGGATCAGGCCGATCTGGCGATGGGGGAACTGGGCAATATCGTCCGCGAATTCCAGCAGATTTCGATTCAGGCCGCCAATGACACGCTGACAGAGGAAGGCATCGCCGGCCTCCGGGCCGAGGCGCTTTCGCTGCGCACCGCGCTCAAGACCGTGGCCAATGCCCGCGATACGATGGGCCTGCCGCTCTTTGCCGGCTTCGGCAGCGCCGAACCCTTCGCCGAAGGCCCGCAGGGCGTCGTCTATCGCGGCGATGGCGGCCGCCCCACGCTGCGCATGTCGGAAACCGCCACCCTCGCCACCGGCCTCAACGGGGCCGAGGTGTTCATGTCCGTCCCCACCGATAACGATGGCACCCGCAGCCTCTTCGACATGGTCGATGATCTGATCGCCACCCTGTCCCTGCCGCTGCAACCCTCGCGCCCCGATCACCGCGTCCCCAATCAGGGCCTCTTCACCCCCGCCGCCACCCGCGATCCGGTCAATCTCAGCTTCACCCTCACCGGCCCCGACGGCAGCGCCACAATCTCGGCCGAGGTGATGCGCGGCACCCCCGCCGTCCTGCGCGACGCGGTCAACGCCGCCACCCCCGGCACCGGCATCACCGCCCGCATCGCCGATGATGGCGAAAGCCTGATCTTCGAATCCCGCGGCGACATCACCGTCAGCAACTTCGTCCAGCCCACCGCCGGACGCCAGCCTGTGGCCAGCTTCGTGGCCCTCGACGATGCCTTCATCCCCAATGCCGTGGGCGTGGGCCTGCGCACCGAACGCATGTCCTCCAGCCATATGGTCGGCCTTTTCGGCGATGCTGTCTCACACGCCGCCGCCCAGCGGGCCGAGGTGGGCGCCCTTGGCCGCCTCGCCGAAGATCATGCCGCCGTGCTGGCCGATCGCAAGCTGCGCATGGATCAGTCCATCGCCAACCTGCAGGATCTCGACGTCGCCGCCGCCATCACAAAGCTGCAACAGCTTCTGCTCACCGAACAGGCGTCGCAGCAGACCTTCGTCAAGATCAACGGCTCCAGCCTTTTCGATTACATGCGCTGAAGCCGCGCCCAACTGGCCCGGGCCTTGCAACAGCACCGCATGTTGCGCGCCCTTTTCCTTTCGCTTGCCCTCCTCCTGCCCGGCCTTGCCGCCGCGCAGGATTGCGCCCGCCTCGCGGCCGAGGCCGGGGCCGAGGCCGGGCTTCCCGATGGCCTGCTTCCCGCCATTTCCCTGGTCGAGGCCGGCCGCGGCGATGGCAAGGGCGGCATCGCCCCCTGGCCCTGGACACTGAACCAGGGCGGCAAGGGGATGTATTTCGACACCCGCGAAGAGGCGCTCGCCTATCTGAAACAGGCCGTGGCCGATGGCGTCACCAATATCGACGTGGGCTGCATGCAGCTGAACTGGAAATGGCATTCCGCAGGTTTCGCCAGCCCCGAAGACATGATGGATCCCGCCCGCAACACCCGCTACGCCGCCCGCTTCATGGTGGAACTCTACAACCGCCTTGGGTCATGGGATGTGGCCGCCTCGGCCTATCACTCCACCGATCCCGAACGCGGCAAGCGCTACCTGCGCAAGGTGATGGCCGCCCGCGACAGTTTCGAACTCTCCCCCGTCGATCCCGGCGACGACGCCCCCAAAGACGGCGCGCGCGTCCTCCTCGCGGCCATTCCCGCACAGCTTGACGGCATTCTCGCCCGCTCCGGCTCGCCCCTCGTGGCGCTGGCCTCCGCCCCTCCCGCCGACGGTTTCGAGGGCGAAACCCCCTTCGATGCCATCGGCGACGAGGGCGACACCCCCAAAGACATGCCACAGGTCACCGCCGCCGCCGATACCGCGCCCCCCGCCCGCCCCGGGCGGCGCGGAACGCAGCGCGCCGCGCCGCCCGACCTGCCCATGGTCATCGCCGCCGCCAGCACCAGCCTCGCCTTGCCCGAAAACCTGCCCCCCCGCCTGCGCCACCGCTGGCCCGAGGTCGCGGCGATGCGCCAGATCCTTATGGAAATGCCATAAACCAACGATCTATGCGCTTTTAAGTGATTGTTAATTAACACGAAACCATACAGACGAAAGTATGGGTCATTCCCACCGCTACGGGCGTCCGCCATCCCAATCTCCCCCGTTCACCCGACTGTGATCGCGTTGATCCGCAGCCCGACTCCCTATCATGTGAACCCAAGGTGCCGTTGGAGGTTAGTTATGACGACTCAGTGGATTGCTCGTGACATTTCTGCTCATGCCATTCCTGTTCCGGTGAATTTGATTGATCGCGTGATCGTCGGGGAAACCGCCCCGATGCGCCAACTCAAGCGGATGATCTCTGCCGTGGCCGTCTCCGATGCCGCCGTGCTTGTCCGTGGTCCCACCGGGGCCGGCAAGGAACTGGTCGCCGAAGCGCTGCACCGCGCCTCGGGCCGGTCGGGGGCCATGGTCGCGGTGAACTGCGCCGCCATTCCGGCCGAGCTTCTGGAAAGCGAACTCTTCGGCCATGAAAAGGGCGCCTTCACCGGCGCGGAAAAGGCCCGCCCGGGCCGCATCGAACAGGCGGCGGGTGGCACGCTCTTCCTCGATGAAATCGGCGACATGCCGCTTGCCCTGCAGGCAAAGCTGCTGCGCGTCCTCGAAACCCGCCGGATCCAGCGCCTCGGTGGCACCTCCGAACAGATGGTGGATTTCCGCCTCGTCACCGCCACCCACCGCGATCTGAACGCCGCCGTCGACGCGGGCGATTTCCGCGCCGATCTCTTCTACCGGATCTCGGTCTTCCCGCTTTCGGTGCCCAGCCTTGCCGAACGCACCGCCGACATCCCGCTCATCCTCGCCCGCCTGATCGAGGATTACAGCGCCGCCAACCCCATGGCCGAGGTTCCGCATTTCGATCTCGGCGCGCTGCGCGCCCTCTCCGCCCATCCCTGGCCGGGCAACATCCGCGAATTGAAGAACGTCCTGATGCGCGCCTTCGTCATGCTGCCGGGCCGCATGGTCACCGCGCGCCATGTCCGCGACAACCTGCTCGGCATGGAAATGCCCGCGCCCGAGGATGAGGATTTCTCCCTCCCCGAACCCCCGGCCCCGGCCGACAAGGGCGATCTTCCCGATCCCTCGCAATTCCACGATGCGCTGGCCCGCCTGAACGATATCGACCTGCGCGGCTATATCCGCGATATCGAGGTCGCCCTGATCGAGGCCGCGCTGGACAAGCGGCAGGGCAATGTCGCACAGGCCGCCGATGCGCTGCGCCTGCGCCGCACCACGCTGATCGAAAAGATGAAGAAGTTCGGCATCCGCCGCGGCCTCGTCGCCTGATCAGGCCGGGCCGCGCAGCCGCGCGGCCTCTGGCTCAGCTGGATTTGTTCCACTGCGCCACAAGGTTGTCCAGATAGGCCCCCGTGCTCTTCAGCCCGGCAATCGCCGTCTCCATCGCGGTAAAGCGCGACAGATAGCGCTTCTCGATCGCCGCCGTGCGCGCCTCAAGCGCGGTGATCTGGTCGGTCGCTTCGGTGACCCGGGTGTTCAACTGGCTCTCGCGTTCGTTCAGGCTGTCGTTCACCCGAAAGCGCGGTGCTCAGCATCGCCTCCAGCGAACTCAGGAAGCTCTTGCCAAAGCGCACCTCGGTCGATGTCAGGTCATCGGGCACCGTCACCCGCAGCCCGGCCATCTCGCCGCTGAACAGGATGTATTGCGTCCAGTGCATCCCCCGCCGAAAGGCCCGGCATCGTCTCGCCGTTCAGCGTGGCTTCCCCGTCACTGCATCACGGACAAAGGCATAGCCCCTGCCCTTTGCAGCCCGGGCGTCCTGTCACCCACCCCGCAGGTCGAGGCCGAAAGCCGGTTCGAAAAGACCATGTCGAAGGCCGCCGGATCGGCGGTGAGTTGCCTTCGAACCGCACCGCATCCAGCCGCAGCGATCCGTCGCGATTGGTGGCCACCCCGAAATCCGACAGCCGCTTCGATCCCGCGCCAAATCCGGTGATCGGCCCCGAAAGAAGCGAGAGGCAAGATCCGTCTTCATCTTCTCGATCAGCCGGTCCCCGCCAGCGCGCCCGCCGTCGTATCCGCGGTGCCGCGCGCCGACAGATCCGTCAGCACCTTCCGCGCAAGGTTCAACTGCTCCACCAGCGCCTGCATGTTCACCCGCGCCGTCTCGATATCCCGGCTGAAGGAAATCGTCGTCTCCGTCCCGGCGGGGGCGGTGATGTCCAGCACCGCGCTGGGGATCAGGTCGTCGATCGTGTTCGTCGGGCGCGACACCACGATCCCGTCCACCGACAGAACCGCATCCTGCGCCCCTTGAATCTGCACCGTCTCATTCGTCGCGGTGGTGTCGAACGCCCCCAGCCCCGCCACCGTCTCGTTCACGGTAAAGCGCAGCGCCGATCCCGCGCCCGGCTCGCTCACCACACCCAGCGAGAATGTCCCGTCGCCCTTGTCCAGCACCCGCGCCGAAAGCCCCGGCAGCCCGTCCAGCGTCTCGGCCAGCATCTCCAGCGTCACGCCCGAAGGAACGTCCAGCGTCCGCACCGGTGCTTTCGGGGTTCACCGCAAAGGCGGGATTGCCGCCTGTATCCTCATACCACGCACCGATCTCGATCTGCACGTCCCTGCCCCCACCAGCGCATCGCGCGGTGAACCCGGCAAATTCCAGAACCCGCCGCGTGGCCAGCTGCTCCACCCCCACCGACATGGCCGTATTGCTGATCTTCGACGGGATCGGTGATCGTCACCCCCACGCCCGCATTGCCCGATTTCGCCGCCAGCACGGGGTTCTCGCGCAGCACCGTCACCGCGGCCGACAATTCGTTCATCTGCGATCGCACCTGACCCAGCGCCGAAATGGAAAGCTGCGCCGCCTCCACCTTGCTGTTCTGCGCCTCGGGATCCGCGGTGCCGTTCTGGCCGTGGCAAGCGTCGTCGACAGCTCGCGCAGGTTCAACCCCGAGCCGTTCTTGTTCAGCGAAGTCAAGACATCGACGGCCATGCGTTCAGCCCTTTTTCCCTACACAACCTTAACGGCAGTCGCCCCGCAAAAGTTTAGTTCCGTCCCGTCCCCTGCGCGCCATCCGGCGTGCCATAGTCGATCTCGATCTCGATCCGGCGGTTCTTCTCGCGGCCCTCCGCCGTGGCATTGTCCGCCACCGGCGCGGTTTCGCCCTTCGATACGGCGGTGATCTGCGCGGCATTCACCCCGCCGCTCTCCACCAGTTCCCGCACCACGGACGAGGCCCGCGCCGCCCCCAGCCCGAAATTGTCCACAAAGGCGATGCCGGCGGCACGTCATCGGTATGGCCCGTCACGGTGATCTTGGCACTGGGCTCAGCGCCGATCCCGCGATCTCGCGCAGGATCTCTTCGCCTCCGGCGTCAGATCCGCCGAACCCGAGGCAAAGGCCCCGCCCGCCCCCACGGTCACGAACACCGCCCCGTCGCGCCGCCCGCCTCCACAGCGCCCCTGCGCCGCCTGATCGCGCAGCGCCACGCTCAGCTTGCCCTCGGCAAAGCCCGGGCTCACGCGCGGCCCTGCGATGTGCCGCCCGCGCCGCCCTGTCCCGGCGCCGCCTCGCCGCTGCCGTCCTCGGCGGGCTGGTCGGGGGCCGCGATCTGCTGCTTGGGATCGTTGCCCGTGGCATCGCCCGTCTCGGCACCCGTCTTCTGGCCCTGCTCCGCGCCCTTGGGCGCCTCCGCCCCCGGCCCGGCAAGCGAGGCCAGCATCTCGGCCACGTCCGCCGCACTCGGCTGACCCGCCCCTTCGGGCAGCTTCACCGTCACGCTCTGGTCGCCCTGTTCCACCGTCAACTGCCCCGAGGCCAGCGCCTCCATCAATGCCTCTGCCGCGGCATTCGCCGCCGCTGCCGCCGCCTTCTCTTCGGGCGACCGGGCATCGTTCGCCCCGTCCCGTCCGTTCCAGTCGCCCTCATCCCCGGTCGGCGGCTCTTCCCCGCTCACCGTGTCAGGGGGCATCCCCTGCGGCTTGAAGTTCATTTCAAGGATCGTGCCAGCCTCCGGATGTTCCAGCATCGGCGCCACCATCTGCGTGCCGAATGTCTCGCGCATGGATCCGGCCATCTTCTTGAAGCTCACCTCGTCGAACTTCGCGAACCCCAGGATCAGCACGAAAAACGCCATCAGGTTCGTGGCGATATCCGCGAATGTGGCAAGCCATGCCGGCGCCCCCACTGGCGGGCACTTCGGCCCGTCGTCGTCATCGTCATCCTCGACAGCGGGCGGCGGTGGCCGCAGCAGCGTAACCTTGGCGGAACTGGCCATCTCCCACCCCCCTTACGCGGCCATCAGCCGCGCCTGCTCCTTCGGCGGCAGGGCGGTCACCATCTGCTCCTGCACGTTGCGCGGGCTGTCGCCACGCGCGATCCCGCGCAGCCCTTCGATGACCATCTCGCGATAGGTCACCTCATCGGCGCTATAGCCTTCCAGCTTGGCAAGGATCGGCCCGAACAGCACATTGGCGATCAGCGCGCCGTAAAGTGTGGTCAGCAGCGCCACCGCCATGGCCGGGCCGATGGATTTCGGGTCGCTCATATTGCCCAGCATCAGCACCAGCCCGATCAGCGTGCCGATCATCCCCATCGCGGGGCCAAAGTCGATCCAGGCCTTGATCGCGCTATGCACACCCTCGTGGCGCGCCTTCATCGCCTTGATCTCCTGCTTCAGCGCCTTCACCAGCTTGGCCTCGTCCGATCCGTCGATCAGCATCTGCAACCCGCGCTCGAAGAACCGGTCGGGCACCTGCTGGCCCTCCAGCGCCATCATCCCGTCCTTCCGCGCCAGCGTGGAAAGCTCCACCATCCGCTCCACGATCTGCGAAAGATCAAAGGTCGTCGGCTTGAACGCCTTTCCCAGCGCCTTGAAATGGCCCACGAACACGCCCATCGGCATTTTCATCATCACGATGAAGAAGGTCCCCCCGAACACGATGACAAGGGACGCGACATCGACAAAGGGCATCACGCCACCGGCAAAGATCATCGAACCGATGATCATCGCGATCGCACCCAGCAGGCCGACTAGCGTTGCGATATCCATGGGGGCAGCTCCGGAAATTCCTCGTCTGGCCCCTAGAACGGATCGAAACCCGCCACTGATACCCTTTCGCGTACATACGCACGGATTCTTTTACGACATGACTTCGCGACCCGGCCCATCCCCGCGATTTTCGGGATTCTCGCCGCTCTCGCTAAACATCTCCGGATAGCGCCGTTGTCATTCCCGAGCGCAACAAGGCGCGATGGGTAATTCAGGAGGCTGAAACCATGACGACGATCAATACGAATATCGGTGCCATCGCCGCCCAGGCGAACATGACCAAGGTGAACGACGACTTCAACACCGCGATGACCCGCCTGTCCTCGGGCCTGCGGATCAACGCCGCCAAGGACGATGCGGCCGGCATGGCCATCGCCGAAAAGATGACCTCGCAGGTGATGGGCATCAACCAGGCCATCCGCAACGCCTCGGACGGCAAGAACCTGCTCGACACGACGGAAAGCGCGCATGTCGAAGTTTCGAACATGCTGCAGCGCGTCCGCGAACTGGCCGTGCAGTCGGCCAACGACACGAACACCGGCTCTGACCGCGGCAACATCACGGCAGAAGCCCGCCAGCTGGTCGCGGAAATCAACCGCGTCGCCGAAAACACCACCTTCAACGGCATGAAGGTCATGGACGGCTCCTTCAACGGCAAGCAGTTCCAGATCGGTGCCGATGCGGGCCAGACCCTTTCGATCTCGATCGACTCGACCGCCGCCACCGATATCGGCGCCTACAAGGTCAAATCGAACGTCTCCATCGCCGACAACGCCACCACCCCGGCAGGCACCCGCGGCGCGCAGACGCTCGCCATCTCGGGCTTCGCCGGCTCCACCACCATCTCGGCGACGGCCACCATGTCGGCCTCCGAACTCGCGGCCGAAGTGAACTCCAAATCCGCCCAGACCGGGGTCGAGGCCACCGCCACCACCAAGGCGCGCCTCTCGGGCCTGACGGATGAAGGCATGGTCAGCTTCTCGGTCAACGGCACCTCCATCGGCACCGTCGCCATCGGCGATGTGAATGACATGCGCTCGCTGCGCGACGCCATCAACAGCCAGACGACGAAGACCGGCGTCACCGCCTCGATGGGCGACGACAACAGCGAGATCATCCTGACGAACTCGACCGGCGCCAACATCGCCATCACCGGCTTCACCGCCACCAACTCCGGCGCGGCTGTCGGTTCGGAACCGAACCTCTCGGTGACGGCGCTGGATAGCGAAGGCACCGCCGTCGGCTCCGCCGTCGTCCTCGACCACGATACCGCGACCGCGGCCGATGTCCGCACCTCGGCCACCGTCACCGGCGAAGTGACCTTCACCTCGACCCAGACCTTCTCGGTCAACACCTCGAACGCCGATGATGCCGGCACCGCGACGGTCACCGAAGTCGGCTTCTTCTCGGATCGTGCCAAGGATGCCGAACTGTCCTCGGTCGCCAATATCGACCTGTCCACCGCCGAAAACGCGGCCAAGGCCATCGGCGTGATCGACGTCGCCCTGCAAAAGATCAGCCAGGCGCGCGGTAACCTCGGTGCCCAGTCCAACCGCCTCGACTCGACGATCTCGAACCTGACCAACATCTCGGTTTCGGTTCAGACCGCCCGCTCGCAGGTCGTGGACGCCGACTTCGCCAAGGAATCGACGAACCTCGCCCGCGGCCAGATCCTCAGCCAGGCCGCGACCGCGATGCTCGCACAGGCCAACTCGTCCAAGCAGAACGTCCTGAGTCTGCTCCGCGGCTGACGATTTCCTGACAGACAAAAGGATACCCTCGGTCCATCCGAACCGGGGGTATCTTTTATTTTCAATGCCTTACGGGGTGTCAAAAAAGCCGAAAAGTCGGCTTTCGGCCATTTTAGGGGTATCAAACGGAAATTTTGCAAGGCCCTGCGGGTATCGGTCAATGTTCCTGCAAGGAGTTATTGACCATGCAGCTTTTCACCGCACAATCCATCGGCCAACGCCAATCCGTTGTTGTCACCGCCCAGCTTCAGCAGGCGATCCAGCTTCTGCAAATGGGCAATACCGACCTGCAATCCTTCATCGAATCCCAGGCGGAAGAGAACCCTTTCCTCGATCTCGGCTCCCGCGCCGCCCAGCCGCGCAGCACCCGCGACCTGACCCTTCCCTCGCAGCTGCGCTCGGGCGAAGGCGATTGGGACCGGCTTGGTCAGCTCGCCGCTGATCCCGGCCCCTCGCTCTATGCCCATGCCGCCGCCGAAGTGGCGCGCCTTCCCCTTTCCCCGGCCGAGTCGCTGATGGCCGAGGCGTTCCTCGATGCGCTCGAACCCTCGGGCTGGCTTGGCCAACCCCTCTCGACCATTGCCGAACGTCTGTTCGTTTCTGAAGACGAGGCGGAAAGCCTCCTCTCCAAACTGCAGCGCGTGGAACCCGCCGGGCTCTTTGCCCGCAACCTCGCCGAATGCCTGCGCCTGCAGGCCGCCGATCAGGGCCTGCTCACGCCCGCCTTCGCCGCGCTGCTCGACAACCTTCCCATGCTGGCCCAGGCCGATCTGCGCGGCCTCTGCCGCGCCTGCAATGTCGGGATGGACGAACTCAAGGCGATGCTGCGCCAGATCCGCAGCTTCAACCCCAAGCCGGGCGCCACCTTCGACGCCACCCCCCTGCCGCAGCGCGCCCCCGATCTCATCGTGACGCGCGGCGCCGATGGCTGGCGCGTCGATCTCAACCGCTCCACCCTGCCCACCGTCGTCGTCCGCGAAGGCGAGGCGCGCCGCCTCTCCACCCGCCGGGTCGAGGCGAACGCCTATGTCTCCGAACGCCTCTCCGTCGCCCGCTGGCTCTCGCGCGCTGTCGAACACCGCAACCAGACCACCCTCAAGGTCGGGGCCGAGGTGGTCCGCCGCCAGACCGAATTCCTCGAACAGGGCGCGTCGCGCATGCGCCCCATGGTCCTGCGCGAAGTGGCCGAGGCGATCGGCGTGCATGAAAGCACCGTCTCGCGCGTCTGCTCGGGCATCCTGATGGCCACGCCGCAGGGCACCTTCCCGCTGAAAGCCTTTTTCAGCGCGGCGCTGGCCAGCCGCGATGGCGATGCCGGCGAGGCGGGATCCGCCGCCGCCGTGCGCCATCGCATCCAGAAGATGATCGCCGCCGAAAACCCCGAAGAACCCCTGTCCGACGATCACATCGCCCGCGTCATCGGGGCCGAGGATGGGGTGCAGCTCGCCCGCCGCACCGTCGCCAAATACCGCGATCAGCTGCGCATCCCCTCATCGGTCGATCGCCGCCGCCGCGCCATCGTCTCGCAGATCTAGCTTTCCGGAACGGGACGTCAGGTCTCCCGCTCACGGCAACGAAAAGGCCCGCGTCCTGCGGGCCTTTTCTCTTGTCCAAAAGGGCGAAGGCCGGTCAGGCCGCCTGCTCGGCGCGGCGCGGTTCGGTGGCAAACAGGTTGCGATCCCCCGGCTGCGCCACAAGATGGCGGCGATGCGCCTCGCTCTCGCTGCGCGCGGCGATCACCCCGGCAAAGCTCAGGCCCCGCCCAAGCCTGTCCATCCGCAGAAAGGCATTGGCCGAATCCCGCACCCAGACCCCCGCCGCCAGCCAGACCGCCGCCGCCAGCCAGGGCGTCACCACCGCCGCGGCCACAAGCCCCGCCACCAGCGTCGCCCCCTGCACCCAAAGCCGCATCTGCAACAGCCAGAGCGGCGGCGCTATCATTGCCATCACCGACGGCTTCATCGGATAGATGTCATAGATCCCGTCGCCCGACCGCATCACCTCAAAGTTCTGCAATCCCGCCGGGTCGATGCGATGCACCTCCGCCGCCGCATCCGCGGGCGGGCAGGGGATGCTTTCCCACCGCCCCAGCGCGGCCCGGTCCGCCAGCACCAGAATCTCCTCCGCCCCGCGCCGGAAACCCAGCGCCTGCGGCTTGCCCGCCGCTGCGGCAAAGCGCTGCTGCAAGGCGGCCTCGTTGCCGTGAAACGGCAGGCCGTTGATCCGCTCCAGCACATCGCCGCCGCGCAGGCCAAGGCCCAGCCCGGCAGGCGTCAGGCCATCGCCGCGCAGGCGAAGGGCGGTTTCAGGCGTCTCGGTCGGGGGGATGTCCTGTGCCATGTCGCTCCACTCAGCAAAAGGGAAATCACGGATAGGTAAAGGGATCGGGCCCCGACGATACCGCCGCCGCGGGCTTCGCCTTGGGCTTGGCCTTCGGCTTCGCAGGCCGCGCCGACCCGGCCGCGGCATCGCCGCCACCCCCTGCCGCCACCAGTGCCTTCACGCCGGCCAGCAATTCGGTCATCTCGGCGGGCGTGGCCCCACCCCCGGCCATTTCCATCTCCATCTCGGCCAGCGCCGTCAGGATCTCGTCGCGCATGGCCTCCATATCCGTCTTCACGCCATCGCGGATGGCCTGCGCCATCTGCGCCTCCATCTCGGCGGCGGGCGGGGCGGGCTCCGGCGCGGCGGCCGACATCGCCGCGCGGCGCACCTCATCCTTCACCGTCTCCAGCGTCGCCAGAAGATCCGTCTTCATCACCGCCTGCTGCTCGGCCACCGTATCGCCGATCCCGTCGATCAGCTTCAGCTCCTCCACCAGCAGCTTCGCCGCGTCACCCTGCACCGCCGCGGCATCCCGCAGATCCGCGACCGACCGGAAATAGACCAGCCCCCCCAGCACCAGCGCCACCGCCGCCCCGGCGGCGGCCCCCGCGGCCAGCATCGTGTTGCGCCGCTGGCCCTGCATCACCGCCTCGGCAAAGGCCCGATGCGCCGCCGAAAGCTCGGCCATGTCCTGCGCGGCATCATTGGCCGCCTGCGCCGCATCCAGCGCGCGGCGGATGCCCTCATCCGTTTCGTCGGCCTCGCCCGTCATGGCCCTCTCCTTGCGTTTGCCCCTCTTCACAGCAAGACCCGTGCCATCACCGCCGCCGCGCCAGAATGGCCGCGATCCCGAACCGCCCCGCCGCGGCAAAGCCGCCCAGCGCGCCGATCCCCATCGCCACCCGCTCCATCATCCCGAACCCGGGATCCAGCGCCGCCCCCAGAAGCACCAGCCCCCCCATGGCAAAGACCAGCGTCGAAATCATCTCGCCCGTGCTTTTCTGCGTCCGTTTCGTCATGCCCTTCCTCATCCTTCACGCTGCCCGAACTCGCCAAAGCGCAACTCGGGCGGCACCTCGACCTCCGGCACCGAAGATCCCTCGCCCCGGTCCAGCCGGTAGACATGCGCCAGCACCGCCGCGACGGCCGCGTAAAGCTGTTCGTTGATCTCGGCCCCGATATCGCCGGTGAAATAAAGCGCCCGCGCCAGCAGCGGGATCTGCACCGGCGCCAGCCCCACCTTGCGGCCCCGCGCGATGATCTCCTGCGCCATCGGCCCCTTGCCCATGGCCAGGATCACCGGCGCCCGCGTCTCGCCCGGCACATAGCGCAGCGCCACCGCGAAATGCGTCGGGTTGGTGACGATGGCCGTCGCGCGCGGCACATCGTCCAGCGCCCGCCGCCGCTTGGCGGAGTCGCGGCTCGCCTGCATCTGCAACTGCCGCATCCGCCCCTTCACCTCGGGCGATCCGTTCTGTTCCTTGTTCTCTTCCTTCACCTCCTGCAGCGTCATCATCAACTGCTTGCGCAGCTTGATCACCTGCCATGCCACGTCGATCGCCGCGATGGCCGCCAGCCCCAGCACCAGCCCCGCCATCAGCCGCATCACCGCCGATCCCATCACCCCCGCCGCGGCGCCCGGGGTCAGTTGCCACAGCCGGTCAAGCGCGGGCAGCATCCCGCCCATCATCCCCCAGGCAATCGCGCCCAGCACCACGACCTTGGCCACCGCCTTGCCCAGTTCCACCAGCGCATTGCCCGAAAACATCCGCTTCAGCCCGGCCAGCGGGTCGATCCGGCTGGCCTTGAACCCCATCGCCTTGGGCGACCAGTGCAACCCCCCCATCACGATCTGCACCGCGATCGTGGCCAGAACCATGGGCAGCGCCACCGCCACCGCCACGCCCAGCACCTGCCAGAAGGCCGTCCCGATCCGCGCCGCCACGATGGCATCCAGATCCGCCACCCGCCCCATCGCGAAGTAACCGCTGAACCGTGGCAGCGTCGCGGGCATCACCGCCGGGGCCAGCGCCATCATCCCGGTCCCCACGGCGAAACCGGCAAAGATCATCGCCTCTTTCGATGTCAGGACAGACCCATCCTCGCGCGCGTCATCCTTGCGCTTCTGCGTCGGTTCCTGTGACTTTTCCGCGCCGTCATCCTCAGCCATTGCCGCCCCCCAGCAACAGTGCCTCCAGCATCCCCACGCCCTCGAACACCACGTCCTCCAGCGCCGTCGCCATGCCCGGCGCGGTCAGGTAAAGCAGGATCAGGGTCACCGTCATCGTCACCGGAAAGCCAAAGGAAAAGATGTTCAGCGTCGGCGCGGATCGCGTCAGCACGCCCACCACCACGTTCAGCAACAGCAGCGCCGCCACCACCGGCAGCATCATCGCCGATCCCAGAACGAACATCCGCCCGCCCGCGATCAGCCCCGCCTGCACCAGACGCGGCAGGTCGATCTCGCCGCCCGGGGGCAGCATCACATAGCTTTCCAGAACGATCCGGATCACCGCCAGATGCCCGTTCACCGAAAAGAACACCATGGTCAGGAACAGGCCAAAGATCTGCGCCACCACCGGCGTCTGCCCGCCCGCCGAGGGGTCGTATTGCGCCGCAAAGCCAAGGCCCGCCGTCGCCGCGATCCGGTCGCCCGCCAGCGTGGCCGCCCCGAACAGGATCGTCAGCACCAGCCCCCCCACCAGCCCCACCGCCAGCTCCCGCAGAACCAGCGGCACCGCCTGCAACCCCGCCAGCTCCGCCGGCCCCGGCAACGCCACGCCGCCCGCCATCACCGGCAAGGCCAGCACCGCCGTCGCCACGATCCGCACCTGCAACGGCACGAACCGCCCGCCAAAGGCCGGCGAGGCCAGCAGGAACGCCCCGATCCGCAGCATGGCGAACAGATAGACAGCCAGCCATTCCACAATGGCCGTCAGCCCCATGCCCGGCAGCGGAAAGCCCTCTCCCCCCATCAGCGTATCGCCCGGATCGCTTCAAAGATGGTCTGGAAATAATCCGTCATCACCGTCAGCATGAACCCGGATGCCAAGGCCATGGTCAGCATGGAAATCGCCAGCTTCGGCACGAAGGACAGCGTCTGCTCGTTGATCGACGTCGCCGCCTGCACGATCCCGATCACCAGGCCCGTGATCAGCGCCACCACCAGAACCGGCCCCGCCACCATCAGGATATGCCAATAGGCCATCTGCAAATGGCTGATATTCGCGTCGAACTCCATCTCAGCCCCCCACGCCATAGGTGGCCGCCAGCGACCCCACGGTCAAAGCCCAGCCATCCACCAGCACGAACAGCAAAAGCTTGATCGGCAAGGACACCAGCATCGGCGACAGCATCATCATCCCCAGCGCCATCAGGATCGAGGCGACAACCATGTCGATCACCAGAAAGGGCAGAAAGATCAGGAACCCGATCTGGAAGGCCGTCTTCAGCTCCGATGTCATGAAGGCCGGCAGCAGCACCGAAAGCGGCACATCCGCCTGTTCCGCATAGGCCTCATCCCCGGCAAGCTGCTGGAACATCATCAGGTCATTCGCCCGGGTATTCTCGATCATGAACCCCTTGATGATCCCGGTCCCGATGGTGATCGCCTGATCCGCGGGCAACTGGCCATCCAGATAGGGCCCCATCGCCTCGTCATAAAAGCGCGTCATCGTGGGCTGCATCACGAAGAACGTCATGAACAGCGCCAGCGCCACCAGCACCTGATTGGGCGGCGTCTGCTGCGTGCCCAGGGCCTGCCGCAGGATCGACAGCACGATGATGATCCGCGTGAAGGCCGTCATCCCCAGCACGATCGAAGGCAGCACCGTCAGCGCCGTCATCAGCGCCACGATCTGCAGCGACAGCGAATAGGTCGTCCCGCCCTCGCCTTCCGTCAGGGTCAGCGCGGGCAGGCCCTGCGCCATGGCCACCCCGGGCAGCGCAAGCAGGGCCAGCGTCAGGATCAGCCGTCTCATGCCGCGCCCTCCGCCGCTTGCGCGGGCAGGGCAGGGGGCCCGCTGCCCTCGGGCAGCGCGGTCAGCACCGGCGCCTCGCCCCGGCAGCGCAGGATCAGGAACTCGCGCGCATCCACCCGCAGGATCATCGCCCGGTCCGTGGGCGACAGCGCCGCCACCTCCACCAGCACCATCCGGCGATGGCCCGCGATCCGGCGCGCCAGCCCCCCCCGGTTCAGCTTCACCACCAGCCAGCCAAGGCCCAATACGGCCATGAACAGCGCAAGCGTCAGGATCTGGTCAGGTCGGATTACGTCCACGGATCGGCACTCCGGCAAGGGGTTTCGTCACCCCTTCCGTGCAAGCCCCGTGCCGCCCGGCCCGCCGGATGGAACGAAATCGAACTTTTTTCGCCCCCGCATCCCGTCCCCCGCCGGACTTTCGGCCAAGGCCCATGCTTCCGTCGATCTAACATTCGGCGTCGGATGATCTCACTGTCCACCCCGCAAGCAACAACGCCCAAGGGGGGGCATCATGTCCGGAAACCTTCGCGAATGGGTCCACCGCCGCCGCGTCGACGGCCTGCCGACGGAACGCGCGCTGCAACATCCGTTCTTCGACACGCATCTCGAAGAGGTGCGCATCATGCCGCGCCGGAAACTGGTGCAGGATCTGCGTCTGGTGCCCAAGGTCGGCGAGAAATCCTATCAGGTCATCCTTGCCGCGCTGGGCGATCTCTGATCGCCCTCCCACCCGGCCGCGTGCATACAGCGTATGCACGGGCCGCTGCACCGGCTGTCTGCACCGGGCGTGGCACGCCCTTTTTGGCCCGATCAGACCGATTCAGCCCGCTTTTCCGGGTCGATGATCTGGCCAAAGCGGATGCCGAACCGCTCGCCCACCATCACCACCTCGCCCTTGGCGATCAGCGTGCCATTCACCAGAACATCCAGCGGATCCCCCGCCAGCCTGTCCAGCTCGATCACCGAACCCTCTGAAAGCCTTAGCAAATCCCGGATCGTCAATTCCGCCCGGCCAACCTCTACCGTCAGCCTGACCCCGATGTTTTCCAACAGGCGCAGCCCCTCGGGGCCGGTCTTGACCGCTTCGCTCATCGTTTCTCAACCCCTTATCTGTCTGGTGACGCTCAGCGCGGCCTTGCCCGCGATCTCGCCCGGAACCGCTTCGAAGAAAGGCTTGCCATCAATCAGCACTTCCACCTTGTCCGAAACCTTGGCGGGGATCACATCCCCCTCCTTCAGATTGGCCAGATGCCGCAGCGCGATGTCCGGCTCGCACAGCCGCGTGCGCACCTCCAGCGGCACCGAAAGAACCGCCCGCTCCAACCGTTCGCGCCAGCTTGCGTCATCCTCCACCGTATCCGATTGCGTGCGCGAACGAAGCTGGCTTGAAATCGGCTTAAGTGTCTGGAACGGATACAGAATATCAAAGCTGGCCGGTTCCGCGTCGGGCAGTTGAACCATGAAGGAACAGTTAACGATCATGTCGTCGCCATCGACGAATGCCGCGAACTGCATGTTCTCTTCCCGGCTCTGGACGTTGAATGTCAGATGCATCAGGTCGCGCCAGGCCAGTTGCAGCGCGTTGTTCAGCCGGTCGGTGACGATCTCGATCACCCGCTGCTCGGTCGAGGTGAACTCGTTTCGCCCGCTTTTCACATAGCGGATCGACCCGCCGTAATAGGCATCGGTCAGCAGGCTGATGAAGGGCGGCGGGATCACGATCAGATGGTTCCCGCGCAACTCCTCGATCCGCGTATTGGTCAGCGAAACGAAATTGTCCTGGCTGTTGCGATAGTCGTCAAAGCTGCGGGTTTCCGCCGGAAAGGCCGAAATCCGCGGCTGGATGCGCAGCAATGGCAGAAAGACAGACCGCGCGATCCGGCAGAAACGTTCGTTGATCATGCGCAGGGCGTGGTAATCGCCCATCATGGAAATGTCATTGGAACCAAAGACATAGGGCCGAACTTCCGCCCCGTCGGCCGATGTGCCGAAGCCCGTGGTATCCATCAGCCCGCCCACCAGGGCGGCCACCTCATTGGCAGAAAGCTTGCGTGGCGTGCTGGCCATGACCGGGGCCCTTACTGCATCATGAAGGACGGAAAGAACACGTCCTCGATCCCGCCAAAGCCCTCAAGCTTCACCAGTCTCTGGTTGATCGTGTCCTTCAACGCATCCGCCAACCGCGCCCGCCCCGGCATGTCCGCCAGATCCTCTTCGGTGAATGTCGCCATCACCGCCAGCATGTCCGATTGCAGCGCCAGTTTGTGGGTCTCCACATTGGTGATCACCTGCGCGTCATATTGCGTGGAAACCCCGACCTGCACCTGAAGAAAAGTCCGCGAATTCTTGAGGTTGGAGGTCAGCGCATCCGGGAAGGTAAAGTATGAGGTGACGAAAAGCTTCTCCTCCGGCACTTCCTTGGCCACCTTCTCCATCCCGCCCTCGGGATAGGCCCCGCCGCCTGCACCGGCGGCCTCGGGCTGGATCAGTTGCAGCATGCCCTGCGTCGGCGACAGCGGATTGGCGAAATAGACATACCCCCCCGCAAAGCCGCCACCGACCAGCAGCACGGCCAGGATCAGCTTGCCCAGCAGACCGATGATTTTCTTCATCTTTCCGGGCTTTTCGATGGGATCGACGGTTTCAACGCTCATGGATCATGTCCTCAGGCAATCAGGTTCACCAGCCCGCGCGCGGCCGTGCCCGCGGCTCCGCCGCTCAGGCCGCCCACCAGGGCGCTGGTCCGGGCCTCTGCGGGCCGCTCAACGGCAAGACCCCCGGCCCTGCCCCCCCGCGCCGAAGGATCGCCCTGCGGGTCGCGGCTCGTGGTTTCCTGCCCGCCCAGCGACAGCCCCGCGCGGGACAGCGATTCCGACAGGCGGTGTTCGTTCTGCTGCAACAACCGTGCCGCTTCGGGCGTCTCGGTGACAAAGCGCACCTGCGCCTGCCCGTCGGTCATATCCAGCCGGATCTTCAAACGCCCCATATGCTCGGGCGCAAGATCAAGGTCGATCTGCTGCCCATCCCCCGAAAGCTCGGCCGCGATCCGGTCGGCAATGGCGCCTTCCCAGCCGGGCCTGTCGGTGGCAATCGGGGCCTGCGCGGCAAAGGCCGCGGCGGGTGTCGGCTGGGCCGGTCCGACCATGGCCGGGGCCTGCTGCGGCATGGGCGCGGCCTGCCCCGCGGCGGGGCTGACAGCTTCTGTCGCGGCCACGGCCTGCCGCTCGTTGCCCGCCTGACGCGCGGCCGGCTCCGCCATCGCCACCGCACCGGGGGCCAGCCCCAACGCCTCGCGGCGGCGCGCGGTTTCTGCGGCGGTGGCAGGCCCGTCGGTGGCCTCGATGGCCAGGCCCTCGCCAACGGCGTCCTCCGTCCCCTCGCCCCCGCTCTCCTCGCCCGCCGGTGCATCCAGCGGCGTGCCCGGCAAGGGCGCGGCAGGGCGCGCGGCCTGCTGCTGCATCATGGGCTGCGCCAACCCGCCCGAGACGGCCACGGAAACCGCGGCGGCAAGGGCCTTTTCCCCCTCGCCCGGCGGCAGGGCCGCGACAGGGCCGGGCTGGTCCGCCTGCGGCACCACCAGCGCCAGCAGCGGATCCTGCGGCAGGTCTTCCGTCTCGTCCGTTTCGGCTTCGGCTGCAGCGGCAGGGGCAGCCGCCCCCGCCAGCGCCGCCTGCAGTGCGGCCCCGGGCGGCGGTGCCGCCTCTGCGGCTTCGGGCGTTCCCTCCGGGCCCGCCTCGGCCCCCGCGGCGGTCATTGCCGCGGCGGTCGCAGGCAGCAGCGCCGCCAACTGGCCCAGATCCTCCAGCACCACGCCGCTCACGCTTTCCGCGCCGGGCATGGCCCCATCCGGGGCCAGCTCGCTGATGATCACCCCATCCACCCCCGCAGCCTCGGCCCCCATCGCATCGGCCAGCGACAGGGCGAAATCGCCCGTCGCCGCCCCGTCGCCCTTGGGGGCGGCCACGGCGCTGCCCGCGCCGCCCATCGCGGCGATCATGTCGCCACGGGCCGCGCGGGGGCTCTGGATGGGTTCGGGCAGGGTCATCTGGGATCGGTCCTCGGCTCGAATTGGATCACTCGCAGGCTTGCTTGCAAATCCGGTGCCAACTAGCGCCGCCGCGGCGGCATCGCCGCTTCACGCAGGGCAAGCTTTTCCTCGGCCTCGGTTTTCCGGGCCGAACCGGCTTTTTCCTTCAGCGTCTGGTGGCGGTGTTCCTGCTGCGACAGCCGCGCCTGCTCTTCGCTCAGCCGGGTTTCCAGCGCCTCTTGCCGGGCGCGGTGCCGCTCCACCTCCGACAGGATCTGCGCCGCCATATGGCGCTCTGCCGCGATCTCCGTCGCCAGCCGCACCCCCCCCGTCTTGCCCTGCCGCGACAGCGCCTCGTTCAGCCGCTCGACCATGCGTTCTGCCTCGGCCTTCTGCTGGGCCACGGTGCGCAGATCGGCCAGCGTGACCGCGATCCGCGCCTTTTCGCGCAGCGCCATCAGGCCCAATGTCCGCGATGCCCCGCTCATGCCGTACCTCCGGCAAGCGCCAGCAGCGCCTCACGGCTGGCGGCGAAATCCGAAGGCTCATGCGCGCCCTGCCGGATCATCGCCGTCACCTGCGGCCACAGCCGGATCGCCTCATCGAGGTCAGGGTCCTGCCCCGGCATGTATCCCCCCATCAGCATCAGATCCCGGTTGTCCATGTAAAGCGTGATCATCCGCCGCAGCTTCTGCGCCGCGGCCCGGTGCGCGTCATCGGTGATGTCGCCCATCACCCGGCTGGCCGATTGCGGCAGGTCGATGGCCGGATAGACGCCCATCTGCGTCTGCCGCCGGCTCAGCACGAAATGCCCGTCCAGAATGGCCCGGGCGGTATCGACCACCGGGTCGTTCGTCGTGTCATCGCCATCCGCCAGCACCGTATAGATCGCAGTGATCGCCCCTTCCCCCGGCAGCCCCGGCCCCGTCCGCTCGATCAGCCCGGGGATCAGCGACACGACGGACGGAGGATAGCCCTTCGCCGTCGGCTGTTCGCCCAGCGCCAGCCCGATCTCGCGCTGCGCATGGGCGACGCGCGTCAGGCTGTCCATGATCAGCAGCACCTGCTTGCCCTTGGCGCGGAAATGTTCGGCAATCGCCGTCGCCCGCCGCGCCGCGCGCAGGCGCAGCAGGGGGGACCGGTCGGCAGGCACGGCCACCATGCAGATGCGGCTTGCCGCCTCTCCCTGCATGACGCTCCGCACAAAGGCCCCCACCTCGCGCGCGCGCTCGCCGATCAGGCCCACCACGATGACATCGGCCTCGGTATAGCGGGCCATCATCTCCATCAGCACCGATTTGCCGACGCCCGATCCCGCGATGATCCCCACGCGCTGACCGCGCCCCACGGTCAGGGCCGCGTTGATGATCCGCACCCCCACATCCAGCGGCCGGTCCACCGGCGTCCGTGCCAGCGGGTTCATCAAACGCCCCGCCAAGGGCCAGCGGTCGGTGCAGCGCGGCGCAGGCCCGCCATCCAGCGGATGCCCTTCCGCATCCACCACCCGGCCCAGCAATGCCTCGCCCACCTCGGCCATCTGCCCGCCATCCATCACCCGCACCCGCGCCCCTGCGATGATCCCCGCCCCGGGCTGGTTCAGGAACATCAGCACATGGCCATTCGCAAAGCCGATCACCTCGCCCTGCACGGCATCGCCGCTTTCCGTGGCGATCTCGCACAGCGTGCCGGGGCTTGCGGGAAATCCCGTCGCCTCAAGGATCAACCCGTCATAGCGCAGCACCCGCCCCTCGATCAGGGCAGCCTGCGCCCCGGTCCGCCGGGCGACGCCCGCGCCGATGCGTTCGATCAGGCTCATGCCCGCACCTCCAGCAGATCGGCCAGCCGGATGCCATCCGACCGGACGTCGACATCGCCCCGCGCCAGGCGCGGATCGCCCTGCAGGCTGGCCCCCGCGATCACCTCGAACCCGTCCAGATGCGGCATGATCGCGGCCAGATCATCGGGGTTCAGCCGGATCGACACCGCCCGCACCCCTGCGCCACGCGGTCCGCCATGGCCTCGATCCGCGCGGCAAAGGCCGCGGGCAGCGCGTCGATCATCTGCCCGGCCCGCTCTGCCGCAAGGTTGCGCACCGCGCCCGCGATCACCTCGGCCAGATCCTCGGCCAGATCCGCCCCGCCCGAAAGCGCGGCTGCCGCGGCCAGAAAGGCCGCCCGCGCCGGGCCAAGCGCCGCCTCAGCCTCGGCCCGCGCCTCGGCGCGGCCCGCCTCCAACCCTTCCTCCAGCCCGTCCGCCCGACCCGCGGCATAGCCCTCGCTGCGCGCCTCGGCGAGGCGCCGCGCCGGATCCTCCACCTGCGCGGCAGGCGCCGCCTCGGCCGGATCGGGCGCCAGCACCTCGATCTCCGGCGCTGGCATCGGCGCAGAGGGCAGCACCTCCGTCACCCCATCCTCCAGCAGCACCCCGGCCTCGGGATCCACGCGGCGCACCTCGTCCAGACGCGCGCGGCGAAAGACGGCATCGGCGGGCGTGCGCGGGGCCGCCCCGGTGAACCCCTTCTGCGCCGAGGCCCGGATCAGCGCCATCACCTCGGCAGGCCCCATGCGGGGGGCATCCTCTGCGGCATCCATGGCTTACACCATCTGCTCGCCGCCGCGGCCCGCCAGCACGATCGTGCCTTCGTCCGACAGCCGCCGCGCCGTGGCCACGATGGCCTTCTGCGCCTCCTGCACATCGGTAAGCCGAACCGGACCCAGCGCTTCCATCTCGTCGCGCAGGTTCGCCGCCGCCCGGCTCGACATGCATCCCAGAAGCTTGTCGCGCAGCCCCTCGCTCGTGCCCTTCAGCGCCAGCACCAACTGCTCGTTGTCCACATTGCGCAACAGCGTCTGCAACGAACGTTCGTCCGACTGCTCCAGATTGTCAAAGACGAACATGTTGTCCATGATCGACTGCATCAGATCCTTGTCCTCTTTCCGCACCTCGCGCATGATCCGCTGCTCCATCGCGGTGCGGGTAAAGTTCATGATCCGTGCCGCCGCCTTCACCCCGCCGATCTGGCTGGCGCGGGTCGTGGCCGATGCCTTGAACTTCCGCTGCATCACCTGCTCCAGATCGCGCAGCGCCTCGGGCTGGATCGAGGTCAGGTCCGCGATACGGCGGATGATGTCGGGCTGATGCTCCTCTGGCAGCAGCGACAGCACATCCGCGGCCAACGCATAATCAAGGCAGGCCACCACCAGCGCGATGATCTGCGGATGCTCGTCCACGATCAGCTCGGAAATCGACCGCGCATCCATCCAGTCCAGAATCTCGATGGGCCGCTCCGCCGAAGACGGGTTGATCCGGCTGATGATCGACTGCGCCTTGTCCTCGCCCAGCGCCTCGGTCATCACCGACCGGATATAGACCGGCGCGCCATGGTTCAGCCCGGTCTCCTGATTCAGCCCGATCAGGAATTCCTCCACCACATGTTCCAGCGTCAGCTGGTCCACATCCCCCACCGAATACATCGCCGCCCCCAGATGCTGCACCTCGGCCGGGGTCAGGTTGCGCAGCACCGACGCCGCGCCGCGTTCCCCGAACAGCATCATCAGCACCGCCGCGCGCTGCACCGGCGTCAGGCGCGACAGCGCCGCAGGCGGGGCAGGGGCGGGGGTCGGGGCAGGGCGGGGGGCGGGCATGGCGATGCTCCTTTCACGTCGGTCTGTCGGTTGGTCCTCGGGCGCGGGCGAACCCGCCGCCTCAGCCGCGCGGCGCGGCGTCCACTTCGTCCTTCATCATCTTCTGCAGCACCGAGGCGATGCGCCCCGGATCCTCGGCCACGATCTGGCGCAGCACGGCGAACTTTTCCTCGCGCGTCACATTGGCGCCCAGCGCGGCACTGGTCAGCTTGGATCGCCGCGCCTCCAGCCGGGCCGTCACATCGTCCAGACTGTCGCCCGCCGTCACCTCGACACCCGCCACCCCGCCAAGCTGCACCGGCCCATTGCCGCCCGCCGCATCCCCGGCCAGGCTCACCCGGCTCAGAAGCGGGCGGATCACGCCCAGCGCGATGATCCCGATCAGCGCGATCAGCGCCAATTGGCGCGAGGCTTCGGGCAACCAGGACCAGTCGGTCGGCGTATCGACCATCACCATATCCATGAAGGGCTGCGCCGTGATGGTGATCGTGTCGCCCCGCTCCGCGTCAAAGCCGATGGCACCCTGCGCCAGCTTCTCGATATCGGCACGCAGGTCATCGGGCAGCAGCGGCGCGGGCGGCGCGCCCTCTTCCACCGGCGTGGCGGGCGGCATGGCGCGCATCAGGATTGCCGCGCTGATCCGGGTGATCTGCGCCGTCGCGGGCTGCGTCGTCTCCACCGTGCGGCTCACCTCGTAATTCTTCGTCGATCCGCTCGACCGGTTGGTGATCTGCCCCGCCAGCGGCTTCGCGCCCGTCGCCTCGCCCGCAGGCACCAGATCCGCCTGATTAGGCGGGGCATTGGCCACCGCGCCCGGGATCCCCCGCGCTTGCGGCTCGCTGCTTTCCACCAGTTCCGATTGCTCCGACCGCAGCGCCGTCGATGTCGGATCGACCCGCTCCTCGGTGATCTGGCTTTGCGTGAAATCCATGTCCACCGTCACCTGAACCGACAGGTTCCCCGGCCCGGCAATCGGCGTCAGCAGCGCTTCGATCCGCTCGCGATACAGCTTTTCCACCTCAAGCCGGTGCTGCAACTGCCGGTCCGATACCTGCGCCGCCGGATCGTCCGATCCGCGCGACAACAGCCGCCCCATCTGATCCACCACCGTCACATCGCCCCGCGCCATGCCGGGTACCGAGGTGGACACCAGGTTCACGATGGCCTCCACCTGCGATGCTTCCAGCGCCCGCCCGGGCGCGAGCTGCAGAAAGACCGATGCCTTGGGGGGCTGCATGTCGCGCAGGAAGGCCGATTTCTCGGGCAGCGCCAGATGCACCCGCGCCTGCGCCACCGCCGAAATCTCGGTGATCGACCGCGCCAGATCCAGTTCCTGCGCCTGCTTCAGCCGCGCCCCCTCAACCGACCGGCTCGCCCCCATGGGCAGTTCCGTCAGCACCGCATCCCCATCGGGCAGCGATTGCGGCAAGCCCTGCGCGGCAAGCTGCATCCGTGCCCTGTGGTAATCGGCCGAAGGCACCTCCACCTGTCCGGTCGCGCTGTCCACCGTGGCGTCGATCCCGGCCGATCCCAGCGCATCCATCACCCGCGCCTTGTCGGCCTCGGCCAGCCCGGGAAACAGCACCATCCGCGCCGGTTCCCGCAGGATCAGCCAGCCGCCCACCGCCAGCACCGCCACCGAAAGGATCAGGATCGCGGGCATCGCGCGGCGCAGCGCGGGCTGGTTGCCCATGCGCATCACCTGGCTGACCGCGCCGCGCATCTGGGCGACGATCGGATTGCCGTTGCTTGTCGGAACCGGGGTCATGGCCATCTTGCGTCAGTCCTTCATCCGGTCTCAGACCGGCATGTTGATGATGTCGCGGTAGGCGCCCAGCGCCTTGTTCCGCACGTTCAGCGCGAACTGGAACCCCAGCGACGAAATCTGTTGGTCGATCATGACCGAGGCGAGATCCGTCTCCCGGCCCAGTTCAAAGGCCTTGGCCGAGTCCGCCGCCTTGCTCTGCGCCGATGCCAGATCGTCCACCGCCTCGGCGATCCTTGCGCCAAAGCCGCCGCTGCGCGCCTCCTGCGTGCCAAGCGGGCCCGTGGCCTGCCCTGTTTGCAGAGGCGTCTCGGGGCGGATCACCCCGGCGCCAAAGGCCCCCATGCCGTTGATCGGTCCTGCCGTCATCGCCTATCCCCCGGATCAGACGGCCCGCGCCATCAGCCGCGTCACGGTGGGCGTCGTGGCATGGATCAGCAGGTCGGCGGGCGTGATCTTGCCACCCTCCTGCATCACCAGCGCGCGCTGGATCACGTTTTCCAACTCGCGCACATTGCCCGGCCAGTCATGCGCCACTAGCGCCGAAAGCGCCTCGGCGGTCAGCATCGGCAGGGCCTGCCCCGCTGGCGTATGCCGCCGCACCATCGCGCAGGCCAGCACCGGAATGTCATCCGGCCGCTCGCACAGCGCCTGCGTCGTCAGCGGGAACACGTTCAGCCGATAGAACAGATCCTCGCGGAAGCGCCGCGCGCGCACCTCTTCGGGCATGTCGCGGTTCGACGTGGCGATCACGCGGATATCCACCGGCACTTCCTTCTGCGCCCCGATCGGTGTCAGCGCGCGCTCCTGCAGCACGCGCAAGAGCTTCGATTGCAACCCCATCGGCATTTCCGAAATTTCGTCCAGCATCAGCGTGCCGCCTTCCGCCGCGCGGATGATGCCCTTGTTGGCATTCGACGCGCCGGTGAAGGCCCCCTTCTCATGGCCAAAGAGGATGGCTTCCAGCATGTTTTCCGGGATCGCCGCGCAGTTGATGGCGACAAAGGGCGCATTCGCCCGGCGGCTCGCGGCATGTACCTGCCGCGCCAGCACTTCCTTGCCCGATCCGGTCGGCCCGTTGATGAACACGGTCACATCCGTCCGCGCCACCCGTCCGGCCAGGTCGATCAACTGCCCGGTCTCGGCATCGGCGGCCACCATCGCCTGCACCTGCCCGCCGATCAGATCGGCCAGCATCATCAGCCCGGCATCGCGCAGGGCCGTCATCCCCCTCTCGGCGGCGGCTCGCGGATTCCCGACACGACTTTCGCAGCGGCCCGACCCATACCTTTGGCACCCTGCCATACAGACGGGTCCCGGCCATCGCTGCGTCCTGTCCGATCCCCCCTGCGGCGGGCGCTGAACCCATCCGAAAGTCGGTATCACATTCTCGGGTCCCGCGTCGTTGAAGTTGCAGCAAGTCCGACAAATCCCGGGGCACAGTCCATGCTATCAAAGACATATCATCTCAAATTTCCCAGTCTCGACGCCGCTCAGATCGCTGCGCCCTTCGTCATCGAAGCCCTGGGAAACGCCATTCCCAGTTGCAACTTGACCGGGCTTAACGTGCTGATTTCAAAGGAAGGCGACGTTTCCATCAATGTCTTCTTCCCCTCTGTCAGCGAACTGAAGAACTTCGAAAAGAACCATGGCGGCTTCCTCGACACGATGAAGAAGACCTTCCTGTTCAAATCCACCGGCTTCGACGGCGTCTGCATCTTCAACTTCGATCGCAGCGACGAGGCCGCCTGATCCGGCGGCATCCGCTGCCGGGCCACGCGTCTGGCCCGCCTCTTGCAAGTTGAACCGCAGACCCAGGCCCGCAGACCCAGGCCCCCAGATCCGGGCACGCAAACCCGGGCCAAGGCAGGATCGTGAAGGAAGGACCGACAGAATGACGTTTCGTCATCGCTGCATTGCCGGAAAACGGCCCGCAAGCGGGAGGGGCACGCGATGAGCGCCGCCACCGAAACCTCGCCCGCCGATGGCGGCCTGATGCGCGTCTCTTCCGACAAGATCAGCCGGCTGATGGATCTTGTCGGCGAACTGTCCCTCTCCGTGTCGGAAACCGTGCAATCCTCGGATCTGGCCGGTCTGCAACTCACCAATTTTGATGCCGCCGTGCATCGCCTGAACATGATCGTGCGCGAAGTGCAGGACGCCGCCACCGAGCTGCGCCTTGTCCCCGTGGATGATGTCTTCCGTCGCCTGCGCCGGATGATCCGCGAACTGGAACGCCAGACCGGCAAGCAGATCGAGATGGAAATCGAAGGCGGCGACACCGCCATCGACAAGCTGGTCGCCGACCGACTCTATGATCCGCTCCTGCATGTCGTGCGCAACTCCGCCGATCACGGGCTCGAAGGCCCCGAGGAACGCACCGCCGCCGGCAAGTCGCCGCAAGGCCGCATCACCCTCTCCGCGGCCCAGGTCGGATCCGAGGTGCGCATCACCGTCGCCGATGACGGGCGCGGCCTGTCGCGCGACAAGATCCTGAAGAAGGCCCGCGAAAAGGGCTTCTTCGGAATGGACGAGGAACCCGAACCCGCCGCGCTCTGGAAGATGATCTTCGAACCCGGCTTCTCCACCGCCGAAACCGTGTCCAACCTCTCGGGCCGTGGCGTGGGCATGGATGTGCTGAACGCCACGATGCAGGCCCTGCGCGGCCGCATCGGCGTGGACAGCACCGCAGGGCAGGGCACCCGCGTGGCGCTCCATATCCCCGTCTCCCTCGCTTTCCTCGATTGCATCATCCTCCGCCTTGGCCATCAGCTTTTCGCCGTGCCGATCGACGTCATCTCGGAAATCGCCAAACCCCGCCCCGAGGAACGTGTCGGCATCTCGGCCGATAGCGGATCCGAAATGTTCCGCCTGCGCGGCGCCTTCATTCCCGTCTGCCGGCTGGATGAATTCTACGGCACCACCATGCGCGCCGCCGAAGCCGCGCCCGAACCCGTCCTTGTGGTCTTCAACACCACCTCCGGCCCCATCGCCGTGCCCGTCGACGAAATCCTCGACCGTCAGCAGGTGGTGATGAAGCCGCTGGTCGGCCGCCTTGCCCATGTTCGCGCCTCCTGGGGCTGCGCGCTTCTGGGAACGGGCGAAGTGGCCCTTGTGCTGGATTGCGAACGCCTCGCCGCGGGCACCACGAACGGAACTCCGCAATGACCCGCACAGACCGTCAGGGAACCGAAGTGATCCGCGGCTGGCTGGCCCAGCGCTGCGGCATCCATTTCCCCGAACACAAGCTTGATCAACTGCGCCAGCGTCTGGTCAAGGTGCAGCGCGAATTCGGCGTCCCCGATCTGTCCGACATGGCCGGTCGCCTCGATCTGGCCGATGCCACCGCGCTGCAACTCGCCGTGATGCATGCGGCCTCCACCAACCACACCTATTTCTTCCGCGAAGTGGACGTCCTCGATCACTTCCGCACCCAGATCCTGCCCCTGCTCGCCCAGCGCGACGAGATCCGCATCTGGTCCGCCGCCTGCGCCGCCGGGGACGAAGCTTACACCATCGCCATCCTGATCGCCGAAACGCTTGGCCCCGCCGCCCTGCGCCGCACCGTGATCCTTGGCACCGATATCTCCAGCCCCACCATCGCCGATGCCGAAACGGGCATCTATTCCGAAAACCGGCTGGATCGCGTCCCGCCCGAATATCTCGACCGCTGGTTCGAACCCGCCGGTCCCGGCCGGATGCGCGTGCGCAAGGACCTGCGCGATGTCTGCACCTTCCGGCAGATGAACCTCAAGACCATGCCCTATCCGTTCAAGAAGTCCTTCCAGACGGTCTTCTGCCGCAACGTGCTTTACTACTTCGAACGCGAAGACCAGATCGCCACCCTGCGCGCGCTGCACGATGTCACCGAACAGGGCGGCTGGCTTCTGACCAGCGTCACCGAAAACGTGCGCGAGGTCTGCGCCCCGTGGCGCCCGGTCGTGAACGGCGTCTTCCGCAAGGGGGGTGAATGATCATGGCCCGCCCCGTCCGCGTCCTGATCGTCGATGACTCCGCCATGGTGCGCAAGGTCCTCTCCATGGGCCTCTCGGCCGATCCGGGGATCGAGGTGATCGCCGCCGCCTCCAGCGCCGAGGCCGCATGGGACATCATGCGCAAGGACCGGCCCGACGTGATCACCCTCGATGTGGAAATGCCGCGCATCGACGGGCTGACTTTCCTGCGCCACTACCTGCCGCTGATGCCCATCCCCACGGTGATGATCTCCACCCTCACCAGCGCCGGGGCCGAAGTGTCGGTTCAGGCGATGCAGGCCGGTGCCGTGGATGTCATCTCCAAGCCCAGCCTCGGCCTTGCCTCGGGGCTTCCGGCCATCATGTCCGACATCTGCACCCGCGTCCGCGCCGCGGCCACCGCCCGCATCGCCCGCGGTCAGGCCACCGCCAACGCCCCCGGCCCCACCGCTGCCACCGCGCCCGGCCTTTCCCCGGCCCCGATCCCCGCCCGCCCCGCGCCCGCCGCGCCGCGCCGCGCCGATCCCGTGCCGCCGCCCGGCTTTACCGCGCCGCGCAACGCGCCCACGCTCATGGCCATCGGCTCCTCCACCGGCGGGGTTCAGGCGCTCACGGCGATCCTGCCCGCCTTCCCGGCCGATTGCCCCGGCATCGTCATCGTCCAGCACATGCCCGAAGGCTTCACCGGCCCCTTCGCCGCGCGCCTCAATACCCTCTGCTGCCTCGATATCCGCGAGGCACAGGAAGGCGACATCCTCCACCCCGGCGCGGCGCTCGTCGCCCCCGGCGGCACCCGCCACATGACCGTGGAACCGCATGGCCGCAGCACCTATCGCATCCGCCTCGTGCAGGGCGATCCGGTCTGCTTCTCGCGCCCCTCGGTCGATGTGCTGTTCGAAAGCGTCGCCCGCGCCGCTGGCCAGAACGCCATCGGCGCCGTCCTCACCGGCATGGGCCGCGACGGCGCCCGCGGCCTTTTGACCATCCGCAGCATCGGCGGCACGACCATCGCTCAAGATGAGGCGACTTCGGTCGTTTATGGAATGCCGATGGCCGCGCGCGACATCGGGGCCGCACAGCATGTGCTGCCGCTCACCGCAATCCCGGCCCGGATGATGCAGGCCGTCACCACCCGCCAGGCCGCCCGCGCCTGACCGGATCAGAAAGAAGAGTTGAGAGGAGACCGAAATGGCCCAAGACACTGCCGAAGCGAACCGGTCCCGCCCGGACGGGCTTCCCCTGCGCGAAGCCGACAACATCGACGAGATGTATCTGACCTTCGCCCTCGGATCCGAGGAATACGGCGTCAACATCGTCGGCGTCACCGAAATCGTGGGCATGCAGCGCATCATGTCCGTGCCGGATGTGCCCAACTACATCAAGGGCGTCATCAACCTGCGCGGCAAGGTCATCCCGCTGATGGATGTGCGCCTGCGCTTCGGCATGCCCGAACGCGCCTATGACGAACGCACCGTCGTCATCGTGATGGACGTGGGCGAGGCCCCGATCGGCCTGATCGTCGATGGCGTCTCCGAAGTGCTGGAAATCCCGCCCTCGCAGGTGGATCGCCACACCCAGTTCGGCCGCGCCGCCAGCCGCCCCGTGATCGCGGGCATCGGCCGCATCGGCGACCGCGTCGCCGTCCTGCTGGATACGGCGGTGCTGGTCTCGGAAAGCGATGTCAGCCTCCCGGCCGAGATGGCCGCCTGACCGCCCCGCCATGACAGACCGCGCCCGTCCCCCGATCAACCGCCCGGCCCCCCGTCCCGATCCGCTGGATCTGATCGAGGACGCCGCCGTCCCGGCCCCCTCTTCTGACGCACCTGAAAGGACCGCCCCCATGTCCGCCCCGCAAGCCACCGCCGCCCTGCCCCTGTGGGAGGATGCCGCCGGAAAAGCCGCGCTTGATCGCATCGCAACCCCCCTGCTGGTTGCCGATGCGGATATGGTCATCCGCTACGCCAACCCCGCCCTCCACGACATGTTCCAGCCCTACGAGGCTGACATCCGCAAGGATCTCCCCGCTTTCTCGGTGGCGGGTCTGGTCGGGCAATCGGTGGATGTGTTCCACCGCCACCCCGAACATCAGCGCACCATCGTTGCGGGCATGACCGAACGCATGGCGGGCAAACTCGCGACCGGGGGTCGCCACTTCGCCTTTGCCGCCTCGCCCCTGTTCGACGGGCAAGGCCAGCTTTACGGGGCCATCGTGGAATGGCGCGACGAAACCCGCGATCATCAGGCCAGCCATGAGGCCCGCCGCGTCATCGCCGCCATCAGCGACATGGCCGAAGCCCATACCAGGGGCGAGATCGACCACTTCGCCGCGACCGCAGGCTATGCCGCGGGCAATGTCGAAGTGCTGAAGAACGTCAACGAGATGGTGCAGGGCCATATCGAAACCAAGCGCAAGATCATCGCCTGCATCACCGAATTCGCGGGTGGCAATTTCGATGCGCATCTGCCGCAATTCCCGGGCAAGTCGGGCTTCATCAACGACGCCATGGAAGGTGTGCGCGCCTCGTTCAAGGCGGTGTTCAGTGATATCGAAACCCTCTCCGCCGCGCTGGTCGACGGCAATTTCGATGTCACCGTCGATTCCGCCCGCTATGACGGCCAGTTCCACCACCTGATGAAGACCTTCGACCGCATCCGCGTCAATTTCCGCGATGTCGCCGCCGAAATCGAACGCCTGTCGAACGCCATCGTCTCGGGCGAGCTGGACACCGTGGTGCAGGCCGATGGTTACATGGGCGCCTATCGCCGCATCATCGAGGCCTTCGATGCCGCCTTCGCCTCGCTCAACGGGGCCTTCCACAGCATCGGCCATCAGGTCGGTCAGGTGGCGCAGTCGGTCCGCCAGATGAGCCAGTCCTCGCAATCGCTGGCGACCAACTCGCAGGTGCAATCCTCCTCGGTGGACGAAGTCTCCGCCACGGCCGAGGAAACTGATATCCAGGTGAAATCCAACGCCGCCGCCGCCGTCTCGGCCCGGCAACTCGTCACCGGTGCGTCCGAAGTCGCCGAAAACGGCAAGGCCAAGATCTCTGAAATGGTGGCCTCCATGGAAGGCATCCGTGCCTCCAGCCAGGACATCGCCAAGATCATCAAGGTGATCGACGAGATCGCCTTCCAGACCAACCTCCTCGCCCTCAACGCCGCGGTCGAGGCCGCGCGCGCGGGCCAGCATGGCCGCGGCTTCGCTGTCGTCGCGCAGGAAGTCCGCAACCTTGCCGGACGCTCCGCCCGCGCCGCGCGCGAAACCTCGGACCTGATCGAGGATGCCGCCACCCGGGTTCAGGCCGGGGTGCGCATCGCGGATGAAACCAGCCGCGCCTTCACCTCCATCGCCGATGACATTCAAAAGGTGAATGTCCTCGTCCGCGACATCGCCACCGCCTCCGACGAACAGTCGCGCGGCGTGGCCCAGATCAACACCGCCATCGGCGAAATCGCGAAATCCGCCCTCTCCACCAGCCAGCAGGCCGACGAACTCGCCGGTTCCGTGGCCGAGGTGGAATGCGCCACCAGCAGCATGCAGGCCGAGATCGACCGTTTCCGCCTGCGCCGCAAGGCGCAACTGGCGGGCGGCATCGCCGATCTGTCCGGCATTCCGGCCGATCTGATGGCGCAGATCCAGTCGATGGTGGCCCAGCACGGCACGGCCCCCGCGCCGCGCGCCGCCGCAGCCTCCGCCAGCCCCGCCCGTGCCGAACCGCCCCGCGCCGCGGCGGCAGCTTCGGTTGTCCGCCTGTCCAGCAACCGCGATCAGCGCGGCTTCGCAAATTTCTGAAACGACCGGCGCGCGCCCCGCGCGCCCCATTCCCCGGAGAAGACCAGATGCCTTTCAACGTAATGATCGTCGATGACGCCGCGATGATGCGGCTCTACATCGCCTCCTTCATCAAGACCCTCCCCGATTTCAAGGTGGTCGCCCAGGCCGCCAACGGGCAAGAGGCGCTCGACAAGCTCACCGCCGTTCCCGAGGTGGACCTGATCCTTCTCGATATCGAGATGCCGGTGATGGACGGCCTAGAATTCCTTCGCCATGCCAAGCTCAAGACCCGGGCCAAGATCTGCATGCTCTCCTCGGTCGCGGTCTCGGGCTCTGCCCATGCCGCCAAGGCGCGCGAACTCGGGGCCGATGGCGTGGTCGCCAAACCCTCCGGCACCGTGTCCCACGATCTCGAGGAAAAGACCGGCGACGAACTGGCGCGCACCATGCGCTCGCTCTGCGCCGCCTGATCCTGCCCTTTCCTTCCCCTCCCTGTCCGGGGCCACGCCCCTGACCGCCTTTGCACGAGGCTGCCATGTCTGACGAAATGGACGAAATCTGGGCCCTTTACGCCGATGACGGCGCACAGGCCCTCGACGCGATGGAAACCGCGCTTCTGGCGCTGGGCGATGGCGGCAGCGAAGATGCCGGCGCCCATGTCAGCGCGCTCTTCCGCGCCGTCCATACCTTCAAGGGCAATTCGCGCGTGCTGGGCCTCGCGGTGGTGGAAAGCCGGGCGCATTACAGCGAAGACCTGATCGGTCTGGTCCGCGATCAGGGCGTGCCGTGGGATGCGGAAATCAAGGATATCCTCCTCCTCGCCTCCGATACGCTGCGCGCGATGCTCGAGGAAACCGCCGCCACCCGCGCCGATGTCGCGCCCGACTCCTCCGAAGATCTGATGGTCCGCCTCAAGGACAAGATCGCCCGCGCCTCCGGTCAGGCCCCCGCCGCCGAACCCGCCGCCGCCGCGCCCGCCGTCGATGTGGCGGGCCTTCTGGCCGCGCTGGACGAAACGGCCCCCGTTGATCCCACCCCCGTCGAAGCCGCCCCCGTCGAGACCGCCCCCGTGGAAGCCGCGCCCGTCGAACCTGTGGCGGCCGAACCGGCCCCCGTCGAACCCGTCGCCGCGCAGCCCGAAGTGGAACCCGAACCCGCCCGCAAGCGCGGCAAGAAACCCGCCGCCGCCCGCGCCGCGCCCCCCCTTGCAGACGCACCGGCAGAAGCTGCCGCCCCGCCCGCCGCCTCGCCCGCAGAACCCGCGCCCGCAGAACCCCCGCCCGCCGAACCCGCGCCCGCCGAATCCGATCCGGCCGAACCCGCCGCCGCCCCGCGCAGCGAAAAGCGGCTGGCCGATGATCCCACCTATCGTGACATCTTCCGCGGCATGGCCACCGATGCCACGCGCAAGCTTTCGGCCCTGCTCGAATCCTGGGATGCCGACCCCGCCGATGCCGCCGCCCGCGCCCGGCGCGAAGCCGACAACCTCGCCCATGCTGCGCGCCAGATGGGGCTGGATGACTGGACCGCCGTCCTTTCGGCCTATCTCGCCACGCCCGATCCGGCCTCGGAAACCCTCGCCCGCCTGCTCCTCTCGCTTGGCGATCTTGCCGAACAGACCTTCGGCATCGCCCCCGCCGCAGGCCCCGCCGACGCGCCTGACGCGCCCGGCTTCTTTGACACCATCCGCGACGCGCTGGCCGATATCGCCAGCTACGGCACCGGCTTCTTCTGCGGTGAAACCCCCGAACCCCGCGCCGTCGCCGACCGCGTTTCCATCATCCGCGAGGCCGCGCGCAGCGCGGGCTACATCCGCGCCGAAGAGGCCGCCGCCCGCATCCCCGCCGCCCTGACGGCGCAGGATTTCCACGCCGCCGAACTGCGCCTCTATGAAGAACTCGCCGGGGTCGAGGCGGTAATGCCCGACGCCGCCCGTGCCTCGGGCGTCAGCCCGCGCGAAATGCTGCAAAGCTGGTGCGCCGAACACGTCTTCTCCACCTTGTCGGAACTGGATGCCACCCTCGAACGCCTCCGCACGGCCGAGGATCTGGATGCCGAATACCAGCGCCTCGATCGCCTGATGCGCCTTGTCCATCACGCCTGCGGCCATCACCGCATCGAAACGGCGGGCCAACTGGCCATGTCGCTGATCGACCTCTTCTCGCGCCTCCATTCGCGCGGGCAGACCCCCGATCCGATCCTGTCCCACGTCGCCCGCGGCTTCATCGACACGGTCGAGATCGTCTTCGACGCCATCACCCAGGGCCAGACCCCGGACACCGCCTCGCTCGAGAAACTCTTCGAAGAGGCGTCCAACATCTGCTTCGTGCAGGACGGGCTGATGACGGCCTCCGCCATCGAACGCCGCCTTGGCCTGCCCAAGGAATTCCACCGCGTCCTTTCCCCCGAAAGCGTCCGCGCCGCCTCCGAGGCCATCGAACAGGGCCTGCGCTTCTTCATCGTCCGCGCCGACATCAACAACGATGAGAAAATGGCCGAGGCCTTCATCGGCTGGCTCTCCTCCGATTCCGCGCGCTCCATCACCAACGTCACCGTCTTCGATGGCACCAACACGCTCTTCGACTTCCTCCTCGCCTCCGCACAGGACGAGGCCGGCATGGTCGAGGCGATGGCCGCCCTCGATCCGGGCGGCCGCAACCTGCGCATGACGCGGATGCTCGTGCCCACGGCGGAAACCCCCGAAACCGCCCCCGCCGATCCCGAAGCCGCCCTTGCCCAGATCCCGCAGGCCGGCATCAGCGCCGAGATGGTGGAACAGATCGGCGAAATCGCCGCCAGCCAGTCGATGATCAGCCACATGCTGACCGAACTCTCCGAAGGCGATCTCTTCGATACGATCGACGCGATGATGCGCGCCGCCGGAAATGACTGGAAGCGCGCCCGCCCCCAGATCCGCGCCACGCTCACCGGCTATTCCACCCGCCTGCAGGAACTCGCCCAGCTGGAAAATCAGCTTGTCGGCCAGATCACCCAACTGCAGGAAGAAACCGTCGAAATCCGCTCGCGCCGGATCGAGACGATCTTCCGCCCGCTCGAGGCTTTCGTGCAGACCTATTCCCGCCGCAACCGGCGCGAGGCCACCACCTCCTTCGCCGGCGGGGAACTCTCGCTTGATCTGACGATCCTCGAAAACCTCCGCCGCGTGCTGCGCAACCTTGCCGTCGCGCGGCTGGAAATCGGGGCAGGGGCCCCGCGCAGCCTGCACATCTCCTTCCACCGCGACGAGGAACGCGTCCTTGCCATCATCGAAGATGACGGCGCCGCTTCCGAAGCCTCCGCCGCCCTGGAAGAGGTGCGCGCCACCGTCGCCCGCATGGGCGGCGACCTGCGTCAGGTCGCCCTGCCGGGAACGGGGATGCGCTTCCACATCTCGCTGCCGCTGGCCATGGTCGTGCTGGAAGGCATGGTCGTGGGCGTCGAAGGCGTGCGCTATGTCGTGCCGGTCGATGCGATCCGCATGATCCTGCAACCCGATGCCGAAAAGCGCTTCCGCGTCTCGGCCGCCGAAGGGCGCGAGATGCTGCGCATCGGCACCGATGAAATCGTGGCGATCCAGCCGCTGCCCGGCCCCAAGGGCCCGCCCGCCGCCACCGGCACAAGGCGCAATGTCTTTGTCGTCCTCGGTGCGCAGGGCCGCTCTGTCGCCGTGCCGGTCGACGAACTGGTCGGCCAGCAACTGGTGCTGCTGCGCCCGCTCAAGGGCGTGCTGTCGGGCATGCAGAACATGACGGGCATCGCGCTGCTGGCGGGCGGGGATGTGGGCATGGTCGTCTCGGCCAACATGCTCTGCGCCTCGCAGGCCCCCACCCATGCGGTGACAACCTCGCGCCCCATGTGATCGCGCGTATGGATCGCCTCCCCGGGGGCGATTCGCGCAGCCCGCCAAAGACCCGCCTCTCCGCCGTTCCACGGCCCCCGAAACCGCCCTCTCCCGGGGCGGTTTCCTGCCGTTTGCCCCTTTAATCATTGCTGATTTCGCCACTTTTCGGCCCGGAATCCGGCCCCCGACCCAGCCATTCCCATCCTTGCGGATGTATCCCTGGCAGACCCGGATGTGGTTGCCCGTGGCATCGGTATCGGTGCTGATCTTCCCCCTTAATAAGCAGCCGCGAAGGGCGTAAATTCATCTGTAACATAACCCCGCGTGTCGCAAGGCAGACAGCAATCCGCCCCCCCGACCGCCCTGATTTGAGTGAAGGTCACAGATGCAAGCGCTTCGTTTCGCCCTGACGGAAACCGCCGAAACCGAAACCCCGGCCATTCCCTTCAACCGCGCCCCGCTGCATGCCGCCGTCCTGTCGGACCGGCCCGCCCGGCTCGTGGCCGCTCTCGCCGAACATGACATCGCCGCCATCGACGCCACCCCGATGGATCTGGCCCTGCTGGTGCGCGACGCGCCCGACATGGTGATCATTGATCTGGATGGCGCCACCATGCCCAGCCGCCGCATCGCCCTTCTGGTGGCCCAGCTCGGCTGGCTTCGCCGCGATCTGGTGATCGCCGTCTCGCGCCGCTGCGCGCCGCATGTGCGCGGCTTCGCCATCGACGTGATCTTCGACGGCGACGCCGATGACGAAGCGCTGGCCGCCCGCCTGGGCGAAGCCTCGCGCCTCCTCCAACATTCCCGCCTGCGCCCGGTCGAAGCCGCCGCCCCCGCCGCGCCGGTGCTGTTCCAGCGCGCCCAGCGCCGGGTCTCCCTCTTCCGCTGACCCCACACAGCGAAAGGCCAGAAGGGGCGGGTCGCCATCACCGGCGACCCGCCCCTTCGAATTTCCGCACGACTGTTCGTAAAACTTCCCTGCGCTGCCCGACTTCAGCCATTCCGCCTAAAGGCCCGCGCTGTTGCGTCGTTATTCCTATCACAACCGGCGGTTCCCGCTCCACTGAAAGGATCCCAGCGATGACCTTCCTCGATGCCCGCGCCCAGTACCGTCGCACCGATACGGGCGAGGCGCTCGCCGTCGAAAGCCCGCATGGCATCATCCTCGTCACCCTGCGCGAACTGGAACGCTCGCTGCGCGTCCTCGCCGCCGCCGAACCCGACCGCACCTATCCGGTGCAGCACGTCAACCGCGCCTTCACCGCCATCTACATCCTGCAATCCAGCCTCGATTTCGAAAAGGGCGGAGAGATTTCGGACAACCTCTTCAGCGTCTACGAATACTGCCGCCTCCGCGTGGCCGAGGCGTTCCGCCGCGAAGCCTCGCCCAGGATGGCCGAATGCGCGGCCCATATCGCCAGCCTGCTTCAGGCCTGGGAACAGATCGGCGTCCAGCCCCGCGGGAACGCGGCATGATCGCGCCCGCAACCCTTCCCGCAGGCGATGCCGCCACGATCGAGCTTTCGGTTCTCGCGGGCCGCCTGCAGACGGCTGTGCAGCAGGATGACATCGTCCAGACGCTGGTCACCACCGCCGCGCTGGATCGGATGATCCGCTGCCTCGGCCCCCATCAACAGGCCGCCGCCGACCATGCCCGCGGCATTGTCCTGCAGGCCATCGAAACCCTGCAAGAGGCCGTTCATCGCGGCCGCCAGGCCGATCTGCAATTCCGCTCCAGCCGTGCGTCCCAGGTGGGCGCGGCCTACGCCACCGCCGCCGCCGCGCGCTGAAGGCCCGGCCATGCCCGACCCGCAGCCAGACCCGCAGCCCGACCTGCAGCCAGACCCCCAGCCCCCAAGACGCAAAAAGCGGCGGCCGGCGCCGGATGCGCCCTGCCACCGCTGCATGAATATCCGCTGGTTCCTCATGGCCGCGCTGCCCCTTCTGGGCGTCGGCCTGCTCGATCCCGTCATGGCCGACAGCCTTCTGTCGCGCCTGCCGGATCTGCGCCAGCTCGTGCTGTGGTTTCCCGCGGTGATCGCGGGAACCTTCCTCTACCGCTTCGTCAGCTGGCGTCGGCAATCAGGCCGCTGACACCGCCCTGCACCGGCTTCAACAGCCCGGCGAGCGGCAGCAGATGCCGCCGCTTGGGCCGGTCGGCCTGATCGAAGACGACGCATTCCACCGCCATCCCCTGCGCGGCCTTCAGCGCCGCCTGCATCTCATTGCGTTCCATGTCCGGGGCCATCGCCACCTCCTGCCGGGGTCTCATCCGGCAAGGCGGTTGCAAGAAGCGTGCCGCCCCCTCCGCGCCTCAGCCGAAACTCAGCGCCGTGATCAGCACTTCTTCCACCGGCTCGGGCCAGCTCTCCGTCCCGATCACCCGGTTGATCGCCGCCCGCAGTCGCCCGGGCAGCTCTTCATGGATCGCCTGCGCGTCGGGTGTCCCGGCCACCACCACCTGCGCCTCCTGCACCATCTCGGCCTCGATCCGGGCGATATCCGCGCCGATCCGGCTGTTCAGCGCCAGCAACTCCTCGGTCGATCCGCGCACCGCCACCGTCAGATCCGCCTCCATCGTCGGCTTCCCCCGCCCGAGCGAGACAAGCAGCATCCGCGTCAGCGGCACATAGTAAAGCTCCCCCCGCGTCTCGGCGGGCGGGGCCACGGCCTCTGCCTCGGCCCAGGGCGGGGCAGGGGGCGTGCGCAGCAAGAGATCGCCCAGCCCAAAGATCATGGATCCCCCGACAAGACCGAACCCCAGCACCGCCGGCACCATCCGGAACATTCCCTCCGCCATACCCCTCATCTCCCGTTCTTCAGGCTTCCTCCCATGCCTTAACGGCCGCCCCGCCCAAAGATTGACACCCCACCGAAGGGAACGCCCACCCATCCCGCAGGCGGGGGGCTAAACTTTGCGCCGTCCCTGCCGTTCTCCCTCTGGTGGAGAAGCGTCAAAAGGGAAGGGCCGCGCAGATGAAAGAGAGGATGTCCCGGGCGCTTGTCCCCGTCGTCTCTCGGCTGCCCAGCCTTGCCCGCCTGCGCGATGTGGTGCTGCACTACACCGCCCATGATCACGGCCGCCCGCTGACGCCACGCCCGCCGCGCGCGCGGGACTACGATCTCGTCCGCCACGAAACCCATCTGCGCAACCGCGCCCAGGTGGAGCGTTATCTGCCCGATATCCTCGGTCGCGCCCTTGCGCGCATCTGGATCGACCCGGGCTTCCGTGACCGCTTCGCCGCCGATCCCGTCGGCACACTGGCGCAATACGACGTCTTCCTCCCCGACACGATCGAGATCGACTTCGTCACCGAAGGCACCACCCGCCCGCAGGTCGTGGTCTATGAACGGCCCGTCCGCGCCATGCCGCGCAAGCGCCTGCTTTATCTCCAACTCATCCTCACGGCGGCCCGCTGATGCGCGCGCCGGGCCTTCTGCTGCTGCTGCCCCTGCTGGCCACGGCCCCGCTGCCCGGCCCGGCCCTCGCCGCGCCCGATCAGGCCCCCGCCACCGCAGGCCAGCCAGCCCTGCCGGACCTTGCCACCGCCATGGCCGCGCTCTCCGATGGCCGCGCCCCCGAAGGCGCGCAGATGCTGCTTGCCCTTGCCCGCGCCGGCCGCCCCGAGGCGCAGTTCAACCTCGCCCTGCTTTATGCGCAGGGGCTCGGCGTGCCGCAGAACGACCGCGAGTCGCTCTATTGGGGCTGGCGCGCCCGGCTGGCGGGCATCCCCGCCGCCCCGGCCCTGATCGACCGTCTGGCCGAAGCCGCCACCCCCGCCCTGCGCGAGGAACTGGCCACCCGCATCGCCGCCGATCTGGAACCGCGCATCGCCGCGGGCGAAGGCCGGGCCATGCTGGAACGCTCGCTCCTGCTGGTCGATCTGCTGGCCAAGCCCGATCTGCAAACGGGCTATGCTTGGCAAGCGCTCTCTGCCGCGCTGGGCACGCCCGGGGCGGCAGCCATCCGCGATGCCACGCTTGCCCGGATCGAACCCAAGAACCGGCTGGCCGCGCAGGATGCCGCGCTGGCCATGCTGCGCGATCTCTGCGCCGGGGGCATGCAGGGCCAGGCGCTCTGCGCCACGCTGCCCTGACCCCCCAACCGCACCCCCCACCCGCACCCCCCAACCGCACCCCAAAGAAAAAGGCCGGGCCCGTTGCCCGGCCCGGCCTTTCCCATACTGCTCTCGCCTTGTCTCAATGCTTGCGGAACGTCGCGATGGTTTCCGCCGTGTCCCGCGTCAGGCCAAGCTCGCGCCCGATGTCATCGGGGTCCAGCCCGGTCTGCGCCATCTGGATCGCCTGCTCGATCATGCGCTCGCCCGCCAGCCATTCCACATCCGATTTCAGATGCTGCAAATCGGCCTTCAGCCCCGCCAGCGCCACCGTCAGCACATCCGACTGCCGCCGCGCCTGTTCGGCCATCAGCCCTTCCAGCCGCGCCGCCAGCGTGGCGGCCAGTTCCGTTCCCGCCGCGCCCTGCGGCAGGGCCTCTGCCCGGTCGGCCACCATCTCGGCGCCGGGCGCCTCGGCCCGCTGGCGCTGGCGCCACAGGCCAAGGGTCAAAAGGATCACGCCCGCCGTCAGGGTGGCAAGCAGGGCGGCAATTGTGCCGATTGTCATGGCATGGGCTCCGGATCGTCAGCAGCTTCGGGTTTCGCGGCAGGTCACGACACCAGTTCGAGATAGTTCTCGAACAGGCTTTCCGTGATCGCCTCCAGATCAATGGGATACTTGCCTTCGGCAATCGCCTCCTTGATCTTCGCGACGATCTGCAGATCGACGGGAGGACCGGATTTGAGTTCCTCGGGCAGGGCTTGTGCCGCCGGGCTCAGCTTCACGCTGTCGCCCGCAGCAGTGGGAACAGCCGAAGCAGCAGCGCCGACAGCGGAACCCTGCACCGTCACGCCTGCATCTTCCCCGGGGCGCGTCACGCGCGGGCGAATGCCTGATGTCGAGATTGGGTCTACCATGAGAGCCTCCGTTTAGCTGTCATTACGGACAGATTTCAGCGCATGTTAGTCTGAGCGGTCACAGAATTCTGTCCGGTCACCATTACTTTCACTTCGCGCTGGCTGGACAGGTTCAGAACGCGGATCACGTCGCCCATTCCCCCATCCTCCAGCGCCTCCGCCGGGGCGGAAACCGACAGGCCCCCCGCCCGCGCCGCCAGCAGCACATGGCTGCCCTTCGCCACCAGCCAGACCGGCTCCAGCTGGCGCAGAAGCAGCGGCTTTCCCTCGCCAAGGGCGGCCTTGATGCGCCGCCCGATCACCTGCGAGGGGTCGGTGAATATCTCGTCGGGCTGGCGGGCATCCGCCGGGGCCAGCACGATATCATCGGCGGTCAGCACCGTGCCGCGTGGCAGGCTGCGCGCCAGCGTCACCACCATGCGCCCGCTTGCCGTGCTGTCCTGCGACACGCCACGCGCCGGGGCCATTGCCCCCGTTCTCAACGCCCGGCTCCAGACCGGGGCATCGCAGGAAATCTCGGCCGTGGACCAGCTTCCCTGCCGCGCCCGCACGCTCACATTGCCCGCGCAGGGCGGATAGGCGCGCGGCGGATCGGCGAAATCCGGCACCGCCTCGCCCGCCTCGGCCATGGCGGCGCGCACAAGGCGGCCCACCTCATCGCCCGGCACGCCACCCGCGTAATCCATCGCAGCCACTGGCGTGGCCAGCATCAGCCCCATCCCCAGCAGGATCCCCCTCACAGCCCCGTCTCCACAAATCTGACGGGCCGCCCGGCAAAGCTTTTCGCGCCGCGCCCCGGGTCCAGCGGGCGCAGCACCACGCGCTTCGCGCCGATCTCCACAACTTCCAGCATCTCGGTCGAATGATCCGCATCGGCGGTAAAGGCGATGCTGCCCCGCGTCAGCCCGTGATCGCGCCCCACCGGGGCCTCGATCCGCCCGCCCGCCACGGCCAGATTGGCCGTCACCGGGCGGCAGGTCTCCACATCCAGCAGCGCGTCCATCTCGGCCTCGATCCCTTCGGTCAGGCGGGCGGCAAGCTGTCGCCGATCCGGCTCGATCGCCACCGCCAGCCGACCCAGCGGCGAAACCCCCGGCAAGGGAACGCGGCGGCGGATCTTCTGCCGCGATTCCGTGCTGTCCGCCGCGATCAGGACCATCTCCAGATCCATCCGCAATTCCGGCCGCGCCCCCGCGCCGCCCACATCCATCACCACCACCGGGATGAAGCCATGTTCGCCTTCCCCCATCCGGGTGGATCCGCGCGTCAGCGTTTCATAATCGAACGCCTCGCGCGCCTTCGAAATCCGCGGCATCTCGCGATCCGTCACGCGCACCATCTTGATCGACGGATGCGCCTCCAGCCGCCGCACCAGCATCTTGGCCACTTCCATGGCCAAAGGCTCGCTCCAGGCCGGCGCATCGGGCCGCACCCGGATCAGCGGCGCATAGACCGTCACCCGCAGGTTCCGCCGCCGCTCACACTGGCCCGAAACCCCCGCGCCCACCACCGCCTCGATCACGGCGGTCCAGGTGCCGCCCGCCTGCGTCAGGCTCAGCACCTCATGGCGCAGCACCCGCCCGACAGGCCGCACGATCAGCAGGTCGGCGGTGACAACGCTCTTGTCCACCACCGTATGCCCCTGAACCGAGGCCCCCCCCGACAGCGCCGCCTGCAGAAGCGCATCCGCCACCGCCCGCCGTTTCGCGCTGGCGGCATCCTCTGCCCCCGACTGGATGGCAAAGCCCGTGGCCTGCACCACCAGCCCCTCCGCCGCCCGCACCGGCAGCGCGGCCAGCCACAGCGCCAGAACCAGCAGCACCCGCCGCATCACACCCGCCCCTTCAGCGCGCGCACGATATAGGCCACCGTCTCGCGGTCCAGCACCATCTCCACCTCATAGCTGTCGCTGCCCGAGGCGCTCACCCGCGTCGTCCGCGCCCCCCGCAGCGTGCCCTGCACCACCGCCGAAAGGCTGTCATCCTTCACCACCGCATCGCGCACCGTGGTCGATGCCGAAATCCGGATCCCGTGCACCTGCTCGGTCAGGTCGCGCAGCGCATCCATCCGCGCCGCGCGGATCGCCATCAGGCGCTTTTCATTCACCGTCTTTCCCGGCTGCCCAGAGATCTGCGCAAACCCCAACCCCTTCAGCGGCCGCGCCTCGCTGCTCGCCACGGCGGCCGGGGGCGGCGCGCCCATCCGGTCGGCGGCATCCAGATTGTCCTTCACCTCCGCCAGCTGCTTCGTCTGCTCCGTCGCGCTCAGCGGCAGGGCATCGCTGGCCGTCTGCGGCGTCGATACACAGCCCGCCAGCAAGGGCAGGGCCAGCAGGATCGCGGGGGTCAGGGCGGCGGCGCGGCGCATTCGGGGCTCCTTCACGGAAAAGATCGGTCGCGCCCTTCCGTGCAATCCCCATGCCACCCGCCCGTCCCTTTCGCATCCCGTGCGCCGCCCACCCCCGCCGCCGCTTTTCCCGGCCCCGCCGCCCCGTCTGGCACGGCCTTTGCACAACCCCCGCCGAATGCCCAAGACGCCAGTCCGGATGACGGAAACATGACCATCGCACACCTTGCCAGTTCCACGGGATCCCGCCCATGACCGCCGTCCCCACCAGATCGGGCGCCGCCGCCGCCATGGGGGGCCTTGCCCTGCCGCTGGGCATCCTCGCGATCATCGCGATGATGGTGCTGCCGCTGCCCGTCATCCTTCTCGACGTCTTCTTCGTGGGCAATATCCTGCTCTCGCTCGTGATCCTGATGGTCGCGCTCTACAGCTATCGCCCGCTCGATTTCTCCAGCTTTCCCAGCCTCTTGCTCATCGCCACCGTGTTCCGCCTGGCGCTCAACGTGGCCTCCACCCGCATCGTTCTCTCCGAAGGCCATACCGGCCACGATGCCGCCGGCAAGGTGATCGAGGCCTTCGGGAAATTCGTCATCGCGGGCAATTTCATCGTCGGCCTGCTGGTCTTCATCATCCTCGTGATCATCAACCTCGTGGTGATCACCAAGGGCGCGGGTCGCGTGTCCGAAGTCTCGGCCCGCTTCACCCTCGATGCCATGCCGGGCAAGCAGATGGCCATCGACGCCGATCTGAACGCCGGACTTCTGACACCCGACGAAGCCCGCACCCGCCGCGCCGAAGTGGCGGCCGAGGCGGATTTCTACGGCGCGATGGATGGCGCGGGGAAATTCGTCAAGGGCGATGCCATGGCCGGGATCCTGATCCTTGTCATCAACATCATCGGCGGCATCCTCATCGGCACCATGCAGCACGGTCTGGGTATCGGCGCTGCGGCCGAAACCTATGTGCTGCTCTCCATCGGCGACGGTCTCGTCGCCCAGATCCCGGCGCTGCTTCTGTCCATCGCCACCGCCATCATCGTCACCCGCGTCTCCTCGGCGCATGACATGTCCGGCCTGATCGCCAAGCAGATCCACCTGCGCCAGGCCTGGCTGCCGGTGGCAGGCGTCATGGCGATCGTGGGCCTTGTCCCCGGCATGCCGAACATGATGTTCCTCTTCTTCGCCGCCGTGGCCGCCGCGCTGGCATGGTTCGGCCGCGTCGACATCCGCCCCGATGCCGAAGGCACCGCCGAACCGCAGGGTCAGGCCGCCGCCGCCGCAGGCGATGCCGCCCGCCCGGGAACCGAGGCGATCACCCCCGACGATGTCACCGACCACGCCCCCGTCTCGCTTCAGATCGGCTATGCGCTGATCCCGCTGGCGGGCGAAGGCGGCGGCGCGCTGGTCCAGCGCATCACCGCCATCCGGCGCGAGGTGTCAAAGGCCATGGGATTCGTCGTCCCCGGCGTCCGCATCCGCGATGATCTGACGCTGACCCCGAACCAGTATCGCATCCGCATCGGTCAGGTGATCCGTGGCGAAGACGTGGTCTATCCCGACCGAAAACTCGCCATCCCCGGCGCCAATTCCACGCGCAAGCTCAAGGGGATCGACGTCAAGGATCCCTCCTTCGGCCTCGATGCCGTCTGGATCCTGCCCCATCAATTGCCCGAGGCCGAGGCCGATGATCACGTGGTCGTCGAACCCGAATCCGTCATCGCCACCCACCTGTCGCAACTGCTCTACAAACACGCCGCCGACCTCATCGGTCCCGATGACGTGCAGACCCTGCTCGATACGCTCGCCCGCGTCTCTCCCACGCTCGTCAATGCGGTGGTCCCGAAACTCGTGCCGCTGCACACCGTCACCGCCGTCCTGCGCGCGCTTCTGGCCGAACGCATCCCGGTGGGCGATCTGCGCCGCATCCTCGAAGGCGTGGCCGAACTTGCCCCGCGCAACCTCTCCGCCGCCGACATGGCCGAAAGCCTGCGCCCGATCCTGATCCCGCTCCTTCTGCAGCAGATGGTGCCGATCAACACGCCCCTGCCGCTGATCACGCTCGATCCCGAACTGGAACAGCTCCTGATCCGCGCCCGCCGCCAGAACGGCGACGAAGGGCTCGTCCTCGACACCGGCCTTGCCGGCACGCTGATCCAGTCGCTCTCCGACGCGCTGGAAAACGCCACGGGGCAGGGCAAGCAGGCGGTGATCATCGTCGCAGGCCAGTTGCGCCGCAGCTTCGCGCAATTCCTGCGCCCGCATCTGCCCGATGCCATCGTCATGGGCATCAACGAACTGCCCGAAAACCGCCGTGTCGAAGTCGTGGCCTCCATCGGTGGCCAGCAGCAACTGCCCCGCATGGCCACCCCGCAACCGCAACCTCAACCGCAACCCATGGGGGCTGACAGATGACTGCCATCACCGTCCGCGCGCCCGACAGCCACAAGGCGATGGAGGAACTCCGCCGCCGCCTGGGCCCTGATGCGCTGATCCTCTCCACCCGCCATTCCGGCGGCATGGTCGAAGTCACCGCCCTTCCACCCGATGCCGATCCCCGCGCCGCCGCCGCACCCGCCGCCGCGCCGCAGGATCCCTTCGACGACGGCATCGACGCCGAACCCGACCCCGAACCCGAAGACCCCCACGCCTCCATGGCCAGCTTCGCCGAGGCTCTGCGGGCCGAGGCCGCCCGCGCCGCCGCCCGCCGCGCCGCGGCCAGCGCCCGCCCGCCACGCATGCTCGACCCGGTCGAGGATCTGTCCCGCCGCCTCTTCCTTCCCGAAGGCCTGGCCGAGGAATGGCCCACCCGCATCCTGATCGCTGGCCCCCCGGGCGCGGGCAAATCCATGCTCGCCGCCCGCCTTGCCGCCCGGCTGATGCTGGCCGAATCCGGCATCCGCCCGCAGATCATCGCCCCGGTCCCGGCTTCCCTGCTGGTCGAGGATCGCCTGCGCGGCTGGTGCCGCCTCATGGGCCTGATGCCCGACCGGCCCACGCTGGCCGCCGCCATGCACCTGCCCGAACCGCGCCCCGACGCGCCGCAGATCGTGGACCTGTCCGATATCCCCGACGCCGCCCCCGATCTCGCCGCCCGGCTGATCGAAACCGACGGCGCGGAACTGATCCTCTGCCTGCCCGCGGGCCTGCACCCCGCGCGCATCGCGCGCCTCTGCCATGACTGGCAGGCCTTCTCGCCCACCGTCACCCTCACCGGGCTTGATCAATGGTGGCCCGAACAGGCCGAACTCACCGCCATCGCCCAGGCCGGGCTCAGGCTCACCCGCATCGCGGTGGGCACCGGCCTGATCAACAGCCTCTTCCGCCCCGGCGCAGAGGATCTCCGCAACTGGGCCAACGGCTGGTCCCCCGCCTATCGCGAGGCCGCCGAATGATCCGCTTTCCCGAACTTTCACAGAAAGGGCGCGAATGATGCTCGCCAAACGCTATGCCGAACAGGACGGCCCCTCGCCCGAGAAACTGGTCCGCTCCCACATGGACCTTGTCCGCAAGATCGCCTGGCACCTGCACGGCCGCGTCGGCCGCATGGCCGAGATCGAGGATATGCTTCAGGTGGGCTATATGGGCCTTGTCGATGCCGCCCAGCGCTACACCCCGCGTCAGGGCGCGACCTTCGCCGCATATGCCGCGATCCGCATCCGCGGCTCCATCATCGACTATCTCCGCGCCTCCTCCTCGCTCTGCCGCGCCACCATCGTGATGCAGCAGAAGATGCGCGCCTCGGTCCTCAAACTCGAACAGCAGCTTCTCCGCGCCCCCGAAAAGGCCGAGATCGCCGCCGACATGGGCATCACCGTGGCCGAGCTTGAAGATTGGCAAACCCAGTTCGGCGCCTCCCAGATCAAATCGCTGGACGAGGTCTATTCCGATCACTCCATGCTCTTCTCCGATGCCGGCCGCTCTGTCGAAGACAAGATGCAGCAGGATCAGATGCGCAAGATGCTCCGCCGCGCCTTGGGCGACCTGCCCGAGCGTGAGGCGCTGGTCCTGCAACTCTATTTCGTCGAAGAACTGAACGTCTACGAAATCGCCGAAATCCTCGGCGTCACGACGGGCCGTGTCAGCCAGATCAAGAAGGCGGCCGTCGGCCGCCTTCGGGAAAGCATCGTCGCGATGGAGGGAGAGTGATCACCCGAAAACGGGTGTCACCTCCGATCCTGCCGCGATCCGCTTTGACCATTCATGCACATCCTGCCCGATCCGTTCCGCCAGATCGGGAATGGCGGCAAAGGCCGCCAGCGCGGAAAAGTCCCGCGGCGCGTCCGGGCTGACATGGGCCGCGTCAAAAGCCCGCCAGACACCATCCTCGCCCCGCGCCTCGGCCTTGTCGGGCGTCCCGCGCACCGACCAGACGATCCCATACAGGTTATAGACGAATTCGCCCGGCCCTGACGCGGCCTCGCGGTCATGGATCATGTGCATCCGCACGTAATCAAAGGTCGCGTTGCGCGTCCGCTTGATGATCTCGGCCGCCATCTCGGGCCAGCCCTGCTCCAGACCGTTGTCCAGCAGAACCCAGGGCTGCCCCGTCCCGCTGATGCGGAAGGCGAATTTCTCCGTCTCGTCATCGCGGGCGATATCGTGATGCACCTCGCCGATGCGCAGCCGCGCCATGGTGGAAAACTCCACCGCTTCCGCCGCCTCCGCCGGGGCAGGGGCCACCGCCCCCGCAACCGGGGCCGGAACCTCCATCCCCTCCTTGGGAAGATTGCGGAACCCGTGCGTGTAAAGGATATCCCGCGCCGGCGGCGTCAGCAGCAGCAGCCCGCCCGAAAGATCCGCCAGCCCCGCGATCCGCATCGCCATCGCCTCGGCCGAACTGGGCACCCGCCCCGCGGCATAGCGCAAAAGCCCCGTCAGCGCCGCCGAAGCCGCGCCGCTGTCCAGTTCCGCCACATCCTCGATCAGCCCCAGCGATTGCCGCGCCAGCGCCCGGATCGTCGATGCCGCCATCCCGATCCCGCGCGACAGGATATCCGCCAGATGGGCAAGCTGCGTCAGCACCGTATCGGAAAGCTCGCGATGCTCCGGGTCCATCAGGCCCAGCACGCCCAGCAACCGGCCATCCTGCGACCGCAGCGAAAACCCGGCCCAAAAGGCCAGGTCCGGCAGCCCCGCCGCGCGCATCTGTTGCTGCAGCGACGGCCCACCCAGGCGCGCCACGGTCTGATCCACCGGCAGCAGCGCCTCGGGCAGATCGCTCACACCTGTCAGGTCGGGAAAGAAGACAAGGCGCATCTGGCCGCTGTCAGGGTCTTCCAGCCGGATGCAGGCTCGCGCACAGCCGGAAATGGAACGGGCCAGCTCGGCCACACTGGCAAAGTCGCCCGGTTCCACAAACATGCGTGGCGCGCGGGGCGCTTCGCTCTGGATGGGGTTAAGTCCGTAAAGATGGGCGACGGCCATTCCTGCCTCCTGCGCGATGATCCGTTATCTTGAACGACGTTCCGCGCGCAGGGTTTAGGGCCGCGCCTCAGAAGAAAGCCGCCGAAATCAGGGCAACCCAGCCGGCAGCCCCGCCCAGAACGGCAGGCACCAGCCACCAGCCCTGCGGCAGGCGGAATTCCGGCATGACATCCCCGCGCGCCGCATATGAACGCCCGAACATCGGGTCCATCGCATTGGCATTCAGCTCGTGGATTGCATTGTTCATGTCACACCGCCTTCGCTTCCGGATGACGACGACTCGCCATCCACGTCCCGGTCACCATAGCCCGGCCCTTTCCACGGGTGGATCTGTCGTCTGGATCGTTGCGATTGCCTTTCGGCAGCAGGCCATACGAAGGTATGGTCACGGGATGGGCAAGCGGATGCTTCCCACGGCAGGTTGGGGGCGGTATACAACGGTATGCGGCAAACATTGACCGAGATCTACGACCAGCGCGTCGCCTCTGGCACGCTCCGCGCCGATCCTGCGCAGCACGCCCTGCTGCCCGGACTCGAATCGCTGCGCCACTGGCTGGAAGAGAACGCCACCCGCCGCATCGGCCTTTTCGCGGGCCTCTTCGCAAAGCCCGTCACGCCGCCAAAGGGGTTCTACATCTGGGGCGGCGTCGGGCGCGGCAAATCCATGCTGATGGACCTCTTCACCGAGGCCACCGCCATCACCGCCAAGCGGCGCGTCCATTTCCACGCCTTCATGCAGGAAATCCACAAGGGCATGCACGAGGCCCGCAAGAAAGGCGTCGAGGATCCCCTCGCCCCCGTGGCCGACGGTATCCTGCAAACCACCCGCCTGCTCGCCTTCGATGAAATGCAGATCACCGACATCACCGATGCCATGGTGGTGGGCCGCCTGTTCGAGAAACTCCTCGCAGGCGGGGTGGTGATCGTCACCACCTCGAACCGCCCGCCCGAGGATCTGTACAAGAACGGCCTGAACCGCGCGCTCTTCCTGCCCTTCATCGACCTGATCCGCGCCCGCCTCACCGTGGCCGAACTCGAAAGCCCGACAGACTACCGCCAGCACCGCCTGCAGGGCGCGCAGGTCTATTTCCACCCCGCAGGCAAGGTCCGGGGCGAGATTGCCGCGATCTGGGATGCGCTCACCGGCGGCCTGCCCTCCGAACCGCTCCGCCTTTCGGTCAATGGCCGCATGGTCGAGTTACCGCACTTCGTCAGCGGCGTCGCGCGCGCCACCTTCTGGGATCTCTGCGCCCGCCCGCTCGGCCCGGCCGATTTCCTCGCCATCGCGCAGGCCGTCCGCGTGCTGATCCTCGAAGACATCCCCCAGCTTTCCGCCTCCAACTACAACGAGGCGAAGCGCTTCGTCACCCTGATCGACGCCCTCTACGAGGCGCGGGTCCGCCTGATCTGCTCCGCCGCCGACGAACCCGAACGGCTCTATATCGAAGGGACCGGCGCCTTCGAATTCGAACGCACCGCCTCCCGCCTGCGCGAGATGCAGGATGCCGATTGGGGTGGCCCTACCGCCTGAAAATCTGGACCCAAGGTCGTCATCTTCCTTTAAGGTTAACGTTTTCACCGTGCGCTGCGTGCATACGCCCGTCTGCACCGCCCGTCTGCACCGGGCGCTGCACGCCCATTTTTGGACAAGTCCCGGAAGTTAATGGGAAAAACCTAGGCCAGAACCTGCCACAAAAGCCGCCCCGCCATCGCCGTCGATGTCACCACCAGCAGCGGCTTGATCAGCCGCGCCCCCACCCGCATCGCCAGCCGCGCCCCCAGCGACGCCCCCGCAACCTGCGCCGCCGCCATCGCCAGCCCCACCGCCCACCACATCGCCCCCGACGGGATGAACACCGCCAAAGACCCGATATTGCTGGCGAAATTCAACAGCTTCGTATGCGCCGTCGCCTTCAGCACGCCAAACCCCGCCAGCATCACGAAGGCCAGCATGAAGAACGACCCCGTCCCCGGGCCAAAGAACCCGTCATAGGCCGCGATCAGCGGCACCGCCGTCACGGCAAAGATCCCCGGCCGGATCCGCTCCACCCGGTCATCGTCGCTAAGCCCCGGTTTGAACGCGAAAAAAAGCGCCACCGCCACAAGGATCACCGGCATCACGATCCGCAGAAACGCCACCGGCATCAGATGCGCCACCAACGCCCCCGCCGCCCCGCCAATGGCGGAAATCACGGCCATCCCCAACTGATCGCGCAGCCGCACATGGCCCGCCCGGGCATAGGTCGCCGTCGCCGTCGCCGCGCCGAAAGTGCCCTGCAACTTGTTGGTCGCCAAGGCTTCTATCGGCGAAGCCCCCGCCAGCAGCAGCGCCGGAACCGAGATCAGCCCCCCACCCCCCGCGATGGAATCCACGAACCCCGCCAGAAAGGCAGCCAGGATCAGCAGCACGGCAAGATGGGTGGCAACCTCAAAGATCATGCCGCCTTCATCCGCCGCCGCCCGGCCATTGTAAACCCCCGCCCCCCCCGCCTCTCCCCCCGGCTTGCGCCTTTCCCCCCGGTCGCTAATCTGTCGCCGCGCAGGAACAAGAGGCAGCCCCGTGATCAGAACCCTTCTCCTTCTCGGCCTTCTCACCCTGCCGGCAACGGCGCAGGCCCAGACGCGCTTCACCCTCGATGACAACCGCCTGATCTACGACACCGCCCATCCCGTCGATGCCAGCCAGATCGAACCCGGCTCCGGCATGACGCCCGAAGACACCATCGGCGACATCGCCTACGAAGACATCGGCGCCCTGCGCTCCATCCTCGAACGGCACGAAGGGCGGCTTGATACCATGCGACTCACCTCGGATGGCGGCTATATCGAGGCCGCCTATGAAATGGCTGCAATCATTGAAGATTACGGCCTCAAGACCGAGGTTCAGGGCGAATGCGCCAGCGCCTGCACCATCATCTTCGCCGCCGGAACCGAACGCCGCATGAACCGGGGCGGCCGCATCGGCCTGCACCCGTCAAGCTGGGGCGTCGAAAGCATGCGCGCCTATTTCGAAGATACCAAGGATGAGGCCGGCTGGCGCGACGAATTCGCCTTTGCCGAATGGGTCTATGACGAAGGCCAGCGCGACGCGAACAAGCTTATCTCCCATCTCCTGCGGCACGGCGTCAGCCCGGATTTCGCGGTCAAGGTCGTCTCGGTCGGCATGGGAACCATGTGGTATCCCACCCGGGCCGAGATGGAGGCCGCCGGTCTTCTCACCACTGCCCCCGCCGCCCCTGCAGACTGAGCGGCCACCCCCTTCACGCTTTCTTCAGGTCGCCACCGCATCCTGCCCGCACCTCCGCGACAGGACCGGACGCCCGCCCCCATGCATCCCGCCTCACAGATCCAGCCGCCGATGCACCCGCCCCACGCGCGCGCCGCTGGCAAGGCAATAGTCCGGGTCCGCGCCATGGTCGCGGAAGCCCTGCCGCGCGTAAAAGGCCAGCCCGGGCCGGTTGTCGGCGCGGATCGTGGCATTGATCGCCCGCACCCCCGCCGCCCGCGCCGCAGCACAGGTCGCCGCGAACAGCGCCGATCCCGTCCCCTTCGCCTGCAGCCCCGGCCTCACGAATGTGCCCACATCGGCCCATCCCTCGGGCAGCCCCGGCCAGATCCCCAGCGCCTGAAAGCCGATCACCTCGCCCTCGACCTCGGCCACGAAGCAGCAGATCGCCCCCGGCCCGTCGACATAGGCGCGCACGGCGTCCTCGCTGCGTTCGGTCTCATAGGCGGTGGTGCCGCCGATGCGGATGATCTCGTTCTGGATCGCGGCCATCCCCGCGACATCCTGCAAAAGGGCAGGGCGCACGATCATGCCGCGAACTCCTCGCGCCGATACCCCTGCGCGAACAGCAGCGCGGTCAGATCGCCATGGTTGATCCGGATATCGCATTCCGCCGCCACCACGGGCTTGGCATGCAGCGCCACGCCTGCGCCCGCGCGCTTCAGCATCCCCAGATCATTGGCCCCATCACCCACGGCCATGACCGCCGCCTCAGGGATGCTTAACCTTTTGGTAATATCCACCAGCGCATCCACCTTGGCCTGACGGCCCAGAATGGGGTCCGCAACCGTTCCATCCAGAAGATCACCGTCTGAATTCAATGTGTTGGCCCGGTTCTCATCAAACCCCAACACCCCCGCAATGCGCGATGTGAACGCGGTGAACCCCCCCGACACCAGCGCCGCATAGGCCCCGTTCGCCTTCATCGTCGCCACCAGTTCCCGCCCCCCCGGCATAAGCGTGATCCGGTCACGGATCACCCGGTCGATCACCGCGACAGGCAGGCCCTTCAACAGCCCAACCCGCTCGCGCAGCGCTCCCTCGAAATCCAACTCGCCATTCATCGCGGCCTTGGTGATCTCTGCCACCCGCGCGCCAACCCCCGCCTCATCCGCCAACTCGTCGATGCATTCCTGCCGGATCATGGTGCTGTCCATATCCGCCAGCAGCACCCGCTTCCGCCGCCCCTCCGCCGCCTGCACCACCAGATCGACACGCAGCCCCTGCAAACCCTCCCACACCTCCCACCGGTTCAAGGGCATGCTTTCCAAAGGAAATTCCGCCGCAACCCCCGGCTCCAGCCAGACCGCATCCCCCCCGCCCCAGGCATTGCGCACCGCCTCTACCGTGGCGCGCTCAAGGATCGGGGTTTGCGGGTCGGTCAGCAGGGTCGCGATGAACATGGGGTTTCCGATAGTGAACAGATGCGTCGTTTTCGCCGGACGTTTCGCCGCTTTAGGCCAATTTTCCCGCTTGTGCCACCCCGCCCGCCTCGCTATCCCCATCCGTGGGACACCCCTCCCCAACGAGGGGCTTTTAGCTGGAAGGCTACCATGACAGACCTGACTCAACCGGCACAGCGCCCGGCCAATCCGCGCTTCTCTTCTGGCCCCTGCGCCAAGATCCCCGGCTTCACCCTGAACCACCTCGCCGACGCCCCCTTGGGCCGCTCGCACCGCGCCGCCGTGGGCAAGGCGAAGCTGCAGGAAGCCATCGACCTCACCCGCGAAATCCTGAACGTTCCCGCCGATTACCGCATCGGCATCGTCCCCGGCTCCGACACCGGCGCCGTCGAAATGGCGATGTGGACGATGCTTGGCGCCCGCCCCGTCGAGATGCTGGCATGGGAAAGCTTCGGCGAAGGCTGGGTCACCGATGTGGTGAAACAGCTGAAACTCGACGCAGTCGTGAAAAAGGCCCCCTACGGCCAGATCGTCGATCTTGCCACCGTCGATTTCGACGCCGATGTCGTCTTCACCTGGAACGGCACCACCTCCGGCGTCCGCCTCCCCAACGCCGACGCAATTCCCGCAACGCGCCAAGGGCTTACGATCTGCGACGCCACCTCCGCCGCCTTCGCCATGGATCTGCCGTGGGACAAGCTCGACGTCACGACCTTCTCTTGGCAAAAGGTGCTGGGCGGCGAAGGCGCGCATGGGATGCTGATCCTCTCGCCCCGCGCGGTGGAGCGTCTGGAAACCTACACCCCCGCATGGCCCCTGCCGAAGATCTTCCGCCTGACGTCGAAGGGCAAGCTGATCGACGGCATCTTCGTTGGTGAAACGATCAACACCCCCTCCATGCTGGCGGTGGAAGATTACCTCGTCGCCCTGAAATGGGCGAAATCCGTGGGCGGCCTCAAAGGCCTCATCGCCCGCGCCGAAGCCAACGCCCGCACCGTCTGGGATTTCTGCGCCACGAACCCGTGGATCGCGAACCTTGCCGAAGACCCAGCCACCGCCTCCACCACCAGCGTCTGCCTGAAATTCACCGACCCCCGCATCACCGACGGCGCGGCCTTCGCCAAGGCCGTGGCGAAACGGCTGGAAAAGGCAGGCGTGGCCTATGACGTGGGCGCCTATCGCGACGCCCCCTCCGGCCTGCGCATCTGGTGCGGATCGACGGTGGAAACCGCCGATGTCGCCGCCCTGATGCCGTGGATCGCCCACGCGTTCGAGGCCGAAATCGCTGCGCTGGCGCAAGCAGCCTGAGAAACCCCGCCCCGGGCTTGACCCGGGGCCTCCCGACATCCCGCGAGGTCCCGGGTCAAGCCCGGGACGCGATGCCCCAGATTCCAAAAGGTGATCCCATGCCCAAGGTTCTCGTTTCCGACGAACTCTCCGAAACCGCCGTCCAGATCTTCCGCGACCGCGGGGTCGAAGTGGACTACATGCCGAAACTCGGCAAGGACAAGGAAAAGCTGGCCGAAATCATCGGCCAGTATGACGGCCTCGCCATCCGCTCGGCGACCAAGGTCACCGAGAAACTGCTGGAATCCGCCACGAACCTGAAGGTCGTCGGTCGCGCCGGCATCGGCGTCGACAATGTCGACATTCCGGCGGCGTCCAAGAAGGGCGTCATCGTGATGAACACGCCCTTCGGCAACTCCATCACCACCGCCGAACATGCCATCGCCATGATGTTCTCCATCGCCCGCCAAATCCCCGAGGCCAACGCCTCCACCCATGCCGGGAAATGGGAAAAGTCGAAATTCATGGGCGTCGAACTCTTCAACAAGACCCTCGGCGTCATCGGCGCGGGCAATATCGGCGGCATCGTCTGCGACCGGGCGGTCGGCCTTAAGATGCGCGTCGTGGCCTATGATCCCTTCCTGTCCGAAGAGCGCGCGAAACAACTGGGCGTGACGAAGGTCGAACTCGACGAACTGCTGGCGCGGGCCGATTTCATCACCCTCCACGTGCCCCTCACCGACAAGACCCGCAATATCCTGTCGCGCGAGAACCTCGCGAAAACCAAGAAAGGCGTCCGCATCATCAACTGCGCCCGCGGCGGCCTGATCGACGAGGCCGCGCTGAAAGACGCGCTGGATACCGGCCACGTCGCCGCCGCCGCGCTGGACGTGTTCGAGGTGGAACCCGCCACCGAAAACACCCTCTTCAACCACCCCAACGTCGTCTGCACCCCCCACCTCGGCGCCTCCACCACCGAGGCGCAGGAGAATGTGGCCCTGCAGGTCGCGGAACAGATGTCCGATTACCTGCTGACCGGCGCCGTTCAGAACGCGTTGAACATGCCCAACGTCACTGCTGAGGAAGCCGCCGTTATGGGCCCCTGGGTCAAACTCGCCCTGCATCTGGGTGCCTTCATCGGCCAGATGACCGACGAACCCATCAAGGCCATCAACATCCTCTACGACGGGGCCGTGGCCGACATGAACCTCGCCGCGCTGAACCAGTCGGTGATCGCGGGCGTGCTCAAGGCGCACAACCCAGACGTCAACCTCGTCTCCGCCCCCGTGGTGGCCAAGGAACGCGGCATCCAGATCTCCACCACACGTCAGGAAAAGACTGGCGTGTTCGACGCCTATATCAAGGTGACCATGGTCACCGACAAACGCGAACGCTCCGTCGCCGGCACCTGCTTCTCGGACGGCAAGCCGCGCTTCATCCAGATCAAGGGCATCAACATCGACGCCGAAATCGGCCAGCACATGCTCTATACCACGAACGAGGATGTGCCGGGCATCATCGGCCTTCTGGGCATGACCATGGGCAAGAACAACGTCAACATCGCGAACTTCACCCTCGGCCGTTCGGGTGTGGGTCAGGATGCCATCGCCATCCTCTACCTTGATCAGGCACTTGACCCCAAGGTGATCGACACGCTGGAATCCACCGGCATGTTCCAGCAGGTCAAGGCGCTGGAATTCGAGGTGGCCTGACAAAATGCCGCGATGAAGGGGCAAAGCGACTTGCCCCTTCATCGCTTCCCAAATATTCCACGGGGGTCCGGGGGTGTGAAACCCCCGGGCGTTCCGTTCAAGAACCCCGGACAGGCACGATGCGCAGCTACGCCATAGGCGACATTCACGGCCATCTCGATCTGCTCCTGCACGCCCATGACCTGATCGCCGAAGACCGCCGCCAGACAGGCGATCACGACGCCCCGATCATCCATCTGGGCGACCTCGTCGATCGCGGCCCCGATTGCCGGGGTGTTGTCGAACATCTCGCGCAGGGCACCGCGCGGGGCGAGAAGTGGATCACCCTCAAGGGCAACCATGATCGCATGTTCACCCGCTTCCTGCGCGACCCGGCGGAACCCGAACCCGGCCTGCGCGCCGATCTGTCCTGGCTGCATCCGCGTCTGGGCGGGGCGGCGACGCTGGCCTCCTACAGTGTGCCCAATGCGATGGATCGCCCCATCGCCCCGGTCCATGCCGAAGCCGTGGAGGCCGTGCCCGACAGCCATCGCATCTTTCTGGAAAGCCGACCGACATGGCATGTCCGGGGCGAATGCGTCTTTGTCCATGCAGGCATCCGGCCGGGCATCCCGATGGCCGAACAGGCGGAAACCGATCTGCTCTGGATCCGCGCGGGCTTTCTGGAAGACAATCGCGATCACGGCTTTCTGGTGGTCCACGGCCATACCGCGCTGGATCAGGCCACCCATTACGGCAACCGCCTGAACATCGACAGCTCGGCCGCCTATGGCGGCCCACTGACCGCCGTCGTGATCGAGGGCCGCAGCGTGCACCACCTCACGGATGCAGGCCGCATCCCGCTTCAGCCCTGATCGCGCCGCAACAAGGCCCGCGCCGAAAGAACAAGCGTCACGCCAAAGAACAGCGCGGCGATCCCCACAACCTCAACCAGACCCGGCCCCTTCGGCACGCCGCGCAGCGCGAAAAGCAGGCCGATCATGGCCAGTCCGAAGATCGAAAAGATCAGGCGAAACAGATGCTCGCCGCGTGTCGGGCCGAATTTGCTCATGTCCCGTCACATAGCGCGCCCGCCCGCATCGGGAAGGGGTGACAAGCCTGCCCCTATCGGCTTTCATGCTGCCATCAGAAGGTGCCCCAGAATGATCCGTGACAATCGCCTTGCCCATGCCCTGACCCTTCTGATCCTCCTCCTCACGGCCTATTGGCTCTGGCATGTCGGGCGGGTCCCGATCTGCGAATGCGGATACGTCAAGCTCTGGCATGGCCAGACCGTCAGTTCCGAGAATTCGCAGCATTTGACGGACTGGTACACCCCCTCGCACCTGATCCACGGCCTGCTCTTCTACGGCCTTCTCCACCTCACCGCCCGCCGCCTCTCCTTTGCATGGCGCCTCACCATCGCCACCCTCATCGAAAGCGCGTGGGAGATCGTGGAGAATTCCGAAGCCGTCATCGAACGCTACCGCTCGGTCACCATCTCGCTCGATTACTACGGCGACAGCGTCATCAACTCGGTGGCCGATATCGTGGCGATGATCGCGGGCTTCTTCCTTGCCCGCATCCTGCCCGTCTGGGCCTCGGTCGCGATCATCGTCTTCTTCGAGGCGCTGACGACATGGCTCATCCGCGACGGGCTCGCCCTCAACATCCTCATGCTGCTCTGGCCGCTTGATGCGGTGAAAGTCTGGCAGGCGGGCTGATCTAGGCCCGCACCTCTGCGCTCACCCGCCGCAGCACCAGCAGGGCCACCGCCGCGGTGGCCACCGTCAGGCCGGCGATGATCTGGAAGAACCCCCGCTCCCCCATCCCCTCGACCAGCCAGCCAAGGATGACGGGCGAGGAAATCCCCCCCACCAGCCCCGCCGCGATGATCGTGGGCGTCACGCGCGGATCATCCCCCATCACGCGCGAGGCGGTCACGAAGAACCCCGGAAAGAACATACCGGCAAAGGCTCCCATCGCCATGAAGAAAGGCACCGCAGGCAGAAACACCGCCCCGAGCGCGCAGATCGCCGCCCCCGTCATCGCCCCCGCATAAACGGCAAAGGGCGGCACCAGATGCGCCACAAAGACCAGCGCCGAGCGCGAAATAAGAAAGGCCACAAAGAACCCCGAAAGCGCCCGCGCCGCCGTCTCCTCGCTCGCCCCCGCCGTGATCAGTGCGGTGGGGCCAAGCCCGATCAGGCAGGCCTCCACCCCGATGCAGACCACGCCAAAGCACAGCAGACCCGCCCGAAACCTATAGGGCTTTGAAACGATGCCCGCCGCCGCCTCTTCCACCCGCTCGCCGGTCCCCGCCGCCAGCCAGATCAGCGCACACAGCCCCGCCACCACGGCAAAGGCCAGATGCGGGTTCGACCCGATGGCGACAAAACCCAAGGGCGCAAGGATCGCCCCCACCGCGAACATGGCGTTCAGCAGGCTCACCATCGACGGCCCCTTCGCGCCAAAGGCCCGCAGCACGCGCGGATTGAACACCACCGTCGCAATCCCATAGCCCATGCCGAAGATCACCGATCCCGCCAGCGTCGGCCACCAGCCGATCCCGGTCGCGATGATCCCCGACCCCACGACCATCACCCCCAGCGCATGGCGCGGCGTCACCTGCCGCCCCCGGAAGAACATCAGCGCCACGCCCGTCGCCGATCCGATCCACAGCGCCGAAACCAGCCACCCCGCCTGCCCCACCGTCAGCCCGAACTCCCGCGCAAAGGCTGGCAGAGCGGGGCCGTAAAGCGACTGCCCCGCCCCCATGATCGCAAAGGACAGGATACCCGCGATCAACAGCGCGGCATGGGTGCGGATGAGGGAGGACAAGGATGCTCTCGAAATGACTTCCGCGGCAGATCTCCTCCGCCGTCCCAAAGCTGTCAATCACGGCAGCGACATGGCGGTATCAACGCGACGTCACCGCTGCATCGCCGCCCAAGCCGTGCCATGCTGTGCCGGAAAACAGGGCAGGGGGCCACGGCCATGACCGAGATCTACATCCTTTCCGGCGCGCGCACCGCCATCGGCACCTTCGGCGGATCACTCGCAGCCATGGCACCCATCGACCTTTCCGCCACCGCCGCCAAGGCCGCCATCGCCCGCGCGGGGGTCGATCCCGCCGCCATCGGCACCACCGTCTTCGGCCATGTCATCAACACCGAACCGCGCGACATGTATCTCTCGCGCGTCGCCGCCATGCAGGCAGGCGTCCCCGATGCCACCCCCGCCATGAACGTCAACCGCCTCTGCGGTTCGGGCCTGCAGGCCATCGTCTCCGGCGCGCAATCCCTCATGCTCGGCGATGCCGACCTCGCGCTGGTGGGCGGGGCGGAATGCATGTCCCGCTCCCCCCATACCCTGCCCGCAGCGCGCTTCGGGATGAAGATGGGCGATACCCGCGCGGTGGACATGATGACCGGCGCGCTGACCTGCCCCTTCGGCACCGGCCATATGGGCGTGACGGCCGAGAATGTGGCCGCCGCCCACGGCATCACCCGCGCTGATCAGGATGCCTTCGCGCTGGAAAGTCAGACCCGCGCCGCCCGTGCCTTGGCCGAAGGCTGGTTCACCGCCGAGATCACGTCTGTGGAAATCGCGTCCCGCAAAGGGCCCATCATCTTCGACCGCGACGAACACCCCAAGGAAACCTCGCTCGACGCGCTGTCGGCCCTGAAGCCGGTCTTCCAGAAGGATGGAACCGTGACCGCGGGCAATGCCTCCGGCATCAATGACGGGGCCGCCGCGCTGATTCTGTCGAAAGGCAAACGCAGCGGCGCCCGCGCCCGCATCATGGGCTATGCCGTGGCGGGCGTTGACCCGCGCGTAATGGGCCTTGGCCCCATCCCCGCCACGCAGGCGCTTTGTGCCAAACTAGGCATGTCCCCGCAGGATTTCGACCTCGTCGAAAGCAACGAGGCCTTCGCCGCGCAGGCCCTCGCCGTTTCGCGTGCCCTGAGCCTCGACCCCGCCAAGGTGAACCCGGCAGGTGGGGCCATCGCCCTTGGCCACCCGGTCGGCGCGACGGGGGCGATCTTAGCGGTGAAGGCGCTCCACGCGCTGGAACGAACAGGGCAGGGCACGGCGCTTCTCACCATGTGCATCGGCGGCGGTCAGGGCATCTCGGTCGCCATCGAACGGGTCTAGCCTCCGCTCTTGCCGCGCCTTTCTCCAGGGCGAATGAATATCGAAACCCCGTCCCGGGCGTGACCCGGGACCTCCACCTCGCCCCGCACTCCCCGGCATGGCATGAGGCCCCGGGTCAGGTCCGGGGCGGGGTCCCTCATCTCAACCTGACCCGCGCCCGCGCCGAACGTCCCTCGGCGTCGATCACTGACAGCGTGGTGAACCCCGCCCCGGTCAGGGGCAGAACCACCTCGCGCGACCGCTCTCCCGTGACCATCGGCGCGCCATCGGCCAGCCAGGTAAAGGGCGCGCGCCCGCCTTCCACCCGCACCATCACGCCGTCCGGCAACCGTTCCACCTCTGCCCCGTCCGGCGGAAAGGCCACGGCGGGCGCATCCCGCCCGGCCTCGAACACCGCCCCCCTTGCGCGGAACCGCTGCAAGGGCGCAGGCAGTTGCGCATTGGCCACCAGCAAAGTCTCAGGCGGGGCAGGGGGCTGCGCCTCCAGCGCGGGCTTCACCCGTTGAAAGGCCTGAAACAGCACCGGCGCGGCAAGGTCCGCGCCAAAGACGCCCGGCACGGGCGTCCCATCCGCCCGCCCCAGCCAGACGCCCACCACATGCCGCCCATCGAACCCGATGGCCCATGCATCCCGATGCCCGTAGCTCGTCCCGGTCTTGTAGGCCAGCCGGTTCGCGGGCGATCCCGGCGGCGGGGCCAGCCCTGCCAGAATATCCCCCACCTGCCACGCCGCCCGCCGCGACACGACCCGCGCGCCCTCCGCGCCCTCGCCCTCCATCCGCCAGCGCAGGGGCAGCGCCACGCCGCCCCGCGCCAGCCCGGCGTAAAGCTGCACCATATCCTGCAGGCTCACCCCGATTCCGCCCAGCGCGATGGCCAGCCCCGGCTTTCCCTCCGGCAGCCGATACCCCACCCCTGCCCGATCCAGCGCCACCAGCAGCCGCGCAGGCCCCATCGCCTCGGTCAATTCCACCACCGGAATGTTCAGCGACATCTGCAGCGCCTGCCGCACCCGCACCGTCCCGCGATACTGCCGGTCAAAATTCTGCGGCGCATAGGTCCCGAAGCGCACAGGCCGATCCTCGATCATCGTCTCTGGATGGGCCAACCCCTCGTCAAAGGCCAACGCATAGACCAAGGGCTTCAATGTCGATCCCGGCGACCGCAGCGCCTGCGTCATGTCCACGAACCCCTGCCGCGCATCCGCCCGGAACGCCGCCGACCCGACCGAGGCGAGGATTTCCCCCGTCGCGTGATCCGCCACCACCATGGCGACCTGCAGCCGCTCCCCCTGATGCTGCACCGTCTCGGCCGCCAATTCTTCCAGCGCGACCTGCAAACCGCGATCCACGGTCAGCCGATGCACCCGCGCCATCGGTTCCTCCGCCCGCGCGCGATCCGCCAGATGCGGCGCGATGGCGGGCACCGCCCGCCGCGCCACCGGCACCCACTCCCGCCCCGCCACCTGCGCCTGATCCGCCGCCACGATCCCCTTCGCCACCGCACGCGCCAGAACCCGCGCCCGCGCCGCCTCTGCCGCCTGCGGATGGCGGTCCGGCCTGCGGCTTTCCGGGCTTTGCGGAATGGCCACCAACAGCGCCGCCTCCGCCGGGGTCAGCCGCCATGGCTCCTTGCCGAAATAGGCCAGCGTCGCCGCCCGCACCCCTTCGATATTCCCGCCATAGGGGGCCAGCAGCAGGTAAAGCCCAAGGATCTGCTCCTTGCTCAACCGCCGCTCCAGCGCCAGCGCCACCCGCATCTGCCTGAGCTTGCCGTCGATCCGCCCCGTCCCGCTCTCCTCCAGCAACCGCGCCACCTGCATCGTCAGGGTGGATCCGCCCGACACCACCCCGCCATTCCACACCGCCTGCGCCACCGCGCGCAGCAGCGCCCGCATATCCACCCCGGAATGGTCACGGAACCGCCCATCCTCATAGGCGATCAGCATCTCGATGAAACCGGCATCCACCGCATCGGGGGAAACGGCCAGCCGCCACCGCCCGTCCGCCACCGTATAGGCGCGCAACAGCCGCCCCTCTCGGTCCTCGACCAGAACCGAAGTCTCCGGCACCAGCGGCGGCAGCACCGTCGCCGCCACCCAGCCATCGAACCCGTCCCGCGCCACGGCGGCCAGCCACAGGCCAGCCGCCAGCGCAAGGACGCCCCGCGCGCGGATCATTCCGTCACGCTCACCCGTCCGGTTTCCCCCACCGCGCGGAAATCAGGCCGATACATATCCTCGACCGAGGCCGCCGGATGCCGGAACGTGCCGGGCGACACCGCCCGCACCACATAACCCAGCCGGAAGGGCGCATTATCCATCCGGTCCACGGCGGCAAGGAAACGGTCCTGCCGATATTCCGCATGGGTCACCCCATCCAGCAGATCCAGCCCCGCCAGCGCGGGCACCGCGCCCCCTGTCATCAGGTTCGGATTGTCGATCTCGAACCCCGCAGGCAGCGGGTCCGCCACCATCAGCCGCGCCTCGCCACGGCCAAAGGGGATGACCTCCAGCACCGCCACCATCCGCGTCCCGACCTTGACCGAGGAGGCATCCACCGGCGTGCCGTCCAGCGCGTAATAGCTGCGGGAAATCGCATAGCCATTGCCCGACGCCGCTTCATCCCCCTCAGGCACGCCAAAGGTTGTCACGGTCAGCGTCGTATCCGCCCCGCCATTCGCCACCGCCACAGGTGTCCCACCCAGCGCGCGCATCTCCACCAGCGGCCCTTCCGCCACCGCGCCGTCGATCGTCACGCTAGAAACATCTGGCCCGTCGATCAGCGCATTCGCTGCCAGCAGCGCCCATGTGCTTTCCTGTGTCGACAACACCCCCGATGTGGCGATCCGGTCCGTCAGCGCCTCGCGGTCCACGGCGTTCGACCCGGCTTCCACCGCCAGCGTCAGCACTGCCGCCGCGTCCCGATAGCCCGTCCCGTAATCCGCGCGGAACACCTGCTCCGCCCCGCCCGCCGCCGCGTCCAGAGCCGCCGCCGCCCGCGCGAACATCGCATCGGCCCGCTGTTGTTCGCCATAGGCCGCCAGCGCCGCGCCAAGCTGCGCCATCGCGGTGGGCGTGGCGAAAGCATCGCCCTTCACATCGGCATAATAGCGCAAGTCGCCAATCGCCGCCGCCCCCTCGCGCGCCAGTACCATCAGGGCATAGGCTAACGCCTCGCCGCCGTAATCGAAGTCAGGCGCGAAATTCACCTGATTACGCAGGTTGTCCAGCGCCATGCGGAAGGCGGCATCCGGCACCGAAAAGCCCCGCGCCTTGGCGCGGGAAAGGAAGTCCGTCACATAGGCATCCAGCCAGAAATCCCCCGATCCCGGCGACCACAGGCCAAAGCCCCCTTCCGCCCCCTGATTGGTCAGGATCTCCGCCACCGCCTGTTGCACGCGGCCTTGCACATCCTCCGCCCAAGGCAGCGACATCGCCCGCGCCACCTCGTCGAAATACAGAAGCGGCATCCCCTTCGACACCATCTGTTCGGTGCAGCCATAGGGGTAACGGTCCAGCGAGGCGAGTAGGCCCGGCGCATTCAGCCGCGCCAAGGGGCCGATGGCCAAGGTCGCCCGCGCGCCGGGCAGATAGCCCGCCAGAACCGCATCGTCGAAGGCGAAGGTCTGGCCCTTTGCCAGATCGAAGCGCGACACGCGCACGACCTCTGGATCGTTCCGCTGCACCGGCAGGGCCAGCACCTTCTCCAGCACCTTGCCATCCGGCGTGGTCAGCGAAACCGCAACCTCCTGCACCCCTTCCTCACCCGCCGCCACGGGAACCGCGATCACCGCCTTCCCCTTCTCGGCCAGATCAACCGTCCCGGGCGCATCGCCCAGCGTCACGCCCCGCCCCTCGACCGCCAGCCCCATCGTCCCGAAGGGCCCCGTCGCATGCACGATCTCCAGCAGCACACGGGCCTCATCCCCCGGTGCCATGAAGCGCGGGAGAGAGGCCGTCACCACCACCGGATCGCGCACCAGCACATCGGCGCTGGCCTGTCCCACGCCGGTCTTCGACCATGCGACGGCTATCACCTTGACCGTGCCGTTGAAGGCGGGAAGCGTGAACTCCGCCCGCGCATAGCCATCCGCGCCGACCTCCACAGGACCGGTGAAATAGGCCACCAGTTCCTCTGTCGGCGGCGGGGCCTGCAACCGCGCCTGCGCGCCCGCATCCCCGCCAGAGCGCACGGTCCCTTCGGCCCCGTTCATCCCGTCGATCAACCGCCCATAGATGTCGCGGATGCCGACGCCAAGCTTGCGCTGGCCGAAGTAATGCCCCTGCGGATCGGGGGCCGTGTAGCCCGTCAGGTTCAGGATCCCCTGATCCACCGCCGCAATGGTGACATAGGCCGTCTCGCCGGCCGTCACCCCATCCACCTTAACCGCAACTGGCAGCACCCCGCGCGGATCGGCCTCAGCCGGCACCTCGACCAACGCGTTCAACGCCCGCGCCCCCGGGTCCACCCCGGCATGGGCCAGCCCCAGCGCCCGTGCCGGGTTCCGCCCCGCTGCCACATCCATGGGCCGCAGCACCTGCGCGGTGACATAGACCCCCGCGCCCCAGTCATCCGTCACGGGCAGGTCGATGACATTTTCACCCTCCGCCACATCCACCGCCTGCATGGCAATCAGACGGTTCGACAGCACCATCACCACCGCCTTGCCCGCGAAACGCGGCACCAGCCGCAGCTTGGCCACATCCCCCGCCGCATAGGCCGCCTTGTCCAGAGACAGTTCCAGCGTGTCGGGCGTGGATGCCGCATCCGCCGCCGCGAACCAGCCCGCGCTGAAGGGAACCGAGGTCACCGCCAACCCATCCGCCTGCGCCACGGTCAGGACGTACTCGCCCCATGTCACCGGCACCGCGATCTCAACGCCACCATCCAGCGCAACCTCGCCCTGCGCTACCCTTTCGCGCCGGGTAACGGGTTCCCACATCCAGTTGCCGTAGGATTGGTACCACTGATACGTCGTCTCGATCCGCACCAACTCCCATTTCGCCGCCATCGGCGCGGCCTTCCCATCCGCGCCCACGCCGGCCAGCGCGAACCGCGCCTCCGCATTCTCGGCCACCACGCCATCGAACAGCGGTTTGACCCCGATCATCGCCCCGCCTGCGGCCAAAGGCACGGTCGCCACCCGTTCCACCGGACGGCCCGATCCTTCTGCCACGCGCACGGCCACACGTGCCTCCAGCGGAACACCGGGATCACCCACATCCGGCAGCGCGACCGAGACCGCAGCCACCCCCGCCGCATCCGTCCGCGCCGGATCAAAGCCCTGCATCACCGCGCCGAAGGGTGCATCATGCGCGCCAAAGCGATAGCCTTCCCAACCCGCCAGAACATCAGCGGCGCGGATCAGAACCTCGCCCTCCACCGCCAGATCGGCCCCCGGCGCCCCGAACAGATAGCGCGCCGTCACACCGAACTCTGCCACCTCGCCCGGGCGCATCCCCGCGGGCAAGGCGATGTCGAAATCAATCCGCTCCGGCAGGAAATCCTCCACAAGGAAGGTGGCCGCGGTCAGCGGCGGCGCATCCGCATCGGCCAGAACCTCCATCCGCCACACGCCGCGCGGGGCCGTGGCAAGGATGGGCTGCGAAATCACATAGCCGCCGCCCCAATCGTTCACCACCTGCCGGGAATGCTCCACCCCATCCGGCCGCTTCACCACCACGGTCAGGGGCAATCCCTCCACCGCCGCCGCGCCGGAATCCCGGGCGAGCGCCGTCGCATGCACCGTTTCGCCCGCGCGATAAGCCCCGCGATCCGTGGCAAGGAACACATCCACCGGCGGCGCAGCCTCGCGCCCCTCGACGCCGCGATCCGACAGATCGAATTCCGGATCGTTCAGCGACAGGAAGGCCACATCCGCCTCTCCCTCGCGCGCAACCACCATTGCGGGGGCAGCCGCGCCAACACCCTTCACCAGCCCCGCGTCAAACCGGGCATAGCCCTGCGCATCCGTGGCGACCGTTCCCAGCACCTCATTCCCGTTGGACAGCAGGTCCACCGATACGCCCGCCTTCGCCTCTGCCGTCCCCAGCGATCGGACAAAGACATGCAGCCCGTCCACCCCGCTCAGCGTGGTCAGGCCAAGGTCCGATACCGTGAACCACTGCCACCCCGCCGGAACCTGCCAGGCCTCCTTGCCAGGGATCGACGCCCGCAGCGCATAGACACCCGCCGCCCGCCCGGCCAGCGCCTCGCCCATCGGCAGCCGCGTCGTCACATCGCGGTTGACCTCCATCCCCACGGTGGCAGAGCCGCGCCAGACCTCCGTTCCCGTCTGGGCGCTGAAATCATATTCCTGCCACTCGGCCATCGGGGCAGACAGATAGCCGTTCTGGAAGGCCCGGATCAGGTTCCGGTCCGTCACCCGATACAGCACCAGATCGACCGCCTCGGTATTCACCGTCTCCACCGGCAGCGCGGGATCCCCCGCCTTCGGCAGCACATAGGCCCGCCCCGGGAACCGCACCCCGGGCGACCGATCCCTGATGTATTGCGTGATATCCACCGAAGCCGCCAGCACCTGCCCATCCGCCGCAGGCAGCCCCGCGCGGAAGGTCACCGTGGCGCGCTGGCCATGGGTCAGCCCCTCCACGCAGATATCCCGATACTGCGCGCTGACCGTCAGCCCCGTCTCATCCAACTGCACGAAGCTGGCATAATCCACGCCCTTCGCCACCAGATCCTCGGAAAACGTCGCGCAGATGCGGGGCCGCGCCGTGTCGCTTTCCACCCGGTTCTCCACGATCCGGAAGCCATATTTCCCCGCCATGTCGGCCAGCAGCGCCGCCGTATCGTCCCGCGCCTGCAATGCCTGCGCCAGACGCAGCGCCTTGACCGTGTCCCCCCCGCGCCCAAGCCGCTCCAGCGCCATGCCCATGGTCACCAGCACCGTATGCCGCTCTGCCGCGCCATCGGCCCGCAGATAGCCGTTCACCGCCGCCTGATAGGCCCGCTCCCGCAGCGCCTGCTGATCCGGCCCCTGTACATCGCCCGCCACAAACAGCAGCCGCGCATATTCCGCCCAGTCGCCCGCCGCATCCGACAGCGTGACCATGGCCCCCGCATACCACGCGGCGGCAACCGGATCGCCCTGCATCTCGGCATCCCGGGCCGCGGCCTGCAATTCCCCCAGCGTCCAGCCGCCCGCCATATGCTCCTTCGCCAGACCCTGCGCCTGCGACGTCACCGCCGAAAACTCCCAGCCCTGCACAAAGTCCAATTCGCCCCGGCGCAGCGTCGCCCGCGCCCCGGCCCCTGCCGCCGCCAGCCGCACAAAGGCCGACACCGCCCCCGCATAGGGCAGCCCCTCGCCCGGCCCCGCCTTCATGAAGCACGAACCGTTCCGGCTGTTGAAGGTCAGCGCCTCGCAGGCATCATTGGCCAGACAGGCGCGCTCGCAGGCCTCCAGCGTGGTGTCGAAGGCCGAGGCGATATCCCCACCGGGAAGATCCATGTCCTGCTGCATCACCAGACGCTTGGCAGGAACCAGATCCTGCGCCGCCAGCGGCAGCGCATGCCCCGCGATCACAAGGGAAAGGAGAAGGGCAAAAATGCGCATGGGACTACCACCACTGAAATCCGATGGCCCGAGTCTGACATGCCCCCACCCCGTCTTGCAATGAGTCGTCCAATCCCATCCGCGTTTACCCCTGATTCACCGAGTTCCCGGATGCTGGAAACCGCATCAGCGGGGAATCGGTTTGGGCATGGCACTTTCGGCAGAACGTCTGGCACAGGAACGGCGCGCGCGGCTTGCGGCGGAACGGCATCTGGAATGGAAAAGCCGGGAACTCGCCGCAGCCAATGAAAAGCTGGCCCTTCAGGCGCGGGCCCTGTCCGAACGCGTGGTCGAGGAACGGCAGTCCGCCCGCGCCGCCCGGTCCGAGGCGGACCGTCTCAAGGGCCAGAACGAACGCTATCTCGGCGATCTGGATCGCGCCCATACCGCCGCGGTCATGGCCGAACGGCGGCTGCGCACCTCGATTGATGTCATCCGTGACGGCTTTGCTGTCTTCGATGGCGAAGATCGCCTGCTTCTGGCCAACCACTCATTCCAACACCCCTTTCCGGCGGGCAGCGTCATCCCCGGCATGGCTTATCGCGATCTGCTGGCGGCCATCGCCCCGCTCTTGATCCTCGATCAGGAAGCCGAAGACTGGATCGCCGCCATGTGCGTCCGCATCGCGCAGGACCAGATCCCCCCGGTCGAGATCGCGCTGCAGTCCGGCCGCTGGATCCGCCTCGAAGACAGCCGCGCCCGCGATGGCGACAGGGTCTGCCTCGCCATCGACATCACCGCCGAAATGCGCCTGCGCGCCGCGATCGAGGCGATCCCCGATGGCTTTGTCATCTTCGACAGTCAGGACAGGCTGATGATGTGCAACCAGCGCTATCGCGATCTCTATGCCCTGCCGCCCGACATGATCCGCCGCGACACCCGCTTTCAGGATCTGCTGCGCCACAGCCTCGCCCTCGGCCTTCATGCCGATGCCACGGGCCGCGAAGAGGACTGGCTTGCCGAACGCCTCGCCGATTACCGGGCCGCTTCGGGCGCGGTGGAACAGCGCTTTGCCGATGGCCGCTGGATCCTCGCGCAGGATCAGGCCACGCCCGATGGCGGGCGCGTCGGCCTGCGGTCGGACATCACGGCGGAGCGCCGGGCGCAGGAAACCCTGCGCGCGGCCAGCATCGCGGCCGAGGCAGCCAATCGCGCCAAATCGGCCTTCCTCGCCAATATGAGCCATGAGATCCGCACCCCGATGAACGGTGTCGTCGGCATGGCCGAACTGCTCTGCGGCACCGATCTGACCGAGGAACAGCGCCTGTTCGCCGAAACCATCCGCTCCTCGGGCGAGGCGCTGCTGACGATCATCAACGATGTCCTCGACTATTCCAAGATCGAGGCGGGGCATCTCGTCCTGCATCCCGAACCCTTCGATCTGGAACGTCTGATCCACGAAACCGCGATCCTTTTGCAACCGCAGGCCCGGGCGGGCGGGATCGAACTGCTCACGGATTACGACATGTTCCTTCCCACCCGCTTCGTCGGCGATCCCGGCCGCCTGCGGCAGGTGCTGACGAACCTCATGGGAAATGCGGTGAAGTTCACCAAGGCGGGGCAGGTTCTTGTCCGCGTCGTCGGGGCCGATCTCGGCCCGGAAACCGCCCGCCTCCACATCACCGTAGAAGATACCGGCATCGGCATCGCCCCCGATCAGCTTGACCGCATCTTCGGTGAATTCACCCAGGTCGATGATGCCAGCAACCGCCGCTACGAAGGCACCGGCCTTGGCCTTGCCATCACCCGCCGCCTGATCGAACGCATGGAAGGCGACATCTGGGTCGACAGCACGCCGGGGCAGGGCTCCTGCTTCGGTTTCGCCGTCACCCTGCCCGTCGCCGAAGAGGTGCCGCCCCCGCGTATGCCCACCAGCCTGCACCGCCTGCTGATCTGTGCGGGCAACCCCACGAACCGCACGATCCTGGAACGTCAGCTTGCCCCCTTCGGCGTCGAACTCACCGCCTGCCGCAGCGTCGACGAGGCGGTTCAGCAGGCCCGGGCAGGCCGGCATGACGCCGTCCTCGCCGATCACGGCCCCGATGGGATCGACGCTCTCGCGCTCAGCCGGCAGATCGCCTTGCAGGGGATGACGCTGCCCGTCATCCTCATGGTCGCGCCCGACAGCCTCCCCGCGGCCGAGGCTGCCCGTGCCGAAGGTCTGGTGCGCGAGGTGCTGATCAAGCCCGTCCTCCGCGCCGATCTCTACCGCGCGCTGACACGCCAGACAGGCGGCAATCTGCCCCTAGTTGCCAAGGCGGCCCCCGAAACGCGGCCCATGCGCGTGCTGGCTGCCGAAGACAACAAGACCAACCAGCTTGTCCTGGCCAAGATGGTGCGTGAACTCGATCTCGATCTCCGCTTTGCCGATAACGGGCGGCAGGCCGTCCAGATGTGGCAGGATTTCCGCCCCGATCTCGTCTTCATGGATATCTCCATGCCGGAACTCGATGGATGTTCCGCCGCGCGCGAAATCCGCGCGGCCGAGGCGGGCCGCGCCCATGTGCCGATCATCGCCCTCACCGCCCACGCGATGGAGGAAGACAGTCAGGGCATCCTTGCTGCCGGGATCGACCGCCATCTGACAAAGCCGCTCCGCAAGACCGAAATCATGGGCGTCCTGCTGGAATTCTGCCCGTCCGATGCGCTGCTTGCCGTGCAATCCGATGCCAAGCCCGCCCAAAGCAGCGCCGCGTGACCCCCGGCATCAGGCCGCGTCTTCCGCCACCCGGTCGCGCTGGAATACCAGCCGCGCTCCATCCGAAAGATCCGGACAATACCCATATCCACCCAGATCGAAGCCGCGCAGATCCGCGGGGTCTGTCAGCCGATGTTCGGCGATGAACCGCGCCATCGCCCCGCGCGCCCGCTTTGCGAAGAAAGAGATGACCTTCGCATCGCCCCCCCGCCCCTCCAGAAAGACCGGGGTGATCACCGGCAGCTTCAACGCCTTCTGATCCACCGCCCCGAAATATTCCTGCGATGCACAGTTCACCAACGCCCCGGCCCCCACGGCCTTGGCATCGCTGTTCAGCGCCCGCGCCAGCCGGTTGCCCCACCATGCATAAAGATCCGCGCCACGCGGATTGGCCAGCTTGCTGCCCATCTCCAGCCGGTAGGGCTGGATCAGGTCCAGCGGCCGCAACAGCCCGTAAAGCCCGGACAGGATCCGCAGATGCCCCTGCGCCCAGCGCAACGCATCCGCATCCAGCGTCTTCGCCTCCAGCCCGGCATAGGTGTCGCCGTCAAAACAGAAGGCCGCCGCCTTCAGCCGCGCCGCATCGGGTCGCGCGGAAAAGGCACGGAAGCGTTCCACGTTCAGCCGCGCCAGCGGTTCCGAAATCCCCATCAGCCGCCGCAGATCCTCGACCCCCAGCCCGCGCGCGATCCGCACCAGCCGCGCCGCATCGGCGGCAAAGACCGGCTGGCTGGGTTCCAGCCCGGCGGGCAGAGCCGCCGCCGCCTCATCCAGCCGCTTGGCAGGGGAAATCACGCACAGCATCTTCGTCTCCTCTCACTGCCAGCCCGCCGCCCGCAAACCGGACGTAGCCCGCCTCACGCCTCGCGCAAGACCTCAAGGAAGGCCTGCCCGAACCGCTCCACCTTCTGTTCCCCCATGCCCTGGATCCGCTCCAGTTCTGCCAGGGATCCGGGCCGCCGCTCCGCGATCATCCGCAGCGTCGAATGCGTCACCGACAGGTATTTTCCCGTCCCGTCCTCGCCCCGCGACAGGGCCAGCTGCACATCGGCCAGCCGGTCGAAGATCGGCCCCGCCGCCCGCCCGGCCAGCCGCATCCGTTGCGGATGCAGAACCTCCGCCGCGCCGCAGATCACCGACAGGAACTCCGCCCCGTAACTCTCCAGCTTCTTCGCACCTACGCCCGTGATCCCGGCCATCTCATCCATGGTCGCGGGCCGCTTCTCGGCCATCTCGATCAGGGTCCGGTCCGGGAATACCACATAGGCCGGCACGCCCTGCGCCTCGGCCAGCGCGCGCCGCTTGGCCTTCAGCGCCGAAAGCAGCGGCGCATCCTCATCCGACACCAGCGCCTTCACCGCGACACTGGGCCGCGCCGCCTCGACCGTGTCCTTGCGCAGGGTGATCGACGCCTCGCCCCGAAGGATCGGCCGCGCCTCTTCGGTCATCCGCAACGCGCCATGCCGCTCAGGGTCGGGGCGCACCAGATCGCGCCCCATCATCTGCCGGAACACCGCCCCCCATGCGGCCTTGGTCAGGTCGCGCCCCACCGCGAATGTGGGCAGCAGATCATGCCCCTTGTCGCGCACCTTGGGCGTGGCGGATCCCGTCAGGATGTCGATCAGATGCCCGGCCCCGAACCATTCCCCCGTCCGCAGCATTGCCGAAAGCGCCTTGCGCACCGCCTCGGTCGCGTCGAACAGATCGGCGGGCCGATCGCACAGGTCGCAATTGCCGCAAGGTTCGGCGCTCTCGCCGAAATAGCCCAGCAGAACCTGCCGTCGGCAGGCCGCCGCCTCGGCCAGCCCCAGCAGGGCATTCAGCCGCGCATGATCCGCGGCCTTCCGGTCCGGCGGGGCAAGCCCCTCGTCGATCTGTGTGCGCCGCAGGCGAATATCGTCGGGGCCATACAGCGTCATGGTTTCCGCCGCCGCCCCGTCGCGGCCCGCGCGCCCGATCTCCTGATAATAGCCCTCGATGGATTTCGGCAGGTCTGCATGGGCCACCCAGCGGATATCCGGCTTGTCGATCCCCATGCCGAAGGCGATGGTCGCCACCACGATCAGCCCATCCTCGCGCTGAAAGCGGATCTCCACCTCCCGCCGCGCCTCGGCCTCCATCCCGCCGTGATAATGACAGGCCGAATGCCCCGCCTCTCGCAGCGCCTGCGCCAGCGTCTCGGTCTTGGCCCGGGTCGCGCAATAGACGATCCCCGATTGACCCTGCCGCGCGGCGGCAAAGCGCAGCACCTGCTGGCGCGGATTGTCCTTCACGGCAAAGGCCAGATGGATGTTCGGCCTGTCAAAGCCGCGCAGGAAGGTGGCCGGCTGCACCCCGTCGAACAGGCGGTTTACGATCTCGCCCCGTGTTTCCTCATCCGCCGTCGCGGTAAAGGCGGCCAGCGGCACATCCAGCGCGCGCCGCAATTCGCCGATCCTCAGATAGTCAGGCCGGAAATCATGGCCCCACTGGCTCACGCAATGCGCCTCGTCCACGGCGATCAGCCGGGTGCCGATCCGCCGCAGCATCGGCAGCGTCGCGCCCGAGGCAAGCCGCTCGGGCGCCATGTAGAGCAGCTTCATCCGCCCCGCATCCAGCGCGGCAAAGACCTCTTCCGTCTCGGCCTCGGTATTGCCCGATGTCAGCGCCCCCGCTTCCACCCCGGCGGCGCGCAGGCTGCGCACCTGATCCCGCATCAGCGCGATCAGCGGCGAAATCACCACCGTCACACCCTCACGGCACAGCGCAGGCAGTTGAAAGCACAGCGATTTGCCCCCGCCCGTCGGCATGATGGCCAGCGTGTTCCGCCCCCCCAGCACCGCATCCACGATCTCGGCCTGCCCGGGGCGAAAGCCGGGAAAACCAAAGACGGAACGAAGCAGCGTTTCGGGGTCGGTCATTGCAGGTGGGGCCATGGGCACGGGGAAAGCGGAATGGGCGGGGAACGATGCCCCGTCCGGCGTTTCCGCAGGGTAAAGATCAGTAAAAGGCGGCGGCGTTGTTGATCAGCACGATCCTGATCGCATAGACGCCCAGCAGCACCACCAGCGGCGCAAGGTCGATGCCGCCCAGATTGGGCAGAACGGACCGCACCCGCGAATAGATCGGTTCCAGCAGGCGGCTCAACCCGTCCCAGATCTGGGCCACAAGGGGCTGGCGCAGGTTCAGAACCTGAAAATTGATCAGCCAGCTCATGATGATATGGGCCAGGATGATCCATTGGGCGATATCCAGGATCAAAAGCAGAATTTGCAGGATCGAGGTCATTCTTGGGCCTCCGCATACTAGGGATTGTGTGCAGAGGTAGCGGTTGAACGCCAAAAGGGCAACGCCCTTCCGCTGCGTCGCGCCTTGACCTTGGGCCTGCGGCGGGGCAACCCGGCCCGGCCCTGACAGGAGTCGCCGATGTATCCCTTCCTTCGCATGGCCAAAGAGTTGTGGAAGTTCCGCAATGCGCCGTCCCTTCCCCTGCTGGGCAGCCATGTCAGCACGCATCTCTGCTGGCCCTGGGATCTCGATCCTTGGGTCGAATTGAACAATGGCCGCACGCTGACCCTCTATGATCTGGGCCGCATCCCGCTTGGTGTCCGCACCGGGCTCAAGCGCGTGTTGCTGGCGCGGGGCTGGGGCCTGACGGTGGCGGGCAACACCGTCCGCTATCGCCGCCGCATCCGCGCCTTCGACAGGGTGACAATGCACAGCCGCTGCATCGGCTGGGATCACCGCTTCCTCTATATCGAACAGTCGATGTGGAAGGGCGATGACTGCACCAGCCACATGATCCTCCGCTCGGCCGTCACCTCGCGCGCGGGGATCGTGCCCCCGGCCGAGGTGCTTTCCGCGCTGGGCCAATCGGTGGAAAGTCCGCCCCTGCCCGAATTCGTGCAGAACTGGATCGCCACCGAAACCACCCGCCCCTGGCCACCGCGGATCTGAATCGCGCGGCTTGCGCAAAACCCGGTTTCACGATTCACTCTGCGCCAAAGGCCGAAGGGGCAGGGGGCAGTCATGGCGAACGAAGTCAGCGCGAGAAAGCGCATCTGGGGCTGGTTCTTCTTTGACTGGGCCAGCCAGCCCTACAATACCCTGCTTCTCACCTTCATCTTCGGTCCCTATTTCGCGGAAATCGCGCGTGGCTACTACATGGCCGAAGGCATGGATGCCGATGCCGCCGGCGCCGCCGCGCAGGCCTATTGGGGCGCGGGCCTTGCCATTTCCTCTGTCATCATCGCCTTTCTGGCCCCCATCCTCGGCGCCATCGCCGACAGCACCGGTCGGCGGCTGATCTGGGTCTGGTTCTTCTCGCTTTTCTACGTCATCGGCTCCTACGGGCTGTGGTTCATCGCGCCGGGGGGCGACAACCTGTTCTGGGCGGTCCTGCTGTTCGGGCTGGGCTTCATCGGGATGGAATTCGCCACCATCTTCACCAATGCCCTGATGCCCAGCCTGACCGATCATGACGAACTTGGCGCGGTCAGCGGCACGGGCTTCGCCTTCGGCTATCTGGGCGGCGTGCTGGCGCTGGCGCTGATGCTGGCGCTCTTCGCCGAAAACAGCGCCACCGGTAAAACCCTGATCGGCCTTGATCCCATCTTCGGCCTTGATCCCGAGGCGCGCGAAGGCACGCGGGCCGTGGGGCCTTTCACGGCGCTTTGGTATGTGGTCTTCATGCTGCCCTTCTTCCTCTGGGTTACCGAACCGCGTACCGAACGGCGGCCGCTGCATCTGGGCAACGCCTTCGCCAGCCTGCGCGAACTCATCGCCTCGCTGCGCTATCGCGGCAGCCTGTCGGCCTATCTCGCCTCCTCGCTCTTCTACCGCGATGCGCTGAATGCGCTTTACGGCTTTGGCGGTGTCTATGCCTCGGGCGTCCTCGGGTGGGAGATCACGCAGATCGGCGTCTTCGGCGTGGTGGGGGCGGTCACGGCCATGGTGGCAAGCTGGATCGGCGGCAAGGCCGACCGCCGCTTCGGCCCAAAGCCGGTAATCGCCTTCTGCATCGTCGTGCTGATCATCGTCTGCGCCATCATCGTCGGCATGACCCGCGAAAGCCTGTGGGGCCTGCCCTTCGATCCGGCGGGATCGGCCTCCGACACCATCTTCTTCATTTGCGGTGCCTTCATCGGGGCCGCCGGCGGCGCGCTTCAGGCCGCCAGCCGCACGCTGATGGTCCGCCACACCACCCCCGACCGCGCGACCGAAGCCTTCGGCCTCTATGCCCTGTCCGGCAAGGTGGCCAGCTTCATCTCGCCCGCCCTCATCGCCCTTGTCACCGCGGCAAGCGGATCACAGCGCATCGGCATCTCGCCGCTGATCGGGATGTTCCTCATCGGCCTCATTCTGCTATTCTTCGTCCGTGCAAGGGGCGAACAACCATGATGTCCAAATTCCTGTCCGGTCTGGCCCTCTCGCTGCTTCTCTGCCTTCCCGCCGCTGCCGAAACCAAGGCGAACCGCCTGTTCGGGGCCGCCGCCACCCCGTCCGAGGGCCGGGCCATGCCCTATGGCAGCTATGCCAAGGGCTGCGCCGATGGTCTTGTCGCCCTGCCCGAAACCGGCCCCACATGGCAGGCCATGCGCCTGTCGCGCAACCGCAACTGGGGCCATCCCGAAACCATCGCCTTCCTGATCGACCTCAGCCAGACCGCCCGCCAGATCGGCTGGGCCGGCCTCTACATCGGCGATATCAGCCAACCCCGCGGCGGCCCGATGACCAGCGGTCACGCCAGCCATCAGATCGGGCTGGATGCCGATATCTGGATGCTGCCGCCCCGCCGCCTTGATCTGTCGCGCCAGGAGAGGGAAGAGATTTCCTCGATCCCTGTCCGTTCTGCCGATCAGCGCAGCGTCACCGCGAACTGGACCCCGTCGCATCACGCCCTGCTCAAGGCCGCCGCCTCCGATCCGCGCATCGACCGCATCTTCGTCGCCGCCGCCGTCAAGATCGAGATGTGCCGAACCGCCACCCGCGCCGATCGCAAATGGCTCCAGAAGATCCGCCCGATTCAAGGCCATGACACCCATTTCCACGTCCGCCTGAAATGCCCGCGCGGCGCGCGTCACTGCGAAACCCAGAAACCCACGGTCGCCGATCTGTCCAATGGCGGCGATGGCTGCGACGAAACCCTGATGTGGTGGGTCTCCGACGCATACCTCAATCCGAAACCCGATCCGAACGCCCAGCCGGCCCCTCGCCAGCGTGGCGCGCGCGACTACACCCTTGCAGATCTGCCCAAGCAATGCCGAAACGTCCTCTCCTCGCCCTGATGGCGGGGGCATTCCTGGTTCTCGGCCTTCAAGGCAGCGCCAGCCAGTCCCATTCCGAAGGCTTCATCGCGGCCTTCACCCTGCAGTCCGATCACGAGCTTTTCGGCGGACTGTCGTCGATCGAGATGTCTGATGACGGCCTCTCCTTCCTTGCCATCACCGATCGCGGCGCATGGCTGCGCGGCACCTTGGCGCGGGGGCCGCAGGGCCAGATCACCGCGGCCACGCTGACCGAACCCCGCCTGCTGCGCGGCCGGTTCGAGGCCCCGCTGGAGGCGGGCCGCAATGATTCCGAAGGACTGGCCGTTGCCCCCGATGGATCAGTCTATATCTCGTTCGAGAATGTCGCCCGCGTCCTGCGTTATCCCACCATCGACGGCCCGGCGGAAAACCTCATCACGCCGCGCGAATTCGCCAGCCTGCAACGCAACTCCGCGCTCGAAGCGCTGGCCGTCTCGGCCGATGGCACGCTCTATACCATGCCCGAACGTTCAGGTCAGATCACCCGCCCCTTCCCGGTCTGGCGCTATCGGGATGGCAAATGGGATCAACCCTTCGGGCTCAGGCGGGATGGCGGCTATCTGGTCGTCGGTGCCGATTTTGGCCCGGACGGTCGGCTTTATGTCCTCGAACGCGAATTCCACGGCATCGCCGGTTTTTCCAGCCGCCTGCGCAGCTTTGCGGTGGGGGAAGACAGCCTGACGGACGAACGCACCGAACTGGAATCCGCCACCGGCCAGCATGACAATCTCGAAGGTGTGTCGATCTGGCGCGATGCCATGGGCGACCTGCGGGCGACGATGATCTCGGACGACAATTTCAACTTCTTCCAGACTACGGAAATCGTCGAATACCGCCTTACCCCCGCGCCGACGCCCTGACGACACCGCCATCAGCGAAAGATTGACTTCCCGCCGCCCGGCGCGTAGGTCCGCCGCGTTCCCCGATGCACGGGGGGCCAAGTCTCCGCGACCTTGTCAAAACGGAAAGTTCAGACATGACCCGCTTCTCGCTATATGGCGTCTTCGCCATGGCCATCGTTGTGGTGGCCTCCAACATCCTTGTCCAGCACCCGATTGGCACATGGCTGACATGGGGTGCCTTCACCTACCCGCTCGCCTTTCTTGTCTCCGATGTGGTGAACCGCCTCGAAGGCCCGGTCGCCGCCCGGCGTGTTGTCTATGCGGGCTTTTTCACCGGCCTCGTCTGCTCGGTCATCGGCACGCAGATCATGGGCGAATTCGGCCCGCTGGTCACCCTGCGCGTCGCCATCGGCTCTGGCATCGCGTTCCTGGTCGCCCAACTGACGGATGTGCAGATCTTTGATCGCCTGCGCCAGCAGGCCTGGTGGAAGGCGCCGTTCCTTTCCACGCTGATCGGCTCTACCATCGACACGTTGATCTTCTTCACCATCGCCTTCTCTACTAGCCTCAGCTTCCTTGAACCCGGGAATGATGTCGCCTGGGCGGCAGAGCCCATGGCGCTTCTGGGCGTCGGCCCGCTGGTGCCCTTCTGGGTGTCGCTCGGTTTTGCCGACCTTCTGGTGAAGATCGCCGTCGATGTGATCGCTTTGTTGCCATTCCGTCTTGCGATCCATCGCTTTGCGGCAAGGGTTGCGTGAAAACTGTTGACGAACACAAAATCTGTGTCACCCTCCCCTTATCTGCAACCCATTGAAAGGAGGTGATCCAGTGTCTAGAGCTACATTGGAGATAGGTGTCGGGACAGTCAGGAGGCGTGTTTTCTGAGGGCAGCCCCTCAGCCAGACAGACCACCTGATTGGGCTTGAAACCTAACTGGCCCATCTCCTTGGATCTCGGAAAGGGTCGCCTGATGGGCGACCCTTTCTCTTATCGAAGACCTGCCCCCTGCAAGGCCATGCTGCGCATAAATGATCATCTGACAATCGCCGATTGGGAACTGTCGGAACAGTTCATCCGGGCCTCCGGGCCGGGCGGGCAGAATGTGAACAAGGTCTCCACCGCCGTCGAACTGCGGTTCGAGGCAGAGCGTTCGCCCCATCTTCCGGCCCCCGTGAAGGCGCGGCTGAAACGGCTTGCCGGCCGCCGCTGGACAGTGGAAGGCGCTATCGTCCTGCAGGTGGATGAAACCCGCAGTCAGGCGCGAAACCGCGATATCGCCCGCGAACGCCTTGCCGACCTCATCCGACAGGCGCTGGTCGCGCCCAAGCGGCGCATCGCCACGAAGCCCACCCTTGGCAGCCAGCGCCGCCGACTGGCCGCCAAGGCCGTCAGGGGCACGGTCAAATCGCTGCGCGGCAGGGTCGAGGATGCCGATGATTGATCCCCGCGCCACCGGGGCCGCCGCCCTTTGGGGCGGCACGGTCCTTCGGCTGATCGTGGCGCGCGAAAATGCCGTCCATGAAATGGTCCTGCCCGATGGCCGACGCGCCGCGCTGCGCCTGCATCGTGCGGGCTATCAGGATGCGGCGGCCATCCGCTCCGAACTCTGGTGGTGCGCGGAACTTGCGGCCCTCGGCCTGCCTGTTCCCCCGCCCCTCGCCCTTCCCGACGGATCCCTGCTCGCCACCTTGCCAGATGGTGCCCACGCCTCGGCAATCCGCTGGCTTGAGGGCAGCCCCATCGGTGCGGCGGGTCAACCGCTTCTTCATCCTGTGGCGCGACAGATCGACCTGCACCACAGCCTCGGCCAGCTGCTCCGCCTCCTGCATGACAGCAGCGACCGGCTGACAAGGCCGGATGGTTTCACCCGCCCCCGCTGGGATATCGACGGGCTGGTCGGCGACTCCCCGCGCTGGGGCCGTTTCTGGGAACATCCGGCCGCGACGTATGCACAACTGTCTGCACAGGCCGCTGCACGGGCCGCTGTTCATGCAAAACTGGCCCGCCACGCCGCCAATGGCGGGGATTTCGGCCTGATCCACGCCGATGTCCTGCGCGAGAACATCCTCGTTTCCGACGGCGATCTTGCCCTGATCGACTTCGATGACAGCGGCTTCGGCTACCGTCTCTATGACCTTGGAACCGTGCTTTCCCAGAACCAGTACGAACCCGCCCGCGATGATCTGCGCGATGCGCTGATGGCAGGATACGGAACGCAAGACGTTGAAATAGTAGAGATATTCACGCTGGCGCGGGTTCTGGCCTCGGTCGGGTGGACGATCCCGCGCCTGGCGCCCGACGATCCGATCCACGCCCGCCACCTTGCCCGGGCCGACTTGGTGATCCGCCGCGTGCTGGGTTAGACCGTGACGTCCAGTGCCGCCTGTTCACCGACGCCGAACACCCTCTTGTAGCGCTCGATCTCATCCGCCGGCCCCATCGCCTTGTTGGGATTGTCCGACAGTTTCACCGTCGCCCGCCCATTCGCCGACACCGCCTTGCAGACAAGGCTGAAGGGCGCCAAGCGATTATCTTCCAAGCCACGGAAATCATTGGTCAACATCGTTCCCCAACCAAAGGACACCTTGACCCTTCTATGGAACTGACGATGCAGTTCCTCGATCTTCTCCACATCCAACCCGTCCGAAAAGATCACCAGTTTCTGCGTCGGATCCTCGCCCCGTGCCTTCCACCACCGGATCGCCGTCTCGGCCCCCTGCGCCGGATCGCCCGAGTCGATCCTGATTCCTGTCCAGGTCGTAAGCCAGTCGGGCGCATTCCGCAGAAAACCCTCGGTGCCATAGGTATCGGGCAGGATGATCCGCAGATTGCCGTCATGCTCTTCATGCCAGTCTGCCAGAACCTGATAGGGCGCCTGCGCAAGTTCCGCGTCCGACTGCGCCAGCGCGGAGTAGACCATGGGCAATTCATGCGCATTCGTTCCGATCGCCTCGATATCGCGGCGCATGGCGATGCGGCAGTTCGAGGTTCCGATGAACTTCGAACCCAACCCTTCCTGCATGGCCTGAACGCACCAGTCCTGCCACAGAAAGGAATGCCGCCGCCGTGTTCCGAAGTCGGCAATCTTCAGCGTTTCCAAGGATTTGAGACGCTCGATCTTTTCCCAAAGACGGGTCATCGCACGCGCATACAGGACCTGAAGCTCAAACTTTCCCATCCCCTTCAACACGGCGCGTGATCGCAATTCCATCAGCACGGCAAGGGCTGGAATCTCCCAAAGCATGACTTCGGGCCATTTCCCCTCGAAGGTCAGTTCATACTGCCCGTCGCGCCGTTCCAGGTGATAGGGCGGCAGTCGCATGGACTCGAACCATTCCATGAAATCGGAACGGAACATCTGCCGCTTGCCATAGAACATGTTGCCGCGCAGCCAGGTGCTTTCCCCGCGCGACAGCGACAGGCAGCGCACATGATCAAGCTGCTCGCGCAATTCGCCTTCGTCGATCAGGTCGGCCAGCCGAACGGAACTGCTGCGATTGATAAGCGAGAATGTCACCGTCGTTTCCGGCTTGTTGCGGAAAATCGACTGGCACATCAGCAACTTGTAAAAGTCGGTATCAATCAGCGACCGGACGATCGGATCAATCTTCCAGTTATGGTTGTGCACCCGTGTGGCGATATCGACCACGTCATTCCTCCAGCGCGACACCGGCCGCGCGCATTTCGTCCATCATCCGCGCCATCGACCCGCCAAGGTCAATCCCCCGGCAGGCCCCCAACAGGACCTGTGCCTTCAGGCCCAGCTTTGCCGCATCCAGCGCCGAATAGGCGACGCAGTAATCCGTGGCGAGGCCCACGAACGTCACCGCCGTCACACCGCGCGCGCTCAGGTAACCATTCAGCCCGGTTGTGGTGCTACGGTCATTCTCGAAAAAGGCGGAATAGCTGTCGATTCCCGCGCGAAATCCCTTCCGGATGATCAGATGGGCCGGGTCGGTGCGAAGATCGGGGTGAAAGTTGGCGCCAGTCGTGCCCTGAACGCAATGGTCGGGCCAAAGCGTCTGCGGGCCGTAAGACATTGTTAACGTCTCGAACGGGCCCTTGCCTGGGTGGTTCGACGCGAATGAGGAATGATCCGCCGGGTGCCAGTCCTGCGTCAGTACGACGGTTGCGAAGTCGTCCATCAACCTGTTGACTCTGCTGACTATTTTATCCCCATCTGCCACTGCCAACGCACCGCCGGGGCAGAAATCGTTCTGGATGTCGATGACGATCAGGGCTTCGTTGGACAGGCGCATCGCGGGCCTCACAGCAAGGTGAATGCCCCTGCGTAGGAAACCCCCGTGCCTGCGTCAATGGGAACGGCTTGAATCCGAAGGAAATCAGGTGCATCCCCGCCCCATGCTGACGGTTGCCGCACTCTATCATTTCACCCGCTTCCCCGATCCCGTCGCCCTGCGCGGGCCGCTTCTGGATCTTTGCATCGCGCAGGGGGTAAAGGGCTCGCTTCTACTGGCGATGGAGGGGGTCAACGGCACCATCGCCGGCCCCCGCGCCGGGATCGACGCCGTCCTTACCCATATCCGTGCTCTGCCGGGATGCGCGGATCTGGATTGGAAGGAAAGCCCCGCCGCGACCATGCCCTTCGGCAAGATGAAGGTGAAACTGAAGCGCGAGATCGTCACCATGGGCCAACCCGATGTGGACCCACGGTCCCGGGTCGGCCATTACGTCGCGCCATCCGACTGGAACACCTTGATCTCTGCCCCTGATGTGGTGGTGATCGACACGCGCAACGACTATGAGGTTGCCATCGGCACTTTTGCCGGGGCCGTGGATCCCGGCACACGGAGTTTCTCCCAGTTTCCGGCATGGTGGGAAGGGAACAAGGAACGCTTTCACAACAAGCGGATAGCCATGTTCTGTACGGGCGGCATCCGCTGCGAGAAGTCGACGAACTGGCTTCTGCAACAGGGCGTGACAGAGGTTTTTCACCTGAAAGGCGGCATCCTGAAATACCTCGAAGAGGTGCCGCAAGACCAATCGCTCTGGCAGGGGGAGTGTTTTGTCTTTGATCAGCGCGTTTCGGTCGGTCACGGTCTTGTGCCGGGCGATTTGTCGTCTTGTGGGGCCTGCCGCCGCCCGGTTACCCCCGAAGGCCGCGCTGACCCCGCCTATGAAGAGGGCGTCTGCTGCCCTGCCTGCAAGGATGAATATTCCAGCGCAGACCGCGACCGTTTTCGCGAACGCCAACACCAGATGAAACTGGCCAAGGCGCGGGGAGAACCGCACCTCGGCGCGTGATGATCAACGCAGGCGAAGCCCCGCCTCGTCGAAGAGCAACGCATCCGCCGCATCGAAGCCGACGCCGATCCGCGTGCCGATGGCCGGGATGACATCCCCCTTTGCCTCGATCACCAGTTTCTCTCCGGTTCCGGCGGCGACGTGGACATAGCTGACACCACCCAGCGCCTCGGTCATCTCTACCCGATGCGTGTCGCCCTCTGTTACACGCAAATGCTGCGGGCGCAGGCCCACCTCCACCTTCGCGCCCTGCGCAGGCAAAGCCACACCCGTGGCGACCGAGGATGACAGGCCCGCCGCAGCAACGCTGCCCGCACCTTCGACCTTCGCCGCAACGAAATTCATCGCCGGGCTGCCGATGAAGCCCGCGACAAAGCGGTTGTCGGGATTGTGGTACAGTTCCAAGGGCTTGCCCACCTGTTCCACCCGCCCCTTGCGCAGCACAACGATCTTGTCGGCAAGCGTCATGGCCTCCACCTGATCATGGGTCACATAGATCATCGTCGCCCCGATCTCGCGGTGAAGGCGGGCGATCTCGACCCGCATTTCCACCCGCAACTCGGCATCCAGGTTCGACAGCGGTTCATCGAACAGGAACACCTCAGGTCCCCGTACGATGGCCCGCCCAATGGCAACGCGCTGCCGCTGCCCGCCCGAAAGGGCCTTCGGCTTGCGCGCCAAAAGCTCGTCAAGCTTCAGGATGCGCGCGGCCTCGGCGACCTTGCGGGCGATCTCGGCCTTGGGATGCCCGGTCATCTTGAGGCCGAACCCCATATTCTCGGCCACCGTCATATGCGGGTAAAGCGCATAGGTCTGGAAAACCATCGCCACGCCGCGCTCGGATGGATCGGCCTGCGTCACGTTGCGATTGCCGATATGGATCGCGCCTTCGGACGTCTCTTCCAATCCCGCGACCATGCGCAGGAGGGTGGATTTCCCACAGCCGGACGGCCCGACAAAGACACAGAATTCGCCATCCTCGATGGCCAGATCCACCCCGTGAATGACCTGCGCTTCGCCGAATCGCTTCACCACTTTCTGCAGTGTCACCCCTGACATGTGATCCCCTCCCTGATCAAACCTGTTCCGGAAAGCGCCAGCTTTCCGCCTCGGCGGCGATGCGCGCCGCCGTATCCTTGATGCGGCCTGCCCCGGACTCGAGATGATCAAGGGACGTGCGCGCTGTGGTCGATGTAACGGAAAGCGCCCCGATGACCCGGCCCGAGCGGGTGAGAATCGGCACAGCGCAGCAGATGATTCCCGGCTCATGTTCCTCCCGGTCAAAGGCATGGCCACGGGCGCGAATCGTCATCAACTCGGCTTTCAGCTTTTCGGGCGAGTTGAGCGTCTGGCCGGTAAACCGGTGGAAGCTTTGCCTCTGGATCGCGCGTTCGAGGGCCTCATCGGGAAGGTAGGCCAACATCGCCTTGCCCACACCGGTGCAATAGGCCGGGCCGATCTTTCCAGCCTGCGAAAACATCTCCACGGGCTTTGATGCGTTGCGCTTGTCTACATAGAGAACCTGCCCGTTGTCCATCTGCGCAAGATGGATCGTTTCGCCGGTTTCCCGTGCAAGATCATCAAGATAGGGGCGGGCAATCGGGGCGAGCGATGACGTGGCCCACGCAGCATGCGCAAGCCTGACGAGGCGGACGCCAAGGGCATAGGTCTGACGATCAGGATCATAGGACAGCATCCCCTGATGGGTCAGCGTCTGGATCAGTCGGTAGAGGGTGGCCTTCGGATACTCGGCTGTTGCCAGAAGATCGGAAAAGCGGACGGGTCGGCCGACTGCCGCGACCAAGTCAAGCACATCAAGTGCCTTTCCCACTGTTCCGTCACCCTGGTCTGCCGACATCTGCCTACCTTGCGTTTCTGTTGACAGCTTAAAGGATAGGCAGCATAGTTTTCAATATTCAAGACTAAGTTTCACATAATGGAACCAATCGGGAGGAAACCATGGTCCATAAGAAAGCGGGCGCACTGGCCCTGATGGCGGCTATGATGCTGTCCACATCGGCCATCGCGCAGGACAAGCGTGTCGTCACCTGGAATGCCGACTACGATCCGATTCCCCTTGCGGCTGCCGAAGCGCTGATCGCGGATTTCGAAGCTGCGAACCCCGAGATCGACATCCAGCTCACGAATTTCGACCACGAAGCCTACAAGAACGCGATCCGCAACTTCCTGACTGCAGATGCGCCGGATCTGGCCAACTGGTACGCGGCGAACCGCATGCGTCCCTTCGTCGAAGCCGGTCTTTTCGCCGATATCTCGGATGTCTGGGCGAACAACGGCCTCAATGAGTCGCTGGCGTCCTCGGTTCTGTCGTCCACCATTGACGGCAAGCAATATGCTATCCCCTACACCTACTATCAGTGGGGTATCTACTATAACCGTGACGCCTATGCCGCCGCGGGGGTTGAGCTGCCGGGCGAAGGTGGCGTGACCTGGGACCAGTTCCTGCAGAACTGCGAAAAGTTCAAGGCAGCGGGCATCGACTGCGTCACCACCGGCTCCAGCGCGCTGTGGCCCGTGGCAGGGATCTTCGACTACGTGTCGCTGCGCACCAAAGGCTATCAGTTCCACAGCGATCTGGCTGCAGGCAAGATCTCCTGGACCTCGCCGGAAGCCCGTGCCGTGTTCGAAAACCTTGGTAAATTGCAGCCCTACGTCACCGCGAACCATGCCGCGATCGACTGGCAGGATGCTGCGGCGCTCTTCGTGCAGGGCAAGGCTGCAAATTACGTCATGGGCAACTTCGCCGTCGGCGTTTTCAAGGAAGGCGGGATGACGAATGACAATCTCGGCTTCATGGTGTTCCCGGAAATCACCCCCGGCATCGCCCGCGCCGAAGAAGCGCCGACCGACACGATCCACCTGACGAGTGGTGCCAAGAACCCGGACGATGCAAAGGCCTTCCTCGCCTATGTTGCCAGCGCAGAGGCCCAGTCCAAGTGGAACGCGGCTGTTGGCCAGCTGCCCACCAACAAGAACGCGACCGTCGATGCGGTCGATCCGTTCCTGACGGCCGGCTTTGAAGCGCTGTCCACGGCGACCGGCGGTATCGCCCAGTTCTGGGACCGCGACGCGGATGCCGAATATGCCAAGGCCGGGATGGAAGGCTTCCAGCAGTTCCTCGTGCAGCCTGAGCAGGTTGAAGCGATCCTCGAGCGGCTGGAACAGACGCGCCTGCGTCTTTATCCGCAGTGATCTGACAAGGCGGGCGTCCCTTTTCCCGGGGGCGCCCGTATTCCGTTAAGGGGGGGGCAAATGGCACAGGCGACGGATTTGGCATCGGCGGGCTCCGGCCAGAGGACAGCACGGCGTTGGAACCAGCGCAGCGTTGCGCCGTGGCTGTTCCTTGCGCCCGGGCTTTTCATGTTCACGGTCTATGTTCTGTGGCCCATCGTCGAGAGCGTCACCCTTTCGTTCTACGACTGGAACGGACTGTACAATCAGGACGGTGAATTCACCGGCACCTTTGTGGGCATGCGCAACTATGCCGAGTTGATGACCGATCCGGCCTTCAACACCTCGCTGTGGAACAACTTGAAATGGTTGGTTCTTTACATGGCCGCATTGCCAGTCGGCCTGTTCATCGCGATCTTCCTGAACCAGACTGTGACAGGCATCCGCTTGTACAAGTCCCTGTTCTTCTTTCCCTTCGTCATCAGTCAAGTCGTGGTCGGCCTGATCTTCGCATGGTTCTATGCGCCGAATTTCGGCCTCCTCTACCTGCTGACAGAGGCGATCACGGGGCAGGGCACGGCCGTCCTCGCCGACCCCGATCTTGTGACCTATGGCATCATCGTTGCGGGTCTATGGCCGCAGATCGCCTATGTGATGATCCTGTACCTGACCGGCCTGAACAACGTCGCCCCTGACCAGATCGAGGCCGCACGCCTTGACGGGGCCAAGGGCTGGCGGATGTTGTGGTATGTCGTCCTGCCACAATTGCGACCCGCGACCTTTATCGCAGTGATTGTTACCGTGATCGGGGCGCTACGATCCTTCGACCTTGTGTCGATCATGACGACAGGCGGTCCCTTCGGATCGTCCCGCGTGCTGTCCTACTACATGTTCGAGATGGTCCTGGGCGAATTCGGCTTCCGCATGGGATACGGGGCGGCCATCGCCGTCGTCCTTTTCGCCATAATGATGATCTTCATTTCGGGCTTCATCTGGAAGATGTCGGCGCGACGAAGGAGCGCTGAGATGTTCCCCGTCTATCCAGCAATCCAGCACCTCTGTGCAGTGGCTCTATTCCATTGCACTGCCCGTGGCCCTGCTGATCTGGCTTTTCCCGCTTTCTCGGTGTAAGCGCTGACTTCACTTCGCCCGGCATCCGATCTGGCGCAAGGCAACTATTTCGGGATGCCGTCGGGCATCGCGTGGGAGAACTACATCTTCATTTTCACCCAGACGCCCATCGGTCAGTACATGCTGAATTCGCTTTGGGTGACGATCCCAACGGTGATCGGCGCTGTGGGCCTGTCGCTGATGACGGGCTTTGCGCTGGCGGTCTACGGGTTCCGTGGCAATATCCTTGTCTTCTTCATGTTCGTGGCGGGAAACTTCGTTCCGTTCCAGATCCTGATGGTGCCGGTCCGGGACATGACCCTGAACCTTGGGATGTACGATACGTGGTATGGGCTTGCCTTGTTCCATATCGCTTTCCAGACCGGGTTCTGCACCCTTTTCATGCGGAACTTTATCAAGGCCCTTCCTTACGAATTGATTGAGGCCGCGCGCGTTGAAGGTGTGTCGGAATGGCGGATCTTCTGGTTCATCGTGCTGCCCCTGATGCGCCCCGCCATCGCAGCGCTTTCCGTTCTGGTTTTCACCTTCATCTGGAACGATTTCTTCTGGGCGACGGTCCTCACCCAAGGGGTGGATAGTCAGCCTATCACGGCCGGCCTGTCTTCGCTGAATGGCCAGTGGATCGCGCAGTGGCACCTGGTCAGCGCTGGGTCCATCCTCGCGGCCCTTCCGCCGGTACTGATGTTCTTTCTGATGCAGAAGCATTTCATTGCCGGCCTGACACTGGGGGCCGTGAAATGACGGAATTCAGGCTGGATGCCGGAAGCGGCGAGCTTGCACAGACCATCGCGGTCACCACGTCGGGGGGGATACCCGAGGTGATCTGGTGGGGGCCTTCATTGCCCAAGGGTGAGGATCTGGCCCAGCTTGCCGCCGCCGCGCAAAGCGATCTGACAGGCGGCATGCTGGACCGGCTTCCTGCGCTCTCACTCTGCCCCGAGGCAGGGCGGGCCTTTCAGGGGCAGTCGGGGCTTGCCCTTTCGGCTGGGGATGGCGAACCCCTGCTAGCTTCATTTTCCTTTGAAAGGGCAGATCAGGATGACGGACTTCTTCGCCTGATCAGCAAGTCCGAAGGGCTGCGCCTGACGCATGAATTGCGTGCCTATTCGACGGGGATCATCGGTCTGCGGACGATACTGGACGCCGGGCAACCCGTGCGTCTGCACTGGCTGGCCGCCCCCGTCCTGCCCGCGCCGCAGGATGGGGATATCATTGATATCCATGGCAAATGGACACGTGAATTCCATCTGAACCGTGTCGCCTGGACGCCCGGCACGCGCCTGCGCGAGGCACGGACGGGGCGTTCGGGGCACGAGCATCCGCCCTATGTGATCTTTGCGGGCCGAGGCGCGACGAATTCGAAAGGTGAGGCGCGGGCCCTGCATTACGGCTGGTCCGGCGGGCATCGGATGGTGGCCGAGGAACTGCCGGATGGCCGCCGTCAGGTGCAGTTCGGCCATGCCTGGGGTGCCGAGACGGCCGCTGGCACGCATTTCGAGACAGCGGAATTGCTGGCCGTCTCATCGCAGGCGGGCCTGAACGGGATTGGCGCGGCGTTCCAGCGCGATATCCGCGACCGGGTGGTCACATGGCCCGACCCGGCCCGTCTGCGGCCTGTGCACTACAATTGCTGGGAAGCGATCTACTTTGAACACAATCTTTCCGACCTGAGTGCCATCGCCGACCGCGCGGCGGATATGGGCGCGGAACGGTTCGTGCTGGATGACGGATGGTTCGGGCGGCGGGATGACGACACCAGCAGTCTGGGCGACTGGACGGTGGACCGTCGGAAATGGCCTGACGGACTGCATCCGCTGATTGCTCATGTTCACAAGCTGGGCATGACCTTTGGCCTATGGTTCGAACCCGAGATGGTGAACCCGGACAGCGACCTGATGCGCGCGCATCCGGACTGGATGCTGGGGCCGGTGGATCAGGTGGCCGGGCGCAACCAGATGGTGCTGGACCTGTCAAAGCCCGAGGTGCGGGAATACCTGTTCAACGCGCTGTCCGAGATCCTGGCCGAGTATCCGATCGATTACATAAAGTGGGATCACAACCGGTTGCTGCCCGTCGTCGATGCAGCTCAGACCCGGGGCATATACGAATTGCTTGTCACGCTGCGAAAGGCGCATCCGCGGGTTGAAATTGAGAGCTGCGCCAGTGGCGGCGGGCGCATCGACGCGGGTATTCTTGCCCTTACGCAAAGGGTTTGGCTGTCGGATTCAATTGACGGGATCGAACGTCTGCGGATGCAGCATGACGCGGCCCTGTTCCTTCCGGCGGCGGTGACAGGAAGCCATGTGGGCGCGCGACGCAGCCATACGGCAGGCCGCGTCCTGCCGATGTCCTTTCGTGCTTGGGTTGCGGCGCAGCGGCATTTCGGTTTCGAGATGGACCTGCGCGAGTTGACCGAGGAAGAAGCTGCCACCCTGAAACGCGTGACGGCGTGGTGGAAGGCCAATCGCGGCTGGACAATGCGCGGCACGATCCACCGGCTTGACAGCGATGATCCCGCCGTCGTTGCCGAGGTTCAGGTTGCCGCCGATGGCGGGCAGTTTGTCCTTTTTGCGGGCCAAGAGGAGACGAGCGTTCAGATCCTGCCCCGCCCCCTGCGCCTTGCCGGATTGGAGCCGGACGCACGGTATCGCTTGCGGCTGGTCAATCCCGAAGATGCACCGCCGCAGTCGCGTGGGCCAAATGCCTTGAAATCCGGGGAGTTGACGTTGTCGGGCCATGTCCTCATGCAGCGCGGGGTACTGTTGCCGGTTGCCTGGCCTGCCACGATCTGGGTCGTGGAGGGCGAGCGTGTCTGACGCAGCGGTTTTGGGCACCACGGGAAGGGTTGGCCGATGAAAGCGGATTGGATAGCGGTCGACTGGGGCACCACGAACCTGCGCGCCTTCGCCATCGGGCGCGAGGGGATCTTGGCGCAGGCGGTTTCCGAAGACGGGATGGGGCGGCTGGACCGTGACGGGTTCGAACCCGCGCTCTTGCGCCTGATCTCGCCGTGGTTGGCCGAGGGAACGGTGACCGATGTCGTGGCCTGCGGCATGGTGGGCAGCCGTCAGGGCTGGCATGAGGCACCCTATCGCGCGGTCCCCTGCACGCCGCTGGATGCTGGATCGCTTGTCACTGCGCCGACCCGGGACCCGCGCATCCGGGTGCGGCTGGTGCCGGGGTTGAAGCAGACTGCGCCCGCCGATGTGATGCGGGGGGAAGAGACGCAGATCGCGGGTGCGCTGGCCCTGTTGCCGGGGTTCGACGGGGTGATCTGTCTGCCCGGAACCCACAGCAAATGGGCGCATGTGAGTGCGGGCGAGGTGGTCAGTTTCCAGACCTACATGACGGGCGAGATGTTCGCGCTTCTGTCGCAGGCATCGGTGCTGCGGCATGGGATGCAGGGCGAGGGCTGGGATGATGGGGCCTTCGATGCGGGCGTGTCGGATGCCTTGTCGCGGCCCGAGCGGATTGGTGCGCGGCTGTTCGGCATTCGCGCCGAGGGGCTGATCGCGGGTCTTTCGGCGGCGGCGGCGCGGGCGCGGCTGTCGGGGCTGCTGATCGGGATGGAACTGGCAGCGGCGCGGCCCTATTGGCTGGGTCAGGCGGTGGCCATCGTGGGGTCGGAGGGGATTTCCGCCTCGTATTCAAGGGCTTTGAAGGGATTGGGGGTCGAGGCGCGGCTGGTCAGGGGCGGTGATGCCGTGCTGGCGGGGTTGGCGGCGACGCGGGCAAAGGTGACGGCATGACGGAACGAAAGATCATCGCGATCCTGCGGGGGATCACCCCGGATGAGGCAGTGCCCGTGGCAGAGGCGCTGGTGAAGGCAGGAATCACGACGATCGAGGTGCCGCTGAACAGCCCGCATCCGGTGACGTCGATCGCCGCGATGGTGAAGGCGCTGGGAAATCATGCGGTGATCGGGGCGGGGACGGTGCTGACGGTTGCCGATGTGGCCGAGGTGGCGGATGCCGGGGGGCGGCTGATCGTGTCGCCCAACTGCGACCCGGAGGTGATCGCCGCGACCAAGGCGCGTGGGTTGCAAAGCTGGCCGGGGGTGATGACGCCGACGGAATGCTTTGCCGCGCTGAAGGCCGGGGCGGATGGGTTGAAGATTTTTCCGGCCAGCCTGATCGGGCCGGACGGGGTGAAGGCCATCCGGGCTGTGCTTCCCAAGGGCTGCCAAGTCTATGCCGTAGGCGGGGCGGGGGCGGAGAACTTCTCCCAATGGATCAAGGCCGGGGCGGATGGGTTCGGCATCGGCACGGCGCTTTACACGCCGGGGCTTTCGGTGGCCGAGGTGGCGGCACGGGCGGCGCGGATCGTGGCGGCCTATGACGAGGCGCGGGGATGATCTTCGACGCGCGGGTCTGCGAACTGGGCGAGGGGGCGCTGTGGCATCCCCTTAGGCGGCAGTTCTTCTGGTTCGATATCCTTGGGAAGAAGCTGCATTCGGTCGAGGAGGGCGAGGCGCGGACGTGGTCCTTCGTGGAGCTGGTGTCCGCCGCCGGATGGGTGAGCCGGGATGTCCTGCTGATCGCGGGGGAGCGGGATCTGTTCCTCTTCGATCTGGAGACGGAAGAGATCGAGACCGTTGCCGAACTGGAGGTCGACGATCCCGGCACGCGGTCGAATGACGGGCGGGCGGACAGGCAGGGCGGGTTCTGGATCGGGACGATGGGCAAGCGGGGCGGGGACGACCCCGGCCGTGGGTCGATCTGGCGGTGGTATCGGGGCGAGATGCGGCGGATGTTTTCGGGGCTGACGATCCCGAATTCGATCTGCTTCGCGCCGGACGGGACGCGGGCCTATTTCTCGGACACCGTGACCCAGCGCATCCAGACCGTGGCGCTGGATGCGGATGGTTGGCCTGTGGGTGTGCCGGAGGTGTTCGTCGTTCTGGCGGCGGAGGGGCTTTACCCCTACGGGGCCACGGTGGATGCCGAAGGCAACCTCTGGAACGCGCAATGGGGGGCGGGGCGGGTGGCCTGCTATGCGCCAGACGGGCGGTTCCTGAAGGCTGTGCCGATGGGCGCTTCGCAGACCTCTTGCCCCGCTTTCGGGGGGGAGGGGTTGGCGACGCTTTACTGCACCTCGGCCCATGAGGGGATGGATGCGGCGGCGCGGGCGGTGGACCCGGACGCCGGAAAGACCTTTGCGGTTCAAGGCGTTGGCCGTGGACTGCCCGAAGCACAGGTGAAGTTTTGAAACGCACTCTCGGCGTCTGCTACTATCCGGAACACTGGCCCGAGGCGAAATGGGCCGAGGATGCCGCCCGCATGGCGGCGCTGGGCCTGACATGGGTCCGCATCGGCGAATTCGCATGGAGCCGGATGGAACCCGAGCCGGGGCGGTTCGACTGGGATTGGCTGGATCGCGCCATCGATACGCTGGGCAAGGCGGGGCTGAAGGTGGTGCTGGGCACGCCCACGGCGACGCCGCCGCGCTGGATGCTGGAGAAGCATCCGGACATGCTTGCGGTGGATGCGGAAGGCAGGCCGCGGGGGTTCGGGTCGCGGCGGCATTACTGTTTTTCGCATCGCGGGTATCGGGCGGAATCGGCGCGGATCGTTACGGAAATGGCGCGGCGCTATGGGCGCAATCCGCATGTGGCGGCGTGGCAGACCGACAATGAATATGGCTGCCACGATACGGTTCTCAGCTATTCCGACGCCGCCCGCGATGCCTTCCGCGAGTGGCTGGCGCAGCGGTATCAGAGCCCGCAGGCGTTGAACCGGGCTTGGGGGAATGTGTTCTGGTCGATGGAGTATTCCTCTTTCGACGAGATCGGGTTGCCCAACCTGACCGTGACCGAGGCGAACCCGTCACATGTGATGGCCTTCCGCCGGTTCGCGAGTGACGAGGTGGCGGCCTACAACCGCATCCAGACCGAGATCATCCGCAAGCATTCCGACGCGCCGATTGCCCATAACTATATGGGAAGGATCACGGAATTCGACCATTTCGCGGTCGGGGCGGATCTGGATATCGCGTCTTGGGATGCCTATCCCTTGGGTTTCCTGTCGGATCGGCTGGAGGTGACGGCGGAACACAAGCGGCGCTTCGTGCGGCAGGGGGACCCGGATTTTCAGGCCTTTCACCATGACCTTTACCGCGCCGTGGGGCGGGGGCGGTGGTGGATCATGGAGCAGCAGCCGGGGCCGGTGAACTGGGCGCCGTGGAATGCCGATCCGCTGCCGGGGATGGCGCGGCTTTGGGCTTGGGAGGCCTTCGCGCACGGGGCGGAGGCGGTGTGCTATTTCCGCTGGCGGCAGGCGCCTTTCGCGCAGGAGCAGATGCATGCGGGGTTGCTGAGGCCTGACTCTGCCCCCGCGCAAGCCTTTGAAGAGGCTGGCGAAGTCGCGCGGGAACTGGCGGCGATGCCGGATGTGGGGACGGCGCGGGCGGATGTGGCGCTGGTCTTCGATTATGCGAGCGCGTGGGCGTGGCAGACGCAGCCGCAGGGGCGGGATTTCGACTATTTCCGGCTGGCCTTTGCCTTCCTATCGCGGGCTGCGGCGGCTGGGGCTGAACGTGGATATCGTGGCCCCGGATGTGGCGAACCTGTCGGGTTACAAGCTGGTGCTCGCGCCGGGGGTGGCGACTTTGTCGGATGCCTTCCTTGGAGCCTTGGGGCGGTTCAAGGGCGCGGCGCTGATGGGCCGCGCAGCAATGCCAGACGGTGGAGTTCGCGACCCCGGTGCCGCTGCCGCCGAACCTGCCGGGGCTGGAGGCGGTGGTGGCGCGGGTGGAAAGCCTGCCGCCGGATGTTCCCGTGCCGCTGGAGGCGGGCGGTAACCTGTTGCACTGGCGCGAGAAAATCGAGACCGGGGCCGAGGTGGTGGAGCGCGCGGCGGATGGTTGGCCGGTGCTGATCCGCTCTGGCGGGTTGCATTATCTGGGCGGCTGGCCGGAGGAGGCGGCGCTGGACCGGATGCTTTCGGCGCTGTGCGAGGGGCAGGGGATTTCGGTCGAGGTTCTGCCCGAGGGGCTGCGGCGGCGGGATACCGACAGGCATCGCTTCTGGTTCAACTACAACCCTGTTCCGGTGGAATGGGGCGGGGTGGTGATCCCCCCCGCCGGGGTGTGGTGGGAGGCGCTTTAGGGCGCCTCCACCTTGCCTGAGAGGTTCGCGAAGGCCACGCCGTTCGGGCCGAGGGTGAGGGTTTCTCCGTCGAGGTTTGCATGGATCGAGGGGCCTGCCAGCGATGACAGGCCTTTGATGTTTATGGAGTTTTCCGAAGGCGACAGGTTGAAGAAACAGGCCAGCGCATCGCCACGGGTAAAGCCGAGGACGGGATGGGCCAAGTCGAGGAAGCGGGTGCGGCCGGTGCGGAGTGCGGGGCGTTCGCGGCGGTAACGAAGCACTAGCTTGTAGTAGTTCAGCACCGAGTCGGGGTCGGCGGCCTGTACCGCGACGTTGCGGGAAAGTTGGGGCGGTTTTACCGGCAGCCACGGTTTGCCCGTTGAAAAGCCACCGTTTTCGGACCCGTCCCAGACCATCGGGGTGCGGGTATTGTCGCGCCCCACGGGTTCGGGCCAGAAGGCGATGCCTTGGGGATCGGTCAACTCGTCGAAGGTGAGGTCGGTGTTGGTCTGGCCCAGTTCTTCGCCCTGCCAGAGGCAGATGGAGCCTTCGAAGGACAGGATCAGCGCGGCGGCCTGTTTGGCCAGCGCGTCGGGCGTGGTGCCATGCGCGGCCCAGCGGGTGACGTGGCGCGGGACGTCGTGGTTGGAGAAGGCCCACATCGGCCAGCCGTTCGGGGCGCCGGCGAAGAAGTCCTCGATCTTCTGGCGGAAGGTGGCGGGGGTGTAGTCGTTCCCCATCATCTCGAAGCTGTAGCATTGGTGCAGGCGGCTGCGCCCCGTGTATTCCCCCATCAGGCGGATGGCGTGGTGGCTGTCGCCCACCTCGCCCACCGAGGCGCGGGCGTCATAGCTGTCGAGCAGGCTGCGGATGCGTTCCATCCAGCCTGTCGTTTCGGGGCGGTTCTTGTCGAACAGGTGATACTGCATCTCGTAGGGGTTGCCGTCGGGGCGTGATTTTTCGCGGAAGTCGGCAGGATTGTCGCGGAGTTGGGGGTCGTGGAAGAAATAGTTGGCGGTGTCGAAGCGGAAGCCGTCAACGCCGCGGTCGAGCCAGAAGCGCATGTTGGCGAGGTGCCAGTCCTGCACGGCGGGGTTGTGGAAGTTGAAGTCGGGCTGTTCTGACAGGAAGTTGTGGAGATAGTACTGCTTGCGCCGTGCGTCCCATGTCCAGGCGCTGCCGCCGAAGACCGAGAGCCAGTTGGTGGGGGGCGTGCCGTCCTTTTTCGGATCGGCCCAGACGAACCAGTCGGCGCGCGGGTTGTCCCGGCTGGCGCGGCTTTCGGCGAAGAAGGGGTGCCGGTCGGAGCAGTGGCTAAGCACTTGGTCAATAATGATTTTCAGGCCGAGTGAATGCGCTTTGGAGATAAGCGCGTCGAAGTCCTGAAGGGTGCCGAAGGTGGGGTCCACGTCGGTGTAATCCGACACGTCATAGCCCATGTCGAGCATGGGCGAGGTGAAGATCGGGGACAGCCAGACGGCATCGACGCCGAGGTCGGCGATATGGGGAAGCCGGGCGGTTATGCCCGCAAGATCGCCGATGCCGTCGCCGTTCGTATCCTGAAAACTGCGGGGGTAGACCTGATAGGTAACCGCCCCTTTCCACCAATCCTGAGACGACATCTGCACCCCGTTCCTGCCTGTTCGAAGCAGCCTAGCGGGGTTCGTTTGCCGGAAACAGGGTGTTCAGCACCCGGTGCAGCGCGTCGGTGCAGCGGGCGGTGCATACGCAGCGCACGGCGGATGAGGAATTGGGCGGGTTGGCGTTAAGGTTTGCGAAAGGCGAGCGGGGATGCCCCCCTCTCCCTGACCCTCTCCCCCCGTTCCGGGAGGGAGAGGGAAGCGCTTCGTTCCGGAGGGGGGCGCGGGGTGGCGAGCCGTGCAGCGGGTATTTGGGCCAAGATGAAGGGGCGCGGGTGGCGCGGGGTATCGGGCGGCGCGATTGTCTGCATCACAAATCTGCATTTGACCTTGCCGGGGGAGGGGCAGAGAAGGTTCGGGAAAGATCGAGGTTTTCCGATGACGCGCAGCGCTGCCCCCCTGATGACCCCTGTCCTGATCGCGGGATGTGTCGTGCTGATGCTGGGCTTTGCCGTCCGCGCCAGTTTCGGGGTGTTCCAGATCCCGATCGCGGAAGAGTTCGGCTGGGCGCGGGCGGAGTTTTCGCTGGCCATCGCGATCCAGAACCTGGCCTGGGGGATCGGGCAGCCGCTGTTCGGGGCGGTGGCGGAGCGGTTCGGGGACCGCAAGGCCATTGTCGCGGGGGCCTTGATGTATGCGGCGGGGCTGGTGCTTTCGGCTTGGGCGATCACGCCGGGGCAGATGCAGGTGCTGGAGATCCTTGTGGGGTTCGGCATTGCCGGGACGGGCTTTGGCGTGGTGCTGGCCATCGTGGGGCGGGCGGCGAGTGCGGAGAACCGGTCGATGGCGCTGGGCATTGCCACGGCAGCGGGGTCGGCGGGGCAGGTGATCGGCGCGCCGGTGGCGGAGTGGCTGCTGCAATCCTATAGCTGGCAGGAAGTGTTCCTGATCTTTGCGGTGGTGATCCTGTCATCGCTGTTCGCGCTGCCCTTCATCCGGTCGCCCAAGGTGGCGACGAAGGCGGAGCTGGAGGAGAGCATGGGGGTGGTGCTGAAGCGGGCCTTCAAGGACCCGTCCTATACGCTGATCTTTCTGGGGTTCTTTTCCTGCGGCTATCAGCTGGCCTTCATCACCGCGCATTTCCCGGCCTTCGTGACCGAGCTGTGCGGGCCGATCGATCCCGGCAGCATGATCGCAGGCATGGGGATCGGGACGACTTCGGCGCTGGGGGCGGTGTCGATTGCGGTGATCGGGCTGTTCAACATCGTGGGCACGATCCTGGCAGGGTGGTTGGGGAAGCGCTATACGAAGAAGTATCTGCTGGCGGGCATCTATACCGCCCGGACGATCACGGCGGCGGTGTTCATCCTGCTGCCGATCACGCCGGAAAGCGTGCTGGTCTTTTCGGCGGTGATGGGGGCCTTGTGGTTGGCCACGGTGCCGCTGACGAGCGGGCTGGTCGCGCATCTGTATGGGCTGCGTTACATGGGCACGCTTTATGGCGTGGTGTTCCTGAGCCACCAGATCGGCGGGTTCCTTGGCGTCTGGCTGGGGGGCATGATGTATGACATGACCGGGGGCTATACGCTGGTCTGGTGGATCGGGGTGGGGGTCGGGGCGTTTTCGGCCATCGTCCATCTGCCGGTGCGCGAGACGCGGGCCCCGGTGGCGGCGGCGGCCTGAGGCCACCGCCCGCGCGTGGGGGCGGACAGGCGGGCGGGATCAGCGCAGCGCGGCCTCGATATTGCCGCCATCCACCGTCATCACATGGCCGGTCGTGCGTTCGGCGCGGGCGAGCATCACGAAGGCATCGGCGACGTGGCGGGCCTCCACCTCGGCCCGCAGGAGGTTGCCGGCCATATAGGTGGCCTCGTCCACGCCGCGGGCGGTGGAGCGGGCCTTGATCATGTCGGAGGAGAGCAGGCCCGATCGGATGCGATCGGCGTTGATGCCGTTGACGCGGATGCCTTCGGCCCCGAGTTCCAGCGCAAGCTGGCGCAGAAGGAAGAAGGTCGTGGCCTTGGGCAGGCCATAGGCGGCAAAGCCGCGGCCCGGGTTCACGGCCTGTTTCGAGACGTTGAAGAGGATCTGGCCGGGTTCGGCCCCCCTTGTGCCGCGCGCGGCCTGCTGGGCGCGGAAGCAGGCGATGGCGGCCTGTGAGAAGGCCAGATGGGCGAAGAAGTTCAGCTCGAAGCTGCTGCGGAGCGCATCGTCGGGCAGGGTGGCGATATCGCCGGTGATGGCGGCGCCTGCGTTGGAAAGCAGGATGTCGATACCGCCGAAGCGGGCGGCGCAGGCGGCGACGGCGGCCTCGGCCGCGCCGGGGGCGGTGATGTCGCAGCCATGGCCCGCGTGATCGCGGCCAAGGGAAGCGATGGCCTGATCCAGCGCCTCGCCCGGGCGATCCACGAGGAAGAGGCTGGCCCCCTGCGCGGCGAAGGCGCGGGCGGCGGCAAGGCCGATGGCCCCGGCGCCGCCTGTCACCAGAACGATGCGGCCCTGCAGCGGGGCGGGTTTGCCGCTGCCGAGCTTGGCCTGTTCGAGCGACCAGTATTCCATATCGAACAGGTCCTGCGCGCCGATGGGGAAGAAGCCGCCCACGGCTTCGCCATCGGCGCGGACGCGGGCGGATTGGCAGCCGATATCGGCGGCGATGCGGGCGGCGGCGGCGGTTGCCCCGACACCGGCGATGCCCGCGCCTTCGAGCCAGACAAGGCCGGGCATGGGGGCGAGCATGGTTTTCGGCTCGGCCGCGTGGGGGGCGTGGCGGTTGAAATAGGCGCGATAGCGGGCGGCGTAGTCCTGCACGGCGGCGCGCATCGCCTCGCCCGACTGGGCGTCGCGGCGCAGGAGCAGGGGTTCGGCCTTGGTGCGGATCACGTGATCGGGGGTGGCGACGCCCCGGGTGGCGAGGGTTTCCAGATCGGGGCGGGCGCAGAAGGCGCGGTCGGCCTCGGCTGCGCGGAGGTCGATCAGGGGGAGGGGGGCGCTGTCAGGCAGGGCGGAGGCGAGCGCGCCGCGCAGGGCCGCGAGAAGGGGCGCGCTGGCGGAGGGCGGCAGGGCGGCGGCGGGGACGAGGGGGGCGGGGCGGCGGTCGGCCAGCCAGGCGGCGACAAGGCCGGTATGGGCGAGGATGCGGTCATAGCTGGCGCGGGCATCAGGGCCCCAGGCGAAATGGCCGTGATTGACCAGAAGCAGACCTTCGGCTTCGGGGTTGTCGTCATAGGCGCGGGCGGCGGCCTTGGCCAGCGCGAAGCCCGGCATGACATAGGGAACGAGGGTGAGCCGGTCACCGAAGAGTTCGCGGGTGGCGGCGGCGACTTCGGGCAGGTTGGCGAGGGTGAGGAAGGCCGTGGCATGGGTGTGATCCACGACCTTGTGCGGGATCCAGGCGTGCAGCAGGGTTTCCACCGAAGGGTTGGGGGCCTGCGGATCGAGCAGGTTGAGGCGCTGGACATTGACCATCGCCTCGTCCGACAGGGCGGGCAGATCGCGCAGGCGCATCAGCGGTTCCATCCGGACGGCGGGCAGGCCGCGGGCCTCGATCGTTTCGAGATCCCAGCCGGAGCCCTTGATGTGCAGCACATCGACCACCGCGCCGAAGACATCCACGGCGGTGGACTTGAGCGAGGTGTTGCCGCCGCCATGCATGACCAGATCGGGATCGCGCCCGATGAGGCGCGAGGTGTAGACGCGAAGCGCCAGATCGCGGGCCCGTGGCTCTGGCCCGGCGGCGGCGAGGAGGGCCTCGGCTTCGGCATCGTTCCAGAGATTGGTGATCATGGGCTTCTCCTGTTAAGGCTGGGCGACAGGCGGCGGGTGGGCGTGCCGTGGCGCTTGGAATTTCTACTTTTGTCAGATACTATTGTCAAAGGTCAAAAAATGGGGTGGGGATGGCGGTGACGACACGGCGGCGCAATCTGGCGCAGGTCAGCGGCGAGAATGCCGTGATCCAGGTGGCGTGGATGTATTACCAGGATGGCCGGAACCAGCAGGAGATTGCCGAGACGCTGGGGATATCGCGGGCGACGGTGGTGAATTACCTGCAGGAGGCGCGGGAGAAGGGGCTGATCCGCATCACCCTTGCGGCACCGGCCTTCACGACGCATCGGCTTGCGCTGGAATTGACGGGGCGGTTCGGGCTGCGGGGGGCCTATGTCATCCCCGATGAGGGGACGGAGGCGGAAGAGGGGTTCCTGCGCGTGGTGCGGGGGGCGGCGAACTGGCTGCCCGACCTGATCGCGCCGGGGGATCGGCTGGGCGTGGCCTGGGGGCGGACGGTCTATGAACTGGCCGAGATGGTGGAGCCGATGCCGGTGGAGGATCTGACGATCCTGCAACTGGTGGGGTCGATGGCGACGCCCTACGGCTTTACCGCCGAAGCCTGTTCGACGCGGCTGGCGCAGCGGTTGCGGGCGCGCTGTCTGAACCTGCATGCGCCCGCCATCGTGAGCCGGGCCGCGCTGGCCGAGGAGTTGCGCGAGGAGCCCATCCTGAAGGCGCAGCTTGATCAGCTGGAGACGGTGAACAAGCTGCTGTTTTCGGTCGGGACGGCGACATCGGACAGCCATATTGTGCTGAGCGGTCTGGCCACGCGCGCGGATCTGGATTGGTACGTGGCGCAGGGCGCGGTGGGGGTGATCTGCGGGCGGTTCATTGATGCCGAGGGGCGGCAGTTGCCCGGCCCGATGGAGGATCGGATGATCGGCGTGCCTCTGCCCCGTCTGGTGGGGCTGGAGATGGGGATCCTGATCACCCCGGGGATGGATAAGGTCGCCGCCACGCGGGCGGCGATCCGGGGTGGTTATGTCACGCATCTGGTGACCGGCACGACCGTGGCCGAGGCGCTGCTGGCCGCGCCCTAGGGCGCGACCGCGGCCTTGAGATCGGCGAACATCGCGGCCATGCCATCGGCGGTGGCCGGGCAAAGGCCGCGTTCGGTGAGCAGGCCGGTGACAAGTTCTGCCGGGGTCACGTCGAAGGCCGGGTTGCGGGCGCCGGTTCCATCGGGCGAGATCTGGACCGAGGTGATCGCCCCGTCCGGGCCGCGACCCTGCACCATCGTCACCTCGGCGGGGCTGCGTTCCTCGATCGGGATTTCGCGCAGGCCATCGTGGACGCGCCAGTCGATCGTGGGCGAGGGGAGGGCGACGTAGAAGGGCACGCCGTTGGCGCGGGCGGCGAGTGCCTGGAGATAGGTGCCGATCTTGTTGCAGACATCGCCGCGCGCGGTGGTGCGGTCAGTGCCGACGATGACCATGTCCACCTCGCCATGCTGCATGAGATGGCCGCCGGCATTGTCGACGATCAGGTCATGCGGGATGCCGTGGCTGTTCAACTCCCATGCCGTAAGTTGCGCGCCCTGATTGCGGGGGCGGGTTTCATCGACGAAGACGTGGACGGGAATGCCTTCGGCATCGGCGTGATAGATCGGGCTGGTGGCGGTGCCCCAATCGACGGTGGCAAGCCAGCCCGCGTTGCAATGGGTGAGGATATTGACCGGCTTGCCCGGCTTGCGCGCGGCGATGTCGCGGATGATGGCGAGGCCGTGCAGGCCGATCTGGCGGTTGATTTCCACATCCTCGTCGCAGATTTCGGCGGCGCGGGCGGCGGCGGCTGCGGCGCGGGCGGCGGGGGGAAGCGGGGCGAGGTGGCTGCGCATGGCATCGAGCGCCCAGCGCAGGTTGATCGCCGTGGGGCGGGTTTCGTGCAGGATGTCCCATGTTTCGGCAAGCGAGGCATCGGAGGGATCCGCGGCCATCTGCACGGCCATGCCCCAGGCGGCGGTGGCCCCGATCAGCGGCGCGCCGCGCACCCACATGTCGCGGATGGCGGTGGCGAATTCGGCGCGTGTGCGCAGGGGGACGATGCGCAGGTCATGCGGCAGCCAGCGCTGGTCGATCACCTGCACCACGCCATCGGCATCCTGCCAGATGGTGCGGTAGGGGGTTCCGTTGATCTTCACAGGTGGGTCTCCTTGTCCATGCGGCGGGCCATGGCGGTGACGGTGCCGATCCCGCGGATCGAACCTGCGCCCAGCATGAGCTGGCGTCCCATGGCGAGTGCGCGCGCTTCGCAGCTTGCGCGGCGGCCTTCATCTTCGATGCGTTCGAAATCGGCGTTATGGGCTAGGCCGAGGATGCGGCGGTGCATCTCGATCCCGCAGAAGCCGAGCATGTCCTGCCAGATGCGGCCGAGCAGATCATCCAGCGCCTGTTCGGCGGCGAGGGCGTGGCCCTGATCTTCGTAGAGGCTGGCCTGATAGAGGATGCCGCGGCGTTCCGTGCGCCAGAGGTGGCTGAATTCGGCGGTGAAGGTCTGCCAGAGGGTTTCGACGATGCCGAGGAGCCAGTCCTGATGACCGGCGCGCTGGCCGGGGGTGGATTCATGGCCCGGCTGGCTGAAATGGGCCATGAGGAAGTTGGCGATCAGCATGCCGATGTCAAAGCCGAAGGGGCCATAGGTGGCGAATTCCGGGTCGATCACCCGGGTTTCGGTATCGGTCACCATGATGGAGCCGGTGTGCAGATCGCCGTGCAGCAGGGTTTCGGCCCGGCTGGTGAAGGCGAGCTTCAGGTGCTGGGCCGCGACCTTGAGCGAGAGGTCGCCGCGCAGGCGGGCCACGATGCCATCAAGCCCCGGCGTGTGCCGGTTCAGGGGGGCGGCGAAATAGGGATCGGAGAAGACGAGGTTTTCGGTGATGTCGCAGAGTTCGACATTGCCGGCGAAGAGCGCCAGATCGGCCTTGCGGGCGGGGGCGGGCATCGCCAGATCGGAGCCGCGGAACAGGGTGCGGGCGCAGAATTCGCCCAGCCTTTCGCCAAGGCCTGCAACGCGGCGCCCGGCGATCAGGGCCTGACGCAGGATCACATGGGGCGTCAGGAATTCCATCACGACGATGGCCTGACCCTCGTCGAAATGCCAGACGGCGGGGACGGAGCCGGGATCGCGCGCCTCTTGCCGGATCAGGGCGTTGTATTCGAAGAAGGCCCGCCGCAGCGGCAGGGGCCAGCTTTCGCCCACCAGCCGGACATAGGGCAGGGCCTGTTTGACCACCGCCTGCCCGGCGCTGCCCGAGACGATGAAGACGAGGTTGAGGTTGCCATCGCCCACCTCCTTGACCTGCCAGCTTTCGGGCGGGCCGACCCTTTCGCGCAGGATCGAAAGCCCGCCCAGACGCGTGGGCAGGCTTTCAGGTGACAATGCAAGATAGCCCTCTGCGGACATGCGGCATTCCTCCCGTTTCCGCGTTCCCTGGGGGCAGCATTTCCAACTTTCCAGCATATGTCAAATGCTATTGACAATTGATGAAGTGGCGGTAGCGTTGGCATCAGGGAGAGAGACCGCATGACATCGCAGGCCATCACCATTCGTGGGCTGACCAAGGCCTTTGGCCGCAACGCGGTGTTGCGTGGCGTGGATCTTGATCTGCCTGCGGGGCAGGTGACGGTGCTGATGGGGGCCAACGGGGCGGGGAAATCCACGCTGGTCAAGGTGCTGTGCGGGGTGCATGCGGCGGATGCGGGCGAGATCCGGCTGGACGGGCGGGCCTTTGCCCCGGCGGGGCCGGCGGCGGCGCTGCGGTCGGGCGTGGTGACGGTGCATCAGAACATCAATGACGGTGTGGTGCCGGATCTGGATGTTGCGTCGAACCTGTTGCTGGATTCGCTGGCCGAGGGGGGCGGGTTGTTCCTGAACCGGCGGCGGATGCGGGCGGAGGCGGCGAAGATCGCCGCCGCGGTCGGGCTGGATCTGGACATGTCGCGCCCGGTGGCGGGGCTGGCGCTGGCCGACCGGCAGCTTGTGGCGATTGCCCGGGCGATGGCGCATCGGCCGCGGCTTCTGATTCTGGATGAACCGACATCGTCGCTTTCGCTGACCGAGGCGCAGCGGCTGTTTGCGCTGATCGACAGGCTGCGGGGCGAGGGGGTGGCGATCCTTTATATCTCGCATCGCATGTCGGACATCCGGCGGCTGGCGGACCGGATCGTTTCCATGCGGGACGGGCAGGTTTCGGGCCTGTTCGAGACGGCACCGCTGGATTATTCGGGCGCGGTGCGGGCCATGCTGGGGCATGAGATCACCGAGGTGGATATCGCCATTCCGGAGCCGGGGGTGGTGATGCTGGAGGCGCGGGGGCTGCGCTTGAAGCCCGAGGCGCGGGCTTTCGACCTGAGCCTCAGGCGGAACGAGGTGGTGGCGATCACCGGGCTGGTGGGATCGGGCAAGTCGGCGCTGGCGGCGGCGCTGTTCGGGCTGGAGGCGCCGGTGGCGGGGGAGCTGCGTCTGGATGGCCGGGACTATCGCCCGCGCCGCCCGGCTGATGCGGTGGCGGCGGGGGTGTTTCTGGCGGCGAAGGACCGGCTGATCAACGCGGTGGTTCCGGGATTCGATATCCGGCAGAACCTGACGCTGCCCTTCACGCCGCGCCATTCGGGGCCGCTTGGCCTGATCCGGCGGGCGGCGGAGCGGGCGGCGGCAGAGCGGAGCATCGCAGCGATGGGGGTGGTCTGTCAGGGGCCGAGGGACGGGATCCTGACGCTGTCGGGGGGCAATCAGCAGAAGGTGGTCGTCGGGCGCTGGATGGCCGAGGCGAGCCGGTTGTTGATTCTGGATGAGCCGTTTCAGGGCGTGGACATTCAGGCCCGGCGCGATATCGGGCGGCGCATCCGCGACAGCGCGGCGGAGCGGGCGACGCTGGTTCTTTGCGCCGAGATCGACGAGGCGCTGGAAGTGGCCGACCGCATCCTTGTGATGAGCGAACACACGCTGGTGGGGGACCACCGGAACGAGAATATCGACCTTGCCCGCCTGATGGCAGAAGTCTCTGGCGCGGCCGACCGGACGAAGGAACCCGCATGAAATCCCTTTCTCTGACCGATCTGGCGATCCGCTACGGCTTTCTTCTGCTGATGGCCGGGCTGATCGTGGTGTTTTCGGTGCTGCGTCCGGCATTCCTTTCGCCGCAGAGCGGGGTGTTTATCCTGCAATCGGTGGCGATCACCGGGATTTTGGCATTGGGGGTGACGGCGACGCTGGTGGTGGACGGGTTTGACCTGTCGATCGGGGCGGTGGCGACATCGGCGATGATGCTGTCGGCCTATGTGATGGTGATCTGGGAGATGGGCGCGGTGCCCGCGGTTCTGCTGTGCCTTGGCATGGGGGCGCTGGTGGGGCTGGTGAACGGGTTACTGATCGTGAAGATGCGGGTGCCGGATCTGCTGGCCACGCTGGGGATGATGTTCCTGCTGGTGGGATTGCAGCGCATTCCGACGCAGGGCAATTCCATCTCGACCGGGATGATGCTGCCCAGCGGGCAGGCCGCCGAGGGCAGTTTCGCGCCGGAATTCCTGATGCTGGGGCGGCATCGGATCGACTTCATCCTTCCGGATCTGGTGCCGCTTTCGGTGGTGGTGCTGATCGTGATCGCGTTGCTGACATGGGGGTTCCTTGAACTGACCCGTCACGGCCGGGTGATGTATGCGATCGGATCCAATGCGCAGGCGGCGGGGCTGGCGGGGATCAATGTCGCGGGATACCGTATACTCGCCTATGTGATTTCGGGGGTCATGGCCTCGATCGGGGGGATCCTGCTGGCGGCGCGGCTGGGGCGGGGGGATGTCGCCTCGGGCAACAATCTGCTGCTGGATTCGGTGGCGGCGGCGCTGATCGGCTTTGCCGTGCTGGGCGCGGCCAAGCCCAATGCCTTTGGCACGGCGATCGGGGCGCTGTTCGTGTGGATCCTGCTGCAGGGCCTGACCATGCTGAACGCGCCCTATTACACGCAGGATTTCATCAAGGGTGCCGTGCTGGTCGTGGCGCTTGTCTTCACCTTTGCCCTGTCCGGCCGTGTCGGCCGGGCGCGGCGCTGAGCCTGCCGGGAAAGGCTGCCGGAAGAAGCGGCCGACGGTCACACTGACATTCACGGAGAATGGGAGGAACCAATGATCTCCAGACGGATTTTCGCAGCACTCGTTTCCAGCGTCGCGCTGGTGCCCGGACTGACGCTGGCGCAGGATGCGCCGGCCCCCTTCGACAATCCCGGCGAGGTGGATATCGCGCTGGTGCGTTATCTTTCGACCGGTGACTTCTTTCAGGCCTATCTTTCGGGCGTGGAGAAGCAGGCGGCGGCGCTGGGCGTGAACCTGCAGGTCTTTGACAGCCGTCAGGATGCGGCGCTGCAGGCGGATATGGTGGATCAGGCCATCGCGCTGGGCGTGGACGGGATCATCATCCAGCACGGGCTGACCGAATCCATGAAGGAAGCCGCGCAGAGGGCTGTGGATGCCGGGATCAAGGTCGTGGCTTTTGACGTGAACGTGGAAAACGCGGCCATCCCGCAGGTGGAACAGTCCGACGCCGCGCTGGCGCAACTGGCGCTGGATCAGGCGATTGCCGACAATGGCGCGGAATGGGTGGCGGGCTTTGTGCATGTGGCGGGCATCGCGCCGCTGGATCGCCGCGCCGCCGTCTGGGAAGAGGTGAAGGCCGCCAATCCCGGGATCAACGAAGTGGCGATGTTCGGGACGCTGGACAACCCCATCGCCAACTCGGTCGCCAATCAGGCGCGTTCGGTGCTGTCGGCCAATCCGAACATTCAGGTGATGTTCGCGCCTTATGACGAATTCGCCAAGGGCGTGAAGATCGCCGTGGATGAGGCGGGCATGTCGGGGCAGGTGTCGATCTATTCGGCCGATATCTCGACCGCCGATATCCAGCTGATGCGCGAGGAAGGATCGGCCTGGAAGGCCACGGCGGCCACCAACCCGGCCGTGGTGGGCGAGGTTTCGGTGCGGTCTTTGGCGCTGCTTCTGGCGGGCGAGAACCCGGGGGCGAGCGTGATCGTGCCGCCGACGCTGATCACGCAGGCGATGCTGAACGAGCTGGACATCAAGAACATGGAAGAACTGGGCGCGAAGCTGCCCGCCTTTGCCCATGCCGATGTCGCGATGGCGCCGTGGATGACGCTGCCGCCCCGCTGAGGATGCACCAACCGGGCGGGCCGTTGCAGGCCCGCCCCCCTGCCCGCACAGGAGACGGCCTTGCGCAACGAGAAGACCACCGAAGAGATCGCGCGCGGCATCCGCGCCCGCGTGTTCGAACATACGATCCGCAACAATGGTGGATATCTGAGCCAGGCCTGTTCGGCGGCGGAGCAGTTGGCCTTTCTGTATAACGAGGGGCTGAACCTTGGCCCTTCGACCATGCCGATGGTGCCGCCGCCCTTTGGCGGCGTGCCTTCGGCGGGCAATCCGGATTACGTGACGGGCGCGGGCTATAACGGGCCTTTCGATGCGGTGCATGACCGGCTGTTCATCGCGCCCGCGCATTACGCCCTTGTCGCCTATGCCTGCCTGATCGAGGTCGGGCGCATGGCGCCCGAGGGGCTTGAGATGTTCAACCGGGATGGATCGTCGGTCGAGATGATCGGGGCCGAGCATTCGCCGGGGATGGAAGTGCATAACGGCACGCTGGGGATCGGGCTGTCGACGGCGGCGGGGCTGGCCTGGGGGCGCAAGCGGATGGGCCATGCCGGGCAGGTCTGCGTGTTCATGTCGGATGGCGAGGTGCAGGAGGGCCAGACATGGGAGGCCGTGCAGGCCGCCGCGCATCACGGGATCGACAATCTCTGGGCGATCATGGACGTGAACCGACAGCAATGCGACGGCGCGATGGACGAGGTGATGACGGTGGGCGACATCGCCACGAAGTTCCGCGATTTCGGCGCGGTGGTGGCGGAATGCGATGCGCATGACCTGAAGGCGATGCGCGCGGCCCGGGCGACGCCGCATCCGGGGCGGCCGCTGATCGTGCTGGCCCATTCGCGCCCGACGCAGGGGATGGAAAGCCTGATGAGCCGCTTCCCGCGCCTGCATTACGTGCGCTTCAAATCCGAAGAGGAGCGCGCGCGCATGAATACCGAGATTGCCGCCGAACTTGGCATGGCGCCCGTTGCCCTGGAGGCCCATTGATGGAGATGGTCAACCGGCCCTATGCGGCCGCCTTTGAAGCCTATGCCGTGCAGCATCCCGAGGTTCTGTGCCTGTCGGCGGATCTGACATCAAGCTGCGAGATCGACGGGTTCCGCGACCGGCATCCGGATCAGTTCCTGTCGCTGGGGATGGCCGAGCAGAACATGCTGTCCTTTGCGGGGGGGCTTGGCCTAGCCGGGTTCCGGCCTTTCCTGCATTCCTTCGGGGTGTTCCTTTATCGGCGGCCCTATGACCAATTGATGGCCTCGGTCGCCTATCCGCGGCGGAAGGTGCGGCTGATGGGGTTCCTGCCGGGGGTCACGACGCCGGGCGGCATGACGCATCAGGCGATCGAGGATATCTCGGTCATGCGGACGATCCCGAACATGACGGTGCTGGAAGCCGGGGATGCGACCGAGGTGGAAAGCATCGTGGCCGAGGCGGACCGGGTGGATGGCCCGGTCTATTGCCGGATCCTGCGCGGGGCGGTGCCGCGGCTGTTCGACACGCCGATCCGGATCGGGCAGATGCGGGTGCTGGCCGAGGGGGACGATGTGCTGGTGGTGACCGCCGGGATCACCACGGAAGAGGCGATCCGCGCGCGGGGGGCGCTGGCGCGGGCGGGGGTTTCGGTGCGGCATCTGCATCTGAACACGCTGAAGCCCTTTGACGCGGCGCAGATCGTGGATCATGCCGCCAGCGTGCGCCACGGGGTGATCACGCTGGAGAACCATCTGGTGACCGGGGGGATCGGGTCGATGGTGGCCGAGGCGCTGGCCGAGGCGGGGCTGGCGCGGCGGCTGATCCGGCTGGGCTTGCAGGATACCTATGCGCATGGCGGGTCGCGCCCCTATCTGATGAAGCATTACGGGATGGACGCGCTTTCGCTGGTGCGGGCGGTGGAGCGGCTGACCGGGCAGGCGACCGGGATCGACGAGGATGCGCTGGGCGCGGTGCGGATTGATGCGGTGCATTCCATCGTGAAGGCCGAGGCCCTGTGATGCCGCGTTTCACGGTGACCTATCGCCTGCGCGCGGCGACGCGGGCCGAGGCGGTGGCGCGGGCCGAGGGGATCGCGCTGGAGCAGACGGTGGAGATCCCGCGTGACGTGGTGCCGCCCGGCCCGGTGGAGGACGATATCCTTGGGCGGGTAGAGGAGATCGGGCCACTGGCGGACGGGGTCTGGCAGGCGGTGATCAGCTATTCGCCCGACAGCGCGGGCGAGGAGTTCACGCAGTTCCTGAATGTGGTTTTCGGCAATTCCTCGATCCAGACGGGGATCCGGGTGACGGGGATCACGCCGGGGGCCGAGATGGCGGCACGGATGCCCGGCCCGCGTTTCGGGATTGCGGGGATCCGCGCGCTGTGCGGGCGGGCGACGGGCGGGATGATCGCGCCGGTGCTGAAGCCCATGGGCCTGTCGCCTGCGGATTTCGCACGGCTGGCCGCGGGCTGTGTGCGGGGTGGGGCGGATATCGTGAAAGAGGATCACGGTCTGGCGGGGCAACCCGCGGCGCCGTTTCGCGCGCGGGTCGAGGCGGTGTGCCGGGCGATGGAGGCGGCGCGGGCCGAGACGGGGCGGCGGGCGCTGTATTTTCCCAACCTGTCGGGGCGGCCCGAAGAGATCGAGGACAATCTGCGCTTTCTGAAGGAAGCGGGGGCGGACGGGGTTCTGGTGATGCCGGGGCTGTTCGGCTTTGGCCTTGTTCACCGGATTGCGGGGGATGCGGCGCTGGGCCTGCCGGTGATGACGCATCCGTCGTTTCTGGGGCCTTACGTGCTGGCGCCCGACAACGGGATCGACCATGGCGTTCTGTTCGGCACGATCCAGCGGCTGGCGGGGGCGGATATCTCGGTCTTTCCGAATGTGGGGGGGCGGTTTGGTTTTACCGCGGCGGAATGCGGGCAGATCGCGGCGGCCTGCCGCGCGCCCGGGGGGCCGGGCAAGCCGATGCTGCCCAGCCCGGGCGGTGGCATGAGCGTGGCCCGCGCCGCAGAGATGCAGGCGATGTATGGCGAGGATGTGGTCTATCTGCTGGGCGGAAGCCTGCTGCGGGATCCGGCGCGGATCGACGAGGCCGTGGCCGAGATGCGCGCGGCGCTGGATCGGGGATAGGGACCGCGCCGCCTAGCCGGGGGGCGGGGTGACGATCAGGATTTCGAGATCGCGGTCGGGGCTGTAGTCGCGCTTGCGGATTTCGAAGGTGGTGGGCCCTGTCTTTTCCACGCCCGAGGCGCAGAGCGAGATGATGTTTTCCGGCGCGCCCTTGTCGAGCGTGAGGCGGAAATCGCCGATGGGGCCGGCCCAGGAATTGGCCGTGCGCAGGACATAGGCGATGGTGTAGGCGATGCCGAGGCCATCGCTGGGCGCGAGGCGTTTGGCGATGCCGCGTGAGGTGCCGTTGTCGATGCAGTAGAGGGTGGCGTAGTCGGCGGCCCAATCGTCGGAGACCGGGTGCTGCCAGTAGAAGAGGCCGCCGGGCGGGCGGTTTTCGTAGTCATGCGCGATGGTCAGCGTCTGGCCTGCGGGGAAGGTCTGTGTCCAGTGATAGCGCAGGACGATGGACCAGAGTGGCCAGACCTCGGCCGGCATCCCCGTTGCGGGGTCGCCATCGTAGAATTCGGCAAGCCCCGCGGCGGTGAGTTTGGCGCGTTCGGCGGGTGTCTTGATGAAGAGGGCGTCAGTCAGGCTTTTGATGTCGATGGTCAGGGGGAGATTGGCCGCGCGGAGGGCGGCGGTGACGTCGGTGCCGGGCGTGTCGTATTGCGCGGAGAGGGGGCGAGTTTCATCCCATGGCGGTTCGATCACGGCGATGCGGTCGATGGAGACGGGGATGGGCTGGCCGTCCACGGTGGCGGTGAAGTTCACGAGGTTGTCGCGGTCGCCATCGGGGATGTTGAAATCCGAGGTCATCAGTGCCTGAAGCGGGATGGGAGGCAGGGGGAAGATCACCTCGCCCGTGACATCGGCGTCGGTAAGGTTGCGGAAGGTGTAGGTGACGCGGATACGGTCGGGGGAGATGAAGAGGTCTTCGCTTTCCATCGCGATGGCATCGGTCTGGGCGAAGTGGAGGCCGGTGGCGGCGATGCCGCCGAAGCCGTCATTGGCATGGGCGGCGGGGGTGGCGAAGAGGAGGAGGGAGAGGGCGGCGCGGAACATGGGACACCTTTGCACGGGGATGGGGGGAGTGTGCGCCGGGGACTGCGGGCAGGCAAGCCTTGAGCGGGGGTTGCGGAGGGCGCAGGGCCTTGGCAGGGTGCGCGCCGGGATGGAGGAATTTTCACAATGATTGCGGGGATTGCGGCGCTGGTGGCGGCCTATGTGCTGTCGCAGTTCTATCGGGCGTTTCTGGCGGTGCTGGCCCCGGTTCTGGGCAGCGAGATCGGGGCGAGCCCCGAGGATCTGGCGGCGGCGTCCGGGGTCTGGTTCCTTGTCTTTGCGGTGATGCAGATCCCGGTGGGTTCGGCGCTGGACCGGGTGGGGCCGCGCCTGACGGCGGCGGTGCTGCTGGGCCTTGGGGGTGCGGGAGGGGCCGCGGTCTTTGCCATGGCGCAGGGGCCGGGGGCGGTGACGCTTGCCATGGCGCTGATCGGGGTGGGCTGCGCGCCGGTCTTGATGGCGGCCTATTACATCTTTGCGCGGACCTATTCGGCGGCGGTCTTCGGGACGCTGGCGGGGGTGGTGATCGGCGTGGGGTCGATGGGGAACATCGCGTCGAGCCTGCCGCTTGCCGCCGCCGTGGAGGCGTTCGGCTGGCGTGAGACGCTGTGGGGGCTGGCGGGGTGACGCTGGCGGTGGCGCTGGCACTGGGCCTGTTGGTGCGCGATCCGCCGAAGGTGGAGGGGGCGGGGCGCGGGTCATTGATGGACCTGCTGCGGATGCCCGCGCTTTGGCCGGTGCTGATCATGATGGCGGCCTGCTATGCGCCCGCTGCGGGGCTGCGGGGGCTGTGGGTGGGGCCTTATTATCGCGACGTGTTCGGGGCGGATGCGGCGGCGATCGGGGTGGCCACGCTGGTGATGGGGGCGGCGATGGTGGCGGGGAATTTCGCCTATGGACCGCTGGACCGGCTGCTGGGCACGCGGAAATGGTTGATCTTCGGGGGGAATGCGGCGGTGCTGTGCTGCCTTCTGGCGTTGTGGGCGATGCCGGGGGCTGGGGGATGGGTGACGCTGGCGCTGCTGGCCTGCCTTGGGTTCTTTGGCGCGTCCTTTCCGATGGTGATGGCGCATGGAAGGGCCTTTGTGCCGCCGCATCTGATGGGGCGGGGAGTGACGCTTCTGAACCTGTTCGGGATCGGGGCGGCGGGGATGGCGCAGGTGGCGACCGGGCGCATCCATGCGGGGCTGGAGGGGGGCGCGGCGGTGGTTCCCTATCAGGGGATCTTCCTGTTCTTTGCCGTGACGCTGGCGCTGGGGATGGCGGTCTATCTGTTCTCGCAGGATCGCACCGACTGACGGATTGCCGCGCGGCCTGCGAATCCGCTTTTCCCCCTGCGCGGCTTGGGGTATGCGGCCCCGTCCCCGAGGGATGGGGGCGGGAAAAGGAGATCCATGATGGGCTACAAGGTCGTAGTCGTCGGCGCCACGGGCAACGTGGGCAAGGAAATGCTGAACATCCTCGCGGAACGCGAGTTTCCGGTCGATGAGATCGCGGCGCTGGCGTCGCGAAAATCGCTGGGGACGGAAGTCAGCTTTGGCGACCGAACTTTGAAGACCATGGATCTGGACACGTTCGATTTCACGGGCTGGGACATCGCGCTGTTCGCCATCGGGTCGGACGCGACGAAGGTCTATGCGCCGAAGGCGGCATCGCAGGGCTGCGTGGTGATCGATAACTCGTCGCTCTATCGCTATGACCCCGAGATCCCGCTGATCGTGCCGGAAGTGAATGCGGATGACGTGGTCCGCTACAAGAACAAGATGATCATCGCGAACCCGAACTGTTCGACCGCGCAGATGGTGGTGGCGCTGAAGCCGCTGCATGACCGGGCGCGGATCAAGCGGGTGGTGGTGTCGACCTATCAATCCGTGTCGGGGACCGGCAAGGAGGCGATGGACGAGCTGTGGAACCAGACCAAGGGCATCTTCGTGCCCGGTCAGGAAGTTGAGCCGAAGGTCTATCCCAAGCAGATCGCCTTCAACGTGATCCCGCATATCGACGTGTTCCTTGATTCCGGCGAGACCAAGGAAGAATGGAAGATGGTGGCCGAGACGAAGAAGATCCTCGATCCCAAGATCAAGGTGACGGCGACCTGCGTGCGGGTGCCGGTCTTCGTGGGCCATTCGGAGGCCATCAACATCGAGTTCGAGGATTACCTCGACTGGGAAGAGGCGACGGATATCCTGCGCGAGGCGCCCGGCGTGCTGGTAGTGGATAAGCGCGAGGCGGGTGGTTATATCACCCCCATCGAATGCGTCGGCGAATATGCGACCTATATCAGCCGCATCCGGCAGGACAGCACGATCGAGAACGGGCTGAACATCTGGTGCGTCAGCGACAACCTGCGCAAGGGTGCCGCGCTGAACGCGGTTCAGATCGCGGAAGTGCTGGGAAGCCGCTGCCTGAAGAAGGGCTGATCGCGGATCAGACGACAAAAGGGGGCCGTCCCGGCGGGGCGGCCCTTTTTCATTTCGCGCGGTGATCTGGCGGAGCGGCGTGTCGCCGCGAGGCTTTTCTGTCGGCTGCGCGCGTGCCGCGCTTCGCCTCCGGGTATAGGGGGCGTTCCGCCCCCTCTGTCCGCGCGTGCCGCGCGGCCATTCACCCCCTGAGGGTATTTTTCGCCAAGATGAAGGAGACGGGGGCGGATCAGACCGGGGTGAAGGCGGCGCGTGCGGGATCGAACTGTTCCAGAGCGCCTGCGCCGGTATCGTTCCACAGCCCGTGCAGGGTGAGGCGGTCATCTTCGACGGCGGCGCGGACGAAGGGGAAGGTCATCAGGTTTTCAAGGCTGACGAGGACGGCTTCCTTTTCCAGCGCGCGAAGCGGGTCTTCCGGCGCGGCCTTGCTGACGCGGTCGAAGCCGGGGCGGAGGATATCCATCCAGCGGCCGACGAAGGAGGATTTCTCTTCCAGCGCGGGGGCCTGGCCCGAGCACATGTCATGGCAGCCCTTGACGCCGCCGCAGTTGGAATGGCCCAGCACGACGATATGGGCGACGCCGAGCGAGGTGACGGCATATTCCACCGCCGCCGAGGTGCCGTGATATTCGCCATCCGGGTTGTAGGGCGGCACGAGGTTGGCCACGTTGCGGTGGATGAAGAATTCGCCTTCATCCGCGCCGAAGATGGAGGTGACATGCACGCGCGAGTCGCAGCAGGAGATCACCATCGCGCGGGGATGCTGTCCGCTTTCGGCGAGGCGGCGGAACCAGGCTTTGTTGTCCTGATAGGTGGTCGCCCGCCAGCCGTGGAAGCGGCTGATCAGATAGGCGGGAAGGGGCCGGGCCTGTTGCATTGGGCATCCTTCTTGGGCGGCAAGGTTGGGCCTTCCTAGGACGAAGTGTCAGAAAATTCGAGAGTCTATTTTTCCCGGCGGCAACCTTTCCTTCAGTGGCATGAAACATGCTTTCACCGGGTGTGATGCGCTTTCGGGGGGATGGAATGGCGGGCAGTGTGGTGATGCTGCACCCGCAGGAGCGGGTGGATGAGGATGAAGGGGCGATCCTTGCGATCTTTGATCGGCTGGGGCCGGATCCGGCGGCGAAGCTGGTGTCGCGGGCTGTCGGGGAACTGGCGCTGGCGGTCACGGTGATGGCGGCGCAGGTGGAGCGGCACGAGCTGGACGGGGTGCCGCGCGGGTTGAAGCGGATTCAGGTGATGGCGGCGGGCGTGGGCATGGTGAGCCTGTCGCAGGTGGCCGGTGATGCGCGGGCGGTGTTGCTGCGCGATGATCCCACGGCCTTTTCCGCCGTCTGGGCACGGCTGGTGCGGGTGGCGGAGCGGTCGTTGGTGCGCGACTAGGCGCGTGGTCCCTTGCGGGCGCGGCGGGGTGTTTCTAGGCTGCGGCACCTGCCCGGAGGTGGTTCCGGGCCTGATGCCGGATGCCCCCTGATGACCTTGGATGCGCTGCCTTTCCTGACGCCTGAATTTGCCGATGCCTCTGCCGGGGCGCGGGTGTTGCATGTGGTTTCGCCCGACGGGGTGGAGGGGCTGGGCGCGGCCTTGGGGCCGGAGGCGGCGGCATGGCTGGCGGCGACCGGGTTCAAGGGCGATCTGGGGGAGGTTCGGCTGTTGCCGGGGGCGGATGGGTCCGTCGTGGCGGCGGTGGCCGGGTTCGGCACGGCCAAGGCGCGGCGGCGGCAGCGGTTCGGGTTGGCCCGGGCGGTGGCGGGATTGCCTGCGGGTGCGTGGCAGCTGTCGGGGCTTGAGGCGGTGGCCGACAGGGAAGAGGCGGCGTTGGGGGCCTTGTTGGCGCAGTATCGCTTTGGCCGCTATCGGGCGGCGAAGGATGCAGCGGGGGCGCGGCTGGTTTGCCCTGAGGGGGTGGATGCGCGGCGTCTGCTTGCCATGGCGCGGGGGGAGTTCCTGACGCGCGACCTGATCAACACGCCGGCGCAGGATATGGGGCCTGCAGAACTGGAGGCGGCTTTCTTGGCGCTGGCGGGGCGGCATGGGGCCGTGGCCGGCGTGGTGCGGGGGGAGGATCTGCTGGAGCAGGGCTTTCCCATGGTGCATGCGGTGGGGCGGGCGAGCCCGCGCACGCCGCGGATCATGGAGATGCGCTGGGGTTCAGCCGGGCCTGCGCTGACGCTGGTGGGCAAGGGGGTGTGTTTCGACACCGGGGGCCTGAACATGAAGCCGTCGAACGGCATGAACCTGATGAAGAAGGACATGGGCGGCGCGGCCACGGTGATGGGGCTGGCGCAGATGATCATGGAATTGGGGTTGCCGGTCCGGCTGCGGGTGATCGTGCCGGCGGTGGAGAATGTGGTTTCGGGCAATGCGTTGAAGCCGAAGGATATTCTGACCAGCCGGAAGGGGCTGACGGTGGAGGTGAACGATACCGATGCCGAGGGGCGGCTGGTGCTGGGCGACGCGCTGGCATGGGCGGGGGAGGAGCCCTGCGATCTGCTGGTGTCGATGGCGACGCTGACGGGGGCGGCGCGGGTGGCGGTGGGGCCGGATCTGGCGCCCTATTACTGTAACGATGCCGGGGTGGTGGCCGCGCTGGAGGCGGGGGCGGTGGCGGGCTGCGATCCGGTTTGGCGGATGCCCTTCCATGATGCCTATGAGAGCGTGATCGAGCCGGGGATTGCCGATCTGGACAATGCGCCGGGGTTCGGTTTCGCAGGGTCGATCACGGCGGCGCTGTTCCTGCGGCGCTTTGCCGACCATCCGCGCTATGTGCATTTCGACATCTATGGCCATACGCCGACCGAGGCGCCGGGGCGGCCCAAGGGCGGGGTCGGGCAGGGGGCGCGGGCGATGCTGTGTGGCTTGCCCGCGATGCTGGGGCTGTGATGGATCGGAGGGTGACGGCGTTTTCCGGCCGCGTGGCGCTGGAGGCGCTGCGCGGGAAGGTGGAGGCCGAGGCTTTCGTCGCCGGAGAGGCGGGGGCGGTGGCGGTGCCTTTGGCGGATCTGTGCGCGGGGCCGGGGGGGGCGCGGGATCGGCAGGTGGTGCTGGGCGCGGCCTTGGTGGTGGTGGAGCGGCGCGGGGGGCATGTCTTCGTGCTGATGGGGCGCGACGGCTATTGCGGTTGGCTGGAGGCGGGAGCGGTGGGGCCCGCGCTGGCGGCGACGCATTGGGTGGCGGCGGCGCGCGGCACGCATCTTTACCCCGAGGCGCGGGTGCAGGCGCGGGAGGTGGCGGCGCTGCCCTTCGGCGCGCGGGTGGCGGTGCTGGAGGAGGATGGGAAATGGGCGCGGGTGGCGGGCGGTTTCTTGCCCGCGATGCATCTGCGGCGGGTCGGGGCATGGTTCGAGGATCCGGTTTTGGTGGCGGAGGGGTTTCTTGGCACGCCCTATCTGTGGGGCGGCAACAGCGGGGCGGGGATCGACTGTTCGGGGCTGGTGCAGGGGGCGATGCTGGCCTGCGGGCGGGACTGCCCGGGGGACAGCGACATGCAGGTGCGGATGGGTGTGGAGGTGGCGGAGGGTGACCTGCGGCGGGGGGATCTGGTCTTCTGGAAGGGGCATGTGGCGCTGATGCGGGATGCGGGGCGGATCATCCATGCCAATGGGCACAGCATGGATGTGGCGGTGGAAGGCCTGGCCGGGGCCATGGCGCGGATCGTGGCGGCGGGAGGCGGGCCGGTGACGGCACGGCGGCGGGTTTGACGGGTGCGGGTGGGGCGGGCTATGGTCGCGCCCTTCAGGGGGGTGGGTGGCATGGGTGACGAGAGCCAGGTGATCCGGCGGGGGCGCAAGTTCGATCAGGTGCTGGCGGGCGCGCGCGAGATATTCCTGCGCGACGGGTTCGAAGGCGCGTCGGTGGATGAGATCGCCCGCGAGGCGGGGGTGAGCAAGGCCACGCTTTACAGCTATTTCCCGGACAAGCGGCTGTTGTTCCTTGAGGTGGCGAAGGCCGAATGTCGGCGGGCGGCGGATGAGGCCGAGGAATTGATCGACGACGATGCCCCGGTCGCCGAGGTGTTGCGGCTGGCCGGCGAGCGGATCGTCGGCTTTGCGCAATCGGAGTTCGGGCAGCGCATGTTCCGGATGTGCGTGGCGGAAAGCGACCGGTTCCCGGCGCTGGGGGCGGCCTTCTATGAAAGCGGGCCAGAGCTGGTGCGGTCGCGGCTGCGGCGGTTTCTGGAGAAGGCGATGGCGCGGGGCGAAGTCCGGATCGAGGATGCGGATCTGGCGGCGGACCAGTTCGCGCAGCTGTGCAAGGCCGATCTGCATGACCGGGCGATCTTTGGCATGGGCTCTGCCGCCCCGCGAGAGGTGACGCGGGTGGTGGAGGGGGCGGTGGCCATGTTCATGGCGCGCTACGGGGCGTGAGGGGCTGTTTAGCGGACCAGCCGGACCTTGGACTGTGGACCTTTCGGATCGCAGGTGAAGTGCTGTGGGCGGGCCTGTAGCCACTTGCGCCATGATTTTTCTGGTTCAAGCGAGATACGGACGCCTTGGCGGTGCAGCAGCGGGTTGAGTGCTTCGATGGCGATGCCATTCGGGCCGCCATGCGCCCTGATCGCGGCGCGGACCTTTTCCAGCAAAGGTGTGCTGTCCGTCGCGAGGGCAGGGTCCGGGGTGATGACGGGTTGGGACGCGGGTATCGACTTGGCGGCTTCGGGGTTGGGGGTGGCCTGTGACCTGATCTGGATGGCGGTGCAGCCGATCCGGTGCAGGTGCCGTATGAGAGGCTCGAAATCGCGATCGTTCGAGGCGATGAGAAAGGCTGTTGCCAGCCCGCGATAGGCGAGGTCGAGGGCAGCGATGCAGAGCGAGATATCGGCGCTGTTCTTGCCGGGGCGACCTTTGCAATGGGTCGTGTCGATGCCGGTTTCGGCGGCCCAGTCGGGCCGGAGGGACAGATCGCAGAAGAGTTGCGTGGAGGCGACGGTGCCAAGCCTCGCTGCTTCGAGGGCGATGCTTGGGCGACTGGAAGGGGGAATGTGGTCACCGTCGATGAAGACGGCGACGCGGGCCTTGGTCTGGGTGGGAAGGGGGGAATAGGCTGTCATGGAATGGGACCGTCAGGGACAATGCGCCCAGCATGGCAGGGATTTGGGCGCAAGTTTGGCCTTGGCGTGCGAAGGGCGATTTTTCTGCGAAAAATCGGGATTGTTCGAAGAACAATCCGGGGAAAATCCTTCGGAGAAGGATTTTCGGGTCAGCCGTTCTCGCGGAGGATCGCGCCTGCGAGGTAGAGCGAGCCGCAGATGAGAATGCGGGCCTCGGGGTTGGATACGGTGATCGCCTCCACTGCATCGGCGACCGACGGCGCGGTGGTGGCGGCGATGCCCGTGCTGCGGGCGGCGTCGCGGGTGGCATCGGCGGGAAGGGTGTTCTTCTCGCCGGGGATCGACACGGCGTGGAGGCGGGCGACATGGGGCGCGAGGGGGCGCATGTAGCCCGTGACGTCCTTGGTTTTCAGCATCCCGCAGATCAGATGCGTCTCGCGCGCGGGCATGCGGGCGAGGGTGGCGGCGACAGCTTCGCCGCCTGCCGGGTTGTGGCCACCGTCGAGCCAGAGTTCCGCGCGCGGCGCGCGGTCGATCAGGGGGCCGTGGCGGAGGCGCTGCATCCGGGCGGGCCATTCGGCGCGGGTGACGGCGGCCTGACAGGCAGCCTCGTCATGGCCGAGATGGCGCAGCGCCGTGATCGCGGCCCCGGCATTCTGGATCTGGTGGGGGCCGGGCAGGTTGGGAAGGGGAAGGTCGAGGAGGCCGTTTTCATCCTGATAGATCAGGCGGCCGCGTTCCTCCCATACCTGCCAATGCTGGCCATGGGCGAGAATGGGCGCGCCGAGGCGGGCGGCGGTGGTTTCCATCACCTCCAACCCCTCGGGCGACTGGGGGCCGAGGATGACGGGGATGCCGCGTTTGATGATGCCTGCCTTTTCGGAGGCGATCTTGGCCAGCGTGTCGCCGAGGAAGGATTCGTGATCCATCGAGACGGGGGTGATGATGGAAAGGCGCGGCGTGATGACATTGGTGGCATCGAGCCGGCCGCCGAGGCCGACTTCGAGAAGCGTCCAGTCTGCGGCTGTGCGGGCGAAGGCAAGGAAGGCCGCGCAGGTGGTGATTTCGAAGAAAGTGATCTCGTCCGGGCCGTTCTTGGCGACACATTCATCCAGCAAAGCGGCGAGGGCGGGTTCTTCGATCAGTTCCCCCGCAAGGCGGATGCGTTCGTGGAAGCGGGCGAGGTGGGGCGAGGTATAGGCATGGACCTTTTGACCCGCCGCCTGAAGCCCGGCGCGGATCATGGCCTGGGTGCTGCCCTTGCCATTGGTGCCCGCGATGTGGATGGCGGGGGGAATGGCGCGCTCGGGGTGGCCCAGCAGGCCCAGCAGGCGGTGGACGCGGTCGAGCGTCAGGTCGATGACCTTGGGGTGCAGGGTCATCATCCGTTCGAGGATGGCGTCGGAGCGCAGCGGGGCGTCGGGGAGGGCGGTCACGATGTCAGGCTTCGGCGGGTTGTGCGGTGAGCTCGCCCTTGATCGCCGGGGGCTGATTCGTGAGCATGCGAAGGATTGTCACCAGTTCCTCGCGCAGGGCCTTTCTGTGCGTGACGCGGTCGAGCATGCCGTGATCAAGCAGGTATTCGGCGCGCTGGAAGCCTTCGGGCAGCTTTTCGCGGATGGTCTGTTCGATGACGCGGGGGCCTGCGAAGCAGATGAGCGCATTGGGTTCGGCGATCTGGACATCGCCCAGCATGGCGTAGGAGGCCGTCACGCCGCCCGTGGTGGGATGGGTGAGGACGACGATATAGGGGAGGTTCGCTTCCTTGAGCATCTGCACGGCAACGGTGGTGCGGGGCATCTGCATCAGGGACAGGATCCCCTCTTGCATGCGCGCGCCACCAGCGGCGGAGAAGAGGACGAGGGGACGGCGCATCTTTACCGCGCGTTCGGCGGCGGCGAGGATCGCGTTGCCGACATACATGCCCATGGAGCCTGCCATGAAGGAAAAATCCTGCGCGACGGCGACGATGGCTGTCTTGGCGATTTCGCCTTCGGCGACGAGCATCGCCTCTTTCTCGCCCGTCGCTTTTTGCGCAGCCTTCAGGCGCTCGGGGTATTTCTTCTGATCGCGGAATTGCAGGGGGTCGGTGACGGGTTCGGGGACCTTCACCTCGGTGAAGATGCCGCCGTCGAAGAGGGCGGTGAAGCGGTCGCGCGGGCTGATCGCCATGTGATGGTCGCAGGAGGTGCAGACATTCAGATTGGCGGCGAGTTCGCGGTGGAAGAGCATCGTCCCGCATTCGGGGCACTTCGTCCACAGATTCTCGGGCACTTCCCGGCGGGAGAAGAGCGAGTTGATCTTGGGGCGGACGTAGTTGGAGATCCAGTTCATGCGGGCTTGGCCTTTATGCGCGGGTCCGTCGGTTGGGTGGCAGAGATAAGCCGAGGGGGTGGGAATTGCAATCACCGGGGTGGCGGGGCGAGGAGGGGCGCGGACGGGGGCCGGGGTGCATGGGGCCGGCCGGGGAGGGGTATTTGGGCCAAGATGAAGCAGCAGGGGGGGCGGGCTGTCAGGCGGTGGGAACGGAATAGAGGATGAAGGGGGTGCGCGGGCGGTATGTATCATAGAGCGCGCGGGCGGTGCTGTTATCCTCGGCGGTGAGCCAGCGGACATTGGGCAGGCCGCGATCGCGGGCGAAGGCGAGGACATGGTCGATCAGCGCGCGCCCGAGCCCCTGCCCCCGCGCCTCGGGCGTGGTGAACAGGTCCGACAGGTAGCAGACCATGGAGCCGCCGAGGGAGCGGTGCATGAGTTGATATTGAACAAGACCGAGGGGTTGGCCCGTGTCCGAGAGGGCGAGGGCGCACCAGAAGGGATTGGCGGGATCGTGGATCCATGACCAGACCGTATCCCGCGTCTCATCGGTGAGGGGGGTGGCGTAGAAGGCGGCATAGGCGTTGAAGAGCGGTTCCCACAGGGCGCGGTCGGCGGGCGTAGCAAGGCGGATGGTGGGCATGGGAGTGGGCATGGGGATCAGACCGTGAAGCTGTGTGCGGGAAGGCGGAGGAGGAGGTTGGGATCGGGGCTGATATCGGACCAGACATCCATCAGCCCGGCATGGCCGACGCCGAAGAAATTGCCGGAGGTGGCGAGCAGGTCCGTGATGATCTGGAAATGGATATGCGCCGCCCAGCCGCCGTTTTCGGGCCAGTTGCCCAGATGGGCGATGATCTGGCCCGGTTCGACGATTCCGGTCGGGTGAAGGCCCGGCAAGGTGGCGGCGAGATGGCCGTAGAGCGTGAAGAAGCGCGTTCCGTTCAGGTCATGTTCGAGGATCAGCGTATGGCCGTAATCGAGCGGATCGGCATTGTAGGTGAGGTGGCGCACCCGCCCCGGAAGCGGGGCATGGACGGGGGTTCCGGCGGGGGCGAAGACGTCGATGCCGAGGTGGATCGTGCGGCGTTCGGGGCTTGCGGCATCGGCGAATTGCGGTGTTGCATAGACGGTGCGGTTTTCGCCGTAGAGGCCGAGGCCGAAGCGGATGCCCCGCGCCTGATGCGCGGCGAACCACGGGTCGAAGGCGGGATCGGAGAAGGCGGGCATGTCGGGGCGGGTGCCGGTGGTGGGCAGGGCCATGGTCCCGCCCGAGGCGGGATCGGGCAGGAACAGGGGATGGGTCGGGACCTGCGCGAGATCGGCCCGCAGGCGGGCCGCGCCGGGGATGGCCTGCCCGGTGGTGGCCTTGCGGGCGATGGCGGCGAGAAGGCCCGCATCCACGGCGGCAAGCCGGGCGCCGGTGGCGGGATCGCAGGCGGCGATCAGGGCGGCGATGTCGGGGACCGGATCGCCCGGGCCGAGGGCCTGCCGCAGGGCGGCATAGAGATCGGTCTGACCATTGAGGCGTTGCGCGAGGCGCTGGGCGGGATCCCGGGGCGGGGTGGGGTGAGCGGGCATGTCTTCCTGCGACTGGCGGGTTTGACGGCGAGTGAAGACCTTTCCGGGCAGGGATGCAACGGGTGACGGGGGGAGAAGGGGGAGCGTATGGGCAACCGGCCGTGGCGCGCGGGCAGGGTATTGCCGGGGGATCGGGCGGTGATGGACGGGGCGGGGACCGGGCGCTATGCAGGCTGCGCCGGAGTGGGACGCGGGGATGCGTGCGGCTGCCGGTGCGGACGGAAGGACAGGCGGGACGATGGTGGTAAGGGGTATGGCCGTGGCGGTGCTGGCGGTTGGGCTGGCGGGCTGCGTGGCGGTTGAGGGTGGCGGGATCCGGTCGGTCGCGCTGCTGGAGGGGCAGATCACGGCGGCGGCCCCGGTGGGCTATTGCATCGCGACCGGGGCGGGGCGGCGGGATGCGGATAGCGCGGTGATCCTGATGGGGCCATGCCGCGCCGGGGGCGAGACGGTTCCCGCGCTGGTGACGGTGACCGTGGGGCCCGGCGGCTCGGCCGGGGCGATGGCGGGCGGCGGTGCGGCGTTGGCGGCCTTCTTCGCCTCGGCCGACGGGCGGGCGACGCTGAGCCGGTCGGGCCGGGGGCGGGATGTCGAGGTGCTGGAGGCCAAGGCGCGGGGGGATGTCTTTCTGCTGCGGCTGCGCGACCGGATCGTGGGCGATTACTGGCGCGCCATTGCCGGGCTGCGGGGGCGGCTTGTGACCGTGACGGCGGATGGCCCGGGGGGCGAGACGCTGGAGCCGGCGGCGGGAAAGGCGCTTGTTCTGGCGGCGATGGCGGCGATGACCCGGGCAAATGCCGGCAAGGATGCCCCGGCGGAAGCGGCGGTTTCGGGCGAGAACGGGGATTGAGAACTTCGTTTTTGCGCGAAAAGGCGGTGGCGCGGTGTGGCCTTTCCGGCGATAGATAGGGTTGGGGTCGTGCAAGGGCATGGCCTGCCGGTGGTGTTTCGGGACAGGGTATGGTGGGGAAAGTGCAAGGCGTGCTGGACAGGCTGCTGCACAAGCGGTTCGTCCGGCGATGGGAAGAAATGGCCGAGGCGGCGCCCTTGGCGGAGGCGGACATGTTGCGGGGCTGGCGGTCGCGGGCGCGATCGCTGCGGCGGCAACTGGACCGGGTGATCCATGAGGCGGAACATCGGCTGGCCCTGCCGGTGATCGGATCGAATGCGATGAGGAAGCCCTTGGGCACGGACTGGGCCTGGCGGCCCGATCTGTGGCGGGGGCCGATGCCGGTGCCGGGGCAGGCCTCGGTGCCCAACCGCATGGCGTTCTGCGATGGCGCGACGATCTTTCACGATTGCCGGCAGAGCGAGTTGACGGTGCGCCAGATCCGCAACGAGCGCGAGAGCGATGTCGCACCCTTCGGCTTTCGCATGGATGTGTTCCGCTTCGACGGATCCTTTCTGTCGCTGGTGATCGACCTGCCGGAGGAAGCGGCACAGGGGTTGCGGTTGCGCCACCTGATCCGGCTGGACATGATCGTGGAGCTGGAAAAGCCGCTGGAGATCTTTGCCCGGCTGAACGTGAAACATGGGCCGAATACCGAGCAGATCGTGCTGGAAATGCCGCTGGGTGCGGAAGAGGTGATGGTGGAGTTCGACCTGACCTACACGAAGATCAACGAGAAGCGCATCGAGAAGCTGTGGATCGACCTGATCTTCGAAGGGCCCGAGATGAACCAGATCATCCTGCGCGACGTGACGGTGAGCCGCCGTCCACGGGCGGAATTGTGAGGGGGTGGCGATGGACGCGGTGAAACTGACACAGACACGCATTCGGGCCGGGGTCTGGGAGGGCGTGCTGTCGGGCAGCGCCAGCCCGGCGCTGGAGGTGCGCTATCTTGAGGCCGAGGTGCCGGGGCTGACGGTGACGGCGATCCCGGACCGGCCCGGGGAATGGGCAGTGCGGGTGCCGGTGCCGGTGGAGGCGCTGAGCGAGGGTGTGCAGACCTTCCTGATCCGCGACAAGGCTTTGGGCGAGACGCTGGCGCATTTCACCATCATCACGGGTGTGGCGATGGAAGATGACCTGCGGGCGGAGGTCGCTCTCTTGCGGGCGGAACTGGACATGCTGAAGCGGGCCTTCCGGCGGCATTGCGTGGAGACGCTGGGTTAGCGCCATTGGGGGGCGTCGGACCGGGGGCGCTTCGCCCCCCGGACCCCCAGAGGGTATTTTTCCCAAGATGAAGGGGCAGGGCCTTTTGCGCCGACTGCGGGGTTTGCGCGCATGACGGTGCGTTGCCCGTGACAGGGCGCTGCGGCTGCGGCACTGTCGCAGGCCGGAGGACCCTGCCATGACCGATTATCCCAACCTGCTGTCGCACCTTGACCTTGGCCATGTGGTTCTGCCGAACCGTGTGCTGATGGGGTCCATGCATACCGGGCTGGAGGAGCGGGGCGACTGGAACCGGGTGGCGGAGTTCTATGCCGCGCGGGCGCGGGGCGGTGTGGGGCTGATGGTGACGGGGGGGATGGCGCCGAACGCAGAAGGCGGGGTCTTTCCCGGCGCGGCGGGGCTGTATTCGGCGCAGGACATCGCCGATCACCGGGTGGTGACGGGGCGGGTGCATGAGGCGGGCGGGCGGATCGCGATGCAGATCCTGCATGCGGGGCGCTATGCCTATGGCAAGGATTGCGTGGCGCCGAGTGCGATCAGGTCGCCGATTTCGCCTTTCGTGCCGCGCGAATTGGATGCGGCGGGGATCGAGAAGCAGATTTCGGACATCGTGACGGCGGCGGCGCGGGCGCGCGAGGCGGGCTATGACGGCGTGGAGGTGATGGGGAGCGAGGGGTATTTCCTGAACCAGTTCCTTGTCGCCCATACCAACCGCCGGACCGATGACTGGGGCGGGAGTTACGAGAACCGGATGCGCCTGCCAGTCGAGGTGGTGCGGCGGGTGCGGGCGGCTGTTGGGGCCGATTTCATCGTGATTTATCGTATCAGCCTGATCGATCTGGTTCCGGATGGCAGCAACTGGGACGAAATCGCACGACTGGCGCGGGCGGTGGAGGCGGCGGGGGCCACGATCCTGAATACCGGGATCGGCTGGCACGAGGCGCGGGTGCCGACGATCGCCACCAGCGTGCCCCGCGCGGCCTTTGCCCATCTGACCGGGCGGCTGCGCGGCGAGGTGTCGATCCCCGTGATCACGTCGAACCGGATCAACGCGCCGGAGGTGGCGGAAAAGCTGCTGGCCGAGGGGATGGCGGATATGGTTTCCATGGCGCGGCCTTTTCTGGCGGATGCGGAATTCGTGGCCAAGGCGGCGGCGGGCCGGGCCGAGGAGATCGCGCCCTGTATCGCCTGCAATCAGGCCTGTCTGGACCATACCTTCAGCGGCAAGCTGACGAGTTGCCTTGTGAACCCGCGCGCCTGCCATGAGGTGGAGTTGACCTATGATCCGGTCACGGTGGCGAAATCGGTGGCCGTGGTGGGGGCGGGGCCTGCGGGCCTGATGGCGGCGGCGGTGGCGGCGGAGCGCGGGCATCGGGTGGTGCTGTTCGACCGGGCGGACCGGATCGGGGGGCAGTTGAATCTGGCCAAGCAGGTGCCGGGGAAAGAGGAGTTCCACGGCCTTGTGCGCTGGTTCGCGGCGCGGATCGCGCGGGCGGGGGTGGAGTTGCGTTTGGGTGCGGAGGTTTCGGTCGAGGATCTGCGCGGGTTTGACGAGGTGGTGGTGGCCACGGGCGTGACGCCGCGTTCACCGGGGATCGAGGGCGAGGCGCGGGCGCTGGGTTATGCCGATGTGCTGAACGGGGCGCCGGTGGGGCGGCGGGTGGCTGTGGTGGGCGCGGGCGGCATCGGTTTCGACGTGGCGGAATATCTGGTGCATCGCGGGGTGTCGCCGACGCTGGACCCGGCGCTGTGGCGCAGGGAATGGGGTGTCGGCGATCCGGCCGAGATGCGGGGCGGGCTGGTTCAGCCGGAGCCGGAGCCGCCGGCGCGCGAGGTTTGGCTGTTGCAGCGCAAGGCGGAAAAGCCGGGCCGGGGGCTGGGCAAGACCACGGGTTGGATCCACCGCGCGGCACTGGCCGCGAAGGGGGTGCGGATGATCGGCGGGGTGAGTTATCAGCGGATCACCGAGGCGGGGCTGGTGGTGCTGCGCGACGGGGTGGAAGAGGTGATCGAGGTCGATTCGGTGGTGCTGTGCGCGGGACAGGAGCCGGCGCGGGGGCTGGCCGAGGATCTGGCGGCGGCGGGGATCGGCTGCCATGTGATCGGCGGGGCGGATGTGGCCGCAGAACTGGATGCGAAACGGGCCATTGATCAGGGGGCAAGGCTGGCCGCGCAGCTTTGACAGGGAAATTCCGGGGGATAAGGGCCGGGGCCTGTGTTTCCCCGCCTTCAACGATCCCAAGGAAAACCCCGGATCGGCCCCGCCTGCGCCCCGATCCTGCCTGATTTCACGGTCAATCCTCTGTCACACGACCTCATAGCTTGCCAGAGGGTAACAATGGACCGACTGACGGAAATGGAAGCCTTTGCCATGGTCGTGGACCAGGGCGGCTTCACCGATGCGGCCAAGAAGATGGGAATTTCGAAATCTGCGGTGTCAAAGCATGTATCGGCACTGGAGGCGCGGTTGGGGGCCCGCCTTCTGAACCGGACCACGCGCCGCGTTTCGCCCACCGAGATTGGCCTTGCCTATTACGACCGCGCGCGCCGCGTCCTGAATGATGCAGGAGAGGCGGATGCGCTGGTCACATCCATGCAGTCGGCCCCGTCGGGCCTGTTGCGTATCAGTGTCGCCACCGATTTCGGGGTGAACCTCTTGTCGCCGATCCTTGGGGATTTCCTGCTGGAATACCCGGATATCACGGTGAACATGGTGCTGAACAACCGCTATGTCGAGTTGATCAGCGAAGGGTTCGACATGGCGATCCGGGTGGGAGAACTGGAGGATTCGTCCTTGCGCGCGCGCAAGCTGACGGAGACGACGAAGCGGATGATCGCCTCGCCTTCCTATTTCCAGCGCTATGGCCGCCCGATGAAGATCGACGATCTGAACGAGCACAAGCTGCTGCATTATTCGAATCAGGCCAATGGCAATGTGTGGAAGATCACCGCGCCATCGGGGGAAAAGCGGCAGGTGCGATCTGTCGGCTGGCTGACGGTGAATGACGGGCAATCCCTGCTGAATGCCGCGATTTCAGGGCTGGGCATCGCCTATCTGCCCAGCTTCCTTTACGCCGATGCGATGCGGCAGGGGCTGGTGGAAGAGGCGATTCCGGGTCTGCCGACGGAAGTTCTGGGGATCTACGCCGTCTATCCGCCGGGGCGGTTCACGCAGCCCAAGGTGCGGGCCTTCATTGATTTTCTGGCGCGGCAACTGATCGACAAGGGGCCGGACAGCTGGTGATTTTCGCCGGCTTCCCGGAAGGGGGGCCGTCAACTCCTGGGGGAGTTCACAGGGTCGGGGTCGTCAAGACCTCGACCCTTCTGTTCTTGGCGCGGCCTTCGGCGGTGTCGTTGCTGGCGACGGGTTCCGCAGGGCCTGCGCCGCGCGTTGTGATGCGGGTGGGATCTGCGCCATAGAGCGTGACGAGCGCATCGCGCGTGGCTTCGGCCCGGGCGAGGGAGAGCGCGGTGTTGGTCTGGGCATTGCCGGAAGCATCGGTATGGCCGACCAGTTCGATCCGGGATGCCGGATTGGCGGAAAGCCAGTCGGCAAGACCCGCGAGCGAGGGATAATCCCCGGGTTCGAGGGTGGCGCGGCCCGAGGCGAAGGCCAGATCGCCAAGCGCATGAGGCCGCCCTGCGGCAAGGGCCGCGACGAGCGGATCGGTTTGCGGCAGGGCCGCCATGGTAGGGGCGGCGCTGTCGTCCCCGGCCAGATCGGGCGCGGGCGAGAAGGGTGACTTGGTCGACACGGTCAGATCCGGGGTGCCGGAATCAGGCGCGCTGATGCGGGTCAACTGGATGAAACCGGTATCGGCGCTGCGGCTGACGATCAGCGTCAGCCATTCCGGGCCTGCGCCTGTATCGCCTTCGCGGCGGGCGGCGAGAAAGCGGAAATCGCCCAGATCCACATGCATTTCCGGTTCCGGCAGAATGTCGGTGCCATAACGGAAATCGAAACCGCCGCAGGCCACGGCTTCGCATTCGAACAGGGTTTCGAACCCCGCCGCGCGGATCTGGTCGCGCAGGGGTTGCAGGATCTGAAGGGTGGTCTGGTTCGGGGCGGGCATCTGCCAGGCGGTCTGGTCAAGGCGGCCTTCGGCGGTTTCCGCGGGAATGGTGCCGGCACGCCAAGGCCCGGTTGCGACGGTGTAGGAGGCCAGCGCCTCGCTCCGTTCGCCGGAGGGGGTGGCGGGTGTGGCAAAACGCAGATCCAGCGCATGCGCGGGAAGCGCGGCCGAGAGGATCAGGGCAGGCACGGCCAGAAGGCGGCCAAGCCGTTGGGAGACGTACGGGCGCATTTGATTCAACTGCTCAGCCTTCTGCGGGGCCTACAACTTGCGGTAGTGATAGTGTCCCACAGTGTGCATGTTCAGGGAAGCATAGAGCGCGCGGGCGGCGGTGTTCCGCTCAGTCACCAGAAGGGCGAGGGTGTCGGCCCCGTGATCACGTGCCCAAAGCGCGGCGGCCCGCAAGATGTTGTGGCCGCAGCCATTTCTGCGCAGGGCGGGTGTGACCTCGAGCGCGTGAAGCATTGCAACATTTCCGTGGATCGCCGTGAAGGCGATGCCTGCGGCGCGGTCGCCGCTGCGCCCGAGGATGGCGGTTTTCGGCCCCTCGACCCGGTGCATCACGGCAAGGCGGGCGGGGCCGATTCCGCCCTCGGCCCAGATCTGGGCGGCGACGGCGAGGGGGGGCCAATGGGGGAAGGAGGTGAGGAAGGGCGGTTCGGTGGCGGCGAGATCGGCGCAGGATCCGGCATAGGCGACGACGGGATCGTGCTGGACATAGCCGCGGGCTGCCAGCGCCTGATCCAGCGCCGCCTCGGATGGGCGCAGGACGAAGAGGGGCGATTGGCCAAGGGCGCGCATCGCGGATTCCGCCTGCGGGATGTCATCGGGGTGCCAGTCGCCGACGGCGGAGGCGGCCGAGACGCGCTGCCCGCCGCCCTGCCCTTCGCGGATGAGCCAAGGGCCCTGCCGATGGGTGGCGGCGGGGGGCCATGTCGACTCGGTCAGTTGGGCGAGATCGTCTTCGGTCATGGGAAGAGCGCGGCGAGGCGGGTCATGGCGATGTCGATCCGGCCCGGATCGGTGCCGCGGATGACGAGGTTGGTGCCATAGACGCCGTTGGTGTTGAAGGGATAGCTACCCATGGAGAGATCGGGGAATTCGGCGGCCAGCGCGCCGAATTCGGCGGCGATCTCGCCCTCGCCCCGGTTGACGCGCAGCGACTGCGACAGAAGCGGCGCGCCGCCGGTGAGGGTGGGCAGGATGCCTTCGAGCATCGCCTCGAAGATGTTGGGGACACCTGCCATGACATGGACATTGCCGAGCGTGAAGCCGGGGGCGGTGGAGATGGGGTTTTCGATCAGGGTCGCGCCATCGGGGATGCGGGCCATGCGCTGGCGGGCTTCGTTGAAGGGAAGACCGGCGCGGTCGTAATGCGCCTGCAGGAGGGCCATGGCATCGGCGCGGTGGGTGATGGCGACGTCGAAGGCGGCGGCCACGGCCTCGGCGGTGATGTCGTCATGGGTGGGGCCGATGCCGCCCGAGGTGAAGACGTGATCGAAGCGCACGCGCAGGTCGTTCAGGGCGGAGATGATGGCGTCATGGTCATCGGCCACGACGCGCGCCTCTGTCAGGCGGATGCCGTGATCGGTGAGCCGACGGGCGAGATGGTGCATGTTCGAATCGCGCGTCCGGCCCGAGAGGATTTCATCGCCGATCACGAGCATGGCTGCGGTGGGATTGGGCATGGCGATTCCTTCCGAGGTGGCAGGGAGGGGTATAGGCCGCGACGGGAGGCTTTCAAAGGGGATGCGGTGGCGCAGGTCTGGCCTTTGCGGACGGCTTTGCTTATCTAGGCCGGGAAGCAGAAGGGGTGACAGGCGGTGGACGAGACGCGCGGGCGCATCACCAAGGACGGAATCCGGGTTCACGAGGATGCGGATTTCGCGGGCATGGCAAAAGCGGGCCGCGTGGCGGCGGAGATCCTTGATGCCATCGGGCCGCTGGTGGTGCCGGGGGCGACGACGGGCGAGATCGACGCCTTCATCACCGCCGAGGTGGAGCGGCGGGGCGTCACCTCGGCCACGATCGGCTACAAGGGCTATCGCCATGCGTCCTGCATCAGCGTGAACCATGTGGTCTGCCACGGGATTCCGGGGGCAAAGATTCCGGGGCGCAGCAGCGATGTGCTGCAGGCGCAGGACATTCTGAACGTGGATGTGACGGTGATCGTGGACGGCTGGTATGGCGATACGAGCCGGATGTATGTGGCAGGCACGGCGAAGCCTTTCGCGCAGCGTCTGATCAACGTGACGCATGAGGCGCTGATGCGGGGGATCGCGGCGGTGAAGCCGGGAAACACATTTGGCGATATCGGCCATGCGATTCAGTCTTATGTCGAGGCGCAGCGGATGAGCGTGGTGCGCGATTTCTGCGGCCATGGTCTGGGGCGGGTGTTCCACTCGCCGCCGAACGTGCTGCATTACGGGCGGCCGGGCAGCGGGCCTGTGCTGGAGGAAGGCATGTTCTTCACCATCGAGCCGATGGTGAATCTGGGCCGGCCGGAGACGAAGGTGCTGGCCGATGACTGGACCGCGATCACGCGGGACAAGTCGCTGAGCGCGCAGTTCGAGCATTCGGTGGGGGTGACGGCGACGGGTTGCGAGATCTTCACCCTGTCGCCCGCCGGTAAATTCCACCCGACGCAGTGACGTTTCGGGTGCAGGCCGGGGGCATGCGCCCCCCGGACCCCCCGCACCCAACCCCGATGTGGTGACCTTTTTGTCAGGCAGGATCGGGTATTTGGGCCAAGATGAAGGGCGGCGGCTTGCATCCCTGAGCAGGGCGTGGAGAGCTTTGCCGCAAAGCGACGAGGTAAGGCATGAAGACCCTTTCGGAAAACCGGGCATTTGGCGGCGTGCAGGGGGTTTATTCCCATCCGTCTGAGGCTTGCGGATGTGACATGACCTTTGGGCTGTTCCTGCCCGAGCAGGCCGAGGACGGGCCGGTGCCGGTGCTGTGGTATCTGTCGGGTCTGACCTGCACGCATGAGAATGCGATGGTGAAGGCGGGCGCGCAGCGCTGGGCCGCCGAGGCGGGGATCGCGCTTGTGTTTCCCGACACCTCGCCCCGGGGGGAGGCGGTGGCGAATGACGCGGCCTATGATCTGGGGCAGGGGGCGGGGTTCTATGTGAATGCCAGCGAGGAGCCCTGGGCGCGGCATTTCCAGATGTGGGACTACATCACGGATGAATTGCCGACGGTGCTGTTTTCGGCCTTCCCTCTGGCGGAAGCGGCGCAGGCGATCACCGGGCATTCGATGGGCGGGCATGGCGCGCTCACCATCGCGATGAGCTTTCCGGGGCGGTTCCGGTCTGTGTCGGCCTTTGCGCCGATCTGCCATCCGGTGGCGAGCGACTGGGGGCGCAAGCAGTTCACGGCCTATCTGGGGGCGGATGAGGCGGCCTGGGCGGGGTATGACGCGACCCTTCTGATGCGGCGCTACGGGTTTGACGGGCCGATGCTGATTGATACGGGGACGGCGGACCAGTTTCTTGATCTGCTGAAGCCCGAAGCGCTGGCCGAGGCGATGACGGCGCGGCGGCAGGGCGGGGCCTTCCGGATGCAGAAAGGCTATGATCACAGCTATTTCTTCGTGTCGACCTTCATGGAGGAGCATGTCGCTTTCCATGCGGCGGCGCTGCTGGGATAGGCGATGGCGCGGCTGTTCGTGGATGCCGATGCCTGCCCGGTGAAGGAGGAATGCGAGCGTGTCGCCACGCGGCATGAGGTGCGGATGCTGGTGGTTTCCAATGGCGGCATCCGGCCGAGCGCCAACCCCTTGGTGGAGAGCGTGTTCGTGGCATCGGGGCCGGACGAGGCGGACAAGTGGATCGCCGATCAGGCCGGGCCGGGGGATGTTGTGGTGACGGGGGATATCCCGCTGGCGGCGCGCGTGATCGCGGCGGGCGCGGTGGTGGTGAAGCACAATGGTGAGGTACTGACCGACCGCAACATCGGCAATGTGCTGGCCACGCGCGACCTGATGGCGGATCTGCGCAGCGCCGATCCGTTCCGGCAGGGTGGCGGGCGGCCTTTTTCCAGGGCGGACCGGTCGCGGTTTCTGGAAGTGCTGGAGCGCGTGATGCGGGGCGCGGTGGCGGGCGGGTGATCCGCGCCATCTGGATGTCGCGCGGGGAACAGATTTCGCGGGCGTGCGGGCGTTTCCTGCCCGCATCATGACCGAACTTTCCAGCCGGGCCACGCTGACCGGCATCCTTCTTGCGATTGGCGGCAGCGCGATGCTGTCGGTCAATGACGTGGCGATCAAGTTCCTGTCGGGGGATTACGCGCTGCATCAGGTGATCCTGATCCGGGCGGGGGTGGGGATGATCTTCCTGCTGGGGTTGATGCATTTTTCCGGCACGGGGTTCCGGCAGATCCTGACGCGGCGGGGGCGGGATCATCTGATCCGGGTGTGCTTTGTCATGGTGTCGAATGTCTGCTATTTCCTTGGGCTGGCGGCGCTGCCTCTGGCGGATGCGGTGGCCATCGCCTTTGTCTCTCCCCTGCTGGTGACGCTGCTTTCGGTGGTGGTGCTGGGCGAGGCGGTGGGGCCTCGGCGATGGGCGGCGGTGGCGGTGGGGATGCTGGGCGTGGTGGTGATGCTGCGGCCGGGGGATGGGGTGATCCAGCCTGCGGCGATCCTCGTGCTGATTTCGGCCTTCTGCTATGCGTCGAGCCACATGATGACGCGGCGGATGAAGGATACGGAAAGCGCGATGACGCTGTCCTTCTATGTGCAATGCGGGTTCATTCTGGTGTCCACCTCCATGGGGCTGGTGGTGGGGGACGGGCATCTGGCGGGGTCTTCGGACGCGTCGTTGGCCTTTCTGTTCCGGACATGGGTCTGGCCACCGATGGCGGATTGGCCATGGTTCCTTGCCACCGGGCTGTCGGTGGCGATCGGGGGGCTGATGGTGAGCCAGGCCTATCGGACGCTGGAGGCGGCGCTGGTGGCGCCGTTCGAATATGCGGCGATGCCGCTGGCGATTTTCTGGGGGGTGTTGATCTTTGGCACCTGGCCCGATCTGATGGCGGCCTTGGGGATTGCCCTGATCTGCGGGGCGGGCCTTTACACGCTATGGCGCGAGACGGTGCGCCGGAAGAAGGATGTGACAGGTGATCCCAGAGGCGGTGGTCTTTGACATCGGCAATGTGCTGCTGGAATGGCATCCGGAGCGGTTCTATGACCGCGAGATCGGGGCGGAGCGGCGGGCGCGGCTGTTTGCCGAGGTTGATCTGGCGGGGATGAATGCGGGCGTCGATCTGGGCGCGCCCTTCGCGGCCTCGGTCGAGGCGCTGGCGCTGGCGCATCCCGACTGGGGGCCGGAGATCCGGATGTGGCGGGAACGGTGGTTCGACATCGCGCATCCACCGATCGAAGGGTCGATCCGGCTGCTGCGGGCGCTGAAGGCGCGGGGAGTGCCGGTGCTGGCGCTGACGAATTTCGGGAGCGAGACCTTTGATGCGGCGGCCGAGCGGTTGCCCTTCATGGCCGAGTTCGACCGGGCCTGGGTTTCGGGGCGGATGGGGGTGATGAAGCCCGATCCGGCGATCTATGCCGCGCTGGAGGCGGAAAGCGGGATCGCGCCGGGGCGGCTGCTCTTTGCTGATGACAAGGCGGAGAATATCGCGGTGGCTGCGGCGCGGGGCTGGCAGACGCATCTTTTCGACGGGTGGGAAGGCTGGGCGGCGCGGTTGGTGGCGGCGGGACTTCTGGACAAGGCGGAGGCGGGGTTGTGAGCGTGGATTTCGTGCCGTTCGAGGCGGAGCGGGTGCTGACATGGGCGGGCCTGCTTGCGGCCCTTGAGGCGGGGCATCGGCTGCCGAAGCCAGATATCAAGGATCTGTTTGTCTATCGCGGGGCGGATACGATCCTTGATCGGGCGACGTGGATTGATGGGTTGGGCGCGCTGGTGAAGGTGGCGACCGTGGTGCCGGGGAATGTGGCGCGCGGCAAGCCCACGATCCACGGGGCGGTGACGCTGTATGACGATGTGACGGGGGAGTTGACGGGGCTGGTGGATTTCCATCTGGTGACCAAGTGGAAGACGGCGGGGGACAGCCTGTTCGCGGCCAGCCGTCTGGCGCGCAAGGATGCGCGGCGGTTCCTGCTTGTGGGGGCGGGGAACGTGGCGCGGTCGATGGTGGATGCCTACGGTTCGATCTTTCCGGAGGCGGAATTCACCGTCTGGAGCCGCAGCCGGGCGAGCGCCGAGGCGATGGGTCTGCCGGTGGCCGATGATCTGGAAGCGGCGGTGACGGCGGCGGATGTTATCTGCACCGCCACGATGGCGACGGAGCCGCTGATCCGGGGGGAATGGTTGCAGCCGGGGCAGCATCTGGATCTGATCGGGGCCTACAAGCCCGGCATGCGCGAGGTGGACGATACCGCGATGCAGCGGGCGCGGGTGTTTGTCGATGCGCGGGCGACGACGCTGCATCACATCGGCGAGTTGATCGAGCCGCTGAAATCGGGCGCGATCACGGAAGGCGATATCGTGGCCGATTACTATGACGATCCCGCGCAATTCGCCCGCCGGTCGGCGGAAGAGATCACCATCGCCAAGAATGGCGGTGGGGCGCATCTTGATCTGATGACGGCGCTTTACATCCAGCGGGCGTGGCGCGCGCGCTGAAACACCGGGCGCGCCGGGCCGGGCCGGGAAGGGATCGGTATGGACATACGCTGGTTGCAGGATTTTCTGGCGTTGGCCGAGTTGCGCAACTTTACCCGCGCGGCCGAGTTCCGCAATCTTTCGCAGGCGGCGTTTTCGCGGCGGATCCAGTCGCTGGAACATTGGGTGGGCACGGCGCTGGTGGTGAAGGGATCGCAGCCCGTGCGGCTGACGGAGGCGGGTGAGCAGTTCCGCGAAGGGGCGGGCGCTTCGGTGGAGCGGCTGTTGGAGACACGCGCCGCGATCCGGGGCAGCCAGTTCGAGGTGATGAGCCAGATCCGGCTGGCCATGCCCAATGTGCTGGCGCGCAGTGATTTTCGCCGGATTCTGGCGGCCATCGGGCCGAAGGTGCGCAGTTCCTTTTCGGTGATCGTGGGCACCACGGCCGAGGTGACGGCGCGCTATCTGGCGGGGGATGCGGATATCCTTTTGGCGCATGATTGCCCCGCGCTGCCCAGCCATGAGGCGCTGGCCACGCAGGAAAGGGTGGTGCTGCGGGCGGATCGGTTCCTGCCCTATGCCGCGCGGGGGCAGGATTTCGGCTTTCCCGGCACGCCGAAGACGCCTTTTCCCCTGATCGCCTATGCGCAGCGGGCCTATTTCGCGCGGCTGTTCGAGCATGTGATCGAACGGGGCGGGGGGGTGCTGTCCTATCGGCTGGCAGTGCAATGCGACATGTCGGATGTGCTGAAAGAGGTCATCGCCGCCGGGCATGGTGTGGGTTGGCTACCCGAAAGCGCGGTGGAGGCGGGGGCGGGGCTGGTGGCGCTGGGCGGGGTGGAATGGGAGTTGCCGCTGGAGATCTGTGCCTTTCGTCCGCGCCGCGCGGCGGGGCCGAAGCTGGATGCGCTGTGGGCGGCCTTGCAGGGCTAGGCGGTTCACGCTTGTCGGGGCCTGCATGGGCCATGCAGGATTTGCATTGGACCGACGGGCGGGAGCCGGGGCAGGTGTGCGCCAATGCGATTGGCCAGAGGACCCGCCCCATGATGATGCATGATATCCGCCGCGAAGAAGACAGCCTTGGTCCGATGGACCTGCCGCGAACCTGTCTGTGGGGGATCCATACCCAGCGCGCGATCGAGAATTTCCCGATCTCGGGCCTGCCGCTGGCGACATTTCCGGAATTCATCCGCGCGCTGGCCTGGGTGAAGAAGGCGGCGGCGCGGGCCAATCTGGCGCTGGGCGTGCTGACGGCGGAGAAGGCGCGGGTGATCGAAGAGGTCTGTGACGAGATCGCCGCCGGACGCTGGCATGAGGCGTTCCGCGTGGACATGATCCAAGGCGGGGCCGGCACATCGACCAACATGAATGCCAATGAGGTGATCGCCAATCTGGGCCTGCTGAAGATGGGTCATCGCGCGGGGGAATACGCGCATCTGCATCCGAATGACGATGTGAACCGGTCGCAATCCACGAATGACGTCTATCCCACGGCGATGCGGCTGGCGATCGTCAGCCAGTGCGAGGCGTTCCGGGCGGCGCAGTCGCGGCTGGCGGATGCCTTTGCCGAAAGGGCGATGGCCTTTGCGCAGGTGCGCAAGATCGGGCGGACGCAGTTGCAGGATGCGGTGCCCATGACGCTGGGCCAGGAATTCGCGGGCTTTGCCGTGACGATCCGCGAGGATGTGGAGATCATCGGGCGGCTGTCGAACCTGCTTTTGGAAGTGAACCTTGGCGGCACGGCCATCGGGACAAGGGTGAACACGCCCGACGGCTATGCCGAGGCGGCGGTGGCGGAACTGGCGCAGGTGACGGGGCTGCCGGTGAAGCTTGCGGGCGACCTGATCGAGGCCAGCAGCGATTGCGGGGCCTATGTCACCTTTTCCGGCGTGCTGAAGCGGATCGCGGTGAAGCTGTCGAAGATCTGCAACGATCTGCGGTTGCTGTCTTCCGGGCCAAGGTCCGGGTTCAACGAGATCCGGCTGCCGGCGGTGCAGGCGGGTTCGTCGATCATGCCGGGCAAGGTGAACCCGGTGATCCCCGAAGTCGTCAATCAGGTGGCCTTTCAGGTGATCGGCAATGATCTGACGGTGACGATGGCGGCGGAGGCGGGGCAGTTGCAGTTGAACGCCTTTGAGCCGGTGATCGTGCTGAATGTGCTGCAATCCATGCGGATCCTGATGCAGGCGATGGATACGCTGGCCACCCGCTGTGTCGCCGGGATCGAGGCGAATGTCGCGCAATGCGAGGGCGCGCTGGAGAACAGTCTGGTCTTGGCCACGATGCTGGTGCCCCATATCGGCTATGCCAAGGCCGCCAGCGTGGCCAAGCTGGCGCTGGCCGAGGGGGCATCGGTCGCGGCGACGGTGGTGAAGCTGGGCTTTGCCGATGAGGCGGGGGCGGCGGCGATGCTGGCCGATCTGCCGGCGGGGTGATCCGCGCGGATCAGGTTGCGTGCAGGAAGGCACGGATTTCGTCGGCGCGGGCCAGCGTATCGGCATGGCCGAGGTCGATCAGCGCGCCGATATAGCCCGGTTCGAACATCAGGTAGCTTTCGATCCGGGCGTCGCCGCCGGAATAGCCGATGCTGCGCAGCAAAAGGCGCATGGCGCGCGGCAATTCCCCGGCATGGGCCTTGGCCAGATCGCGGATGTCGCGGCTGGGGGCGATGGCCATCGCGTCGATCACGCGCAGGTGGGTCTTGGCGCGGGCATCCTCGGGCAGGAGGGAGATGGTGTGGTTGATACGCTCCAGCCGTTCGACATCCGCCTCGAGATTGTCGTTGAACAGGATGTCGAGCGCGTGGCCCGCGATTTCGCCAAGGCTTGGCTGGGTGGAGCGGCGGGGGCCTCCGGCATGGTCGCGCGTACCGACGACGAGGATGCGGTCCGCGCCGGTATGGATGGCGGGCGAGAGGGGCGAGGTTGTTCGCAGCGCGCCATCGCCGAAATAGCGGTTGTCCAGATGCACGGGCGCAAAGGCGAAGGGCAGCGCGGCCGAGGCGAGGATGTGATCGGCCCGCAGCATCGCGCTTTCGCCAAGGCGGCGCGCGCGGGACCAGGGGCGAAGGCTGTCATCGCCCTGAAAGAAGGTGGTGGAGGTGCCGTCGGAGTAGCTGGAGGTGGTGATGCAGAGCGCGTGCAGCGCACCCGAGCGGATGGCGCGGCGCAGGTGCTTCTGGCTGAATTCGCGTTCCAGCAGGTCGCGCAGCGGGGCATAATCAAGCAGGCCCCCCGTCACCCGAAGGCCAAGCTGACCGAGGAACAGGGTCATCGCCCAGCGGGAACTTCGGGCCAGCATGGGAAGCGCGCGGGCATCGTAGATGGACTGGCACCGCAGCGAGCGCCAAAGCGATTCGAGCCGTTCGGCCCCGAGGCGGAAATCGACCGAGGTCATGGCGATGGAGGCGGCGTTGATCGCGCCTACCGAGGAACCGCAGACGATCTGGAAAGGGGAGCGCTGGCAGGCGGTGATTTCGGCGATCGCGCGCAGGACGCCCACGTGATAGGCCCCCGCGCCCCGCCCCTTGCAGGACAAGGGCGATCTTCCAGGCCGCGCGGCGGTTGCCGACATCTGCCATCTCCTTCGTGACCGGATGCCACCGGAAGGAGCGTAACGCAGCCGGGGCAGATTGCTAAGAACGACCCGGCTGCAATTTTGTTCAGTTTCGCGTGTTTTCGCGGCTGGCCCCGGGGCCAGCCGCGACCGGATCAATCCACCTTGCCGATGGTCCAGAACAGGGTTTCGCCGGAACTGTCATCCACGCCGTCATTGTCGGTCACGACCCAGCCCTTGCCTTCGGCGTCGATGGCGAAGCCTTCGACCTTGTCGGGAACGAAACCGTTCAGAACGGCAAGATCGGGCAGAAGGTCGCGCACCATCTCTTTGGCGACGACGGGAAGGGGGCCGCCGAGTTCTGCCGGTTGCAGCGCCGAGGTGGGGATGCGGTAGAGCTTTTTCACCTCAGCGCGGTCTGCGATCTGGTTGTCGCGTTCAAGGACATAGAGCCAGTCGCCGGACGCGGTGATTTCCGAAAGCCCCATCCATGCGCCTTCGGCAGGTGTGTCCAGCGGGTAGTGGACGGCCCCCCATGTTTCATCGGTGATGTCATAGGAGACCAGCTTGACCATTCCCGCCGGATCATCCTGCCATTCGCGCTGCATGGCGAGCCAGAGCCTGTTGCCGACGACGGTGATGCCCTCCATGCCGAAGCGGATTTCGTTGTCGAGCAGGGATTCGGGCAGGGCGATGGATTGGGTGATCGCGCCGCTGGCATCCACATGCAGGATCGCATGCGGGATGAGGCGGTCGCTGCGGCCTTCGCTGGCCAGCCAGAAGCCGCCTTCGCCATCGGAGGCGATCCCTTCGAGATCGAGGAGCTGGGCCGGTTGGCCGCCACGGGTGATGTCGATGGCGGCTGTGATGCGGGGCGGGGTGGCCGTGGTGTCGATGCGGTAGATGCGGGGCATGCTGCCATAGACGCTGTCCGACACGGCGAAGAGTTCGCCCGGGCCCGCACCGGCGGCAAGGCCCGACAGTGCGCCCCAGCCGATCAGGGGATCGCTGCCCTCGCTTGTGAGCATGGGATAGGCGGGGCTTCCTTCGGCGCGTTCAAAGAGCATGACATGCGCGGCGGCAAGCCCGTCTGCGCGCAGGTCCACCTCATTGGCGGTGGCAAGCAGATTGCGCGCCGGGATGGTGACCAGACCTTCCGGGCTGATCCCGGAGGGCAGGAGTTGGCGCAGCACGGGCGCGGCCGGATCGGTGACATCGTAGACGGCGATCACCGAGCCGCGTTCGGAGGCCACGAAGAGATGCGGCACGCCATCGAAGACCGCGAAGCCGAGCCCTTCGGGCTCAACCCCCTTTGAGCCGGAGCGGTGTTCGGGATAATGCCCGATGGCCGCGATGGCGCGTTCGAGGCTGGCCCCCGCTTCGAAGACGACGGTGCCATCCTTGCGCCAGATGGTGAAGCCGCGCGCGCCGCCGTTGTAATCGCCTTCGTTCGCGGTGGCGAAGTGATCGGCGTCGATCCATTTCACGGCATCGGGTTCGCGCAGGGTGGCGTCGCGTGTGCCGGTGAAATCAAGGCGGCCGTCGCGGCGCGTGTCGATCCCGGCAAGATCGACGCTGCCCGCGCTGAAATGCGTGGCAACCGCCCCATCCGCGCCGATGACGACGATTTCGTTGTTCTCTTGCAGCGTCACGACGATCTCGCCCGCCGCGTTCACGTCGAGGAATTCGGGTTCAGGATCCTCGGCCGCGATGCCAGCGAGGCCCGTCAGACCGATGCGCTGCTGCGCGGCGCAATCCATCGCGCCGTCCAGAACGGGGACCTTGACGACATAGCCCGGCGGCATCTGGGGCAGGGCGCCGTCATTCAGATCCTCGTCGCGTTCGTTTTCAACCGCGATGGCGATGAAGCTGCCATCTGCGGCCCGGGCCACGGCATCCGGCTGGCCACCGATATCGCATTCCGCAGCGACGCTGCGCGAGGCGAGGTCGACCATCACAAGCTTGCCCGAGGGGTTGGTGAAGCTTTCGGATGTGTTGACCCCGGCAAAGGCGCGCGGGCCGATGACGACGGTCGTCGTGGGTTCGCCGCCCATGGCGATGTTGCCGAGCGGTTTCGGCGCGCGGGGATCGGTGATGTCGACCATGCCAAGAACGCCGAGGGGGCTGTCGGAATAGATCAGCGTCATGCCGTCTTCGGTGGCGGTGATGATCTCGGCGCTGCTTTCGCGGGCGGTGTCCTCGCCTTCGGCCATGTTCGCGGGGGTGGCGAAGGTGGCAATCCGGTTGAAGACGGGATCCGCCGCAACCGGAAGCGCCGTGGCAAGGGCAAGGACGGATGACAGGCAGGCAAGGCGGCGTGACATGGCACACTCCGTTCTGTTTCGATGCCCGTCCAGTGGCAGTGGCTTGTATCGGGCGTTCGACAGGGAGGTGAAAGCTTCGTGACAGAGGCCCCGCCGCACGCAAGGCAGGCCGCGCCCGTGGAGGCGCGAAAGGCGTTTTCCGCCGGCGTCTGGATGTGGGGTTTTCGGGATGTCTTGAATTGGTCGGAGCGAGAGGATTCGAACCTCCGACCCCCTGCTCCCGAAGCAGGTGCGCTACCAGGCTGCGCTACGCTCCGACCGTGGGGGTGGGTTACAGCCCTGCTGGATCATTTGCAAGGGGGCATGGCTGCGAAAGCGGGGCGGGGGTCAGTCCTGCCGTTCGGGAATGCCCATGCGCCGCATCATCACGCTGACGCGGGGCATGGAGCCGGTTTCGGGGCGGCTTTTCGTGCCGAGGACGGGGCGATTGTCCGAAACGCTGGGCGTGCCTTCGCGCAGGACGATGTAGATGCCCGAGGCGATGATGATCGCGCTGCCGATGGCGGTGTTGGAATCGACCGATTCGTCGAAGAGAAGGCTGCCATAGAGCGCGGCCCAGAGGATCTGGGAATACTGCATCGGGGCCACGATCACGGCGGGGGCGGTGCGATAGGCCTTGATCACCAGAAGGCCCGCGAAGAAGGAAAAGAGCGCGATGACACACATCAGCCCGAGATGGGCAATCGGCATGGGAACATAGACGAAGGGCAGCGCCGCCCCCATGGCCAGCACATTGCCCAGCATGGGATAGAGCATCAGAACGGCCGAGCGTTCGTCCTTGCCGATCTTGCGCACGATGACCGAGCCGAGCGCCGCCGTGACGGCGGCCGTCAGCGCGGCGAGATGGCCAAGTTCGAATTCCGCCTCGCCCGGGCGCAGCACGACCAGCACGCCGATCAGCCCCACGAGGACGGCTAGGCCACGGCGCAGGCCCACCTTTTCGCCCAGCATGGGAATGGCCATGAGGGTGATGAGCAGCGGCATGGAGAAGAAGATCGCGTAGCATTGCGCCAGCGGCAGGGTGGAAAAGGCGTAGAAGCCGAGCACGCCGCTGATCACGGCGGAACCGGCGCGCAGCAGGCTCCACCATGGGTGGCGGGGGACGAGGTTTTCATCGCGCCGGTCGCCCATCAGCATGGCGGAAAGCAGCGGAAAGGACAGAAGCCCGGCGAAGAAGATGATCTGGACGGCGGAATAGGTGGAGCCGAGGAATTTCACCACGACGTCATGGGTGGCGTAGATGCCGAAGGCGGCAAGCGAGAGGGCGGCGCCCTTGAGGTTCTGGCTTGGGGTGGTCATCGGGGGCCTTCGGTCCGGCACGGGCTGATAGCGGTAACGTAATGGACCGGGACGCGCGCCGGTGCAAGGTGGGGTTGTGCGGGAGGGGGGCGGAAAGGGGCCGAATGGCCCGTTCTGCAGGGGAAGGCCGGGGGTGGGATGGGCGGTGCCGCCCATTCCTTGTGCTTTTCCGTGGTGTCGGTGCCGGATGGGCAGGGCTGCCCATCCCCCGGATCAGATCGAGGCGTCCAGCGCGGCGACGATGGCATCGCCCATCTGGGCGGTGGAGACGGGGGTGCCGCCTTCGGGGCCCATCAGATCGGCGGTGCGCAGGCCGTCGGCAAGGACCTTTTCCACCGCAGCCTCGACGCGCGCGGCTTCATCGCCCATGTCAAAGCTGTAGCGCAGCGCCATGGCGAAGGAGAGGATGCAGGCGATGGGGTTCGCCTTGCCCTGACCGGCGATGTCGGGGGCCGAGCCGTGGACGGGTTCGTAAAGCGCCTTGGGACGGCCATTGGCCATCGGCGCGCCGAGCGAGGCGGAGGGGAGCATGCCCAGCGAGCCGGTCAGCATCGCCGCCGCATCCGACAGCAGGTCGCCGAAGAGGTTGTCGGTGACGATCACGTCGAACTGCTTGGGCCAGCGGCAAAGCTGCATCGCGCCCGCGTCGGCATACATGTGCGAAAGCTGGACGTCGGGATATTCCTTGTCATGCACCTCTTGCACGACCTGACGCCACAGGATGCCCGACTCCATCACATTGGCCTTCTCCATCGAGCAGACCTTGTTGTTGCGGCGGCGGGCGAGTTCGAAGGCCGAGCGCGCGACGCGGGCGATTTCGGATTCGGTGTAGCGCTGGGTGTTGATCCCCACACGCTCGTTCCCTTCGGTGAAAATGCCGCGCGGTTCGCCGAAATAGACGCCCGAGGTCAGTTCGCGGACGATGACGATATCCAGACCCGCGACCACCTCTTTCTTCAGCGAGGAGAAATCGGCCAGAGCATCGAAGCACTGGGCAGGGCGGAGGTTGGAATAAAGGTCCATCTCCTTGCGCAGGCGGAGGAGGCCGCGCTCGGGCTTCACCGAGAAGTCGAGGTTGTCGTATTGCGGGCCGCCCACGGCGCCCAGAAGGACGGCGTCCACCTCTTGCGCCTTAGCCATCGTGTCATCGTGCAGGGGGGTGCCGTGCTTGTCATAGGCGCAGCCGCCGACGAGATCCTCGCTGACGTCGAAGGTGATGCCCCGCTTGGTGCCGAACCAGCCGATGATCTTTTTCACCTCGGCCATGACTTCGGGACCGATGCCGTCGCCGGCGAGGATGAGGAGGGAGGGGTTGGCCAAGGGACGCTCCTGCGTGGACGGATTGACGGCTGGTGGCCTAGCGGTTTGGCCACCTGCGGTCAAGCCGGGGAGGGAAGGCTGCGGCGCGGGGCGGATAGCCTGCCCATTCTGATGACGGTTTGGGCGCCCAGACCGTTGGACATACTACCGACGTATAGAAGGGCCGCCCGAGCGGCCCCGCACCTTGCCTTGGGGGCGTGGTCGACTTACGCTTAATCTTCGTTTTGGTGGCACTTGGTTAGCGATGGTTTTTCCTTTGGCGGGCAGCAGGCGTGATCAGGATTGCGATGATCGTGAGACCGGGTCGGAGCGGACGGAGCGCCTTCGCATCCGGCTGACACTGCTTGGCCTGTCTTTGCATTATACCGATGGCCGTGAGGTGATGGACCTGTTTCGACACAGGTACATGCTGGCAAATTACGTGGCGATCAGCTTGAAGCTGATGTTGATGTTCTATGTCTCGGGCTTTTCGGTGGCCCCGATTGGCAAGCTGTTCCCTTCGCTGGTCGTCTCGGTTGCGGGGGCGATTTTGTGCTATTGGACATATCTGAAACTGGCGGTGTCCTTGGCGGAGTGGCGTCTTGCGCGGCGGGGCGGGGCGGATGGACCGATGGCCACCATCCGGCTGGAACCGGGGCTTGTGCTGACGGCGCTGGCCATGATGGCGACGTTCGATCTGGCGCAGCGGCAGTTGCGGGTGCGCCATGACTGGACCTGGCAGGAAACGGTGTTCCTGTTCTTTTTCGGGCTGGCCTACATCTTTTTCATCGGGCGTTTCATGATGGTGCGGGTCGCGCCGCGGGTGCTGCGGCGGATGCGATCCGACCGCGCCCTGCCGGCACGGGAGGCAGGGGCATGGGGGGCAGCGGCGGGCGGGGATGATCCGCACGCGCCTCCGGCGGAAGGGGAGGACAGGCTCGCCGTGGCGGCCGAGGAGCCGCCCGTGGCGAGCGGCGGGCGCGGCCTTCCGGCAGCGGTTTTGTCCGGCGTACTGCGCCTTGAGGCGCGGGGGAACTATGTCGCGGTGGTGACGCGGACGGCTACGCGGCTGGTGCCGGGGCCCTTTGCCGCCGTCATGGCGCAGATGCCGCAGGACGGCGGGCAAAGGGTGCATCGGTCGCATTGGGTGGCCCGCCATGCCGTGCTGTCGCATCGGCGCATCGGGCGCGATCTGCTGTTGCAGATGCTGGATGGGGCTGTGGTGCCGGTCGCCTCGTCCCGGGCCTGTGCGGTGCAGGCTTGGCTGGCGCAGGGGGATGGCGCGTCGCCGGACATGTGGCAACCCGCCGGGAAGGCCGCACGGGAATGATCGGCGCAGCATGGAATGCCATACGACTGGAAGTGACCCTTCTGTCGGGAGATGCCGTCACTTTGCACGGCAAAGAGTTCTTTCGCGTGGCCCGGCATCGCTACATACTGCTGAATTATCTGCTGCTGGCGCTGGTGATCTCGCTCGTCAACATGAAGACGGGGGATTACGCCTATAGCATGGCGATACAGGCGCAGGTGACGCTGGCGGGCGTGGTGTTCGGCATCTGCTGCGTCTTGGCGGTGCCGACATTCCGGTGGTGGCAATTGCGCAGGACGGGCGGGTTGATCCGCCTGCACGCCTCGCCGTTGCTTGCCGTGGCCGTCTGCGCGACGGTGTTCGGGACGCAAGGCCTTTTGGGGCTTGCCGGAATGAAGCCCTACGGGATCGGGGCCGTGCTGGTGATGGCAGGGTATTTCTACGTGATCTCCGAGGTGTTCTTTCACTTTCTGGCGCTGGTTGTCTTGCCCCGGGTCCTGCGGGATTTGCGGGGTACGGAGATGCGGCCGGAAAGGGGGGCGAGGACGGGCGCGGGGGGCGAGGTGCCGCGCCGGGCGGAACGGGAGGCTGCGCCGACGATCACCATCAAGGGCGAACCCTTCCGCGCGGCGGCGCTGTGGTATGTCAGGGCGGACGGCAATTATATCCTTGTGCGATCCGAGGACAGGCGGGCCTTTCTGCCCGGGCCATTCGGGCCGGTGGTCGATGCCCTGCCCGAGGCGCTGGGCCTGCAGGTATCGCGGTCGGACTGGGTGGCGCGTGTGGCCGTTTCCGGGATGCAGAGGAACGGGCGCGAGGTGGTTCTGGACCTGGTCGATGGCACGTCGGTGAAGGTTGCGGAATCGCGCCGGAAGGCCGTGCAATCCTGGCTGGAGCGGACGGCCCCGCCGGTTCAGGGCGCGGGGGCGGAGATATCCACCCAGACCGGATAGTGATGCGAGGCCGCGCGCAGCGTGGCGGCGAGGGGATCATCGTCGGCGGGCCAGAGGACACCGCTTGCCAGCACGGGCAGATCGCGGGAGGGCAGGACGTATTCAAGCCGCAGGCCGCCCAGATCGCGGTAAAGCGCCGTATCCAGCGCGGGATCGCCGGATTGGCCGGGATCGTGGCGGCCATGGTTGCCGCGGGGGCGCGGATCGGTCAGCGCCGGATGGGCGAGCAGGGCATTGAGCGCCCAAGGGCGGCCTTCGCCATCGACAGGATCGAGATTGGCATCGCCCAGCAGAACGAAGGGCGTGGCGGGCGGGGCAAGGCCCGGAAGGCGGCCATCCAGCAGATGCAGCCAGAAGGCGGCCTCGTCCGCGTTGCGGCGGCCATTGCGATCTTCGGGCCCGTCGAAGACGGGCGGGGTGGCGTGCCAGATCAGCAGGGCCAGCCTGCCGCCGCCGGGCAGCCCGACCGGCAGCGAAACATGGCTGCGCGAGGCGAGGGGCAGATCGGCAAGCAGCGCGGCATCGGGGCCGGGGGGAAGGTCTGCGCCGGGCAGATCGCGCCAGAGAAAGGCCGAGTGATCCTGCGCCTCGTCCACCAGCAGGGGCAGGCGCGAGAGGATGGCAAGGCCGCCCGCGCCGGGGAAGGGGCCCCAGCCGAGGGCATCCTCGGCCTCGTTCATGCGGCCATCGGCATCGAGATCGCGGCCGCTGGGCTGGCCGCTGTTGGGGCGGGGGGCGTAGCGGTGGGGATAGGGCTGGCCGGACTGGCGGAGCAGGCGTTCCAACGCGGATAGCGCATGCAGGGCGGGATCGTGATCGACCCCGGCAAGGACAAGGATATCGGCATCGAGGCGCGCGATGACGGCAAGGGCGGCGGTGATCGCGGGATCATCGCCGCGGTCCAGATCGCGCAGCAGAAGGCCGGGGCCCTTGCGTTCCAGCCCGATGTTCCACAGCGCGATGCGCAGGGTATCGGCTGCGGTGGCGGGCAGGGGATGCAGGAACAGGAGGGCAGCCAGAAGGAAGGGCAGCCGGGCAAGGGCCGCCCTTGCCTGCCCGGTCAGGCGGCGAAAAGCGCCTCGGAATGCGAGCGGGTGCTTTCGCGCTGTTTCTCGCGCACCATCTGGGCCACGCGATGCATCGCGATCCCGCGCATGAAGAGGCTTGCGGGCAGGAAGGCCCATGCTGTCACAGTCCAGATCAGGCTGTGGGGCGAGGCAAGGCTGGCCGGGTCGATCCCGCCCATGCCGAGTTTCACCAGAGCCGGGGCCAAGAATGGCAGCAGAAACCCTAATGCAATGTTAATGCGCGCATCCCTTTCCAGCCGGCCGACGATATCGGAGCCGCTGGTGGGATCGAAGGTCGGCAGGTTGATCCAGACATTGAACACCTGCCCATGGCGCGGCCAGTTGCCCCGGCGCATGTGGAAGGAGAAGAGGATCATCGTCAGGAGCGAGGTGAGATAGGCCATCCCCGCCGAAGCGCGCAGCAGGGCGATATCGGCATCGGTTGCGCCCTCGGTCAGCGTCAGGGTGACAAGGCGCACCGGGCTGTAGGGGAAATCCATCGCATGCCCGACCAGCGCGCCGATGGCATCGAGCAACTGGGTCAGCGTAGAGGGATCCGTCCGGCCCCGTTCGATCAGGGACAGGGTCAGAAGGGTGGCCGCCAGAAGGGTGAAGCGGATGCGGTTGAAGGGGGCGGCATCGCGGAATTCGACCAGGCCCGGGGCCTCGGCCTTGTATTCGACGAAGGTGAGAAGGCCGGCGAAAAGCGCAACAAGGGCAACGGTCTGCTGCGCATCCGCTTCCATGCCGGGCACCAGCATGGAGGGCGCAACAATCACCGCCACTATCAACACCGCGCGCATGAACGCGCCAGCCAGTCGTGAGACCACTGCCCTGTTTCCTTCCCGCCCGTGATCGACCCGCGGTTTGCCCGTGGTGCCTTTCCCGGCGATTTTCCGCACATTGTGGCGGACTGCCTCAATCTTGCCCAATTTGTGCCTACTTTCGCGAACCGTTACAACACCTATGCGGATGGAAGCAGGGCAATGCGGCCATTTCGCGAACAATGTGTCGCGCGATTGCATCAAGATTCTGGTAATAAATGGGCCGCCCCGAAGGACGGCCCAAGATATTGTGGTTAATGAATAATAAACCGCAAGTGGACTGCGGAGTCAGCGCAATTCAGGCCCAGGGGCGCAGCGTGGCGTTCTTTGCTTCGAAGGCGTCGATGGAGGCGGCCTTTTCCAGCGTCAGGCCGATGTCATCCAGCCCGTTGAGCAGGCAGTGCTTGCGATGCGCGTCGACTTCGAAGGTGAAGACCTGCCCGTCAGAGGTGGTGACGGTCTGGCTGGGCAGATCGACGGTGACGCGGGCATTGGCGCCCTTTTTCGCATCGGCCATCAGGATATCGACCTGTTCCTGCGGCAGCACAATGGGCAGGATGCCGTTCTTGAAGCAGTTGTTGAAGAAGATGTCGGCAAAGCTGGTGGAGATCACGCAGCGGATACCGAAATCCAGAAGCGCCCATGGCGCGTGTTCGCGCGAGGAGCCGCAGCCGAAATTGTCGCCCGCGACGATGATTTCCGCCTTGCGATAGGCGGGCTGGTTCAGGACGAAATCGGGGATCTCCTGCCCGTCCTGCGTGTAGCGCATTTCATCGAACAGGTTCTTGCCGAGACCCGAGCGCTGGATCGTCTTCAGGAACTGCTTGGGGATGATCATGTCGGTGTCGATATTGACCAGCGGCATAGGGGCCGCGATGCCGGTCAGGGTGGTGAATTTGTCCATTTGTCCTGTCCTTACACCGATTCAGCCATTAGTTCGCGCACGTCGGTCAGATGACCCGTGATCGCCGCCGCCGCCGCCATCGCGGGCGAGAGCAGGTGCGTGCGGCCACCGCGGCCCTGACGGCCTTCGAAGTTGCGGTTCGAGGTTGCCGCGCAGCGTTCGCCGGGGGCGAGCTGGTCGGGGTTCATCGCGAGGCACATGGAGCAGCCTGCGAGGCGCCATTCGAAGCCCGCGTCGATGAAGATCTGGGCCAGACCTTCCTCTTCGGCCTGCGCGCGGACGAGGCCGGAGCCGGGGACGACCATCGCGCGCTTCACCTTGATCTTCTTGCCCTTCAGGATCGCCGCCGCGGCGCGAAGGTCTTCGATCCGGCCATTGGTGCAGGAGCCGATGAAGACCGTGTCGATGGCGATATCCGTCAGTTTCATGCCCGGCGTCAGGCCCATGTAATCGAGCGAGCGCTTCGCCGCCTCGACCTTGCCGCCGGTGAAATCTTCGGGGGCGGGGACGGTGCCGGTGATCGGCAGCACGTCTTCGGGCGAGGTGCCCCAGGTGACGACGGGGGCGATGTCTTCGCCCTTTATCGTGATGACCTTGTCGAAATGCGCGCCTTCATCGGTGAAGAGGGTCTTCCAATAGGCGAGCGCGGCTTCCCACTTGGCACCTTTCGGCGCGTGGGGGCGGCCCATGACATACTGATAGGTCTTTTCATCGGGGGCGATGAGGCCCGCGCGGGCGCCGCCTTCGATGGCCATGTTGCAGACGGTCATGCGGCCTTCCATCGAGAGTTCGCGGATAGCTTGACCGCAATACTCGATGACATAGCCCGTGCCGCCCGCCGTGCCGGTCGCGCCGATCACCGACAGGGTGATGTCCTTGGCGGTGACGCCGGGGCGGAGGGAGCCGGTGATCTCTACCTTCATGTTCTTGGATTTCTTCTGGATCAGCGTTTGCGTCGCCAGAACGTGTTCCACTTCCGATGTGCCGATGCCGTGGGCCAGCGCACCGAAGGCGCCGTGGGTGGCGGTGTGGCTGTCACCGCAGACGACGGTCATGCCCGGCAAAGTCCAGCCCTGTTCGGGGCCGACGATGTGGACGATGCCCTGACGGATGTCGGAGACGGGGTAGTAGTTGATGCCGAAATCGCGGGCGTTCTTGTCCAGCGCCTCGACCTGGATGCGCGATTCCTCGTTGTCGATGTGCTTGTCGCGGCCGGCGGTCGTGGGGACGTTGTGATCCGGCACGGCGATGGTCTTTTCCGGCGCGCGGACCTTGCGGCCCGTCATGCGGAGGCCCTCGAAGGCCTGCGGCGAGGTCACCTCGTGGACGAGGTGGCGGTCGATATACAGGAGGCAAGTGCCGTCTTCGGCCTGATGGACGACGTGATCATCCCAGATCTTGTCATAGAGGGTGCGCGGAGCGGTCATGGCTCATCTCTTTCGGATATGGCTGTGAAGGAGGCGCTAATGCGCCGGACGACGGGTGAGCGGCGTCAGATAAGTCGTGCGAGGACGGACCGGCTTTCGCGGGTGAAGCGCCAGGGCAGGCGGGCGTGATCGGCCATGTCGAAGAAGCGGGTCATGGAGGGGTAGATACGCTCGAATCCCTTGTGAGGCAAGCTAGGTTGAACAGGGCGGGTCGGAGGGCGGGCGATGCGGTTGAACGAGGTGGCCTGGGAGGTGCGGTGAAAAGCCGTGGCACGCGTTTTCGCATGAAAACGCGTGTTCCCCTTGCGCTTTTTGCCGCCCACCTGTATCGCGCGCGCTTCGCGTGCCGTTGAGATAAGGGCGGCGCGGTGATACCCTTTGCCAATCCCTGCGCCGGGGTCTTGCGGCGTGCAACTTCTGGAGGACGATGTCCTGTCTCATTCTGACCCAGCGACCGGGCTTCCGGTCGGGCCGAGGGCGCCGCGCATGAGCGAGAGCGCCACGGCGAATGCCCCTACCTATACGTCCGAAGAGATTCTGGCCGCCGTCCTGAAATCCGTCGATGACGACAAGGCCGAGGATATCGTGCAGATTGATCTGCGCGGGCGGTCGGATGTGGCCGATTACATGGTGATCTGCTCGGGCCGGTCGTCGCGGCAGGTGGCGGCGATTTCCGAAAAGCTGGTGGATCGGCTGAAGCAGGAGTTCCGCGTGTCGTCCAAGATGGAAGGCAAGGAGACCGGCGACTGGGTGCTGATCGACACGGGCGATGTGATCGTCCATGTCTTCCGGCCCGAGGTGCGCGAGTTCTATCAGCTTGAAAAGATGTGGCTTCCCGGAAGCGCCCATCGCGGGGCGTAAGGCCCGTGCGGGTGCATCTTTGCGCCGTGGGGCGGATGCGGGCGGGGCCGGAGCGTGACCTTGTCGACGACTATGTGACGCGGTTCGACCGGACGGGGCGGGCGCTGAGCCTTGGCCCCCTGACCGAGCATGAGGTCGAGGATCGCAAGGGCGGCGGGATGGAGGCGGAGGCGGAATTGCTGTCGCGCGCCATTCCGGGCGGGGCCTTTGTCGTGACCATGGACGAGCGCGGCAAGTCCTTGTCTTCGCCCGAGTTTTCGGCCGAACTGGCGCGCTGGCGGGATGCCGGGCGGCAGGATGTGGCCTTTGTCATCGGGGGGGCGGACGGGATCGCGCCGTCGCTGCGGGGGCGGGCGGATTTTTCCATCAGTTTCGGGCGGATGGTCTGGCCGCATATGCTGGTCCGGGTGATGCTGGCCGAGCAGTTGTATCGGGCGGCGACCATTCTGGCGGGCGGGCCGTATCACCGGGTTTGAGGGCGGCCAAGCCCTTGGGAACGCTGCATTTACCATCGGGATTTCCGCCGGACCCCTGTGCAACAGCCGGTGCAGCGTGGCGGTGCAGCAGCCGGTGCAGACGGGCGGTGCCGCAAGGGACCATTAAGGTTAACGAAACCTGACGATTCGCGAAAACTGCAGACCGGCCCAAGCGGTGCGTTGCCCGCCGGGGCTGTGGGCGGTATGGAACAGGCAGGACGAAGAAGAGGTCATCTGCCATGAGCGTTCCGAAGCCTGTCGTGCTGTGTATCCTTGACGGCTGGGGCCTGTCGGACCGGCGTGAGGGAAATGCGCCCGCGCAGGCGGATGTGCCGAATTTCGACCGGCTCTGGGCGACCTGCCCGAAGGCAAAGCTGATCACCCATGGCCCGGATGTGGGGCTGCCCAGCGGGCAGATGGGCAATTCCGAGGTGGGCCATACGAATATCGGCGCGGGGCGCGTGGTGGCGATGGACCTTGGCGCGATTGATCTGGCGGTGGAGGACGGGTCTTTCGCGGCCAATCCGGCGCTGGTGGCGTTTGCGGGCAAGGTAAAGGCGGCGGGCGGGGCGGCGCATCTGATGGGTGTCGTGTCGGATGGCGGGGTGCATGGGCATATCGTGCATGTGCTGGCGGCGGCCCGCGCGATCACCGCGCTGGGGGTGCCGGTCTGGTTGCATGCGATCACCGACGGGCGGGATGTTGCGCCTTCGTCGGCCGAGGGGTTCGTGGCCGAGGTGGAGGCGAAGCTGCCGGTAGGGGCGCGGATCGCCACGGTGATCGGGCGTTATTGGGCGATGGACCGCGACAATCGCTGGGAGCGGGTGAGCCGCGCCTATGCCGCGATGGTGCGGGGCGAGGGGGAGCGGGCGGCGGATGGGGTGGCGGCCGTGACCGCATCCTATGCCAAGGGCGAGACGGATGAGTTCCTCGCCCCGACGGTGATCGGCGGCTACCGGGGCGCGCGGGATGGCGACGGGCTGTTCTGCCTGAACTTCCGGGCGGACCGGGCGCGGGAGATTCTGGCGGCGATCGGGCAGCCGGGGTTCGATGCCTTTGACGTGGGGGCGCGGCCGGCATGGTCGGCCCTGTTGGGGATGGTGGAATATTCCGACGCGCATAACGGCTATATGGCGACGGCCTTTCCGAAGCGTTCGATCCCCAACACGCTGGGCGAATGGGTGGCCAAGCAGGGGCGGACGCAGTTCCGGCTGGCGGAGACGGAGAAGTATCCGCATGTCACCTTTTTCCTGAATGGCGGGCGGGAGGAGCCGTTTGCGGGCGAGGATCGTTTCATGCCGAAATCGCCCAAGGTGGCGACCTATGACATGCAACCCGAGATGAGCGCGCCGGAGGTGGGGGCATCGCTCGTGGGGGCGATCCGGCATGGCTATGACCTGATCGTGGTGAACTTCGCCAATCCCGACATGGTGGGCCATACCGGCGATCTGGCGGCGGCGATGAAGGCCTGCGAGGCGGTGGATGCCTGCCTTGGCGATGCGGTGGCGGCCCTGGCGGAATGCGGGGGCGCGATGATCGTGACGGCGGATCACGGCAATTGCGAGATGATGATCGACCCGGTGACGGGCGGGCCGCATACGGCGCATACGACGAACCCGGTGCCGGTGATGCTGTATGGCGGGCCTGCGGGGGCCGTGCTGCGCGAGGGGCGGCTGGCGGATCTTGCGCCGACGGTGCTGCATCTGATGGGCTTGCCGAAGCCTGCGGAAATGACGGGCGAGAGCCTGATCGCATGATGCGCCGCGCCGCCCTTTGCCTGCTGATCTGTCTGGCCGGGCGGGCCGGGGCCGAGGGCGTGGCGGAGCAGGCGGCACGGGCGGCAGAGGATCTGCAAGCGGCTGTGCTGGCGCTGGAAGAGGCCGAAGGGGCGAAGGACCGGGTGGATGCGCTGACCCAGACGATCCGCGCCTATGAGGACGGGCTGGCGGCGCTGCGCGGTTCGCTGCGGCAGGCGTCGCTGCGCGAGACGGCGCTGACCCTGCGCTTCAATGCCGAGCGGGACCGGATCGCGAAGCTGGTGGGGATTCTGGGCCAGCTTGAAACCGAGCCGGGGCCGCTCTTGTTGCTGCATCCGACGGGGCCTTTGGGGACGGTGCGATCTGGCATGGTGCTGGCCGATGTGACGCCCGCCCTGCAGGCCGAGGCAGAGCGTCTGCGCGGGGAATTGCGGGAATTGCGCGACCTGCGGGCGCTGCAGCTTGCCGCCGGGGAGACGCTCTTGCGCGGGCTGGGCGCGGCGCAGGAGGCGCGGACGGCGCTGAGCCAGGCAATCAGCGACCGGACGGAACTGCCCCTGCGGTTCACCGAGACGCCCGAGGCGCTGCGCGATCTTCTGGAAAGCGCGGATACGCTGCAGGCCTTTGCCGAGGGGCTGGCCCCGGGCGGGACGGATGGCGAGGATTTCGCCAGCGCCAAGGGGCGGCTGGCCCTGCCGGTGCTGGGCCGGGTGCTGCGGCGGGCGAACGAGGCCGATGCCGGGGGCGTGCGCCGGCCCGGCCTTGCCATCGCGACGCGGGCGCGGGCGCTGGTGACGGCGCCGTGGCCTGCGACCATCCGCTACAGGGGGCCTTTGCTCGACTACGGAAATGTGATGATCCTCGAGCCCGGGGGCGGCTATCTATTGATCCTGGCCGGGTTGGGAACCGTTTACGGCGAAGTGGGCGAGGTGGTGGCGCAGGGCGCGCCGCTGGGCCTGATGGGCGGGGCGGAACCGGAGCTTGCGGACATTCTTGCCGTGTCGGAAGAAGGTGGTGGCACGCGCGAGTCGGAAACGCTTTACTTGGAACTGCGGCAGGGTGCCGAACCGGTGGATCCGGGACCATGGTTCACCGAAGGAAGGGAATGAGAGCGAAATGAAGAAGTTCGTCATGGCCGCGCTGGGCGGCACGGTGGCCGGGGTCCTGCTGACGACGCAGGTGGCGGGGCCGCTGATCGCGCAGGAAGCCGAGCGCAACGAGAATGTCTATCAGCAGCTTGACCTGTTCGGTGACATCTTCGAGCGGATTCGCGGCCAGTATGTGGAAGAGGTGGACAGCAAGAAGCTGATCGAGGCGGCGATCAACGGGATGCTGACGAGCCTTGACCCGCATTCGAGCTATCTCGCGCCAGAAGATTTCGACGACATGCAGGTGCAGACCCGGGGCGAGTTCGGCGGGCTTGGCATCGAGGTGACGCAGGAAGAGGGATTCGTGAAGGTCGTCTCGCCCATGGATGACACGCCGGCGGATGCGGCGGGGATCGAGGCGGGGGATTTCATCACCCATGTGAACGGCGAAAGCGTGCTGGGCCTGACGCTGGATCAGGCGGTGGAGATGATGCGCGGCCCTGTCGGATCGGAGATCATCATCACCGTGGTGCGCGAGGGCGTGGACGAGCCGTTTGACGTGTCGATCATCCGCGACACGATCAAGGTGACGGCGGTGCGCAGCCGCGTGGTGGGCAATACGGTGGTGCTGCGGATCACCACCTTCAACGACCAGACGACGCCGGGACTTGAGACGCAGCTTGCCAAGTCGATCGAGGAACTGGGCGGGATGGAGAATGTCGACGGTTTCGTCGTCGACCTGCGCAACAATCCGGGCGGCTTGTTGACCGAGGCGATCAGCGTGTCGGATGCCTTCCTCGAGAAGGGCGAGATCGTGTCGACGCGCGGGCGCGATCCGGCGGATGGCGAAAGGTTCAACGCGACGCCGGGCGATCTGGCGGCGGGCAAGCCGATCGTGGTGCTGATCAATGGCGGGTCGGCCTCGGCGTCCGAGATCGTGACGGGGGCCTTGCAGGACCATCGCCGCGCGATCGTGGTGGGGACCAAGAGTTTCGGCAAGGGATCGGTGCAGACGGTGGTGCCGCTGCGCGGCGATGGCGCGATGCGGCTGACGACGGCGCGGTATTACACGCCCTCGGGCCGGTCGATCCAGGCGCTGGGGGTGATGCCGGATATCGTGGTGAACCAGCCGGTGCAGAACCCGGCGGCCGCAGGGGAAGAGGCGGACAAGCCCGCCCGCGCGCCATCTTCGGAGGCGGATCTGCGGGGCATCATCTCGAACGATTCGATGACCGAGGATGAGCGCAAGCTGCTGGAGGAAGAGCGGGCCCGCGTCGAGGAAGCGGCGAAGCTGCGCGACGAGGATTACCAGCTTGCCTATGCGGTGGACATCCTGCGCGGTCTGAAGGCGGTCGCCGCCCCGGCGGCCGAGTGAGGGGAGGGGCCGCGCCCCGCAGGGGGCCGGCCCGGTTTGCCATGGTGGATGCCCGGACGCTTCCCTATCGGCCCTGCGTGGGCGTGGTGCTGATCAACGGCAGGGGCGAGATCTTTGCCGGCCAGCGGCTGGATTCTGAAAGCCCGGCCTGGCAGATGCCGCAGGGCGGGATCGACGCGGGCGAGAAACCGCGCGCGGCGGCCCTGCGGGAGTTGTGGGAAGAGACGGGGGTGACCGAGGATCTGGTCGAGTTCGTCGCCAAGACCGAGGACTGGGTGACCTATGACCTGCCGCCCGAGTTGCTGGGCAAGGTCTGGGGCGGGAAGTATCGGGGGCAGCGGCAGAAATGGTTCCTGTTCCGCTTTCTGGGGACCGACGATCAGGTGCGGATCGACAGCGGGCATCCCGAATTCTCACGCTGGCGCTGGATTGGGGCGGGCGAGATGGTGGCGGCCATCGTGCCCTTCAAGCGGCAGGTCTACGAAGAGGTGGTTGCGGCCTTTCGGCCGCATCTGGCGGGGTGACAATCGGCGGGTGACGCCTGTCGTGGCGGGGTGAACCCCTACAAGGCGGGGTGAACCCCGCCCTACAGTGCCGCCACTTTGGTGTCTGCGACCAAGTCCTTGACCATGGGGATGACCTTTTCGCCATAGAGGCGCAGGCTTTCGCAGAGTTGGGCGTGCGGCATCGGGCCGGTGGCGTATTTCATGTCGAAGCGCGTCACGCCGAGGGCGGTGACGGCATTCGCGATCTTCTTTGCCACGGTTTCCGGGCTGCCGACATAGAGCGAGCCGTGCTGGATTTCCCCCATGAAGCGGTCAGGCGTGACGGGGGGCCAGCCGCGTTCGGCGCCGATGCGGTCGAACATGGCCTTGTAATGCGGCCAGAGCTGTTCTGCCGCCAGTTCATCCGTCGCGGCGATGTGGCCGGGGGAATGGATACCGACGGGTTTGACCGTCCGGCCCATCTGGGCGCAGGCGCGGTGGTAGAGATCGACATAGGGTTTGAAGCGCCGGGGATCGCCGCCGATGATGGCGAGCATCAGTTGCAGGTCGTGGCGCACGACGCGCAGCACGGATTCCGGGCTGCCGCCGACACCGACCCAGACCTGCATTCCGGGGCCGAGGGTGGGATAGACGCGCTGGCCCACCAGCGGCGGGCGGGTCTGGCCGGACCAGGTGACCGCCTCATCGCGGATGAGATGGGCGAAGAGGTCGAGCTTTTCTTCGAAAAGCGTCTCGTAATCTTCGAGTGCGAAGCCGAAGAGCGGGAAGCTTTCGGTGAAGGAGCCGCGCCCGAGGATGACTTCGGCGCGGCCGTTCGAGATGGCGTTGAGCGTGGAGAAACGCTGAAACACGCGGATCGGATCGTCGGAGGACAGCACCGTGACCGCCGAGCCGAGGCGGATGCGCGAGGTGCGGGCGGCAATGGCGGAGAGCACGATTTCGGGCGCGGAGACGGCGAAATCGGCGCGGTGATGTTCGCCGATGCCTAGGAAGTGGATGCCCAGTTCATCGGCAAGAACGCCCTGTTCGACAACCTCGCGCAGGACCGCGTCATGCGGTTTCAGCTTGCCGTCGGGGCCGAGCGTAGTGTCGCCGAAGGTATCGAGTCCGAGTTCGACCTGCATCGCGGTCTCCTTTCGCTTTGGGCGGAAGATAGGCGAGCAGGCGGTGCGGCGGAAGCCTGCATGGGTGCAGGCTGCATGCGCTTTGATGCAGGGATGCGCGGGTTCGACCGGCGGGACCGGGGGCCAACCCCCGGACCCCCGGGGTATTTGGGGCCAAGATGAAGGAGGCCGTCAGGCCACGTCGCGCATCTGGAGTTGCCCGCCCGGGCCGGGGCGCACCTCGAACCGGCTGATCTTGCGGACGAGATCCGAGAGTTTCGCGCTGCCATAGGTGCGGGTGTCGAAGTCGGGGGTCCCTTGGGTGATGAACTGGCCGACCTGGCCCAGCGAATACCATTCGGCATCGGGGTCGATGGCGCGCATGGCGGCGATGATGAAGGGGATGGCCTTGGCGGGGGCCTCTTTCGTGCCGGGCTTGGGCGTGTCGGGCTGTTCGGCCTTGGGCGTGCCGCGGGCGGGTGCGGGTTCGGGGATGTCCTCTGCCGCGCCGAGGTTTTCGACATAGATGAACCGCTTGCAGGCCATGCGGAAGGCTTCGGGCGTTTTCTTTTCGCCGATGCCATAGACATCGAGCCCCTGTTCGCGGATGCGCGCGGCGAGGCGGGTGAAATCGCTGTCCGACGAGACGAGGACGAAGCCATCGAAGAGGCCGGAATGGAGGAAATCCATCGCGGCGATGACGAGGCCGATATCGGAGGCGTTCTTGCCCTTGGTGTTGGAGAATTGCTGATCGGCGACAAGGCCGAGGGCGGCGACCTTCTTGGCCCATCCGGCAAGGCGTTGGGCGGACCAGTCGCCGTAGATCCGGCGGACGGAGGCCTCTCCCAAGGAGGCGACTTCCTCGAAGATCGCTTCGGCATAGCCGGAGGGGACGTTGTCGGCGTCGATCAGGACGCAGAGGCGGGGGGCGCGGGGTTCGGGCATGGGATATCCTTTTTCGGCAGGGTGCGCCTTTGTGCGGGGAAGGGAAAGGGGAAAGGTCAGGCGATGAGGGGGGCAGCGATGGCGGGGATGGCGGCCAGCGCATCGGCGGGTGCGATGCCGAGGAGGAGGCCGCGCTGGCCTGCGTTGATCCAGATGCGGGGGCGGTGGTGGCGGTGGCCTCGATCGCGGTGGGGGTGGGGCGTTTCTGGCCGAAGGGGAGATGCCGCCGACCTTGTAGCCGGTGAGTTTCTCGGCCCGTGCCGGGGCCATCATGGCGGCGGATTTTGCCCCGAAGGCGGTGGCCACGCGTTTCATGGAAAGCTGGCGGTCTGACGGGATGACGCAGCAGGCGGGTTTGCCGTCGACCTCGACCATCAGGGTTTTCAGGGTGAGGGCGGGATCGAGGTTCAGCGCCTGCGCGGCGGCAAGGCCCACGGCATCGGCGCGCGGGTCATAGTCGTAGGGGTGGAGGGTGAAGGCCAGGCCCTTGGATCTGAGGAGAAGGGTTCCGGGGGTTTCGGGCATGGTCGCTGTCCTGCACGCCGATCCCGGCGCTGTGCTTTGGTCGACCCCACGTCGCCCCGTGGCGCGGGTGGGGGAGGGGGTCCCGGGTCAAGCCCGGGACGGGGTTGGCTGGATCACCCGCGGTGCGGGGTGGGGAGGAGCGGGGTTCACCCCGCCCCCCGATCAGAACACCACCACCGCGCGGATGGACTTGCCTTCATGCATCAGGTCGAAGCCTTCGTTGATGCGGTCGAGCGGCAGGATATGGGTGATCATGCTGTCGATCTCGATCTTGCCGTCCATGTACCAATCCACGATCTTGGGCACATCCGTCCGGCCGCGCGCGCCGCCGAAGGCGGTGCCTTTCCAGACGCGGCCCGTGACCAGCTGGAAGGGGCGGGTTTCGATGGTCGCACCCGCGGGGGCCACGCCGATGATGATGGACTGGCCCCAGCCGCGATGGGTGCATTCCAGCGCATCGCGCATCACCTTGACGTTGCCCGTGCAATCGAAGGAGTAGTCGGCCCCGCCGATCTTGTCGAAGGGCGTCTTGGTCATGTCGACGATGGCCTGAACGACCGAGGTGCCTTCGGGCAGGGATTGCGGGTTGACGAAATGGGTCATCCCGAACTTTTCGCCCCATTCCTTCTTGTCGTCGTTGATGTCGACGCCGATGATCATGTCGGCCCCGGCCATCTTGAGGCCCTGGATCACGTTCAGCCCGATGCCGCCCAGACCGAAGACCACGGCCTTTGCGCCGATTTCCACCTTGGCGGTGTTCAGCACCGCGCCGATGCCGGTGGTGACGCCGCAGCCGATATAGCAGATCTTGTCGAAGGGCGCGTCATCGCGGACCTTGGCCAGCGCAATCTCCGGCATCACCGTGTGGTTGGCGAAGGTGGAGCAGCCCATGTAGTGAAAGATGGGCGTGCCATCGAGCATGGAAAAACGCGTGGTGCCGTCGGGCATCAGGCCCTGGCCTTGCGTCGCGCGGATGGCGGTGCAGAGGTTCGTCTTCTGCGACAGGCAGGAGGGGCATTCGCGGCATTCGGGCGTATAGAGCGGGATGACATGGTCGCCGGGTTTCAGCGACTTGACTCCGGGGCCGCATTTGACCACGACGCCCGCGCCTTCATGGCCGAGGATGGCGGGAAACAGGCCTTCGGGATCGGCACCCGACAGGGTGAATTCGTCGGTGTGGCAGATGCCGGTGGCCTTGATCTCGATCAGCACCTCGCCTTCCTTGGGGTCTTCGAGGTTCACGTCCATGACTTCAAGGGGCTTGCCCGGGGCAAGGGCAACGGCGGCGCGGGTACGCATCACATCCTCCACGATTATTTCTGCGATCTGCTGGCAGGCTGGTCGAAAGCCCGGGGAATTGCAACGCGGGAAACGGCCATTCCTTGCCGGTTCCCGGCGGCGCGGCTTGCTTTCGCGCTGGGGCGGGGGAAGGCTGTGCCCAAAGGACCCAATCATCCGGAGCAGAGGAGCAAGGCGATGATCAGGCTGGGAAAAGGGGTGGCGGGCATGGCTGTTGCGCTGGCGCTGGGGGCCTGTGTCCCGGCGAGCGATCCTCTCCCGGGGTCGCCGATCCGGCGCAGGGCGGGGTGAACCAGTGCGGGGCGCTGGACCTGCAATATCTGCTGGGTGCGCCTGCGCGCGATCTTGAGGCGATGCGTTTCAACAAGCCGGTGCGGGTGATCCGCCCGGGCATGGCGGTGACGATGGATTACAACCCTGACCGGCTGAATTTCGAGGTGGACCGGGCGGGGCGGATCGCCCGGGTGACCTGCGGCTGAGGCGGCGGGTCGCAGCCTTCCGCGGAATTTGTGTCAAGTTCCGCGGCCCTGCGGGGGGGCAGAGGTGCGGGGGGCCAGAGGTCTTGGGGAATGAGAAAAGCCGCCGGGGATCCGGCGGCTTTCGCTTTGGCCCGGGAAGGCGCGGATCAGGACGGGATGCGATAGGTGCTGTGGCAATCCTTGCAGCTGCCGCCGATGGCGCCCATGCCGGCCTGAACGCCTTCGAGCGTGCTGGCATCCATCGCCTCGGCCGCGGCCTTGAGCGCGTCGCCTTTCTTCACGAAGTCATCCCAGTTCGCCCAGATATCCTCTTTCGCGGTGGATTTCGGATCGGCGGCCTGCGGTTCGAACTTGGCCGCGATTTCCGCGGCCGCGCCCGCGATGGCGGCCTTGGCGCCTTCGGCGGCGGCGGCGTCGAAGGGGTTTTCGCCCCCGGCCATCTTGCCCAGGATGCCGGTGTTCATGCCGATGACATCCATCAGCTCTTGCCGGGCCTTGACGGTGGGATCGGTCGCCTCGGCCGCCATGGCGACGCCTGCGACGAGGGCAAGGCCGAGGGCGAGGGCTTTGGTTGCATGTTTCATTATCTGGCTCCCTGCTGGAAATGACGGTTCACTATAGAGGCGAGCATGTCCTGCGGAAGTGATCTTGTCACGGGCCGGAGGCCGGAAAATCCGCTGATCACGGAAAGTTGGCTGCGGGTGCTGGACTTTTGGCCCTTGGGGCGCAAGATCAGGAACAAAATGTGAACGAATGGCGACTCATGGCCCAGCGCCGCATCCTTTCCCTGTGGTTCCCGCGGCTTGCGGCGGAGCGTGTCCTGCGCCGGTCGCGGATGGCGGTGCTGGACGGGCCGCTGGCCATCGTGGCGGATCGGGGTGGGGCGCAGGTGATCCTGTCGGTTTCGGCCGAGGCCGAGGCGTTGGGGCTGCAGCCGGGCCAGCCTTTGCGGGATGCGACGGCGGTCTGTCCGGGGGTGCAGACGGTGCCCGCCGATCCCCAGGGCGATGCGGCCTTCCTGACGGGCCTGCGGCGCTGGGCGGGCAAGTTCAGCCCCTGGGTGGCGGAAGAGCCGCCGGCCGGGCTGGTGGTGGATCTGACGGGCTGCGCGCATCTGTTCGGCGGCGAGGCGGCGCTGCTGGCGCAGGTGGAGGCGGATTGCGCCGGCATGGGCCTGTCGCTGCGGGCGGCGATTGCCGACACGGTGGGGGCGGCGGGCGTGGGGGGGGGGGGGGGGGGGCCGGGGGTTGGTGGGGCATCGCAGCGGCGATGCCATCCAGCAGGAGGCACATGCCACACGGTCGCGGGCGGCGAAGCGGCGGGGCTGGGAAAAGGGCGGGGCGCTGCCGGTGGGCGGGGCGGGGGCGGGGCCGATTGCGGGGGCGGGGCCGCGCGGGGTGATCGCGCCGCGCGGGCAGATGCGGCAGGCGCTGGCCGCCCTGCCGGTGGCGGCGCTGCGGCTGGAGCCGGAGGCGGTGGAGGGGCTGGTGCGGCTGGGCCTGCGCCGGGTGGAGGATATCGCCGTGCTGCCGCGCGCCGCGCTGGCGCGGCGGTTCGGGGCGGGCGTCCTCAGGCGGCTGGATCAGGCGTTGGGGCTGGACCCCGAACCGGTGACGCCCGCGGGCGCGCCTTTGCATTTCGCGGCGCGGATCACCCTGCCCGATCCCATCGGCCTGCTGGCCGATGTGGAGGCGGGGGTGGCGCGGTTGCTGCCGGTGCTCTGCGCGCGGCTGCGCCGCCATGGCCGGGGCGCGCGGCGGGTGCGGCTGCAGGCGTTCCGCGCCGATGGGCGGGTGGAGGTGGCCGAGGTCGGGCTGGCCCGCGCCTCGGACCGCGAGGATCGGATCCGGCCCTTGCTGTGGATGAAGTTGCCGGATCTGGATGCAGGCTTCGGGATCGACATGCTGCGGCTGGAGGCGGTGGAGACCGAGGCGCTGTCGCCGGTGCAGCATCGCAGCCCGGCGGCGGGGGTGGCGGCAGGGGGCGCGCAGGGTGCGTCTCTGGGTGCGGGGCTGGATGACCTGTTGGGCAAGCTGGGCGTGCGGCTGGGGGCCGAGGCGGTGACGCGGTTTCATCCGGGGGAAAGCCATCTGCCGGAAAAGGGCGCGCAGGTGCTGGCGGCGGCCTGGTCGGAGCCCTTCGCGGGGCCGTGGCCGAAGCGGGGGGCACGGCCCCTGACGCTGTTCCGGCCCGAGCCGGTGGGCGCGCCGGAGGATGACCCGACGCCGCCCGCCCGCTTTCGCTGGCGGCGGCGCGAGATGGTGACGCGGGTGGCGACGGGGCCGGAGCGGATCGCGCCGGAATGGTGGCTGGACGATCCCGACTGGCGGTCGGGGCCGCGCGATTACTGGCGGGTGGAGACGGAAGGGGGTGAGCGGCTGTGGCTGTTCTTTGCCCATGGGGGCGACGTGACGGGGGGGTGGTTCTGTCACGGGGGGGAGTGAGGGGAGACGGGTGGCGGGGTGAACCCCGCCCTGCGGGTGGTAAGGGAGGTGGGCGGGTGACCCCGCCCTGCGGGCGACGCTGCGGGTTGACGGGCGGGGGTGGGCGTGGCCTCGTGTGGGGCAGGCAAGTTGAGGAAGGGGAGCAGAGGCCATGGATCTGCATCGTGTGACGGCACGGCTGGATGTGAACGATGCCGATCTGTCGGGGTCGCGGTTCAACGATGCGAACCTGTCGGGGGCGAGTTTCAACCAGATCAACTTCTCGGGCGCGCGGTTCAATGACAGCAACATGACCGGCTGGCGGGTGAATGACGTGAACCTGTCGGGTGCGCTGTTCGAGAATCTGAACCTCTCGGGCGCGGTGCTGAACAATTGCCGCCTGACGGGCGTGATGATCGACGGGGTGCCGCTGGAGGCGATGATGGCGGCCTACAGGCAATCGGTCGGGGGGTGAAGATGGTGGGTGCCGGGCGGCCAGTCTGATGCGCAGGGCCGTTTGATCCCGGGGGCCGCGGGAACGGAGGAGAGGGGACGGAAGATGCCGATGCCGTGGACCTATCGCCATGCTTCAAGGGAATGGCGGGCCATTCTGGACGATCTGAAGGAGCGGATGGCGCTGGAGTCCGACAATATGGCCTATACGGCGATGGATGCCGTCTTGCAGGTGTTCCGGCGGCGGCTGACGGCGCAGCAGGGGCTGGATTTCGCCTCGGTCCTGCCGGCGATCCCACGGGCGGTGTTCGTCACGGGATGGGTGATTCTGGATCCACCCCTGCCCTTTGCGGCGCGCAGCGCGCTGGTGCAGGAGGTGAAGCAGGTCCGGCCACATCACAACCTGACACCCGACCATGCCATCGAGGCCACGGCATGGGCCCTGCGCCGCCATTGTGACCGGGCCGATCTGGAGCGGGTTCTGGCCCGTCTGCCGGAGGGGGCGGTGGCGTTCTGGCATGTCGATGTCGCGGATCCGCGGGAGTTGGAGCGGCGGATCGTCTGACGCGCTGCGGCTGGCCGCGGGGAATGGGGCGGCAGCCTAGCCCAGGCTTTGCAGAAGCGCCTGCGAGGGTTGACCGGTGACGGGCAGGCCCTGCGCGGCCTGAAAGGCGCGGATGGCGGTTTCGGTGTTCTTGCCGATCACCCCGTCGGTGCCTTGCGTATCGAAGCCCCGGGCGGTGAGGCGTTGCTGCAGGCGGATGCGGTCGGCCTTGGTCAGCCCGTTCGCATCGGGGGGGAAGCTGCCGCGCAGGGGGCCCGCGCCTGCGATGCGGTCGGCCAGATGGCCCACGCCGATCGCATAGGCGTCGGAGTTGTTGTAGCGCTTGATCACGCGGAAATTGGCGGTGGTGGCGAATTGCGGCCCGCCCGCCTGCGGCTGGATCACGCTGCCTGCGGGCGCGCCGTTCCCGACCTCTCCGCCCCAGCGCAGTCCGCGGGACCAGCCGTTCCTTTGCAGATAGGCGGCGGTGGAGGCCAGCGCATCGGCGGGATCGTCGGACCAGATATCGCGCCGCCCGTCGCCGGTGTAATCGACGGCGAAATCCAGATAGGAGGTGGGGATGAACTGGGTATGGCCCATGGCGCCTGCCCAGCTGCCCGTCATCCGCGCGGGCGGAATGTCGCCGTTCTGCAGGATGCGCAGCGCGGCGGTCAGTTGCTGTTCGAAGAAGGCCCCGCGGCGGCCATCGAAGGCGAGGGTAGAGGTGGCCGAGATCACCGGCACATCGCCGCGCCTTTCGCCGTAAAAGCTTTCCAGCCCCCAGATGGCGCAGATGATTTCGGCATCCACGCCATAGCGGGCCTGAAGATCGGCCAGCAGGCCGCGATGGCGGGCAAAGGCCGCGCGGCCCTTGGCGACGCGTTCGTCGGAGACGGCGATGGAGAGGTAATCCTCAAGGCTGCGGGAGGTTTCGGTCTGGTTTCGGTCGCGGGTGATGACGCCGGGCAGGAAGCCCGCGTCGCGGAAGGCGGCGGAAAGGGTGGGCTGCGCGATGCCGCGATCGGCGGCGCGGCTGCGGAAGGACGCGACCCAGGCGTCATAGGCGGTGTTGGGCACCGGGCGCAGGTCATCGGGCAGCGCTTGCGGGGCGCCACCGCCACCGCCACCGCCGACCATCGGCAGGCTTTGGGTGCAGGCGGACAGGCCAAGGCCGATGAGGCCAAGCCCGAAGGCGCGACGGTCGATCTGCATGGGTCTGCCCCTGTTGTTTGTGGTTCCGGCGATTGTGCAGGCAGAAGGCGCGGCGGACAATGGGCGAGGCCCGGCCGACGGTTGCAGCGGCGATTGCGTGCCGGGCGGGGGCGGCGAAGGCGCTGTGAAAGCGGCCCCTTCCCCCCGGCAACCCCGTCCCGGGCCTGACCCGGGACCTCCACTTACGGCGCGGCAGGGCGGCGGGTGAAGGCCCCGGATCACGTCCGGGGCGTGGGGGGGCGACCCGGCCCCATCCGGGACCGCCGCGGTAAGGCGGGGTTCACCCCGCCATCCGTGGCGGCCAATGGGGGGCCTCCCCGCCCCTCCGTCAGATGGCCTTGAGCAGCGCCTCGCCGCCCGAGATTTCGCAGGTGCCGGGGCTTTCTTCCATGTGCAGCGCCTTGACCACGCCATCCTCGGCATAAAGCGCATAGCGCTTGGAGCGGGCCAGCAGGCCGACCGGGGGCGCGTCGAAGGCAAGGCCCATCGCCTTGGTGAAGCTGGAATCGGCATCGGCCAGCATGGTGATGCCCGCGCCATTGGCGCCCGTCGCCTCGCCCCAGGCTTTCATCACGAAGGGATCGTTGACGGAGATGCAGATGATTTCATCCACGCCCTTGGCGGCAAAGCCATCCTTGGTGCGGATGAAGCTGGGCACATGGGCCGAGTGGCAGGTGGGCGTGAAGGCCCCCGGCACGGCGAAGATCACGACCTTGCGGCCCTTGGCCTTGGCGTGAACCGATACGGATTCGGCGCCGTTCGCGCCCATCTGGATCAGCGTGGCATCGGGCAGCGTCTGGCCTACGGAAATCGTCATTCTTCGTCCCTCATCAAGTTGCGTTCCTGTGAGGCTGGGATATAGGGTCCGGCCCGGGCTTCGGCCAGATGGAAACGGGGGGATGGCGATGGCGCATGTGGTGATCGTGGGGGCCGGGCAGGCCGGGGCCGCCTGTGCGGCGAAGTTGCGGGCGCTGGGGTTTGACGGCGCGGTGACGATCATCGGCGAGGAACCCGCGCCGCCCTATCAGCGGCCGCCTTTGTCCAAGGCCTATCTGCTGGGCGAGATGGAGGAAGAGCGGTTGTGGCTGCGATCGGCGGAATTCTATGCGGAACAAGGGATTGCGCTGAAGCTGGGGTCACGGGTGGACGGGATCGACACCGCCGCGCGTGTGGTGACGGTGGGGGGCGAGGCGGTTGCCTATGACGATCTGGTGCTGACCACCGGATCGGTGCCGCGCCGGTTGCCTGCGGCCATAGGGGGCGATCTGGGCGGTGTGTTCACCGTGCGGACGCTGGCCGATGTGGATGCGATGCGGGGCGAGTTCGTGGCGGGGCGACGGTTGGTGATCGTGGGGGCGGCTATATCGGGCTGGAGGCGGCGGCGGTGGGCGCGAAGCTGGGGCTGGATGTGACCGTGCTGGAAATGGCGCCGCGCATCCTGCAGCGCGTGGCGGCCCCGAAACATCGGACTATTTCCGCGCGCTGCATGGGGCGCGGGGGTGAAAATCCTTGAATCCACGGGGCTTGAGCGGCTCTTGGGTGAGGGGCGGGTGACTGGCGTGCGCCTGTCGGACGGGCGGGAACTGCCTGCGGATTTCGTGATTGCGGGGGTGGGGATCGTGCCGGCCACCGCGCTGGCCGAGGCGGCGGGGATCGCGGTGGAGAACGGGATTGCCTGCGATGACCACGGGCGGACATCCGCGCCGCATGTCTGGGCGGCGGGGGATTGCGCGTCTTTCCCGTGGAAGGGCGGGCGGTTGCGGCTGGAATCGGTGGGGAACGCCATCGACATGGCGGAGGCTGTGGCAGAAAATATCTGTGGTGCGGGAAGGGCTTATGAGGCGAAGCCTTGGTTCTGGTCGGATCAGTATGACTGCAAGCTGCAGATCGCGGGGCTGAATGCGGGCTATGACCGGATCGTCACGCGGCAGGGTGAGGGTGAGGCGGTTTCCTTCTGGTATTATCGCGGGGATGCGCTGCTGGCGGTGGATGCGATGAATGACAGCCGCGCCTATATGGTGGGCAAGCGGTTGATCGAGATGGGGAAATCGCCTGCGGCAGAGGTCGTGGCCGATCCGGCGGTAGAGTTGAAGGGCCTGCTGAAGGCATGACGGTGGCGGGCGCATGAGGATCATCGGCGGGCAGTTCCGGGGGCTGCACCTTGCGCCGGTGGGCGAGGGGGATGCGAAGGCGCATCTGCGCCCCACATCGGACCGAGTGCGGGAGTCGATCTTCAACCTGTTGATAAATGGGGGTTTTGGCGATCCGATCACCGGGGCGCGGGTGCTGGATCTGTTTGCCGGGACGGGGGCCTTGGGGTTGGAGGCGATCTCGCGCGGGGCGGCGCGGGTGGCTTTTGTCGATGACGGGGCGGCGGCGCGGGCCTTGCTGCGGCGGAACATCGAGTTGACGCGGACGATGGGCGTGACGGATGTCTGGCGGCGGGATGCGACGCGGATGGGGCCGAACCGGGGGGCGGGGTATGCGCTGGTGTTTCTGGACCCGCCCTATGGCAAGGGGCTGGGGGAAAAGGCGCTGGCCTCCTGCATCGAGGGGGGGTGGATAGCCCCCGGCGCGATGATCGTCTGGGAGGAGGGCGTGGCGCCGGAAATCCCGCAAGGCTTTGAAATGCTTGATCAACGACGTTATGGCGATACGCTGGTCACGCTGCTGGAGGCGCCGGAATGAGGCCGGGCGCGGTGCTGTTCGATTGCGATGGCGTGGTGGTGGACAGCGAGCATCAGATGCTGGCCATGCTGCGCGAGGATCTGGCGGCGCATGGCCTGCCGCTGCGCATGGACGAGATCGAGCGCGACTATATCGGCATCACGGTGGAGGTTCTGGCCGAGCGAGCGCGGGCGCAGGGCGCGCTGTTGCCCGAGGGGTGGGTCGGCGATTTCTATGCGCGGATGTATGATCTGCTGCGGACCGATGTGGCGCTGGTGCCCGGGATCCTGCTGGTGCTGGAAGCCCTTGAAAAGGCTGGGATTCCTTTTGCGATGGGGTCGAACGGGACCGAGGAGAAGATGCAGATCACGCTGGGCCAGCACGGGCTGGTGGAGCGGTTTCGCGGGCATCTTTATTCCGGGCAGGCGCTGGGCCGGCCAAAGCCCGCGCCGGATCTTTACCTGCATGCGGCGGGGCGTCTGGGGGTGGAGCCGGGGGCCTGCGTGGTGATCGAGGACAGCGCGGCGGGGGCGCGGGCGGCGCGATTGGCGGGGATGCGCTGCCTTGGCTATGCGCCGAAGGGCGGGCATCCGGGGCTGGTGGCGGAAGGCGCGATTCTGTTCGACGATATGGTTAAAGTGCCTGCATTGCTGGGGCTTTAGCCCGAAACGACCGTTCAGCGCGGCGGTGCCGCGCCCGGTGCAGATGGCGGTGCATACAAATTCCGGCAGGTTGGCGGGGTGCGCCATGGTTAAGGGTGCGCTGGCGCACCGCTGGGTGGACGTTGTGTTGGGCGGAAGGGGAGGCCCCGGGTCAGGCCCGGGGCGGGGTTGCTTGCGGCATCAGCCCGCGAGGCCCGCTTCGGCGGCGATGTCGCGGGCCGATTTGCGGGCGCGTTCTGTGGCGGATTTCAATTGCCCGCAGGCGGCCATGATATCCTCGCCCCGGGGGTGCGGATGGGGCTGGCGTAACCGGCCTTGTAGATGATGTCGGCAAACGCCTCGATCCGTTCCCAATCGGAGCGCTGATAGGGCGCGCCGGGCCATTCGTTGAAGGGGATCAGGTTGATCTTGGCGGGGATGCCCGCGATCAGCTTGACCAGCCGCCGGGCATCCGCATCGCTGTCGTTCACGCCCTTGAGCATGACATATTCAAAGGTGATGCGTTCGCTGTTCGAAAGGCGCGGGTAATCGCGCAGCGCGTTCAGCAGGGTTTCGATGTTCCACTTCTTGTTCACCGGAACCAGCTTGTCGCGCACCTCATCGGTGGTGGCGTGGAAGGAAACGGCGAGAAGGCAGCCGATTTCCTGCGCGGTGCGCGCGATTTCCGGCACGATCCCGGAAGTGGAGAGCGTGATGCGGCGGCGCGAGAGGGTGAGACCTTCGTTATCCATGACCACCTTCATGGCGTCGCGGACATTTTCGAAGTTGTAGAGCGGTTCGCCCATCCCCATCAGCACGACGTTGGAAACGAGGCGGGTTTCATCCTTTGGTTCGCCCGGTTTGGGCCATTCGCCCAGATCATCGCGGGCCAGCATGACCTGACCCACGATTTCGCCCGCGGTGAGGTTGCGGACGAGTTTCTGGGTGCCGGTATGGCAGAAGGAACAGGTGAGCGTGCAGCCGACCTGCGACGAGATGCAGAGCGTGCCGCGGTTTTCCTCGGGGATGTAGACGGTTTCCACCTCATGCCCGCCGGCGATGCGCACAAGGTATTTGCGGGTGCCATCGGCGGAGATCTGGCGATCCACCACTTCGGGCAGGTCGATGGTGAAATGGCTGTCGAGGAGGGCGCGGTAATCCTTGGCGAGGTTGGTCATCGCGGCGAAATCGCGGATGCCCCAGTGATAGACCCATTGCCAGATCTGCCCCAGCCGCATCTTGGCCTGCCGTTCCGGGGTGCCGGCGGCGATCAGGGCATCGCGAAGCTGGTCGCGCGTCAGGCCGACGATGTTGATCCGGCCGCCTTCGGGCAGCTTGCGCGGGAGGGTCAGCACGTCTTGCGTGATCGGCGCGGTGGCGGTCATGGCGATGGTCCTGAAGGTTTGAAGGCCGTTCTATAGGGGATTCGGGTGAAAAACGAAAGGCTCCCCCAAGGGGAGCCCGGTCTGGCGTGCGGAAAGCCCTGTGCCCGGGATGGCCCGGGCATGGGGGCGTTACTTGCAGCGGGTTTCGGCTTCGGTCATGGCGGCGGTGAAGCCGCGCAGGCTGAAGGTGTCCTGCGTCTGGGTGCCCTTGCCGGAGCGCGCGGTCAGCGTGGCGGCGGTGCCTGCCTTCATCGCGGCGAGAAGCTGGGCATCCACCTCGGGCGAGGCGGGCCAGGCCCATTCGCCATCGGTGAAGAGTTCGAAATTGGTGCCATCGACATTCACCGCGACGGTGGAGCCATCGGCGAAGGGATAGCCGCCCGTGAAGGAGATTTCACCGGGCTTGCCGGGGCGGAAGGTGACGAAAAGCAGGATGTCGCCGCGGCGGACCGAGACGGGCTGGCCATCGCGGGTGTTGACGGTTTCCTTGGGGACGGTGACGCCCCAGCATTCCTTGGGGCTTTCCTCGGCGAACACGTTCCAGTCGGAGGTGACGGCGACGCGGTTGCTGCTTTCCTGCGCCATGGCTGCGCCACCCGACAGGCTGGCCGCAAGGAAGGCGGCGCCGAGAACGCGGCTGATAGGGGTGGTCATTGGGTGGGGCCTCCGCATTTTGCCTCTGGGTCCGGCCACTGTCCTGTCGCTGCCCGGGGGGCGGTGCGGACCTTTTCCTGTGGCGCGGCGCTTGCCAACTCGATATCCCCTTCTAACCGTAAAAGGCCAATCCGCGAAAGCCCCTTGGGCAGAAAATCGCGCATCTGTGACGCTGATGGAGGATGCAATGGGCGCAGCCGTTCCGATGATCGACCTGTGGCGCGGGGGGCGGCTGGAGAGCCGACATGCGGGCCATGCCGTGATCTGCGACGAGACCGGGCAGATCGTGGAAAGCTGGGGGGATCCGGCGGCGGAGATCTTTCCGCGGTCGTCGTGCAAGATGATGCAGGCGCTGCCCTTGCTGGAAAGCGGCGCGGCAGAGGAGCATGGCCTGACCGACCGGCAGGTGGCGCTGGCCTGTGCGAGCCATCAGGGGGCGGCGATCCATACCGAGGCGGTGGAGCGCTGGCTGGCCGATCTGGGCCTGTCGGAGGCGGATCTGCGCTGCGGCGCGCATGAGCCCTATGACACGGCCGAGCGGAACCGGCTGATCCGGGCGGATGAGAAGCCCTGCCAGTGCCACAACAACTGTTCCGGCAAGCATGCGGGGTTCCTGACGCTGAACCGGCATATCGGGGGCGGGTCGGAATATGTGGAGGTGGATCATCCGGTGCAGAAGGCGGTGAAGGCGGCCTTCGAGGAGGTGACGGGCGAGGCATCGCCGGGCTATGGGATCGACGGCTGTTCGGCGCCGAATTTTGCCACCTCGGTTCATGGGCTGGCGCGGGGGATGGCGCGGTTTGCGGCGGCGACGGGGGCGGGCGATGCGCGGGACCGGGCGATGCACCGGCTGACGCGGGCGATGGGTGCCTATCCCGAGATGGTGGCGGGCGAGGGGCGGGCCTGCACCGAGTTGATGCGGGCGATGGACGGGCGCGTGGCGATCAAGACCGGGGCCGAGGCGGTGTTCGTGGCGATCGTGCCGGAGCGTCGGATGGGTATCGCGCTGAAGATCACCGATGGCGGCACGCGCGGGGCCGAGGGGGCAATCGCGGCGCTGCTGGTGCGGCTGGGGGTGCTGGATCCGGCGCATCCGGCGGCGCTGAAGCGGCTGGATGCGGTGCAGAAGAACTGGCGCGGGCTGGAGACGGGGATCATCCGCCGGGCGGCGGGCTTTCCCTGAGGGGTAAAAGGAAAGGCCCCCGTCGCGCTTTGACGGGGGCCTCCGATTGCGACAGACCGGCCGAGGCCGACGCTTGGTGGGGGCTGTGATACCGACCCCGGCCTGTCGTCTGAAACCGTGTATGACGGCAGATCGCGGCGGAATTCGGATCAGATCAGGGTTTTCCTGCGGAGTCTTCGCGGCATCCCCAAGGCTTGATTTGCCCGTGCAAGGGCGTAAGCTTGCGCGATGACGGTTCAGCCACCGATCCCTTTCCCCGCTTCGACCCGCCTGCAGGAACAGGTCAGCTTTGATCGGCAGGAGCTTTCGTCGATCCTTGCGCTTTATGGGCGCATGGTGGCGATGGGGGAATGGCGGGATTACGGCATTTCCTGCCTGCGCGAGGTGGCGGTGTTTTCCATCTTTCGGCGGACGGCGGAGAACCCGCTTTACCGGATCGAGAAGCGCCCGAAGCTGCGGGGGCGGCAGGGGATCTATGCCGTGATCGGGATGGAGGGGCAGGTGCTGCGCCGGGGGCAGGATCTGCCCGCCGTGCTGCGCGTGCTGGAGAAAAAGCAGATCCGCCCGATCGACTGAGCTCTCGCCGCTTAGGGCCGGGGCGCGGGCGTCTTGGTGCCGAGCGTGGCGGTGGCGTCATCGCCAGGCCAGGTGAGGACCGGCAGATCGAAGAGGATGCCGCCGGCAAAGGACGGACCCGCGACAATGGCAAGCAGAAGGGCGAGGGGGGCGAGGCGTTTCATTGTTTCGACTCCTGAAATGAACCGTTTCGTTCAGTTTTGAGATGGCAGTGTCTGGCAGGGGTTTCAAGGGGAAAGTGAACAGATCGGTTCACTTTTTTCGCTTGCGCTGGCGGTGATGCATTTTAAATTAGAATAGTTCTAATTCATGGGGTGATGCATGATTCCGGGTCTGGGCAACCGCCGCCGTTTCGCCGATCTGTCCGAGCAGGAGATTCTGGCGCTGGCGATTTCATCCGAAGAGGATGATGCCCGCATCTATCGGCAATATGGCGAAAGGCTGCGGGCCGAGTTTCCGGCCACGGCGGCGATCTTCGATGGCATGGCCGCCGAGGAGGACCAGCACCGCCAGTTGCTGATCGAATTGCATCAGAGCCGGTTCGGCGAGGTGATCCCGCTGATCCGGCGCGAGCATGTGGCGGGATATTATGCGCGCAAGCCGGTCTGGCTGTCGGCCAACCTGCCACTGGAGACGATCCGGGGCGAGGCGCGGGCGATGGAGCAGGAGGCGCATGGCTTCTATACCCGCGCGGCGCAGGCCACATCGGATGCGGCGACGCGGCGGTTGCTGGGCGATCTGGCGGCGGCGGAGGCGGGGCATGACCGGCGGGCCGCCGAACTGACCGAGGCGCATCTGGACAAGGACGCCCGGGCGGATGAGGATTTCACCGCGCGCCGCCAGTTCATCCTGACATGGGTTCAGCCGGGGCTGGCGGGGCTGATGGATGGATCGGTTTCCACCCTTGCGCCGATTTTCGCCACGGCCTTTGCCACGCAGGACACATGGACGACGTTTCTGGTGGGGACGGCGGCCTCGGTCGGGGCGGGGATTTCGATGGGCTTCACCGAAGCCGCGCATGATGACGGGGTGCTGTCGGGGCGGGGCAGCCCGTGGAAGCGGGGGCTGGCGTCAGGCGTGATGACGACGCTGGGCGGGATGGGCCATGCGCTGCCCTATCTGATCCCGGATTTCTGGACGGCGACGATCATCGCGATGATCGTGGTCTTTGTGGAGTTGTGGGCGATTGCCTGGATCCAGAACCGGTTCATGGAGACGCCCTTCATGCGGGCGGCCTTGCAGGTTGTGCTGGGCGGTGCTTTGGTCTTTGCGGCGGGGGCATTGATCGGAGGGGGCTGAGATGTATCGCAAGGGCGAGGTGCGGTATGAGGCGTTGCCCTTGCCCGACCGGGTGCAGAAGCCCGACGATCAGGCGCTGGCGGATGTGCGGGCCTTTCTTGGCTATATGAGGAAGCGCCATTCGGTGCGGCAGTTTTCCCCCCGCCCCGTGCCGGTGGAGATCATCGAGACCTGCATCGCCGTGGCGGGAAGCGCGCCGTCGGGGGCGAACCATCAGCCATGGCATTTCGTGGCGGTGGGCGATCCGGCGCTGAAGGCGCGGATCCGGGCAGGGGCGGAAGAGGAGGAGCGTGCCTTTTATTCCGGCGGCGCGGGGGATGAATGGCTGGCCGCGCTGGAACCCATCGGGACGGGCGCGGAGAAGCCGCATCTGACCGATGCGCCATGGCTGATCGTGGTGTTCGCGCAGCGCTATGGCGTGACGGAGGATGGCGCGCGCTACAAGAATTACTATGTGCCGGAAAGCGTGGGGCTGGCGACCGGCTTTCTGATCGCGGCGCTGCATCAGGCGGGGCTGGTTTGCCTTGAGCATACTCCGAACCCGATGAAGTTCCTGAACGCGTTGCTGGGGCGACCGGCCGAGGAGAAGCCGGTGATGATCCTGCCGGTGGGATGGCCCGCCGAAGCGGCGACGGTGCCCGCCGTGGCCAAGCGGAAGAAGCCGCTGGAAAAGATCCTGACAGTCTTGCGATAGCGCGCTGGTGGGTCAGGCCGGATCGCGGGGCTGGTCAGGTTCAGCTTCGGGTGGCATGGCGGGATCGGGGTGGCGCGCGATCCAGCGATCCAGCGCGGCGAAGAGCAGCGGGTTGGCCAGGATCGAGATCAGCGCCCCGGCCACGACCAGATCCTTGGCCGCCGGCGGCACGATGGCGAGTTTCACCCCCATCACGATGAGGATGAAGGAAAACTCGCCGATCTGGGCGAGGCTTGTCGCGATGGTGAGCGAGGTGGGCAGGGCATGGCCGAAGGCGCGGGTGATGCCATAGGCGGCCAGCGATTTCACCAGAAGGATGACAAGGACCGTGCCGATCAGCGCGAGCGGTTCCTGCGCCACGATGGCCGGGTTGAACAGCATCCCGACCGAGACGAAGAACAGCACGGCGAAGGCGTCGCGCAGGGGCAGGGTTTCGCGCATGGCCTGTTGCGACAGGGTGGAAGAGGCCATGACCATGCCCGCGAAGAAGGCCCCCAGCGCGAAGGAGACGCCGAAGACCTGTGACGATCCGAAGGCCACGCCCAGCGCGATGGCGAGGACGGCAAGGCGAAACAGCTCGCGGCTGCCGGTATGGGCGACGTAATGCAGGATCCAGGGGATCACCTTTCGCCCGACGATCAGCATCAGCGCGACGAAAGCCGCGAATTTCGCCAACGTGACGGAAAGCGTGGCGGTGACCGGGCCAAAGCCGAGGCGGAGGACTTCCTGTTCCGCCTCGCCCTCAACCGGTTGGGCGATGCCGCCGAGCAGGCCCGCCAGCGGCGGGATGAGGACGAGGGTGAGGACCATGACCACATCCTCGACGATCAGCCAGCCCACGGCGATGCGCCCGCGTTCGGTGGCGACAAGATCGCGGTCCTGCAGCGCGCGCAAAAGGACGACGGTGGAGGCGACGGAAAGCGAGAGGCCGAAGATCAGCCCGGCGCCAAGGCCCCAGCCCATGAGAAGGGCAAGGCCAAGCCCGGCGAGGGTGGCCACGGCGATCTGGCCCAGCGCGCCGGGAATGGCGATGGCGCGCACGGCGAGAAGGTCGCGCAGCGAGAAGTGCAGGCCGACGCCGAACATCAGCAGGATGACACCCAGTTCGGCCAGTTGGGTGGCGAGGTTCTGATCGGCCACATAGCCCGGGGTGAAGGGGCCCAGCACGATGCCCGCCAGCAGATAGCCCGCGAGCATGGGCAGGCGCAGGCGATTGGCGATCAGCCCGAAGAGGAAGGCCAGCGTAAGGCCGGCAACGACTGTCGCGATCAGGGGGGTATCGTGAACCATGGGAAACCGGAAGCGGAAGCGCGGCCTGTGGATCCAGACTAACCCGCTGCGGGACCGATGCAATTGCCCCGGGCGCGGGGCGTGATCACGTTTTCGGCCGCAGTCTTGCAGAATGTTTCGAACCCGCCAGCGGGTGCGGTGTCTGGCTGGGGGCTTGGCAGGATGCGGGGCGGGCTGCTAGGCCAAGGGGATGAACCTGCCCATCATCCCCAACAGCGCCGCGCGGCGGCATTTTCTGGACCGCCATGCCCTGGCCGAGCCGCCTTCGGGTGGCTGTTCCGGCCCGGGCTTGGCGGGGTTGGTGGAGCGGATCGGGTTCGTGCAGGTGGACAGCATCACCACCGTGGCCCGCGCGCATGACATGATCCTCTGGGCGCGGCGGGGGGCGTTCCGCCCCGCGGCCTTGAAGCGGGCGCTGGAGGGTGAGCGGCGGCTTTGGGAGCATTGGACGCATGACGCCTCGATCCTGCCCATGGGTCTGTGGCCGATGTGGCGGGCGCGGTTCGCGGCGGATGAGGCGCGGCTCTATGGCAACTGGCAGCGCTGGTTCCGCGAGGGGTATCAGGCACAATTCGGTACGATACTGGACCGGATCGCACGGGATGGACCTGTTTCCTCGTCCGATGTGGGGGAAGGGGAGGCGCGGGGAAAGGGCGGCTGGTGGGATTGGCATCCGTCGAAGACCGCGCTGGAATGGCTGTGGCGGACGGGGAAGATCGCGGTGACGCGGCGGGACGGGTTCCGCAAGGTCTATGACCTGACGGAGCGGGTGATCCCCGATGCGGTGCGGGCGGTGGAGGTTGCGCCCGGGGCGGTGGTGGATTGGGCCTGTGCCAGCGCGCTGGAGCGGTTGGGGTTCGCCACGGCGCGGGAGGTGGCGGCCTATTGGAACGCGGTTTCGGGCGAGGTGGCGCGGGATTGGCTGGCGCGGGCGCTGGCCGAGGGCCGGGTGGAGGATGCATGGGTCGAGGGCGCGGATGGCGCGCGGCGGCGGGTCTTTACCGTGCCGGGGCTGGCGCGGGCGGATGTGCCCGGGGTGACGGGGCGGCTGCGGGTGCTGTCGCCCTTCGACCCCGCGCTGCGGGATCGGGCGCGGGCGGAGTTCCTGTTCGGCTTCCGCTACCGGATCGAGGTCTTCGTGCCCGAACCCAAGCGGGTGTTCGGCTATTACGTGTTCCCGCTGCTGGAGGGGGACCGTCTGGTGGGGCGGATCGACGTGAAGCGCGCGGGCGGGGTGCTGGCGGTGCGGGCGGTCTGGCCGGAGCCGGGGGTGGCTTGGGGCAAGGGGCGGCAGGCGAAGCTGGAGGCAGAACTGGCGCGGCTGGCGGGCTTCGTGGGGAGTGACCGGGTGGACTGGGCGGAGGGCTGGCTTCGCGCGCCGCAGCGGCAACCCTGAACCTGCCCCTTCATCTTGGCTTAAATACCCCCTTCTCCGCAGGTTCCATCAGCGCAACCGTTGCAGGATATCCGGCGAGGCATAGCCATCCGGCACCATCCCCGTGCTGCGCTGATAGGCGCGCAGGGCGGACAGGGTGTTGGGGCCGATCTTGCCATCGACCCCGCGCGTATCAAAGCCTGCCGCCGTGAGGCGTTCTTGCAATTCGCGCCGCTCGTCGCCTGTCAGGGCGCGGTCCTGCCGGGGCCAGGCGGCGCGGATGGGCGGCCCCCCGGCGAGGCGGTCGGAGAGGTGGCCGATGGCGATGACATAGGCATCGGCGGTGTTGTAACGCTCGATGGCGCGGAAATTGGGGGTGATCAGGAAGGCCGCCCCCTGCGCCCCTGCGGGCAGGAGGAGTTCGGCAGGGCCGATATCGGGCAGCGCCCCGCCTGTGGCATCGCGCAGGCCGAGGGCGGCCCAGTCGGCGGTGGGTTTGGACTGCCCGTTGCCTGCAAGCATGTAGTCGATCCCGTCGGGCAGCGTCACCTCTACCCCCCATGGCACCCCTGTCTGCCAGCCGGATTTCGCCAGATAGGCGGCGGTGGAGGCCAGCGCGTCGGCAGGATCGTCGGACCAGATGTCGCGCCGCCCGTCGCCATCGAAATCCACGGCGAAGGCGTGGAAGCTGGAGGGGATGAATTGCGTATGGCCCATGGCCCCGGCCCAGCTTCCGGTGAAATTCTCTAGCCGCGCGTCGCCGCTTTGCAGGATGCGCAGGGCGTCGATCAGTTGCGCCTCGAAGAAGGCCCCCCGGCGGCCTTCATAGGCCAGCGTCGCCAGCGCCTCGATCACGGGGATGTCGCCGCGGTTCGCGCCGAAGCTTGATTCCAGCCCCCAGACGGCGGTGATCACCTCGGCCGGGACGCCGTAGGTGGCCTCCAGCCGATCCAGCAGGCGGCGGTTGTCGCTTATCGCCGCGCGCCCGTTTTCCACCCGCAGGTCGGATACGGCGCGGTCGAGGTAATCCCAGATGGTGCGGGTGAATTCGGCCTGATTGCGGTCTTTCTCGATGACGTCGGGGTTGTAGCGCAGGCCCGCGAAGGCGGCGTCGAGGGTGGCGGGGGCGATGCCTGCGGCAAGGGCGCGGGGGCGGAAGGTTTCGGCCCATTGGTCGAGGCCCGACTGGGTGCCGATCTGGATCACGATGCCGCCTCCGGGGGTGATGTGCTGTGGCGTGGCAAGGTGCGGCAAGGCGGCGGGGCCTGCAAGGGCGGGAAGCGGGAGGAGGGAGAGGAAAAGGATCGCTGCACGCATCACGTCACCTGCCTGTGGGGTCTTCTTGTCGTTGCGACAGAAGATAGGGCAGTGCCGCCCCGGCACAAAGATGCCGGGGCGGGGCGCGGGCGGAGACTTGCCGTCAGCGCCGTTTGCGGATCACCTTGCGTTTCAGTTTCGCATCGCGGGCGGCGGAGGCACCGGGTTTGCGCGGGGTGAAGCGGCCTTTGCGCCCCGTGTTCGTGCTGCGCGGCAGGGGTGCCCCGTCGAGCGAGAGGAGTTCGAGGGTGAGGCCCCCGGTGACGGGGATCGCCTCGGAGAGGCGCACGGTGACCTTCTGCCCGATGCCGAGGGTGAGGCCGGTATCGGCACCCATCAGGGTTTGCGTCTGGTCGTCGTAATGGAAGAATTCGCGCCCGACTTCCCGGATCGGGATCAGGCCGTCGGCCCCGGTTTCATCCAGTTTCACAAAGAGGCCGAAGCGTTGCACGCCCGAGATGCGGCCGGTGAATTCGCTGCCGACGCGGTCCGAGAGGTAAGCGGCGAGGTAGCGGTCGTTGGTGTCGCGTTCCGCCGTCATGGAGCGGCGTTCGGCGTCGGAGATGAGCTTGGCGGTTTCGTCCAGCGCTTCGATGTCCTGCGCGGACAACCCGTCCTTGCCCCAGTTGTGACCGACGATCAGCGCGCGGTGGACGATCAGGTCGGCATAGCGGCGGATGGGCGACGTGAAATGCGCGTAGGACCGCAGCGACAGGCCGAAATGGCCGAAGTTTTCGGGGTGGTAATAGGCCTGCGTCATCGACCGCAGGGTGGAGATGTTCATCAGCTCGTCGAATTCGGTGCCCTGAGCCTGTGCGAGCAGGCGGTTGAGGTGGGCGGTCTTCAGCACCTGCCCTTTGGCGAGGGTGAAACCGGACGCCTCGGCCACTTCGCGGAGCGCATCCAGTTTCTCGGGGCTGGGTTCCTCATGCACGCGGAAGAGGAGGGGGCGTTTGAGGCGGATCAGCTCCTCGGCCGCGGCGACGTTGGCGAGGATCATGAATTCCTCGATCAGGCGATGCGCGTCGAAGCGTTCGCGGAAGGCGACGGAGAGGACCTTGCCCTCGTCCGACAGGACGATCTTGCGTTCGGGAAGGTCGAGGTCGAGCGGTTGACGCAGGTGGCGGGCCTTGGTCGCGGCCTCGTAGGCCGCGTAGAGGGGCGCGATGATGCGGGGGATCAGCGGCGCGGTGCGGGGGGAGGGGTGGCCGTCATGGGCCTGCTGCACCTCCTCGTAGGTAAGGGAGGCGGCAGAGCGCATGATGCCGCGCAGGAAGCGGTGGGAAATCTTGTTGCCCTCGGCATCCAGTTTCAGGCGGACGGCTAGGCAGGGGCGATCCACGCCTTCGTGCAGCGAACAGAGGTCGCCCGACAGGATATCGGGCAGCATCGGCACCACGCGGTCGGGGAAATAGGTGGAGTTGCCGCGCTTCCTCGCCTCGCGGTCGAGGGCGCTGCCGGGGCGGACGTAATGGGCGACGTCGGCGATGGCGACCCAGACGATATGGCCGCCGGGGTTGTGGGCGTCGGTATCGGCTTCGGCAAAGACCGCGTCATCATGGTCGCGGGCGTCCGACGGGTCGATGGTGACGAGGGGGAGGTCGCGCAGGTCTTCGCGACCGTCCATCGGGGCAGGCTTGGCGGATTCGGCTTCCGCAATGACCTGATCGGGGAAGCGGTCGGGGATGCCATGCTGGTGGATGGCGATGAGGGAGACGGCTTTTGGCCCCATCGGATCGCCGAGGCGCTGGACGATGCGGGCGCGGGGCAGGCCCATGCGTTTGGGGCCGTGCTGTTCGGCCTCCACCAACTCGCCATCGCGGGCGTCGAGCGTGTCGTCGCGGCCGACCATCCATTCCTTGTCGGCGCCCTTGTCGATGGGGACGATGCGGCCGCCTTCGGCATTCCTGCGGAAGATGCCCAGAACCTTGGTCGGGTTCGATCCGAGCCGGCGGATCAGGCGGGCCTCATACTGGTAGTCGTCGAGATCAACCTTCGCCAGCCGCGCCAGCACGTGGTCGCCCGCGCCGAGGGCGGGGTCGCCCTTCTTGGGGATGAAGAGGATGCGGGGGGCGTCTTCCGCCGCGCCCTGCCATTCCATGGGTGCCAGGAAGATGTCGCCCTGCGCGTCGGGGGGCAGGGCGGTCAGCAGGGTGACGGGGGGCAGGCTGTCGGGGTCGCGATAGGTGCGGGCCTTCTTCGTGATGGCACCCTCATCCTCCAGCTCGCGCAGGAGGCGCTTCAGGTCGATCCGCGCGGCGCCCTTGATGTTGAACGCCTTGGCGATGTCGCGCTTGGCGGAAAGGCCGGGATTGTCGGCGATCCATTGAAGGATCTGGGCTTTGGTGGGGATCTCCTGCATGAGCTTGGGTTAGCATGGGCGATGAAGAAAGGCCATTGCGCTTTGCGGGCCACCCCCTCCCCCGGCCCCTCCCCCGTTCCGGGTGAGGGGAGATCGCCCCCGCCCTTTCACCTTGGCAAAAATACCCATGCGACGCTGCCGCCCGCGATGGTGACGAAAATCTGGAACCGGGGGGGTCAGGGGGGGCAGTTGCCCCCCCTGTCCTGCAGGGTAAGCTGCATGTCGCGGTGGGGGATGCCGGCGTCCATGTATTCAGGGCCGGTGGGGGTGAAGCCCAGGCGTTCGTAAAAGCCGATGGCGTGGGTCTGGCTGCCGAGCTTGGCGGTGGTCATGCCCCGCGCGCGGAGTTCCGTCAGCGCCGCGCGGATCAGCGCCGCGCCGAGGCCGGTGCCGCGGTGCGAGGCGAGGACGCAGACGCGGCCGATCTTGCCGGTGGTGCCGGACAGGAGGAGGCGGGCAGAGCCGACGGGTTCCCCTGCGTCGGAGGCGAGGAGGTGGATGGCGTCGTCGTCCTTGTCGTCGATCTCATCGGCTTCCGGCACGCCCTGTTCTTCGATGAAGACCACGCGGCGGAGGTGGCGGCAGGTGGCGATGTCGCGGGTGGGTTGGATGCTGACGGTCATGCGAAGTAGTCGCGCAGGATGCGGCTGTAGATGGATTTGAGCTGGTGGATCTGGGCGACTTCGACGCGCTCATCCACTTGATGCATCGTTCGGCCGACAAGGCCGAATTCCACCACGGGGCAGTGATTCTTCACGAAGCGGGCGTCGGAGGTGCCGCCGGTGGTGGAGAGTTCCGGCGTCACGCCGGTTTCGGCCTGCACGGCGCGGGAGATCAGGGCAGACAGGTCTCCCGGCGGGGTAAGGAAGCTTTCGCCGCTGATCTGTATGCGGGTGGCGATCTGGACGCCGGTTTCGGCTTCGACCTTGGCGGCCTCGGACCGCAGCCATGTGGCGATGCTGTCGCCCGAATGCGCGTCGTTGAAGCGGATGTTGACGGTGGCGGTGCCGCGCGCGGGGATCACGTTGTTCGCGGGGTTGCCGCAGTCGATGGTGGTGATTTGGAGGGTGGAGGGGTCGAAATGGCCGGTGCCTTCGTCCAGTTGATCCGGCAGGCGGGAGAGGAGGGTCGTCAGCGCGCGCATGGGGTTCTTTGCCCGGTGGGGATAGGCGGAATGGCCCTGCACCCCGGTTGCCGTGAACCATGCGGTGAGGCTGCCGCGGCGGCCGATTTTCATCATCTGGCCCATGTGATCGGGGCAGGTGGGTTCGCCGACAAGGCAGTGGGTCATGCGTTCGCCGTTCGTGGCCATCCAGTCGAGGAGCGCCACGGTGCCGTCCTGCGCGTCGCCTTCCTCATCCCCCGTGATCGCAAGGATCACCGCGCCGTCGGGCGGGGTTTCGGTGACGAAGTCGATGGCGGCGGCGGCGAAGGCGGCGACGCCGGATTTCATGTCGGTGGCGCCCCGGCCATACATCCAGCCATCCACGATGGCCGCTCCGAAGGGATCCTGCGTCCAGGCCGCGACATCGCCCACGGGGACGACATCGGTATGGCCGTTGAAGCCGAAGCTGCGGTTGGCCCCCCGCGCGCCCCAGCGGGCGAAGAGGTTGGGGGTGCCGTTCCTGTCGACCCGGGTGCAGGTGAAGCCGGCCTTCGTCAGCAGATCTTCGAGCAGCGTCAGCGCGCCGCCTTCGGCGGGGGTCACGGTCGGGCAGCGGATGAGCGCGGCGGTGAGGGCGGCGGGATCGGTGGGCATGGCGGTCCTTTCCGGGCGGTTGGCAGGGGGATAGCGCGGCGCGGGCCGGGCCGCAACCGGCGGGCGGCGGCGTGCCCGGGCGGCGCTGCGCGCGCCGGATCGCATCCCGGCGGACAGACTTATGCGCCACGAGGGACATACTTTCGCAACATTCACCGACCATAGAGCCGGAGTTGTTAACTTTAATTGATGTTGACTGCCCGGGGCCGCGCGGCCCGCGGCGGCGGGATGGGTGAGGCGAGATGGCGACGGGTGCCGAACTGACCTACAATACCAGCGCCTCGGCGCTGGACATGGCCAATGCCATCTTCGGCGCGGGCGTGACGGTGGTGAGCGCCTCTTATACCGGGCAGGGCACTTCGAGCGCGATCTACAGCAACGGGCAGTTGGCGCCGGGTGTCGTGCCTTCGGATACCGGGGTGATCCTGTCCACCGGGCTTGCGGCCTCTTTCACGCAATCGAGCGGCGATCCCAACCGCAGTTCCAGCACGACGACCGATACGTCGGGGCCGAACAACAACGCGCTTTTCAACGCGCTGGTGGGTGGGGCCAGCACCTATGACGCGTCCTTTCTGGATGTGACCTTCGTGCCTTCGGGCAACATGATGACGATGAACTTTGTCTTCGCCTCGGAGGAATACCCCGAATACATCAACAGCAATTTCAACGATGTGGTGGGCGTCTGGGTGAATGGCGTGTCGGTGCCGATGACGGTGAACGGCGGCACGGCCAGCGTGAACAACATCAACGGGGCGACGCAGCAGAACCTGTTCATCGACAACCAGTCGGACCAGTACAACACCGAGATGGACGGCTTCACGGTGACGCTGTCCTTGTCGATTCCGGTGACGGCGGGGGTGCAGAACACCATCCGCATCGGCATCGCGGATGTGGGCGATGCGCAATATGACAGCAACCTGCTGATCGCGGGGGATTCGATCCAGACGGCGGTGATCGCGCTGGATGATGCCGAGACGATGGGCCCGAACGGGACGCGCGTGCTGCGGGTGCTGGACAATGACAGCGCCTCGACCGGGTCGCTGGTGATTACCCATGTGAATGGGCAGCCGGTGGTGGCGGGGCAGACGATCACGCTGCCGTCGGGCGAGCAGATCACGCTGAATGCGGATGGAACCTTTACCGCCGTGGCCAATGGCACGGTGGAGACGCAGAGCTTTACCTATACCGTGTCGAACGGGCAGGGCAGCAGCGATGTGGGGCTTGTCACCCTGTCGATGGTGCCCTGTTTCGTGGCCGGAACCCGGATCGAGACGCCCGGGGGCCCGGTGCCGGTGGAGGAACTGGAGCCCGGCGATCTGGTGCTGACGCGGGATGAGGGCGCGCAGCCCTTGCGCTGGATCGGGCGGCGGCGGGTGGCGGCACAGGGGGCCTTTGCGCCCATCGCCTTTGCCGCGGGCGCGCTGGGGGCGCATGGGGCGCTGAAGCTGTCGCCGGAGCATCGGGTGCTGCTGACAAGCGGCATGGCCGAACTGCTGTTCGGTGAGGCGGAGGTTCTGGTGGCGGCCAAGCATCTGGTGAATGACCGGACGATCCGGCGGCAACCCGGGGGCGAGGTGGAGTATCTGCATCTGATGTTCGACCGGCATCAGGTGATCTGGTCCGAGGGGCTGGCCAGCGAGAGCTTTCTGCCCGGCGGGCAGGCGCTGGGGGCGCTGGAGCGCGATGTTCTGGCGGAGCTTTGCGCGCTGTTTCCCGATCTCGACCCGGAAAGTGGGGCCGGATATGGCCCGACCGCACGGCGCGTGTTGAAAGCCTTTGAAGCCCGGGTCATGATGGGCGACATGTTGGTAAACGCCGCCGCCTGACGTGAGCCGCTGGATCGCCCTGTCGGACCAGCCCGACCTGCCCGGGGAACCGCGGGCGGGCGCCTTGGCGCGCGGGGTTCTGATCCTTGAGATCGACCTGCCGCTGGCGGGGGCCGGGGTTCTGCTGGATCTGCGGATGGGGGCGGGCCGGGACGAGGTGGCGCTGTCGCTGTTTCACGATCTGGGCGCGGGGATCGCGCTGCTGCATCGGCAGGGCGAGCGGCTGCTGCGCCATGTGCTGCCGGGGCCTTTGCCGCAGAAGCTGGGCGTGGCGCGGCTGAGTTTCGGCTGGGATTGCCGGGCGCGGGGCTGGTGGATGACGCTGGAACTGGGTGGGCAGCGGCTGATGGCGCGGGGGGATCAGGCGCTGCCGATGCAGCTGGATCATCTGCGGGCGCTGTGCGCCGGGGGCGAGGGCGTGATGCGGCATCCGGCGGTGCTGTGGTTCGGGGTGATGCCGGGCGAAGAGATGCCGGGGCCGGTGGCCTGGCTGGGGATGGCCACGCCGGTGATGACACCGCGCGGGCCGGTGGCGGCGGGCCGCCTGCGGCCGGGCGACCGGGTGATGACGCGCGACAGCGGGGCGGTGGCCCTGGTGGGGGTGACGCGGCTGCAGGTGCCGAGCCGGGGCAGCCTTGCGCCGATCCGGCTGCGGATGCCCTATTTCGGGCGGTCGATGGATATGCTGGTGTCGCCCGATCAGCCGGTGGTGGTGTCCGGGCCGGAGGCGGAATACCTGTTCGGGGAAGAGGATGTGCTGGTTCTGGCGCGGCATCTGGCGGATGGGCAGATGGCGGTGATCGACAGCCGGAGGGCGGTGGCGCTGGGCGTGGTGCTGGATCTGGGTGCGGCGGAACTGGTGGAGGCCGATGGCTGCCTGCTGGCCACGGTGGGGCCTGCCGGGGCGACCGGGACGCTGCGAGGGGCGATGCGGGTGCTGGATGCCTATGAGGCGCTGCCGCTGCGAAATGCCGTGCAGGGGATGCAGCGACGGGTGGTGTGATCAGTCGAAGAAGGGGGTCATCTGGGCGACGATGACCGAATTCTCTTCCAGCGCGCGCTGCATGAGCTTGCGTTCGGCGCTGTCGATCTCGTCCCCGGATTTCAGACGTTCCTCCAGCGTGCCATAGCCCGACACGTCGAGCGGCGCGAGATCGGCCTGTTTCAGGATGGCGACGGTTTCGCGGACGGCTTCTTCCTCATCCACGCCCGAGGCATAGCAGATGAGCGCGGCGCCGGTGGCCTTGTCCGGCAGGCCGTCGCCGGGTTTGCGGCCGACCTCGACCACGAGCGTATAGACCTGCTGGGGCCGCTTTTCGCGTTTGGGTTTCTCGATTTCGTCCGACATGCCCTGCCCGCCCCCCGATGGCCGATTGCACAAACCTGCCGGGGCTTAGCATTGGCGGGGCGAAAGCGCAAAGCGGCTTGCGGGGCGGCGTTTGCGCGCGAGTTGTTAACCAAAGCTAAAACGCGCAGGGGCGCGGTCGTTGCCGCATCCGGAGTGTAGTGGAGTGCGCGGACATGGAGTTGCAGATCGACAGCGCGGGCGCGATGGAGATGGCCGAGACCATCTTCGGGTCCGGGATCAAGATCGTATCGGCCAGCTATAGCGGGCAATCGGGGCAGGTGGGCATCTATAGCGGTGCCGAGACGACGATGCCGGGTGTCGCGCCTTCGGATAGCGGGTTGATCCTTTCGACGGGCAAGGTCGCGGATTTCACCCAATCCTCGGGCGATGCCAATATCAGCGCGGGCACCAGCACCGATTTCGGCAAGACCGGCGATGCGATGCTGAGCAAGGTGTCGGGGCAGACCACCTTTGACGCGGCGGTGTTCGAATCGGTTTTCGTGCCGAGCGGGGATGTGCTGACGATGCAGATCGTCTGGTCATCCGAGGAATATCTGGAATACGTCAATTCCGGCTTCAACGATGCTTTCTGCGTCTGGGTGAACGGGGTTCCGGCGACGCTGACGGTGGGGACGGGCGATATCACCATCGACAACATCAACACTGTGTCGAACGCCAACCTTTACGTCGACAACCCGGCGGCGGCCAATACGTATAACACCGAGATGGACGGGTTCACCGTGACGCTGACGCTGAAGGTGCCGGTGATCGAGGGGCAGGAGAACACCTTTCGCATGGCCATCGGCGATGGCGGGGACGGGGCCTATGACTCGGCGGTGATGATCGCGGCGGATTCGGTGCAGGTGGCGCTGATCGCCGAGGATGACGTCCTGACCATCCGCAAGGGCACGTTCGAGAGGGTGGATGTGCTGGCCAATGACCGATCGAGCTTTCCCGGCGAATTGCGGGTGACCAAGGTCAACAGGGTGGAGGTGACGGAAGGCAGCGTTGTCAGGTTGCCCTCGGGCGATGTGATCGAGGTGAAGGGTGGGGGATCCTGATGCCATGCGGACAAGCTTGATGACAGCCGTGCTGACCTATGAGGTGACGGATGCCGCAGGCAATACCGATGTCGCCTTCCTGACGCTGAACATCGTGGCCTGTTTCGTGGCGGGCACGCGGATCGCGGTGCCGGGGGCGAGGTGGCGGTGGAGCGGCTGCGGCCCAGGGACCGCGTGCTGACGCGGGATCACGAGGCAGCAGGTGCTGCGCTGGGTGGGGCGGGTGACGCGGGCCGCACTGAGGCGGATGCGCCGGTGGAGATCGCGGCGGGGACGCTGGGCGCGCATAGGGCGCTGCGGCTTTCGGGGAACCATCGCGTATTGCTGACCGGGGCGCGGGCGGAGTTGCTGTTTGGCGAGGCGGAGGTGCTGGTGAAGGCCAAGCATCTGGTGGACGGGCGCGCGGTGCGGAGTGGTGGAGGGCGAGGTCACTATCACCTGCTGTTCGACCGGCATGAGGTGGTGATGGCCAATGGCCTGCCCTGCGGGCTTCATACCCCGGCGATCAGGCGATGGCGGCTGACGCCGGGGTGCAGGACGAGATCCTGCGGTTTGTTTCCGATATTGCGGGAGGGCGGCTTTGGGCCGCTGGCACGGGTGGAGGTGAAGGGGCGCGAGGCGCGTCTTCTGGGGCGGTAGGAGTGCCGGGGCCGGAGGCGAAGCGCGGGGTGGCGGGGTGAACCCCGCCCTACGGGACTCCTGTGCGGAATGTGGTGGATCTTTTGGGCGGGCGCGGAGGCCGGGCCTTGAGGGCGTCGCGCCCCCGACTTGATCCGGGGCCTCCGGTCGGCGTTGTGGCGGGTCTGCCGGGAGGCCCCGGGTCAAGCCCGGGGCGGGGTTTTTGTGGGTTGACCTTAAGCGAGAAGACCCCTGCCGAGGGAAGCCCGTGCCTGCGCGTGGCGCGGGGTGGGGGCGTCGGCATTTGGGTATTTGGGCCAAGATGAAGGGGCGGAGGGTGTGCCCTGCCCCTTGTGTCGCGGCTTTATGGATCAGTCGCGCAGGAGATCGTTGATCGAGGTCTTGGACCGCGTCTGGGCATCGACCTTTTTCACGATCACGGCGCAGTAGAGGTTTAGGCCGCCCTTGGAGGGCATGGAGCCTGCGACCACCACCGATCCGGCGGGAACTTCGCCATACATCACTTCGCCGGTTTCGCGATCGACGATCTTGGTGGATTTGCCGATGAAGACGCCCATGCCAAGGACGGAGCCTTCGCGGATGATGCAGCCTTCCACGACTTCCGAGCGCGCGCCGATGAAGCAGTTGTCTTCGATGATGGTGGGACCGGCCTGCATGGGTTCCAGCACGCCGCCGATGCCGACGCCGCCCGAGAGGTGGACGTTCTTGCCGATCTGCGCGCAGGAGCCGACGGTGGCCCAGCCATCGACCATGGAGCCTTCATCGACATAGGCGCCGATGTTCACGAAGGAGGGCATCAGGACCACGCCCTTGGCGATATAGGCCGAGCGGCGGACGATGGAGCCGGGGACGGCGCGGAAGGCGGCGCGGCGCCAGTCGTCGGCTGTCCAGCCCTGCCATTTCGACGGCACCTTGTCCCACCAGTTCGCGCCGCCGTTGGAGCCGGAGATTTCATACATGTCGGTCAGGCGGAAGGAGAGCAGCACCGCCTTCTTGGCCCATTGGTTGACGTGCCATTGCCCGTCGGCCTGCCGTTCGGCCACGCGCAGGGTGCCGTTGTCGAGCGCGGTCAGCGTTGCCTCGATGGCATCGCGGGCCTCGCCTTTCGTTGCGGGGGTGATGCTGTCGCGGGCGTCCCACGCGGTTTCGATGGCGGCTTCGAGCGCGGCGTAGGTCACGGGCAATTCCCCCTTTTGATTGGTCCGGTCCGGTGCGACCCTATAGAGAGGGCGAAAGGCCCATGCAACAAGAGGAACGGCATGACACCGAAGGATGACGGGCGCAGGCACCCTTTCCGCGACAGCACCGAGGATGCGGCGGCGGCGGAGCGGTTGCCGGATACCGCCCAGACGCGGGCACCGGCCTATCGGCTGGCCTTTACCGACACCGATTTCCTGATGCGCGAGGAGTTGCGCCCTGTGCGGCTGCAGCTGGAACTGCTGAAGCCGCAGATGGTGCTGGATGAGCGGGGGATCAGGTCCACCGTCGTGGTGATGGGATCGGCGCGGGTGCGGGCGGATGGCACGGGGCCTGCGGGGGCTTTGGCCGGGTGGTATGAGCAGGCGCGGAAGCTGGCGCAACTGATCACCGTGGAGAGCCTGAAGAGTTACGGGCGGGAGTTGGTGGTGGTGACGGGGGGCGGACCCGGCATCATGGAGGCGGGCAATCAGGGCGCGGCCGAGGCGGGGGGGCAGTCGATCGGGTTGAACATCGTGCTGCCGCATGAGCAGGCGCCGAATGCCCATGTGACGCCGGATCTGTGCTTCAACTTCCACTATTTCGCCATTCGCAAGATGCATTTCCTGATGCGGGCGCGGGCGGTGTGCATTTTCCCCGGCGGGTTCGGGACGCTGGACGAGATGTTCGAGGCGCTGACGCTGATCCAGACGGGGCGGATGAAGCCGGTGCCGTTTTTGCTGTTCGGGCGGGCCTTCTGGGAAGGCGTGGTGAACTGGCAGGCGCTGGCGGATCAGGGGCTGATCGCGGCGGCGGATCTGGAGTTGTTCCGGTTCGTGGAAACGGCGGAGGAGGCGCTGGAGGTGATACTGGCGGAGTGACGCTCTCTTGATGCGTGGCACGGGTGATGTATACTCCTGAAAGATACGGACGGTTTGGGGTGCGGATCATGGGCCGGATCAAGGTGAACCTGACAGTTGACGCCGAAGTGGCGGAAGAGGCCCGTGCGCTGGGTCTGAACATGTCGCGTCTGGCGGAGACGGCGATTGCCGAGGCCGCCAAAGCCGAGCGCAACCGCCTTTGGCGCGAGGAAAATCGTGCGGCGCTGGATGCCTATGCCGAGGAGGTGGCGCGCGAGGGGTTGCCGTTGGCCGCGTTCCGCACGTTCTGAGGGCAGGGGCGCATGGCGCAGTTCGATGTGTTCCGGTTGAAGAATGGGATGTTCGTCGTGGATTTGCAGACGGACCTGATCGGGCTGGAGGCGTCGCGGATCGTGGCACCGTTGCGCGAGGCGGGGCGTTATGCGGCCTTTCCCGGCCTTACACCGAAGGTGGAGATCGACGGGACGGTCTGGATCGTCCGGGTGCAGGAATTGGCCGCGCTGCCGGGGGCGGAGTTGCGGGATTTCGTCGTCAGCCTCTCTTCTGAGCGGGATGGGCTGAAGCGGGCGGTGGATATTCTGTTTGATGGGGTTTGACGGGGCGGGACTCGTCTTTCGTGCGGATGTTCCTATAATGTTCTATTCGAAACATCTGCGAATCCCCTGCTGCCCATGGCCTTTGTCGAACTCTCGGCCCTGTCGAATTTCACCTTCCTGCACGGGGCGTCGCATCCCGAGGAGGTGATGGCGCGTGCCTGTGACATGGGGATGGCGGGGGTGGCCGTGGCGGATGTGAATTCCGTCGCGGGCATCGTGCGGGCCCATGCCAAGGCGCGGGAATTGGCGCGGGTGGCGGCGGAGGAGGGGGGGGATTGGCCGGGGACGCGGTTGATCCCGGCGGCAAGGATCGTGTTGCGCTGCGGGTTTGCGGTGACCTGCCTGCCGGAGGATCGGGCGGGGTGGGGGCGGTTGTGCCGTCTGATTTCCCTCGGGCGGTTGCGGGTGGAGAAGGGGGAGTGCGATCTGGGGGCGGATGATCTGCTGGAATGGGGGAGGGGGATGGTGATGCTGATCCATCCGCCCCAGCGGGGCAGATGGAGGCGTGGCGGGGGTGGTGGCGCGGTTGGTGGCGCGGTTCGGGGGCGGTGCTTCCTGCTGATGGCGCCGCTATGACGGGCAGGATAGGGTGCGCTTCGCGCGGCTGGCGCGGTTGGCGGAGGGGGTGGGGGTGTTGCCTGTCGCCAGTGCCCTGCCGATCATGCATCACGGGGCGCGGCGGCGAATGGCGGATGTGCTGACGGCGATCCGTCTTGGGGTGCGGGTGGATGATCTGGGGCGGCGGGCGCTGCCCCATGCGGGCAGCGGTTGCGGTCGGAGGCCGAGATGCTGCGGCTGTTTGCCGGGCACGAGGCGGCGGTGCATCAGGCGGGGGAGGTGGCGGGGAGCCTGCGCTTTTCGCTGGACGAGTTGCGCTATGAGTACCCGTCGGAGGTGACGGGGGGCGAGACGGCGGCGGAGCGCTTGGCGCGGCTGGCTTGGGCGGGGCTGGACTGGCGATACCCGGATGGCGCGCCGGAGCGGGTGCGGGCGCAGATGGCGCATGAGTTGGCTCTGATCGGGAAGCTGCGGTATGAGCCTTATTTCCTGACGGTGCATGATATCGTGGATTTCGCGCGCGGGCGGGGGATCCTGTGTCAGGGGCGGGGGTCGGCGGCGAATTCGGTGGTTTGCTATGCGCTGGGCGTGACGAGTGTTTCGCCCGAGATCGGGACGATGGTCTTCGAACGCTTTGTCAGCGAGGCGCGGAACGAGCCGCCGGATATCGACGTGGATTTCGAACATGAGCGGCGCGAGGAGGTGATCCAGCACATCTATGCGCGCTATGGGCGGCACCGGGCGGGGCTGTGCGCCACGGTGATCCATTATCGCGGCAAGCGCGCGGTGCGCGAGGTGGGGCGGGCGATGGGGCTGAGCGAGGATACGCTGGGGGCGATGTCGAGCCAGATCTGGGGTTGGGGCGGGCCGGGGCAGATTACGGAGGTGCGGCTGCGGGAGATCGGGCTGGACCCGGGCGACAGGCGGCTGGCGCTGACGCTGCAACTGATCGACGAGATACAGGGGTTTCCGCGGCACCTGAGCCAGCATGTCGGCGGGTTCATCATCACCGAGGGGCGGCTGGACGAGCTGGTGCCGGTGGAGAATGCGACGATGGAGGATCGAACCGTCATCTGCTGGGACAAGGATGACATTGATACTTTGGGGATATTGAAGGTGGATGTGCTGGCTTTGGGGATGCTGACCTGCATCCGCAAGGCCTTTGACCTGATGGAGCGGCATCATCAGGTAAGGCATTCGCTGGCCAGCCTGCCGGCGGAGGACCCTGCGACCTATGACATGCTGTGCAGGGCGGACAGTCTGGGCGTGTTTCAGGTGGAAAGCCGGGCGCAGATGAATTTCCTGCCGCGGATGCGGCCGCGGACGTTCTATGACCTCGTCATTCAGGTGGCGATCATCCGACCGGGGCCGATACAGGGGGATATGGTGCATCCCTTTCTGCGGCGGCGGAACGGGCAGGAGGTGGTGACCTTCCCTTCGGATGAATTGGGGCGGGTGCTGGGCAAGACGCTGGGCGTGCCGCTGTTTCAGGAACAGGCGATGCAGATTGCCATCATCGGGGCGGGGTTCACGCCGACGGAAGCCGACCGTCTGCGCCGGTCGCTGGCGACGTTCAAGAAGCATGGGAATGTGAGCGAGTTCCGGGACCGCTTCATGGCGGGGATGGCGGCGAATGGCTATGCCGAGGAGTTTGCCGCGCGCTGTTTCGCGCAGATCGAGGGGTTCGGGAGTTACGGGTTCCCCGAGAGCCATGCGGCGAGTTTCGCGCTCTTGGTCTATGCGAGCGCGTGGCTGAAGCGGCATCATCCGGGGATATTCGCCTGCGCGCTTCTGAACAGTCAGCCGATGGGGTTCTATGCGCCTGCGCAGATCGTGCGGGATGCGCGGGAGCATGGGGTGGTGGTGCGCCCGCCCTGCATCAATGCGAGCCATTGGGACAATGTGATGGAGCCTGACGGGCGGGGGGGCCTCGCGCTGCGGCTGGGGTTCCGGCAGGTGAAGGGGATGCCGGAGGAGGAGGCGCAGTGGATCGTGGCGGCGCGGGGCAATGGCTATGCGGCGGTGGAGGATGTGTGGCGGCGCGCGGGGTTGGGGGCGCGGATGCTGGCGCGGCTGGCGGAGGCGGATTGTTTTGCGAGCCTGGGCGTGACGCGGCGCGAGGCGTTGTGGGCGGCGAAGGCATTGGTGGAGGGCAGCCCCCTACCGCTGTTCGCGGGGGATATCGACGGGGAGGGGATCGTGGAGCCTGCGGTGGCGCTGCGCGAGATGACGATGGGCGAGCAGGTGGTGGAGGATTACGTGTCGCTGCGGCTGACGCTGAAGGCGCATCCGATGGCGCTGCTCAGGCGGTGGCTGACGCCGGAGGCGGCGTGACGGAAGGCGTCAGTCGTAGGCGAGCTGGTCCATCTTGGCGGCAAGCTTGATGTCCATGTTGGTGAGGCCGTGGGTATCATGCGTGGTGAGCGTGACGGTGACGGTCTTGTAGACATTGGACCAGTCGGGGTGGTGGTTCCATTTCTCGGCCCAGAGCGCGGCGCGGGTCATGAAGCCGAAGGCCTCGATGAAATTGGCGAAGGTGAAGACCTTGGCGATGGCGCGGCCGCCTTCGATGACGATCCAGCCTGCGGTGGTGAGGGGGGCGAGATCGGCTTCGGTGACGGGCTGGTAGGACGGGCGGTCGGGCATGGGGATCCTTTCGCGGGGGGCGATTTTTCTGCGAAAAATCGTGTGACGAAATTTCTGCGAAATTTCTGGGGCTCGGGCGGTGGCCGGTGGGGGCGCATGGCGCAGGGCCATTCGGATCAGGGTTTTTCGCAGAAGAATCCTGATCGGCGGTCGCGTCAAGCGCGCGGTCAGTCTTCGGCGGTGATGCGCCGGAAGGGGCCGTAGGCGGTGAGAACCTCGATCTCTTCATCCACGGCGCGGCGTTCGGCGCGGAGATATTGGGCGACAGCATCGCGCAGGCCCGGATCGGTGATGTAGTGCAGGGAATGGACGGGGGTGGGCAGGTAGCCACGGGCAAGCTTGTGTTCGCCCTGCGCGCCGGCCTCGACCCGGGCGAGACCATGGGCGATGGCCCAGTCGATGGCCTGATAGTAGCAGAGTTCGAAATGCAGGCAGGGGTGATCTTCGAGGCAGCCCCAGTAGCGGCCATAGAGCGTGTCGCGGCCGATGAAATTGAGCGCGCCCGCGACGGGGGTGCCGTCCGTGTGTTCGGCAAGGACGAGGAGCATGTCGTGGCGCATGGTTTCATGCGCGATGCCGAAGAAGCGGCGGGTGAGGTAGGGGGTGCCCCATTTGCGCGCGCCGGTATCCTGGTAGAATTGCCAGAAGGCATCCCAGTGGCTGGGTTCGATCTGATCGCCGGTCAGCGCGCGGATCGTGAGGCCTGAGGCGCGGGCGGTTTCGCGTTCCTTGCGGATCATCTTGCGCTTGCGCGACGAGAGGTCGGACAGGAAATCGTCGAAACTGGTGTAGCCCCGGTTCTCCCAATGGAATTGCTGGGTGACGCGGTGGAGGAGGCCGTGGCGGGGGGCGAGGGTTTCGGCCTCTTCCCCGGTGCAGAAGGTGATGTGGAGCGAGGAGAGGCGGTTCGTGCGGGCGAGGTGGATCGCGGCATCGACCAGTTCATCGCGGGCATGGGGGGCATCGGGGGCGGCGAGGAAGCGGCGGCCGGTGGCGGGGGTGAAGGGGACGGCGATCTGGAGTTTCGGGTAGTAGCGCCCGCCCGCGCGTTCATAGGCCTGCGCCCAGCCGTGATCGAAGATGTATTCGCCCTGCGAATGGGATTTCACGTAGAGCGGTGTTGCGGCGAGGAGGCGGGTCGCGTCGCGCAGGACGAGGGGGCGGGGGGACCAGCCGGTGCCGGTGCCGGTGGAGCCGGAGGCATCGAGTGCCGACAGGAAGCGGTGGGTGGTGAAGGGGTCAAGCGGGCGGGAGCCATCCGACGCCTCGGGGCAGGCGAGGGCGTCCCAGTCGGCGGGGGCGATCTGGTCGAGGCTGTCGAGGAGGTCGGTTCTGGTCATGCCCGCCTGTTGGTCTTTCTGGCGAGGCCGGGGGCCATCCGGCCCCGGACCCCGGTGTCGGTTCTGGATCCTGTCGGTCAGCGCGAAGGTGGGGTGGCTGCGGCGGGCGTCCAAGCGGGAAGGGCGGCGGGGTAGCGTTCGAAGGTGATGTTCTGGGCGATGCGGCGGGCGGCGGCCTCAGCCTCGGGGGATTTGATCGTCCAGCAGAGGATGGCGGCGCCTTGGGCCGCAAGTTCGGCCACGCGGGGGCGCGCGAGATCGGTATGTTCGTGGGAGATGAAGGAGGAGAAGGTGCGGTCGTAATCCGGGATGGGGCGGAGGCGGTCGCAGGTTTCGGGGGTGAGGGGGGCCCAGTCTTCGGGATCGTAGGCGGAGGTGGTGAGACCGCGCGGGAGGCCAGGCGCGAGGGTGGCCATGCGGGCGATGCAATGGGGGTTGAAGGACATCAGCGCGACGGGGCCGTCATAGGAGGCCAGCGCGCGGGCGGTGGCCTGTTCGAGGCGGCCATCGGTTTCGGCCATGCGGAGGGTCTGATCCTTGAGTTCGATCAGAAGGGGCGCGCGGCCTGCAACGAGGGCGAGGATTTCTGCCAGCGTGGGGATGCATTCATCGCCGCCCTTGAGGGGGATTTCCGCCAGTTCGGCGGCGGTGAGGTCGCGGAGCCAGCCTTCGCGGGGCGTGAGGCGTTCCAGCGTTTCGTCATGGAAGACCATGGGTACGCCATCGCGCGACAGTTGCAGGTCGATCTCTATCGCGTAGCCCGCGGCGATGGCGGCGGCGATGGCCGCGCGGCTGTTTTCGGGGCGGCCCTGCGCGACATCATGCAACGCCCGGTGGGCGATGGGCAGGCGCAGGAAGGCGGAGGGCAGGGGCACGCGCATGGCTTGTCAGCGGATTTCGAAGATGCCTTCGATTTCCACGGCGACCCCAAGCGGCAGCGAGGCGGCCGAGACGGCGGAGCGTGCATGGCGGCCCGCATCGCCCAGCGCCGCGACGAGGAAATCGGAGGCGCCGTTGATGACCTTGGGCTGATCGGTGAAATCGGCGGTGGAATTGACGAAGCCCACTAGTTTCACCGCGCGCACAAGGCGCGAGAGATCGCCGCCGCAGGCTTTCTTGACCTGCGCGAGGAGCGAGATGGCGCAGGATTTCGCGGCTTCGGCCCCCTGTTCGATGGTCATGTCAGCGCCGAGGCGGCCCTTGGTCAGGCCGGCCGACGTCTGGCTGATCTGGCCCGAGACGTGGACGAGGTTTCCCACCACGACGAAGGGGACGTAATTCGCCGCGGGGGCGGGGGCGTCGGGCAGGGTGACGCCGAGTTCGGCGAGGCGGGCTTCGATGGACATGGGAACCTCCGGTCGTGATCGGGGCGGAGGCTAGCCGGGGCAGGCGCGGGCGGCAAGGCGGGATGCGACGCTTCGCGATCAGGATTCGCGGAAGGCGTGGCGGAAATAGTCGGTGAAGGGTTGCAGCAGATAGGCCATGGGCGTGCGCGCGCCGGTGCGGATGAAGGCCTCGACCGGCATGCCGGGCAGAAGGGCCTGATCGCCGAGCTTGGCCAGTTCGGCGGCGGGAAGGGCGATTTCGGCGCGAAAGAAGGGCGGGCCGCCGGCCGGATCGGTGAGGGCATCGGCCGAGAGCAGGGCGACGGTGCCGAAGAGTTCCGGCGCCTCGCGCTGGGGCAGGGCGGAGAAGACGAGGCGAACCTGCTGGCCGACGGCGACCTCGTCGATATGGACGGGGGCGACGCGGGCGGCGATCACCAGCGGGCGATCCTGCGGGATGAGGAAGAGGATGGGATCGGCGGGGCGGATGACGGCGCGCGGGGTGGTGACGGCAAGGCCGAGGACGGTGCCGGAGACCGGGGCGCGGATGTCGAGCCGGGCGAGGCGTTCGGCCAGCGCGCCGAGGCGTTCGGCGAGTTCGCGTTCCACGGGGCCGATCTCGCGCAGTTCGGCGGTGGCCTCTTCCCGGCGCTGGGCGGCGAGGCGGAGGGTTTCAAGGTCGATCTCGGTCATGCGGCCTTCGGATTGGGCGCGCAGGGCGGTGAGTTCGCCGATGCGGCCCTGAAGCCCCGCCTCTTCGCGGCGGAGCGCCAGCACGCGGGCGGCCTGGGCGAGGCCCTTGTCGAGCAGGGATTGCTGATCGGCGAGTTCGCCGCGGATCAGGTCGATCTGGGCGGAAAGCGCGACGGATTGCGCGTCGATGCCTTCGATCTGGGAGACGATCTGGGATTGGCGGCGGGCCAGCTGATCGGATTGCCGGGCGAGGGTTTCGCGGCGGGCCTCGAAGAGGCGGCGCTGGCCTTCGATCTGTTCGGCGACATCGGGGCGGCTGTCGGCGAGGGCCAGCAGATCGGCGGGGAAGGCGGGGGCGGGGGCATCGTCACGCTCGGCCTCGAGCCGGGCGCGGCGGGCGCGGGTTTCGTGAAGCTGGGCTTCGGTGATGCTGTGTTCCGATTTCAGCAGGTTGCCATCGAGCGAGAGCAGCAGATCGCCAGCCTGCACGGCCTGCCCTTCGCGCACGGCGATGGTGGCGACGACGCCACCATCGGGATGCTGGACGATCTGGCGGTTCTGTTCGACCTGGATCTGGCCGGGGGCGATCACCGCGCCGTCGAGTTCGGTGCCCATTCCCCAGAGGCCGAGAATGGCGAGAAGCACGAGCAGGGTGGCAAGGCCCGCGCGGATATGGCGGCGGGGCGAGAAATCGGGGCCGTCATTCATCATCGCATTCCCCCCGGGGCGACCTTGCCCACGATATCACCTGCGTTCTGCACCATTTCGCGCAGGATCTGATCGCGGGGGCCGAAGGCGCGGCGCTGGCCGTTCTCCAGCACGAGGAGGAGGTCGCATTCCTGAATGGCGGCGGGGCGATGGGCCATGATCAGGGCCGCGCCGCCCGCAGCCTTGTGGGCGCGGATGGCGGCGTTGACGGCGAGGGAGCCTTCGTTGTCGAGGTTGGAATTGGGTTCATCGAGGATCAGCAGAACGGGATTGCCATAAAGCGCGCGGGCAAGGCCGATGCGCTGCACCTGACCGCCGGAGAGTTGGCCGCCGGCGGCATCCATGCCGGTGTCATAGCCACGGGCGAGGCGGAGGATCATGTCATGGGCATCGGCGGCGCGGGCGGCGGCCACGATGCGGGCATCGTCGCCGGGGGCGAGGCGGGCGATGTTTTCGGCGATGGAGCCGTCGAAGAGGCTGACGCGCTGGGGCAGGTAGCCGATCATCGCGCCAAGCGCATCGGGGGTGAACTGGTCGGGGGTGGCCCCATCAAGCCGGATAGAGCCCGCGGCGGGGGGCCAGAGCCCGGTGAGCGCGCGGGCGAGGGTGGACTTGCCCGCCCCCGAGGGGCCGATGACGCCGAGCGCCTGCCCGGGTTGCAGCGAAAAGGACAGGCCGCGCAGGGTGGGGGCGGTCTGGCCGGGGGGGATGATGGTGAGGCCCGACACCTCGATCCGGGCGGCGGGGCGGGGTAGGGCGGTGCGCGGGGCCGGGGCGGGAATGCGGGTGAGGAGTTCGGAAAGCCGCAGACGCGCCTCTTGCGCGCGGGAGACGATGGGCCATTGCGAGACGGCCTGTTCCAGGGGCTGCAGCGCGCGGCCAAGCAGGATGGAGGCGGCGATCATCGCCCCGGGCGAGAGTTCGCCGCGCAGCACGACCCAGGCGGCAAGGCCCAGCATGGCCGATTGCAGATAGAGCCGGAAGCCGCGCGAGGCCGCGCCCCAGCCGCCGCCCTGATCGGCGGCGAGAAGGCCCTGCGACAGCGCCGCGCCGCGCGCCTTTTGCCAGCGGTCGAAGGCGGCCCCTGTCATGCCGAGGGCGCGGATCGTTTCGGATTCGGTGCGGAGGCGGTCGGCGCTGCTGTCGGCGACGAGGGCGGCTTCGGAGGCCCGGGCAAGGGCGACGCGGGTCTGCCGCTGGTTCAACAGGGCAAGGGCAAGGACGATGAGGCCGCCCGCGATGGCCAGCCAGCCGAGGAGCGGGTGGAAGATGAAGATCGCGACCAGATAGACCGGGGTCCAGGGCATGTCGATCAGGGCGGTGAGGGCGGGTGAGGACCAGAAGGCGCGGATCGCCTCGACATCGCGCTGGGCGGCGAGGGCGCTGCGGTCTTCGGGGGCGGCGAAATGGCGGGTGAGGGCAGCCTCGAACACGCGGCGGTCGAGCCGGGTCTGGTAGGCGGCACCGATGCGGGCGAGGACGCGGCCGCGGAAGTGATCGAGGATGGCCATGATGAGGAAGAGCAGCGTGAGCAGCAGGGTCAGCGCGACGAGGGTGGCTTCGGACTGGCTGCCGAGGACGCGGTCATAGACCTGCATCATGTAGAGCGGGCTGGTCAGCATCAGCAGGTTGACGGCGCAGGAGAAGGCCACGGCGGCGAGGAAGGGCCCCCGCTGGGCATCGAAGACGGCCCGCAATTCCCGCGCGCCTGCCATGAATTCCCTGCGCTGCGACATGGGCTGCGCCTTTCCTTGACCAATCACTCGTTCCGTGCCGGCGAAACACGCCCGGCGGCTGGCCTATAGCATGGCGGGCGGCCCCCCGCCACGGCGAACTTGGCACAATAAGGGCCAAATGGGCGGCGAGAGGACATGCATCCGATCGCGCATGCGGCACGTAAACGAAGGGGTGGCGCGGCCCGGGGCCGGGGCAGGTTTCCGCAAGACGTGATCCCGGCGACACGGTCGGGCGGTTGTCATGCCGGGCGGGGGGGCTTATGGCTGGGTCTGGTGCTGGCTTTGGACATGGGGAATGGCAGGGTGAATATGCAGACCGGCAGGACGAGCCCGAAGATGCGGACGGGACTGTCTGCCTGCCTTGCGGGGCTTGTGCTGGTGGCCTGCGGGCCTGCGCCCATCGCTTCGGGGATCGACGATCCCAACGAGGCACGCAACCGCGAGATACATGATTTCAACCGGAGTGTGGACCGGGCGCTGCTGCGCCCGACGGCCAATGCCTATAGCAGCGTCCTGCCCGAACCGGTGGAGCGGGGCATTTCCAATTTCGCGACCAATCTGGATGCGCCGGGGGATGTGGCGAACAACATCCTTCAGTTGCGGCTGGGCCGTGCGGCAGAGAACACGCTGCGTTTTGTGATCAATTCCACCATCGGGATCGGCGGGCTGTTCGATCCGGCCACCGCCATGGGCGTGGCGGGCGATCCCACCGATTTCGGCGAGACGCTGCATGTCTGGGGGGTGCCAGAGGGGAAGTATTCCGAGGTGCCCTTCATGGGGCCCACCACCGACCGCGATCTGGTGGGGGTGATCGTGGATGTGGTGGCCAATCCGGTGCGGCTGGCCCTGCCCGAGCCGGAATCCTATTACGCGACCGGCACGAAGCTGGCCTCGCGGTTGAGTGATCGGGCGCGATATGGCGATACGGTCGATTCCATTCTATACGAGAGCGCGGACAGCTATGCGCAGACGCGCCTTCTGTATCTGCAGAACCGTCGCTTTGAACTGGGCGGGGCTGCGGGGGATGCGGAGGGCGGATTTGAAGACCCCTATGCCGATTTCGAGGATCCCTATGCGGAATGATTGCAGTTCGTCCCGGCTGACGCGCCGGGGATTTACCTCCATCGCGCTTGCCGCCTCGGCGGCATTCGGGATGCCCTTGCCTGTCTTCGCGCTGACGGTGGACGATGCGCGGGGGCTGATCGACAAGGCGGTCGCGGATGTGAACCGCATCATCGGTTCGGGCAAATCCGAAAGCGCCATGTTCGGGGATTTCGAGCGGGTCTTCGTGAAATACGCCGATGTGCCGGTGATCGCGCGGTCGGCGCTGGGGCCTGCGGCGCGGCAGGCGAGCAATGCGCAACTGTCGGCCTTCACCAAGGCCTATCAGGGCTATCTGAGCCGCAAATACGGCCGCCGCTTCCGCGAATTCATCGGCGGGCGGATCGAGGTGACGGATGCGCGCCCGATCAAGAGCTATTTCGAGGTGATCTCGGTCGCCTATCTGCAGGGGGAGGCGCCGTTCGACCTGCGCTGGCATGTGTCGGACAAGTCGGGGAAGAATCTGTTCTTCAACATCATCATCGAAGGGGTCAACATGCTGGCCTCGGAGCGGACGGAGATCGGCGCGCTGCTGGACAAGAACCGGGGCGATATCGACGCGCTGGTGGCGCAGTTGAAGACGATCTGACGGTCGCGGACGTTGCGCGGATTGGCCCGTCGGGGAAACCCGGCGGGTCTTTCTTTTGGCGCGTGTCGCGGACGGGCCAGACGCGGGGCGGTTCGGCTGCCGTGATGGGGCAGGTGGAGGGCGTGGCATGGACGGAACGGAACGGCGGGGCGGGCGGCGCGGCGGGCGCGACAGGGCGGGGGCGGGGCCTGCGGGATATGGCGTGCTGCGGCATCCCTTTGCGGCGCAGCGGGCGTTTTCCGACGACGAGGTAGCGGCGATCCATGATACCGCGCTGCGCGTGCTGGAGGAGCTGGGTATCCGGGTGCTGCTGGACGAGGCGCGGGCGATCCTGCGCGCGGGCGGGGCGCTGGTGGATGAGGGCAGCCTTATGGTGCGGATCGGGCGCGACATGGTGGCCGAGGCGCTGCGCGTGGCGCCCCGGTCGATCCGGCTGCGGGCGGCGGATCCGGCGCATGAGCGGGTGTTCGAGCCGGGGGCGATGCTGTTCATGGCGGGGTCGGGCTGTCCCAATGTGACGGACCGGGTGCGGGGACGGCGTGCCGGGTCGCGCGAGAGTTTCCTTGAGACGCTGCGGTTGCAGCAGTCTTTTGACGTGATCCACATGCACGGGCCTTCGGCGGAACCGCAGGACGTGCCGGTGAACCTGCGACATTACGCGCTGATGGGGGATCAGCTGGCGAACGGATCAAAGCCGCTGTTCGTTTATGCGCGCGGGCGGGGGCAGGTGGAGGAGGCGTTTCACATGATCCGGCTGGCGCGCGGGCTGGACGAGGCCGGGTTTCGCGACGGGGTTTGGGCCACGACGGTGATCAACACCAATTCACCGCGCCAGATCGACGTGCCTATGGCGCGGGGGATCATTGATTTCGCGCGGGCGGGGCAGTTGTCGCTGATCACGCCCTTCTGTCTGGCGGGGGCGATGGCGCCAGTGACGGTGTCGGGCGCGCTGGTGCTGCAGCATGCCGAGGCGCTGGCGGGGATCGTGCTGGCGCAGATGGCGGCGGCGGGGGCGCCGGTGGCCTATGGCGGGTTTTCATCCAACGTGGACATGAAGAGCGGGTCGCCCGCCTTTGGCACGCCGGAACATATCCGCGCCAATCTGGGATCGGGGCAGTTGGCGCGGTTCATCGGGTTGCCGTGGCGGTCGGCCACGGGGGCGGCGTCGAATGTGCCGGATGCGCAGGGGGCGGCGGAGACGGCGATGGCGCTGTGGGGGGCGGTGCTGGCGCAGGCGACGGTGACGGTTCATGCGGCGGGCTGGCTGGAGGGGGGGCTGACCTTCGGCTATGAGAAGTTCATCTGCGATGTGGAGGCGTTGCAGATCATGGCCGAGATGGCGCGGCCCGCGCCTGCGGATGCGGCGGCGCTGGCCTTTGATGCGATTGCCGAGGTGCCCCCGGGCGGGCATTTCTTTGGCACGCAGCACACGATGGAACGCTATCAGACGGCCTTTTATGCGCCGTTGGTGGCGGACCTGTCCAATCACGGGGCATGGACGGAGGCCGGGGGGCTGCGCGCGGATGAACGGGCGACGGCGATCTGGCAGAAGGTGCTGGCGGAGTTCAGGCCGCCGCGCGCCTGTGACTGGGCGGCGGGGCGGTTGGCGAAATGGGTCGCGGATCGGCGGCAGGCCGGGGGGATGGCGCCGGAGGATTGATCAGTAAAGGCCGAGCAGGTCCTTCAGCAGCGATTCGACCGGGTCTTCCTGCGAGCGGTCGCGCTGGGGCTGCGGGATGGGCTGGCCGGGGGCCGGTTCCTGATATTGCGGCATTTCGGGCTGGGGCGGGGTGCGGGGTTCGGGGATGTCGAGCGGCAGGGGCGAGACGGGCACGCCGTCGTGGACGCGGACCATCACCTCGTGCCAGATTTCCGCCGGAAGGCCGCCGCCGGTGACGCCGGTGAGGGGGGTGTTGTCGTCATAGCCCATCCAGACGCCCGCCACGTAATCTGCGGTGAAGCCCACGAACCATGCATCGCGTGCGGCCTGCGTGGTGCCGGTCTTGCCGGCGGCGGGGCGGCCATCCAGCCGGGCGCGGGTGCCGGTGCCGGCCTCGATCACGCGGGACATCATGTAGGTGAGGTAGCGCGCGGATTGTTCGCTGATGACGCGTTCGCCGATGCCGCCCGCAGCACCGATCAGCGGTTCCTCTTCGCCCTGCAGGCGCAGTTCGACAAGGCCGTAGGGTTTGACCGAGGAGCCGCCGTTCAGGATGCCCGCATAGGCCCCGGTCATTTCCAGAAGCGTCGATTCCGACGCCCCGAGCGCAAGGGCGGGACCGGCGGCGAGATCGCTCTGGATGCCGAAATCGGCGGCGATCTTGCGGACATTGTCGCGGCCCACCGCCTCGGACACCTTGACGGCGGGGATGTTGCGGCTTTCGGCGAGGGCCTGGGTGAGGGTGATCAGGCCCTTGAATTCCTTGTCGTAGTTCGAGGGTGTCCAGGGGCCGGAACCGGGGATGTTGAGGGTGAGGGGCGTGTCTTCGACAAAGTCCGACGGGCTCCATCCCAGATCGAGGGCGGCGGCGTAGACGAAGGGTTTGAAGGCCGAGCCGGTCTGGCGCAGGGCCTGCGTGGCGCGGTTGAAGCTGCCTGCCGCCTCGATCTTGCGGCCGCCGACCATGGCGCGCACCGCCCCGTCGGCCGACATGATGACGATGGCCGCCTGCGCGTTGGAGCCCTGCTTGATCTTGGTGTCGAAGATGAAGGCCAGCGCCTCTTCGGCGGATTTCTGGATGCGCGGATCCAGCGTGGTGCGGATGATCACATCTTCGGTCGTTTCCGATGTCAGGAAGGCGGGCGCGGTTTCCATCACCCAGTCGGCGAAGAACCCGCCCGAGCGGGAGGCGGCGGCCTCGGACAGGTGGGCGGGGTTGGCGCGGGCCTCGGCGGCCTGATCGGCGGTGAGGTAGCCCTGTTCCTCCATCAGGCCGAGGATGACATTGGCGCGGGCGCGGGCGCGATCCATGTTGTTCGTCGGCGCGAAATAGGAGGGGGCCTTGAGGAGCCCGGCGAGCATCGCGGCCTCGGCCGCGTTCACCTGATTGGCGGATTTGCCGAAATAGCGCTGGGAGGCGGCCTCGAATCCACGGGCGCCTGCGCCGAGATAGGCGCGGTTGAAGTAGATGGTGAGGATTTCCTCCTTGGAGTATTTGAACTCCATCGCCATGGCGTAGGGGACTTCCTTGATCTTGCGCCAGATGCCGCCACGGCGGCAGTCGGTTTCGTAATCGGCTTCGGATTTCCACTGCGCGGGATCGTAAGGCACGCCAAGGCAGAGGAGTTTCGCCACCTGCTGGGTGATGGTGGAGCCGCCGTTGCCTTCGAGGGGCCCGCGCCCTTCGGCGAGGTTGATGCGGATGGCCGAGGCGATGCCGCGCGGCGAGATGCCGAAATGGCGGTAGAAGCGGCGGTCTTCGGTGGCGACGACGGCATCGTGCAGGAAGGGCGAGACGGTATCGGCGGTGATCATGCCACCGAAGGTTTCGCCGCGCCAGGCATAGACCTTGTCCGCCCGGTCGAGGAAGGTGACCGACCCGCGGGAACGGGCATCGACGAGGTCGGTGACGGGGGGAAGCTGGGCGTAGAAGTAGAGGATTACCCCGGCAAGGATGGTGGCCCCGACAAAGCCCACGCGCCAGCCGATGCCCCAGACCACGCGCCAGATCATGCCCAGCGTGCCAAAGAAGATGCGCCCGATCAGGCCGCGCCGGGGGGCGGGTTTGCGCGGCTTGCCCGGCTTGCGCGGCGGCGTGCCGGAGCCGCCGCTGCCACCACCGCCGCCACCCGCGCGGGACCCGCCGCCCGAGGCGCGCGGCGTCGCCTGCCGTGCTGTCATGTAGCGACGGTCTGCCACGAGGGGACCGCGCCCTTTGCCCGATGCTGCCATGCCTTGATCTGCCCGTCTTTCGCGTGCTGGTTTCGCTGCAATCTAGCCTGACAGCGCAGGAATGTGGAGACGCGTTCTTGTTCACGGATCGGCGACGATTCGCTTACCCTTTCCGCCACTTTTTTGTGCGCACCGCCCGATAAGTGCAAAAATTGTGCAAATTAGCCGGATTCCGGGCCGCCGCGCCCCCCCGGTTTCCTTGTGCTGCACCTGCACGGTCCTCCTTCATGCGGGCAAGGGTCCGGAACGGGCCCCCGCCAATGGAAGGGGAACGACGTGAAACTCATCATTGCAGCAATCAAGCCTTTCAAGCTCGAGGAGGTGCGCGAGGCGCTGACCACCATCGGTGTGCGGGGCATGATGGTGACCGAGATCAAGGGCTTTGGGTCGCAGTCCGGACATACCGAGATCTATCGGGGTGCCGAATATGCCGTGAACTTCGTGCCGAAGGTCCGGCTGGAGATCGTGGTCAGCGACAGCCTGGCGGATCAGGTCGTCGAGACGATCCGCAGCACCGCGAAGACCGACAAGATCGGCGACGGCAAGATCTTTGTTCTTGATGTCGAGCAGGCCGTGCGGGTGCGCACCGGCGAAACGAATGACGATGCGCTGTGAGCGCCGCAGGGAAGGGGAAACCTCAACTATGAAGCATTTTGCGAAACTTTCAGGTCTGGGCGCGCTGGGCGCTGCGGCCTTTGCGGCCCTGCCCGCCTGGGCGCAGGAAGCGACCGAAGCCACGGCGGAAGCCGCCGCCGAGGTTGTCGAGGAGGTGGTGCCCGTGATGGACAAGGGCGACGTGTCCTGGATGATGGTGTCGACCGTCCTCGTGCTGTTCATGACGATTCCGGGGCTGGCGCTGTTCTATGGCGGCCTTGTGCGGGCCAAGAACATGCTGTCGATCCTGATGCAGACGACGATGATCGCCTGCGTGATGATGCTGGTCTGGGTGATCTATGGCTATTCCTTTGCCTTTGGCGGGTCGACCAGCCCGTGGTGGGGTGGCCTTGGCAAGCTGTTCCTGTCGGGCGTGACGGCAGACAGCATGGCGGCGACGTTCAGCGCCGGTTACGTGATCCCGGAATATCTGTTCATCGCCTTCCAGATGACCTTTGCGGCGATCACGCCCGCGCTGATCATCGGGGCCTTTGCCGAGCGGGTGAAGTTCAGCGCGGTTCTGGTCTTTTCGGTGCTGTGGGGAACGTTCAGCTACTTCCCGATTGCCCATATGGTGTGGGATGCGAATGGCTACCTGTTCGCCAAGGGGGCCATCGACTTTGCCGGCGGCACGGTGGTGCATATCAATGCCGGGATCGCGGCGCTGGTCGGCTGCATCGTGATCGGCAAGCGCGTGGGCTATGGCAAAGACAACATGGCGCCCCATTCGATGGTGCTGACCATGGTTGGTGCCTCGATGCTGTGGGTTGGCTGGTTCGGGTTCAACGTGGGTTCGAACCTTGAGGCCAATGGCGGCGCGACGCTGGCCATGATCAACACCTTCATCGCGACGGCGGCGGCGACGGTGGCCTGGGCGCTGCTGGAAAGCCTGGCGCGCGGCAAGGCGTCGATGCTGGGTGCGGCCTCGGGCATGGTGGCGGGCCTTGTGGCCGTGACCCCGGCCTGCGGCACGATCGGGCCGATGGGGGCGATCCTGCTGGGCGTTCTGGCCTCGCTGGCCTGCTACTTCTTCGTGACCGTGGTGAAGCACAAGATGCAGTATGACGACAGTCTGGACGTGTTCGGGATCCATGGTGTCGGCGGGATCGTCGGTGCGGTGCTGACCGGCGTCTTCTCGGCCGCGGCGTTCGGCGGGGTGAAGGGCGACGACTATGCGATGATGTCGCAGCTCTGGATCCAGATCGAGGGCGTGCTGATCACCATCGTCTGGTCGGGTTTGGTGTCCTTTGTCCTGTTCAAGGCGATCGACATGACCATCGGGCTGCGCGTGGACAATGACACGGAGCGGCAGGGACTCGACCTCGCGTCGCATGGCGAGCAGGCCTATCACAGCTGAGACTGCGGCGGGGCCGCCTTCGGGTGGCCCTGCCATCGGCGCGGCGGGGCATCCTCCTCCCGTTCCCGGCGCGAAACTGGACGGCCTGCGGGATCCTCCCCCCGCGGGCCGTTTTGCGTTTCGGGGAAGATTTTTCTCCGAAAAATCTTCGGGCGATCCTTCCGCGAAGGATCGGGAGCGTTGTGATGGGGGGGCGAAGATCAAGCGGGCCAGAATTCTTCGCAGAAGAATTCTGGCCCGCTTGATGGTCAGCCCGCGACCTTCGCGATGGCGGCGGCGAGGATCGGCACGGTGCGGGCGTTGAGGCCCGCGATGTTGATGCGGCTATCGCCCACCATGTAGATCGCGTGATCCTCGCGCAGGGTGTTCACCTGTGCCTCTGTCAGGCCAAGGCGCGAGAACATGCCGCGATGGGTGGCGACGAAGTCGAAGCGGTCGGAATTGGTGGCCTTGCGGAGTTCGTCGGCGAGGGATTGGCGAAGGGTGAGCATGTTGAGGCGCACCTCTTCCAGTTCCGCCATCCAGTCGGCGCGGAGGGTGGCGTCTTCGAGGATCATCGTCACCAGACGCGCGCCGTGATCGGGTGGGAAGCTGTAGTTCTGGCGGTTGAGGAAGTTGAGGTTGCCTTGCAGCACGCCCTTCCCGTCGGCCGCGCCGAGGGCGATGAGGATGCCGGTGCGTTCGCGGTAGATACCGAAGTTCTTGCTGCAGGAGGCGGCGATGAGCACTTCGGGGAAGGCGGCCGCGATGTGCCTTGTGGCGGCTGCGTCGTCTTCCAGACCGTCGCCGAAGCCTTGATAGGCGAGGTCCACCAGCGGAATCGCGCCTTTGGTGGAGAGGAGGGAGATGACCTGATCCCACTGGGCGGCGTCAAGGTTCGCGCCGGTGGGGTTGTGGCAGCAGCCGTGGAGGAGGACCACGTCGCCTGCCTTGATCGTGGCGAGGTCTTCCATCAGCCCGGCGAAATCGACGCCGCGGGTGGCGGCATCGAAATAGCGGTATTCAGCGGATTTCATGCCGAGGTATTTGATGATGGAGGGGTGGTTCGGCCATGTCGGGTTCGAGAGCCACACGGTGGCCTCGGGCGTGGCGAGGCGGATCAGTTCCAGCGCCTGACGGATCGCGCCCGTGCCGCCGGGGGTGGCGACTGAGGCGATGCGGGTGGTATCGACGGCGGTGCCGAGGATCATCGACGACAGCGCCGCGTTGTAGGCGGGTTCACCGGCGAGGCCCGTGTAGGTCTTGGTCGTTTCGGTTTCCCAGAGCTTCTTTTCGGCGGCCTTGACGGCGCGCATGACGGGGGTGAGGCCCGTCGCATCCTTGTAGACGCCGACGCCAAGGTCGATCTTTCCGTCGCGCGGATCGTCACGATACATGGCGATGAGTTGCAGGATCTTGTCCTGCGGCTGCGCCTTCAGCTGGTTGAACATGGTTTATCCCTTTTCAACAGGCAGGTCGTCGAACATGCCCCATTCCGCCCAGGAGCCGTCATAAAGGCTGTGGTTACTGTGGCCGATCCGTTCCAGTGCGAGCGAGAGCACCGCCGCCGTCACGCCCGAGCCGCAGGTGGTGATGGCGGGCTTTGCAAGGTCCACGCCCGCAGCGGTGAAGGTGGCGCGCAGGTCGGGGACGGATTTCATCGTGCCATCCGCGTTGAGGAGCGTGGCGAAGGGCACGTTCTTCGATCCGGGAATGTGGCCGGAGCGCAGGCCGGGGCGGGGTTCCGGGGCCTCGCCCGTGAAGCGGGCGGCGGAGCGGGCGTCGATGATTTCGGCCTCGCGCAGTTTGGAGCTGTGGGCGACCTGCGTGACGTCCTTCACCAGATGGTTCTGGCGGGAAACGGTCATGTGACGGTCCTTGACGACGGGGGGGAGGTCTTCGATCTCGCGCCCCTCGGCCCGCCATTTGGGGAAGCCGCCGTCGAGGACGGCGACGTCGGTCTTGCCCATGAGGCGGAAGGTCCACCAGACGCGGGCGGCCGAGAAGAGACCCGCGCCGTCATAGATGACGACCTGATGCCCGTCGCCCACGCCCATGGCGCGCAGGCGGGACATGAATTTTTCCACCGGCGGGGCCATATGGGGCAGGGCGCTGCGCTGGTCGGAGATTTCGTCGATGTCGAAGAAGCGCGCGCCGGGAATGTGGGCGGCGTTGTATTCGGCGCGGGCGTCGCGGCCTGCGTCGGGGAGATACCACGAGGCGTCGAGGATGCGCAGGTCCGGGTCGCGCAGATGGGCGGCGAGCCAGTCTGTGGAAACGAGGGTCTTGGGATCGTCGGTCACGGGTGCCTCCGGCCTTGCGGTCAGGGGGCAAGTAGCCGGATCGGGTCTTTGAGGCAAGGGCGGGGCGCTGGTGGGGGCGATTTCTGACGCAGAAATCGCAACGTTTTCTGCACGCAGAAAACGGGGGGCTGGCGTTGCGGCGGGGGGACCGATTTCTGTGCCAGAAATCGGCGCATTTTCTGCGTCAGAAAATGCCTTAGTCGCGCTTCGACATCTTCAGGAGCCGCGCCTTTTCGCGATCCCAGTCGCGCTTGGCCGAGGTTTCGCGCTTGTCGGCGAGTTTCTTGCCCTTGGCGATGCCGAGCTTCACCTTCACGATGCCGCGGTCGTTGAAATACATCTTCACCGGCACGATCGTCATGCCTTCGCGCGCGGTGGCGTTCCAGAGGCGCGAGAGTTCCCTCTTGCTGACCAGCAGCTTGCGGCGGCGGCGTTCCTCATGCCCCCATGTCTTCGCCTCGCGATAGGGAGCGATATAGCCGTTGATCAGCCAAAGCTCTCCGCCTTCGACGGAGGCGTAGCTTTCGGCGATGTTCGAGCCACCCTGACGCAGGCTTTTGACCTCGGACCCTTGCAGGATGATGCCTGCCTCCAGATCGCTTTCGATGTGATAGTCGAAGCGGGCGCGGCGGTTTTCCGCGATGAGTTTGGAGTTGGGATCGGATTTCGTGACCATGATCCGCCCGAGATAGGCGATGGGGGGCGCGGAGTCCAGTTCAGCCGCGGCGGCGGCGCGTGCGGGCGAGGGTGTAGAGGCCGGAGGCGACGATGAGGGCGGAGCCTGCCAGCGTCAGCGCGTCGGGGCGTTCGTGGAAGACGAGCGTGCCAAGGATCATCGCGAAGACGAGGCGGGTGTAGCGGAAGGGGGTGACGACGGAAACCTCGCCCGTGCGCATGGCGATGGTGAGGGCGTTGTAGGCGAAGATGCCGCAGGCCGTCATGGCGGCGGTGAGGGTCAGGGCCGTGGCGTCGGGGAGGCGCGCGCCGCCGGTGACGGAGAGGATCACCGCGCCTGCGAGGGCGAGCATGGTCATGCCGATAAGCCCGAGTTGGCGGTTGGAAAGCGCCGGGGGGGCCGCGCGGGTGGCGAGGTCGCGTCCGGCGAAGCCTGCCATGCCCGCGACGGTGACGAGGGAGAGGAGGGTGAAGCCTTCGACCCCCGGTCGCAGGATCAGGAGGACGCCCGCGAAGCCCAGGGTGATGGCGGTCCAGCGCCTCCACCCCACGGTTTCGCCGAAAAGGATCGCCGCGCCTGCGACGACGACGAGGGGGGTGGCCTGCAGGATGGCCGACGCCGTGGAGAGGGGCGTCAGGGCGATGGCGAGGAGTAGAAGAGGCGGCCTGCGACCTCGAACGAGGAGCGGATGAGGAGGGGCGGGAGAGGAGGGCGGGGTGGAGGAGGGTTTCGCCCGCGCGTTTCGTCAGGATGGCGAAGAAGGCGGCACCCGTCAGGCCGAAGATCAGGAGGGCCTGACCCACGGGGATATGCGCGGTGGCGGCCTTGAGGAACATGTCCTCCACCGCGAAGCCCGCCATGGCGGTGACCATCCAGAGCGACCCGCGCAGGTTATCGCTGCGCGGGGCTTTCGTTGTCACAGTATGCCCGCGTGTTCCATCGCAGCCTTGATGCGGGCCTTGGTGGCGTCGGTCAGGCCGACGAGGGGGAGGCGGACTTCCTCGGAGCAGCGACCCAGCAGCGAGAGGCCGTATTTCGCGCCGGCGAGGCCGGGTTCGAGGAAGATCGCCTCGTGCAGCGGCATCAGGCGATCCTGATATTCCAGCGCCTTGCGGTAGTCGCCTGCCAGCGTGGCCTGCTGGAATTCGGCGCAGAGTTTCGGGGCGACGTTGGCGGTGACCGAGATGCAGCCCGTGCCGCCATGGGCGTTGAAGCCCAAAGCGGTGGCGTCTTCGCCCGAAAGCTGGATGAAATCCGGCCCGCAGGAGGCGCGCTGCATGGAGACGCGCTCGATCTTGCCGGTCGCGTCCTTGACCCCGATGATGCGGGGGAGTTTCGCCAGCGTTCCCATCGTTTCGGGCGACATGTCCACGACCGAGCGGCCGGGGATGTTGTAGATGATGACGGGCAGTTTGCAGCAATCATGCAGCGCGGTGTAATGGGCGATGAGCCCGGCCTGCGTGGGCTTGTTGTAATAGGGTGTGACGACGAGTGCGGCATCGGCGCCGACGCGTTCGGCGTGCTGGATCAGGCGGATGCCTTCCACGGTGTTGTTCGACCCCGCGCCTGCGATGACCGGCACGCGGCCTGCGGCGAATTTCACCACCGCTTCGACCACGGCTTCGTGTTCCTCATGCGACAGGGTCGGGCTTTCGCCCGTGGTGCCGACGGGGACGAGGCCGGTGGAGCCGCTTTCGATCTGCCAGTCGACAAGTTTCTTCAGCGTGTCCAGATCGACTTCGCCGTTCTTGAACGGCGTCACCAGCGCGGGAATGGACCCTTTGATCATGGAACGCGTCTCCTGTCGTGGGGCGGTGAGTCGCCCCGGGTGCAAACGCGCCCTTCCTAGCGGTGTGGCAGAGCCTTGCCAAGCGGGGGCGCGGATGACGCGCTTGTGGGTTGCGGGCCCGGGCGGGCTGCGGCAGGATCGAGGGCAAGGATCACGAACAATCAAGATGATCGGGCAAGATGATCGGGCAGGATATGGCAAGGATGCGCCGCCTCGGGTGGTTTGTTTCGGCATTTCTTCTGGTGGTTCCAGCTCTTCTGGTGGTTCCAGCGGGGGCCATGGCGGATGCGGCATCCTCGCTGCGGGCCGGGCTGGAGCGCGCTGCGGCGGGCGATTGGGCCGGGGCGGCAGTGGCGGCGCAGGGTGGCGGGCAGGTGGCTGCCGATATCATCGAATGGCAGCGGCTGCGCGCGGGCGAGGGGCGGCTGGGCGAGTATGAAGCCTTCCTTGCGCGGCGCGGCGATTGGCCGGGCATGCCGCTTTTGAAGGAGAAGGGCGAGGAGGCGGTGGCGCGATCCACCGATCCGGGCCGGGTGCTGGCCTATTTCGGCGCGGGCAAGCCCGAGACGGCGGAAGGCGCGCTTGCGCTGATCAAGGCGCTGCGGGCCGCGGGGCGCGGGCAGGAGGCGGAGGCAGAGGCTTTCCGGGCCTGGACGGAATTGGCCTTTTCCGCCGAGGAAGAGGCGGAAATCCTTGGGATTTATGGCGATGCGCTGAAGGTGGCGCATGAGGTGCGGCTGGACCGTCTGCTGTGGCAGAACCGGGTGGCGGAGGCCAAGCGGATGCTGCCGCGCGTGGGGGCGGGCTGGCAGGCGCTGGCGCAGGCGCGGATGGCCCTGCGCGCCGATGCGGACGGGGTGAATGCGCTGATCGACCGGGTGCCCGCCGCGTTGCAGGGCGATCCGGGGCTGGCCTATGAGCGGTTCGACTGGCGCTTTCGCCGCGACCGGGATGATGACGCGGCCGAGATCGTGATTGCCACCTCGCAGAGCGCGGCGGCGCTGGGCGATCCGGCCAGGTGGGCGGATCGGCGGGCGGCGCTGGCGCGGTCGCTGCTCAGGGCGGACAAGCCCAAGGCGGCCTATCGCGTGGCGGCGGGGCATTTCCTGACATCGGGCGGGGATTATGCGGATCTGGAGTTTCTGGCGGGCTTCATCGCGTTGCGGAAACTGGGCGATGCGGAAACCGCGCTGCGCCATTTCCGGCATCTGCGCGAGGGGGTGGCCACGTCGATTTCGGTGAGCCGGGCGCATTACTGGGCCGGGCGCGCGCTGCTGGCGGCGGGAGATCGCGCGGGGGGCACGGCGGAATTGCAGGAGGCGGCAAGGCACCATACGGCCTATTACGGGCTTTTGGCGGCAGAGGCGCTGGGGCAATCGCTGGACCCTGCGCTGCTGTCGGATGCGCGGCCTGCGGATTGGAAGGGCGCGGGGTTTGCATCCTCCAGCGTGCTGGAGGCGGCGATGCTGCTGGCCCGGGCGGGTAACCGGACGCTGGCGAAGCGGTTCTTCCTGCATCTGGCAGAGTCGCTGGACGGGCGGGAACTGGATCAGTTGGCGGATCTGGCGTTGCGGCTGGAGGAACCGCATATCGCGGTGGTGATCGCCAAGCAGGCGGCGGAGCGGGGCGTGATCCTGCCGCGCGCCTATTATCCCGTGCCGTCCTTCGTGCCGGGCGAGGGGATCGGGGTGAGCCGCGCGCTGGCCTTGGCCATTTCGCGGCGGGAGTCGGAGTTCGACCCGGCGGCGCGGTCGGCGGCGGATGCGCGGGGGTTGATGCAGGTGTTGCCATCCACGGCCAAGCTGGTGGCGCCGCGGGTGGGGCTGTCCTATGACGCGGGCAAGCTGAACGATCCGGCCTATAACGTGCGGATCGGGACGGGCTATCTGGCTCAATTGGTTGAACAATTCGGGCCGTCGGTCGCGCTGATCGCATCGGGCTACAATGCCGGGCCGGGGCGGCCGAAGCGGTGGATGGGGATGTTCGGCGATCCGCGCGACCCCGCGGTCGATGTGGTGGATTGGGTGGAGATGATCCCCTTCACCGAGACGCGGACCTATGTGATGCGGGTGACGGAAAGCCTTGTCATCTATCGCGCCATCCTGCGCGGATCGGTGGGGCCGGTGAATGTGACGGGGGAATTGCGGGGATAGGCGGGTCTGTTCGCGACGCCATCTGTCGCGGCTGTCACAGACGGGAATGCCCAAGGGTTGTGCATTGGGCGAAGAGACAGGCAGATCATGGCAACCCGATACATCCCCCTTTTTCTGCGCCATTCGCCCACGCCGAAGGTGCAGAACTTCGCCCTGCTGGCCGGGATCGAGGCGAGCGTGCGGGGCACGCTGATTTCGGCCATGCCTCTGGTTGTCTATGATGCGCTGGGCAGTGCAGAGGCGACGTCTTCGGCCTATTTCTGGGCGGGGTTGGTGGCGCTGGGCTGGGGGTTGATGGTGCCCTGGTTCACGCGGCATCTGCCGAGACGGTGGATGTATTCGGCGGGCTGCTGTCTGTATCTGGTGGGCATGGCGCTCGCGATCACCGGAAATCCGGTTCTGGTGCCTTTCGCGCTGATGTGCCTTGCGGCGGCGACGGCGACGACCTTTGTCTGTTTCAACGCCTATGTGCTTGATTACATTGAGCGCACGGATCTTGGAAAAAGCCAGTCCACCCAGATGGTCTATGCGGCGGGGCCTTGGGCCATTGGCCCGATGACGGGGGTCTGGCTGCATGACTGGTGGGCGCCTGCGCCCTTTCTGCTGGCGGGCAGTTTCGCGATGCTGCTGCTGGCGGTGTTCTGGGTGCTGCGGCTGGGGAATGGCAAGCAGATCCAGCGGGCGAAGGGGCCTGCGCTGAACCCGCTGGCCTATCTGGGGCGGTTCTTCCGCCAGCCCCGGCTGATTGCCGGGTGGATGTTCGCGGTGATGCGGTCGAGCGGGTGGTGGGTCTATGTGGTGTACCTGCCGATCTTCTGCATCGAGGCGGGGCTCGGGAACAAGGTGGGGGGGATGGCGCTGTCGATCTCGAACGCGCTTTTGTTCATATCGCCCATCATGTTGCGCTATGTGCGGCGGGCCTCGGTCCGGCGGGCGGTGCGGACGGCCTTTGGCCTGTGCGGGCTGTGTTTTCTGGCCAGCGCGGCGTTTTCTCCGCTGCCCTGGGTGGCGGTGGTGGCGATGATGGCGGCGTCGATCTTTCTGGTGCTTCTGGATGTGGTGGGCGGGCTGCCTTTCCTGATGGCGGTGAAACCGTCGGAGCGGACGGAGATGTCGGCGGTCTATTCGAGTTTCCGGGATGTGAGCGGGATCCTGACGCCGGCGGCGGCCTGGGTCGTGCTGGTGCCGTTCGGGGCGCCGCTGGCGGCGTTCTTTGCGGTGACGGGGGCGGGGATGCTGGGGGCGTTCGGGATCGCATCGCGGCTGCATCCGCGGCTTGGGACGGCGCGGCCATCGCATGGGCGGCCCTTTGCGGGGGAGTAAGGGGGCGAAATCTGACGCAGATTTCGCGACGATTTCTGCACGCAGAAATCGGATTTCAAGCGGCGGTTGGGGGCCGTTTCCTGCGTGCAGAAATCGCTTTCCTTAAGGTTGGGTTAACAGGGCGGGCGGTTCGGGCCATGAAAAAACGCGGGCCGGGGGACCGGTCCGCGTTCATCCGCCAGCCTGACAGGGCGGGGTTAATCAATCCAGCAGTCGCCGCGCGATGACCTGCGCCTGAATCTCTGCCGCCCCTTCGAAGATGTTCAGGATGCGCGCGTCGCAGAGGATGCGGCTGATCTGGTATTCCAGCGCAAAGCCGTTGCCGCCGTGGATCTGCAGCGCGTTGTCGGCAGAAGCCCATGCCACGCGCGCGCCCAGAAGCTTGGCCATGCCCGCCTCCAGATCGCAGCGCTTGTCATGGTCTTTCTGCCAAGCCGAGAAATAGGTGAGCTGGCGGGCCACCATGATTTCCACCGCCATCATGGCAAGCTTGCCCGCGACGCGGGGGAATTCGATCAGGGATTTGCCGAATTGCTTGCGGTCGTCGGCGTATTTCATGCCGACCTCCAGCGCCGATTGCGCCACGCCCACGGCGCGGGCGGCGGTCTGGATGCGGGCGGATTCGAAGGTTTGCATCAGCTGCTTGAAGCCTTGGCCTTCGACGCCGCCCAGCAGGTTTTCGCCCTTTACCCGGAAGTCGTCGAAGTTGACGGTATATTCCTTCATGCCGCGATAGCCGAGGACTTCGATTTCGCCGCCGGAAAGCCCTTGATCCACGAAGGGTTTTTCATCGGTGCCGGGGGTTTTTTCGGCGAGGAACATGGACAGGCCGCGATAATCGGTGGTGCCTTCCACCGTGCGAGCGAGGACTGTCATCACATGGGTGCGGGCGGCGTGGGTGATCCATGTCTTGTTGCCGTTCACGACCCAATCCTCGCCATCCTTGCGGGCGCGGGTGCGGAGGGAGCCGAGATCGGAGCCGGTGTTGGGTTCGGTGAAGACGGCGGTGGGAAGGATTTCGCCGGAGGCGAGTTTCGGCAGCCACTTGGCTTTTTGCTCGGCCGTGCCGCCGCAGAGGATCAGTTCGGCGGCGATTTCGCTGCGCGTGCCCAGCGAGCCCACGCCGATATAGCCGCGCGAGAGTTCTTCGGACACCACGACCATGGAGGCCTTGGACAGGCCGAAGCCGCCGAATTCTTCGGGGATGGTGAGGCCGAAGACGCCCATTTCGGCCAGATTTTCAATGATCTCCATCGGGATGAGTTCGTCCCGGAGGTGCCAGTCATGGGCATGGGGGACGACCTTTTCATCGGCGAAGCGGCGGAACTGGTCGCGGATCATTTCCAGCTCTTCATCCAGACCCGTCGCGCCGAAGGTGGCGCGACCGTGATTGTCGCGCATGAGCGCCACAAGGCGGGTGCGGGCGGCAGCAGTATTGCCCCGGGCCATCAGGGTTGCCGCCGCCGCGCCGGGCTGGGCCGGGGTGAGGCCGAGGTCCTGCAAGCGCGCGACCTCTCCCTGGCTCATGGGGATGCCGCCGTGGATCTGGTTGAGATATTCGCCATAGGCGATCTGGAGAAGGAGCGACTCCATCTCGGACAGTTTGCCATCGGCCTGCAGGCGCTGCGCCCAGGCCTGCATCTGGCGCAGGCTTTCCGTATAGGTGGCGAGCCAGGCAAGGGCATGGGCGGCATACTGGTTTTCCTCGAGCGCCTGGGCCGAGACCTTGCCCCCGACGGTGACCATGGCGCGCAGGTTTTCGCGGGCCTGATCGAAGATCTGCCCGACCTCGGGGAGGGCCTCGGCGGTGAGGGCGAGAAGATCGGCGAGAAGCGGCGACTGCGTCACGGGCTGGCCATCATGGGGCATGGGATCACCTTGGAAGGGCTATGCTGCGGTTGCGAGATAGGTAGTGCCTTACTGGGCGGTGAGCAACTTAATTTCGCGCGAAAAAGATCAAGTGAAGGAAAATGTCGCAGCGGAATTTTCCGGTTGAGGCCGGGCTGAGGTGGTGCCGGGGGAGGATTTCAGGGCAAGTTATTGGGAACGCTGAGGTAATATTCCGGGTTTGGCGGTTTTGGCGGTGCCGCTGCCGGTGCAGACGGCTGGTGCAGACGGGCGTATGCCCGCGCGGCGGGGGAAGGGGCGGTTAACCATGGGCTGACGGGGGTGAGTCGGGCCGCAGGCGCGGTGGCCTTCGGCCTTGCCGGCCCTTGGCTTTGCCGCTGCGGGGCGGCATGGTCGCAGCCGTGGCGGCGCGGGGGGCGGGCATGGAGTGGGCGATGGCGGGGCTGGAGCCCGGAGTGTTCTGGGCGGCGATGGCGGTGACGCTGTTTGCGGGGTTCGTGAAGGGGGCGGTGGGTTTTGCCATGCCGCTGATCATGGTGTCGGCCTTCAACGGTTTCCTGCCGCCGGAACTGGCGGTGGCGGGGCTGATCCTGCCGACGCTGATCACCAACCTGTCACAGGCCACGCGGCAGGGGATCGGCCCGGCCTTGGGTTCGGTGCGGGCCTATCGGCGGTTCCTGATCGCGACGGTGGTCTTCATCGTGGTTTCCGCCCCCTTGCTGACGGTGATCCCGCGCATGGCCTATCTGCTGCTGCTGGGCGTGCCGGTGACGGTGTTTGCCGCGCTGCAGTTGATGGGGGTGCCGCTGGCGCTGCCGCTGCGGCGGCGGGCCGCGGCGGAATGGGGGCTGGGCGTGCTGGGGGGGCTGTTCGGCGGGATATCGGGGATCTGGGGGCCGCCGCTGCTGGTGTATCTGCTGTCCATCGGGGCGGGAAAGCAGGAGATGGTGCGGGTACAGGGGGTGGTGTTCCTGATCGGGGCGGTGGCGCTGCTGGCAGCGCATCTGCGGACGGGGGTGGCGGATGGGGCAAGCCTTGGCTTTTCGGCGGCGCTGGTGGTGCCGGCGATGCTGGGCATGGCGATCGGCTATCGGGTGCAGGACCGGCTGGATCAGGCGCGGTTCCGGCGCTGGACGCAGGGGTTGCTGGTGGTGACCGGGCTGAACCTGGTGCGGCAGGCGGTGACGTGAGGGGGCGAATTTTCTGCGAAAATTCAGGATCCTTCTGCGAAGGATCAGGGCCGGGACATTTGCAGGAAATGTCCCGGCTCTTTGGTTCTATCAGCCGATGGCGGCGGCCTTCACGTCTTCGTCGATGAAGGGCACGTATTGGCCGAAGTTCTTCGAGAACATCTCGACCAGTTTGCCCGCCTGCGCGTCATAGGCGGCGGGATCGGCCCAGGTGGCGCGGGGGTTCAGGAGCGTTGCATCCACGCCCGGGACGGCGACAGGCACCTCGAAGCCGAAATTCGGATCGCGGCGGAAGTCCACCCCGGCGAGCGAGCCGTCGAGGGCGGCGGAAAGCAGCGCGCGGGTGGCCTTGATCGGCATCCGCTTGCCCGTGCCATAGGCGCCGCCCGTCCAGCCGGTGTTGACAAGCCAGCAGGTCGCGCCGTGCTTGGCGATCTTGGCTTGCAGGAGCTTGCCATAGACCTCGGGGCGGCGGGGCATGAAGGGCGCGCCGAAGCAGGTGGAGAAGGTGGGTTGCGGTTCGGTCACGCCGCGTTCGGTGCCGGCCACCTTGGAGGTGAAGCCCGACAGGAAGTGATACATGGCCTGCGCGGGCGTCAGCCGGGCGATGGGCGGCAGGACGCCGAAGGCATCGCAGGTGAGCATGATCACGTTCTTCGGATGCCCGCCAAGGCCGGTGGCGGAGGCGTTGGAGATGTAATCCAGCGGATAGGCGCAGCGGGTGTTGGCGGTCAGGCTGTCATCATCGAAGTCGAGATCCAGCGTTTCGGGATCGTAGACCATGTTTTCCACCACGGTCGCGAAGCGGTGGGTGGTGGCGTAGATTTCGGGCTCGGCCTCGGGATTGAGGTTGATGGTCTTGGCGTAGCAGCCGCCTTCGAAGTTGAAGGTGCCGCGATCGGACCAGCCATGTTCATCGTCGCCGATCAGGGTGCGGTCGGGCGCGGCCGAAAGCGTGGTCTTGCCCGTGCCGGAGAGGCCGAAGAACACCGCCGTATCGACCGGGTTGCCGATGGCGTGGTTGGCCGAGCAATGCATGGGCATGACGCCCTTTTCGGGCAGCAGGTAGTTGAGCAGGGTGAAGACGGATTTCTTGTTTTCGCCCGCATAGGCCGTGTTGGCGATCAGGATCAGTTTCTTGTCGAAGTTGAGCGTGATCACCGTTTCGGTGCGGCAGCCATGGCGCGCGGGGTCGGCCTTGAAGCCGGGGCAGTTGATGATGGTCCATTCCGGAACGAACTGGTCCAGTTCCGCACGATCCGGGCGGCGCAGCAGGTGGCGGATGAAGAGGCCGTGCCAGGCGAGTTCGGTGACCACGCGCACATCGAGGCGGTGGACGGGATCTGCCCCGGCATAGAGATCCTGCACGAAGTAATCGCGGCCCTTCATATGGGCCAGCATGTCGGCATGGAGCCGGTCGAAGGCATCGGGGGCCATGGGGGCGTTGTTTTCCCACCAGATCGTCTTTTCGACGGAAGGGGTGCGGACGACGAATTTGTCCTTGGGCGAACGGCCCGTGTACTGACCCGTGGAGCAGAGGAAGGCGCCGCCCTTGCCGAGGCGGCCTTCGCCGCGCTTGACCGCCTCTTCCATCAGGGCGGGCTCGAGGAGGTTGTAATAGACGTTCCCCAGACCGGTGATGCCTTGATGTGCCAGTTCCTGCGCGGGGTTCACGCGTCCGTTCGTCATCCTGCAAGCTCCTGCGGCCGGGATCGCACCGGCCATGTCAGTTCGGAAATTGCCAACCCGGACCAAAGGGTTGGATGCCATCCTCCGGGCCATGGGGGGATGCCATGGGGGTGCTATAACACGTCGCCAACCGCTTGGAACAGGACGGTTTTGCCGCGTTAGCGCAACCAAGGGGAGGTTAGCGCAACCATTGCCCGGATGCGGGCAGGACGGGACCTTATGTCCCACCCCGGAGGCCCGGATGTGCGGCAATTTCGCCATCCCTGTGGGTTTTCCGCGACGGTTCTGCCCCGCAAATGACGTGATTCGCACATATCGGTTGATTCCCGGAGGCGGAAAAATGATCATGCCCGACATAATAAAAAACGTATGACACACGGGCAGTATAGGGAAACCACCATGGCAAGGATCGCACTTGTCGACGATGACAGGAATATCCTGACATCCGTCGCGATGACGCTGGAAGCCGAAGGGTTCGAAGTCGAGACCTACAACGACGGGCAGTCCGCGCTGGACGCCTTCAACCGCCGCCTGCCGGACATGGCGGTGCTGGACATCAAGATGCCGCGCATGGATGGCATGGATCTGTTGCAGCGCCTGCGCCAGAAGACCAGCATGCCGGTGATCTTTCTGACATCCAAGGATGACGAGATCGACGAGGTTCTGGGCCTGCGGATGGGCGCGGACGATTATGTGAAGAAGCCGTTCAGCCAGCGCCTGCTGGTGGAACGGATCCGGGCGCTGCTGCGGCGGCAGGATGCCATCGCCACGGGCGAGGTGGCGACCACGGAAGAGACGAAGATCATGGAGCGGGGAAATCTTCGGATGGATCCGCTGCGCCATTCGGTGACCTGGAAGGGGCAGGATGTGGCGCTGACCGTGACAGAATTCATGCTGTTGCAGGCGCTGGCCCAGCGGCCCGGTTTCGTGAAGAGCCGGGATCAGCTGATGGACGAGGCCTATGATGATCAGGTCTATGTGGATGACCGGACCATCGACAGCCATATCAAGCGGCTGCGCAAGAAGATGCGCGCGGTGGACGACAGCTTTTCGGCCATCGAGACGCTTTACGGAATCGGCTATCGTTATAACGCAGAGTAAATGACCGCAGCGCCTCGACTTGGAAAGGATGGTCGCCCGACCCGTTCGGGCGACGTTGTGCTTGGGGAAGACTGGACCTCGGGCGAGGGGCTGGTCGATCCGGCCTTGCGGGCGAGCCGCGACAGGCGGGGGCTGGTGTCCCTGAACCGGTCGCCGCTGGCGCGGAAGATCATTCTTTTCAACCTGCTGGCGCTTCTGGTGCTGGCGGGGGGCGTGCTGTTCCTGAACCCGTTCCGCGACACGCTGGTGAGCCTGCGGGGCGAAGCGCTGGTGAACGAGGCGCTGCTGGTTTCGGATGTGTTCGAGGCGGTGGCCGCCGAGGCGCCGGGGCCGATGGATGCGGCGCGGCTGTCGCGGGTGCTGGAGACGGTGCAGGTGCCGCCGGGGGTTGAGGCCTTTGCAGTGACCGCCGCGGGGGATGTGGCGTCGCGCCGGATCGGCGAGGCGCGGCCCGGGGCGGTGGTGACGGTGCGGCCGACGCCGATCGTGGACACGCTGACGGGGGCATGGAACGGGGTGCAGGGCCTGTTCGGCGGCGATCCGGGGGCCGAGGGTGCGACGGATGGCTTCGGGCTGGTGCAGACGCTGCTGCCGGCCGCGCTGAAGGGCGAAGGGGTGCGGATCGACGGGCGCGCGCCGGATGGCGGGCGGATGTTCGCGGTGGCGGAACCCGTGCGGATGGATGGCAAGGTGCTGGCCGTGGTGGCGCTGGCGGGCGATCAGCAGGGGATCGACGCGCTGGTGCGCGGCGAGCGCGAGCAGGTGCTGCTGATCTTTATTGCCTCTCTCATGGTGTCGTTCGGGCTGAGCCTGATCCTTGCCTCGACGATTGCCAATCCGCTGTCGGATCTGGCGGCGGCGGCGGAACTGGGGCGTGACCGGGACGCGCGCAAGATGGCGCCGGGGCGGGTGCGGATCCCCGATCTGGCGGCGCGGCCCGACGAGATCGGGCGGCTGTCGGTGGCGATGCGGGGCATGGTGGCGGCGCTGTATGACCGGATCGACGCGAACGAGCAGTTCGCGGCGGATGTGGCGCATGAGATCAAGAACCCGCTGGCAAGCCTTCGGTCGGCGGTGGGCACGCTGCGCGTGGCCAAGCGCGATGACCAGAAGGCCAAGCTTCTGGATGTGATCGAGCATGACGTGCGCCGGCTGGACCGGCTGGTGAGCGACATTTCCAACGCGTCGCGGCTGGACAGCGAATTGGTCAAGGAGGAGGAGGAGGAATTCAACCTTGTCCGGACCCTGACCAACATCTCGGAATATCTGGGCCAGCAGGCCAATGAGAAGGGTGTCGAGTTCATCACCGATTTCCCGAACGACCCGATCCAGATCCGCGGGCTTGAGGCGCGGCTGGCGCAGGTTTTCGTGAACCTGATCACCAATGCGATCAGCTTTTGCGAGGATGGCGATGCGGTGCGCGTCTGGGCGCGGCGGCGCGACAACCGGGTGCTGATCGTGGTCGAGGATACCGGGCCGGGGATTCCGGAGCAGGCGCTGACCAAGGTGTTCAAGCGGTTCTACAGCGAACGCCCGCAGGGGCAGTTCGGGGAACATTCCGGCCTTGGGCTGGCGATTTCCAAGCAGATCGTCGAGGCGCATGGCGGCGTGATCTGGGCCGAGAACATCCGCCCGACCCATGCCGATGTGACATCCGACCCGCTGGGCGCGCGCTTTGTGGTGGGTCTGCCGGTGTGACCGGCGAGGGCCTGCTGCTGCACGCGACCTGTGTGGCGGTCGAGGGGCGGGGCGTGCTGATCACCGGGCCATCGGGGGCCGGAAAATCGGCGCTTGCGCTGCAACTTCTGGCTCTGGGGGCGCGGCTGGTGGCCGATGACCGGGTGGCGCTTTCGCTGCGCGACGGGGCGCTTTGGGCCGCCTGTCCGCCCGCGATCCGGGGCATGATCGAGGCGCGGGGTGTCGGGCTTCTGAATGCCGATCCGCTGGATGGGGCAGAGGTGGTGCTGGCGGTCGACATGGGAGAGCGGGATGCGACGCGCCTGCCGCCGCGGCGGGGGGTGACCTACCTCGGAAGGACAGTGGACCTTGTGTCCGGGCAAGAGACGCCCCATTTCCCGGCGGCGGTGATGCTCTATCTCAGAGCGGGACGCAGGGAATGACGGACGGGCCCGAAATGCAGGATCGGACGGCGCAGCAGGAACATCGGCTGGTCTTGGTGACCGGGCCTTCGGGGGCCGGGCGATCCACGGCGATTCATGCGCTGGAGGATCTGGGATATGAGGTCATCGACAACCTGCCGCTCAGCCTTGTGCCGCGGCTGATCGAGGGCGCGCCGCTGGGGCGGCCCATCGCCCTTGGCCTTGATGTGCGCAACCGCGATTTCAACGTGGCCGCGCTGATCGAGACGATCGACGGGCTGACGCGCGATCCGCGCGTGGCGCTGGAGGTGGTCTATGTGGATTGCGCGGCGCCGGTTCTGATCCAGCGCTACAGCCAGACGCGGCGGCGCCATCCGCTGGCCCCGGCCGAGACGCCGGCCGAGGGCGTGGCGCGCGAGATCGACCTTCTGGCGCCGATCCGGGTGCGGGCGGATCACCTGATCGACACCAGCGAGATGAGCCCGCATGACCTGAAGGCGGAACTGGCGCGCTGGTTCGACGGGGCGCTGGCGCAGCGGCTGGCGGTTTCGGTGCAGAGCTTCAGCTACAAGCGCGGCCTGCCGCGGGGCGTGGACATGGTGTTCGACTGCCGATTCCTGAACAACCCCTATTGGGAACCCGCGCTGCGCGATCTGGACGGGCGCGATGCGGCGGTGGCGGCCTATCTGCAGGCCGACCCGCGTTTCGCGGAATTCTTCGGCAGGTTGTGCGATATGGTCGCCTTTCTTCTTCCGGCCATGGTGGAGGAGGGCAAGGCGCATCTGTCGATCGGATTCGGCTGCACCGGCGGGCAACATCGCAGCGTCGCGATGGCGGAAATGCTGGGGAAGGTGCTTGCGGAGGCAGGCTGGGCGGTGTCAAAACGGCACCGGGAATTGGAGCGGCGGGCGGCGGATGCCGGCCCTGGGATCGGGGTGAAGGGCGCGTGATCGGTATCGTGATCGTTGCACATGGCGGGCTGGCGCGGGAGTATCTCTCGGCGGTCGAACATGTCGTGGGCAAGCAGGATGCGGTGCGGGCCATCGCCATCGAGGATGACCATGACCGCGGGGCCAAGCAGGCCGAAATCTGCGCAGCGGCGGATTCGGTGGATATGGGGCAGGGCGTGGTGGTGGTGACGGACATGTTCGGCGGATCGCCATCGAACCTGTCGCTGATGGCCTGTTGCGGGCAGGATCGGCGCATCGTCTATGGCGCGAACCTGCCGATGCTGATCAAGCTGGCCAAATCGCGCGAGATGCCGGTGCCCGAGGCGGTTGCCGCCGCGCTTGACGCGGGGCGCAAGTATATCAACAGTCTGGACCTTGGCGGCGGGGCATGAGCGCGGGGACCATGACGGCACGGACATTTCGGATCATCAACGAGAAGGGCCTGCATGCGCGGGCTTCGGCCAAGTTCGTGGAAGTGGTCGAGGATCATGACGCACAGGCGCAGGTGTCGAAGGACGGGATGACGGTGTCGGGCGATTCGATCATGGGCCTGCTGATGCTGGCCGCATCGCGGGGCACGACGATCGACGTGGCGACATCCGGCGCGGAGGCGGAGAAGCTTGCCGATGCGCTGGAGGCGCTGGTTGCAAACCGCTTCGGCGAGGACTACTGAGGCGCGTCAGACGCGAAAGGCAGATCCGACGTGACCGAGACTTCGCAGCGCGAAGATGTCCGCACCCTGGAGGTGAGCGAGGCGGAACTGGCGATCCGCCGGGCCGAGCGCGCGGAGCGCCCCTATGACATGCGGCGGCTGTCCTATGCGGGGACGTTCAAGAACCCGGTCAAGGCCAATACGATCCGGGCGCTGGAATGGCTGACGGCGAAGGTGACGCTGCTGCGGCTGATCCGGGATTTCGAGCGGACGGGGGCGCCGGTGGGCGCGCCGTTCTGGCCCAAGGCGATCCGGCAGATGGGGATCACGATCCAGACCCCGCCCGAGGAGATCGCGCTGATTCCGAAGACGGGGCCCTTGGTGGTGGTGTCGAACCATCCGTCGGGGCTGGTGGACGGGATGGTGCTGGCCGAGATGGTCACGCGGGTGCGGTCGGATTTCAAGATCCTGACACGGTCGCTGCTGACCGGTATCCCCGAGGTCGAGGAATTCATGATCCCGGTGCCCTTTCCGCATGAGGACAATGCGCGGGAACTGGGCCTGCAGATGCGGGACGAGACGATGAAGCATCTGAAGGCGGGGGGGGTGATCATCCTGTTCCCGGCCGGCAAGGTAGCGATGAGCGAGGGCTGGTGGGGCCCGGCGGTGGAGGCGGAGTGGAACGTCTTCACCCACAAGATCGTGCGCTCTTCTGGCGCGACGATCCTGCCGGTGTTCTTTCCGGGGCAGAACAGCCGCGCCTTCCTGATTGCCAACAAGATCAGCGACACGATCCGCCAGGGGCTGCTGCTTTATGAGATCAAGCGCTGCCTGTTCAAGCCGACGCGGCCCGTGATCGGCGCGCCGATCCCGGCGGAGGAATTGAAGAAATGGGAGGGGAACCCGCGCGGGTTCCTGGCCTGGCTGCGCGAGCATACGTTGAGTTTGAAGAAATAGGGCGCGGGCCCTGATTTTTCGCAGAAAAATCGTGGGGCCTGCGGTTTTGTGTTCGGCGGCCCCAACGATTTTTCTGCGAAAAATCAGGGGCCGTGCGGTCTGCTTCTGCCCCTTAACGGGTCGGAACGGGTGTCTCACCCCGATAGTCGTAGAAGCCGCGCTGCGTCTTTCGGCCGAGCCAGCCCGCCTCGACATATTTCGTCAGCAGGGGGCAGGGGCGGTACTTCGTATCCGCCAGCCCGTCATGCAGGACGTTCATGATGGCAAGGCAGGTGTCCAGACCGATGAAATCCGCCAGTTCCAGCGGGCCCATCGGGTGGTTCGCGCCGAGTTTGAGCGATTCGTCGATCGACTTCACGTTCCCGACGCCTTCATAGAGGGTATAGACCGCCTCGTTGATCATGGGCATCAGGATGCGGTTCACGATGAAGGCGGGGAAATCCTCGGCGCTGGCGGCGGTCTTGCCGAGTTTCTTCACCACATCGTGCAGGCTGTCCCATGTCTCCTGATCGGTGGCGATGCCGCGGATGAGTTCGACAAGCTGCATCACCGGCACGGGGTTCATGAAGTGGAAGCCCATGAACTTTTCCGGGCGATCCGTGCGCGAGGCGAGGCGGGTGATGGAGATCGACGAGGTGTTCGAGGTGAGGATCGTCGCGGGTTTGAGGTGGGGGAGCAGATCCTCGAAGATCGCCTGTTTCACGGTTTCGCGTTCGGTCGCGGCCTCGATGATCAGGTCGGAGGGGCCGAGATCGGCGAGGTGCAGCGTGGTCTTGATGCGGGCCATGGCGGCGGCCTTGTCTTCGGCGGTGACCTTGCCGCGGCTGACCTGGCGTTCGAGGTTGCGGTCGATGGTGGCGAGCGCACGATCAAGGCTGGCCTGCGCGATGTCGTTGAGAAGCACGTCATAGCCTGCCAGCGCGAAGACATGTGCAATGCCATTGCCCATCTGGCCCGCCCCAACGATTCCGACGCTACGGATCTCTGGCATGATCGTCTCCTTCTGTCCGGGCAGACCTTATGCAAGCGGGGGGGCGGGGCGCAAGCCATGGCGCGCGTCCCGTCACGGGCAAAAATCACGTCGAATTGCAAGTTTAGGGATTTGTTCAGACTTTGGCAGCAGGCTTGTCCCCGGGTGTTGTGAAATCGGGGGTGGGTGATGGCCTATGCTTTTCCCGGCGATGGGTCGCTGGACTATATGCCGTGCCGTTATGGGCGGTCGAGACTGATGTTCCGCGGGCCAAGGCGGGATGTGACGGGGCGCTATGTTGCGGTGCTGGGCGGGATCGAGACCTATGGGCGCTATATCCCGCAGCCCTATGCGCAACTGACCGAGGACGGGCTGGATCTGCCGGTGGTCAATCTGGGCTGCCCGAATGCGGGGCCGGATGCCTGGCTTTCAGATCCGGCGGTGATGGAGGTGGTGACGCGGGCCGCGGCGGTGGTGGTGCAGCTGCCGGGGGCGAGCGATCTGACCAACCGGATGTATTCGGTGCATCAGCGGCGCAATGACCGGTTCCTGCGCGCCTCGGCGGTGTTGCGGGCGATTTATCGGGGTGTGGATTTCACCGATTTCAGCTTTACCCGCCATATGCTGCGGACGCTGTTCGAGGCCGGGCCGGAACGCTTTGCCCTTGTGGCGGAGGAGTTGCGCACGGCATGGACGGCGCGGATGCTGTCGCTGATGGCGCAGGTGCCGGGGCGGCGGGTGCTGCTTTGGGTGGGGGAGCGGCCGCCCGGGCCGCGCCGGGATGCGCCCATGGGCGAGCCGCTGCTGGTGGATGCGGCGATGGTGGAGCGGGTGGCCGAACAGGCGGATGCGCTGGTGATCGCGGTGCCGAGTGCGGCGGCGCGGCTGCAGGGCACGCGTGGAATGGTCTTTCCCGAACTGTCGGAGCCAGCGGCGCGGGGGCTGCCGGGGGTGGCCGCGCATCGCGAGATGGCCGAGGCGTTGTTGCCGGTGCTGCGCGGGCTGCTGTGAGCGGGCATGAAAAAGGGGGCGCGGGTCCGGCCCGCGCCCCCTTTTGATCTGCCCGATGGGCGGGATCAGAGCTTTTCGATCATTTCCGGCACGGCGGTGAAGAGGTCGGCCACGAGGCCGTAATCGGCGACCTGGAAGATCGGGGCCTCTTCGTCCTTGTTGATGGCGACGATGACCTTGGAGTCCTTCATCCCGGCAAGGTGCTGGATCGCGCCCGAGATGCCCACGGCGACGTAGAGCGTGGGGGCGACGACCTTGCCGGTCTGGCCGACCTGCCAGTCGTTCGGGGCATAGCCCGAGTCGACCGCGGCGCGCGAGGCACCGACGGCGGCACCGAGCTTGTCGGCCAGTTTCTCGATCAGGGCGAAGTCGGCCTGCGAGCCCACGCCGCGCCCGCCCGAGACGACGATACCCGCAGAGGTAAGTTCGGGGCGGTCCGACGCGGCGACCTTGTCTTCGACCCATTTCGAGAGCGAGCCATCGGCGGCCACGGCTACCTTTTCAACGGCGGCGGAACCGGAGTTCGCGGCGGCGTTGAACGAGGCGGTGCGGACGGTCAGGACCTTTTTCGCATCCGAGGATTTGACGGTCTGGATCGCGTTGCCCGCGTAGATGGGGCGTTCGAAAGTGTCGGCGTCGACGACGGCGGTCACGTCCGAGATCACCATGACGTCGAGCAGGGCTGCGGCACGGGGCAGGACGTTCTTGGAGAAGGCGGTCGCGGCGGCGGCGACGTGGCTGTAATTGCCCGCGAGCGAGACGATCAGCCCGGCGATGGCTTCGGCCATGCCGTGATCATAGGCCGCGTCATCGGCATGCAGCACCTTGGCCGCGCCGTCGAGCGTCGCCGCTTCGGCGGCGGCAGCGGCGGAGGTGCCGGCCACGAGGACATGCACCTCGCCCAGGCCTTTGACGGCGGAGAGGGCCTTGGCGACGGCATCGGTGGCGAGCGCGCCGTCATTCACATCGGCGAGAAGGAGAACGGCCATGTCAGATCACCCCTGCTTCGTCTTTGAGTTTCGCGATGAGTTCCTCGATGGAGCCCACTTTCACGCCCGCCTTGCGGCCTGCCGGTTCGACGGTTTTCACGACCGAGAGGCGCGGGGTGACGTCCACGCCGTAATCGGCGGGGGTCTTGGTGACCAGCGGCTTGGCCTTGGCCTTCATGATGTTCGGAAGCGACGCGTAGCGCGGTTCGTTCAGGCGCAGGTCGACGGTGACGATGGCGGGCATCTTCACGGTGATGGTCTGAAGGCCGCCGTCCACTTCGCGGGTGACGGTGGCGGCATCGCCCGAAACAGAGAGTTCCGAGGCGAAGGTGGCCTGAGACCAGCCGAGCAGGGCCGAAAGCATCTGGCCGGTGGCGTTCATGTCATTGTCGATCGCCTGCTTGCCGCAGAGTACGAGGCCGGGGCCTTCTTCCTTGACCACGCCCGCCAGCAGCTTGGCCACGGCGAGGGGTTCGATGTCGGTATGCACGTCAGCGGCGGCTTCGATCAGGATCGCGCGGTCGGCGCCCATGGCGAGCGCGGTGCGCAGCGTTTCCTGCGCCTGCTTCACGCCGATGGAGACGACGACGATTTCCGTGGCGATGCCCTTTTCCTTGAGCCGGATCGCCTCTTCCACGGCGATCTCGTCGAAGGGGTTCATCGACATCTTCACGTTGGCCAGATCGACGCCCGATCCATCCGCCTTGACGCGGACTTTCACGTTGTAGTCGATCACACGTTTGACAGGCACCAGGACCTTCATCGCGCAAATCTCCTTATTGCAGGCCCGACGGGACGGACCTTTCCCAAGCTCTCGGTTGCGTAACTAGACCGTCCGGGCGCGCAGCAACAGACCAAATGCGACAGCAAAGCGCGTCGGGACGTCGCGTTTCCCCGGCGGGTCAGCCTTCGCGGGTCAGGCCGGGGACCCAGAGAACGTCGGCGCGGCCGTCGTCATTGGCGATGCGGCCGGCGACGAAGAACCAGTCGGACAGGCGGTTGAGGTATTTCACCGCCTCGGGGTTGACCGATTCCATGGTGGCGAGTTCGACCGTGAGCCGTTCGGCGCGGCGGCAGACGGTGCGGCAGAGGTGGAGGTGGGCGGCGAGGGCAGAGCCGCCGGGCAGGATGAAGCTGCGGAGCGGTTCCAGTTTCGCGTTCATCACGTCGATTTCGCGTTCAAGGCGCGCGACCTGCGCCTCTTGCATGCGGAGGGGGGTGTAGGGGAGCGTGGCATCGAGATGCATGTCGGGGGTGCAGAGATCGGCACCCAGATCGAAGAGATCGTTCGAGATGCGGGCGAGGGCGGCGTCCATGTCGTCGGTGGCATGCAGGCGGGCGAGGCCGACGGTGGCGTTGGTTTCATCCACGGTGCCATAGGCCGAGACGCGGGTGGCGTGCTTGGCCACGCGCGCGCCGTTGCCGAGGGCGGTTTCGCCGGCGTCGCCGGTTTTCGTATAGATCTTGGACAGGACGACCATCGGTTTACCCCTTGGATTTCAGATAGGCGAAGGCCACGATCAGGGCCACGGCCACGGCCTGCGCGATGATGCGGTAGCGCATGATGCGGTTGGCGTGCTTGCGGTTGAAGTCGCCGCCCTTGGCGAAGCCGCCGATGCCGACCATCAGGATGGCCAGAACCGCGAGGGCGGCAAGGGCTGCGACGATGAAAAGCGGATCTGACAGCATGGCGTTCCCCTTCGTGCTGGGGGTGATCTAGGGGAGAAGTGGCAAAAAGCGAAAGGGCAAATCGCCCCGATGGGGCGGAAATGCCGCAAAGGGGCCTTCAGGCGCTTTGGCCGCGCCCGAAGAAGGTGGAGGCGATGGAGGTGCGGTTGCGGTAGTAATGTTCCTCTTCGGGGGGCATGCCGTTCTGGAACAGCCACGGCCGGTGCTGGGCCAGAAAGCCCGGGCCCGCGATGCGCAGGGCGGGAATGCGGGGCTGCGAGGAGAGGATATCCTCGCGCCGGGGTTCAGGGCGGGGGACATAGGCGAAGAAGGTCGTGTCGACGCCGACGCGGAAGACATTCCGTTCGACCCGGTTGCGGAAGAAGCGCTTGAAATAGCTGCGGATCGTGTAGCGCCCGAGGGGCAGGTCGCCATTGACGCGGTCGGAGTGGATATCCAGCGCGAGGCCGACCTTGACCACGTCATGACGTCGGCCAAGCTGCAGCAGGCGGGTGACGAAATAGGGATCGGGGTCTTGGGGAAGTTCGAGATCGGGATCGGTGAAGAGGAAGGGCTTGTCATAGCCCGTCATGGCGGCGGCGCGGCGCACGGCGCGGCGGGGGCCGATGTTGCGGAAGCGCAGGAGCCGGATGCGATCGCGGAAATCGGGTTGGGCGAAATAGGCCAGAAGCGGCGGATAGCTGGAGCCCTTATCCATCACGGTGATATTGGCGAAGCCATGCACGAGGAACCAGTCGATGCTGTCGCGCAGATAGGTGAGCTGTTCGTAGGAATTGACAAAGACCGGAATCTGACGCCGCAGATCGGCCTCGGACTGGGCGAGCCAGCCGGGTTCATTTGACATTTTCTGCTCTCCTCGATGCCCGTCTTTTTGCGGGCGATTGGAGAGAATCTGATCGTTTTGTAGGAATCCGGCAAGAAATGATGCTGCGCGGATATGGGTTAAGCGGCGGGGCGTTGCATCCGTGCCGCGGCCCCTAGCCCTTGGCGATGGCGCGGTCGAGCAGGCGGGTGGGCAGGATGCGGCGCAGGCGGCCCGCGATAGGGGTGGGGGTGGTGACGTAGTCGCGGGCGCGGGGGCGGGGCGATTCGAGGGCGTGGATCAGTTTCGCGGTGACGGCGGCGGCGGGAAGTTCCCAGCGGTCTTTTCTGGCGTCGGGTTTGTAGAGGCGATCCAGCAGGGTGGCGTATTCGTCGCGCCGGGCGGAGTTTTCCCAATCAATCCACTTTTCGAAATGCGGGATGGCATTCTGGCGGATGCGGGTGCCGATGGGGCCGGGTTCGATCAGGATGACCTCGATCCCGGTGCCCTGCATTTCAAGGCGGAGAACGTCGGACAGCCCTTCCAGCGCGAATTTGGTGGAGACATAGGCCCCGCGCCATTTCGCTCCCACGAGGCCGAGGACGGAGGAGCAGTTGACGATGCGACCCGCGCCTTGCGCGCGGAAGGTGGGGATCAGGCGGCGGGTCAGATCGTGATAGCCGAAGAAGTTGGTTTCGAAGATTTCGCGCAGCGCGCCGCGGGGCAGATCCTCGACCGCGCCGGGGCAGGCGAAGGCGCCGTTGTTGAAGAGCGCGTCAAGCTTGCCATCGGTGCGGGAGAGGGTTTCGGCGACGGCGGTTTCGATGCTGGCCTCGCAGGAGTGATCGAGCGGGAAGCTTTCCAGCCCCTCGCCGATCAGGCGGTCGCAATCGCCCTGCTGGCGGCAGGTGGCGAAGACGCGCCAGCCGCGCGCCCGCAGCGCATGTGCGGCGTCGTAACCGATGCCCGAGGAGCATCCAGTGATGAGGATGGAACGCATGGTGCGCGGTGCCTGTTCTTGTTCTGCCCGTTTGACAGGGATTTAGGAGCAAGAACAGCCGTCTGGCAATGAAAAGCTGTCAGTCCGCGGCGGGGAAAAGCGTGGCGGAGGAGAGCGAGGGTGCCTCGCGCGAGATCAGGCGGCGATGCACGAAGCCATCGACCCCGTCGCCTTCGATGCGGACATGGATCCAATCTTCGGTTTCGGCGATGACCTGCACGATCTCGCCGCGTTCGAGGCGGCCGATGACGGCGGCGTTGCGGCCGGGCGCGGCGCGGACATTGGCGGCATCGGCGGTGATGGTGCGCAGGGTAACTTCGGGATTGTTGAAATCGTTGAAGCCGGGGGTTTCGGTCAGGCTGGCCGATTGCACCAAGGCCGGGGCCGGTGCGGGCAGCACGCGGAGGCTGTCGGCGGGGGTGGCGGTTTCGGCGGGGCGCGCGGCGACCTGCACGGCGAGGGGTTCGGGCGCGCTTTCGGGTTGCGCTGCGGGGGTGGGGGCGGGCGGGGCGAGGGCCACGTCATAGGCGCCGCGCAGACCCATGCGCTGCTGGCCGCGATCTTCGCCGCCGATCAGAAGCGCGAGGTAGAAGGCCGCGCCGAAGAAGACAAGATAACGAAACATTGGCAGATCACCCGACTCGTACTGTTCCCTTACAATGCCTTAACATGGCTTTGAGGCGAGTCAGCCCGCAATTTTACACGTTCAGACCATTATCGGACCAAGGTCCGAAGGCGCGGCGCGGGCGGTCTTCTTTCGGCTGGACCGATGGCGCGCGGCGAATTACACAACATCCATGTCAGATACGCCCGAAACCCCCAAGATAGAGCCCGTTCTGGTGGCAGAACCGCTGAGCCGTGCGATTGGCGAGCGGTATCTGACCTATGCCTTGTCCACGATCATGCATCGCGCGCTGCCCGATGCGCGGGACGGGTTGAAGCCGGTGCATCGGCGAATCCTTTATGCGATGCGGGAGTTGCGGCTGACGGCGACGGGGGGATTCCGCAAATCGGCGAAGATCAGCGGCGATGTGATGGGGAACTATCACCCGCATGGCGATGCCGCGATCTATGACGCGATGGCGCGTCTGGCGCAGGATTTCAACGTGCGCTACCCGCTGGTCGACGGGCAGGGGAATTTCGGCAATATCGACGGGGACAACCCGGCGGCCAGCCGATACACCGAGGCGCGGCTGACGGCGATTGCCGAGACGCTGATGGAAGGGCTGGCGGAGAACGCGGTCGATTTCCGCCCGAATTACGACGGCACGCTGGAAGAGCCGGTGGTGATGCCGGCAGCCTTCCCCAACCTGCTGGCGAACGGGTCGAGCGGGATTGCCGTGGGGATGGCCACGAATATTCCGCCGCATAACCTGGATGAGTTGATCGGGGCCTGCCATGCGATGCTGGGCAATCCCGGTATCACGGATGAGGAACTGGTGGCCTTCGTGCCGGGGCCGGATTTCCCCACGGGCGGGGTTCTGGTGGAACCTAAGGCCAATATCCTTGACGCCTACCGCACCGGGCGCGGCAGTTTCCGGCTGCGCGCGAAATGGGAGGTGGAGGATCTGGGGCGCGGGACGTGGCAGATCGTGGTCACCGAGATCCCGTATCAGGTGCAGAAATCGAAGCTGATCGAAAAGCTGGCGGAACTGATCCAGACCAAGAAGATCCCGCTCTTGGCCGATGTGCGGGATGAATCGGCCGATGATGTGCGCATCGTGCTGGAGCCGCGGGCGCGGACGGTGGAGCCCGACATGCTGATGGGGACGCTGTTCAAGAACAGCGATCTGGAGATCCGCTTCAGCCTGAACATGAACGTGCTGATCGACGGGAAGGTGCCGAAGGTCTGTTCATTGAAGGAGGTGTTGCGGGCCTTTCTTGACCATCGGCGCGAGGTGCTGCGGCGGCGGTCGGAACACCGGATGGCCAAGATCGACCACCGGCTGGAGGTTCTGGAAGGGTTCATCATCGCCTTCCTGAATCTGGACCGGGTGATCGACATCATCCGCTATGATGACGATCCCAAGCGGGCCTTGATGGCCGAGGATTGGGGCAAGGACCATGTCCGCGCGACGTCGGAGAAGGATTATGTCTCGCCCCCGCCCGGCGAGGGGGAACTGACAGAGCTTCAGGCGGAATCCATCCTCAACATGCGGTTGCGGTCCTTGCGGCGGCTGGAGGAGATGGAGCTGATCCGCGAGCGGGACGAGCTGATGAAGGAGCGGGCGGATCTGGCCGATCTGCTGGAGAGCGACAAGCGTCAGTGGAAGCGGATCGGGACGGAGCTTGAGGCGGTCCGCAAGCAGTTCGGCAAGGACACGGTCGAGGGCAAGCGGCACACCACATTCGCCGAGATGGGCGATGTGGAGGAGGTGCCGTTCGAGGCGATGATCGAGCGGGAGCCGATCACGGTGATCTGTTCGAAGATGGGCTGGATCCGCGCGATGAAGGGGCAGGTCGCGCTGGATACGGATGTGAAGTTCAAGGATGGCGACGAGGGGCGGTTCCTGTTCCATGCCGAGACGACGGACAAGATCCTTTTGGTGGGGTCGAACGGGCGGTTCTACACGCTGCTGGGCGCGAACCTGCCCGGTGGGCGCGGCATGGGGGAACCCGTGCGCCTGATGGTCGATCTGCCGAACGAGGCGGAGATCGTGGAATTGATGATCTTCCGCGGGGGGGAAAAGCTGTTGGTGGCGTCCACCGCCGGGGATGGCTTTGTGGTGCCGTCGGATGAGGTGCTGGCGCAGACGCGGGCGGGCAAGCAGGTGCTGACGGTGAAGGACGGCGTGAAGACGGCGCTGTGCCGCCGGGTGGCCGGGGATACCGTCGCCGTGGTGGGCGACAACCGCAAGCTGCTGGTCTTCCCGCTGGCGGAATTGCCCGAGATGGCCAAGGGCAAGGGGGTACGCTTGCAGAAATACAAGGATGGCGGGCTGTCGGATGCCATGACCTTCACGCTGGCCGAGGGGCTGTCGTGGAAGGATCCCGCCGGGCGGACGCGGACGGAGACGGACCTTGCCGAATGGCAGGGACCGCGCGCAGGTGCGGGCAAGATGGCACCGCGCGGATTTCCGCGGGACAATCGCTTTACCTGAGGTGGATCTGCGGGGGCGGGCAGGCCGGGGGTGATCGCTTGCCCCCGGGAAGCGAACTGTCCGGAACAGGACAGGCCGTTCCGGACGCTCACTCGTTACTGCACATGGCCTGTGGGCCGAGGGAGAAGATATCCAAAAGCGCTGGCGGATCAACTGTGGATTGCAGATTTTTCGCCGGCGTTACCTTAGGGTATGCAGCCCGTCCGCTCAGGCCCGTCCGCTCAGGCCCGTCCGCTCAGGCCCGTCCGCTCAGGCCGGGTCAACCTTCAGCCAGACGCCGCCTTCGGGGCGGAGGGTCAGGATCATCACGGGCTTTGGCACCTTGCCCGGGATCGGCGCAAAGCGGAAGCGGGCCAGCAGCGTGGCAAGGATGATCACCGCCTCTTGCAGGGCGAAGTTCGCCCCGATGCAGATGCGCGGGCCATCACCGAAGGGCAGGAAGGCGAAGCGGTCGGTCTGGTGGCCGGGGGCGAAGCGGCCGGGATCGAAGCGGTCGGGGTCGGACCAGAGTTTCCGGTGACGATGCAGCGCATAGATCGGCAGGATGACGGTATCGCCGCGCCGCACCTCGCGCCCGCAGAGTTCGTCAGGCCTTTGCGCGCTGCGCGACAGGAAGGCGGCGGGCGGGTAAAGGCGGAGGGTTTCGTCGATGATCTGGCGGATATAGGGCAGGCGGGGGACATCCTCGGCGGTGGCGGCGCGGGGGCCGAGAAGGGCCTGCGCCTCGGCCCGGGCGGCATCCTGCACGGCGGGATCGAAAGCGCAGAGATAGAGCGCCCAGGACAGGGTGAGGGCGGTGGTTTCATGGCCCGCGACGATGAAGGTGAGAAGATTGTCGCGGATCTCTTCGGTCGTCATCCTGCGGCCGGATTTCGGGTCTTCGCCCGCCATGAGCAGATCGAGAAGGTCGGGAATGCCGGGGCTGCCAGAGGCGCGGCGGCGGGCGATGGCCTGATCGGCGACGCGCTTCATGTCGCGCAGGCCGGAGCCTGCGACCATGCGCGAGGGGCGCGGCACCCAAGGCGGGGCGCCGATGACATCAAGCAGCGAGACCTTGGCGGTTTGCGAGATATAGGCGTCGATCGCGCGGTGGACGGCATCGCGGTCGAACCCGTCACCGCCCGAGAAGGTGACATCGGAGATCACCTCGAAGGTGGCGGTGACCATTTCGTCAAAGGCATCCGCCGCGCGGCCGGTGGCGGCGGCGAAGCGCGCGCTGGCGCGTTCGGCGGCGGCGGTCATCACCGGGGCGAGGTTTGCCACGTTGCGATGCGAGAAGACGGGGGCGGCGGTGCGGCGCTGCCAGAGCCATTCCTGCCCTTCGGCGATGAAGAGCGACTGGCCGATGCCCGGGCCGAGGATCAGTTTTGTGACATCGGATTTGGGGTAATCCTCCAGCCGGTCGCGCAGGATGCGGCGCAGCGCATCGGGATCCATGACCATATGCCAGCGCTTGCCGCGACTGTTGGAGATGATGGGGGCATGGGTGGCGATTTCGGGGATGAGTTCCAGCACGTTGCGCCGGCCCGCGCGGAGCGTGCCGAGAATGCCGAGCGGTTCCGTCGCAAGGGGCACGCGGACGGGCAGGGCGGCCGGGTCTGATGTCGGTGCGGGCATGGGCATTGGCATGGGCATTGGCATGGGCGGGCCTTTCTGCATCAGGGCAGAGATAGGCGGGGGGATGCACCCGGGAAAGGGCGACCGTTGCGCGCATCGCGTTCAGCCGCTATCCGGGGGAAGCGGTCCTGCGGCCGCGCCAGTGCCGCGCCAACCGGGAGACCACATGCTGATCCTTCGCCGAACGGTTCTTTTCGCCGCCTTCGCCCTGCTGGCCGCCTGCGCCCGCAATGATCTGGAGGAACCGCCCGTTCCGTTGGGGGATTTCGCGCTGGGGCTGAACATCATCGTGGCCGACAATGTGCAGAAGGTTCCGATCTCGCGCGAGGCATCGGTCGAGGAATGGGAAGCCGTGATGCAGGAGGCCGTGGCCAAGCGGTTCGGCCGGTATCAGGGGACGAAGCTTTACAACATCGGCATATCGGTCGATGGCTATGCGCTGGCCCCTCCGGGCATTCCGGTGGTGGCGGCGCCCAAGTCGGTGCTGGTGATCACGGCCAATATCTGGGACGATGCGGCCGAGCAGAAGCTGAATGCCGAGGGCAAGCAGATCACGGTTTTCGAAAGCCTGTCGGGCGAGACGGTGATCGGCACCGGGCTGACGCGGAACCGCAAGGAGCAGATGGAAGCGCTGTCCTACAATGCGGTGAAGCGGGTCGAGGACTGGCTGGTGGACAATCCCGAATGGTTCGGTCTGCCCCCCAAGCCCCCCGAGCCGGTGCGGCAGGGCCGCCCGGTCGGCGGGCGCTGAGCGCATCGGTCGAGAAAGCTGCCGTTCCCGCTTGATTTTCCCCGCTTGGCGGCTTAATTCGCCGCCCGAGTAGCACCGGGCCAGTTCCGGCCCCCCAATCCGAAGGCCCGAAGACATGGCAAAGGCAAAGTTTGAACGCAACAAGCCGCACGTCAACATTGGCACGATCGGCCACGTTGACCATGGCAAGACGACGCTGACGGCGGCGATCACGAAGTATTTCGGCGAGTTCCGCGCCTATGACCAGATCGACGGTGCGCCGGAAGAGCGTGCGCGCGGGATCACGATCTCGACGGCGCATGTGGAATACGAGTCCGACTCGCGGCACTACGCGCATGTGGACTGCCCCGGCCACGCCGACTATGTGAAGAACATGATCACGGGTGCTGCGCAGATGGACGGCGCGATCCTGGTGTGTTCGGCCGCCGACGGCCCGATGCCGCAGACGCGCGAGCACATCCTTCTGGGCCGTCAGGTGGGCATCCCCTACATGGTGGTGTTCATGAACAAGGTGGACCAGGTCGATGACCCGGAGCTGCTGGAACTGGTTGAGATGGAGATCCGGGAACTGCTGTCGTCCTACGACTATCCCGGCGACGACATTCCGATCATCAAGGGTTCGGCGCTGCATGCGATGAACGGCACGGAGAAGGCGATCGGCGAGGACGCGATCCGCGCGCTGATCAAGGCCGTGGACGAATACATCCCGACGCCTGCGCGTGCGGTTGACCAGCCCTTCCTGATGCCGATCGAGGACGTGTTCTCGATCTCGGGCCGCGGCACGGTTGTGACGGGGCGTGTGGAGCGTGGCGTGATCAACGTCGGCGACGAAGTTGAGATCGTGGGCATCCGTCCGACGAAGAAGTCGGTCTGCACGGGTGTGGAGATGTTCCGCAAACTTCTGGATCGCGGGGAAGCGGGCGACAACATCGGCGCGCTGCTGCGCGGGATCGACCGCGAGGGCGTGGAGCGCGGGCAGGTTCTGTGCAAGCCGGGTTCGGTGAAGCCGCACACGAAGTTCGAGGCGGAAGCCTACATCCTGACGAAGGAAGAGGGTGGCCGTCACACGCCGTTCTTCGCGAACTATCGTCCGCAGTTCTACTTCCGCACGACGGACGTGACGGGGACGGTGGAGCTTCCGGAAGGGACCGAGATGGTGATGCCGGGCGACAACCTGAAGTTCAACGTCTCGCTCATCGCGCCGATCGCGATGGAAGAGAAGCTGCGCTTCGCCATCCGTGAAGGCGGCCGGACCGTCGGCGCGGGCGTCGTGTCGAAGATCATCGAGTGATTTTGCAGGTAGGGCGGGGTTAACCCCGCCCTACGGCAAATAAGATCGCGAATCGCCTTTCCAAAGGCGGGAGCAATCTGTAAGGACGCGCGGCGCAGCTTTCGGGTTGCGCCGCAGACCATCAACAAATGTGAACCTATGGGCCGGGCATACCGCCCTGTCTACGTTCCGAAGGAAAACAAGATGCAAGGTCAGACCATCCGCATCCGGCTCAAGGCCTTCGATTACCGCGTTCTGGACGCCAGCACGCAGGAAATCGTGAACACGGCCAAGCGGACCGGCGCGCAAGTGCGCGGCCCGATCCCGCTGCCGAACAAGATCGAGAAGTTCACGGTTCTCCGTGGTCCGCATATCGACAAGAAGTCGCGCGACCAGTGGGAAATCCGGACGCACAAGCGTCTTCTCGACATCGTCGATCCGACCCCGCAGACCGTGGACGCGCTGATGAAGCTCGACCTCGCGGCCGGCGTGGATGTCGAGATCAAGGTTTAAGGGGGCATGACCATGCGCTCTGGCGTTATCGCAAAGAAGCTGGGCATGACCCGGCTGTTCCTGGAGAACGGGGCACAGGTTCCGGTGACCGTTCTTCAACTTGACAACCTGCAGGTCGTGGCACAGCGCACCGCCGAGAAGGATGGCTATACCGCCGTCCAGCTGGGCGCCGGTGCGGCCAAGGCCAAGCGGACGACCGCCGCGCAGCGGGGCCACTTCGCCAAGGCGAATGTGGAGCCCAAGCGCAAGATCGCCGAATTCCGCGTCAGCCCCGACAACCTGATCGACGTGGGCGCGGAAATCACCGCCGACCACTATCTGGCAGGCCAGTTCGTGGACATCGCCGGCACTTCGATCGGTAAGGGTTTTGCCGGTGCGATGAAGCGGCACAACTTCGGCGGTCTGCGGGCCTCGCACGGGGTGTCGATCTCGCACCGTTCGCACGGGTCCACGGGCCAGTGCCAGGACCCCGGCAAGGTGTTCAAGGGCAAGAAGATGGCCGGTCACCTTGGTGCCGTCCGCGTGACCACGCAGAACCTGCAGGTCGTGCGCACGGATGCCGACCGCGGCCTGATCATGGTGAAGGGCGCCGTTCCCGGTTCCAAGGGCGGCTGGGTCACCATCAAGGATGCAGTGAAGAAAGCCCCGTTCGCCGACGCGCCGCGTCCGGCCGCGGTGCGTTCGGCGGCTGCGGCTGCTCCGGCTGCCGAAGTGGCGGTCGAAGGGGGTGAAGCATGAAACTCGACGTGATCAAGCTGGACGGCGGCAAGGCCGGTTCCATCGATCTGGATGAGGCGCTGTTCGGCCTTGAGCCGCGCGCGGACATCCTGCATCGCGTGGTGCGCTGGCAGCGTGCGAAGGCACAGGCTGGCACCCACTCGGTTCTGGGCAAGTCGGACGTGTCCTACTCGACCAAGAAGATCTACCGCCAGAAGGGCACCGGTGGCGCACGTCACGGGTCCCGCAAGGCGCCGATCTTCCGTCATGGTGGCGTCTACAAGGGCCCGACCCCGCGGTCGCATGCCCATGACCTGCCGAAGAAGTTCCGCGCACTGGGCCTGCGTCACGCGCTTTCGGCCAAGGCCAAGGCGGGTGAGCTGGTGATCGTGGACAGCCTTGCGATGGCGGAAGCCAAGACCGCGATGCTGGCCAAGACGGTGCAGGAGCGGGGCTGGAAGCGCGTGCTGATCATCGACGGTTCGGATGTCGACGCGAATTTCGCGCTGGCCGCCCGGAACCTGGAAGGGATCGACGTGCTGCCGACCATCGGCGCGAATGTCTATGACATCCTGAAGCGTGACACCCTGGTGATCACGAAGGCGGGTGTCGAAGCCTTGGAGGCCCGCCTGAAATGAGCGCGAAACCCGAACATTACGACCTGATCAAGAAGCCGATCATCACCGAGAAGGCCACCATGGCCAGCGAGAATGGTGCGGTGGTGTTCCAGGTTGCCATGGACGCAACCAAGCCTGCCATCAAGGAAGCCGTGGAAGCGGTCTTTGGTGTGAAGGTGAAGGCGGTGAACACCGTCGTCGCCAAGGGCAAGGTGAAGAAGTTCCGCGGTCGCCCGGGCGAACGGTCGGACAAGAAGAAGGCCTATGTGACCCTCGAGGAGGGGAACACTATCGACGTGGCTACGGGCCTCTGATAGAAGCCGCACGAATCTTGCGGCCCCGGTTTTCCGGGGCCGTGGATTTTTTGAAGAATCCGGTCTTCGCCTGATGGCGCCGACCGACCTACCGGGGATCTTCGGAGCCCTATAACCCCGGGTCGCATAGCGACCCCTCAAGCTGACGGAAGACAGAGAGCATGGCACTCAAGTCGTATAAACCGACGACGCCTGGCCAGCGTGGGCTGGTTCTGATCGACCGTTCGGAGCTGTGGAAAGGACGCCCTGTCAAAGCCCTTACTGAGGGTCTGACGAAGACGGGCGGCCGGAACAACACCGGACGTGTCACGATGTGGCACAAGGGCGGCGGCGCAAAGCGCCTGTACCGCGTTGTGGATTTCAAGCGCCGCAAGTTCGATATCGCGGCGACCGTGGAACGGATCGAATATGACCCGAACCGCACCGCCTTCATCGCGCTGGTGAAGTATGCGGATGGTGAACTGTCCTATATCCTGGCGCCGCAGCGTCTGGCGGTGGGCGATCAGGTGATCGCCGGCGCGAAGACCGACGTGAAGCCCGGCAACGCCATGCCCTTCAGCGGCATGCCGATCGGGACGATCGTTCACAATGTCGAGCTGAAGCCCGGCAAGGGCGGCCAGCTGGCACGTGCGGCGGGCACCTATGCCCAGTTCGTGGGCCGTGACGGTGGCTATGCGCAGATCCGCCTGTCTTCGGGCGAATTGCGGATGGTGCGTCAGGAATGCATGGCGACCATCGGTGCCGTGTCGAACCCCGACAACTCGAACCAGAACCTCGGCAAGGCCGGTCGTCGCCGCCACATGGGCATCCGCCCGACCGTTCGCGGTGTGGCGATGAACCCGATCGACCACCCGCATGGCGGTGGTGAAGGCCGGACGTCTGGTGGCCGTCACCCGGTGACGCCGTGGGGCAAGGGCACCAAGGGCAACCGGACCCGGTCGAACAAGCAGACGGACAAGTACATCGTCCGTTCGCGTCACGCCAAGAAAAAAGGGCGCTAATCCATGTCTCGTTCTATCTGGAAAGGCCCGTTCGTCGACGCTTACGTCCTGAAGAAGGCCGAGAAGGCGCGGGAATCGGGCAAGAACGAAGTGATCAAGATCTGGTCGCGCCGTTCCACCATCCTGCCGCAGTTCGTTGGCCTGACCTTCGGGGTCTACAATGGCCACAAGCACATTCCCGTTGCGATCACCGAAGAGATGATCGGGCAGAAATTCGGGGAATATTCGCCGACGCGGACCTATTACGGCCACGCCGCCGACAAGAAAGCCAAGAGGAAGTAAGCCATGGGTAAGGAAAAGAATCCGCGCCGCGTGGCGGACAACGAAGCGATGGCGATTGCCCGGATGCTTCGCACCTCGCCGCAGAAACTGAACCTCGTTGCCGGGATGATCCGTGGCAAGAAGGTGGACAAGGCTCTGGCCGATCTCACCTTCTCGAAGCGCCGCATCGCGGGTGACGTGAAGAAGTGCCTGCAATCGGCGATCGCCAATGCGGAAAACAACCACAATCTCGACGTTGACAGCCTTGTCGTCGCCGAAGCCTGGGTCGGCAAGAATCTGGTCATGAAGCGCGGCCGTCCGCGGGCGCGTGGCCGGTTCGGCAAGATCATGAAACCGTTCAGCGAGATCACCATCAAGGTGCGTCAAGTCGGGGAGTCTGCATAATGGGTCAGAAGGTTAACCCCATCGGGATGCGCCTGCAGGTCAACCGGACCTGGGACAGCCGCTGGTTCGCCGAGTCGAAGGACTATGGCAATCTGCTGCTGGAAGACCTGCGGATGCGTGAATTCATTCACGAGGAATGCAAGCAGGCCGGCGTCAGCCGCGTGATCATCGAGCGTCCGCACAAGAAGTGCCGTGTGACCATCCACACCGCACGTCCGGGCGTGATTATCGGCAAGAAGGGTGCGGATATCGAAGGGCTTCGCAAGAAGCTGTCGGTCTTCACCAAGTCCGAACTGCACCTGAACATCGTCGAAGTCCGCAAGCCGGAACTGGACGCCCAACTGGTGGCCGAGTCGATCGCCCAGCAGATGGAGCGCCGGGTTTCGTTCCGTCGGGCCATGAAGCGTGGCGTGCAGAACGCAATGCGCATGGGCGCGCTGGGGATCCGGGTGAACGTGTCGGGTCGTCTGGGCGGTGCGGAAATCGCGCGTACGGAATGGTACCGCGAGGGCCGCGTGCCGCTGCACACGCTGCGCGCCGACATCGACTATGCGCTGTCGGAAGCCGAGACGCCCTATGGGATCATCGGTGTGAAAGTGTGGATCTTCAAGGGCGAGATCCTTGAGCATGATCCGCAGGCCCGCGACCGCCGTCAGGCGGAAGCGCAGGACGGCGCTGCGCCGCGTGCGCCGCGTCGCGACCGCGAACGCGCGTAAGGGAGTAGAAGGAAATGCTGCAACCGAAACGGACGAAGTTCCGCAAACAGCACAAGGGCCGTATCCACGGCGAGGCGAAGGGCGGCTTCCTGCTGAACTTCGGCTCCTTCGCCCTGAAGGCCACGGAACCCGAGCGCGTCACCGCGCGGCAGATCGAAGCGGCCCGCCGCGCGATCACCCGCCACATGAAGCGTCAGGGCCGTGTCTGGATCCGGATTTTCCCGGATGTTCCGGTGTCGTCGAAACCGACCGAAGTCCGTATGGGTAAGGGCAAGGGTTCGGTGGATTACTGGGCGGCCAAGGTCAAGCCGGGCCGCATCATGTTCGAGATCGACGGCGTGTCCGAAGTGATCGCACGTGAAGCGCTGCGTCTGGGGGCGATGAAGCTTCCGGTCATGACGCGCATCGTGGCGAAGGAAGACTGGTAAGGTAGGGCGGGGTTAACCCCGCCCTACGAAGGCCCCTGTCGGAGACGACGGGGGCCTTTTTCTTTGGTAGGAAATCGCTTGCCCTTGGGTGGTATCACCCGTATAGGGGCGCATCCACGGTTCCGGGGCGACTCGGAATCGCTGGTTCATCATTGATCCACCGGGTTCAGGGTTACCCTTCCAGCAAGGGGCCTTCTGGTGATTGAGAAAAGGAAGACGGCGCATGACCGCCAGCGAATTCAAGACGAAGACGCCCGACCAGCTGCGTGATCAGCTTGTCGCGCTGAAGAAGGAAGCGTTCAACCTGCGCTTCCAGCAGGCCACCGGCCAGCTTGAGAACACCGCCCGCTTCAACGCCATCCGCAAGGATGTGGCGCGGATCAAGACGGTGCTGACCCAAAAAGCTGCTGAAGCTGCGAAGTAAGAGGATCACGATATGCCCAAACGCATCCTGCAAGGTGTTGTGACCTCGGACAAGAACGCCCAGACGATCACCGTTCTGGTCGAGCGCCGCTTCAAGCACCCGCTGCTGCAAAAGACCGTCCGCAAGTCCAAGAAATACCGGGCCCACGACGAGCATAACAAGTTCAAGATCGGTGACACTGTTCGCATCGAAGAGTGCGCGCCGATTTCGAAGACGAAACGCTGGACGGTGGTTGTCGAGGCGTAAGCCAAGACTGCCGTTCAGTCCGAACGAAACCCTGGGACGGTTGCAGATCATGACCGTTCCCAAAGGTCGGGAGTAAACCAATGATCCAGATGCAGACCAATCTGGATGTTGCTGACAACTCCGGCGCGCGCCGGGTTCAGTGCATCAAGGTTCTGGGCGGTTCGCACCGCCGCTACGCATCCGTCGGCGACATCATCGTGGTGTCGGTGAAGGAAGCGATTCCGAAGGGCCGCGTGAAGAAGGGCGACGTCCGCAAGGCCGTTGTCGTTCGCACCGCCAAGGAAGTCCGCCGTGAAGACGGCACGTCCATCCGTTTCGACCGCAATGCCGCCGTCATCCTGAACAATCAGGGCGAACCGGTCGGCACCCGTATCTTCGGGCCGGTCGTGCGCGAACTGCGTGCGAAGAACTTCATGAAGATCATCTCGCTGGCGCCGGAGGTGCTCTGATGGCTGCGAAGCTGAAAAAGGGCGATACCGTCATCGTTCTGACCGGTAAGGACAAGGGCAAGAAGGGCGAAATTTCCGCCGTCATGCCCAAGGACAACAAGGCCGTCGTCGATGGTGTGAATGTCGCGATCCGCCACACCAAGCAATCGGCAGCGTCGCAGGGCGGCCGTCTGGCCAAGGCCCTGCCGATCGACCTGTCGAACCTTGCCATCGTCGACAAGAACGGCAAGCCCACCCGCGTTGGCTTCCGCATGGAAGGCGACAAGAAGGTGCGTTACGCCAAGTCCACCGGGGAGGCGATCTGATGCTTGACCAAGCCACCTATACCCCGCGGGCCAAGGCTGACTATGTCGCGCGCATCCGTGCCGCGATGAAGGAAGAATTCGGCTACAAGAATGACATGCAGATCCCCCGGCTCGACAAGATCGTGCTGAACATGGGCGTCGGCGAAGCGGTCAAGGACACCAAGAAGGTGAAGCAGGCCGCCGAGGAACTGTCGCAGATTGCCGGCCAGAAGGCCGTGATCACTCATGCGAAGAAGTCCATCGCCGGCTTCCGCGTCCGGGAAGAGATGCCGCTCGGCTGCAAGGTCACGCTTCGCGGCGACCGGATGTACGAATTCCTCGACCGTCTGATCACGATCGCCCTGCCGCGCGTCCGCGACTTCCGCGGCGTGAAGGGCACGTCTTTCGACGGCCGTGGCAACTATGCCATGGGCCTGAAGGAGCACATCGTGTTCCCCGAGATCAACTTCGACAAGGTCGACGAAGTTCTGGGGATGGACATCATCATCTGCACGAACGCGAAGACCGACGCGGAAGCCAAGGCGCTGTTGAAGCATTTCAACATGCCCTTCACGTCGTAAGCGCGAGGAACCTGAGATATGGCAAAGAAATCCATGGTGAACCGCGAAGTGAAGCGGCAGAAGCTTGTGAAGCAGCACGCTTCCAAGCGCGCTGCGCTGAAAGCGGTGATCAACGACCAGTCCAAGCCGATGGAAGAGCGTTTCAAGGCGACTCTGAAACTGGCCGAACTGCCCCGCAACTCGTCCGCCACTCGTCTGCACAACCGCTGCGAGCTGACGGGCCGTCCCCATGCTTACTACCGTAAGCTGAAACTCTCGCGGATCATGCTGCGCGAACTGGCCTCTTTCGGCCAGATCCCCGGCATGGTGAAGTCGAGCTGGTAAGGGAGGAAGACAGATGTCGATGAACGATCCTCTCGGCGATATGCTGACCCGCATCCGGAACGCGCAGATGCGCGGCAAATCCACCGTCTCGACGCCGGCCTCGAAGCTGCGCGCCTGGGTGCTGGATGTGCTGGCGGCGGAAGGCTATATCCGCGGCTATGAGAAGAACACGACCGAGAATGGCCAGGGCGAACTGGTGATCTCGCTGAAGTACTTCGAAGGCACCCCGGTGATCCGCGAGCTTAAGCGCGTGTCCAAGCCGGGCCGCCGCGTCTATATGGGTGTCAAGGACATCCCGTCGGTGCGCAACGGTCTGGGTGTTTCCATCGTCTCCACGCCCAAGGGCGTGATGTCGGACGCAGCGGCCCGCTCTGCCAATGTTGGCGGCGAAGTCCTCTGCACCGTGTTCTGAGGAGAATGGGATGTCTCGTATTGGCAAAAAACCGGTCGAACTGCCCAAGGGCGTGTCGGCCACGATCAGCGGTCAGACCATCGAAGTGAAAGGGCCGAAAGGCACCCGCAGCTTCACCGCTGGCGACGACGTGACGATCACCCTCGAGGGAACCACCGTCAAGGTGACCCCGCGTGGCCTGTCGAAGCGCGCCCGTCAGCAGTGGGGGATGACCCGCTCCATGGTGTCGAACCTTGTGGTTGGCGTGACCGATGGCTTCAAGAAGGACCTGGAAATCCAGGGCGTGGGTTACCGCGCCGCGATGGCCGGGAACGTGCTGAAGCTGTCGCTCGGCTATTCGCATGAGGTGAACTTCGAAGTGCCGAAGGGGGTGACCGTGTCCTCTCCGAAGCAGACCGAAATCGTTGTGGAAGGTATCGACCAGCAGCTTGTCGGACAGGTTGCGGCGAACATCCGTGAGTGGAAGCGCCCCGAGCCCTACAAGGGCAAGGGCATCCGCTACAAGGATGAGTACATCTTCCGCAAGGAAGGCAAGAAGAAGTAAGGGGCGCAATCATGGCGAACACGAAAAGAGAGCTGTTCCTCAAGCGCCGCCTGCGCGTTCGGAACAAGATCAAGTCGATGGCCAACGGGCGCCTGCGCCTGTCGGTTCACCGCTCGTCCAAGAACATCAGCGTCCAGCTGATCGACGACACGAAGGGGGTCACCGTGGCCTCTGCCTCGTCGCTCGAGAAGGATCTGGGCGTCGTTGGCAAGAACAACGTCGAGGCTGCGGCCAAGATCGGCGCTGCGATTGCCGAGCGGGCCAAGAAGGCCGGCGTGGAAGAATGCTATTTCGACCGCGGCGGTTTCATTTTCCACGGGAAGATCAAGGCGCTTGCCGATGCTGCCCGTGAAGGTGGCCTGAAGTTCTGATATCAGCGGGCGGCGCGCGAGTGCCGCCCCGATGATCCGGGGATGCCGCAAGGCTCCACCAGGATTGGCCCATAACGGCGCAGTGCCGCGCCAACATGCAAGGAATGCCTCATGGCAGAACGTGAGAACCGCCGGGAGCGCCGCGACGACCGTCGTGACAACCGCCCGGAAGAAACCCCGGAATTCGCCGACCGTCTGGTCGCGATCAACCGCGTCTCGAAAACCGTGAAGGGCGGCAAGCGCTTTGGCTTTGCGGCACTTGTCGTGGTGGGCGACCAGCGCGGCCGCGTCGGCTTTGGCAAGGGCAAGGCCAAGGAAGTGCCGGAAGCGATCCGCAAGGCCACCGATCAGGCCAAGCGCAGCCTGATCCGGGTTCCGCTGAAGGATGCGCGGACGCTGCATCACGATATCGAAGGCCGTCATGGCGCGGGCAAGGTGGTGATGCGGACGGCTGTTGCCGGTACCGGGATCATCGCCGGTGGTCCGATGCGCGCCGTGTTCGAGATGCTGGGCGTTCAGGACGTGGTGGCGAAATCCATCGGGTCGCAGAACCCCTACAACATGATCCGCGCGACCATCGACGGTCTGAAGCAGGAAACCTCGCCCCGTCAGATCGCGAACCGTCGCGGCAAGAAGGTGGCGGACATCCTGAAGAAGCCCGACGCCGAAACCGTGGAGGCCTGATCATGACCGCGAAGAAAACCATCGTCGTGAAGCAGGTGGCCTCGGCCGCCCGCCGTCCGGCTGTGCAGACCGCGACCCTGAAGGGTCTGGGCCTGAACAAGATGCACCGCACCCGCGAGCTGGAAGATACCCCGGCCGTGCGTGGCATGGTCCGCAAGATCCCGCATCTTGTGCAGATCATCGAAGAGCGTGGGTGATCGTGTGGCGGGGTGAACCCCGCCCTACATTGCGGCGCGCGCAGGGAAACCTGCGCGCCCTTGCCATTTTATAGGGGGGCAGGATTGCCCCGCCTGCAACAAGCAAGAAATGCCGTGTTGCCCTTCATCCGTCGCAGGATGGGCATTCCGGCCAAGGAGTATGCGACATGAAACTGAATGAACTGCGTGACAATGACGGCGCGGCCCGCAAGCAGAAGCGCGTGGCGCGCGGCCCGGGTTCGGGCAAGGGCAAGACCGCCGGTCGCGGGATCAAGGGGCAGAAGTCCCGTTCGGGCGTGGCCATTGGTGGCTATGAAGGCGGTCAGATGCCGCTCTACCGCCGCCTGCCCAAGCGCGGCTTCAACAAGCCGAACCGTCTGGAATTCGCGGTGGTCAACCTCGGCATGATCGAGAAGTTCATCGGTCTGGGCAAGCTGGATGCCAAGTCCGAGATCACCGAGGACGCGCTGGTCGCGGCTGGTGTCACCTCGAACAAGCGTGATGGCATCCGCGTTCTGGCCAAGGGCGAGATCAAGTCGAAGGTCAAGCTGGTGGTGACCGGCGCCTCTGCCTCGGCGATCGAGGCGGTCGAAAAGGCCGGTGGTTCGATCACCGTCAAGGCATCTGCGGCTGCGGCTGCCGAATAACGGTTGTGAGCGGTCGCAGGACCGCTTACATCAGGGCAAGTTTTCCCGCGCCGCCGACCGGAAAACGGTTCGGCGGCGCCTCCATGAAAAGAGTCTGGGCATGGCATCTGCTGCGGAGCAAATGGCGGCGAACCTGAGCTGGTCCGCCCTTGGCAAGGCGACCGACCTTCGTCAACGCATCTTCTTTACCCTCGGCTTGCTGATGGTTTACCGGCTGGGAACCTATATTCCCGTTCCGGGGATCGACGGCACCGCGCTGCGCGAGTTCATGACGCAGGCGAGCCAGGGGATCGGCGGGATGCTGAACCTGTTCACGGGGGGCGCGATCAGCCGGATGGGCATCTTCGCCCTGGGGATCATGCCCTATATCAGCGCCTCGATCATCGTGCAGCTTCTGGCGGCCATGGTGCCGCAACTGGAGCAGCTGAAGAAGGAAGGCGAGCAGGGGCGAAAGAAGCTGAACCAGTACACGCGCTATGGCACGGTGGGACTGGCGGTGTTTCAGGCCTGGGGTATTGCCGTTTCCATCGAGGCGGGTGGTCTTGCGCATGATCCGGGGCTGTTCTTCAAGCTGGCCTGCGTGATCACGCTGGTCGGCGGGACGATGTTCCTGATGTGGCTGGGCGAGCAGATCACCGCGCGCGGCATCGGCAACGGCATTTCGCTGATCATCTTCGTGGGGATCGTGGCCGAGATTCCGGCGGCTTTGGTGCAGTTCTTTGAACAGGGCCGGTCGGGCGCGATTTCCACGCCGCTGATCCTTGGGATCATCGTGATGGTGGTGGCCGTGATCGCCTTTGTGGTGTTCATGGAACGCGCGCTGCGCAAGATCCACATCCAGTATCCGCGCCGTCAGGTGGGGATGAAGATCTATGATGGCGGGTCGTCGCACCTGCCCGTCAAGGTGAACCCCGCGGGCGTGATCCCGGCGATCTTTGCCTCATCCCTGCTGCTGTTGCCCACGACGATCGGCACCTTCTCGGGGCAGGATACCAATCCGGTCCTGTCCACGATCATGGCCTATATGGGCTATGGCCAGCCGCTGCATCTTGTGGCGATGGCCGCGATGATCGTGTTCTTTGCCTATTTCTACACGGCCAACGTGTCCTTCAAGGTGGAGGATGTGGCCGAGAACCTGAAGAACCAGAACGGTTTCATCCCCGGCATCCGCCCCGGCAAGAAGACCGAGGAATATCTGGAATACGTGGTGAACCGTGTTCTGGTGCTTGGTTCGGCCTATCTGGCGGCCGTCTGTCTGCTGCCCGAGATCCTGATCGCGGAGGTGGGTCTGCCCTTCTATTTCGGCGGGACTTCGGTGCTGATCGTGGTGTCGGTGACGATGGACACGATCAACCAGATCCAGTCGCATCTTCTGGCGCATCAATATGAGGGCCTGATCGAGAAATCGAACCTGCGCGGCAAGAAGCGGACGGGGGCCAAGGCCCCGGCCCGGCGCTGAGGGCAGGCATGGCCAATATCATTCTTCTGGGCCCGCCCGGCGCGGGGAAGGGAACGCAGGCCAAGCGTCTGGTCGAAGAGCGCGGCATGGTCCAGCTTTCGACCGGCGACATGCTGCGCGAGGCGAAGACCAGTGGCACGGAGATGGGCCGCAAGGTGGCCGATGTTATGGCGCGCGGGGAACTGGTCACGGATGAGATCGTGATCGGGCTGATCGAGGAGAAGATCACCGGGCAGGCCGGTGGCGGGTTCATCTTCGATGGCTTTCCCCGGACGCTGAAGCAGGCGGATGCGCTGGCCGATCTTCTGTCGCGGACAGGGCAGACGCTGGATGCGGTGATCGAGATGCAGGTCGATGACGCGGCGCTGGTGGCGCGGATCACCGGGCGGTTCACCTGCGGATCCTGTGGCGAGGTCTATCACGACCAGACCCGCCCGACGAAGGTTCCGGGTGTCTGCGATGTCTGCGGATCGGAGCAGATGGTGCGCCGTGCCGATGACAACGAGGATGCGCTGAAGCAGCGTCTGATGGAATATTACAAGAAGACCTCGCCGCTGATCGGCTATTACTATGCCAAGCATCAGCTTTCGTCGGTGGACGGATTGGCGGAAATGGACGCGGTTTCCGGAGCGATTGCCGCGGTGCTTGACAAAGCCTGAAAATGCGGGTCCCCGGCCTTGACGGGCGGGGGAAAAGCCCATAAAGCACGGCGTCCCGCAAGGGAATCGTCCGGCCATTATTGATGCTTGGCTGGTCAGACTGAATCGGCGGCGCGGATCCTTCGCATCGCCGGAGTTGTGAAAAAAGGTTCTGGCATCACGGAACCGCAACGAAAAGGAACATGCGCGTGGCACGTATTGCTGGCGTCAACATCCCCACCCAGAAGCGGGTGCCGATTGCCCTGACCTATATCACCGGCATCGGTCCGCATAATGCGGAAGTCATCTGCAACTCTCTGAACATCGACCGCGCGCGCCGCGTGAACCAGCTTTCGGATGCCGAAGTGCTGGCGATCCGCGAATTCATCGACGCGAACTTCACCGTCGAGGGTGACCTGCGCCGCGAAGTTTCGATGAACATCAAGCGTCTGATGGATCTCGGCTGCTACCGTGGCCTGCGTCACCGCAAGAACCTGCCGGTTCGCGGCCAGCGCACCCACACCAACGCCCGCACCCGCAAGGGCCCGGCGAAGCCGATCGCCGGCAAGAAAAAGTAAGGGGAGCGCACGAGAATGGCACGTGATACCAAATCCGCCGCGCGCACCAAGCGCAAGGAACGCAAGAACATCGCCGCTGGCGTGGCGCATGTGAACTCTTCGTTCAACAACACCAAGATCCTGATCTCTGATGTGCAGGGCAACGCGATCTCGTGGTCGTCGGCCGGCACGATGGGTTTCAAGGGGTCGCGGAAATCCACGCCCTATGCCGCCCAGATGGCCGCCGAAGATGCGGGCCGCAAGGCGCAGGAACATGGCGTGAAGACGCTGGAAGTCGAAGTGCAGGGTCCGGGTTCGGGCCGCGAGTCGGCGCTGCGCGCGCTGGCCGCCGTGGGTTTCAACATCACTTCGATCCGTGATGTGACCCCGCTGGCGCATAACGGCTGCCGCCCGCCGAAGCGCCGCCGCGTCTAAGCGATTTCGATATGGGCGGGCCGTGCCGGATGGTGCGGCCCGCTTCAGCTATTTCTGATCCTCGGGCGTCCGCTGCTATCTGGACATGGGCAGCGGGCAAGAATGGAGGCGAAAGCATGATCCACAAGAACTGGCAGGAACTCATCAAGCCGACGCAGCTGGTCGTGCGCCCCGGTGCCGATCCGTCCCGCGTGGCCACGGTGATCGCCGAGCCGCTGGAGCGGGGTTTTGGCCTGACGCTGGGCAACGCGCTGCGCCGGGTGCTGATGTCGTCGCTGCAGGGCGCGGCCATCACCTCGGTGCAGATCGACAACGTGCTGCACGAGTTTTCCAGCGTGGCCGGTGTGCGTGAAGACGTCACCGATATCGTGCTGAACCTGAAGGGCGTCAGCCTGAAGATGGAAGTCGAAGGGCCGAAGCGGCTGTCGATCTCGGCCAAGGGGCCGGGCGTCGTGACGGCGGGCGACATTTCGGAATCCAACGGGATCGAGGTTCTGAACAAGGACCACGTGATCTGCCATCTGGACGATGGCGCCGACGTGTTCATGGAACTGACCGTGAATACCGGCAAGGGCTATGTCTCGGCCGACAAGAACCGCCCTGAGGACGCGCCCATCGGCCTGATCCCGATCGACGCGATCTATTCGCCGGTCAAGAAAGTGTCCTATGAAGTGCAGCCCACCCGCGAGGGCCAGGTGCTGGATTATGACAAGCTGACGATGAAGGTGGAAACCGACGGCAGCCTGAGCCCGGATGACGCCGTGGCCTATGCCGCGCGCATCCTGCAGGACCAGCTGTCGATCTTCGTCAACTTCGACGAGCCGGAATCCGCCAAGCTGGGCGAAGTGGATGCGGGTCTGGAATTCAACCCGCTGCTTCTGAAGAAGGTGGACGAGCTGGAGCTTTCGGTTCGGTCGGCCAACTGCCTGAAGAACGACAACATCGTCTATATCGGCGACCTGATCCAGAAGACCGAAGCCGAGATGCTGCGCACCCCGAACTTTGGCCGCAAGTCGCTGAACGAGATCAAGGAAGTGCTTTCGGGCATGGGCCTGCATCTTGGGATGGAAGTCGAGGATTGGCCGCCGGAGAACATCGAAGACTTGGCCAAGCGCTTCGAAGACCAATTCTAAGGCGGGGCGGGGTGAACCCCGCCCTACCAAAATGCCCGGGATGCCGGGGAAAACATGGGCAATTCCGCCCCAACGACGCGGTTCGCACGCACGGGCCGCAACACAAAGCAAAACGCGATAGGAGATACCCATGCGTCACGCCCGCGGATACCGCCGCCTGAACCGGACCCACGAACATCGCAAGGCGCTGTTCGCCAACATGGCCGGTTCGCTGATTGAACATGAGCAGATCAAAACGACCCTGCCCAAGGCCAAGGAACTGCGCCCGATCATCGAAAAGCTGATCACGCTGGCCAAGCGCGGCGACCTGCATGCCCGCCGTCAGGCCCATGCGCAGCTGAAGCAGGACATCCATACCGAGCGGCTGTTCGCCGTTCTTGGCCCGCGCTACCAGTCGCGTCAGGGTGGCTATGTGCGCATCCTGAAGGCCGGTTTCCGCTATGGCGACATGGCCCCGATGGCGATCATCGAGTTCGTGGATCGGGACACCAGCGCCAAGGGCGCAGCTGACCGCGCCCGCGTCGAGGCCGAGGAAGCTGCCGAGGATAGATCCGGCCGCAATTGGCCCGGAGACCGGAAGGCCCGCCGCTTGGCGGGCCTTTTGCTTTCTGCCCGCCCGATCACGGGGGCGGGGGCTGGGCCGTTCCCACAAGAGTTTTCTTTCAACGCAGGAAGCCGGGGGCTAAAGTCGGCAGGAATCACCAGTACAAAACGACATGTCTGTAAAGATTGGCCTTGATCTCGAGTTGCACCGTTTGTCGCTTTTGGCGCCTGCAGGATATTTTGTTGGCCTGCATATCCGGTTCACGGCACCTCTCTTCGCCTTCCAGACATATGACCAGACCTGGTTGAACCACTATACCGAGAAGGGCTATGTCCTGCGGGATCCGATGGTGGCCTGGGGTTTTTCCCGGAACGGCACGATCCGCTGGAGCGACCCGGACCTTCCCGATCCTTTCGGCCTGTTCACGGAAGCGGCCTCGTTCGGCCTGAAACATGGCTGCACCGTGTCGCACGGGCCGATCCATTCGCGCACAATCGCCTCATTCGCACGTCCGGACCGCGAGTTCCTGGATGGCGAGATCGCATCCCTGCAGGAAATCGTGCTGAGGATGCACGACATGACCGAACCGCCCGAGGAATTGACCAAGGCGCAGGTTGAGGCACTCAGGTGCATTGCGGGGGGTGACCGTCACGCCGCCGCGGCCGAAAAGCTCGGTATTTCCGAAAGCGCGCTGAAGGCGAGGATCACCTCGGCGCGCATCAGGTTGATGGCGAGAACGACGGCCGAAGCCATACAACGGGCGAAAGACTACCGCCTGATCTGATCCTGTCTCCTGCAAGGCACAGCCGACCATTCATCCATAACGGAGGCTGCCATGCAGACCACGACGCTTTCTTTTGCCAACCTGCACAACCATGGGGAGTTGTTTGCCAATATGCTTCGCGCCCGGCGGGAGCTTTTCATCGTTCACAACAAATGGAACCTGCCCGAGGCGCTGGGCATGGAATACGATCAATATGACACGCCCGCCAGCAGGTGGGTTGTGGTGCATGACGAGTTCGGACGCGTTCTGGCCGGGAACCGGCTGACGCCCACGACCACGCGCTGCGGGATCTACAGCTATATGATCCGCGATGCGCAGCGCGGCCTGTTGGACACGATCCCTTCGGATCTGCTGTACGATGAGGCCCCGGTGTCCGAGACCGTCTGGGAAAGCTCGCGGCTGTTCGTTTCGCATGACGTGCCCGCCGCGCAGCGCAGGGCGGTTCATGCGCGGCTGATCCTTGAACTGGGCGCGGCGGCCCGGAACCTGGGCGCGACCTATTGCCTGACGCTGCTTGCCGCGACCTGGCCGCGCTGGAGCGATCGCGTCGGCGTGAAGATGAAGGCCATGGGCCCCGTGATCGAGACCGAGGGGCGGCATCAGGTTGTTGCGATGGACTTCGCCACATCGCTGCATTGACGTCCGGCTTGCAGTTGCGCCCCTGATCCCCGATATCGGGGGCGCAATCTGCAGGGGGGCCGCATGAAACGAACAGCCATCCTTTTCCTTGCCCTGCTGGCGGCAGCGCCGAGCACGGCGCAGACGGTGCCAAGCAGCACGGCGGAGATGTCGCTTTCCTTTGCGCCGGTCGTCAAGCAGGCCGCGCCTGCGGTGGTGAACATCTATGCCACGCGGATCGTGCGCGAACGTCGTTCGCCCTTTGCCGATGATCCCTTCTTCAACCAGTTCTTCGAGGCGCTGGGGCCCGCGGAGCCGCGCCTGCAGAACTCGCTGGGTTCGGGGGTGATCGTCGGGGCGGCGGGGATCGTGGTGTCGAACTATCACGTGGTCGGGCAGGCGAGCGAGATCCGTGTCGTCCTGAATGATCGGCGCGAATATGCGGCGGATGTGATCCTTGCGGATCAGGAAAGCGATCTGGCGGTGTTGCGGCTGCGGGATGCCGCCGATCTGCCGGTGCTGGACCTGCGCAATTCCGACGAGTTGGAGGTGGGCGATCTGGTGCTGGCCATCGGCAACCCCTTTGGGGTGGGGCAGACGGTATCCTCGGGCATCGTGTCGGGGCTGGCGCGGTCGGCTTTGCAGGTGGGGGATGGGCGCGGTTATTTCATCCAGACGGATGCGGCGATCAATCCGGGCAATTCGGGCGGGGCGCTGGTCGATATGCAGGGGCGATTGGTGGGGATCAATACGGCGATCCTGACGCGGGGTGGGGGATCGAACGGGATCGGCTTTGCGATTCCCGCGAATCTTGTGCGCAGCATCGTGGCACAGGCCGAGGCGGGGGCGAGCCGCTTTGCCCGGCCCTGGGCGGGGGTGACGGGGCAGGCAATGGATGCGGGGCTGGCCGAAGGGCTGGGCCTGGCGCGGCCGGATGGGGTGCTGGTGTCGGACCTGCATCCGCAAAGCCCCTTTGCCGCGGCAGGGTTGCGGGCCGGGGACGTGATCCTGTCGCTGGGCGGGGCGCCGACGAACACGCCGCAGGAGGTGATGTTCCGGCTTTCGGCGCTGGGGGTTGGGGCTGAGGCCGAGCTTGTCTGGCTGCGGGACGGGCAGGAGCAGCGCGCCCGCATGGTGCTGGCCCCGGCGCCGGATGAACCGCCGCGGGATCAGAGGGTGGTGGTGGCGGATGTGGCGCTGCGGGGGTTGACGGTGGTGCAGATCAATCCGGCCGTCATGGAAGAGTTGAACCTGCCGATGCAGGCCGAAGGCGTGGCCGTGCTGCAGGCCGAGGATCTGGCGGCGCGGGCGGGATTTCGGCCGGGGGATGTGATTCTGGCGATCAACGGGGTGGCCGTGGGCAGCCCGGCCGATGTGGAGGCGCTGGCCGGGATGGCGGCGCGGGTCTGGGAGATCGACCTGATGCGGGGCGGGCAGGTGATGCGTCTTCGCTTCCGCTTCTGATCTTTCGCGGGGCGGGTTGCGGGGATAGGTTGTCATCCATGGCCGATCTGTTCGACTCTGCCCCCCGCCCTGCTGCCGATGGCCCGCGCCCATTGGCCGACCGGCTGCGGCCAAGGCGGCTGTCGGAGGTGATCGGGCAGGGGCATGTGCTTTCCCCCGAGGGGCCGCTGGGCGCGATGCTGGCGGCGAAGTCCTTGAGTTCGTTGATCCTTTGGGGGCCGCCGGGGGTGGGCAAGACCACCATCGCGCGGCTGTTGGCGGATGAAACCGACCTTGCCTTCGTGCAGATTTCGGCGATTTTCACCGGCGTGCCGGACCTGAAGAAAGTGTTCGAGCAGGCGAAGATCCGGCGGGGCAACGGGCAGGGGACGCTGCTTTTCGTGGATGAGATCCACCGTTTCAACAAGGCGCAGCAGGATGGATTCCTGCCGCATATGGAGGATGGCACGATCCTTCTGGTGGGCGCGACGACGGAAAACCCGAGTTTCGAGTTGAATGCGGCGTTGCTATCTCGCGCTCAAGTCATTGTTTTAGAACGACTTTCATTGACGGATCTGGAGCTTCTGGCGCAGCGGGCGGAAAAGGAACTGGGGCGCGGGCTGCCGCTCACCGGCGAGGCGCGGGAGGCCATGCTGGAAATGGCGGACGGGGATGGGCGGGCGTGCCTGAACCTGATCGAGCAGGTGGCGGCCTGGAAGGTGGAGCGGCCATTGGACCGCGCGCAGCTTTCCCAAAGGTTGATGCGGCGGGCGGCGAAATACGACAAGTCGGGGGAGGAGCATTACAACCTGATCTCGGCGCTGCACAAATCCATCCGGGGATCGGACCCGGACGGGGCGCTGTATTGGTTCGCGCGGATGCTGGAGGGGGGGGAGGACCCCCGGTTTCTGGCGCGGCGACTGGTGCGGATGGCGGTGGAGGATATCGGCCTTGCGGACCCGCAGGCGCAGGGGATCTGCATCGACTCGTGGCAGACATATGAGCGGCTGGGATCGCCCGAGGGCGAGTTGGCGCTGGCAAATGCCGTGGTTTATCTGGCACTTGCGCCGAAATCGAACGGGGTCTACCTGGCCTATAAGGCAGCGCGGGCAAGCGCGCGGGAGACGGGATCCCTGATGCCGCCACGGCATATCCTGAATGCGCCGACGAAGATGATGAAAGAGATCGGCTATGGCGCGGGCTATGCCTATGACCATGATGCCGAGGACGGGTTTTCGGGACAGGACTATTTCCCGGAAGGGATGAAGCGGCCTGTCTTCTATGCGCCGCCCGAGCGGGGGTTCGAGCGCGAGTTGAAAAAGCGGGTGGAGTATTTCGCGAAACTGCGCGCAAAGCGGCAGGGCGAGCGGTAACTTCTGCTTTTGTCACAAGGGATTGGCCGAAAATACCCGTGCCACAGCCGGTGCAGACGGTTGGTGCAGATGGCTGTGCATACAAATTCGGAGAGATTTGGGGGCGCTGTCTTGGTTAAGGGTGCGCTGATGTGGAGGTGCCCCCCCTCTCCCTGACCCTCTCCCCCCCGGTTGGGGGGAGAGGGAATGGCGCGCTGACGGTCGGGTTGGGTGGGGTGGAGAGGGCGGAATTGGGTATTTGGGCCAAGGTGAGGGAGGGGGGCAGGGTATGGCGAGTGGCGGCGACGGGGGCGCGGGGTGGTGAGGGAGAAGGGGGTATTTGGGCCAAGGTGAGGAAGGGGGCGCGGGGCTTGGGACGAGGGGGCGGATCGGGTGAGGGCTTTGCAGGGGCGGTCGAGGTTGACATTCCGGCCCCTTGGGGCAATGCAGACCGGATGATCACGACCCTTCTTCACGTGGCCGCAGGTGGGGCCATCGGCGCGGCGCTGCGCTATCTGGTGAATGTCGGCGCGGGCCGGATGTTCGGCCCGGGCTTTCCCATGGGCACGATCATCGTGAATGTCCTGGGCAGTTTCGCCATGGGTGTGCTTGTCACCGTTCTGGCGCGGAAGGGGGGGAACCATCTGGCACCCTTCCTGATGACTGGGGTGCTGGGCGGGTTCACCACCTTTTCGGCCTTTTCGCTGGACGCGCTGACCCTGTGGGAGCGGGGGCAGGGCGGGGCGGCGGCGATCTATGTGCTTGGTTCGGTCCTGCTGTCCTTGGCGGGGATCGGGGCGGGCCTGACCCTTGGACGGAGCCTGACATGAGCGGCGTGAAGACCCTGACGGTATCCGAGGACGAGGGCGAGCAGCGGCTGGACCGCTGGTTCAAGCGGCGCTTTCCGCATGTGACGCAAGGCGCGGTGGAGAAGATGTGCCGCACGGGGCAGGTGCGGGTGGATGGGGCGCGGGCGAAGGCGTCGGATCGGGTGATCCCGGGGCAGACGATCCGGGTGCCGCCCTTGCCGGACGCGAACGCGGACCGGCCGAAGGTGGAGGGATTTCCGCCGCCGATGCCAGGATGATTCAGGACTGCGTGCTGTGGATGGACGAGCATATGATCGTCCTCAACAAGCCTGCGGGGCTGCCGTCGCAGGGGGCAGCGGGCAGGGGGATCGGCATGTGGACGGGCTGAGTGAGGCGTTGAAGTTCGGCTACAAGGAACGGCCGAAGCTGGTGCATCGGCTGGACAAGGATACGTCGGGGTTGCTGATGCTGGCGCGGACGGATCGGGTGGCGCGGGGCCTGTCGGAGGCGCTGCGGCATCGGAATACGCGCAAGATCTATTGGGCCGTGGTGGCGGGCGTGCCGAACCCGAAGAAGGGGTCGGTGAAATACGGGCTGATGAAGGCCCCCGGTCACGGAAAGCGCGGCGAGGGGGAGAAGATGCTGTGCGTCCATCCCGCGAAGATGGCCGAGTTTCCCGAGGCGAAGCGGGCGCATACGGATTACTTCGTGCTGTGGTTTCTGGGGACGCGGCTGAGCTGGATGGCGCTGGAGCCTGTGACGGGGCGGACGCATCAGTTGCGGGCGCATATGGCGGAGCTGGGTCATCCGATCATCGGGGACGGGAAATATGGCGGGTCGGACGCCGACAATCAGGGCGATGGCTGGGGCGCGGCGGTGGGCGGGGATATTTCCCGCAAGCTGCATCTGCATGCGCGGATGCTGATGGTGGAACATCCGGTGACGAAGACGATGATGACTTTCACCGCGCCGCTGCCGGAGCATATGGCGCGGACGTGGAAGGCGCTGGACTGGAAAGAGGATGACGTGCCGGCCGATCCCTTTACGGTGTTTCGATGAGCGGTTGGAAGGCGAAGCGCTTCTGGACGGAGGCGCGGGCAGAGGACTGCGAGGGCGGGTTCACCGTGCGGCTGGACGGGCGGGGCGTGAAGACGCCGGCCAAGGTGCCGCTGGTGGTGCCGACGCGGGCCATGGCGCAGGCGATCGCCGCGGAATGGGACGCGCAGGTGGGCGAGGTGAAGCCCGAGACGATGCCGGTGACGCGGGCGGCGAATTCGGCCATCGACAAGATCGTGCCGCAGCGCGTGGAGGTGGTGGAAATCGTCGCGGCCTATGGGGCGTCGGATCTGTTGTGCTATCGCGCGACGGGGCCCGAGGCGCTGATCGCGCGGCAAGCGGAGGGCTGGGACGGCGTGCTGGATTGGGTGGCCGGGGCGATGGGCGCGCGGCTGGTGGTGACGCAGGGCGTGATCCCGGTGGCGCAGCCCGCCGAGGCGGTGGCGGCGCTGCGGGCGCAGGTGGCGGGGCTGACGGCCTTTCAGCTGGCGGCGTTTCATGACCTTGTGGCGATATCGGGATCGCTGGTGCTGGCGCTGGCGGTGATCCATGGGCGGCTGAGCCCGGACGCGGCGTGGCGGCTGTCGCGGATCGACGAAAGCTGGCAGGTGGAGCAATGGGGCGAGGATGAGGAGGCCGCCGCGATGGAGGCCGGGAAGCGAGTCGCATTTGGTGAGGCGAGTCGATTCTTTTCCTTGTGTGGGTGACAATCCTGCCTGAAAAACGGGCATTGGCTGCGGGGGTTGCAGCCAATATGACGCAAGACATTGATGGGAAAGCGCTTTTCAATATTCCTGCGGTAGTGCTTGACCTTTCAAACCGCTTCGGAAGAAACTGCAGGGTACTGGGAGAGGCTCATCTTCCCAAAGGTCGGCCCCGAGGCCGTGAGGATGGGCCATCGGGGACCAAATAACCGCCGCCCGCGAAAGGGAGGCATACTCAGGAAGAGGTAAGAATGAAAAAATCCGTATTCCTCGGCGTTGTCGCGGCCACCACGATGGTTGCCGGGGCGGCTGCAGCGCAAGCGACGCTGGAAGCCGTCAAGGCGCGGGGCGAGTTGATCTGCGGGTCCAACACCGGCCTGACCGGCTTTGGCGCGCCGGATGCAAGCGGCAACTGGACGGGCTTTGACGTGGACCTGTGCCGCGCGGTTGCCGCGGCGGTTCTGGGCGATGCCACCAAGGTGAAGTTCGTGCCGACGACCGGCGAGACCCGGTTCACCGCGCTGCAATCGGGCGAAGTCGATCTGCTCGTCCGCAACTCCACCTGGACGCTGTCGCGCGACACGGAATTGGCGCTCGATTTCGTGGCGGTGAACTATTATGACGGCCAGGGCTTCATGGTGAAGAAGGATCTGGGCGTTTCCTCGGCCAAGGAACTGGACGGGGCGACGGTCTGCATCCAGACCGGGACCACGACGGAACTGAACCTGGCCGACTTCTTCAAGCAGAACAACATCAGCTATCAGCCGGTCACCGTGGCCGACGATTCGGAAGCGCAGCGCCAGTATCTGGCCGGCGCCTGTGACGCCTATACCACGGATGCCTCGGGTCTGGCCGCGTCGCGCGCGACGATGCCGGATGCCGAGAACCATGTGATCCTTCCCGAGATCATCTCGAAGGAGCCGCTGGGCCCGGTCGTGCGTCATGGCGACAACAACTGGGGCGATATCGTCCGCTGGACCTATTTCGCGCTGCTGATCGCCGAAGAGACGGGCGTGAACAAGGCCAATGTGAACGAGGTGGCTGCTTCGACCACGGATGAGGAAGTGAAGCGTCTGCTGGGCCTGTCGGGCGATATGGGCGCCAAGATCGGCCTGCCGAACGAAGCGTTCAAGAACGCGATCGCGGCTGTCGGCAACTATGGCGAAGTCTTTGCCGCCAATATCGGCGAAGGCACCACGATCAATCTGGCGCGCGGCCTGAACGCGCTGTGGACGCAGGGCGGCCTGCAATACGCACCGCCCTTCCGTTGATCTGAGACGGCACGGGGGCATCCGCATCGGGTGCCCCCGTCCCTTTTCGGCGCCCGGGACGCGGCGGCCGAAGGAACACCCGGAATACCGGGGTTCGCGTCAACAAGCGCAAACACAGGGGAAATGATATGGCCTTGGCCAGCGACGTGCCGAAAGAGTCCTTTCGGCTCTCTATGCTCATCTACGATACGCGATACCGTTCGATCACCATCCAGATCTTTGTGCTGGTGCTGTTCGGGCTGTTTCTGGCCTGGCTTCTGAACAACACGGCACAGAACCTGGCCACGCGGGGGAAGGAGTTCAACTTCGGTTTCCTGTGGCAGCGGGCGGGCTATGACATCGGGCAGCAACTGATCCCCTATACCAATGACAGCAACCATTTCCGGGCGCTGCTGGTGGGGTTGATCAACACGCTGGTGGTGGCGATCATCGGCTGTGTTCTGGCCACGGTGATCGGCGTTTTCGTGGGCGTGATGCGGCTGTCGAAGAACTGGCTCGTCGGGCGGTTGATGACGGTCTATGTGGAGATGTTCCGCAATGTGCCGCTGCTGCTGTGGATCCTGCTGTCTTATGTGATCCTGTCGGAGACGACGCCGCAGCCGCGCGATTTTCGGCTGACGGACGAGATGGCGGCGGCGGGCGAGGTGCCGGCTGCGTCGATGATCCTGTTCGATACGGTGGCGGTGACGAACCGGGGGACGAATATTCCGTCGCCGCTGTTCGACCGTTCGCTGGGCGCGCTGGAGCTGGGCGGGATGTCGATCAGCCTGACGCTGCTGGCCTATATCGCGGTGATCGCGGGATCGGTCTGGGTGAACCGGCGGATCCTTTCGGCCGCGCGGGCGCAGCAGGAGGCGACGGGCGACAGGCCGGTGACGTGGTGGAAATCGCTGGCGGTGCTGTTCGTGCCGGTGATCGCGCTGAGCGTGGCGCTGGGCCTGCATCTGGAGATCCCGGAACTG
>JAWKXK010000005.1:0-366115 GCA_041397045.1 Paracoccaceae bacterium
CCAAGTCGCGCAAGCTGATCCGTGTGAGCATAGACGAGGACGCCCCCGGCGAGACGGGCGATCTGGTGGAACGCCTGATGGGCAAGAAGCCGGAACTGCGGTTCCAATACATCCAGGAGAACGCGCGGTTTGTGGAGGAGTTGGATGTGTGAGTAGGCGAATTTACTGGGTTTCCTTCAGACAACTCAAGGCGCACGAGTTTCACTCTACCCTCCGCCATCTTAAGCGGACTGGAACCAGCTGGGCCGATATCTACTTGCGTCTAGGTGAAATATTCCAAGAAACCACTGCGAAATGGTTAAGAATACTCGGCAGTTTCTTAGTTATCTACTTGATTGTTTCATCCCTAGGAAAAGACGGGCTCGCCACCGTCAACATTTTTTCATACACATTTTCAGTTCCCATTTCGCATATCTTGGCAGCTGCATCAGTATTATTGCTAGTATCAGCCCAGCATCTCCTAACCATTATCTCAATAATGGAAATACGAAACCGCGAAGCGCTGCGCATACGACTTAGTCGCTTTTCCGCTGGCTCTTTCGGCTTGTTCAATGGACAAGATGAGATGGCGCTGGCAACTCCAGTAATGGTCAATAACTTCTTTTCCGACAAACTTGGTGTTTTGAGCTTGGTCGGCATGTCCTATATGTTTGCGCTCAGTTTGGCGCTTGGACCGATATTGGGATTCATTATTTTTCTTTTTTCATGGCAAATTGAATTAGCCTTCATATCACCGAGAAATCTGCTTGAAGGTCTTGTTGCGTTCTTTAGCCTATGGGTAAACTCGATCGCCATTTTCTATTTCTTTTTGTTTCTAATTCCTTTGCCCCTAACGAAGAATGCTTTTGGTATACGCTGGGGACTTCTTGTTCGACTGCATCATCCAGGGCTCCATCCGCAACTGCGGTTCTGGATTGAAGAAGAAGAAAGGCAACGCTCAATCAAGCAAAAATAGAATTTGCGTTCTGCACCAGAGCCTCTCGATGTCGTCGCGCAGAGGCGCAAATTACGCCTCCCCCCTTAACCCCACCTTAACCCTCCCCACCCCAAACTCCCCGCCAAGGCGCCCCCTGCGCCATTGACGCATGCGCCAATGGCGCATATCTTGGGACCGTGCAGAATGCTGGTGACCGTGGTGCAGACCTCCGAATTCCTCCGTGCGGCCAAGGCGGCAATGTCGGAAGCCGAGCGTGAGGCGCTCGTCGACCTCCTCGCCGCCGATCCCGAAGCGGGCATCCCCCTCGGCGGAGGCCTGCGCAAACTGCGCATCGCGCGGGATGGCGGCGGGAAAAGCGGCGGCTACCGCTCCATCCATTTCTACGCGCCGGGGCGAGGCCTGCCGGTCTTCCTGCTGACCGTCTTCGCCAAGAACGATAAGGACAATCTGACCCCCGCCGAAGCCGCCCTTATGCAAGCCTATGCCGAACGGATCGCCAGAACCTACGGGAGACTGTCATGACCAAACCCTTCGACCGCATCATGCAAGGCCTCAAAGAGGCCGAAGCCTATCTCAACGGCCACACCGAAGGCTCCATCACCCACCACATCGACGTCCCCACCCCCGACGTCCGCGCCATCCGCGCGACGACGGGCCTCAGCCAGGCCGACTTCGCCCGCTCCATCGGCGTCGCCAAGGCCACGCTCTTGAACTGGGAACAGAACCGCCGCCGCCCCGAAGGCCCCGCCCGCGTCCTCTTGGCCCTCATCGCCAAGGACCCCGGCATCGTCCGCCGCATGCTGGGCTGAACCCACCCACCGAAACGTGATCGCGCCAACCGCCCGCCCTGCCCTACCCTCTCTCCCATGCGGCACTGGCTCCTCCCCCTGACGATCCTCGCCACCCCCCTCCCCGCGCTTCCAACCCACGCGCAGGAGGTGGACCTCGAACTCGTCCTCCTCGCCGATGCCTCCGGCTCCATCGACCAGGCCGAGATAGATTTTCAACGGCAGGGATATGCCGAGGCCATCACCCATCCCGACGTCCTCTATGCCATCGCCTCCACCCTCACCGGCTCCATCGCGGTGACCTATGTCGAATGGGCCGCCAATCAGGCCGTGGTCGTGGATTGGACGATCATCGCTACGCCCGAGGATGCCACCGACTTCGCCACCGATCTGCTGCTTCCCCCCCGCCTCGCCTCTGGCCGCAACGCCATCGGCGCGGCGCTTCTGGAAGGCAAACGCCTGATCGAGGAGAACCAGATCATCGGCCTTCGCCGCGTGATCGACTTTTCCGGCGACAGCGCGAACAACTGGTCCGGCCCCTCGATCGCCGAGGCCCGGGATACGGTGCTGGCGGCGGGCATCACCATCAACGGCCTGCCCATCCTCCGCCCCGGCAGCAGCACCAGCGGCGGAGGCGACATCGTCCAGCTTTACGCCGACCGCATCATCGGCGGCCCCGGTGCCTTCCTCGTCCCCGCCGACACGGGCGCGCGCTTCACCGAAGCCGTGCGCCGCAAACTGATCCTCGAAATCGCCGGCAGCGCGCCGGAGGTGCAGCCGACCGCCGCCCGTAGGGCGGGGGTTCACCCGCGCCCCCACCCGCTCATCGCCCGTTAACAAAGTGCCCTTCCGTGCATACGCCGTCTTGCACCAGCCGTCTACACCGCCTGCTGCCCCTAGTTCTGAAGCACCTTCAGATATTCCGCCAGTTCACCAGACGCACCGGCGTCGGCATCTCGATGCCATCCCCGCCGTCATAGGGCACCAGCGCCCCGTCCAGCAAAGCGGCGAATTTCGGCATCACCCGCGCCCCGTCCTTGCCCCCGGTATAGCCCCAGATCTGCGCCATCACCCGCGTCGCCCGGAAGGCCCCGCCATTCCGCGCCGAAAGCTGCGGCGAGATCCGCCCGGGGCGCTGCGCTCCGCTCCAGCCCAGTTCGCCATCCCCCTTGCCAGCGGGGCCATGACCCAGGCCGCGCAGGCGCCGGCATCCGCCGCGCCGCTGGTCTGCTCCGCACGCTCCGCCCCGGGCAGAACGCAGGCCGCCAGGACGAAAAGCGTAATCATGCCAATGGGATATAGGAATACACGCTGCATCGGGCCGCTCCGTTCATCTTGCCTTATGCAAACTTGAAGCCACGAAACCGCCCGCACATCAACGCCCCCTCGCCGCAACCGCGCGGCCTTCGGTCGAACGACGCGCCCCTTCCCAGTCCAGCCGAACCACACCCGGTCCATCCGCGCCGCAAGCTCCATGTTATGCGTGGCGATCATTCCGAAAGCCCCGTCTCCACGCCAGATCCATCGGCGCGGCAAGAAGACCTGATCCGATGTCGCGGGGTCCAGATTTCCCCGTCGCTCATCCGCCGGCAAAAGCCTCGGCTGATTGGCCAACGCCCGGCAGAACGCCACCCGCTGCTGCTCCCCCCGACAGCGCCGCAGGCAGTACCCCGCCCGCGCGGCAACCCACGCGCCCCAGCAGATCCCTCCCCCCGCGCCTCCGCCTCGCGCTGGCCAACACCATTGGCAAGCTGCGGTAACACGATGTTTTCCAAGGCGGAAAACTCCGGCAGCAGGTGGTGAAACTGGTAGATGAACCCCACTTCCGCCCGCCGCGCCTCGGTCGCGCGGTCATCGAGCCACCCATCTCGCGCCCGCCGGCCGCGGCGCGGCCACCATCCGCCGTATCCAGCAGCCCGCGATGCGGCAATGTCGACTTGCCCGCCCGCTGCGGCCTACCAGCGCCACCACCTCGCCCGCGCCACGCTCGGCGTCGCCCCGCGCAGCACGATCACCTCCGAAGGCTTGCCCCGGTTGTAGCCCTTCTCGATCCCCTCCAGAACCAGCGCCGCCTCACTCATAGCGCAACGCCTCCACCGGGTTCATCCGCGCCGCCCGCCGCGCCGGGAACAGCGTCACGACAAAGGACAAGAACAGCGACAACCCACCGCCGACACAGCACGTCGCCAAGCTGCAACTTGGCCGGCGGCGCATAGATCCCAGGATCGACGGATCCCAGACCCCGCCCCCGCCGCCCATAGTTCACGAAGGAAAGATCGGGTCGATATACAGCCACACCGAGCAGCCCAGCACCACGCCCAGCGCCGTGCCCACCAACCCAGTCCAGGCCCCCGCACAGGTGAAGAACACCCGCAGCACCGCCCCCTCCGTCAACCCCGCGGTCCACCAGGATGCCGATGTCGCGGCCCTTTCTTCACCGGCATGATCAGCCCGGAAATGATGTTCATTGACGCGATCAGCACAAGGATGGACAGGATGATGAACATGATGTTGTCCTCCACATCCAGCGCCCGCAGAAAGGCCCCGGCGCTGTCGCGCCATGTCTGGCATCGCTTCCGGCCCGCCGCCTGCAGCAAGGGCCCGGCCCAGATCGTCCACCCGCTCCGGCTCGGCCACCATCACCTCGATCTCGTCGGCGCGGCCCTCCTTGTTGAAATAGGACTGCGCCTCGTCGAAGGGCATGTGGCGTCCGTGTGCGATCAATATCCTTAGCGCCCGGCGGTGAAGATGAGCCACCTCATGAGCATTCACCCGCGGGCTGGTGCGAAGGCCGATCTTCACCCCCCGAAGGCGCGATCACCCGCACCCGGTCGCCCAGACCCGCTATTCCCGCGCGATGCCCGACCCGATGGCGTGCCTTCGGCGAAGCGCGCGACATCGCCTCCGCATTGGCGCCCACCCCCACACGCGGAATGGCCTCAGATCGGCAGGCCGGATGCCCAGACCTCCGCCCCCGTCGATCCCTCGCCCGCCGTCGCATGACCTGCCCCTTGATCGGGGCGCGGCCCGCGTGACACCCGGCACCCTCGGCCAGCCGCGCGGCAAGCGCGTCGTCATAGTCGTCAAAGCAGCGGATCAGTTGCCCGCTCTCCGCCACCCTCCCGAGGAATAGACGGTCACATGCGCATTCGCCCCAAGGATCGTGTCCACGAATTCCGCCCGGAACCCGCCGCACCGAAAGCGTCGCGATCAGGGCGGCCGCGGCCAGCGTGATCCCTGCGCAAGGCTGATCCAGGTCATCACGCTGACCCCACCTCGGCCCGCCGCGCCCGCAGATAGCGCCGGGCGATCATCCATTCGAACCGGGAAAAGAGAGCCGTCGTCGCCGTATCCAGCCTGTCCAGACACGCCCCGCCGGCGATGCGCGCGGACAGCCTTGTCCGCAACGCCCGCAACGTCAAGCCACGCCCCCGTGTAGGGCGGGGTTCACCCGCCACGGCCACAGCCACAGCCGCGAAATGCAACCCCGCCGCCACAGCCACGAACAGATGCCAGATCGCATTGTGCTTCAGCCCGTGCCAGCGATAGAACCACCCTGCCACATAGGTGATACGCCCCACAGCGCCAGAAGCCAGCAAGAAACCCCCGGCAGCGCCTCCAGCGCGCCGAGCTTCCCTGCCACGCCCACCCAGCCCGGCGATATAGGCCAGCACCGAAAGCCGAGTCATAGCGCCCCGGCAGCGCGATCTTCACCACCGCGCCCAGGATGGCCCCTGCCCAGACTACACCCGCCAGCACACGCGGCAAAGCGCCAATCCTCCCGAAGGCACCACGACCGCCGTGGTAGCAAGTCCCCGCGATCATCACATAGATGGCCGAATGGTCGAACCGCCGCAGCACCCATTTCAGCGCCGAATTCGGCACCATATTATAGGCCAGCGAAAAGCCGAACATCGCGAAATAGCCCGCCGCATAGACCGCCAGCGCCGCAAAGGTCCCCACCTCGCCCCGCCCCAGCACATGGCCCAAGAGCACCGCAAAGGCGATCACACCCGCCAGCAGCGCCACCGCATGCACGATGCCGTCTGCCAGCAACTCGCCCGTGGAAAAGGGCCGCTTCTTCAGACGCGGATGATCGGCAGGCAAGGACATCGCAACACTCCGGCGGTTCAAATGGCAGGATGCGGCGCGCGGCCTTCCTCAATCCGTCCACCAGGTCGCATGACGCTGCGTCAGCCACCATCTCCACGCAAGCAAAAGGGGAGGCCCCGCCTCCCCGAATTTTCGCGAAGGAATTCGAAACCCCCTCGGGGCACTTACCGCCCGGCGTAGATCTGCGCGATCCGATCCACCGCCGCCTCCGGCGACATCTCCTCGCTCTCGCCCGTCCGGCGCGAGGTGACTTCCACCACCCCATTCGCCAACCCGCGCGGCCCGACCGTGATCCGCCACGGCAATCCGATCAGGTCCATCGTGGCGAATTTCGCCCCCGCCCGTTCGTCCCGGTCGTCATAGAGCGCCTCAAGCCCCCGCGCGGCCAGCGCCTTGTAAAGCCCCTCGCAGGCCGCATCCGCCGCGCCGTCGCCCTGCTTCAGGTTCACGATCCCCACCGGGAAGGGCGTCACCCCCTCGGGCCAGATGATCCCCTTGTCGTCATGGGATGCCTCGATGATCGCCCCCAGCAGACGCGACACGCCGATGCCATGCGACCCCATCTCCACCGGCACCCGCGACCCGTCGGCAGTGACGACCGTCGCCCCCATCGCCTCGGAATACTTCGTCCCGAAATAGAAGATCTGTCCGACCTCGATCCCGCGACCCACCTTGCGATGCGCCTCCGGCACGGCGGCAAACACCGCCTCATCATGCGTCTCGTCCGTCCGCGCATAAAGCGTCGTGAACTCCTCGCAGACCTTCGCCACCTGTGCGCGGTCGTCATAGTCGATGTCGCGCGCGCCCAGCTTCAGCCCCGTCACGCGGTCGTCGTAGAACACCTCCGACTCCCCCGTCTGCGCCAGCACGAGGAATTCATGCGTATTGTCCCCGCCGATCGGGCCAGAGGCCGCGCGCATCGGAATGGCCGTCAGCCCCATCCGCTCATAGGTCCGCAGATAGCTGACCATGTGGCGATTATAGGCATGCAGCGCCGCCTCCCGGTCCACGTCGAAATTGTAGCCGTCCTTCATCAGGAACTCGCGCCCGCGCATCACGCCGAAACGCGGCCGCATCTCGTCGCGGAACTTCCACTGGATATGGTACAGCGTCAGCGGCAGGTCCTTGTAACTCCCCACATGAGCCCGGAAGATGTCGGTGATCATCTCCTCGTTCGTCGGCCCATAGAGCATCTCGCGCTTCTGCCGGTCGGTGATGCGCAGCATCTCCTGCCCGTAATCGTCATAGCGCCCCGACTCCCGCCACAGGTCCGCCGGTTGCAGCGTCGGCATCAGCAGCGGGATATGCCCCGCCCGCACCTGCTCCTGATGCACGATCTCCTCGATCCGGCGAAGCACGCGATACCCCAACGGCAGCCAGGAATAGATCCCCGCCGCCTGCTGCTTGATCATCCCCGCCCGCAGCATATAGCGGTGCGACACGATCTGCGCCTCGGCAGGGTTTTCCTTCAGGACGGGCAGGAAGTAGCGGGTCAGACGCATGTTGGCCTCGTGCAAAACGTTCGGCCCCGTTCCTAGCCGTATCGGCACCGCAGGGCAATCACCCCCGCGCGCGCCGCCCCTGGCCGGACCGCAGGCCATCTCGCGGCGCAAGAACCGCACCGGTATCGTTCGACACAGGCCCCCTCGCCACTCTCCCCTAGCCTTGCGTCATGGCGGCATCAGGCATGTGGACACTCCGATGACAATCCAAAGGCCAAAATGGATCGACGATCTTCTGCAGGATTTCGGCCTGCTGATCGGCTTCGATGACTTCACCTTCGGCGAGACGACCGCCATCGATCTTGCCATAGACGACCTGCCCCTTGTCATCAGCCATGAACCCGGCAGTTCCGCCCTTCTGATCCGCTCGCCCCTCCAACTGCCCGTCGGACAGCCGCTGGCGACGCTGACGATGCTGCACGCCGCCAATATGGACAGCCTTGGCGCGGGCATGGGGATCATCGCCTGCGACATCCCCCTTGGCAGCTGGGTCTGGGCAGACCGCATCCCCCTCGCCGGGCTGACCGCCCCGCACCTCCTTGATCACTTCGAAAACGCCCTGAAGGCCATTCGCTTCTGGCATGCCGAAGTGGCCCGCCTCATCCCCGCCACCGAGGCCGACACCCCGCCCGCGATATCGGCGACGGATGTCCTCTTCCGCCTCTGATCCCCCGCACCTCCCCCTCACGTCCCTCGCACGCCACGGAGAAACAGCATGCCCAACAAGCTCGGCCTGACAGACAAGGGCCTACTCACGATCATGAAATCGGCCAATTTCGGCATCCTCAAGGCCGATGGCGAAACCGTTGCGAAGTCACCCAAATTCGCGGGCCTCGCCCGGATGAAATCCGAAAACAACACCGCGCTTCAATACAAGAACAAGCTTGCCCGGCTCAATTTCGCCAATGCCCTGATCAAGGAGTTCAAACTGTCCCAGACCGATCAGGAGTCACTGAAGGAACGGCTGACGAACCGGTCCTCTCCCATTTCCATCCGGGATGCCAAGATCATCATCAAGGCCTTCGCCCACGGCCGCGACATGCGCGATGACATCGAAAAGTCACCCCTCAACGGCCGCACCTTCATGGACAAGGAACTGCGCGCCACACTCGGCGATCCGTCCTTCTTCTCCAAAAGCATCGAACGCTCGCGCCTCGCCGAACTCGGGTCGCAACTGAAGACCATCCTCTCGAAAGGCGGCAGCCTGCAGGACGTGCAGAACCATGTCCGCGACTGGGCAAGGGAAGAGGGCCGGGACGACTCGCCCGATGCGGTGGACAAGCAGATCACCGATCTCGGCTTCAAGACCGTCAAGCAGGAAAAGACCGAAGCGCTGGGCAGGGACCTCAGCCTGCTGAAGGATAAGGGGGCAGGCCCGACCGACATCTTCAACCATGTCAAGGACTGGCTGAAACAGCAGGACCAGCATTCCGATGACATGTCGGTAAAGCGCCTGATGAACCGCCTCGGCCATCACACCGAACGCGACATCCTCGTGAACAAGCTCCGCGAAAAGGTGAATGACTGGATCAGCCAGGATGCGCTGAAAGTCGAGATCATCGAGAACGCCACGCACTTCGCCAAGGAAAACAACCTCGACACCTCCGATTTCGCGGTGCGCGGGCTGCTTCGGGAGGCAGATTATCGCGTCTGACCTGGGCCGCCTGGGGTCGGCTCGGCCCCGCGCCCGGGCCGCGCTGAAACCTCCGCCCCTTGCGCCCTGACGCCGCAGACGCGATATGTTCTCTTCTGGAACCCGGAGGCGATCATGGCCCTGCCCGTTCGGCAACAAGCATTCTACTGGGGCATCGCCGCCCTCGTCTTCCTGCTGCTCCTCTGGGCACTCGGCAATGTGATGCTGCCCTTCCTTGTCGGCGGGGCCATCGCCTATTTCCTCGATCCCGTGGCCGACAGGCTGGAACGCGCTGGCCTCTCGCGGGTCGGGGCCACCGTCACCATCTCGCTGGCAGCCCTTCTCATCGCGGTGCTGCTGATCCTCGCCATCATCCCGACGCTGATCCAGCAGTTGACCGGCCTGATCAATGCCGCGCCCGAAATCGCCCAGCGCCTTCAGGCGTTCCTCGTCGACCGCTTCCCCGAACTGTCCGACAGCACCTCCACCATGCGCCAGACGCTGGCGCAGATCGCAGGCGCGATCCAGTCGAAGGGCGGCCAACTGGCCGAAACCCTGCTCACCTCGGCCATGTCGCTGGTCTCGGCGGTGATCTTCATCGTCGTCGTGCCGGTCGTGGCCTTCTACATGCTGCTCGACTGGGATCACATGGTCGCCCGGATAGACAGCCTGCTCCCCCGCGATCACGCCCCCACGATCCGCAGGCTCGGGAACGAGATCAACGCCGTCCTCGCGGGTTTCGTGCGCGGCCAGCTTTCGGTCTGCGTCCTGCTGGGCAGCTTCTACGCCATCGCGCTGATGGCGGCGGGGCTGCAATTCGGCCTTGTCGTGGGGGCCATCGCCGGGGCCATCACCTTCATTCCCTATGTCGGCTCGCTGGTGGGGGGCACGCTGGCCATCGGCCTTGCGCTGTTCCAGTTCTGGGGTGACTGGGTCGCCATCGGCATCATCGCCGCCATCTTCGCCGCGGGCCAGTTCATCGAAGGCAACATCCTCACCCCCAAGCTGGTGGGAAATTCCGTGGGCCTGCACCCGGTCTGGCTGCTCTTCGCGCTTTCTGCCTTCGGCTCGGTCTTCGGCTTTGTCGGGATGCTGGTGGCCGTGCCTGTCGCCGCCTCCCTCGGCGTGCTGACGCGCTTCATGATCCAGCAATATCATTCCAGCCTGCTCTATCAGGGCTATTCCGGCCGCCCCGCCGATTCAGCCCAAAAGGACGAGGCGGCCGAGTGATCCGGCAACTCACCTTTGACCTGCCCGCCCGCACGGCCTACCGGCGCGAGGATTTCTTCGTCTCGCCCGCCAATGCCACGGCGCTGGCCGCGCTGGATGACTGGCGCGCCTGGCCCGGCGGCAAGATGCTGCTGATCGGCCCCAAAGGCAGCGGCAAGACCCATCTCGCCCGGCTCTGGGCGGCCGAGGCCGGGGCCGCCTGCATCCCCGCCACCGATCTGGCCACCGCCGACCTGCCCGCGCTTTCCGCCCATGGTGCCGTCGCGGTCGAGGATGCGGAAACCTGCGCCGGCACCGCCGCGGCCGCGGCAGCCTTCTTCCACCTCCACAACCTTGTCACCCAATCGGGCCACCTCCTTGTCACCGCCACCCGCCCCCCGCGCGACTGGGGCCTGTCGCTGCCCGATCTGGCCAGCCGCCTGCAGGCCGCCGCCGTGGCGCGGCTCGATGCCCCCGATGACGCGCTCCTCTCGGCGGTGCTGATCAAGCTTTTTGCCGATCGCCAGATCACCGTCCCCCCCACGCTGATCCCCTATCTCGTGCAGCGCATGGAACGCTCCATCGACGCCGCCCGCGCCCTTGTCGCGCGGCTGGATGCCCATGCGCTGGCCGCGGGCCGCCCGATCACCCGCCAGCTTGCCGCCGAACTGCTCGATCCGGGCACCTGACCCCCGCCCTGCCCGCCCTTTTGCCGCTGCATCTTCCGGCATCTGGACAGGGCCGCGCGGCGGTGATCATCTGTCACAAGACCGTTGCAGTCCCCCATTACCCAGCGTGCCATGACCCAAGCAGATTTCCTGAAATCCCCCTTCCCCGAACCGGCCACCCTGCCCGAACAGGATCGCACCGGTCCGCGCCGTTTTTTCAACCGCGAACTCTCCTGGCTGGCCTTCAACTGGCGCGTCCTGGACGAAGCCTCCAACCCGCTGGTCCCGCTTCTGGAACGGCTGCGCTTCCTGTCCATCTCGGCCACCAACCTTGACGAATTCTACACCGTCCGCGTCGCGGGCCTGCGCGCCCTTGTGCGCAACGGCAATGCCACCCTGTCGGAAGACGGGCGCAGCCCCGCAGAACAACTGGCCCTGATCCATGCCGATGCGCGCCGCCTTATGCAGACCCAGCAGGCCGCCTACAACAAGCTCCGCAAGGAGATGGAGGCTCAGGGCATCACCCTTCTCACCCGGTCCAAGCTGACCGCCAGCGATCTGAAACTGCTCGAAGAGCATTTCCTGAACAAGGTCTTCCCCGTCCTTTCGCCGCTCGCCATCGACCCGGCCCACCCCTTTCCCTTCATCCCCAACACGGGCTTCTCCCTCGCGCTCGAACTCGAACGCGAAAGCGATCACCGCACGCTGCAGGCCCTCCTGCCCATCCCGCAGCAGATCGCCCGCTTCGTGGCCCTTCCCGGCAAGCCGGGCGAACACCGCTTCCTCCCGCTCGAAGAACTGCTCCTTCTCCATCTCAACATGCTCTTCCCCGGCTATACCGACCGGGGCCATTGCATCTTCCGCGTCCTGCGCGACAGCGACCTGGAGGTCGAGGACGAGGCCGAGGATCTGGTCCGCGAATTCGAAGTGGCGCTGAAACGCCGCCGCCGGGGCGAGGTGATCCGCCTCAAGATCTCGGCCGGCGCACCGCCCGAACTGCGCAGCCTGATCATGGATGAACTGGGCGTCACCGAAGACATGGTGGTCGAGGTGCGCGGCCTTCTCGGCATCGCCGATCTCAAGGAACTCGTCCTGTCCACGCGGCCCGATCTGCTCTGGCCGACCTTCCCCTCGCGCATCCCCGAACGTGTGCAGGATCACGAAGGAGATCTCTTCGCCGCGATCCGGCAGAAGGACATCCTTCTGCATCACCCCTATGAATCCTTCGATCTGGTGATCCGCTTCCTCGAACAGGCCGCCCGCGATCCCAACGTTCTGGCCATCAAGCAGACGCTCTACCGCACCTCATGGGACAGCCCCATCGTCAGCGCCCTGTGCGAGGCTGCCGAGGCGGGCAAATCCGTCACCGCCCTCGTGGAACTCAAGGCCCGCTTTGACGAGGCCGCCAATATCCGCCAATCCCGCCGCCTTGAACGGGCAGGCGCGCATGTCGTCTACGGCTTCATCCAGTACAAGACCCACGCCAAGATCAGCACCGTCGTCCGGCGCGAAGGTGAAAACCTCGTCACCTATACCCATTACGGCACGGGCAATTACCACCCGATCACCGCCCGCATCTACACCGACCTGTCCTTCTTCACCTGCGATGCGGCGCTGGGCCGCGACGCGACCAAGGTCTTCAACTACCTGTCCGGCTACGTGCAGCCCGAAGGTCTCGAAAACCTCGCCATCTCGCCCATCACGCTCAAGCCGCGCCTGCTCGAACTGATCCGCGCCGAGGCCGATCACGCCCGCGCCGGCCGCCCGGCGGAAATCTGGGCCAAGATGAACAGCCTGATCGACCCCGAGGTGATCGACGCCCTCTACGCCGCCAGTCAGGCCGGCGTGAAGATCAGCCTTGTCGTGCGCGGCATCTGCGGGGTCCGGCCCGGGGTCCGGGATCTGTCCGAAAACATCCGCGTCAAATCCATCGTTGGCCGTTTCCTCGAACATTCCCGCATCGTCTGCTTCGGCTCTGGTCACGGCCTGCCTTCGCAGAAGGCACGCGTCTTCCTGTCCTCGGCCGATTGGATGGGCCGAAACCTCACCCGCCGCGTCGAAACCCTGGTCGAGGTGATGAACCCCACCGTCAAGGCGCAGATCGTCAGCCAGATCATGGCCGCCAACCTCGCGGATGAGGCGCAAAGCTGGGTCCTGCGGCCCGACGGCACTTATGATCGCGAATTGCAGCCCGCCGATGGCACCCTCTTCAACTGCCATCGCTTCTTCATGGAAAACCCCTCTCTCTCGGGGCGCGGCACCGCCGGGGCCAAGGATGTGCCCCGCCTCGCCCAATTGCGCGACGAAGCGGCCTCTTCCTGATCCGCGCCGGTTTCCCCGGCGGCAAGGGCCGCATGATCGACCTTGACCATTGCCCCCCGTCCGGGCCACCTTTCGCGCGCATGACGAAGGACTGCCAAGATGACCGACCACGCCCCCGCCGCCGATCCCGGCGGCGATGATGATTGGGGGCCCTTCGGCCGCCCCCTGTTCGACGATCCCTCCGTTCGCGCGCTGTCGCGTGTCGGAGTCGTGGATGTCGGCTCCAACTCCGTCCGGATGGTGGTTTTCGACGGCGCGGCCCGCTCTCCGGCCTATTTCTTCAACGAAAAGATCATGTGCGGCCTTGGCAAGGGCCTGCACGAAACCGGGCGGCTGAACCCCAAGGGCCGTGAACGCGCCCTCGCCGCGCTCAAGCGTTTCGCCCTTCTGGCCGAGGGGATGGGAATCAGCACCCTCACCGTCGTCGCCACCGCCGCCACCCGCGAGGCCGAGGATGGGCCGGATTTTCAAGCCGAGGTCATGCGCGAAACGGGCCTGAAGCTCTGGGTCATCGACGGCGACGAAGAGGCGCGCCTTTCCGCACAGGGCGTGCTTCTGGGCTGGCCCGGGGCCAAGGGCATGGTCTGCGACATTGGCGGCAACTCCATGGAACTGGCGCGCATCGCCGATGGCAAGGTCGGCAAACGCGTCTCAACCCCGCTTGGCCCCTTCCGTTTGCAACAGGTCAAGGGGGGCCCCGACAAGCGGCGCAAACTGATCGACCGCGTGATCACCACCGCCCAGTCGCAGGTGAAATCCACCGGCGAACGCATCTACCTCGTCGGCGGCTCATGGCGCGTCATCGCGCGCCTTGACATGGAACGCCGCAATTACCCGCTCACCGTCCTGCACGAATACCGCATGACGCCGGAAAGCCTGCTCGACACGCTCGACTGGATCGCCGCGTCGGATCTGGCCATTCTGCGCGCCAAGACCGGCACCTCCAGCGAACGCATGGAACTCGTCCCCCTCGCCTGCGAGGTTCTGCGCGAACTGATCCGCATCCTGAAACCGTCCGAAATCGACGTCTCGGCCTATGGCATCCGCGAAGGCCTGCTCTACGAACAGATGCCCCCGCGCCTCCGCCAGCGCGACCCCCTGATCGAGGCCGCGCGCATGGCCGAACTCACCTCTGCCCGCATCCCCGGCTTCGGGAAAAAGCTCTACGATTTCCTCCTCCCGCTCTTCAAGGAGGCCGACAAGGAACGCCTGCGCCTGATCAAGGCCGCCTGCCTGCTGCACGACACCACATGGCGCGCCCATCCCGATTACCGCGCCGAAGTCTGCTTTGACAACGCCACCCGCGCCAATCTCGGCGGACTCGATCATCCCGGCCGCGTCTTCCTTGGCCTCTCGCTCCTGCATCGCTACAAGAACTCGCGCTCCGGCTCGCGCCTCGAACCGCTCTTCCGCCTGCTCACCGATGCCCAGATCCAGGATGCCGAGGTGCTGGGCAAGGCCATGCGCTTTGGCGCCATGTTCTCCATCGCCGACCCGGCCGAGGCAGGCGCACTGCGCTGGCAGGCAAAGAAGCGCATCCTCGAACTCACCCTCACCGAACGCGGCAAGGCCCTTTTCGGCGAAGTGGCGCAGTCCCGCTTTGCCTCCCTCGCGCTGGCCATGAAGGCCACGCCCCGCATCGTGGATGCCTGATGCTGACGCTCGACCACCTCGCCATCTCCTGCGCCACTCTGGCCGAAGGCACCGCCGCTGCCGAAGCCGCGCTTGGCCTGCCCCTCGCCCCCGGCGGGCAGCACCCGCATATGGCCACACATAACCGCCTCCTGTCGCTCGGCCCGGATTTCTACCTCGAAGTCATCGCCGCCGACCCGTCACAACCTCGCCCCGCATGGCCGCGCTGGTTCGACCTCGATCGCTTCTCCGGCCCCCCGCGCCTGACCAACTGGATCTGCCGCACCGAAGACCTCGACGCAGAACTGACGCACGCGCCCGAAGGCACCGGAACCCCCGTCGCCCTGCAGCGCGGCGATTTCCGCTGGCGCATGGCGGTTCCCGCCACGGGCATCCTGCCCTTCGACAACCGCTTCCCCGCGCTGATCCAGTGGCAGGGCACCGCCCATCCCGCCCCCCGCCTGCCCGATCACGGCGCGCGGCTGAAATCCCTTCACATCACCCACCCCCAACCCGACGCCCTGCGCGCGGCCCTCTCCCGCCTGACCGACCCCCGCGTCACCATCGGGCAAGGCGCCCCCGCCCTCCACGCCACCATCGCCACCCCGCAGGGCGACCGCGTGCTGGCATGATCCGCAACGCCACCCACGAAGACGCCCCCGGCATCGCCGCCATCTGGAACCCGGTCATCCGCGACACCGCCATCACCTTCAACGCCGCCGAAAAGACCAACGCCGAAATCGCCCGCCTCATCACCGACCGCCAGCAGGCTGGCCACGCCTTCCTCGTGGCCGATCAGGGCGGCGGCATCGCAGGCTTCGCCACCTATGCCCAGTTCCGGGGCGGCGTGGGCTACGCCCGCACCATGGAACACACCATCCTCCTCGCCCCCGCAGCCCACGGCATGGGCCTTGGCCGCGCCCTCATGTCCGCCATCGAAACCCACGCCCGTAACGCGGGCGCCCTCTCCCTCATCGCCGGCGTCTCCGCCGAAAACCCCGCCGGCCGCGCTTTCCACGCCCGCCTGGGCTTCGCCGAGGTGGCGATCCTGCAACGGGTCGGCTTCAAGTTCGACCGAACCATGGATCTGGTGTTGATGCAGAAGTTCCTCGACTGACTTCGCCGCGCAACTGCACTATCATCCCCCCATGTCGATCTGGACCCGCATCGCCGAAGCCATCTCCGCACTCGCCCAGGGCGAGCCGCTTTCCGTGGTCTTCGACAAACTGCAGGGCAAGGTGGACAGCCGCCCGGAACTCACCGTGGGCTTCACCATCGCCGTCATCGCGCTGGGGGCCAAGATCGCCAAGGCCGATGGTCAGGTAACCCGGGACGAGGTGACTGCCTTCCGCCGCGTCTTCACCATCGACGAAGCCGAAACCGAAAACGCCGCCCGCGTCTTCAACCTCGCCCGGCAGGATGTGGCGGGTTTCGATGCCTATGCCCGCAAGATCGCCGCCATGTTCGGCACCGATCACCGCGACGTGCTGGAAGACGTGATGGAGGGGCTCTTCCTCATCGCCCTCGCCGACGGCTCCTACCACCCCGGCGAGGATGAATTCCTGCGCGAGGTGGCCCGCATCTTCGGCCTCAGCGACAGCTGCTTCCGCGCCCTGCGCGCCTCCTATGTCGAAGGCGCGCCGCGCGATCCCTATGATGTGCTGGGCATTCCCCCCGGCACCCCGCTGGATGAGGCGCGCGCCGCCTGGAAGCGCGCGGTTCGCGAACACCACCCCGACAGGATGCTCGCCCGTGGCGTCCCGGAAGAGGCGATCAAGCTTGCCGAGCGCCGCCTGATCGCGCTGAACGCCGCATGGGAGGAAATCTCCGCCAAAGAGGCGGCCTGATCCATGGCCGGGCCGGGCCTCCGCCTCGCCACCTACAATGTCGAATGGTTCAACGCGCTCTTCGATGATGCCGGACGCCCGCTCGACGATGCCGAACCCTCGGCCCGCTACGGCATCACCCGCGACCGCCAGCTCGCCGCGCTGCGCCATGTCTTCGCCGCCCTCGATGCCGACGGGATCATGGTGATCGAGGCCCCCGATACCGGCAGCCGCCGCTCCACCACCCGCGCCCTTGAACGCTTCGCCGAAAGTGCGGGCCTGCGCGCCCGCCGCGCCCTGATCGGCTTTCCCTCCGATACCGAACAGGAAATCGCCTTCCTCTACGATCCCGACCGGCTCTCCCCCCGCCATGATCCGCAGGGTGACCCCGCCCCCCGCCACGGCGCAGGCGGCGCGCCGCGCTTTGACAGCGCCTTCCGCTACGATCTCGATGCCGACGGGATCAGCGAGGTGATCCGTTTTTCGAAACCCCCGCTGGAACTGGCGCTTGATGCGCCCGGCGGCCCCCTCCGGCTGATCGGCGTGCATGCCAAATCGAAAAACCCCCACGGCGCGCGCAACGGGGCCGAAACCACCCGCCTCGCCATCGACAACCGGCGCAAGCAACTGGCCCAATGCCTCTGGCTGCGTCAGCGCGTCACCGCCCATCTTCAGGCGGGCGAAAGCCTGGTCGTGCTGGGCGATCTGAACGATGGCCCCGGCCTTGACGAATACGAAAGCCTGTTCGGCCACTCCGGCGTGGAAATCGTCATCGGCCTTGACGGCCCGCCCGACCAGCGCCTTTTCGATCCCCATGCCGCCATGGCCATCACCCAGCGCATCGGCGTGGCCCCCTCCACCGCGCGCTTCTACATCGCGCCGCAGAAACGTTGGTTCGACGCCCTGCTCGATTTCATCATGGTCTCGCCCGATCTCTGCCGCCGCGGCCCGGTCTGGCGCATCTGGCACCCGCAGGACGACCCGGCCCTCGCCGCCGATCCCGTGCTCGGCCCGGCCCTGCTCGATGCCTCGGACCACTTCCCCGTCACGCTCGACCTGCCCCCCGTTGAATAGCGCCAACCCATCCCCATCTTAGGCCCATGAAACACGCAGCCCCGCTCCTCGCCCCCGCACTCGCCCTGGCCCTGGCCATCGCGCCCCCGCCCGCCCGCGCTCAGGACACCCCCGCGCCCGAGGTCGAGGAGGAAGGGCCAAGCCTGATGGAACGCGGCCTCTCGCTTTTCTTCGAAGGTTTCAAACAGGAAATGGAGCCCGCGCTGGACGAAATGGCAAAGGCACTGGAACAACTCGGCCCCACCATCGCACCCGCGCTGGAAAGCCTGATGGCCATGGTCGATGACATGACCAATTACCAGATGCCCGAAATGCTGGAAAACGGCGATATCATCATCCGCCGCAAACCCGACGCACCACCCGTCACACCGCCCGCCGACGCCCCTGCCACGCCGGGCGTGGATCTCTGATCCCAGACGCCCCCCCGGATCAGGGGGCATCGCCCCCCGATTTTTCGCAGAAAAATCGCCCTGCCGCGCCGGGCAGATCAAGGCCGGACCGTCGTGCCGTGGGTTGACGGGCGGTTTGCGCCCCAGCCATAAGCCCACCGTCAGGGGGGCACAGCCCCCCCGATTTTTCGCAGAAAAATCGCTCAGACCCGCGCCGCGCGGATCAGGTCCAGAATATCCCGCGCGGCCGCAGGAATATTCGTGCCCGGCCCGAAGATCGCCTTCACCCCGGCATCATAGAGGAACTGGTAATCCTGCTGCGGAATGACCCCGCCGCAGATCACCAGAATATCCTCCGCCCCCGCATCCCGCAGCGCCTGCACCAGCTTCGGCGCAAGCGTCTTGTGCCCCGCCGCCTGCGAAGAAATCCCCACCACATGCACGTCATTGTCGATGGCATCCTGCGCCGCCTCTTCCGGCGTCTGGAACAGCGGGCCGACATCCACATCGAACCCGATATCGGCAAAGGCCGTGGCGATCACCTTCGCCCCCCGGTCATGCCCATCCTGCCCCATCTTCACGACCAGCATCCGCGGACGCCGCCCTTCCGCCTCGGCAAAGGCCTCCACATCCTTCTGGATCTGGGCAAAGCCCTGATCCCCCTCATAGGCCGCCCCATAGACCCCGGCCAAGGTCTTCACCTCGGCCCGATGCCGCCCGAACACCTTTTCCATCGCCATGCTGATCTCTCCGACTGTGGCCCTTGCGCGCGCCGCCACCACGGCCGCCTCCAGCAGATTGCCGCCCTCGCCCGCGCGGCGGGTCACTTCCTCCAGCGCCGCCTGACAGGCGGCCTCGTCCCGCGCGGCACGGGTGCTGTTCAGCCGCGCGATCTGCGCCTCGCGCACCGCCACATTGTCGATATCCAGAATGTCGATCGGCTCTTCCTTGTCCTTGCGGTATTTGTTGACCCCGACGATCACCTCCTCGCCCCGGTCGATCATCGCCTGCCGCCGCGCGGCGCTTTCCTCGATCCTGAGCTTGGGCATCCCGGTGGCCACGGCCTTGGTCATCCCCCCCATCGCCTCGACCTCTTCCATCAAGGCCCATGCCTTTTCGGCCAGTTCATGGGTCAGGCTTTCCACGTAATATGATCCCGCCAGCGGATCGACGACATGGGTGATCCCCGTCTCCTCCTGCAGGATCAACTGCGTGTTCCGCGCAATCCGGGCGCTGAATTCCGTCGGCAGCGCAATCGCCTCATCCAAAGCGTTGGTATGCAGCGACTGCGTCCCCCCCAGCGCCGCCGCCATCGCCTCGTATGCCGTGCGGATCACGTTGTTATAGGGGTCCTGCTCCTGCAAACTCACGCCCGATGTCTGGCAATGCGTCCGCAGCATCAGGCTCGACGTCTTCTTTGCCCCGAAGCCCTCCATGATGCGGTGCCACAGCATCCGCGCCGCACGCAGCTTCGCGGCCTCCATGAAGAAATTCATCCCGATAGCAAAGAAGAACGACAGCCTTCCTGCGAAATCGTCTACATCCATCCCCCGCGCCAACGCCGCGCGGACATATTCCCGCCCGTCGGCCAGCGTGAAGGCCAGTTCCTGCACGAGGTTCGCCCCCGCCTCCTGCATGTGATAGCCGGAGATGGAGATGGAGTTGAACTTCGGCATCTCCTTCGACGTGTATTCGATGATATCCGCGATGATCCGCATCGAAGGTTCGGGCGGATAGACATAGGTGTTGCGCACCATGAATTCCTTCAGGATGTCGTTCTGGATCGTCCCCGAAAGATCGGCCCGCGAAACCCCCTGCTCCTCTCCCGTCACGATGAAGTTGGCAAGGATCGGGATCACCGCCCCGTTCATCGTCATGGAAACACTGATCTTTTCCAGCGGGATGCCGTCGAACAGCACCTTCATGTCCTCGACGCTGTCGATGGCCACGCCCGCCTTGCCCACATCCCCCACCACGCGCGGATGGTCGCTGTCATAGCCGCGATGGGTGGCAAGGTCGAAGGCCACCGAAACCCCCTGCTGCCCCGCCGCCAGCGCCTTGCGGTAGAAGTTGTTCGACTCCTCGGCGGTGGAGAACCCCGCGTACTGCCGGATCGTCCAAGGACGGCCCGCATACATCGTGGCCCGCACCCCCCGCGTGAAGGGCGCAATTCCGGGCAATTCGCCCATCTGCGGCAGCCCCGCCGTGTCCTGCGCCGTATAGAGCGGCTTGACCGCGATCCCCTCCAGCGTGTTCCACGTCAGGCTGTCGGGATCCGCCCCCTTCAATTCCTTCGCCGCCAGCGCGCGCCATTTTGCCAGATTGTCCGACATCTCTCTTCCTTCCCTCACACAGCCCCCGATGCACCATCGGGCGGCTGGCATATCCCTTGGGTTTTCAATCCCCTGCCCTATATTCAGGGGCAAAGGGGAACCGCATGAAACTGCTTCGAACCGCGCTTGTCGCAGCCCTCCTGCCGCTATCCGCCCTCGCGCAGGAAACACCCGCCCCTGCCGGGGACTTCGCGCCTGTCGCGGCGGCGGATGTGGTCTGGTCCGACCTCATGTATGTCAAGCGCCCCGTGGTGGTCTTCGCCGACAGCCCGAATGACCCGAACTTCATCCGCCAGATGGACCTGATCGCCCGCGATCCCGGCCAGCTTGCCGAACGCGACGTGATCCTCATCACCGACACCGATCCGGCTGCCCGGACCGAAGTCCGCCAGAAACTCCGCCCGCGCGGCTTTTCGCTGGTGCTGCTGGACAAGGATCTGAAACCCGTGATCCGCAAACCCCTGCCCTGGGAGGTGCGCGAGATCACCCATGCCATCGACAAATTCCCGCTCCGCCGGCAGGAAATCCAGCAAGGCGCAGGCCGCGGCGCGGGGCTGACCCCTCACCCCGACCCTCTCCCCAACGGGGAGAGGGAGAGTCGCCCCACCAGACCCGTGGCACGCCGCAGGAACGGCGCGCGCTTCCCTCTCCCCCGGGGAGAGGGTCAGGGAGAGGGGGCCTCGCCTGATGCCTCGGGCCGCCATCGCCTCACTCGAACTCCATGATCACGTCATCCACCTTCAGGCTCGCCCCCGCCGCCGCGTTGATCTTCCTGACCACGCCGCGCCGTTCGGCCTTCAGGATGTTCTCCATCTTCATGGCCTCCACCGTCGCCAGCGCCTGCCCTTCCTGCACCTCGTCCCCTTCGGCCACGGCGATCTTCACCACCAGCCCCGGCATCGGGCAGAGAAGGAATTTCGACGTATCGGGGGCAGCTTTTCGGGCATCAGCGCCGCCAGATCATGCTGGCGCGGGCTGCGCACAAGGCATTTCAGATCCGCCCCCGCACCCGCAGCCGGAACCCCATCGGCACCTTGCCAACCTTCAGAACCAGCGGTTCGCCATCCACCATCAGCCGCGCCAGCGGCTGCCCCGGTGTCCAGTCACTCTCCACACGGTGGCTTGTCCCTTCGGCAAAGGTCACCGTCGACCCGCCCTTGTCGGCGGACACCGTCACGGGGAAGGACTCGCCCTGCAACGACACGACCCAGTCGTCGCCCACCCGCCGCTGATGGTTGTCCATCGTCCCGGTGATCTTCGTCCGCCGGATCTCCGCCACCCGGTTCATAGCCGCCGCCGCCGCCGCCACCCGCCGCAGCATCGGCGCGTCCAGCGTAACACCTTGGAAACCTTCGGGATATTCCTCCGCGATGAAGGCCGTGGTGATGTTGCCCGAAACAAACCGAGGATGCTCCATCACCGCCGAACAGAAGGGCAGGTTGTGCCCGATCCCCTCCACCTCGAAGGTGTCCAGCGCCAGCCGCATCTCTTCGACCGCCGCTTCCCGCGTCTCGCCCCAGGTGCAAAGCTTGGCGATCATCGGGTCGTAATACATGGAAATCTCGCCGCCCTCATAGACGCCGGTATCGTTCCGCACGATCCCGCCGCCCGCCGTCTTGCCCTCGACCGGGGGCCGATAGCGCGTGAGGCGACCGATGGAGGGCAGGAAGTTCCGATACGGATCCTCGGCATACAACCGGCTCTCCATCGCCCAGCCGTTGATCTTCAGATCCTCCTGCCTGAACGGCAAAGGCTCGCCATTCGCCACGCGGATCATCTGCTCCACCAGATCGACGCCCGTGATCAGCTCCGTCACCGGATGCTCCACCTGCAGGCGCGTGTTCATCTCAAGGAAATAGAAATTCCGCTCTCCGTCGACGATGAATTCCACCGTCCCGGCACTGGTATAGCCCACCGCCTTGGCCAGCGCGCAGGCTTGCTCCCCCATCGCCTTGCGGGTTGCCGCATCAAGGAAGGGCGACGGCGCCTCTTCGATCACCTTCTGGTTCCGGCGCTGGATCGAACATTCCCGCTCGTGCAGATAGACGCAGTTGCCATGCTTGTCGGCCAGCACCTGAATCTCGATATGCCGGGGCTGGGTGACGAACTTCTCGATGAAGATACGGTCATCCCCGAAAGACGCCGCCGCCTCGTTCTTCGACGACTGGAACCCCTCCGCCGCCTCCTGATCGTTCCACGCGATGCGCATGCCCTTGCCGCCACCGCCTGCGCTGGCCTTGATCATCACCGGATAGCCGATCTCGCGGGAAATCTTCACCGCCTCCTCGCTATCCGCGATCAGGCCCATATAGCCCGGAACCGTGGAAACCCCCGCCTCCTGCGCCAGCTTCTTCGAGGTGATCTTGTCCCCCATCGCCTCGATCGCCGGGGACGGCGGCCCGATGAACACGACCCCCTCCTTCTCCAGCGCGGCGGCAAAATCCATCCGCTCGGACAGGAAGCCGTAACCCGGATGCACTGCCTCCGCGCCCGTCTTGCGGATCGCCTCCATGATCCGGTCGATCACGATGTAGGACTGGTTCGCAGGCGGCGGCCCGATATGCACCGCCTCATCCGCCATCTTCACATGCAGCGCATTGCGGTCTGCGTCGGAATAGACGGCCACCGTCTTGATGCCTATCTTGCGCGCGGTCTTGATGACGCGGCAGGCAATCTCGCCCCGGTTCGCGATCAGGATCTTCTTGAACATCTCTCTCCCCTTCCACCGCGCCCGGGCCGGGGCGCGGAAATGACAAAGGCCACCGGGGCAGTTCGCCCCGATGGCCTTCCAACAGTTGCGTCACGCCGCCCGAAAGCGGCGATCAGATCAGTAGCGACGGCAGGGCGGCAGCCCCGGCAGACCGCAGGACGCAGCCCCGGCCAGCGCGCCAAGCGCGGCCCCTGCGACCATGTTTTCGTCCATGGCATCCGCGATGGCGGCACCGGCGACAGCGCCGCCAAGGCCGCGCTCGGTCGGGGTCTGCATGCAGCCCGCAAGGGTTGTGGTCGCCAGGGCCAGGATGACAAGATATTTACGCATGGCTCGTTGCCTCTCAGGGTTATGATTGCCCCGGAGTTTACCCTGTTCAGCGCCGCAATAAAGCAGAATTCGCAAGCCACGGATCGCGCTTGCGTGATATCGGCAGAAGGGCGCGCATCCCCACCCATGCGCCACTCCCCGCCTGCCACGGCAAAAAAGCCCGGCCTCCCCGAAACGGGGAAAGGCCGGTACTCAAGGGAAGGGGTATTCTCAAGGCAGAGACGGGGGCCGTAGGAAAAGCACCCCGAGGGATCCCTACTCTGTGCCAGCCCGTGGCCCATGGCAAACGGCGTTTCGCCCGCGCGCGGGCGCTGTGCAAAACCTTGCCGGAATGCGGATGGGCTCGGCGGATGCATGCCTAGTCGTCCCCGTCCATGTCGTCGAAATCGTCGTCAAAGCCGAAATCCGGCGCATCCTTGGCGAAAACCTCGGGAAAGCTCGCCTCGGCCCGCTTCACGTCGATCCTGAGCAGCGCCTCATAGGAACAGGGATCGAACGGATCCTCCGCCGGCACCACCTCGCGCCCGAACAGCCAGGAAAGCCGCCCCGCATCCAGATTGCCCCGCTCGAACGGTTCTTCCCCGAACTGCGCCCAAAGCGCCGCCATGAAGCCCTGATCGGCCATGCGGTCGGCATGCTTGCGGTCGCGATAGCGTTCCCGCTTCACGATCTTTGCCGGCCCGTCCTTGCGGTTCTCGCGCCGGATGACGAATTGGAAATCGGTTCCGGGCAACCGCCCCGGAAAGCCGCGATGCTTCAGCATGTCCTGCCCCTTTCGATGCCAAGGGGCGCGTCATGCCGGATCAGGCGGCCAAGGTCAAATCCGGCCACCCGCTTCAGGGCGCCAGACAGAATCGGGGCGGGCCGGGGCGCACAAGCCCCATTGGCCCGCCCGGATGTCTTACTTGTACTTGCCGGTGTAGGTCGGCTCGGTCGACACGGGGGTATCCACGTAGACGACTTCTTCTTCCTTGGCGGCGCAAGCTGCAACAAAGGCAACCATGCACATGGCCAGAAGGGTTTTCGTGCTCTTCGACATCCTCTACTCCTATGTTCTTGGAGGGATGGCCCGGCGGATCTTCCCCCGGCCCCCCCTCGATGCGAGGTTTCGGCCGCTTGGGTTCGGCCGCCGTGCATCCTAGCCGAAAATCGGGCCGATGCACATGCGGACAAAGCCAAGTTCTCGGCCTGTGTCCCTGCTACATCAGCCAGCCCATCCCCGGCAAGCCCCCTGCCCCATGCATCGGCGGACATCAGTAGATCTCCCAGATGCAAGCACCATCCTCGATACGGAAGGCTTCAAAGAATTGCGTGGCCTCCGGGGCGGCCTCGCCAAAGGCCAGCGCCACATCCGAAAGCGAGATGATCACCTGCTCGGGATGCGGGCCCTGCGCGGCGATGCGCGGCAGGGCAAAGCTGTCGCACAGGAACTGCATGTCCGCGCTGGCCGTGTCGAAATCCACCCCGCCCCCCGGCGCGATCCCCGGCGCGACAAAGCGGAAGCGCAGCGTCATCCCCTCCGGCCCCGGCACATTCCAGATCACATCCTGCAGACTGACCGCCTGCCCCGACGGCACCGCGATCTCCGCCCCGTCGCCCGTCTCCACGCGCAGCAGGTCATCCCCGGCCACGGCCGGCAGGGCGGCCATGGCGGCAAGGATCGGCATCAGGCGAAGAACAGCGCGCATCGACCGGCCTCAGAGCGGAATGTTGTCGTGCTTCTTCCACGGATTGACCTGCTTCTTCGTCCGCAGGCTGGCGAATGCCCGCGCCACGCGGCGGCGGGTGGAATGGGGCATGATCACCTCGTCGATGAACCCCTTTTCCGCCGCCACGAAGGGGTTGGCGAAGCGGTCCTCGTAATCCTTCACCCGCCCCGCGATCTTGTCCTTGTCGGAAAGTTCGCTGCGATACAGGATCTCGACCGCCCCCTTCCCGCCCATCACCGCGACCTCTGCCGTGGGCCAGGCATAGTTGAAATCGCCCCGCAGATGCTTGGACGACATCACGACATAGGCCCCGCCATAGGTCTTGCGCGTTAGCACCGTCACCTTCGGCACCGTCGCCTCACCATAGGCGAACAGCAGTTTCGCCCCGTGCTTGATGACCCCGCCATATTCCTGGCTCGTCCCCGGCAGGAAGCCCGGCACATCGACCAGCGTCAGGATCGGCACCTCGAAGGCATCGCAGAACCGCACGAAGCGCGCGGCCTTGCGGCTGGCATCAATGTCCAGACAGCCCGCCAGCACCATCGGCTGGTTCGCCACCACGCCCACCGTCTGCCCCTCCAGCCGGATGAAGCCCGTGATGATATTGCCCGCGAAATCCTTCTGGATCTCGAAGAAATCGCCTTCATCGGCGATCTTCAGGATCAGTTCCTTCATGTCATAGGGCTGGTTCGGATTGTCCGGCACCAGCGTATCCAGTGACATCTCCACCCGCGCCGGATCGTCAAAGAAGGGCCGCACGGGCGCCTTCTCGCGGTTGTTCAGCGGCAGGAAATCGAACAGCCGCCGCGTTTCCGCGATCAGTTCGACGTCATTCTCATAGGCACCATCCGCGACCGACGACTTCTTCGTATGGGTCGACGCGCCCCCCAATTCCTCGGCCGTCACATGCTCGTTGGTGACGGTCTTCACCACATCCGGCCCCGTCACGAACATGTAGGACGAGTCCTTCACCATGAAGATGAAGTCCGTCATCGCAGGCGAATAGACCGCCCCGCCCGCACAAGGCCCCATGATCAGCGAAATCTGCGGCACCACGCCCGAGGCGAGGATGTTGCGCTGGAACACCTCGCCATAGGCCGCCAGCGAGGAAACCCCCTCCTGAATCCGCGCCCCGCCCGAGTCGTTCATCCCGATCACCGGCGCACCGTTCTGGATCGCCATATCCATGATCTTGCAGATCTTGGCCGCATGGGTTTCCGACACAGACCCGCCCAGCACGGTGAAGTCCTGGCTGAACACATAGACCATGCGCCCGTTGATCGTGCCCCAACCCGTCACGACCCCGTCGCCGGGATGCTTCGTCTCTTCCATCCCGAAATCCGTGCAGCGGTGCTGCACGAACATGTCGAATTCCTCGAAACTGCCCTCGTCCAGCAAAAGCTCGATCCGCTCCCGCGCGGTCAGCTTGCCCTTGGCGTGCTGCGCCTCGACCCGGCGCGCGCCACCGCCCGCGCGGGCCACGGCGCGGCGCTCTTCCAGTTCCTGCAGGATATCCTTCATCGGCGCTCTCCCCCCGAATTTTGCCGATACATAGCCGCAGGCCGGAGGGGGACCAAAGGGAGTCTCGCATATTTGCAAAGTATTGCCAGTTATCCACTCGCAAAACGCAAATTCGCAAACACTTCTCTCCTACCCCGCACGGGTCTAGAAGGCGGGCCGGAACGCACCTCAAGCCCCTTCATCTGTTCCCAAATATCCCCGGGTGGGTCCGGGAGGGCAGGCAGCCCTCCCGGGGCCTGCCACCCTGCGCCCCGCCATGAAACCCAGACCCACCGGACCCCAGTCATCATGTCGCAGCTTCCCGTCCCCTCGTGACCATCGGCCTTCTCCTCGCTTCGAACATCTTCATGACCTTCGCCTGGTACGGGCACCTGAAATTCAAATCCGCCTCGTTGGTGCTGGTCATCCTCGCCAGCTGGCTGATCGCCCTGCCCGAATATGCGCTGCAGGTCCCCGCCAACCGCATCGGCCACGGCCATTTCTCGGCGGCCGAACTCAAGACGATCCAGGAGGTGATCACTCTCTCCGTCTTCGCCGTCTTCTCGGTTCTCTACCTGCGCGAACCGCTGGGCTGGAACCACGCGCTCGGCTTCGCCTTCATCGCGCTGGGGGCCTTCTTCATCTTCCACAAATGGGGCTGAACCCCCGCCACACCCCGCCCCCGCGCCCTCGGGCACAGTGACCTGTGCATTCCCGCTGCTGGACAAGCCCCGCCCGCGGGGCTAGCCCTGCTCCATGACACCCGCCCGCTTCCTTGATCGACGCACCCCCCCGCATATCGCCACCCTCATCCTGATGGCGGGCATGTCGGCGCTGGCGATGAACATCTTCCTGCCCTCGCTGCCCGGCATGGCTGCCTATTTCGACGCGCCCTATGCGCTGATGCAGCTTTCCGTGGCGCTCTACCTGGCGCTCTCTGCCGTGCTGCAAATCCTCATCGGCCCGATCTCCGACCGCTTCGGTCGCCGAAAGGTCCTGCTCGGCGCGATGGTCCTCTTCCTGATCGCCACCATCGGCACGCTGATCGCGCGCGATGCCACGACCTTCCTGATCTTCCGCATGGCGCAGGCGGTTGTGGCGGCGGGCATGGTCCTGTCCCGCGCCGTGGTGCGCGACATGGTCCCCGATGCGCAGGCCGCCTCCATGATCGGCTATGTCACCATGGGCATGTCCATCGTCCCGATGATCGGTCCCGTCATCGGCGGCGTGCTGGATGAACAGTTCGGCTGGCAGGCCAATTTCGCCCTGCTCCTGATCCTCGGCGTGGTCACGCTGGCGCTGATCTGGGCCGATCTCGGCGAAACCTCCACGCCACGCAAGATCTCGCTGATGGATCAGATCCGCACCTATCCGGGCCTTCTCACCTCGCGCCGCTTCTGGGGCTATGTGGGCTGCGCCTCCTTCACCTCGGGCTCCTTCTTCGCCTATCTCGGCGGCGCGCCCTATGTGGGCAACGTCGTCTTCGGGCTCTCCTCCTCCGAGGTGGGCCTCCTCTTCGCCATCACCGCCGTGGGCTATGCGGCGGGCAACTTCATCGCCGGCCGCTTTTCCGTGCGGATCGGACTGAACCGCATGATCCTCGGCGGCACCATCGTCTGCGTGATCGGCATGGGCCTTCTCGCCCTCGTCACCCTCGCCGGCGTGCATTCCCCCTTCGTCTTCTTCGGCTTCACCCTCGCCCTCGGCCTTGGCAACGGCATGACATTGCCCAACGCCAATGCCGGGATGCTCTCGATCAAGCCCGAACTCGCGGGCACCGCCTCGGGCCTTGGCGGCGCGATCCAGATCGGCGGCGGCGCGGCGCTTGCCGCCCTGGCAGGCACCCTCCTCACCGAAGGGGCAACCGAAATGCCCCTCGTCCTCCTGATGCTCGCCTCCGCCATCCTCGCCCTCTTCTCCATCCTCGCCGTCATCCGGCGGGCAAGGGCGCTCGGCCTCTCCTCTTGACGCGGCCCTTTTGCAAAGCCGATAACCCGCTTTGCAAAAGGAGCCCGCCATGCCCACCCAAAAGCTCTATGCCGGTGCCAAGCTGCGCGAGATCCGCGCCCGCCTCTCGCTCACCCAGAAAATCTTCGCCGAAAAACTGGGCGTCTCCCTTCCCTATCTGAACCAGATGGAAAACAACCACCGCCCCGTCTCGGCGGCCGTGGTGCTGGCCTTGGCGCAGGAATTCGGCCTCGACGTCACCGAACTCACCGTGGGCGAATCCGAACGCCTCGTGTCGGACATGCGCGAAGCGCTGGCCGACCCCGTCTTCGCCGCCACCTCACCCCCCTTGGCCGACCTCCGCCTCGCCGCCTCCAACGCGCCCGCGCTGGCCCGCGCCTTCCTCGACCTGCACCGCGCCTACCGCCAGACCCATGAACGCCTCGCCTCGCTGGACGAGGCCTTGGGCCGCGAAGACGCCTCCCTCCGCCCCTCGCCATGGGAGGAAGTGCGCGATTTCTTCCACTATTGCGACAACTACATCGACGCCGTCGACCGCGCCGCCGAACATTTCGCCACCCCGGGCGGCGCAGCGCAGGACATCACCCGCACTGCCATCACCGCGCTGGAAAAGCGCGGCATCACGCTGGCCTTCACCGACCAGCCCGAAACCCGCCGCTACGACCCGGCCACCAAACGCCTGACCCTCTCAAACCGCACCGCAGGCCCGACCCAGCGCTTCCAACTCCTCCTCCAAGTCGCCCTCCTCATCCAGAACGAGTTGATCGAAGCCACGCTCGACCTCGCCCGCTTCGCCACGCCCGAGGCGCGCGACATCGCCAAGATCGGCCTAGCCAACTACTTCGCGGGCGCGGCCCTCCTGCCCTACCGCGCCTTCCAGTCCGCCGCCCTGCAAACCCGCCACGACCTCGAACGCCTCGCCGACCTCTTCGGCGCCTCCATCGAACAGGTCGCGCACCGGCTCTCCACCCTCCAACGCCCCGGCGCGAAAGGCATCCCCTTCTTCTTCGTCCGCGTCGATCAGGCGGGCACCATCACCAAACGCCACTCCGCCACCCGCCTGCAATTCGCCCGCTTCGGCGGGGCCTGCCCGCTCTGGAACGTCCACCGCGCCTTCGAATCCCCCGGCCAGTTCCTGCGCCAACTCGCCGAAACGCCCGACGGGGTGAAATACCTCTGCCTCTCGCGCGATGTCTCGAAACCCGGCGGGGCCTTCCTCGCCCCGGTCAAGCGCTACGCCATAGGCCTCGGCTGCGAAGTCCAGCACGCGCCCCAACTCGTCTATGCCGACGGGCTGGACCTCAAGGGCCATTTCGAACCCATCGGCATCTCCTGCCGCATCTGCGAACGCCCCACCTGCCACCAGCGCTCCGTCCCGCCCCTCGAACGCCGCCTCAAGGTCGACCCCGACCGTCGCGGCCTTCTCCCCTACGAGATCGCGGAATGAACAAGGGCTCCGGATCACCCCGGAGCCCTGATTCCCGTTCCGAAAGCCGGATCAGGCAGCCAACTGCTTCCAGATCGCATCCTTCAGACGCATCCGCTTCTGGCGCAGTTCCGCCTCATGCTCGGGCGTCGTCGGCTCCACAAGCGTCTCGGCCCGATGCACCGCGCGGTTCACCTCATGGTACTCCTCGACCATCTTCGCGAAATGCGCATCCGCCGCCTTCAGCGCATGGATCGCCTCGGCCTTTTCAGGGAAATCTTCGTAAAGGTCATGGGGCGTGTTCGACATGTGCATTCTCCTTCGCGTCATTACCAGACGACCCTAAAGGTGACTGCACAGCCCTGCTTTGACCTCAATCAAACTCAGCGCGCCGCCCGCCGGAACCCCGCCGCCCGCGCCTCGGCCTCGGAACAGAACCAGCGTTCGCCCTTCTTTTCATTGATCCGTGTGGCCGTGTAATCCGCCTGCCCCGGCAGGTGATAGATGCGCCCGCCCTTGGCCCCGATATTGCCCTTGATCACGCAAGACCCCTCCGGCGGCACCTGCCCCGCAGCCTGCTCCCGCCCGGCCTGCCGATAGGCCTCGGGCTGCACATAGGCGGATGCCCACAGCCCCAGCCCCTCGGCCCGCGCCGCGGCTTCGGCATTCCCATAGCGCGCGGAATAGCGCAGATAGGCCACCGACATCCCCCGCCGCACCATCAGCGCGCCGATATCCTCGCCCCCCGCCTCGCAGACGGCCACCGCGCGACCATAGCGGTCCACATCCTGCACCGCGCAGACCAACCGCTTGCGCCCGACGATCCCTGCCAATTCCTCCCGCGCCGCGCGGCCACAGGCCCAGACCTGCCCGCCCCTCTGGCACTGCTGATCCAGTTCCGGCGCATCAACCCCGAACAGCCGCACCTTCACCCCCGACACCTCCAGCGTATCCCCATCCACGACCCGCGCCCGCCCCTCCACCGTCGCGGCAAGCAACGGCAGCGGCAAAGCCAGCAGCAAAAGAACGAGAAGGGAACGAAGTGTTAACGCCATACCCCGATCTCCCCCGCGGAAGGGGCAAAATCAAGGCAAACATTAACAATTCCTTAACTGGTTAAGAACGCAGCAGGAACATCACCGCTGCGCCGTCCGCCAATTCGGGTTGATCCACGGCTCGGCATTCGACCTCGGCAGGGGCGTCCGGCCCAGCAGATGATCCGCCGCCTTCTCGCCCACCATGATCGACGGCGCGTTCAGGTTGCCATTCGTCACCTGCGGGAAGATGGAGCTGTCGGCCACCCGCAGCCCCTCCACCCCGATCACGCGGCATTCCGGATCGACCACCGCCATCGGATCATCCCGCCGGCCCATCCGCGCCGTGCCGCAGGGGTGATAGGCGCTTTCCACATGCTCGCGGATGAAGTCGTCCAACTGCGCATCCGTCTGCACCGCAGCGCCGGGTTGAATCTCGTGCTTCACATACCCCGCCATCGCCTCCTGCCCGAAAATCTCGCGCGTCAGGCGGATGCAGGTCCGGAAATCCTCCCAGTCACTCGGATGCGACATATAGTTGAACAGGATCTTCGGCGCATCCTTCGGGTCCCCCGACCGCAGCGTCACCGCCCCCCGCGACTTCGACCGCATCGGCCCGACATGCGCCTGGAACCCGTGCCCCTCGGCCGCCGCCTTGCCGTCATAGCGCACGGCGATGGGCAGGAAGTGATACTGGATGTCCGGATACTCCACCCCCGGCTTCGACCGGATGAAGGCGCAGGCCTCAAACTGGTTCGAGGCACCCAACCCCTTCTTGGTGAACAGCCACTGCGCCCCGATCACCGCCTTCCCCCACAGATTCCAGTATTTGAACAGCGTCACAGGCTTCTTCGACGCGAATTGCAGGTAAAGCTCCAGATGGTCCTGCAGATTGGCCCCCACACCGGGCCGATCCGCCACCACCTCCACCCCATGCGCCCGCAGATGCGCGGCATCCCCGATCCCGGACAGCATCAATATCTTCGGCGTGTTGATCGACGACGCCGCCACCACCACCTCGCGCGCGGCGCGGATCACTTCGATCTGCCCGCCCCGCTCCACCTCAACCCCCACCGCGCGACCATTCTCGATCACCACCCGCCGGGCAAAGGCGCGAACCACCTCCACATTCCCCTTCTTCACCGCAGGCTTCAGATAGGCATTCGCCGCCGACCAACGCACGCCGTCATGGATCGTGGCCTCCATCGGCCCGAACCCTTCCTGCTGCTGGCCGTTGTAATCGCGCGTCACGGGGTATCCCGCCTGCTCCCCCGCCCGGATGAAGGCATCGAACAGTGGGTTTTCCCGCGGCCCGCGCGACACGTGCAAAGGCCCGTTCGCCCCGCGCCAGGACGGATCCCCCCCGTCGCGCTGCCCGTGCCAGCTTTCCATCCGCTGGAAATAGGGCAGCACATCGGCATAGGCCCAGCCCTGCGCGCCCATTTCCGCCCAGGTATCGAAATCCCGCGCGTGCCCCCGCACATAGACCATCCCGTTGATGCTGGACGACCCGCCGATCACCTTCCCCCGCGGCGTCGCCAGCACACGGCCCCCAAGATGCGGCTCGGGCTCCGTATGGAAGCCCCAGTCATAGCGCGCCATGTTCATCGGATAGGACAGCGCCGCCGGCATCTGGATGAACGGCCCCGCATCCGTGCCGCCATGTTCGATGACAGTGACCTTCGCCCCCCCCTCGCCCAGCCGCCACGCCATAGCCGAACCGGCAGAGCCTGCCCCGATGATCACGAAATCCGCCGTCATGTCCCCGACCTTCCTCAATTCTTCCGCGCCGCATGCGCAAGGCATTCGGCAAACCGGTCAAAGGCGATGTTCCCGCCCGATGCGATGACCAGAACCACCTTGCCCGCCACCGCTACCTGCCCCTCCAGCACCGCCGCCAAAGCCACGGCCCCCGAAGGTTCCAGCACCAGTTTCAGCGCCTCGAAGGCGCGCACCATCGCGCGCAACACCGCGCCATCCTCCACGGCCAGACCCGCCACCCCCGCCGCCCGGCAGGCGGCAAAGGTCGCCTCGCCCGGCATCGGCGCCTGCAGCGCGTCACAGACCGTAGGCCCCCCCGGGGCCGCCACCCGCGCGCCCTCGCGCAGCGAACGGCCCATGCCGTCATGGCCCCGCGGCTCGGCCCCCCAAAGGTCCACCCCGGGATGGGCCGCGCGCAGCGCCAGCGACACGCCCCCCATCAGCCCGCCCCCGCCCACGGGCGATACCACCACATCCGGCACCGCCCCGGCCTCGCGCATTTGCGCCAGCGCCTCCAGCCCCGCCGTGCCCTGCCCCGCGATCACCTCGGGGTCGTCAAAGGGATGCAGCAGCGTCAGCCCCCGCACCCCCGCCAATTCCCGCGCCAGCGCCGCCGCCGCCACCTCGCGCGGGGCAGCGCCATGATGCGACAGCACCACCTCCGCCCCCAGCGCCTCGGTCGCGCGCCGCTTCGCCTCGGGCGCGTCATCGGGCATGACGATGGTCACCGGCACCCCCAGATCCTGCCCCGCCGCCGCCAGCCCTTGCGCAAAATTGCCCGAGGAAAAGGCCACCACGCCCCGCCCCCGCTCGTCCGGGGTCAACTGCATCAACCGCCACAGCGCCCCGCGCAGCTTGAACGATCCCGTCCGCTGCAGCCCTTCGGCCTTCACGAACAGCCGCGCCGCGCCGCAATCGCGCGCCAGCGCCTCCGCCTCCAGCAGCGGCGTCAGCCGCACCCTGTCGCGCAGCGCCGCATGGGCGGCGGCAATCCGTTCCGGCCCGGGCAGGTCAATAGGGCGCATCGACCGGCCCCATGCCGACATAGACAGACTTGACCTGCGTGTAATGCTCCACCGCCGCGCGCCCGTTCTCGCGCCCCACGCCCGACATCTTCGCCCCACCAAACGGCCCCTCGACCGGCGTCAGGTTATAGGCGTTGATCCAGCAAGTTCCCGCCTCAAGCCGCGCGATCACCTGATGCGCCCGCGTGAGGTCTGCCGTGAACACCCCTGCCGCCAGCCCGAATTCGGTGTCATTGGCCCGCGCGACAACCTCTTCCTCGGTCTCGAAATCCAGCACCGCCATCACCGGGCCGAACACCTCTTCCCGCGCGATCGTCATGCCATCTGTCACATCGGCAAAGACCGTGGGCTGCACGTAATACCCGGTATTCAGCGCCGCCCGCCCTCCCCCGCAGATCAGCCGCGCCCCCTCGGCCTTGGCCGTGGCCATATAGCCCAGCACCTTGTCCATCTGCGCGGCACTCACCAAGGGCCCCATCTGCGTGGCCTCGTCCAGCGGATCACCCAGAGTGATCCCCGCCGTCCGCGCCGCCAGCCGTTCCAGAAACCGCGCCTTGATCCCCTTCTGCACGAAGACCCGCGTCCCGTTGGAACAGACCTGCCCCGCGGAATAGAAATTCCCCAGCATCGCCGCGCCCACCGCATCCTCGACGCTGGCATCATCGAACACGATCAGGGGCGACTTGCCGCCCAGTTCCATCGTCACGGCCTTCACGCCATCCGCCGCCGCCGCATAGACCCTGCGCCCCGTCGGCACCGATCCCGTCAGCGAAACCTTGGCGACGCGCGCATCCGTCACCAGCGCCGCCCCCACCGCCCCGCGCCCCTGCACCACGTTGAACAGCCCCGCAGGCAGCCCCGCCTCAATGAAGATCTCGGCCAGTTTCAACGCGCCAAGCGGCGTCACCTCGCTCGGCTTGAACACCATCGCATTGCCAAGCGACAGCGCGGGCGCCGCCTTCCAGCAGGCAATCTGGCTGGGATAGTTCCACGCCCCGATGCCCACGCAAACCCCAAGGGGCTCGCGGATCGTATAGACGAAATCCCGCCCCAGCGGCACCGTCTCGCCCGTCACCGTGGGGGCCAGCCCGGCAAACCATTCCAGGCTGTCTGCCCCGCTCGGCCAATCCGCGACCAGCGTCTCCTGAATCGGCTTGCCGGTATCCAGCGTCTCCAGCCGCGCCAGTTCATCCCCCCGCGCGCGGATGATCTCCGCCGCCCGGCGCAGGATGCGCGCCCGCTCCACCGGCTTCATCGCCGCCCAATCCGCCTGCGCCCGCTTGGCGGATGCCAGCGCCGCCTCCACCACCGCCGACGTCGCCTCATGGATAACCGCGATCACCTCGCCCGTCGCCGGATAGATCACCTCGATCGGCGCACCCGCCTTGTCCTCGACATAGGCCCCGTCGACGAAATGGCTGCCCTTCGGTTGCGCCTTCATGCGGTCTTTTCCTTCAATTGAGCGTTCAGATAATCCAGCGCCGTCTGCACGGCCGCGCCTGCATCGGGCGGCCCGCTTTTCAACACCTCGCGGATGTAAAGCCCGTCGATCAGCGCCCCCAGCCCCTCGGCCACCTCTCCCGCCCGCGCGCCCGCAAGGGGGCGCAGACAGGCCATCAGGTTCGACCGAAGCCGCCCCTGATAAATCGCCAGGAGCCGCTTCGCCTCGGGTACGGTCTGGGCCAGCACGTAGAAATTCAGCCAGGCCCCCACCACCTCGCGCCGGAAATTCCCCGCGCTGAAAGACGCCGCCAGAATCGCCCGCAGCCGCGCCTCCGGCCCATCAGCCACGGCCAAGGCACCCCGCACCTCAGCCCCATACAGCGTCAGCACATGCCGCATCGCCGCAAGGAATATCTCTTCCTTCGACCCGAAATAATGATGCGCCAGCGCGCTCGACATGCCCGCGCGCTTGGCGATCTGGCTTACCGTGACATCCAGCGATCCCACGCGCCCGATCTCGCTGATCGTCGCTTTGACCAGCGCCGCCTTTCGGATAGGCTCCATTCCAAGCTTCGGCATATCGGTGAGGTCCCAAGAAAAAACTTGCCAAACCGAGTAAGCGTGAAGTCTATTGACTCGTCAATCAACAAAAACCGACCGGGAGATCGCAACCATGTTCAAACACCTCCTTCTCGCCACCACGGCAAGCCTCGCGCTGGCCGGGGCCGCTGCCGCCGAAGGCTGCGACAAGATCGTTTTCTCGGATGTGGGCTGGACCGACATCACCGCCACCACCGCCGCCACCACCCTCGTGCTCGAGGCGCTGGGATATGAAACCGAAACCAAGGTCCTCTCGGTTCCCGTCACCTATACCGGCCTTGCGGGCGGTGATATCGACGTTTTCTTGGGCAACTGGATGCCCACGATGGAGGCCGACATCGCCCCCTACCGCGAGGCGGGCACCGTCGAAACCGTGCGCACCAACCTCGAAGGCGCGAAATACACCCTCGCCACGAACGAGGCCGGCGCCGCCCTCGGCATCGCCGATTTCAAGGACATCGCCGCCCACAAGGATGCCCTCGAAGGCCAGATCTACGGCATCGAGCCGGGCAATGACGGCAACCGCCTGATCATGGACATGATCGCCTCGGGCCCCTTCGGCCTTGACGGGTTCGAAATCGTGGAAAGCTCGGAACAGGGCATGCTGGCCGAAGTCGCCAAGAAAACCGACGCGGGCGAGCCGATCATCTTCCTCGGCTGGGAACCCCACCCGATGAACGCCAATTTCAAGATGACCTATCTCACCGGCGGCGACGATTTCTTCGGCCCGAACCTCGGCGGGGCCGTGGTCGATACCAACACCCGCGCGGGCTATGTGGCCGAATGCCCCAATACCGGCAAACTGCTGCAGAACCTGTCCTTCTCGCTCGCCATGGAGAACGAGATCATGGGCGCGATCCTGAATGACGGCACCGATCCCCGCGATGCCGCCAAGGCCTGGCTCGCCGCCAATCCCACCGCCTGGGAAGCCTGGCTCGATGGCGTGACGACCAAGGATGGCGGCGACGCCAAGGCCGCCGTCGCGGCCGCGCTGCAATAAGCCACCTGCGCCCTGCGGAACCCCCCGGGGGCTTTGCGCCCCCGGACCCCCGCAGGGTATTTTCACCAAGATGAAGGGGCAGGACCGCGGATGGAGTGGCTGACCGATTACAAGATCCCGGTGGGCCGGGCGGCGAAGACTGTCTTCGACTGGATGAATGCCAATCTGGGACCGCTCTTCGATCTGATCTCGCAGGTGATGGAAGCGATGATCGACGGCATCCTCTGGGTGCTGCAAACACCCCATCCGCTGATCATCATCGCGGCCTTCCTTGCGCTGACATGGTATCTGCAACGGTCCTGGAAAGTCTGCCTCGGGGCCTTGCTCGGATTTCTCTTCATCCTCAACCAGGGCTATTGGGAGGAAACCACCGAAAGCCTGACGCTGATCCTTGCCGCCTGTGTCGTCTGCATGGGTCTGGGCGTTCCCATCGGCATCGCCGCCGCCCATCGCCCGCGCCTCTATCAGGCCATGGTGCCGGTGCTCGATCTGATGCAGACCCTGCCCACCTTCGTCTATCTGATCCCGGCCATCGTATTCTTCGGCCTCGGCATGGTGCCCGGCCTGATCGCCACGGTGATCTTCGTCCTGCCCGCCCCGATCCGGCTGACGCATCTGGGCATCTCCACCGCGCCGCAAGCCCTGCTTGAGGCCGCCACCGCCTTTGGTGCCACCCCGCGCCAGCGCCTTTGGAAGGTCGAACTGCCCTGGGCGCTGCCGCAGATCATGGCCGGGCTGAACCAGACCATCATGCTCTCGCTCTCCATGGTCGTCATCGCGGCGCTTGTCGGCGCGAACGGCCTTGGCGTGCCGGTGATCCGGGCGCTGAACTCGGTCAACACCTCGCTCGGCTTCGAATCCGGCTTCATCATCGTCGTCGTCGCCATCCTCCTTGACCGCATGCTCCGGGTGACCCGCAAATGACCGCGCGCAACGCTGTTGAATTCGACCGCGTCTCCATCGTCTTCGGCGACAACCCCGACCGCGCCCTTCCCCTGATGGACGACGGCAAATCCCGCGCCGAAGTGCAGACCGCCACCGGGCAGGTGCTGGGCGTCCACGATTGCACCCTCTCGGTGGCCGAGGGCGAGATCCTTGTCCTCATGGGCCTGTCCGGCTCGGGCAAGTCCACCCTCCTTCGCGGCGTCAACGCCCTGAACCCCGTCGTCCGGGGCGAGGTGCGGGTCTGGGACGGCGACCGCATGACCTCTGTCACCAAGGCCACCCCGGAAACCCTGCGCAAGCTGCGCCTGTCGCGCATCGCCATGGTGTTTCAGCAATTCGGCCTGCTGCCCTGGCGCACCGTGCGGGAAAACGTCGGCCTCGGCCTCGAACTCGCCGGGATCCCGCCCGAAGGCCGCAAGGCCAAGGTCGATGAACAGCTCGCCCTCGTGAACCTCACGCAATGGGCCGACCGCAAGGTGGGCGAGCTTTCCGGCGGGATGCAGCAACGCGTGGGCCTTGCCCGCGCCTTCGTCACCGATGCGCCCATCCTTCTGATGGACGAACCCTTCTCCGCCCTCGACCCGCTGATCCGTGCGCGCCTGCAGGACGAACTTCTGGACCTTCAGGCAAAGCTTCAACGCACCATCATCTTCGTCTCCCACGATCTGGATGAGGCGTTCAAGATCGGCAACCGCATCGCCCTGATGGAGGGCGGGCGCATCGTCCAATGCGGCACCGCGCGCGAGATCATCGCCAACCCCGTCTCCGATTACGTGGCCGATTTCGTGGCCCATATGAACCCGCTCGGCGTGCTGACGGCGCGCGATGTCATGTCCAGGGGCGCCACCGCCACGGGCCATGCCATCGACGCGGAAACCCCGGTCAAGACGGTGATGGAAATGCTGCGCGACGGCGCGACAGAGCTTTCGGTGATCGAACAGGGCCAGCCCATCGGGGCCATCCGCGCCGCCGATGTCATGGCCCGCCTGATTGATCCGCGCGGGGCCTGATCCCGCGCAGGCTCACTCCATCACGCGTTCGAAATCCACCACGCCGAAATCGCCCGTCAGATCGCGCAGCGACATGCGCGCATCGTCGATATATTCCATCCCCCAGCAGGCATCCGCCGCCGGATCGTCGCCATAGCGGTAAAGGCTGATCGCCATTCCGGCATAGGCCACCCCATCGGCACAGGCATCCCCCACCGACATCATGAACCGGGCCTGCTCCTCCTCCATCAGGATCTCGGTCCAGTCCATCCCGTAGATGCCGATCGTGAAGGGGTTCGCCTCGCCCACCGGGTGCCAATCGCCCTGCATCGCCTGCAGATTGCCCTCATAGAGGTCATCCTCCACCCGCGTCACCGCCTCAAGCCGCAGCGCGGCAGAGGAATCGCCGATCTCCGACAGGCTCCCCCGCACCTTCACCGCCGCCAGCATCGGCAGATCGGCCAGAAGCGCGGCCCCCTGATCGCTCGCCACGAACAGATCGAACCCCGCCGCGTTCAGGAAACAGCCCTCTTCCCCGCAGGCGATGACATAGCCCCGCCCGTCAAAACGCTCCTGCGCAAGGGCGAGCAGCGGGGCCAGCCCCGCCAGACCAAGGACAACCATCGAAAGACGCACCACGCACCCCCAGCGCAAAAAGCCACGCGCCCTGCCTAGCAGAGCGCGCGCAGCCTGTCGCCTATCCGAAAGAGGTCAGCCCTTCGCCGCCTTGGGCTTTGCCGCCTTGGGTTTCGCCGCCGCCTTGGGTTTTGCAGCCGCCTTCGGCTTTGCGGCGGCCTTCGGCGCGGCTTTCTTGGCCGCCCCCTTCTTGCCCCCCGCCTTGCCCGCCTTCTCCGCGATCAGCGCCAAGGCTTCCTCCAGCGTCACCGCCTCCGGCTCCACCCCCTTGGGCAGGGTCGCATTCACCTTGGCCCATTTCACGTAAGGCCCATACTTGCCGGGCATCACCTGCACTTCGCCGCCCTCGGGATGCTCGCCCAGGCTGCGCAGCGGGGCTGCAGGCGCGCTCGCCCCGCGCCCGCGCGTCGCCTTCTGCGCCAGCACCTCAACCGCGCGGTTCATCCCGATGGTGAAAACCTCCTCCACATCCGGGATATTGGCATAGACCGACCCATGTTTCACATAAGGCCCGAACCGCCCGATCCCCGCCTCCACCAGCACGCCATCCGCCGGATGCGGCCCGATGGGACGCGGCAGGTTCAAAAGCTGCAGCGCCCGCTCCAGATCCATCGCCTCCGGGCTCCAACCCTTTGGCAGGCTGGCGCGCGGCGGCTTGGGATTGGCCTCGCTCGCCTCGCCCTTCTGGACATAGGGCCCGAACCGCCCCGCCCGCAGGCTGATGGGCTGGCCCTCGGGATCATGGCCCAGAACCTTGCCATCCACCCCGGCCATGCCGCCCTCTTCGCCCCCGCCGATGGGGCGGGTATAGCGGCATTCCGGGTAATTCCCGCAGCCGATGAAGGCCCCGCCCGACCGCGCGGTTTTCAGGTGCAGCCGCCCATTCCCGCAAACCGGGCAAACCCGCGGGTCCGACCCATCCGCCCGCGCCGGGTACAGATGCGGGCCAAGGAATTCGTCAATCTTCTCAAGCACCTCACCGATGCGCAGATCGGCCGTCTCCGCAATCGCCGCGCTGAAATCGCGCCAGAACTGCGACAGCACCTCCTTGTAATCCCGCTCGCCCGCCGAAACATCGTCAAGCTGCGTCTCCAAGGCGGCGGTGAAGTCGAAATCCACATAGCGGCGGAAATAGTTGGTCAGGAAGGCCGTCACCAGCCGCCCCTTGTCCTCGGGGATCAGGCGGTTCTTGTCCTTCCTGACATATTCCCGATCCTGAATCGTGCCGATGATGCTGGCATAGGTGGACGGCCGCCCGATCCCCAGTTCTTCCATCCGCTTGACCAGCGTCGCCTCGGTATAGCGCGGCGGGGGCTGGGTGAAATGCTGCTCCGGCGCGACGGACCGCTTCTCCACGCCCTCGCCCTGCATCACCTGCGGCATGCGGCCCTCATCCTCGCCATCGTCGTCCCGGCCCTCGTCATAGACGGCAAGGAAACCGTCGAACAGCACCACCTGCCCATTGGCCCGCAGCATCACCTCGCCATCGGCGCTGCCCACATCCACAGCCGTCCGCTCCAGCCGCGCCGCCGCCATCTGGGATGCGATGGTCCGCTTCCAGATCAGCTCATAAAGCTTCTTCTGATCCGCCTCGACCAGACGCAGCTTTTCCGGCCCCGCCGACATGTCCGTGGGGCGAATACATTCATGCGCCTCCTGCGCGTTCTTGGCCTTGTTCTTGTACATGCGGGGGCTGTCCGGCACGTAATTCGCGCCAAACCGCCGCTTGATCTCGTCCCGCGCGGCCATCACGGCCTCGGGGGCCATGTCGATGCCATCGGTCCGCATATAGGTGATATGCCCCGCCTCATAGAGCCGCTGCGCCGCACTCATCGTGGCCTTGGCCCCCATGCCGTATTTCCGGCTCGCCTCCTGCTGCAAGGTCGATGTCATGAAGGGCGGCCACGGGTTCCGCGTGGCGGGCTTCGCCTCCACCGATTTCACCGTCAATGTTCGGGAAGTGACAGCCTTCACCGCCAATTCCGCCGCTTCGGCAGTGGGAATGTCGAATTTTGACAGCTTCTTCCCACCCAGAACGGTCAACTGGGCCTCGAATTCCTGCCCGCGCGGCGTCACCAGAACGGCCTTCACCGTCCAGTATTCCTGCGCGCGGAAGGCTTCGATCTCCATCTCGCGCTCGACGATCAGCCGCAGGCAGACCGACTGCACCCGCCCCGCCGACTTCGCCCCCGGCAGCTTGCGCCACAGCACGGGCGACAGGGTGAAACCCACCAGATAATCCAGCGCGCGCCGCGCCAGATAGGCATCGACCAGCGCCGCGTCCACCTCGCGCGGTTCCTTCATCGCCCGCGTCACCGCATCCTTGGTGATCGCGTTGAAGGTCACCCGCGCGACGGTCTTTCCCTTCTTTATGGACGAGGCCAGCGCCTCCTTCAGATGCCAGGAAATCGCCTCGCCTTCCCGATCAGGGTCGGTGGCAAGGATCAGCGTGTCGTCGGATTTCAACGCCTCTGCAATGGCGCGGACATGCTTTTTCGATTCGCTCGCCACTTCCCATTCCATGCGGAAGTCCTGCTCGGGATCGACCGATCCATCCTTGGCAGGCAGGTCGCGCACATGGCCGTACGAGGCCAGCACCGTGAAATCCGGGCCCAGATACTTGTTGATGGTCTTCGCCTTGGCGGGGCTTTCCACAACGACGACAGCCATCAAATGTCCTTCCAATCCGCCCGGGTCAACAGCGCGGCAACATGTGGGCGAACGGCTGTGCTTGTCAATGCAGCCGGATGACCACCCCCCAAACCGCCCTTCGCCCGGCCCCCATCCGCGCCCCGCCCCCTCCCGCGCAACCGGCGTCACATGACGCCCAGCACCCCTGTCACTTTCTCAACCCCGCCGTTCCGGCCTCCCGCCCACGCGCGCCCCCTCATCCGACGCCCCGCCTCCGCCCCGACCTTCACTGCCGCAACCTTTACTGCCGAACCCTTTACTGCCGAACCGTTCAGGACCGTCACACCCGCAGCCCACGTCATCCGACGCGCCGGCTCTCCTCTCTCCCGCAAGGCCCAGTTGCTCCGACCGATGGCCCGCGCAGCCCGCGTGATCCGACGCCCGACACAGCTCTCGCTGTCTCATCTCCACCGTTCCGACCGATGGCCCGAGGATCGCGCCATCCGGCACCCCTTCCGCGCCCATCCGCCCGCGCCAGTCCGCCAGCGCCCATCCGCCCGCACCATTCCGCCAGCGCCCATCCGCCCGCACCATTCCGCCAGCGCCACCCGCGCAAAGGCAAGGCCGACACCCCGTCATTTCCCCGGCCAATCCGCGCGCCCCTGCTGCCCAGGGGCAAACGGCGCAGCCAATACAGATCCGCACACCGCGCGGGGTGCCACAGCCGCCGCCACGGGTGCCATCGCACCCGCCCCGACATCGCCGGTTTGCCCTGCCCCCGATCCCGCGCCGGGGATCACGCCCGCGACAGCATCCCTCCGGCCTGCCGGAACACCTGCCCCTCCATCTCCAGCGCCACAAGCTCGCGCGCCACAGCCTCGGCCGGCAGGTCCAGATCGCGGATCAACTGGTCCTCCGCCACCGGGCTGGGGCCCAGCCGGGCCAGGATCTGGCCATGCAGGGCCGCCATCTCGGCCAAGGGCCGCCGCTCCGGCACCGGCCCCGGGATCTCGCCGGGCAGCGCAACGCCCTGCGTCACCGCCACCCCCTCCAGCACCGCGCCGGCCACCGTTCCCAGCGCCTCCAGCACATCCTCCGCCCCGCGCACCAGAACCGCGCCATCCCGGATCAGCATGTTGCAGCCCGCCGCCCGCGCATCAAAGGGATGGCCCGGCACCGCCAGCACCTCGCGCCCCAGATCCAGCGCATCCCGCGCCGTGATCAGCGATCCCGACCGCGCCGCCGCCTCCACCACCACAACCGCCCGCGACAGCCCCGCGATGATCCGGTTCCGCAGCGGGAAATGCCGCGCCTGCGGGATCAGGCCCATCGGCTGCTCAGACAGCAGGCAGCCGCCTTCGGCGATCCGCGCCGCCAGCATCGCGTGTTCCTCGGGATAGATCACATCCACCCCGCCCGCCATCACCGCCACCGTCCCCGTGGCCAGCGCCGCCCCATGCGCCTCGGCGTCGATCCCGCGCGCAAGGCCCGATACCACCACCTGCCCCGCCGCCCCCAGCGCCGCCGACAGCCGCCGCGCCATCCGCACGCCCAGCGAAGACGCATTCCGCGCCCCCACCATCGCCACCATCGGCCGCGCCAGCCAGCCCGGATCGCCCCGCAGCCACAGCACCGGCGGCGCATCCGGCATCTCCATCAGCCCCGCGGGATAATCCGCCCCGCCCGGCACCAGCATCCTTGCCCCCGCCCGCCGGGCCTGCGCCATCTCATGCCGCGCCACTTCGGCCGGGCAGGGCTCATACCCCTCCACCCCCGCCGCGCGCGCAACCTCCGGCAGGGCCGTCAGCGCCGCCGCCGCCGATCCATGCTCCGCCACCAGCCGGTGATAGGTCACCGCCCCCACCCGCCGCGACCGGATCAGCCGCAGCCGATCCACCGGATCGTCGTCCTGAAAATCCCGCATCTGGCCAACCTTCTGCTGCCCTGCCCTGCAAGTCTGGCGGCGATTCCTTAATTCCCGGTGAATCCCCGCCCGCTGACTCATGGCGGCGCGACTCTCCCCCCGGTCACTCCGCCCGACCTGCGACGGATTCCCGCCACCCCGCGTCGCCTTCGCCATTGAAGACAGCCCCAAAGTTTGATCAAATACACGCGAATTCCGGGTCCGCGCCGGACCCCGCAGGATGGAGCCCAATCATGCAGAATGCCGAAGTCGCCCGTCGCCGGGATGAAGCCATCTCCCGTGGTGTGGGCATGATGACCCAGATCTACGCCGACCGCGCCAAGAACGCGGAAATCTGGGATATCGAAGGCAACCGCTACATCGACTTTGCCGCAGGCATCGCCGTGGTGAATACCGGCCATTGCCACCCCAAGGTCATGGCCGCCGTGACGGAACAGATGTCGCGCTTCACCCATACCTGCCATCAGGTCCTGCCCTATGAAAATTACATCCGCCTCGCCGAACGCCTGAACGCCGCCGTTCCGGGCGATTTCGCCAAGAAGACGATCTTCGTAACGACGGGGGCCGAGGCCTGCGAGAACGCGATCAAGATCGCCCGCATCGCCACGGGCCGGAACGCCGTCATCGCCTTCGGCGGCGGCTTCCATGGGCGCACCTTCATGGGCATGTCGCTGACCGGCAAGGTCGAACCCTATAAAAAGGGCTTCGGCGCAATGATGCCCGATGTCTTCCACGTCCCCTTCCCGATGGGCCCGCACGGGATTTCGACCGAGGATTCGATGAAGGGCATCGAAAAGCTCTTCAAGGCCGACCTAGACCCCGCCCGCGTGGCCGCCATCATCTTCGAACCCGTGCAGGGCGAAGGCGGCTTCTATGAGGCGCCGACCGACCTCGTGAAAGCGATCCGCGCGCTCTGTGACAAGCACGGCATCGTCATGATCGCGGATGAGGTGCAGACCGGCTTCGCCCGCACCGGCAATCTCTTTGCCATGCAAATGCACGGCGTCGCGGCGGACCTCACCACCATGGCCAAGGGCCTTGCGGGCGGCCTCCCTCTCGCCGCCGTCACCGGCCGCGCCGATCTGATGGACGCCGCCAATCCCGGCGGCCTCGGCGGCACCTATGCGGGCAACCCGCTCGGCATCGCGGCCAGCCATGCCGTGCTGGACGTGATCGAGGAAGAACAGCTCTGCGCCCGCGCCAATGAACTGGGCTCGCGCCTGAAACAGCGGCTGGAAGCGATCCGCTCCACCACCCCCGAAATCATCGACATCCGCGGTCCCGGCTTCATGGTCGCCGTGGAATTCGCCAACCCGAAGGACAAGGAACCCGACGCGGGCTTCACCGGCCGCGTCCGGATGGAGGCGCTGAAGCGTGGCCTGATCCTGCTCACCTGCGGCGTCTACGGCAACGTGATCCGCTTCCTCGCGCCGATCACCATCCCCGACGCGCATTTTGCCGAGGCGATGGACATCCTCGAAGAGGCCGTGGCGGCGGCGCGTCAGGGCTGACATCGCAAGGGGGTGCATCCGCCCCCCCTGACCGCCCCGGGGCCTGCGGCCCCCGGCGCAAGCGACAACAGGGATAAGGGCCGTTTCCGCTGGAACGGCCCTTATCCTTGCGCTAATCGCGGGTCATGACAGGGGCAGGCGCAGATAGGGAGACCGGCATCGTCCTTCGGGGCGCCTCTCTCGCCATCCGCGGCAAGCCGATCCTGTCGGACCTGACGCTTTCCCTGACCGAACCCCGCATCGGCATCATCGGCCAGAACGGCTCGGGCAAGACCAGCCTCCTGCGGCTGATGGCGGGCCTTGTCGCGCCCACGTCAGGCCGCGTCACCGTGGACGGCATCGACCCCGTCCGCGACCGCAAGGCGATGCTCTCGCGCCTTGGCATCCTGTTCCAGAACCCCGATCAGCAGATCCTCTTCCCCACCGTGGCCGAGGAACTGGCCTTTGGCCTTTCCCAGCAGGGCCACCGCGACGCCGAAGCACAGGCCCGCGCCGCCCTCGCCGCCGAGGGCCGCGCCGACTGGGCCGATCTGCCCGTCTCCACCCTGTCGCAGGGCCAGCGCCAATGGCTCTGCCTGCAGGCGGTGCTTTTGATGGCACCGCGCACCATCCTCCTCGACGAACCCTTCGCCGCCCTCGACCTGCCCACCGCCGCGCGGCTGACCCGCCGTCTGGCCAGCCTGCCCCAGCGCCTGATCACCATCAGCCACGCCCCCGCCGCCGTCGCCTCCTGCGACCGCATCCTCTGGCTGGACCAAGGCCGCCTCCGCGCCGACGGCCCGCCCGATGCTATCCTCCCCGCCTTCACCGCCGAAATGGCCCGTCTGGGAGAGGCCGATGCTGACCCTCACCTCCCCCGTTGAAACGCCCCTCCACCGCTGGCCCGCCGGCCTGAAACTCGCCTTGCTCTGCATCGCGACGGTCCTTCTCTTCCGGCTGACCACGCCCCTCCCCCTCGCGGCCATCGCCCTGGCCCTCGCCGCCCTGCACCTCGCCCTCGGCCGCGCCCTCGCCATGACGGCCCTCCGCCAATTGCGCCCGCTCGGGCCCTTCCTCGCCCTCCTCGCCCTCTGGCACGGCATCACGGGCGAGATTGCCCAAGGCACCACCATCGCGCTGCGACTGATCACCGCCGTGGCCTGCGCCAACCTCGTCACCATGACGACGCGGCTCTCCGACATGCTCGCCACGCTCGACCGCCTGACGGCACCGCTGGCCCGCGCGGGCCTGCCCACCCGCCGCCTCACGCTGGCGCTGGCCCTCGCCCTGCGCTTCATCCCCGTCCTGTCGGACCGCATCGACACGATCCGCGCCGCATGGTCCGCCCGCAGCCCGCGCCGCCCCGGCTGGCGCATCCTCATCCCCGCCGCCCTTGCCGCACTGGATGAGGCCGACCACGTCGCCGAATCCTTGCGCGCAAGGGGTGGGGCGGGCTAAACCCCGCCACCCGGAACAGGAGCCCAGGATGGAACGCAGCCTTTCCCACATCGCCCTCTTCGCCGCCCTCATTGCGGTGCTGGGCTTCGTCCCGCAGATCATGCTCCCCTTCGGCGTGCCAATCACGGCGCAATCCCTTGGCATCATGCTCTGCGGCACGGTGCTGGGCGCGAAGCGCGGCGCGCTGGCGGTGATTCTCTTCCTGCTGCTCGTGGCGATCGGCCTGCCGCTCCTGTCAGGCGGGCGCGGGGGCCTTGGCGTCTTCGCCTCGCCGACCGCAGGCTTCCTGATCGGCTTTCCCGTCGCGGCCTTCGTCGCGGGCATTGTCACCGAAAAGGCCCCGATGGCCGTCGGCTGGGCCGCAGGCCTTGGCGCTTTCCTCGGCGGGGTGATCACGCTCTATGCCTTCGGCATTCCCGGCCTCGCGCTGATGCTCGACAAATCCCTGCCCGAAGCCGCGCTGATGATCTCGGCCTTCCTGCCCGGCGACCTGATCAAGGTGGCGCTGGCGGGCCTTGTCACCCACAGCCTCGCCCGGATGCGCCCGGGCGTCCTGTTGTCGCGCAGCTGACCCCGCCATCCCCGAAGAATTTTCGTCCGAAAATTCTTCGCCCCCCAAACGCAAGCGGCCCCGCAAGCGGGGCCGCCTCCCGAAGATTTTTCGGACGAAAAATCTTCGTCCCTCAGCGCAGTTTCAACGTCGCCAGCCCGATCAGCGCAAGGATCAGCGAGATGATCCAGAACCGGATCACGATTTGCGGCTCCGCCCAGCCCTTCTTCTCGAAATGGTGGTGGATCGGCGCCATCAGGAAAACCCGCTTTCCCGTGCGCTTGAAATAGGCGACCTGAATGATCACGCTCAGCGCCTCCACCACGAACAGCCCGCCCACGATGGCCAGCACGATCTCGTGCTTGGTGCAGACGGCAATCGCCCCCAGCGCCCCGCCCAGCGCCAGCGACCCCGTATCGCCCATGAACACCGCCGCAGGCGGGGCGTTGTACCAAAGAAAGCCCATGCCGCCCCCGAACAAGGCCGCGCAGAAGATCAGCAATTCCCCGGTCCCCGGCACGAAATGCACCCCCAGATAGTCGGTGTAATTCGCGTTGCCCACGACATAGGCGATCACCCCGAAGGTCCCCGCCGCGATCATCACCGGCATGATGGCCAGCCCGTCCAGCCCGTCGGTCAGGTTCACCGCATTGGCCGCCCCCACGATCACCACCATCCCGAAGGGGATGAAGAACCACCACAGGTTCAGAAGCAGATCCTTGAAGAAGGGAAAGGCCAGTTGATGTGTCAACGGCCCGGGATGAAAGCTCGACGCCGCGTAAGAGGCCAGCGCCGCGATCACCAGCCCCGCACCGAACCGCACCCGCCCCGGCACGCCGCGCGTGTTCTGCTTGGTCACCTTGGCATAGTCATCGGCAAAGCCGATCAACCCGAAGGCCAGCGTCACCAGCAGCACGATCCAGACGTAAGGGTTGTCCCAGCGCGCCCAAAGCAGCGTCGACACCATCAGCGCCGACAGGATCAGCAAGCCCCCCATGGTGGGCGTGCCCGCCTTGGCGAAATGGCTCTGCGGCCCGTCATCGCGGATGGGCTGGCCCTTCTTCTGCTTCCGGCGCAGGAAATCAATCAGCGGCCGCCCGAAGACAAAGCCGAAGATCAGCGCCGTCAGGAAGGCCCCCCCCGCCCGCACCGTCTGATAGCGGAACAGGTTGAAGAAATCCCCCCCGTCGGAAAAGGCGGTCAGCCAGTAGAACATCACTCATTCCCTTCGGTCTTTGGTGGCACCGCCTGCCCCAGTTTGCGCAAGCCGTCAACGACAAGGCTCACCTTCGAACCCTTCGAGCCCTTCACCAGCACGATATCCCCTGCATCCACGATCGACCGCGCCCGCCCGGCAAGCTCGGCCGCCGTCTCGGCCCATTCGCCCCGCTGCGCCCGGGGCAGCGCCTGCCACAGCGCCCGCATCCGCGGCCCCACGCAATGGATCACCGTCACCGCCTCCAGCCCGGGATGGCGCGCGATGGCCGCGTGCAATTCGGCCTCGGTCGGCCCCAGTTCCAGCATGTCGCCCAGCACGGCGATCCGCCGCCCGGCGGCCAGCCGCCCGATCCCGTTCTCCGGCACCGCCGCGATCAGCACATCCAGCGCCGCCGCCATGCTGGCCGGATTGGCGTTGAAGGCATCGTCGAACAGATCGAACCCCATCTCCTCCAGCGGGTCCATCAGGATCCGCTCCCGCGTGCCGCGCCCGCTCGGCGGCGACCAGCGCCCGATATCGCAGGCCGCAATCGCCGCATCGCAGCCCAGCGCCTCGGCCACCGCCAGCGCGCCCAGCGCATTGGCCGCGAAATGCCGCCCCGGCGACAGCACCTTGAAGAGAAGCGGCACCCCGCCCCGTTCGGCCCGCACCACCGTGGCCCCATCCGACAACTCGGCCGACAGCATGCGCCACTCCGCGCCCGCCGCCGCCCCGAACATCACGGCCTTCGCCCCCACCGCCGCCGCCTTCGCGCACAGGATCGGGGTCGTGGCCACATCGGCATTCAGCACCGCCACGCCGCCCTTGCGCAGCCCGTCAAGGATCGAGGCCTTTTCCCGCGCGATCCCCTCCACGCTCTCGAAAGCCTCCAGATGGGCGGGCGCCACCGTGGTGATCATCGCCACATCCAAATCGGCCAGCCGCGCCAGAGGCGCGATCTCGCCGGGATGGTTCATCCCGATCTCGATCACCGCGAAGTCCGTCTCCTCCGGCATCCGTGCCAGCGTCAGCGGCACGCCCCAATGGTTGTTGTAGCTCGCTTCCGCCGCATGAACCCGGCCCTGCCCGCCCAGAATGGCGCGCAGCATCTCCTTGGTGGATGTCTTGCCCACCGATCCGGTGATCCCCACCACCTTCGCCCGCGTCCGCGCCCGCGCCGCGCGGCCCAGATCCTCCAGCGCGCGCAGCACATCCGGCACCACCAGCAAGGGCGCATCCTCCGCCACGCCCTCGGGCAGGCGGCTCACCAAAGCCGCCGCCGCCCCCTTCGCCAGCGCGGCCTTCACGAAATCATGCCCGTCGCGCACATCCTTCAGCGCCACGAACAACTCCCCCGGCCGCAGCGTCCGCGTGTCGATCGACACGCCCGGCGCGGCGAAGGCCCGCGTCGCCCGCCCGCCGGGCGCCCGCGCCGCCTCCTCTGATCGCCACAACACCATCAGATCACCCCATCCAGCGCCGCGACCGCGATGCTCGCCTGTTCCACATCGTCAAAGGGATAGACATCCCCCTTGATGATCTGCCCCGTCTCATGCCCCTTGCCCGCGATCAGCAGCGCATCCCCCGGCCCCAGCGCATCCACCCCCCGCAGGATGGCTTCCGCCCGGTCGCCCACCTCATTGGCCTCAGGGCAGGCCGCCATGATCTCGGCCCGGATGGCCTCCGGCTCCTCGCTCCGGGGGTTGTCGTCTGTCACAAACAGAACATCCGCAAATTCCCGCGCCGCCGCGCCCATCAGGGGCCGCTTCGTGCGGTCCCGGTCCCCGCCCGCGCCAAAGACCACCACGATCCGCCCCATCACATGCGGTCTAAGCGCGCGCAGCGCCGTCGCAATCGCATCCGGCGTATGGGCATAGTCGACGAAAACCGCCGCGCCATTCGCCCGCGTCGCGGCCAGCTGCATCCGCCCCCGCACCCCCGTCAGCCGCCCCAGCACGCCCATCACCGCCGCAGGCTCCTCGCCCGCCGCGATCACCAGCCCCGCCGCCAGCGCCACATTCTCCGCCTGGAACGCGCCGATCAGCGACAGCTTCACCTGATGCGCCTGCACACCCTGCCAGACAAGGCGCACCTCCTGCCCCGTCGCCTCCGCCCGCTGGCCCATGATCCGCAGATCACAGCCCTCGGCATGGCCCACCGTCAGCACCCGCTGCCCCCGCGCCCGCGCCACATCAACCACTGCCGCGCCATGGGGATCGTTCATGTTCACCACCGCCACGCCATCATCCGGCAGCACCCGCCCGAACAACTCCGCCTTGGCGGCGAAATAGGCCTCCATCGTGCCGTGATAATCCAGATGATCCTGCGTAAAGTTGGTGAACCCCGCCGCCACCAGCCGCACCCCATCCATCCGCCGCTGATCCAGCCCGTGGGATGACGCCTCCATCGCCGCATGGGTCACCCCCGCCGCCGCCGCCTGCGCCAGCATCGCGTGCAGTGTGATGGCATCCGGCGTGGTGTGGGAGGAGGGCGCGCTCCACGCCCCCTCAACCCCGGTCGTGCCGATATTGATCGCCTCATGGCCCAGCGCGGCCCAGATCTGCCGGGTAAAGGTCGCGACAGAGGTTTTCCCGTTCGTCCCCGTCACCGCCACCATCAGGCCGGGCTGCGCCCCGAACCACAAGGCCGCCGCCCCCGACAGGGCCGCCCGCGCATCCTCGGCCACCACCAGCACGGCCCCCGATCCCGCCAAAGCCTCCGCCGCGATCCGCGCGCCTTCCGCATCGGTCAGCACCGCCGCCGCGCCCATCCGCAGCGCGGGCCCGATGAACTCGGCCCCATGCACCCGCGCCCCCGGCAGCGCCGCGAACAGGAACCCGTCGCGCACCGCCCGGCTGTCCACCGTGATGCCCGTCAGGTCGGGGTCACCCCCGCCCCGCCCCGTCAGGCCGAGTTCCGACAGTTTCCTTACCCCGGCCATTCCGCACCCTCGCCTCAGTTCGAGACGGCTGTTAGCCCATCCACCGGCGGGGGTTCAACCACCGGCCGCAGCCCCAGCAGGGGCGCCGCCCGGCGGATGATCTCGCCCGCCACCGGCACCGCCGTCCAGCCCGCCGTGCGGCGCGGCTCGCTGCCCGATGTCTCCACCGGCTCGTCCAGCGTGACGACCAGCACATAGCGCGGATCACTGGCCGGAAACACGCTGGCAAAGGTGTTCACCACCTTGTCCTCGTCATAGCCGCCCGCCCTGTTGGGCTTTTCCGCCGTCCCGGTCTTGCCCGCCACCTGATAGCCCGGCACATCGCCCAGCGTCGCCGTGCCATGCTCCACCACCCCGCGCAGCATCCGGACCGAGGCCGCCGCCGTCTCCGGCGTCATCACCCGCGGCCCGGCCTGCGCCACCCCGCCATGCAGCAGCGTCGGCGTCACCTTCACCCCACCATTGGCAATCGCCGCATAGGCCGCCGCCAGATGCATCGGGCTGGCCGAAATGCCATGGCCGTAGGATGTGGTGATCGTCGTGATATCCGGCCAGCGCTTGGGAACGATGGGCCTGGCCCCCGGGGCCTCCACCAGTTCAATCGTCGTCGGATCGAAGAAACCGAGCGATTGGAAGAACGCCGCCTGCCGCTCCGCCCCGATCATCAACGCGATATTCGCCGTCCCCACATTCGAGGATTTGACGATCACATTCTCCACCGAAAGCAGCGGGCCGTAATTCTTGTTCTGGAACTCACGGATGGTGAACCGCCCCCATTTGCGCGGGGCATTGGCATCCACCATCGTCTCGGGCGAGACAAGGCCAAGATCCATCGCATTGGCCACGGTAAAGATCTTGAAGGTCGACCCCAGCTCGTAAACCCCCTGCACCGCGCGGTTGAACAACGGGCTGTCGCCCGGATCGCCCTTGGTCAGCGGGTTGGGCCGGTCATTCGGATCGAAGGCCGGCAGGGATGCCAGCGACAGGATTTCGCCGGTCTTCACATCCATCAGGATCGCCGCCGCGCCCTTGGCATTCAGCATGGTCATGCCGGTGCCAAGGATTTCCTCCACCGCCGCCTGCAACGTCAGGTCGATGGACAGTTCCAGCGGCGTCCCCGCCTGCGCCGGATCGCGCAGCCGCGCATCCAGCGCCTTCTCGATCCCCGCCGTCCCGATCACCTCGGCGCTCGACACGCCTTCCGCACCGAACGAAGCCCCGCCCAGCACATGCGCCGCCAGCGTCCCGTTGGGATACAGCCGCATCTCACGCGGCCCGAACAACAGCCCCGGATCGCCGATCTCATGCACGCGCTGCATCTGCTCCGGGCTCATCACCCGCCGGATCCACAGGAAGGTGCGCCCATCCGTCAGCCGCCGCTCCATCGCCACGGGGTCGATCTCGGGGAAAATCTTCGCCAGTTCCCGCGCCACCCGTCCCGGATCCACCATGTCGCGCGGCTGGGCATACAGCGCATAGGTCTGCATGTTGGTCGCCAGAATGCGCCCGTTCCTGTCGGTGATATCCGCCCGCGTGGCCAATATCTGCGCCCCCGCCGCAGCCGAGCGCGGCTCCACCGGCTCGGTCGCGGCCAAAAGCCCCATCCGCGCCCCGATGGTGGAAAAGGCCGCCAGAAACCCAAGGCTCAGGAACAACAGCCGCACCTCGGCCCGCACCCGCCCCCGGTCGCGGATCTCCTCATGGCGCAGGCGCAGGTTCTCGCGCTCGATCGTGTCGGGATTCTCGCCCTTCTGGCGGGCCGAAAGGATGCGGGCAAGCGGGCGAAGGGGGGTGCGGATCATGGGAATTGTCCGTCGACAGGGCTCGGGGCCAGTTCGGTTGCGGTTTGTCCGGTCACCTCGACCGGGTCGGTGATGGTCGGAAAGGCCCCCTCGCCGGGCAGGATCATCGGCGCGGGATAGCTGATCTGCGCCGCCGCGCCGAATTGCGTCGGCTCCAGCGGCAACAGACCCAGCCGGTCGAAATTCACCGTCGCCAATTCGCGCAGCCGCTCGGGCCGGTTCAGATAGGCCCATTCCGCCCGCTGCAGCGCCAGCGCCTCTCGCAGGCCCGCGATCTCGTCCTGCAATCGCCCCATCTCGCGCAGCGCGGCCTGGGTGGCGTAATTCTCGCGATAGGCCCAAAAGGCCAGCCCCATCACGGCAAGGAAGGACAGAACGAAAAATACCGGGCGCATCAGCGGCGTCCTTTCTTCGGCTGGAACTGCGGCAGGCCCAGCGCCGCAGGCGCGATGCGGGCCGCCGGAACAGAGGTGCGCCGCGCCACGCGCAGCTTGGCGCTGCGGGCGCGCGGATTGGCGGCAAGCTCCGCCTCATCAGGCCCCACCGCCTTTTTCGTGATCATATCGAATCGCGCCGCCTGATCGGCCCGCGCGGGGGCATAACGGTTGGCATTGGCCTCCGCCCCGCTCGCGATCTGGAAGAACCGCTTCACGATCCGGTCCTCAAGGCTGTGGAACGTCACCACCGCCAGCCGCCCGCCCGGCTTCAACGCCCGCTCGGCGGCCTGCAAGCCCTCGGCCAGTTCGTCGAATTCCGTATTCACCGCGATCCGTATCGCCTGAAAGCTCCGCGTCGCTGGATGGCTCTGCCCGGGCTTCGGGCGCGGCAGGCATTTCGCCACGATCTCGGCCAGCCGCAGCGTCGTGGTGATCGGCGCCACCGCCCGCGCCTCCACGATCGCCCGCGCGATCCGGCGCGAGGCGCGCTCTTCGCCATAGTGATAAAGGATATCCGCCAGCACGCCCTCATCGGCACCATTCACCAGATCGGCGGCACTCTCGCCCTCCTGGCTCATCCGCATGTCCAAGGGCCCGTCCTTCTGGAAGGAAAACCCCCGCTCCGCCCGGTCAAGCTGCATCGACGACACGCCCAGATCCAGCACCACCCCGTCCAGCATCCCGCCTGCATGCGCATCGAGGTCCGAGAACCTCCCCGCCACCAGCCGCAGCCGCTCGCCAAATTCCCCCGCCCATGCCGCCGCCATCTCCAGCGCCAGCGGATCGCGGTCCACGCCAATCACCCGCGCAGCACCCGCCTCCAGCAATCCCCGCGCATAGCCGCCCGCGCCGAAGGTGCCATCCAGCCAGTCGCCCTCCACCGGGGCCACGGCCGCCAGCAGCGGGCGCAACAGCACAGGGATATGGGGGTCGCGACCGCTCTCCTGATCGCTCTCGGCCAAGGCTCACACCTCCGGCAGGTCGCCCAGCAGCGACAGGATGTCCATATCCTCCGGCAAGGCCGCCAGTTCCGCCTCGGCCGCGCGCAGGATATCGGCCTCATACACATCGGCCTTCCAAAGCTGAAACGTGTCCAGCGACCCCGCCAGCACCGCCTCGCCGCCATCCTGCGCCGACATGCCGATCTTCTCGCGCACCTTGGGCGGCAGCACGATCCGCCCGTCATCGTCGATCTCCACCGTCGCCGACAGGGTGATCATGTTCCGCTCCAGCAGCCGCCGCTCGGGCGATCCGATGGGCTTCCTGCGGATCAGCGCCTCAAGGCGCTGCGCACCAGCAATAGTATAGCATTCCGCGAATTTCCGCCGCTCGTCGCCATAGACGATCACGATGCGCTTGCGGGGGCTGTCAGGGTCTCCGGCTTCCAGCACACGGCGAAAGGCTGCCGGGATCAAGACCCGCGCCTTACCGTCCACCTTCTGGGTGAACTCGCCTCTGAACGCCTCCGACATCGGCCTTCCGGCCTCCTCACACGCAGCTCTTGCCCTGCTCCGTCAGGCCCCTGCCCGGATCATCCGGGCCCTGAAACGGAAACGGCGGACCGAGCTGCTGCCACTGCTCGATCCGCCGCCTGTCCCATCGCTGGGCGTCCAGCTACGCGCGCCACCTGGGGGAGATGTCTGCTCGCTCGCGCGCCGGATCTCTGGTTTCGATGAAGGCGGGTGCCTGTATGAAGCCTGCTTTCGCCTGTTCGGGGTCTTGTGCCGCCCCTGCTTTCGTCTTGCCCGTCCTCATCGTCGTGAATTCTGTATGCAGTGGGAAAACGTGGGATGCAACGGAAATTTTCGGGCGAAACCGGGCAGATCTTGTTCAGCACCCCCATCCAATACAGGATTTGGTAGGGCTGTTCACAAAGGTTTCCCCATAAATTGCCAGACAGCCCTCACTCAGCCACAAAATCTAGTGATCATCCGTGATCCACCACACTCTCCCAGATTTTCCCGACTTTTTTCACACCCGGCGATGCGACGGGGCATGATCGGGCCGGACTCCGCGGAATCCGCCCCGATTCAGCCGGAATCAGCCGCCTGATCCCGCCCGTCCCACCTTTTCCCAGATTGGTGATTCGTCGCCGCAGCCTGTCCCGGCCCGTCCCATCCTGTCCCGGACAGACAGCCGCAAAGGCCGCAGGCAACCCGTCCCGGACCCGATCCGGGACCTCCCCTCACGCCCCCCGACGCTGACGTCAGTTCGTCGGAGGGTGGCACAGGGGGTTGCCCTGCGCGTCAAAGCCCGCCACCACGCATTCCGATCCGTCCGACAGGATCAGCACCGTCCCGATGGCGATCACCGTGGCTCGTCCGCCGCGCGACTTGCGCTTCTCGATCTCCTGCGGCGCGATCAGCGCCGCCACATCCGGGCCGGGGGGAAGATCAATGCTCATGCGCGGGGCCTTTCCTGTGCCGTGCGGGGCGCAACCGCCCCCACCCAAGATGGGAAGCCGGGCACCGCCCGTCCAGCCCGCGGCCCGAAATCGGCCGTAGGTCCCGGGTCAAGCCCGGCACGGGGTCGCAACCCTGCGCGCCCCCGCACAGTTAACCAGCAATCGCCCCGTCACCCTGCCGGAATTTGTATGCACCGCCATCTGCACCGGCTGTCTGCACCGGCCGTTGCACGCCTATTTCCGGCCAAACTCAAACGGGCAAATGATAATTTACGCCATCCCCCCGGCAATCAACCCCCGCGCCAACCGCGCATAGGCCTCTGCCTCGGGCGCATCCGTCGCGGCAATCGGCACCCCCGAATCTCCCGCCTCACGCACCGAAAGCGCCAGCGGCAACTCGCCCAGGAAGGGCAGGCCCAGCTTGGCCGCCTCCGCCTTTACCCCGCCATGGCCAAAGATCTGCGTCTCATGCCCGCAATTCGGGCAGCAGAAGGTCGACATGTTCTCGATCAGGCCCAGCACCGGCACCTTCAGCTTGCTGAACATGTCCAGCGCCTTGCGCGCATCGAGTAGCGCCACGTCCTGCGGCGTCGACACCACCAGCGCCCCCGTCAACTGCGTCCGCTGCGCCAGCGAAAGCTGGATATCCCCCGTCCCCGGCGGCAGGTCGATGATCAGCACATCCAGCTTGCCCCACGCCACCTGACCCAGCAATTGCTGCAAGGCCCCCATGATCATCGGCCCCCGCCAGATCACCGCCTCATCCTCCTTCAGCATCAGGCCAATCGACATCATCGTCACGCCATGCGCCTGCAAAGGCTCGATAATCTTGCCATCCGGGCTGGCGGGCCGCTTCGAAACCCCCATCATGCGCGGCTGGCTCGGTCCGTAGATATCCGCATCCAGCAGCCCCACCCGCCGCCCCTGCCGCGCCAGCGCCACGGCAAGGTTCGACGACACCGTCGACTTCCCCACGCCCCCCTTGCCGGATGCCACCGCGATGATCCGGTCCACGCCCGAAACCTTCTGCGGCCCGCCCTGCTGCGGCGTCGGATGCTGCCCGATCTTCAAGGACGGCGCCGCAGGCTTCGCCGCCGGGCCATGCGCCGTCAGCACCGCCTGCACCGTCTCAACCCCCGGCACCGCGCGCAGCGCCGCCTCCGCCGCCGCCTGCACCGGGCCCAGCGCGCGGGCCGCCTCGGGGCTTTCGGCCTCGATCACGAAACGCACCGTCCCGCCCTCCACCGTCAGCGCGCGAATCAGATCGCGCGACACCAGATCCCCCCCGCCGGGCAGGGCGACGCCGGAAAGCGCCCGCATGATCAACTCTCGGGTAACCGTCATCTGTTTTTCTCCTGCACAAGGTTGCGGCAAACCTCATCATCTTTTCAGCACTCGGCAAGGCCATGTTGACCATTTGCTCAGGTTTTCATCGAAACCCATGAAATTAATGACGTTTTCGTGACGTTCAGCCATGCGATTGCTGCATGGCAGCATTGCAGACCCCGGCTATTGTGCAGTTGCAGCATATGCCCCATGTTTCCGTTAACAGCGCGACAGAACGTTGTGACGACACATGGTGTAACAAACTGAGGCTGATCGAAATGGCTTATGTAAACTCTTCCCGCGCCGCGTCCTTTTCGCTGGCAGACCGCATCTCGGGCTTTCTGGCCCTGACGAAAGCGTCCCTCGCCCGCCGCGCCGTGTTCAACCAGACCGTCCGCGAACTCAACTCGCTGACCGAGCGTGAGCTTGCCGATCTCGGCATCGCCCGCGCCGACATCCGTGCCGTGGCCCAAGAGGCCGCCTACGGCAAGTAAGTTTCTTGCTGAACCCCACCTCCTCCCGGGGTTCGTGGCAAAAGCGGCGGTGCTTCTCCTCCTCCCTGGCACCGCCGCACTTTGATCCGGAAGCCGCGCTCCTGCGTAGACTTCCCTGACAGATCCGAAGTCCCCCTCCTCCTCCCTGGGGACATGCGGAAAAGCGGCGGCCCCCTCCTCCTCCCTGGGGTCGCCGCACCAGATCCGGGGCGTTCAAGCCCCAAACGATGTACGAAGGGCCCCCTCCTCCTCCCTGGGGCCCGTCGGACAAGCGGCGGCCCCCTCCTCCTCCCTGGGGTCGCCGCATCCCGAATTCGGGCCCGGCCTCTCCTCCTCCCTTGGCCGGGACGATCCGGCGCCCGGCCTCTCCTCCTCCCTGGCCGGGTCCCATGATGACGGCGGCGCCTTCCTCCCTCTGGCGTCGCCGTTTTTCATTTGCACCAGCCAGCTTGCATCCCGCCGCCGCGCCGCCGATAGTCCGCGCCGATCCGATCCAACCGGCAGGCCCGATGCGCGCGTCCCTCTTTTCCGCAGCCCTTGTCGCAGCCCTCGTCGGCTATGGCTCCACCATCGCCCTCGTCCTCGCCGCCGCCGCGGCGCTGGGGGCAACACCGGACCAGACGGCAAGCTGGGTGATGGCGGTCTGCTTCGCCAAGGCGGCGGGCAGCGCGCTCCTCTCCACCTGGCACCGCGTTCCTGTGGTGCTGGCATGGTCCACCCCGGGGGCGGCGCTGATCGCGGCCTCTTCCGGCTATGGCATGGCCGAAGGCGTGGCAGCCTTCCTGCTGGCCGGGCTGCTGATCGCCGCAACCGGCCTGATCCGGCCGCTGGGCGGCCTTGTGGCCCGCATCCCCGATGGCATCGCCGCCGCCATGCTGGCGGGCGTCCTGCTGCCCTTCGTGCTGAAAGGCGCGGGCGCGCTGGATGCCGCACCGCTTCTGGTTGCCCCGATGGTGGGCCTCTTCGCCCTCGTCCGGCTCAAGAATCCCGCCGTCGCGGTGCTGGCCGCGCTTGCCACGGGCCTGATCTTCGCCATCGCCAGCGGGGCCACCAGCCTGCCGCCCTTGCCCCCCCTGCCCCCGACCCCCGTTCTGATCTGGCCGGAATGGCACCTGCCCGCGCTCATCGGCCTTGGCCTGCCGCTCTATCTCGTGACCATGGCCTCACAGAACCTGCCGGGTTTCGCAACCATGCGCGCGGCGGGCTATGAACCGCCGGTCTCCCCGGCGCTCACCGTGACCGGCGGCATCTCGGCCCTCGCGGCGCTGTTCGGCGCGCATACCGTGAACATGGCCGCCATCACCGCCGCCATCTGCATGGGCGATGACGTCCATCCTGACCGTGACCAGCGCTGGAAAGTGGGCCTCGCCTATGCCGCGGTCTGGGTGATGCTGGGCCTGACCGGCCCCGTCGTCATCGCCATCCTGAACGCCCTGCCCCCCGCGCTGATGACGGCGCTCGTCGCGCTGGCATTGCTCGGCCCGCTCATGGGCGCGCTGACCGGGGCCTTTGCCACCCCGGACCAACGCTTCCCTGCCACGATCACGCTGGCCGTGACGGGGGCGGGCGTGGCCTTCGCGGGCATCGGCGCGGCCTTCTGGGGGCTTCTGGCGGGGCTGGCGATCTGGGGGCTGGAGCGTCTGGCCCGCAAAAGCGTTTCCTGACACAGAAATCAGACTCGCGGCGGCGGGAACCCGTTTTCTGCGCGCAGAAAACGCCGCGATTTCTGCGTCAGAAATCGCTTCTCAGAACGGCACCTCATCGGCGTCATCCGCATCGACCACGAACCCCGCCACCACCTTCTTGATCCCCGCCTTGGAAAAGTCGATCTCCAGCTTGTCGCCTTCGATGCCGATCACGATCCCATAGCCGAACTTGCGGTGAAACACCCGGTCCCCCTCGGCATGCGCGGGCAGCGCCGTCGCGTCGATCACCATGCCGCGGGCCTCGCGCGGTTGCGCCATGCCGCGGCTCTGCACCCGGTCCTGCATCCGCCGCCAACCGGGCGAATTGTAAACATCCGCCTTCGACACCCGCTCATCCATCGCCGATACCGCCACCGGCGCCGCCGCGCCGAAGCCCCCGCCATAAAGGCCCGGCGGGGTCAGCACCTCCACATGGGCGGGCGGCAATTCGTCGATGAATCGGCTGGGCATCTGGCTCTGCCACTGCCCATAGACCCGGCGGTTCGACGCAAAGGAGATGGTGCAAAGCGCCTCGGCCCGGGTGATCCCCACATAGGCCAGCCGCCGCTCTTCCTCCAGCCCCTTCAACCCGCTCTCATCCATGCTGCGCTGGCTGGGAAACAGCCCATCCTCCCAGCCCGGCAGGAACACCACCGGGAATTCCAACCCCTTGGCCGCGTGCAGCGTCATGATCGACACCTTCTCGCCCGCCTCTTCCGTCTCGTTATCCATGATCAACGCGACATGTTCGAGAAAGCCCTGCAGATTGTCGAACTGCTCCAAGGCCTTGACCAGTTCCTTCAGGTTCTCCAGCCGCCCCGGCGCCTCGGGCGTCTTGTCGTTCTGCCACATCTCGGTATAGCCGGATTCCTCAAGGATCATCTCGGCGAGCCGCACATGATCCATCGCCGGGGCCACCGCGCCGATGGGCTCCAGCACATCGTCATCCCCCGCCACCCGCAGCGCATCGCGCGTCAGCGCGTGCCAGCGATCAATCCCCTCGACAAAGGCGCGCAACTGCCCCGCGCCCTTGCCGCCGATCCCGCCACCGGCCACCAACTCCCGCGCACCCTCGTGCAGAGAAATCCCCGCCATCCGCGCCGACCGTTGGATATCCGCCTGCGCCTTGTCGCCAAGCCCGCGCTTGGGGACATTCACCACCCGCTCGAACGCCAGATCGTCCTCGGGCGACACCGCCAGCCGGAAATAGGCCATCGCATCGCGGATTTCCTGCCGCTCATAGAACCTTGGCCCCCCGATCACGCGATAGGGCAGCCCGATCGTCAGGAAACGGTCCTCGAAGGCCCGCATCTGATGGCTGGCCCGCACCAGAATGGCCTGCCCGTCCAGCCCCACGGGATCCATCCCCCGCGTGCCACGTTGCAGCGCCTCAATCTCCTCGCCGATCCAGCGCGCCTCGTCCTCACCATCCCAATGGCCGATCAGCCGGACCTTCTCGCCCTCCTTGACCTCGGTCCACAGCGTCTTGCCCAGCCGCCCCGCATTGCCCGCGATCACCCCCGACGCGGCGGCCAGGATATGCGGGGTCGAGCGGTAATTCTGCTCCAGCCGCACCACATGCGCGCCGGGAAAATCCTTTTCGAACCGCAGGATATTGCCCACCTCCGCCCCGCGCCAGCCATAGATCGACTGGTCGTCATCCCCCACGCAACAGATGTTGCGATGCGCCTGCGCCAGAAGCCGCAGCCACAGATACTGGCAGACGTTGGTATCCTGATACTCATCAACCAGAATATAGCGGAACCAGCGCTGATACTGCGCCAGAACGTCAGGATGGCCTTGGAAGATCGTCACGCAATGCAAGAGCAGGTCGCCGAAATCACAGGCATTCAGCGTGCGCAGCCGCTCCTGATATTGCGCGTAAAGCTCCGTCCCGCGATTGGCATAGCCCCCCGCCTCGGATGACGGCACCCGCTCCGGCACCAGCGCGCGGTTCTTCCAACCGTCGATCATCCCCGCCAGCATCCGCGCGGGCCAGCGCTTTTCGTCGATATTCGCGGCCACGATCAATTGCTTGAGCAGCCGGACCTGATCATCCGTATCCAGAATGGTGAAGTTCGATTTCAACCCCACCAGTTCCGCATGCCGCCGCAAGATCTTCACGCTCAGGCTGTGAAAGGTGCCCATCCACGGCATCCCTTCGGCCACCTCGCCCAGCATCCGCCCGACGCGCAGTTTCATCTCGCGCGCCGCCTTGTTGGTAAAGGTCACGGCCAACACCTCGTTCGGCCTTGCCTTGCCCATGCGCAACAGATGCACGATCCGCGCCGTCAGCGCCTTGGTCTTGCCCGTCCCCGCCCCCGCCAGCATCAGCACCGGGCCATCCAGCGCCTCCACCGCCGCGCGCTGCGCGGGGTTCAGATCCTCCAGATAGGGCGCAGGCCGCGCCGCCATCATGGCCCGCTGCGACAGCGGCACCGCCGCCAGCCCCGCCCCCTGATCGTCATCCCATCCGTTCATGCGCGAAACCCTAGCGCCATCGGCGGCAAAGGAAAAGGTTCCGCAAATGTTCCCGCGCACTTTTTCCCCACCCACGTCCCACCGCGCCGCACCCACGCTTTGCAGCCGCAAATTCACGCCTGCATATTTCGCAAAATTTGCAATTGATGCCGCCTATCGCACTTGCGCTGCATTGCAGCGGGCCTAGAGTGACCCCGCACGCACCTGCCGCACGCAGAAAAAAAGCCCGCCTGACCCCGGCCTGACCCGCCGACACCGGAGAGACCGATGCCTGAATTCCGCAAGATTCTCGTTGCCAATCGCGGCGAGATCGCCATCCGCGTCATGCGCGCCGCCAATGAGATGGGCAAGAAGACCGTCGCCGTCTTCGCCGAAGAGGACAAGCTTTCCCTCCACCGCTTCAAGGCGGATGAGGCCTACCGCATCGGCGAAGGCCTCTCCCCCGTCGGCGCCTATCTCTCCATCCCGGAAATCATCCGCGTGGCCAAGATGTCGGGCGCGGACGCCATCCACCCCGGCTATGGCCTCCTCTCCGAAAACCCCGATTTCGTCGAGGCCTGCGATCAGGCCGGCATCACCTTCATCGGCCCCCGCGCCGAAACCATGCGCGCCCTTGGCGACAAGGCCTCCGCCCGCCGCGTGGCGATCGAGGCGGGCGTCCCCGTCATCCCCGCCACCGAAGTGCTGGGCGAAGACATGGCGCTCATCAAGAAACAGGCCAAGGAAATCGGCTATCCCCTGATGCTCAAGGCAAGCTGGGGCGGCGGCGGTCGCGGCATGCGCCCGATCCTTGCCGAGGACGAGCTGGAGTCGAAAGTCCGCGAAGGCCGGCGCGAGGCCGAGGCCGCCTTCGGAAACGGTGAAGGCTATCTCGAAAAGATGATCCAGCGCGCCCGCCACGTCGAGGTGCAGATCCTCGGCGACAAGCAGGGCAATGTCTGGCACCTGTGGGAGCGTGACTGCACCGTGCAGCGCCGCAACCAGAAGGTCGTCGAACGCGCCCCCGCCCCCTACCTCACGCAGGCCCAGCGCGAGGAAGTCTGTGAAATGGCGCGCAAGATCACCGCGCATGTCGAATATGAATGCGCGGGCACTGTCGAATTCCTGATGGATATGGATGACGGCAAGTTCTACTTCATCGAAGTGAACCCCCGCGTGCAGGTCGAACATACCGTGACCGAAGAGGTGACGGGCATCGACATCGTGCAGGCCCAGATCCTGATCGAGGAAGGCAAGTCGCTGGCCGAGGCCACGGGCGTCGCCTCTCAGGCCGATGTCAAACTGAACGGCCACGCGCTGCAATGCCGCGTCACGACCGAAGACCCGCTGAACAACTTCATCCCCGATTACGGCCGCCTCACCGCCTACCGCTCTGCCACCGGCAACGGCATCCGGCTTGATGGCGGCACCGCTTACGCGGGCGGCGTCATCACGCGCTATTACGACTCGCTTCTGGTCAAGGTCACGGCGCACGCCCAGACGCCCGAAAAGGCCATCGCCCGCATGGACCGCGCGCTGCGCGAATTCCGCATCCGGGGGGTGGCGACGAATATCGAATTCGTCATCAACCTCTTGAAGCACAAGACCTTCCTCGATGACACCTACACGACCAAGTTCATCGACACCACGCCCGAGCTTTTCGCCTTCAAGAAACGCCGCGACCGGGCGACCAAGATCCTCACCTATATCGCCGACATCACGGTGAACGGGCATCCCGAAACCGCAGGCCGCCCCAAACCCCCGGCCGAGGCGAAGATGCCCAAGGCCCCCAAGCTGCTGACCGAAACCCCCGCGACCGGCACCCGGAACCTGCTGGAACAAAAGGGCCCGCAGGCCGTGGCCGATTGGATGAAGGCCCAGACCAAGGTCCTCATCACCGACACCACGATGCGCGACGGCCACCAGTCGCTTCTGGCCACGCGGATGCGCTCCATCGACATGGTCCGCGCCGCCCCCGCCTATGCCGCCAACCTGCCGCAGCTCTTCTCTGTCGAATGCTGGGGCGGGGCCACCTTCGACGTGGCCTACCGCTTCCTGCAGGAATGCCCGTGGCAGCGCCTGCGCGACCTGCGCGCCGCCATGCCCAACCTGATGACGCAGATGCTGCTCCGCGCCTCGAACGGCGTGGGCTATACGAACTACCCCGACAACGTCGTCCGCGCCTTCGTTCTTCAGGCCGCCGAAACCGGCGTCGATGTCTTCCGCGTCTTCGACTCGCTCAACTGGGTCGAAAACATGCGCGTCGCCATGGATGCGGTGCTGGAGGCGAACAAGGTCTGCGAAGGCACCATCTGCTACACGGGCGACCTGCTCGATCCTGCACGCTCCAAGTATGACCTGAAATACTATGTCGACCGCGCGAAGGAGCTTAAGGCCGCAGGTGCCCATGTCCTCGGCCTCAAGGATATGGCGGGCCTCCTGAAACCCGCCTCGGCCCGCATCCTCGTCAAGGCGCTGAAACAGGAGGTGGGCCTGCCCGTCCACTTCCACACCCATGACACGTCGGGCGCGGCGGCGGCCACGATCCTCGCCGCCTGCGACGCGGGCGTTGATGCGGTGGATGCGGCGATGGATGCCTTCTCGGGCGGCACCTCGCAGCCCTGCCTGGGGTCGATCGTCGAGGCGCTGCGCCATACCGAACGCGACACCGGGCTGGATATCAAGGCGATCCGCGATATCTCGAACTACTGGGAACATGTCCGCGTTCAGTATGCCGCCTTCGAATCCGGCCTGCCCGCCCCGGCGTCAGAGGTCTACCTGCACGAAATGCCCGGCGGCCAGTTCACCAACCTCAAGGCGCAGGCGCGCTCGCTGGGGCTTGAGGAGCGTTGGCCCGAAGTCGCCCAAGCCTATGCCGATGCCAACCAGATGTTCGGCGATATCGTGAAAGTCACGCCCTCGTCCAAGGTGGTGGGCGACATGGCACTGATGATGGTGGCCCAGGGCCTGACCCGCGCGCAGGTCGAAGACCCGGCCATGGACGTGGCCTTCCCCGACTCGGTGGTGGACATGCTCAAGGGCAATCTCGGCCAACCGCATGGCGGCTGGCCCAAGGGCATCCTGACGAAGGTGCTCAAGGGTGAGCCGCCCCTGACCGACCGCCCCGGCAAGACCCTGCCCCCCGTCGATCTGGAAGACACCCGCGCCAAGCTGGTGGCCGAACTCGGCGGAAAGGCCGTGGATGACGAGGACCTGAACGGCTACCTCATGTATCCCAAGGTCTTCCTCGATTACATGGGCCGCCACCGCCTCTATGGCCCTGTCCGCACCCTGCCCACCAAGACCTTCTTCTACGGCATGGAACCGGGCGAAGAGATCACGGCCGAAATCGACCCCGGCAAGAACCTTGAAATCCGGCTACAGGCCGTGGGCGAGACGACCGAGGATGGCGAAGTCCGCGTCTTCTTCGAACTGAACGGCCAGCCCCGGGTGATCCGCGTCCCGAACCGCGCGGTCAAGGCCAAGACCGCCGCCCGTCCCAAGGCCGCCGAGGGCAACCCCGCCCATATCGGCGCGCCGATGCCCGGCTCCATCGCCTCCGTCGCGGTGTCGGTCGGCCAGAAGGTCCGCGCGGGCGACCTCTTGCTGACGATCGAGGCGATGAAGATGGAAACCGGCCTCCACGCCGACCGCGAAGCCACGGTCAAGGCGCTCCACGTCAGCGCGGGCAGCCAGATCGAGGCGAAGGACCTGCTGATCGAGCTGGAATGATCCCGCAAACCACAAAGCACCGCGCGCGCGCCCCGGGCTTGACCCGGGGCCTCCGCTCTGGGGCGGCAAGGCCGGCTGGATCGCGGGCAACACGCGCGCTTCCTTTCGCGGATCAAAGCCGCGCCGCCCCGTCGCGCATCTTCCTGTTGAGCATCCGCCGAAAAACGCGCCTCGTCCGCACTTTCCCCTTGAACCCCGCGCGCGGCTTTTATAGATGACCCCTCGTCCAACCGGCGCGGGCGTAGCTCAGGGGTAGAGCATAACCTTGCCAAGGTTAGGGTCGTGAGTTCGAATCTCATCGCCCGCTCCAGTCGGACCTGCCAGATGGCCGCCCCCGGGCGGCCATTTGCATTTGATCCAGCCCATGCAGAAAAGCCCCCCTTGGTACCCGCGGCCGGACTCGAACCGGCATGGCCTTTCGGCCTAGGGATTTTAAGTCCCCTGTGTCTACCATTCCACCACGCGGGCCGGGGGATGGCCGCCTTGCTAGCAAGCCCGCAGTCCGAGGGAAAGCCCGCCCCTCCCGGATTCTCTCTTTGCGTGGCCCGCCATCGGCCCTATCCTCCGCACAGGTTAAGGAAGGTTTTCAAATGACCCGCCACTTCCCGCTCCTTCTCGGCGTCACCCTCGCCCTTGCCGCGCCGCTCCCGGCGACTTCGCAGGAAGCAGGGGCCCCCGCGCTGCCCCTCACCGCCCGGGGAAATGAACCCTTCTGGTCCATCCTCGCCACCCCCGAAGGGCTGCGCCTGACCGAACCCGAAGGCAAGGGCACCGTTCAGACCCTGCCCTTCACGCAGGCCACCGAGGGCACAATCCTTGTCCTGACCACAACCGACTTCACCCTCCGCATAGATCCCGCGCTCTGCCGCGATGACATGTCGGGGATGCCCTATCCTTTTACCGCCACGCTCCTCCGCGCGGGGACCGCGCTGAACGGCTGTGCGGGCGATCCCGCCGCGCTGCTGGCAGGTGACTGGACCGTGACCGCACTCGACACCGCGCCCCTTCCCGCCGGGGTCGACGTCACCCTGTCCTTCGGCGACGGTCGCATATCGGGCAATTCCGGCTGCAACCGCCTGTCAGGCGGCTATGCCGTGACGGGCGAGGGCCTTTCCTTTTCCGCCATCGCCACCACCCGCATGGCCTGCCCTGCCCCGCAGATGGAAACCGAACAGGCCGTCCTGTCCGCCCTCGCCGGCATCACCCGCTTCGACATCGCCGAAGACGGCCAGCTTCTGCTGCAATCGGGCGAAGGCATCACCGCCCTCACCGCCCGCCGCTGACCGCCCGCTGCAGCGCGGCAATTGACACCACCCGTCCCCCGGTTCCATATGACGGTCGAGAGTTTGCGGGGAGAAAACACGCATGAAAAAGGTCTTTCCCAGCGCAGTGGCCGCGCTGGACGGCGTGCTGTTTGACGGCATGACCATCGCCTCGGGGGGCTTCGGCCTTTGCGGGATTCCGGAACTTCTGATCGCCGCGATCCGGCAGGCAGGCACGAAGAACCTCACCGTCGCCTCCAACAATGCGGGCGTTGATGGATTCGGCCTTGGGGTGCTGCTGGAAAGCCGTCAGGTGAAGAAGATGATCTCCTCCTATGTGGGCGAGAATGCCGAATTCATGCGCCAATACCTGAGCGGAGAGCTGGAGCTGGAATTCAACCCGCAAGGCACCCTGGCCGAACGCATGCGCGCGGGCGGCGCGGGCATCCCCGGTTTCTACACCCGCACCGGCGTCGGCACCGTCATCGCCGAAGGGAAAGAACACAAGGATTTCGACGGCAAGACCTATATCCTCGAACGCTCCATCGTGGCCGATCTTTCCATCGTCAAGGCATGGAAGGCCGATCCGTCGGGCAACCTCGTCTTCCGCAAGACCGCGCGCAACTTCAACCCGCCCGCCGCCACCTGCGGCAAGATCTGCGTGGCGGAAGTGGAGGAGATCGTGCCGCTGGGGTCGCTGGACCCCGACACGATCCACCTGCCCGGCATCTATGTCCACCGCATCGTCCAAGGGCAGCACGAAAAGCGCATCGAACAGCGCACCACCCGCAAGAAGGAGTCCGTGTGATGTGGGACCGCAACCAGATGGCCGCCCGCGCCGCGCAGGAACTGCAGGACGGCTGGTATGTGAACCTCGGCATCGGCATCCCGACGCTGGTCGCCAACTACATCCCCGATGGCGTGAACGTCACCCTGCAATCGGAAAACGGCATGCTCGGAATGGGTCCCTTCCCCTATGAAGGCGAAGAGGACCCCGACCTGATCAACGCAGGCAAGCAGACGATCACCGAACTGCCGCAGACCGCCTTCTTCGACAGCGCCACCTCCTTCGCGATGATCCGCGGCGGCAAGATCGCCATGGCGATCCTCGGCGCGATGGAAGTGGCCGAAAACGGCGATCTGGCGAACTGGATGATCCCGGGCAAGCTGGTCAAGGGCATGGGCGGCGCGATGGACCTTGTCGCAGGCGTGGGCCGCGTGGTGGTGGTGATGGACCACACCAGCAAACATGGCGAGTCCAAGGTGCTGACACGCTGCGCCCTGCCGCTGACCGGTCAAGGCGTGGTCAACCGCATCATCACCAATCTGGGCGTCCTCGATGTTGTCCCCGGCGGGCTGAAGATCGTCGAACTCGCCGATGGCGTGACCGAGGCCGAACTCCGCGCCGCGACAGAGGCGACGCTGGTCGACTGACCGCGCAGGCTCCTCCGGCCTGCCGGAGAGCCAGAAAAATCTTCCTCCGAAGATTTTTCGCACCGCAAAATTTTCGTACGAAAATTTTGCCCCCGCCCAGAAGGACCCGCCCATGACGCATGAGATCCTGCGCGAGCACGGCCAGACCAAGGGCCGCTATGTCATCCGCCGGAGCGGGCAAGAGGCGGAACTCACCTATTCCATCACCTCGCCCACGCTCATCATCGCCGATCACACCGGCGTGCCTGACAGTTTCCGCGGCACCGGCGCGGGCCTCGCCCTCGTCACCCGCATGGTCGAGGATGCCCGGCGCGAAGGATTCCGCATCATGCCGCTCTGCCCCTTCGTCAACGCCCAGCGCAAGAAACATCCCGAATGGGCGGATGCCTTCGCGGTCTGAACGCCGCTTCATGGCCGGGGCGGGGCTTCCCCCGTCCCATCCTTAATTGCTGGCGGAAATGATCCGGAACACGCAGGGATCGCTCACCACTTCGGGCGGCGTCATGCACAGGCCCTGCGCCACCTGCCAGGCCGCCAGCACCTTCGGCACGTAATCCCGGGTCTCGGCATAGGGCGGCACGCCGCGATTGGCGCGCACCGCGCCCTCGCCCGCATTATAGGCCGCGATCACCATGATCGGGTCGCGGTCGAAATGCTTCATCAGCCAGTCGAGATAGGCCACCCCGCCCTTGATGTTCTCTTCCGGGTTCAGCGCATCGCCCACGCCGAACCGCTCCGCCGTCGCCGGGATCAACTGCATAAGGCCCTGCGCCCCGGCATGGCTGACGGCATCGCTGCGCCCCGCGCTTTCCGTGGCCATCACCGCCAGCGCCAGCGCGGGTGACACCTCGGTCCCCACCGTGGCGCGCAGCAGCGCCGTGCCATAGGCATCGGCCAGCTCCTGCATGTGCTGCATCCGCGGCGCGCGGACCGCCGCCCCCTCCGGCCCCTGCGACAGCGCCGCCAGCGCGGCGGGAAAGCGGCCCGAGACATCGTCGATCCCCACCGGGACAGCTTCCCAGAACCAGCCATAGGTCGCCGCCGGCTGCGGCACGGGTCCCAGCGCGGGGCGGTCCGGTTCCATGCCCGCCGTCACCGGGGGCAGCACCGGCACCTCATGCGGTGGCCGCGTCCCGGGCAGCGCCGCCAGAATCCGCGCCTGTTCCGCAGGGTCGATCTGCACCAGCCCCTTAACGCCGGGCCGCCCTTCGCCCACCTTGATCCGCTTGAAGGTGAAATCCTGAACAGGCGCCGCCCCCTCGCCCGACACGGCCAAGGGAATGCCGAACGCGATCAGCGCGCCGATGATTGCTGCCCGGAATCGCATCTCTGCCGGATGCCTTTCCTGTCTGTGCCTGCCTCGTCTTGCGCGCAGTATCCCCCAAAATCGCGTCTTGCGCCACTGTTGCGGTCAAGAAACGTGGCAAATTCGCCCAAATCTACAGCCAAAAGATCGCTTTCCCAGCCGAAAGTATGGGTCAAAAAACTAAGTTTGCTTCAAATTCAAATGTTTAGACTGCCATCCGTGAAAAAGTGACATGTTGCCGAAAATGCCCATTCCATACCCAACTGCCGCCACGATTCAGGGGCCATATGCACTCATACCGAACGGCAGACGGAACGAAACACTACGATCCGACAAACTCCGGCGCGGTTGTGAGCAAGACCTGAAACGTAAACATTCCAAGGGAGTACCACCATGAAACTGCTGAACATCTTCAAGTCCTTCAAGAACGACGAGTCGGGCGCCGTGACCGTTGACTGGGTCGTGCTGACCGGCGCTGTCGTGGGCCTCGGCATCATCATCGCCAACACCATGGGCTCCTCGATCCAGACCGCTGCCGACAACGTTGGCGCCGACGTGATCTCGAACTCGAACAACTGATCTCCGGTTCAGTTGTGACGATCACAGCGCGGCCAGGCCAAAAGCCTGGCCGCAGCTACAAAGGGCGACTGAACGATTACCGGGCCTGACGTGGGCAAGAAGACCGCACAGACGCCCAACAGTAGGAGCGTGAAATGACCGAGACGAAGGCAGACCAGATCGACGGAACAAGCTTTCTTCAAAATGAGGAAGGCGCCGTCACCGTGGATTGGGTGGTTCTCGCTGCCGCAGTCATGCTTCTGTCGATCCCCGTCCTGACGACGATCAAGGGATCCACCGAAACCGCGGCAGGCGATGTCGCCTCGGACATGATCGCAGCGACGGATTGACGAATTTCCCGCCAGGGCCCTGCTCGGGCCCCGGTCGCAATCAGGCCCGCCCCCGCGGCGCGCCATAAGACGAGGCAAGAGACAATGCGCATGATCTTCGGATTGGTCCTGCTCGCTGGCATGGCGCTGGCGGGCTTTGCCGTCTACATGGCACAGGGCTACATCAACCAGACGGAATCCGCCCTGGTCGAAGAACGCGCCTTCCGCAAGAAGGTCGGCGAACTGGTCGAGGTCTATGTCGTCAGCAAGCAGCTGAAATACGGCGACCCGCTGACAGCGGAAGATGTCAAGAAAATCTACTGGCAGAAAAGCGCGCTTCCCGAAGGCACCTTCAACGACGAGGCGATCCTCTTCCCCCCGAACGAGGAACGCCCCCGCTACGTGCTGCGCCCGATGGAAACGCATGAACCCATTCTCGCCGTCAAGATCACCGAACCGGGGCAACCTGCGGGCCTGACCGGCGCCCTTGATCCCGGCATGCGCGCCTTCGCGATCAAGGTGGATGCCACCTCCGGCGTGTCGGGCTTCGTCTATCCGGGCAATTACGTCGATGTCTACTGGACAGGCAGCGATGGCAGCCGCGAAATCACCCGTCTGATCGAAAACAGCGTCAACGTGATCGCCATCGACCAGTCGGCCGCAGGGGCCACCACCGGCGGCGCCGTCGTCGCCCAGACCGTGACGGTTCAGGTGTCGCAGGAACAGGTCGCACGCCTCGCCCAGGCTCAGGCCACCGGCCGCCTTGCCCTGTCGCTCGTCGGCTCGCCCGGCGAAGGCACCACCGGCAAGGTCGAAGTGGACAGCGCCTCGCTCCTCGGGATCACCCCCGAAGAAGTGGTCGAGGTAGAGGCAGAAAAGGTCTGCACGATCCGCAACCGCAAGGGCGGCGAGGTGGTCGAAATCCCGATCCCCTGCACCAACTGATCGTATCGACGCGACTTTCAACCCGCGGGCGCAACCACCGGATATGGTGTTTGCGCCCGTCCGATTCCGCCACGATTTGCGTCAACTCCATCCCTGTTGCCAGTTATCCACATAAGGAAAGGCACGTAAGGCAATGATTCTTGCAAAAAATCACCAGCTCGGGCATCTTGGGTGATGGAGCGGGCAGACAAGACCCGCGTTCAGAGGTGTGATCGAAAGGGCAGGTCACCGATGCAGATGCGTTTGCTGATGGCAGCGGGTGCGATGGGCTTTGCCCTCGCCGCGCTTCCCGCGATGCCGGTTTCGGCAGAAGTCTTGAAGGTTGTGAAAGGCACCGCCGCGCAGGCGCTCGAGGTGCCGATGAACCGTGCCGTCGTGCTGGAAAGCGACGTCCCCTTCGCCGAACTTTCGATCGCCAATCCCGGGATCGCCGATATCTCCACCCTGTCGGACCGTTCGATCTATGTGCTGGGCAAGACGCCCGGGCGCACCACGCTGACACTGTTCACCGCCGAAGGCGACCTGATCACCAATGTCGAAGTGCAGGTCACGACCGACATCGCCGAATTCAAGGAACGCCTGAACCAGATCCTGCCCGGCGAAAAGATCGAGGTGCGCACCGCCAATGATGGCATCGTGCTGTCCGGCACCGTCTCCTCGGCGCAGAAACTGGCCCGCGCGCTGGATCTGGCCGAACGCTATGCCGCGGGCCGGGTGTCGAACCTGATGTCCGTGGGCGGCACGCAGCAGGTGATGCTCAAGGTGCGCTTCGCCGAAATGCAGCGCTCCGTCTCCAAGAACCTCTCCTCCTCGCTGGCCATTTCGGGCACCAACGACGCCGTGGAAACCGGCACCTGGCTGACCGGCAACAACGGGCTGGGCAATCCGATCACCGTGCGCGAAAACGTCGTGGGCGCGGGGCTACTGGGCTTCACCACCGGCTCGCTCCAGATCGGCATCCTGCTCGAGGCGCTGGAATCCAAGGGCGTCGTGCGCACCCTGGCCGAACCGAACCTCACCGCTCTGTCCGGGCAAGAGGCAAAGTTCCTCGCCGGTGGCGAATACCCGATCCCCGTCTCGGATGACGGCACCATCACCGTCGAATACAAGCCCTTCGGCGTCGAGATGAAGTTCACCCCCACCGTGGTGGACGGCGACCTGATCAACCTGCAACTGCAGGCGGCCGTCTCCTCCATCGACGGGACCGTGACGCAGGAAAGCGACGGCATCCAGCTTGCCGCCTTCAAGCGCCGCGAAACCTCCACCACCGTCGAAATGCGCGATGGCGAAAGCTTTGCCATCGCGGGCCTTCTGCAGGACGACTTCCGCGATCTGAACGGTCAGGTTCCGTGGCTGGGCGATATCCCGGTTCTGGGCACCCTCTTCCGCTCTGCCGAATATCAGCAGTCGCAAAGCGAACTCGTCATCATCGTGACGCCCCACCTCGTCTCCCCCACCCGGGGCGAGGCGCTGGCCCTGCCGACGGATCGCGTCAAGCTTCCTACCGAACGCGAACTCTTCCTCTTCGGCGAAGTCGGCAAGGCCGCCAGCGGCACCGCCGCAGGCGAGGTTGCCCGGCAGGATTTCACCGGCTCCTACGGCTATGTGATGGAATAGGGGACAGGCCATGAAAACCGCGACCCTCGCCTTCTCCGCCCTGTCGCTTCTGGCGCTGGCCGGTTGCAGCAACGAAATGATCGGCGCCTCTGTCGATGAGGGTGGCTTCGGCAATCCCACGATGAACAACTATCTGGTCCAGACCGGCCAGATCAATCCGGTGCAGATGCTGGGCGAACGCTTCGCCCGCGAGGTGCCCACCACCATCACCTTCCCCTTCAACAGCGCCCAGCTTACCCCCGAGGCGCGCGCCGCCCTCGACGTTCAGGCCAATTTCATCCGTCAATTCCCCGAAGTGCGCTTCTCGGTCTATGGCCATACGGATCTGGTCGGCTCCAACGCCTATAACAAACGGCTGGGTCAGCGCCGGGCCGAGGCAGTCGTCGCCTATTTCGCGTCCCGCGGCATCGCGCGGGCACGGCTCAAGGCGCTTGTTTCCTTCGGGGAAACGCGCCCCGTCATCGCCACCCCCGGCCCCGAGGAGCAGAACCGCCGCACCGTGACCGAGGTGTCGGGCTTCCTCTCCCGCCACCCCACGATCCTCGACGGCAAATATGCCGAGGTGATCTACCGCGAATACATCAAGAGCGCGGTCCCCGCTCCTGCCGTCGCCGCCGCCGCACCGGCAGCAGGCGGCGCGCCCGGCGGCGCGGCGGCCCCGGCGCCCTGACGCCGCGCGCCACCTCTGGCTTGAAGCTTCGGGCGGGGCCGCACCATTGCGCCCCGCCCCTTTCATTCCCGCCCCCGCGCCCGCGCGCCCCCCGCGCGAATGAACCGCTGGCTGCGACACTCTCGCCCTTGCCCGGTTAAAGTCGCCAGATTTCAAACAATCACGCCTTTCTAGCCCAAGAATCGCCACCATTGGCCGCCAGCTTTCCCCCTGACTGGGAACAATCTAACGGCAAGGGTGCCGTGCGGGGATGACCGGTGGCATGCTGCCCGTTCCAGATCCGGACCGGGTCGGGGTCGTCATCGCCATATCCCGATTGAAAGGACGAACTGGCGATGAGCACTGCTGCCAACATGATGCCCGATCCCGCGCCGATTCTGGCCTGCACCATCTCGCGGGATATCCAGAATTTCGATCTGCTGATCGACGACATGGAACTGGAACTCGGCGAATCCTGGGGTGATCTGACCTTTGAAGACGCCCGCGAATTCCTCGCCCAGCCCGATGCCGCCAGCCTCGAATTCGTGGCCATCGCCGTCAATGGCGAAGACGAGGGCGATCTGTCCGGCATCACGGACGTGATCCGCGCCGCCACCCAGCGCCAGATCAAGGTGATCCTCATCGCCGATCAGATCAGCCCCGCCGGGCTGCATCAGCTGCTCCGCCTCGGGGCCGATGATTTCGTGCCCTACCCCTTGCCCGATGGCGCGCTGAAAGAGGCGATCGAACGCATCCGCAAGCCCAGCCCCGTTCCCGCGCAGACCGCAACCACCGCGCCCGCGGCCCCGGCGGCCACCGTCACCCATCTTCACCCGGTTCCCGACGTGGCCCCCCCGGCCCCCAGCTTCAAGGCCAAGGGCGATCGCGATGGCGTCGTGCTGCCCGTCCACGGGCTGTCCGGCGGCTCCGGCGCCTCCACCTTCGCCGCCAACCTCGCCTGGGAACTCGCCACCATCGACAAGGCCGAAGCCCCGCGCGTCTGCCTTCTGGATTTCGATTTCCAGTATGGCTCGGTCGCCACCTATCTCGATCTGCCGCGCAAGGAGGCCGTGTTCGAACTGCTCTCCGACACCGCCGCCGCCGACAGCGATGCCTTCCTCGATGCCATGCTGACCTATCAGGAAAAGCTGCACGTCCTGACCGCGCCCGCCGACATGCTGCCGCTTGATATCGTGGCCCCCGAAGACATCGCCCGAATCATCGACATGGCGCAGACGAATTTCGATTTCGTCATCATCGACATGCCCAAGACCATCGTCGCCTGGACGGAAACCGTCCTCAGCCGCGCGCATGTCTATTTCGCGATGATGGATCTCGACCTGCGCTCCGCGCAGAACGTGCTGCGCCTTGTCCGCGCGCTCAAGGCCGAAACGCTGCCGCATGAAAAGCTCCGCTACATCCTGAATCGCGCCCCGAAATTCACCGACCTCTCTGCCAAGAGCCGGGTGAAGCGCATGTCCGAAAGCCTCGACATCCGGCTTGAGGTGCAGATCCCGGACGGCGGGCCGCAGGTGACCCAGGCGAATGACCACGGTCATCCCCTGGCCACCAGCGCGCCAAAGAACGCGGTGCGCAAGGAAATCCAGAAACTCGCCAAATCGCTGCACGACCTGAACCGCGCCGTGGAAACCGGCCGCAAGTAAACGTCACCTGATCGGACTGCCTGGCCTGGGGGGCCTCTTCGATGTTTTCTCGTTTCAAGAAACCTGACGGACCGGAATCCAAACCTGCCCTGCGTCCCGTGACGCCGGCCACGCCCGCCGCCGCGGCACCCGCTGCACCCACGGCCTCGGGCCTTGCCGCCAGCGCCGCCCCGCCCAAGGCGGTGGCCGCGCCGCCCAAGCCCATGCTGGGCGCGCGAACCTCTTCGGTGCCTGCCACGCCCGAAGCCGCCGCCGCGGAAAAGGAGAAGAAGCGCAAGGAACGGCTGATGGAGCTGAAGGTGGAGCTTCACAAGAAGCTTCTCGAAAGCCTCAACCTCGGCGCGCTGGAACACGCGACCGAAGCGAATCTCCGCTCGGAAATCGCCGACATCACCTCCGAGGCGCTGTCGGAAATGTCGGTTGCGCTGAACAAGGACGACCGCGCCACCCTTAACCAGGAACTCTATGACGAAGTCATGGGCCTCGGCCCGCTGGAGCCGCTCCTGAAGGATGAATCCGTCTCCGACATCCTCGTGAACGGTCCCAACCGCATCTTCGTCGAACGCGGCGGGAAACTCACGCTCACCGATGTCACCTTCAAGGACGAACGCCACCTTCTTCGGATCATCGACAAGATCGTCTCCGCCGTGGGCCGCCGCGTCGATGAATCGAACCCCTATTGCGACGCCCGCCTTGCCGATGGGTCGCGCTTCAACTGCATGGTCCCGCCCGTCGCGGTGGATGGCAGCCTCGTCTCCATCCGGAAGTTCAAGAAGGAAAAGCTGGGCGTGGCCGACCTCGTCCGCTTCGGCGCCTTCACCGAAGAAATGGCCGCCTACCTGCAGGCCGCCGTCTCCACCCGCCTCAACATCATCGTCTCGGGCGGCACGGGGTCGGGCAAGACCACCACGCTCAACGCGCTTTCCTCCTTCATCGACAACACCGAACGCGTGCTGACGATCGAAGACACCGCCGAACTTCAACTCCAGCAGGTCCATGTCGGCCGCATGGAAAGCCGCCCCCCGAACGTCGAAGGCAAGGGCGCCGTGACCCAGCGCGACTGCCTGCGAAACGCCCTTCGTATGCGCCCCGACCGCATCATCGTCGGCGAAACGCGCGGCGAGGAAGTCATCGACATGCTGCAGGCCATGAACACCGGCCATGACGGCTCCATGACCACGATCCACGCCAACAACGCCCGCGACGGCATCTCGCGCCTTGAAAACATGGTCGCCATGGCCGGCATCGAAATGCCGCTGAAGGCCGTGCGCTCGCAGATCGCCTCCGCCGTCAATCTCATCGTGCAGGCCAGCCGCCTGCAGGATGGCTCGCGCCGCATGGTCTCCATCACCGAAATCACCGGGATGGAGGGCGAGGTGATCTCGATGCAAGAGGTGTTCCGCTACGAACGCCTCGGCGTCGAACCCTCGGGCAAGATCATCGGCCGCTTCAACGCAACCGGCGTGCGCTCGCACTATTCCGACCGCTTCCGCCAGTGGGGCTATGACCTGCCCGCCTCCATCTACGAACCCATCATCTGATCAGGCCCGTCCATCATGGAATTCAGTGCTGCCCCCGTCATCTACATCCTGATCTTCGTGGCCGTCGTGGTGCTGGTCGAGGGCCTGTATCTGACCGTCTTCGGCAAGTCGATCAGCCTCAACTCCCGCGTCAGCCGCCGCCTTGCCCTGCTGGAAAAGAACCAGAACCGCGAACAGGTTCTGGAACAGCTCCGCAAGGAGATGTCGCAGCACATGAACGCGCGCGGCATCCCGCTCTACAAGATCCTCGCCTCCAAGGCGCAGAAGGCCAACATCGCCTTCTCGCCCCAGCAGCTTATCGGGATCATGGGCCTGCTCGCGGCCTTCGCCTATGTCGGCCTGACGCTCGGCACCGCTGCCGAAACCAGCGTGCGCATCGGCCTTTCCGTCGTGATGGGCGTCGGCGGTGTCTATGTCTGGGTGTCGCGCAAGGCGAAAAAGCGCATGTCGCTGCTTGAAGAACAGCTTCCCGACGCGGTGGAACTCATGGTCCGCTCGCTGCGCGTGGGCCACCCCTTCTCGGCCGCCGTCGCCATCGTATCGAAAGAGGTGGCCGATCCGCTCGGCACCGAATTCGGCCTGATCGCGGATGAGGCGACCTATGGCCGCGACATCTCGGAAAGCCTGCGCGCCTTCGCCAACCGGATGGACAACCAGGATCTCCACTTCCTCGCCGTGGCCGTCTCGATCCAGCAGCAGTCGGGCGGCAACCTTGCCGAAATCCTCGACGGTCTGGCCAAGGTCATCCGCGCCCGGTTCAAGCTGTTCCGCCGCGTCCGCGCCATCACGGCCGAGGCGAAATGGTCCGGCATGTTCCTCTCCGGCTTCCCCATCGCCGCACTTCTGATGATCCAGATGCTCAAGCCCGACTATTATGACGGGGTCAAGGAAACCGACATGTTCGTTCCCGCCGCCCTCGGCGTCGCGGCCTTCCTCGTCGTCAACGTGATCTTCATGAAGATCATGGTCAACATCAAGGTCTGACCCCCATGCTTACCGCCGTGAATGATTTCCTCGTCGCCCGCATGGGTGAAACCGGCCCGCTGGTGGCGTTGGGCGGTCTTGGCCTCTTGCTGATCCTTGTCACCCTGCCCTTCCTTCTGAAGAAAGAGCCGGAACCCTTCGACAAGCTCAAGCAGCAGGCCCGACCCCAGACCCGCAGCACCGGCGCAGACGCCCGCGAAGGCGCCCTGCGCCGCGCCTCCGACCGGAACGACAAGCTGAACAAGTTCGCCCATTTCCTTGAACCGCAGGACAAGGAACAGATGTCCGCCGCGCGGCTCAAGATGATGCGCGCGGGCTATCGCGGCAAGAACTCGGTCCGCATGTTCCATGCGATGCAGTTCCTGTTGGGCTTTGGCCTTCTGCTCCTCGGCGTGGTCTACACCTTCTTCGTCAGCCGAACCCAGTCGCTCGACATGCAGGATATCGCGCTTTCGGTGCTGATGCCCGCGGCGGCGGGCTACTACCTGCCCACCTACTGGGTGCAGCGCCGCCTGCAGACCCGGCAGATCGCCATCACCGAAGGCTTTCCCGATGCGCTCGACATGATGCTCGTCTGCGTCGAGGCGGGCCAGTCGCTCGATCAATCCATCGCCCGCGTGGCCAAGGAAATCGGCGGCGCCTACCCCGAACTGGCCGAGGAATTCGAAATCGTCAGCCAGGAAGTCCGCGCCGGCAAGGAACGCGTCGCCGTCATGCGCGACATGGCCGAACGCGTCGGCCTGCCCGACATCACCTCCTTCGTCACCACGATGATCCAGTCCGCCACCTTCGGCACCTCGATCGCCGAGGCGCTGCGCGTCTATTCCAACGAAATGCGTGACAAGCGCGTGATGCGCGCCGAAGAAAAGGCAAACACCTTGCCCACGAAGCTGACCCTCGGCACAATGCTCTTCACCGTGCCGCCGCTGATGGTGATCCTGATCGGTCCCTCCATTCACGGCGTGATGAAGGCATTCGGAGGCTGAGGCCAGGGTGAACCCGAAGTGAGATTGCGCATATCCGGGGCCTGTCTGGCCCTCGCCCTTCTGGCCGCCTGTCAATCAGGCGGCCTTGGCACATCCGATGGCCGCACCGCGCCCGGCGTGGACAGCCGCGCCGAAGGCGAAGATGGGCTGATCGTCGGCCATCGCCTGATGGAAGCGGGCGAATACGAACTCGCGCTCAAGGCCTACATGCGCGCGGCGGGTGAGGTTGGGGTGAATTCCGATGTCCTCTCGGCCATCGGCTCGGCCAATCTGCGGCTTGGCCGTCTGGGTCAGGCCGAACAGATCCTGCGTCAGGCCCTGAAAGAGGATCCCACCTTCGTGCCCGCGCTCAACAATCTGGGCGTCGTGCTGATGGAACAGGGCAAACCCGCCGAGGCGCGGGTGATCTTCCAGCAGGCCTATGCCCTCGACAGTGGCCAATCGGACTCCATCCGCGAAAATCTGCGCCTTGCTATCGCGCAAAGCAGCCCAAGCGTGTATGATGGTCCGCAAGAAGAACCGAATTTCTCCCTCGTGCGGCGGGGTCAGGGCCAGTTCGTCCTGCTCTCGCAACTCTAGGGCCAAGGGATCGAGCAGCAAAAGGACGCAGCAACATGCGCCACCCCGTCTTTGTCGCCCTGTGCCTCACCGGCACGGTGGCACTCTCCGCCTGTCAGAAATCCTCGGATGCCGAGGTGCAGCGCGCCATCCAAAGCGTCAATGTCATCGACGAGACGAACCTCAACGACATCATGCTCACCGTGGGCGACCCGAACGAAGCGGTGGCCTATTTCACCAAGGCCGTCTCCGGCCAGCCCGACCGCGTCGATCTCAAACGCGGTCTCGGCAAATCGCTGATCCGCGCCAACCGCGCGCCCGAGGCCGTCACCGTCTGGTCCAGCATCGCCAATTCCCCCGAAGGCACGCCCGATGATCGCGTGGCCCTTGCCGATGCGCTGATCCGCACCAACGAATGGGACAAGGCCGCCGCCGAACTGAACCGCATCCCCCCCACCCACGAAACCTTCGAACGCTACCGGCTCGAGGCGATGGTCGCCGACAGCCGCAAGGATTGGAAGAAGGCCGACAGCTTCTACGAAATCGCCGCCGGGATGACGACGAAACCCGCAGGCGTCTACAACAACTGGGGCTTCTCCAAGCTCAGCCGTCAGGATTTCTCGGGGGCCGAACGGCTCTTCACCCAGGCGCTGACCTTCGATCCCACCCTTTTCACCGCCAAGAACAACCTCGTCATGGCCCGCGGCGCGCAGCGCAAATACGATCTGCCCGTGGTCCAGATGAACCAGACGGAAAAGGCGGAACTGATCTACACCCTCGCGCTCACCGCCATCAAGAAGGGCGATGTCGCCGTGGGCAAGGCCCTGCTGCAGGATGCCATCTCCACCCATCCCCAGCATTTCGAGGCCGCCGTCCGCAGCCTCGCCGCGCTCGAGGCCTGATCCCCGATGCGCGTGGAAGACCTGCCCTCGCTCTGGTCCGCCCTGTGGTTCATCCTGCCCGTCCTCACCATCGGCCTCTGGGTCGCCTGGTCGGACATGAAATTCATGAAGATCCCCAACACTGCCGTTCTGGCGCTGGCGGCGGTCTTCATCGTCATCGGGCCTATCGCCCTGCCCTTCGACGGCTATCTCTGGGGTCTGGCGCTGGGGGCGATCACGCTCGTGGCGGGCTTCATCGCCTCCAGCCTGCGCATCGTCGGGGCGGGGGATGCGAAATTCGCCGCCGCCATGGCCCCCTTCTTCGCGGAATCAAGCCCGGCCCTCGTCTTCACCCTCTATGCCGGCTGCCTGCTGGCCGCCTTCGGCGCGCATCGCGGCATGCGCCTTGTCACGCCCTTCCGCAGCGCCACCGCCGATTGGGCCAGCTGGACGCATCGCAAATTCCCCATGGGGCTGGCCCTGTCGGGGACGATTGTCTTCTATTTTCTGCTGGGCCTCCTCAGATCTGCCTGAATTTCTCCACGAATGAAGGCTAACCCGGTCGCGACGAATGATTTCATCCCGACCGGAGATGCCAAGGCATGAACGCCCCTTCCGCTTCGCTGTCCGCCCTCCCGGCTGAGGCCCGCGCCGGCGTTACCCCGCCGCCGCAGCCGCGCAGCCTTGCCGAGACCGGCCTGTCGCCCGTCCTGCTGCGCGACCTCCTGCTCAAGACCATGTTCCGCATGAATCTGGAATATGTCTCCGACATCTCGCGCGTGATCGCCCTGCCGCTCACCCTGATCCAGGAGATGATCGACAACGCCCGCAGCCAGCGCTTTGTCGAGGCGACAGGCACCCTTCACGCCACCTCAGGCAGCGAGATGGGCTATCAGCTGACCGATGCCGGCAAGGCCCGCGCGCTGGATGCCCTGTCCCAATCCGAATATTACGGCGCGGCCCCCGTCCCGCTCGACAAATACAAGGATCAGGTCAAGCGCCAGTCGGTCCGCAACATCGCCCTGACCCGTCAGGAACTGCTCAAGGGCATGGGCCACCTCATCCTGCCGCCCGACCTGATCGACAATCTCGGCCCCGCCGTTTCCTCGGGCCGGTCCATCCTGATGTATGGCCCGCCCGGCAACGGGAAATCCTCCATCTCGAACGGCATCCGCGATGCGCTGGGCGACAAGATCTATGTCCCCCGCGCCATCGAATATTCCGGCCAGATCATCACGGTCTATGACCCGATCGTTCATTCCGCGGCCGAGGAACAGACCGATGACCCGAACTCCCTGCGCCGCACCGGCAACCGCTTCGATGCCCGCTACGTGCGCTGCGAACGCCCCACGGTGATCACGGGCGGCGAACTCACGCTCGACATGCTCGACCTGAAATACAACCCCACCGCCCGCACCTACAACGCCTCGCTTCAGCTAAAGGCCACCGGCGGCATCTTCATCATCGACGACTTGGGCCGCCAATCCGAACCGCCGCAGAAGATCGTCAACCGCTGGATCGTGCCGCTGGAAGAAAGCCGTGACATCCTCGCCCTGCAATCGGGCGAGAAATTCACCGTTCCCTTCGACACGCTGGTGATCTTCTCCACCAACTTCCATCCGAACGAGATCTTCGACGGCGCGGCCCTGCGGCGTATTTTCTTCAAGATCAAGATCGACGGGCCCAATCAGGAGAACTTCCTGAAGATCTTCGCCCTGGTGGCCCGCAAGAAAAAGATGCCGCTGGATGAAAAGGCGCTCGTCCACCTGCTGAAGGTCAAATACCCAACCATCAACAACAACTACGCCAACTATCAGCCGGTCTTCCTGATCGACCAGATGATCGCCATCTGCGAATTCGAAGGCATCCCCTACCAGATGACCCCCGACCTGATCGACCGCGCATGGGCCAACATGTTCGTCCGCGACGAAAAGATCGCCAAGTAACCCGCAGCCTTGCGCTGGTTGAGGTTGCGGGACCGGGGTTTCACACCCCGGACCCCCGTGGGATATTTGAGAACAGATGAAGCAGTTTCAGGAAAAGGTCTGGATGCCTTTTTCCGTCACGATCACATCCAGCCGCTGGTCATACTGGTCGATGGGAACCTCCGGCAATTCCTGCGCGGCAAAGGCAAAGCCCACAGCCAGCACGGAATGCCGCGCCCGCAGACCTGCCAGCGTGCGGTCATAGAACCCGCCCCCATAGCCCAGCCGGTAGCCCCGCGCATCGAAGCCCACGAGGGGGACGATGACCACCGCCGGCTCCACCCACGCGCCCTCGGCGGGGATCAGGGCGCCGAACTCTCCCGCCACCATCGTGCAACCGGGCGACCATTCGCGAAACCGCAGCGCCTGCCCCGCCCCAAGGATCACCGGCACGCCCACCGGCCCCGGATGCGCCGCCATCGCCGCGGTCGGGTCGATCTCTGTCCGCATGGCCATGTAACCTGCCAGCACGCGCCCGCGATAGGGTGCCAGCACATCCGCCAACAATTCCGCCGCCTGCCCCTGCCCGCGCGCAAACGCCTCTTTCCGGGCCGCGAAGGCCGCCTGCCGCGCCACGGCCTTCGCCTCGTCGATCATCATAGCAGCACCACTGTCGCCAACCCCAGAAAGGCCAGAAACCCCATCACATCCGTCAGCGTGGTGACAAAGGTGCCAGAGGCCAGCGCCGGATCCAGCCCCAGCCGTTCCAGCGTCAGCGGCACCAGCACCCCGCCCAGCGCCGCCACGATCTGGTTCACCACCATCGCCATGGCCAAGACCCCCCCGATCCACGGATCGCCAAAGATCCCCCATCCCGCCAGCCCGAGGATCGCCGCCAGCGCCAGCCCGTTGATCGCCCCCGCCGCCAGTTCCCGCAGCACCACCCGCCGCGCATTGGCCGCCGTCAGATCCCGCGTCGCCAAGGCCCGCACCGCTACGGCCAGCGACTGCGTCCCCGCAATCCCCCCGGTTGACGCAACGATGGGCATCAAGGCCGCCAGTGCCACGATGGCCGTGATCGTCGCCTCGAAGCGCGAGATGACAAAGGCCGAAATCGACGCCGTGAACAGGTTCACCACCAGCCAGGGCAAGCGCTGCCGCACCGTGGCAAAGGGGCCGTCCAGCACGCTCGCCTCCTCGCCCACGCCCGCCAGTCGCAGCATGTCTTCCTCATGCTCCTCATCCAGAACGTTCATCGCATCGTCGATGGTAATGACACCGACCAGCCGCCCCCCCGCATCCACCACCGGGCAGGAAATCAGGTGATACTGGTTGAAGATATAGGCGACCTCCTCTTCTTCCTCGGTCGCCTCCACCGTGCGGAAACTCTCCTCCGCCAGATCCCGCAGCGCCGCCTCGCGCCGCGCCGAAAGGATCCGCCCCAGCGTGACATAGCCCAGCGGTCGCATCCGCGGATCCACAAGGATCACGTGATAGAACTGGTCGGGCAGCGCCGAAGCCCCGCGCAGGAAATCAATCGCCTCGCCCACTGTCCAGTGTTCGGGCGCCACCACCACCTCGCGCTGCATCAAGCGGCCCGCCGATCCTTCCGGATAGGCCATCGCCTGTTCCACCGCCACGCGATCCGCCACATCCAGCGCCTGCAGGATGCGCCCCTGCGCCGGGGCCTCCAGATCCTCAAGGATGTCGACCACGTCATCGGTATCCAGATCGCGCACCGCCTCTGCCACCACCTCGGCGGGCAGGCTCTCGATCACCTCCTCGCGGATGGTCTCGTCGATCTCCGACAGCAGGTCGCCGTCAATCTCGCCGGAATAAAGCGCAAGGAAATCCCGCCGCTCGCTGGCGTCGATCTGTTCCAGAAAGTCGGCGATGTCGGCCGCATGCAGCGGCTCGACCAGACCAAGGACCAGCGCCCGGTCCCCCGCCTCCACCGCCGCGCGGATCGCCTCCACGCGGTCATCGTCCAGTTCGATCTCTTCGACCGCTGCCTCGTTTTCCGCCATGCCGCACCCTGCCCGATTACCCCCAGCCTAACGAAAGCTGTTTCTGTGAAACAGGGGGCATGGGGAAATTTACCCATGCGCCAAAAGACCCTAGGCTTGCAAGAGACGCGTGACAGGCCGGATGCGGCACAATCGGGGGCATGACATGGCCGATCTCCTTCTGGGACAGGTTCTCTCCTTCACCGCCGACCCGTTCGAGGCGGGCGAAACCGCCGCCCATCACGAAAGCCGCGGCGCCATCCTCATCGAAAACGGCCGCATCACCGCCACCGGCCCCGCCGATGCCCTCCGCGCCCGCCACCCGCAGGCGCGTCTGCACGACTATGGACGCTGCCTCATCACCGCAGGCTTCATCGACGCCCATGTCCATTACCCCCAGACCGCCATCATCGCCTCATGGGGCAAGCGGCTGATCGACTGGCTGAACAGCTACACCTTCCCCGAAGAGATGCGCTTCGCCGATCCCGCCTATGCCGCGGAAATCGCCAACCGCTACCTCGACCTCGCCACCGCCCATGGCACCACCACCGTCTGCACCTATGCCACCATCCACCCGGCCTCGGTGGACGCCATCTTCACCGCCGCCCAGTCCCGCGGCCTGCGCCTCTACGCGGGCAAGACCTGCATGGACCGCAACGCTCCCGAAGGCCTCCGCGACACCGCGCAATCGGCCTATGACGACAGCAAGGCGCTTCTGGAAAAATGGCACGGGGTTGACCGCCTCTCCTATGTCATCACCCCCCGCTTCTCGCCTACCTCCACCCCCGAACAACTCGCAGCCCTCGGTAGTCTCTGGCGCGAATACCCCGATTGCCTGATGCAGACCCACCTCTCCGAACAGACGGATGAAATCGACTGGGTCCGCGACCTCTTCCCGCAATCCCGCGACTATCTGGATACCTACGAATCGCAGGGCCTCCTGCGCGAAGGTGCCGTCTACGGCCACGCCATCCACCTGACCGATCGCGAACGCGCCCGCCTGATCGAGGCCGGCGCCAGCCTCGTCCATTGCCCCACCTCCAACACCTTCATCGGCTCCGGGCTTTTCGACATGTCCCTCGCCCGCCACCTCCGCGTGGGGCTGGCCACCGATACCGGGGGCGGCTCCTCCTTCTCCATGCTGCACACCATGGCCGCCGCCTATGAAATCGCCCAGTTGCGCGGTCAGGCGCTCCATCCCTCGCAACTGATCTGGCTCGCCACCGTCGGCTCCGCCCGCGCGCTCCGCGCAGAAGACCGCATCGGCAACATCGCCCCCGGCATGGAGGCGGATCTCACCATCCTCGACCTCGCCTCCACTCCCGCCATCGCCCAGGCCACGGCCCGCGCCGAAACGATATGGGAGTCGCTCTTCCCCACCATCATGATGGGCGATGACCGCGCCATCCGCACGGTCTGGATCAACGGCAAACCCCGGCGCTGAGCGCGCCCCTAGCCCTTCATCTTGGCTAAAATACCCTCTGGGGGTGAATTGGCGCGGCACGCGCCACGAGGGGGCGGAACGCCCCTTTCCCTTGCCCCCCGCAACCCGGCATCAAAGGAACATCCCAATCTCCCTCCCCCGCCTTCGGGGGAGGGCCGGGGAGGGGGTCATCCCGCGCGGATCTCCGGAAGGCCGCGCTACCGCCCCGCCATCGCGGGATAGGCAAAGCGATAGGCCAAGGCCACGCCCCCCGCCCCGCCGATCACATTGCCAAGGCTCACCCAAAACAGGTTCCCCAGCGCCCCCGCAAGCCCAACCTCACCCCCGGCGACCCACCCCAGCGGCAGCAGGAACATGTTCGCCACCGAATGCTCCAGCCCCAGCGCCACGAACCCCGTAACCGGCCACAGCACCGCCAGCACCCGGTCCGTCACCGACCGCGCCGCGAAACTCAACCAGACCGCCAGACAGACCAGCGCATTGCACAAGGCCCCGCGCAAAACCGCCTCCAGCGGCGACAGCGCGGCCTTCCCCTCCGCCGCCCGCGCCACCACCGCCCCCATCGGCCCCTCCGCCAGCCCCGCCATGCCAAAGGCCAGCGCCAGCCCCACCGCCCCGATCAGGTTGCCCGTCCAGACGATCCCCCAGTTCCTGAGCAGCGCGGCCAAGGTGATCCGGCCATCCACCGCCGCCATCACCATCAGCGCATTCCCGGTGAACAGTTCCGCCCCGCCCACCACCACAAGGATCAGGCCCAGCGCAAAGACCACGCCCCCCAGCACCCGCGACGGGCCGAAACCGGGGTCCACCCCCGCTATGGCCACGCCCCAGACCGCCGCCCCGAACCCGATGAAACAGCCCGCCAGCACCGCCAGAATCAGCATCCGCCCCGCGGGCAGCGCGGCCTTGGCAACCCCCGCCCCCTCGATCAGCGCGGCAATCTCCGCCGGTCTGTAGGCATCGTCCTGCATCGCATTCCCTCCCGGCTTCCCGGCCAGAAAGATGCACCGCCCCCCCCTGATCCCGCCTTGCGTCAGATCAATCGCGGCGCAGGTGCGGCCTATTCGGCCAATTCCCAGCCATCGGGATAGAAATCATGCTTCAACGCGATCTCGGTCGCCACCCGCTCGCGGTCCCACACGGCCTCGGGCGTCAGCGGGATCATCCCCGACACCGCCGCCAGCGTCTCGCCATCCTCCAGCCGACGTGTCCGAAACCCCTTGGCCTTCAGCGCCTTTTCAAGCGCGCCCCAATCCGCGTCCAACTCCTCGATGAAGAAAAGGAACTCCACCCGCGCCTGCGCGGGCAGGCCCTTGGCCCCCTTGAAGGTGGCGAATGTCTCGCGTCTCTGGGCTTCGAAATTATGCGACATGCCCCCCGCCTATCACCCCATCAACCGCGCCGCCAGACGGTTCTGGCGTTCCACCACGCGGGGCAGGTCGATCGTCACCATCGCGCCATCCCGCACCACCTGCCGCCCTTCGACAAACAGATGCCGCACCCGGCTCGGCCCGCACAAAAGCAGCGCCCCCACCGGATCCCAACTCCCCGCCGCCTCCACGCCCCGCATGTCCCAGATCGCCACATCCGCCCGCTTGCCCGGCTCCAGCGATCCGCAGTCACTCCGCCCCAGCACCCGCGCACCCCCCAGCGTCGCGATCTCCAGCGCCTCGCGCACCCCCATCGCATCCTCCCCCCGCGCCACGCGCTGGAGCAGCATCGCCTGCCGCGCCTCGCCCACAAGGTTCCCCGCATCGTTCGAGGCCGACCCGTCCACCCCCAACCCCACCTTCACCCCCGCATCGCGCATCGCCCGCACCGGCGCGATCCCAGATCCAAGGCGACAATTCGAACAGGGACAATGCGCGACCCCCGTGCCAGACCGCCCGAAAAGTTCAATTTCCGAACCATCCAGCTTCACGCAATGCGCATGCCAGACATCCTCGCCCGTCCATCCCAACTCCTCGGCATATTGCCCCGGACGGCACCCGAACTGCGCAAGGCTATAGGCGATGTCCTCGTCATTCTCCGCCAGATGGGTGTGCAGCATCACGCCCTTGTCCCGCGCAAGGATAGCGGCATCCCGCATCAACTCCCGGCTCACCGAAAAGGGCGAACAGGGCGCCAGCCCCACCCGCACCATCGCCCCCTCGCGCGGATCGTGGAACGCATCCACCACCCGGATGCAATCCTCCAGGATCGCCGCCTCCCGCTCCACCAACGCATCCGGCGGCAGTCCCCCGTCACTCTCCCCGATGCTCATGGCCCCCCGCGTCGGATGGAACCGCAACCCCACTTCGCCCGCTGCCGCGATCGTGTCATCCAACCGCGCCCCGTTCGGGAACAGATAGAGATGGTCCGACGTCAGCGAACAGCCCGAAAGCGCCAGCTCCGCCAACCCCACCTGCGCCGAAACGAACATCTCCTCCGGCCCGAACCGCCCCCAGATCGGGTAAAGCGTCTTCAACCAGCCGAACAGCAGCGCATCCTGCCCCCCCGGCACCGCCCGCGTCAGCGTCTGGTACAGGTGATGATGCGTGTTCACCAATCCCGGTGTCACCACGCAACCCGCCGCCTCCACCACCTCGCCTGCGCTCGCCAACCCCTGCCCCACGGCGGCCACCACACCCCCGCGGATCAGCACATCCCCCCCCGCAATCTCGCGCCGCGCCCCATCCATGGTGACAAGCGCCGCCGCACCCCGGATCAGGATCTCTCTCTCTGGCATGGAAATGCTCCCCTCTCGCCCACCCCCTTCGGTGGATCGGGAACGCCCGGCGACAGAAGGGGGAAGGACTCGCCCGTGGCCACCCCAGCCTAGCCGCAACCCCCGCAACGGCCAAGCCCCACCGAACCTTACCTCCCTGCGAAGGCCGGCTTCATCTTGGCAAAAATACCCAATTCCAACCGTGCCACCCCCACCCCGGTCGCCCGCGGGGCGCCCTCCCCTCCCCCGCCCGCGGGGGAGGGGCCGGGGGAGGGGGTCCGTCCAAGCAATCAGCCCCGGAGCAGCGCCAGCGCCGCCGCATGGATCTCGGCATTGGCGGCAGCCAGAACCCGGCCGCCCTCATGGCAGGGCCTGCCCTCCCAATCCGTGACGATGCCGCCCGCCGCCTCGATCACCGCGATGGGCGCCTGCACGTCATAGGGTTGCAGCCCCGCCTCGATCACCAGATCAATCATCCCCGCCGCAACCAGCGCATAGCCATAGCAATCCGTGCCATAGCGCGTCAGCCGCACCTCGGGCACCACGCGCCGGAAGGCCGCGCCCTCCTCTACCGTGCCCACCTCGGGAAAGGTCGAGAACAGGATCGCCTCCGACAGCGGCCTTGCCCCCCGGCAGCGCAGCGCCGCCCGCCCCGATGGCCCATTCACCTCGGCCCGGCCCAATCCACCCTCGAACCGCTCGCGGATATAGGGCTGGTCGATCAGCCCATAGATCGGCCCCGCCGCATCGCGCACGGAAATCAGCACCCCCCAGGTCGGCGTGCCGGAAAGATAGCCCCGCGTCCCGTCGATCGGGTCCAGCACCCAGGTCAGACCGCTCGTCCCCTCCTGCGGGCCGAATTCCTCGCCCAGAATGCCGTCCTCGGGCCGGCGGCGCTTCAGGATCGCGCGCATCCGCTCTTCCGACAGGCGGTCCGCCACGGTGACCGGGTCGAACCGCGCGCTTTCCTTGGTATCCGCCGTCAGATCACCGCGCCGGAAATGCATCAGCGTCGCCTCGCGCGCCGCATCGGCCAGTTCCGCCGCCGTGGCGATGATCTCTTCCGCGACCTGCGCCGAAACCCGCATCCCTCCGCCCCCATCCTGCCCGAAAAAACAATGTCCCCCCGCGCTATCCGCATGGGGGGACAGGGTCAAGCCGTTGGGCGCATCGCCCCTCGGTCCGCGACTTGCGTCACGCGCGCCTTGCCTTACGCGGCGTCGCTCAGCACCCGCGCCAGATCGAACAGACGGCGACGCTGCGCCTCGGGGATCGCGTAATAGGAGCGCACCAGTTCCAGCGCTTCCTTGTCGGCCATGAAATCGCCTTCCGCGGCCTGGGCATTCTCGCGGCTGTCATCCAGCCCCTCGAAGAAGAACCCGATGGTCACGCCCAGCGCATCCGCGATGTCCCACAGCCGCGAGGCCGAGACGCGGTTCATGCCGGTCTCATATTTCTGGATCTGCTGGAACTTGATCCCGACCTTGTCAGCCAGTTGCTGCTGCGTCATGCCGACCATCCAGCGCCGATGACGGATGCGCTTGCCCACATGCGCGTCGACAGGGTGCTTCATACTTGTCTCCTCGGACTACGTCCCCACTGTTGTATAAGCAATTGGTGTGCCAAAATCCACCCAAGCCGCCTTATCCACAGAATTTCCCAAAAGCCGGTGAAAACCTATCTTTTTGGATATGTCCGATTATACATGTGGAGAAGAGGCGCGGGACCAAAGTCCAAGATTACCTATGGCAGTGGCGGACAAAATCCAACTCCCCCTATACGTGTTTTGCATTTTGCATTGCAATTTGCGCAGAACAGGCAGTTGTTTTGCATTTTGCAATCATTTCCGCTCTGGATGCCACCCCCGGCGCAAGCTATCTGCTTGCCGGACACGTCAAGGAGGAACCACCCCCCGATGCGCGCATGGCAGATCACCACTCTCGGCACTCCGGCCACCCTGCGGGACATCCCCACCCCCAGCCCCGCCAAGGGCGAGGCGCGCATCGCCATTCACGCCTGCGGGTTGAATTTCGCCGATCTTCTGATGGCCGAGGGCCGCTATCAGGAACAGCCCAGCCTGCCCTTCATCCCGGGGCTGGAACTGGCGGGCACCGTGCTGGATCTCGGGCCGGGCACCGAAGGCCCGCCCCCGGGCACCCGCGTCGCCGTCTATTCCGGTCAGGGCGGGCTGGCCGAACAGGGCTGCTTTCCGGTGGAAAGCCTCCTCCCCCTCCCCGACGGCATCTCTTTCGCCGAGGCGGCGGGGTTCCAGATCGCCTATGGCACTTCGCATCTCGCATTGGCCCACAAGGCCCGGCTGCAGCCGGGAGAAACCCTTCTCGTCCTCGGCGCGGCGGGCGGCGTGGGGCTGACGGCGGTGGAGGTCGGCCGCCAGATGGGCGCCCGCGTCATCGCCTGCGCCCGCGGGGCCGAAAAGCTCGCCATCGCCCGCGCCGCCGGCGCGCATGAGGTGATCGACAGCGATCACCCCGATCTGAAGGCCGCGCTCAAATCCATGGGCGGAGCCGATGTCGTCTATGATCCGGTCGGCGGCCCCGCCTTCGATGCAGCCCTCCGCGCCACCCGCCCCGACGGGCGTATCCTCTCCATCGGCTTCGCCTCCGGCACCGTGCCGCAGATCCCGGCCAATATCCTGCTGGTCAAGAACATCACCGTCATCGGCTTCTGGTGGGGCGGCTACCTGCACTTCGCCCCGCAGATCCTGCGCGACAGCCTTTCCACGCTCCTGCACTGGCATGCCGAGGGGCGGCTTCGCCCCCATATCTCTCACCGCCTGCCGCTGGATCGCTTTCCCGAAGGCCTCGATCTGCTCCGCCGCCGCGCCGCCACCGGCAAGGTGGTGATCGAAATCCCTCAGCAGCAATAGGCGTTGCGGATCTCCTGCCGCAGCAGATCGGCCGCCTCGCCCTTCAGCGTGGGCGCGGCATAAAGGCAGATCGTCTGCGATCCCAGATCCGGCAGCACCCCCTTGCTGTCGATCACGAACAGCCCCTGCGGCATCGCATTGGTCAGCCGCGCCGTCACCGCCAGATCCGCCGCCACCGTCGCCTCGATAGCCTGCTCGCTTTCGCCATCCACGGCCATCTCCCAGTCGATCCCCGCCGCATCCAGCGCCGCCACCGCGCGGCGGCGGAAGATGCAGGTATCCTTGAACCCCATCCGCAGGGGCCGCTTCTGCCAGACCTGCCCCTCCTCCGCCCCCACCCAGACCAGCGGCCGCGAGGCAAGCTCCTCCGCCCCCGCGCCCGGCTCTTCTTCCGTGGTCAGGATCAGATCCAGTTCGCCGCGCTGAAACGCATCCTTCAAGAGCACGGTGAATGACGACACCAGATTGATCCGCACCCGCGGAAACTGCGCCGACAACCGCTTCAGGATGCCCGGAATTGCCGGATAGACGATGTCATGCGGCACGCCCAGCCGAATCTCGCCCTCGAAACTCGATGAGGTCAGCCGCGCCAGCGCCTCATCGTTCAAGGCCAGCATCCGCCGCGCAAATCCCAGCAACTGCTCCCCCTCGGGCGTCAGCGTCAGCTTGCGCGCCGCCCGCGCGAACAGCCCCAGATTCAGCGCCTCCTCCAGCCGCTTCAACTGCATCGACACCGCCGATTGCGTCAGGTTCAAAGGCCCGCCGCCCGCGTCACCCGCCCGCATCGACCACCGCCACGAAAGACCGCAGCGCCACCAGATCCAGCACCCGCGCCATCATCACATCCCTGATGTCAGTTCGAACAATCATTCATTTTTCAAATGTCACGTTTCGCGTCATGTTTCAAGCATCCTGATGACAGAACACAATCCCATCACCATTCAGCATGAAAGCCAGCCCCATGTTCCGCAGCATCGCCACCGCCCGCCCCACCGCATCCCCCAGGCTCCCCCGCCTGCTCCCCCGCCTTCGCCACTGGCTTGCCCGCCTTGGCCTGCGCCGCCAGCGCCTCGCCCTCGCGCGGCTCGATGCCCGGCTCCTTGCCGATATCGGCCTCACGCCCGATGCCGCGCGGATCGAATCCGAACGCCCGCTCTGGGATGCCCCGGCCCATTGGCGGGGCTGAACGCCCCGCCAGCCCACCTTTGCCGCCCCAGGCGGCGGGGGCGCGCCCTCCCGAAAAAGACGCATTTTCGATATCGTCTTTCCACAAGGAACGTCTTGAAATGACGCCCCCGCGTCCCGATATTGGCCTCATCCGGCCTGTGGGGCGCCAACCCGCAGCCGCCCTACAACATCGGAGGCTTCTCATGGCTGAATATCAGACGATCCGTTCGGTCGGCGCAGGCGCCCAGGCCGCCCAGATCGACGCCGGGCTTCGCGCCCACATGAACAAGGTCTACGGCCTCATGTCCGTGGGCATGCTGCTGACCGGCGGCGTGGCCTGGGCGGTCGGCACGTCCGACGCTCTGCTTTCCATCTTCCGCGATCCCGTCACCCTGTCGCCGAACATCCTCGGCTGGGTCGTGATGTTCGCGCCGCTCCTGATGGTCTTCGCCTTCGGCGCGGCGATAAACCGCCTGTCGCAGGCCGGGGCACAGCTCTTCTTCTACGCTTTCGCCGCCGTCATGGGCCTGTCGCTCGCCTGGATCTTCAAGGCCTTCACCGGCGTCTCCATCGCGCAGACCTTCCTCGTGACCGCCATCTCCTTCGCGGGCCTGTCGCTCTACGGCTACACCACCAAGAAGGACCTGTCGGGAATGGGCACCTTCCTGATGATGGGCCTGATCGGCCTGATCGTCGCCTCGATCGTGAACCTCTTCCTCGGCTCGGGCGCACTGGCCTTCGCGATCTCGGTCATCGGTCTGCTGATCTTCGCCGGCCTCACCGCCTTCGATACGCAGAACATCAAGAACACCTACATCCAGCACGCCGCGCATGGCGATCAGGAATGGCTTGGCAAGTCCGCGATCATGGGCGCGCTCAGCCTCTACATGAACTTCATCAACATGTTCATGTTCCTGCTGCAATTCCTCGGCAACCGCGAATAACCCGCGCGCCACGGGAACACAGTCAAAGGGCCGGTCGCAGGACCGGCCCTCTTTCATTACAGCCTCGGCAGCCTGGCCATCAGGGCGCGATCTGCCGCATCACCCGCACCGCCGGAAAGACGATGCCGGGCGCCAGCGCGATCTCCACCTCATGCAGCACGCGAAACCCCAGCGATTGATAGAAGGGCACCGCCGTCCGCGTCGACAGGCAATCCAGCCAGCGGATGCCATGGCGCAGCGCATCGACAAAGACCTCCCCCATCACCGCCCGCCCGATCCCCGCGCGCAGCCGGTCCGGATCCACGGCCACATGCCGCACATGGCCGATCCCGGCCCCCGGCACATCCTCCGCCCCTTCACCCGCCGAAGCCTCGCCCTGCGGCCTCGCCCCGCTCCATCCGCCCGCGCCGATCAGATGCCCCGCCTCATCCTCCGCCACGAAATAGCGCCCCGATTGCAGCAGGTCCGGCTTGGCCCGGGCGATGATCGGCAGACACAGGACAAGGGTCGAAGGCGGGTAATCCGCCCTCAGAAGGCGCGGATAGCTGCGCTGCAACAACCGGTCCACCCCCGCAAGATCGGACAGCCGCGCGCGCCTCAGGGTGATGGTGTGATCCATCCGCGGCACCTAGCCCGCCAGCCCGGAAAGGCAAGGCCCCCCCCGTTCCCCCCACAAACGCAAAAGGCCGCCCCGAAGGGCGGCCCCGCAACAGCATGGTCGGCCAGATCTTACTTGATCTTGCCTTCCTTGTATTCGACATGCTCCCGCTTGACGGGGTCATACTTCTTCACGACCATCTTCTCGGTCATGGTCTTGGCATTCTTCTTGGTCACGTAGAAATGCCCGGTCCCCGCGGTCGAGTTCAGGCGGATCTTGATCGTCGCCGGTTTCGCCATAGTCGTCTCTCCTGCATCGGGGAAACGCACAGGCCCCCGCGAAATCTCTTGAAGCCCGCCTTTTACTTGCGCCTCTGCCAGAGTCAACAGCCAAACCAACCCGCGCCAATCAAATTGCGCGCCATGCGGCGCAAGTCTTTCAGGTCGCCCGCGCGGCCTGCGCCGCTTGGCTCCGATTTGGGTATTTGGGCCAAGGTGAATGGGCATCTTCTTCATCTTGGCCTGAAATACCCTGGGGGTGAGCCGCCACCGGCGGCGAGGGGGCAAGGCCCCCTTCTTCCTGTCGGGCAATGGACGCGCGGATGGCCTGTAAGCCGGATTCTGTCCCGGAGGTTGCCCTCCATGGATGACCATTCCTCTGCCGCACGCGTCACCGCGGCGGTCAAGCTGCCAACCCGGGCCTCTGGGCTGAAGCGTCCCTGCGGAGGTCTCTGCCAAGGCAGACCTTTCCGCGCGAGGCCCCTATTCGGCATTGCTCCGGGTGGGGCTTGCCGTGCCGTCCCGGTTGCCCGGTCCGCGGTGGGCTCTTACCCCACCGTTTCACCATCGCCCTGCATGCAGGGCAGACTTTTCTCTGTGGCGCTTTCCCTGGGGTCGCCCCCGCCGGGCGTTACCCGGCACCCTTGCTTCATGGAGTCCGGACTTTCCTCGAGGCTCGCGCCCCGCGGTCATCCGGCCATCCGCGCGGCATGCGGCTTACGCCGCGCCCAGCCCCCCGTCAACCGCCATCAGTCAACTGTCATCCGTCAACCGGGAAGCGCCCCGCCAGATCCGCCACCAGCGCCGCATCCGTCGCATCCGGCGGCCCCGCCGCCCAGGGACGGAACCGCAGGCGGAAGGCTCGCAGGATCAGATCCTCCGCCACGTCCGGATATCCGAAGCGGCGCGCATTGTCGCGGAACGCGACAGGCCGACCGCCGCTTCGCCCTGCCCCCACCGCGGGCCAGACCGACAGCCCCGCGCAGGCCAGCCGCCGCCAGTCGAACCGTGGCCCCGGATCGCACTTGCGCGCAGGCGCCATGTCGGAATGCCCGATCACCCGTTCGGGCCGGATGGCCCAGCGCCCCATCACATCCGCCAGCAGCCGCTCCAGCGCGGCCATCTGCGGCGCGGCGAAGGGTTCCGCCCCGCCATTGTCCAGCTCGATCCCGATGGAGCGCGAATTCACATCCGTCACCGCCCCCCATTGCCCCGCCCCGGCATGCCAGGCGCGCAGCGCCTCATCCACCAGCTGCTCCACCGCCCCGTCGCGCCCGATCAGCCAATGCGCCGAAACCTCATGCGCCGGATCGCACAGCCGCGCCCGCGCCGCTTCCATGCTCGCCATGGCGGTGTAATGGATCACGATCAGGTCCGGCCGGGCCCCGCCCCGCCGTTCCCCGCAATTGGGCGAAGGATAGCCGCTCACTGCAGCCGGAAGGGCCGCGGATCCCAGTCGCAGGCGAAACCGTCGCCATCGGGATCCAGCCCACGCCGGTCCCGCTCGGGGCCGCCTGCCGCCAGAAAGGCCTCCTGCGCCAGATCGGGCGAGGCATAGCGCGCACAGGCCGCCTGCGGATCGGTGAACCGCAGCGATGACCGGGAATAGACCTGCGTGCCCGGTGCATGGGTGGTGGACAGGGCGAATTGCACGATGTTCGGCCCGCTCGTGGCCCGCTCGGGCACGGCGGTGGGCTGGATCACCGTATATTGCGCCTTGTTCCGCGCGATCCGCTCGGCATCGCTTTCGATGGTCTCGCGCTGCGACACGGCGGCGAAGTCCTGCTCGTCGGAAATGCCCGCATTGCTATGGATCATCTCGCCCGACTGCGCCTGAATGGTGCTGGGCGCATTGCCACGCGGGCGGTTGGGATCGTTCGGATCAATCGCCGCCACCGTGGCCGAGGGCTGGGCCATCGGCGCAGGAAAGACAACCGGCGCCGTGGCCGAAAGCGGCGCGCCCGCCGCGGGTGCCGTGCCAGAGGCCCGGTCGATCGCCGCCGCCGCCAGATCGGGCGAAAACCCTCCCGCCGGGGCCGCGGGGGCCACCGCCGTGCCGAAGGGCGCGACCTGCGTCACCGGCGTCACCGGGGTTGCCGCGCGCGGGGCCGCGGCCACCTGTTCGCGCATATAGCTGTTGTAATCCTGAAACCCGACACCCGCGCCGCTATCGGGCACGCTTTGGGTGCAGCCCGCCAGACCCGCCAGTCCGGCCGTCAGGGCAAACATCACAGCTTTACGCATCATCACGCCTCGGTTCCGTTCGGTCCGGGGAATTACCACCATTTCGCAGGCTTTGCCACAAAGCCCGCCGCGCGTTCCAGCACATAAGCGTGATTCAGCAGATCCCCCTCTTCCCAGGGCCGCCCGATCAGCTGCAGCCCCAGCGGCAGCCCCTGCTTGTCCAACCCCACCGGAACCGAAATCCCGGGCAGCCCGGCAAGGTTCACCGTCACGGTAAAGACGTCGTTCAGATACATCTCGATCGGATCCGCCGAAGACATCTCGCCCAACCCGAAGGCCGCGCTCGGCGTGGCGGGCGTCAGGATCGCATCAACACCGGCCGCGAAGGCCTGCTCGAAATCCCGCTTGATCAGCGCCCGCACCTTCCGCGCGCGGTTGTAATAGGCGTCATAGAACCCCGCCGACAGCACATAGGTGCCGATCATCACCCGCCGCTGCACCTCCTTGCCGAAGCCTTCGGCGCGGGTCTTCTCATACATCTCGGTGATGCCGTCGCCCTGCGCCAGCTTCGCGCGATGCCCATAACGCACCCCGTCATAGCGGGCGAGGTTCGAGGACGCCTCCGCCGGCGCGATCACGTAATAGGCGGGCAGCGCGTATTTGGTATGCGGCAAGGAGATATCGACGATCTCCGCCCCCGCATCCTTCAGCATCGCCGCGCCATCGGCCCAAAGCTTGTCGATCTCCGCAGGCATCCCATCCATGCGGTATTCACGCGGCAGGCCGATCTTCTTGCCCCGGATATCCCCGGTCAGCGCCGCCTCGAAATCCGGCACAGGCAGATCGGCGGATGTCGAATCCTTCGGATCATGCCCCGCCATCGCCTGCAGGAAGATCGCCGCATCCCGCACCGTCTTGGTCATCGGCCCCGCCTGATCGAGGGAAGAGGCAAAGGCCACGATCCCCCAGCGGCTCACCCGCCCATAGGTCGGCTTGATCCCCACGATGCCGGTGAAGGCCGCAGGCTGGCGGATCGACCCGCCCGTGTCGGTGCCGGTCGCGGCAAGGCACAGATCGCCCGCCACCGCCGCCGCCGACCCGCCCGACGATCCGCCGGGGGTCAGGGCCGTGTCGTCATTGCCCCGGCGCCACGGGTTGACCGCATTGCCATAGCAGGATGTCTCGTTGCTGGACCCCATGGCGAATTCGTCCATGTTCAGCTTGCCCAGCATGACCGCGCCCGCATCGAACAGCTTCGTCGTCACGGTGGATTCGTATTCCGGCTTGAACCCGGCAAGGATGTTCGATGCCGCCTGCGACGGCACGCCCTTGGTGCAGAACAGATCCTTGATCCCCAAGGGGATACCGCACATCGACGGCGCATCCCCCGCCTTGATCCGCGCATCCGCCGCCCTTGCCTGTTCCAGCGCGATCTCGGGCGTCTTGTGGACAAAGGCCCCCAGCGCATCGCCCGCATCAATCGCCGTCAGGCAGGCCATCGTCAGGTCGGTGGCCGAAATCTCGCCCTTGCGCAGCGCATCCCGCGCCGCCGCGATCGTCCATGAATTCGCGCTCATTCCACCACCTTCGGCACGGCAAAGAACCCCTCGCGCGCATCCGGCGCATTCTTCAGGATCTGGGTCTGGATATTGCCATCCGTCACCTCGTCCTTGCGCCGCTTCAGGCGCATCGGCGTGACCGATGTCATCGGCTCCACCCCCTCCACATCCACCTCATTGAGCTGCTCCATGAAGGTGAGGATCCCCGAAAGCTCTCCGGCCAGCGCCGGCAGATCGGCCTCTTCCACCCGGATCCGGGCCAGCTTCGCCACACGGCGCGCGGTGTCGATGTCGATGGACATGGGTCTTTCCCCTGTTCTGATCCCCGCCCGTTTAGCCCCCCGCCCCCATTCCCGCAAGGGCATCAGGCGACATCGCCCCCGCCGCCCCACCGCAGGGGCGCGCGGCATGGCCTTCACCGGCGCACAGCGCCTGCGCCGAAAGTGGCATTCCCTTTCCCGCATCCGCCGCTAGCTTCGCCACAGGTTCACGGTCCACCGACCAGACACCCGACCAGATCAAGGAGACCCATATGCAGATCACCTGGCTCGGCCATTCCGGCTTCCGCATCGAGATCGAGGGGGCGACCCTCCTCATCGACCCCTGGCTTACCGGCAACCCCATGTTCCCCGCCGACCGCCGGGCCGAGGCGATCGCGGGCGCGACCCATGTCCTGCTCACACATGGCCATGGCGACCATTCCGCCGACGCCACCGCCATCTGCAAGGAACTGGGCATCCCGCTGGTGGGGATCTACGACCTCGTCTCCTACCTCGAAAGCCGCGACGGCATCGCCACCATCGGCTTCAACAAGGGCGGCACCGTCGATCTGGCAGGCGCCAAGGTGACGATGGTGAATGCCGTCCATTCCTCCACCCTGTCGGGCGAAGCCGGGCCCGTGGCGGCAGGATCCGAGGCAGGCTTCATGATCGCGGGTGAGGGTCAGACGATCTATGTCTCGGGCGACACCGACATCATGGCCGACATGCAATGGATGGGCGAATATCACGCCCCCACCATCGGCATCCTCAGCGCGGGCGGGCATTACACGATGGACATGAAGCGCGCGGCCTGGGCCGCCCGGCGCTATTTCAACTTCCGCGCCGTGATCCCCTGCCACTACCGCACCTTCGGCGCGCTGGAACAGGACGCGACGGAAATGGTCGTGGCCCTTCCCGGCGTGCAGGTGATCGAACCGCAGGTCCTCGAACCCATCTCCTTCTGATGGCCGCGCGGGGGGACAGCCGTCCCCCCGCACCCCCCTTTCACCGCTTCGCGGCGAAGAACGCCTTCAGCAACCCTTCCGCCTCGGCCGCGCCGATCCCGTCATAGACCTCGGGCACATGATGGCATTGCGGATGCGCAAACACCCGCGCCCCCACCGCCACACCCCCGCTCTTGGGATCCGCCGCCCCGTAATACAGCCGCCCGATCCGCGCCGCCGCAATCGCCGCCGCGCACATCGGGCAGGGCTCCAGCGTCACGTAAAGGTCGTGGCCCACCAACCGCTCCGCCCCCAGCCCCGCACAGGCCGCCCGGATCGCCAGCATCTCGGCATGGGCCGTCGGATCGCACAGCTCCCGCGTCCGGTTCCCCGCCCGCGCCACCACCACGCCGCCGGGCGACACCACCACCGCGCCCACGGGAACCTCGCCCCGCGCGCCCGCCGCCCGCGCCTCCTCCAGCGCCTGATCCATATAGCTCCGGAACTCCATAGGCCCTTCCTGCCCCGCCAAACCCAAAGGCGCAACCTCGCCCCTTCATCTTGGCCCAAATACCCCCTTTTCACCGCTGCCGCCCGCGCTGCGGGGTGGAAAACGCGGCCCGCTTCCGCTAGGCACCAGTCTTGCCCGCAAAGGACGCCGCCATGACCCGCCCGCCGAAACCGCCCGCCAAGCCCGCCAAGCCCGCCCCCGCCGCAGCCAGCCCAGCAGGCGACCGCATCGCCAAGGTCCTGTCGCGCGCCGGCATCGCCTCCCGGCGCGAGGCGGAGCGCATGATCGCCGCAGGCGAGGTCGCGGTGAACGGCAAGGTGATCGACAGCCCCGCCCTGAACGTGGGCCCGAAGGACCGCATCACCGTGAACGGCGCGCCCCTCGCACCGCCCGAACCCGCGCGCCTCTGGCTTTATTACAAACCCGAAGGTCTGGTCACCTCCGCCGCCGATGAAAAGGGCCGCGACACCGTCTTCGACCACCTCCCCGAAGACATGCCCCGCGTGATGTCGGTGGGCCGGCTCGACCTCAATTCCGAGGGTCTCCTCCTCCTCACCAATGATGGCGAACTCAAGCGCCGCCTCGAACTCCCCTCCACCGGCTGGCTGCGCAAATACCGCGTCCGCGTCAAGGGCAACCCCACCGACCCCGATCTCGAACCCCTCCGCAAGGGGATCACCGTGGAAGGCGAAACCTTCCAGCCCATGCAGGTGATGCTCGACCGCCATCAGGGCGCGAATGCCTGGCTGACCGTGGGCCTGCGCGAAGGCAAGAACCGCGAGATCCGCCGCGCCATGGCGGCCATCGGGCTGACCGTGAACCGCCTGATCCGCACCAGCTATGGCCCCTTCCGCCTGAACGAGCTCAAACCCGGCGAGGTCGAGGAAGTCCGCCCCCGCGTCCTGCGCGATCAGCTCGGCCTGACGGGCGAGGCCTCCGATGCCACTGATGCCCCGCGCAAGCCCGGCCCGAAACCGGCCTCCCGCCCCCCCCGCGCCGCCGCGCCCACCGCCGCCGGGACGGACGGCCCCGCCCGCCCACGCCGGGGCAGCACCCCGCCCCGGGGCGCGACCCTGCTCGACACCCCCACCCCGCGCCGCGGCGGCGGCAAACCCACCCCCGCCAAACCCGCGCCCACCAAACCGGCGCAAAGCCGCGGCCCGGGCAAGCCCGCCGCGCCGGCGGGCACAGCCCGCTCCTCCGCCCCCAAATCCACCCCCGGCACGCCCGCCAAACCCGGCCCGCGCCGCCCCGGCCCGCCACCCCGCCGCCCGCGCTGATCGCCCCCCCCCACCCCCTCAGCCCCGCCATTGCCCCGCGCCCGCGCCTTGTCCTATAGTCGCCGCACCGGGCAAACAGCGCAGGCAGGGGGCGGGATGACAGGCACAGGATTGCAGACGCTTGCCTATTTCGTGCTGCTCGCGCTGATCCTCTACACTGCCGGCAGCGGGGTGCAGTGACATGGCCCAGCGCTATGGCGGAAAATACAGCCCTGACGGCCAGCGCCGCGGCGATGCCGATGAACGCCGCCAGGCCCGCGGCGCCCCCGCATCGGGCGGCACGCCGCCGCTTCCGCCCAACCGCTTCGATGGCAAGCGGCCCAGCCGCGCCGGGGCGCGGGTCAACATCTTCTTCTTCGCCTCGCTCACCCTGCTTGTCCCGGCCTTCACCGGCGGGCCGGATGCGCTGCTGCCGGGCCTTGGCGCCACCGCGCTCCTGCTGCTCGCGGCCTGGCTCACCCGCGAAGGCACCCGCGCGCATCAGGAATACGATGATCGCCACATCGCCCGCCGCCCGGCCATCCCGCGCAAGATCTTCGCCTCGGTCCTGACCGGGGCCGCCCTTGCGCTTGCCGCCTCGATCAGTCAGCCGGGCTTCCTGCCGCTGGGTATTGGCATAGCGGGCGGGCTCTTGCACCTCATGGCCTTCGGCCCCGATCCCTTGCGCGACAAGGGGGCCGAAGGGATCGACAGCTTCCAGACCGACCGCGTCGCCCGCGCCGTGGACGAGGCGGAAAAGCACCTCGCCGCCATGCGCGATGCCATCCTGCGCGCCGGGGACCGCGCCCTTGAAACCCGCGTCGACCGCTTCGCCACCACCGCCCGCGCCATGTTCCGCACCGTCGAGGCCGACCCCCGCGATCTGACCGCCGCGCGCAAATACCTCTCGGTCTATCTGCAGGGTGCCCGCGACGCGACGGTGAAATTCGCCGATCTCTACCGCCAGAACCGCGATGCCACCGCCCGCGCCGACTACGAAGCGCTGCTCGACGATCTGGAAACCAACTTCGCAAGCCGCACGCAGGCCCTTCTGTCGGACAACCGCACAGATCTGGATGTCGAAATCGGCGTGCTGCGCGAAAGGCTGCAACGCGATCACTGATCGCCCGCACCTGACCGGCACTGGCCCGATACAGGCCCGATACAGGCCCGGGCTTTCCCCGGAATGGCCCCAATATCGCCGCCATTGCGGGTGATCCTGCTGCCACGGCACCATTGGCAGGATCGCATGAAAACCGTGTTCTTCTTCCTCTCCCTGCTGTTCGGTCTGGGCCTCGCGCTTGCCGCGACAGGCTCCGGCCCCGGGCATCTGCTCATCGCCTTTCCCCTGACGCTGGGCCTTGGCGGCCTCGCGCTGCGGGCGATCTGGCTCCGCCTGCCCGCCCATCTGCCGACCCATCTGCCCACCCGTCTGGCCAGCCAACTGGCCGCAGGCCGCCACGGCCTCGCTTCCCTTGCCCGCCATCCTGCCGAAACGCGCCCGGCCGGGCCCCATCCCGCGGGTGACCTGCTCCCCGCCGCGGCGCTTCTTGCGCTGATGGGCCTGATGCTCGCGGCCAATACCGGGATCCAGCCATGACCTTCGCCCCCTCCTCCGCCCTTCCGGCCAAGGCCCGCCCCGCCCTCCGCTTCGGCTGGCGCGCCAGCCCGGGCAGCCGCGCCGCGCGCGACTATATCGCCCTGCACGGGCTGGCGCTTGCCCTGCCGCTCTTTCGTCTGCCCGAAACCATGGCGCAGGCGCTGGTCATCGCCGCCATCACCAGCCTCTATCTGCTGGCACTCTGGCTGCTCGGCGCGGGCCTCAGGGCCGAGGCGGGCGAAACCCCGCCCGCCGCCCGCGCCTCGCGCCTGCCGCTCAAGACGGTCTCCGCCGTGATCATGGGCCTTGCCGTGGCGGCGGCCTTCGCCAGCAACGGCACCGCCCTGCCCGCCACCCTGCTCTGCGGCGGACTTGCCTTCGGCCTGCACCTGCTGGCCTTCGGGCTGGACGGCCGCAGCCCCTATGCCACCGACGATCCGGCAGCGGAACACCGCGCCGACACGCCCGACACCACCGCCAAACCGCCCGAACAATCCGCCGCATCCGCCACCACCGCCGCAAATGACGCCAATGACGCCAATCCCGCCCGCGCCGCGCTCGGGCGGATCATGGCCGCGCTCTCCCCTGCGACGATGCCGCCATCCGCAGCGCCGCCGCCGATCTGTCGCGCGCCACGCTCGCCCTGACGGCCCTCCTAGGCCCCGATCCCGCCGACCGGCCCTTCGCCCGCCGCGCGCTTGCGCTCTGGCTGCCCGCGCTCGCCGATGCCGCCGACCATTTCGCCGCGCGCCACGCCGCCCGCCCCGATCCCGCCCGCAGCGCCGAACTGGCCGCCACCCTCGCCCGCGTCGCGGCCCGCCTCGACGACCTCGCCGCCTGAGGCCGCCCCGCCCGCGACTTTCCGCGCAACCGCCGCAAAGTGGCCGCTTTCCAGATGGATCTTGCGCAAAAATCAGCGTGACCGGCCAACATGAAACCCACCCTCGCCTTGCCGATCATCGGCGTCCTGACCGCCCTGCTGCTTCAGGCCGGCATTTCGGGCGGTGCCGGCCTCGGCGCTCTGGCCCTGATCGCCACCCTCTCCATGTTTTTCGCGATCTACACCCTCTTCCGCCGGGCCTCCGCCTTCCTCGCCCCCGAACGTGAACGCCTCTTCACCGCCATCGCCCGCAGCGCCACCCACGGCCCCATGGCCAGCGGCCTTGTGCCCATCGCCTCCTTCGTCGGGCTGATGCTTCTGCTCGTCTTCGCAAACACCGGGATCCGCCCATGACCGGCATCCCCGACCACAGCCTCGCGAACGCGCCTGATGTCCACTCGGCCCTGTTCGAACGGCGCTCCCCGCCCTCCACGCGCTTCACCCGCGAACGCAACGCGCTCTATGTGCTTGTGTTCTTCCTGCCCTTCCTGCGCTTCCCCGAGGATATCTTTCAGGCCCTTCCCATCGGGGCGATCACCGGCACCTATCTTCTGTCCCTGTGGATCTTGGCCGAGGGCCTGCGGGCCGAGGATTACTGGCTCTCCCGCGCCGCCGCCCGCGCCCCGCGCCTGCCGCTCAAGGCGATATCCGCCGCCTTGATGGGCCTTGCCGCTGCCGCCGCCTTCGCGACCGATGGCACCGCCCCTCTGGCCGCGCTGCTCTGCGGGGCCGTGGCGGGCGGCCTGCACCTTCTGACCTTCGGGCTCGATCCCCGCACCGACCGCCATGCCGATGGCATCACCGCCTTTCAGGCCGAACGCATCGAAGACATCACCAGCCCCGCCCATGCCGAACTGGCGCGCCTGACCGCCGCCCTCGCCCCTTGCGACGATCCCGCGATCGGCACCGCCACGGCCCGCCTCGTGCACGAGGCACAGGCCCTCACCCTCCATCTTGGCGATGACCCCGCCTTCCTGCCGAACACGCGGCGCGCCCTCGCCGTCTGGCTGCCCGCCCTTGCCGATGCCGCACAGCGCTTTGCCCGCCTCCACGCGGCCCAACCAGACCCGGCCCGCAGCGCCGAACTTGTGGCCACCCTCGACAGCGTCTCAGCCCGCATCGCCACCCTCGCGGCCGATGCCAAGGCGCGCGCCGACGCCCGGCTCAGCCGCGATCTGGCAACCCTGAACGACGTCACCCGCTGATCCGGTCGCCTGCCCCGGCGTCAAGCCGCTTTTCTGGCCCCTCGCCGCAAAACCGCTCTGGAAAAACGCGCCAACCTGTCGCAGGCTGCGGCCAGCGGCGAACACCCATTTCATGACGAAGTTCCGGCGCCCCGCCCGCGCCCCAGAAGAAGGATCATCCCATGTCGACCACCGTCCGCGAAGATGCCGCCAAAGCCCTCGCCGAAGTCGAGGCGCTGACCACCGCCATCCTGCCCGCGCCCGTGGCCGAGGTCCTGCCGCTGGATCAGGCCCCCGCCGACCGCGCCGCCGAAATTCGCCAGCGCATGGCCGAGGTGGACCTGACAAACACCCAGTCCATCATCTCCTTCGGCTCCGCCGCCCAATCCGAACTGCAGGTCATCTCGCAGGACATGCTCGCCGGCGTGAAGAACAAGGATGTCGGCCCCGCGGGCGATGCCCTGCGCCAGATCGTCACCACGATCCGCGGCTTCTCGTCCGAGGAACTGGATCTCGGCCGCGAACGCAGCTGGTGGGACAAGATCACCGGTCAGGCCGCCCCCATCGCCAAATTCGTCGCCCGCTACGAAGAGGTGCAGTCCCAGATCGACAAGATCACCGAAAACCTCCTGCAGCACGAACATACCCTGCTCAAGGATATCAAGTCGCTCGACCTGCTCTACGAGAAAACCCTGCGCTTCTACGACGAACTCGCCCTCTACATCGCCGCGGGCGAGGCGAAGCTGCTTGAGACCGACACCACCGCCATCCCCGCCAAAGAGGCCGAGGTCGCCGCCGCGCCCGAGAATGACAAGGTCAAGATCGCCCAGCAACTGCGCGACCTGCGCGCCGCCCGCGATGATCTGGAACGCCGGGTGCATGACCTGAAACTCACCCGTCAGGTGACGATGCAATCGCTCCCCTCGATCCGCCTCGTGCAGGAAAACGACAAGAGCCTTGTCACCAAGATCAACTCCACCCTCGTCAACACCGTGCCGCTCTGGGAAACCCAGCTCGCGCAGGCCGTCACCATCCAGCGCTCCCGCGAGGCGGCCGAGGCCGTGCGCGAGGCGAATGATCTGACGAACGAACTTCTCAAATCCAATGCCGACAACCTGCAACAGGCCAACCGCGTGGTGCGCGAGGAAATGGAACGCGGCGTCTTCGATATCGAAAGCGTCCGCGCCGCCAACGAAACCCTGATCGCCACGATCGAGGACAGCCTGCGCATCGCCGACGAAGGCAAGGCCCGCCGCGCCACCGCCGAAACCGAACTGACCAAGATGGAAGCGGACCTGCGCGACACCCTCGCCTCGGCCCGCGCCCGAAACACCGAAACGCCCCCCGCAACCCCCGGCGCCTGATCCGCGCCGACAGCCCCAGTCCCCCCTCCATCCCGCAGCGGCCCGCACCTCAAGAACGCCCCCAAGGCCCTCGCCGCGCTCGCGCTGGCAGGGCTCACCGCCTGCACGCCGACCACGCCCACCCCCAACGGGGCCCGCAGCGCCCCGCCCACGGCCGCCGCCGCGGCCCTCCCCCCCGGGACGGAAACGCCCGCCTCCGCGCTCGCCCGCGCGCATTACGCCCGCGTGCAGGCGCAACTCCTCTCGCAGGGCCTTCTGCGCACCGATGGCGGGGGCCGCGACACCCCCTTCACCGACAGGATGCTGGCGGAAAACTTCATCCGCATCGCCCTCTATGACGAATACACCCGCACCACCGCCGGCCCCGTGCAGCGCATGACTGCCAGCCGCCTGCGCAAATGGCAGGCCCCCGTCCGCGTGGGCCTGCGCTTCGGCCCCTCCACCGCAGCGGATCGCCGCGCCGCCGATACCGCCCGCGTCGCCTCCTTCCTGCAACGCCTCTCGCGCATCACGGGCCACCCCATCGCGCTGGACGACCGAGCCCCCAACTTCTTCATCCACATCGTCTCCGAAGACGAACGCCGCGCCCTCGGCCCGCAGGTCCGCGCCGCCCTTCCCGGCCTCTCCGCCCCCGAAGTCGCGGCCATCACCGACATGCCGCGCTCCACCTATTGCCTCGTCTACGCCATGTCGGCGGGCGATGGCGCGACCTATACCCGCGCCTTCGCGGTGATCCGCGCCGAACATCCCGATCTTTTGCGCCTCTCCTGCCTGCACGAAGAAATCGCCCAAGGGCTCGGCCTCGCCAATGACAGCCCCACCGCCCGCCCCTCCATCTTCAACGACGATGAGGAATTCGCCCTCCTCACCCGGCAGGACGAATTGATGCTGAAGATGCTCTACTCCCCCGCCCTCCGCCCCGGCATGACCGAGTCCGAGGCGCGGCCCATCGTGGAATCGCTTGCAGCACGGCTCGCGGGCGGCGAAACTTGAACCCGGCCAGACGACCGGCAAGGAGGCAGTGACATGGTATTCGATTTCCTCAAGGGTGAATTCATCGACGTCATCGACTGGACGGATGACAGCCGCGACACGATGGTCTGGCGCTTCGAACGGCGCGGCAATGCGATCAAGTATGGCGCCAAGCTGACCGTCCGCGAAGGTCAGGCGGCGGTTTTCATCCATGAGGGGCAGTTGGCCGATGTCTTCGGCCCCGGTCTCTACATGCTGGAAACCAACAACATGCCGGTGATGACCACGCTGCAGCACTGGGATCACGGCTTCAACTCGCCCTTCAAGGCCGAGGTCTATTTCATCTCCACCACCCGCTTCAACGATCTGAAATGGGGCACGAAAAACCCCATCATGTGCCGCGATCCGGAATTCGGCCCCGTGCGACTGCGCGCCTTCGGCACCTATTCCATGCGCGTGGGCGACCCGGCAAAGTTCATGCAGGAAATCGTCGGCACCGATGGTGAATTCACCGCCGATGAAATCAGCTTCCAGATCCGCAACGTCATCATTCAGGAATTCTCCCGCGTCATCGCAGGCTCGGGCATCCCCGTCCTCGACATGGCCGCGAACACCGCCGATCTCGGCAAACTCGTCACCACCGCCATCGCGCCCCAGATCGCCGAATACGGCCTCACCCTGCCCGAATTCTACATCGAGAACATCTCCCTCCCCGAAGAGGTGGAAAAGGCGCTGGACAAGCGCACCTCGGTGGGCATCGCCGGGGATCTCAACAAATACATGCAGTTTTCGGCGGCCGAGGCGATGGGCAAGCCGGGATCGGCGGGCGATGCCATGACCGCAGGCATGGGCGCCGCGATGGGCATGGCCATGGCCCAGAACATGGGCCCATGGGGCGCGCAGGGTGGCGCGTCCGCCGCCGCCCCTCCCCCTCCGCCGCCCCCCGCCGCCAAGGCATGGCACATCGCCGAAAACGGCGCGACCAAGGGCCCCTTCGCCGAATCCGACCTTCCCGCCCTCATCGCCAATGGCAGCCTCACCCGCGCCACGCAGGTCTGGTCCGCCGGGGTGGAGGGCTGGAAACCCGCGTCCGAGACGGAGCTTTCCCGCCTCTTCGCCCAAGTCCCGCCCCCGCCGCCGCCGCCCGGGGCCTGATCCATGCCCGATGATCGCAAACACTGGCCCTGCAACAGTTGCGGGGCCGATCTTCGCTATGAACCCGGCGCGACGGACCTTGTCTGCGACCATTGCGGCGCACGGCAGGACATCCCCGCCGCCCCCGCCGCCCGCACCCGCCACCTGAACGAGATCGACCTCGCCCTCGGCCTCGCCGACGACCTGCCCGCCGCGCAGATGGAAAGCGTCCGCATCACGCCCTGCCCCTCCTGCGGCGCGCAGGTGGAATTTCAGGGCGCGACCCACGCCACCGAATGCCCCTTCTGCGCCACCCCCGTCTCCATCAACACGGGCGAGGAACGCCGGATCAAGCCGCAGGCGGTGATGCCCTTCGCCCTGAACGAAAAACAGGCCCGCGCCGCCATGACGAACTGGCTGGGCAGCCTCTGGTTCGCCCCGAACGGGTTGCAGGAATACGCCCGCAAGGGTCGCGCGCTGAACGGCCTCTACGTCCCCTTCTGGACCTTCGACGCCGCCACCCGCTCCCATTACGCGGGCGCGCGGGGGGATCACTACTACGAAACCCGCACCGTCACCCGCAACGGCAAGACCGAAACCGAACAGGTCCGCCGTACCCGCTGGTCGTCCCGCTCCGGCTGGGTCGCCCGCCGCTTTGACGACGTGCTGATCCTCGCCAGCACCAGCCTGCCGCGCAACTACACCGACAATCTGCAACCATGGGATCTGTCGGCCCTGCAGCCGTGGCGCGACGACTACCTCGCAGGCTTCACCGCCGAAGGCTACACCGTCCCCCTCGCCGATGGCCACGCCATGGGGCGCGAGGTGATGGAAGGCGTCATCCTGCAGGACGTCCGCGCCGATATCGGCGGCGACGAACAGCGCGTCGACCGGGTCGAGACGGACTGGAAGGACGAAACCTTCAAGCATGTCCTGCTGCCCATCTGGATGGCCGCCTACAAATACAACGGCAAAAGCTACCGCTTCGTCGTGAACGGGCAGACCGGCAAGGTGCAGGGCGAACGCCCCTGGAGCGCGTGGAAGATCGCCTTCGCGATCCTCGCGGGCCTCATCGTCGCGGGCATCGTGCTGGCCGTCACCCAGTCGCGCTAGGGGCGGAAACTGACGCAGTTTCCGCGAAGATTTCTGCACGCAGAAATCGCCCCCCGGCGCTGCCCCCCTGCCCCCTCACCTTGGCCTAAATACCCAATCCGACCGCGGCCCCCCGAACCGGCCCCTGTAACCGCCCCCCGGAAATTGCGTCAATTTCCGCCGCGATTTCTGCGTCAGAAATCGCCTCCACTCCCCCTGATCTGTCCCCGCCAACAGCACTTGGTTAACGCCCGCCGCACAGGCCGCGCGTCTGCACCGCCGTCTGCACCGCCACGCTGCACCGGACGTGGCATCCCCTTTCTCGCCCCGGCCCCGAATTAATCCAGCGTCCGCAAGCACTTGCCATCCCCCGCCATCCCCCCGCTTGACTCCCATCCGCCCCCGCCCCATCACCAGCCCGAAACCTGCAACGGGGGCCCCCATGATCGACCTCACCCGCACCCTGACCGAGGCGCATATCCCCGAACTCCCCAGCCCCTATTTCGGCAAGGTCCGCGATTGCTACGACCTGCCCGATGGCACCCGCATCCTGATCTCGTCGGACCGCATCTCCGCCTTCGACCGCATCCTCGCGGCCATCCCGTTCAAAGGCCAAGTCCTTACCCAGACGGCGAAATTCTGGTTCGAACACACCGCCGACATCTGCCCCAACCACGTCATCTCCTACCCCGACCCGAACGTCGTCATCGGCAAACGCCTGACGATCCTCCCCGTCGAAATCGTGGTCCGCGGCTATCTCGCAGGCACCACCGGCACCTCCATCCTGACCCTCTACAAACAGGGCCAGCGCGACATGTACGGCCACACTCTCCCCGACGGCCTGCGCGCCAATCAGGCCCTGCCGCAGCCCATCATCACCCCCACGTCAAAGGCCTTCGATGGCGGCCACGACGAACCCCTCACCGCGCAAGACATTGTTTCCCAAGGACTTCTGACCCAATCCCAATGGGACGAAGTCGCTGAGAAGGCCCTCGCCCTCTTCGCCCGTGGCCAGAAAATGGCCGCCGAACGCGGCCTGATCCTCGTCGACACGAAATACGAATTCGGCACGGATGAGGATGGCAACATCCTCCTCGCCGACGAGATCCACACCCCCGATTCCTCGCGCTACTGGATCGCTTCCGGCTACCCGGACGCCTTCGAACACGGCACCCGCCCCCCCTCCTTCGACAAGGACGTGATCCGCGCCTGGGTCGCCGCCCGCTGCGACCCCTACAAGGACGAAATCCCTGAAATCCCTGCAGAAATGATCGCGCAGACGGCACAGGTCTATATCGACGCCTATCAGGCCATCACCGGCCAACCCTTCCAGCCAGACCTTTCGGGCAACACCCCACTCGCCCGCATCCGCGCCAACCTCGCTCCCTGGTTCACAGCCTGATTGTTTGCGCTAACATGCCGAAATCCGCTAAGGTCACCGCCACATGAAGGAGGCCCCGATGATTCTCAGCTGTGGCGAAGCCCTGATCGACATGCTGCCCCGCACCACCACGCTGGGCGAACCGGCCTTCTCTCCCTATGCCGGGGGCGCGGTGTTCAACACCGCCATCGCGCTGGGCCGCCTCGGCGCGCCCTCCGCTTTTTTCTCGGGCATTTCCAATGACATGCTCGGCCAGATCCTGACCGAAACGCTGGAAGCCTCCAAGGTCGACACGGCACATTGCGCCCGCTCCGACCGCCCCACCACAGTGGCCTTCGTCAAACTGGTCGACGGTCAGGCCACCTACGCCTTCTACGATGAAAACACCGCCGGACGCCTGCTGTCGCAGGACCAGCTCCCCACCCTGCCCGCCACCATCTCCACCCTCTTCTTTGGCGGCATCTCGCTGGTGAACGACCCCGCCGCCAGCACCTATGAGGCGCTTCAGGCCCGCGAAGCTGCCACCCGCGTCACCATGATAGACCCCAACATCCGCCCCGGCTTCATCGCCGGGAAAGAGGCCGAATACCGCGCCCGCATCGAACGCATGATCGCCCGCGCCGATATCGTGAAACTGTCGGACGAAGACCTGCATTGGCTCATGGGCGCGGGCGACATCTCCACCCTCGCCCGCCAACTCCTTGAAAAAGGGCCGAAACTCGTCTTCATCACCGAAGGCGCGGCAGGCGCGCGCGCCATCACCGCCACGCAGAACCGCTTCGTCGCCGCCACCCGCGTCACCGTGGCCGATACCGTCGGCGCCGGCGACACCTTCAACGCAGGCGCCCTCACCGCCCTGCATGAGGCCGGCGCCCTGACGAAATCCGCGCTGGAACACCTCTCCGACGCCACGCTGGATGCAGCCCTCACCCTCGGAACGAAATCCGCTGCCGTCACCGTCTCCCGCCCCGGCGCCAACCCACCCTGGCGGGATGAGTTGTGAGGGCCGTCCTCCAACGCGTCTCCCGCGCCTCGGTCACGGTGGATGGGAAAATCACCGGCGAAATCGGCGCGGGCCTCCTCATCCTCGTCTGCGCGATGGAAGGGGATACCGATGAAAAGGCCCGCCAACTCGCCGCGAAAATCGCCAAGCTGCGGATTTTCAAGGATGATCAGGGCAAGATGAACCTCTCCATCCGCGATATCGGCGGCGCGGCCCTGATCGTGTCGCAATTCACCCTCGCCGCCGATCTGCGCGGCAACCGCCCCGGCTTCTCCACCGCCGCGAAACCCGACGAAGGCCGCCGCCTTTACGAACTCTTCACCCGCCTGATGCAGGATGAAGGCATTCCCACCGCAAACGGCATCTTCGGCGCAGATATGGACGTAAGCCTGAACAATGACGGCCCCGTGACGATCTGGATGGAAGTCTGACGCCCGCAGGCGTCAGTCCGTCCACTCCCAGGGGCCGGTGAACCCGCCCAGCACATCCTGCACCCGTGCCTGATCGACCGGGCCATTCCGCATCAACCGCGCCACGAGGCCGCGCTTCTTGTCCTCCACCACCTCGGCGACATGCGCGCCGATCCCGGCATCGGCCAGCGCCGCGTCATAGACGCGGGTGATCGCCATGCGCCGCAGGTCCGGCTTGAACACCTTGCCCACCGCCGTTTTCGGCAATTCCGTAAGGATTTCAATATGTTTCGGCACGGCGGCGCGTTCGTGGATATGGGTCTGGGCATAGGCCATAAGCTCGTCCACCCCCACCTCCTTGCCCTTCACCAGTTCCACATAGGCACAGGGCAATTCCCCCGAATGCGCATCCGGCTGCCCGATGGCCCCGACAAAGGCCACCGCTTCATGCTTCATCAACCCTTCCTCGATCACCGCCGGGTCGATGTTGTGCCCGCCCCGGATGATCAGATCCTTCGCCCGCCCGGTGATGAACAGATAGCCATCCGCATCAAGCCGCCCCAGATCCCCCGTCCGCAAAAAGCGCCCTTCGGCGAACAGGTCCTTGTTCTTGTCGATTTCCGTATAGGTCGATCCCTCGAAGACACCGGGATTGGCGACGCAGATCTCGCCCACCTCATCCACCGCGCATTCGCGGAAATTCTCCCCTGTTTTCTGCAGGATACGCACATGGGTATGCGGGAAGGGCAGGCCGACCGAGCCGATCTTCTTCGTCCCCCCCGGCGGGTTGACCGACACCAGACAGGTGCATTCCGTCAGCCCGTACCCCTCGACGATCTCGACATTTGTGGCCTTGTAGAACCGGTTGTAAAGCTCGATGGGCAGCGGGGCGGATCCCGAAAACGCATTCTTCAGGCTGGAGATATCGGCGTCGATAGGCCGCTGCATCAGCGCGGCAAGCGCCGTGGGAACGGTGATCAGATAGCTGCATTTCCACCGTTCGATCAGCTTCCACAGATTGTCGAACACCCCCTCGCCCCGGTATCCCGCAGGCGTGGGAAACACCACATGCGCGCCCGACGCGATCATCGACATCAGGATCGGATAGGCCGCGAACACATGGAACAGCGGCAGCGGGCACATCACGCAATCGGTTTCCTTGAACAGCAAACGCTGCCCCAGCCAGCCGTTATAGACCATGCCGGAAACCTTGTGCTGCGCGACCTTGGGCATCCCCGTCGTCCCGCCCGTGTGGAAATAGGCGGCCACACGGTCTTCCTTCCGGTCCTCGAATGTCAGCCGGTCCGCCGGATGCTTGGCCAGTTCCGCGTTGAAATTCAACACATTGGCCGTATGGCTGATCGGGTTCTTGGGCCGGATCAACGGCACGATCCACGCTTTCGGCGGCGCCAGATAGCGCACAAGATCCACCTCCAGCACCGTCTTGACCGAAGGCGCATGCTTCACCGCCTCGGCCACCTTCTGCGGCACGTCGGTCTTGGGAAAGGCCTTCAGCGTGACCACCACCTTGGCCTTCGTCTCGCGCAGGATGGCGCTGATCTGCTCGGCCTCCAGCAGGGGGTTGATCGGGTTCACGATCCCCGCCACCGCCCCGCCCAGCAGGGTGACCGCGGTCTCAAGGCTGTTGGGCAGCACATAGGCCACCACTTCCTTTTCACCCACGCCAAGGCTGCGGAACAGGTTCGCCGCCTGCGTCACCTTCGCATGCAGCCCGTTCCATGTCAGCGTCTCGGCCTTTTCCTTCGGCCCCGACAGGATCTGATAGCTGATCGCCGGCCGCGTCCCATGCGCGGCCTTCGCGCGGCTCAGGAATTCATGCATTGTGCGCGCCATGCCGCGCGCCTCCCAAGGCATTTCCGCCTCGATCGCCTTTACATCCGCAAGATTGGCGAACTCACCCATGGCATCCTCCCCTTGATGGCCCCCTTGTTCCTCCCGGGGCCTTTCAAGGGAATGTGATGGCTCACAGCCCCCCCTGCAAGGCTGCACATCGCCCGAAACGCAACGTCAGTCGCCGATCACGCCTGCCCGTCGGTGAATTGCAGCCGCGCCAGCCGGGCATAAAGCCCGCCTTCCGCCACCAGCGCCTCATGCGTGCCGGTGGCCACGATCCGCCCCTGATCGAAGACGACGATCCGGTCCGCCCGCTTCACCGTGGCCAGCCTGTGCGCCACGACAAGCACTGTCCGCCCCTCCGACAGGCTCTCGACCGCCGCCTGCACCGCACGTTCGGATTCCGCATCAAGGGCCGAGGTCGCCTCGTCCAGCAGCAGCACCCGCGCATCTCGCAGGATGGCCCGCGCGATGGCGATGCGCTGCTTCTGCCCGCCCGAAAGCATCACCCCCCGCTCGCCCAGCCAGGTGTCATAGCCTTCGGGCAGCGCCATCAGGAACTCATGCGCCGCCGCCGCCTTCGCCGCCGCCTCCACCTCGGCATCGGTCGCCTCGGGGCGACCAAAGCGGATATTCTCCCGCGCCGATGCCGCAAAGATCACCGGATCCTGCGGCACCATCGCGATGGCGCGGCGGAAATCGGCGCGCGCCATCTCGCGCAGGTCGATCCCGTCCAGCCGCACCCGCCCCGCCAGCGGATCATAAAACCGCATGAGAAGTTGCAGGATCGTCGTCTTGCCCGCCCCCGAAGGGCCGACCAGGGCCACCGTCTCGCCCGGGGCCACCCGCAGGCTGATCCCGTCCAGCGCCGAAACCTCGGGCCGCGCGGGATAGCGGAAGGTCACCTCCTCAAAGGAGATTTCGCCCCGCACCGGGCGCGGCAGGGCGCGCGGCGCGGGCGCATCCTGCACCGGGTCCTCGGCCCCCAGCAATTCCACCAGCCGCTCCGTCGCGCCGGCGGCCCGCTGCACCTCGCCCCAGATCTCCGACAGGGCGCCCACGGATCCCGCCACCATCACCGCATAGATCACGAACTGCACCAACTCGCCCGGGCTCATCACCCCCGCCCGCACATCCCGCGCGCCGATCCACAGCACGCCCACGATGCCGGTAAAGACCAGAAAGATCACGATCACCGTCATCATCGCCCGCACCCGCGTGCGGGTCTGCGCCGCGACATAGGATTTCTCGGTCACCTCCGCGAAAGAGGCCCGCGTCCGCGCCTCATGCGTAAAGGCCTGCACCGTTTGCACCGACATCAGCGCCTCGGATGCCGTGCCGGATGAATTGGCGATCCAGTCCTGCGTCTCGCGGCTCAGCCCCCGCAGGCGGCGCCCCAGAATGACGATGGGCACCACCACGGCGGGCACGATCAGCAACACCAGCCCCGACAGCTTGACCGAGGTCAGCGCCAGCAGCACCATCCCCCCCAGCAACATCAGAAAATTCCGCAGCGCGACCGAGATCGACGATCCGATCAGCGACAGGATCAGCGTCGTATCCGTCGTGATCCGGCTCAGCACCTCGCCCGACAGCAGCCGTTCGAAGAAGGCCGGGCTCATCCCCATCACCCGGTCAAAGACCGCGCGGCGGATATCGGCCACCACCCGCTCGCCCAGCTTGGTGACAAAGTAATAGCGCACCCCCGTCCCGATCGCGAGAAGCGCCGCAATGCCCAGCGCCGCGCCGAAATACTGGTCCAGCAGCGCCACATCCTCGTTGAACCCGTCCACCACCCGCCGCACCGCCAGCGGCAAGCAGGCTCATCCCCGCCGTCAGAACCAGCGCGCCCAGCGCCAGAATCGTCATCCCCCGATAGGGCCGCAGGAACGGGGCAAGCCCGCGCAGCGCGCCCACCTTCCTTGACGGGGCGCGAACCTCTGCCTTGTCTTCCTTCGCCATGTCTCTTCCCTGTTGCGCGTCCCGGGTTTAGGCAATGCCCCGCCTCCGGGCAAGCGCCCGGATGGTCGCGCCCCCCTGACATTTCCCCGCGGCCTGTGCAAAGCTGGCCGCGACACGGCCCGAACCCCACAGGACAGACCGCATGACCCAGACCTTCACCACCGCCGATGGCACCCGCCTTGCCTATCGCGACGAAGGCGCGGGCCTTCCCCTTCTCTGCCTTGCGGGCCTCACCCGGACGATGGGCGATTTCGACTATCTCCGTCCCCATCTGCCGCCCTGCCGCCTGATCCGGATGGATTATCGCGGCCGCGGTGAAAGCCAGTGGTCGGGTGCGGCCACCTATACCGTCCCGCAAGAGGCGCAGGATGCGCTCGCCCTCCTTGATCATCTGGGAATCGACCGGGCCGCGATCCTTGGCACCTCGCGCGGCGGGCTCATCGCGATGCTGCTGGCCGCGCTGGCAAAGCCGCGCCTGATCGGCATCTGCCTCAATGACATCGGCCCCGAAATCCACCGCGCGGGCCTTGCGCGCATCTTCGACTATGTCGGTCGCAACCCCGCCTCGAAGGATCACGAAACCCTCGCCGCCGCCCTGCCCCGCAACATGCCGGGCTTCGCCAATGTCCCGCCCGAACGCTGGCTGGCCGAGGCGCGGCTGCATTACACTGCCACCGAAACGGGGCTGAAGATCACCTATGATCCCGCCCTGCGCGAGGCTTTCCTTGCCGCCTTCGAAGGCCCGCCCGCCGATCTCTGGCCGCTCTTCGATGCCTGCGCGGGCCTGCCGCTCGCCCTGATCCGGGGGGCGAATTCCGATCTCCTCACCCCGGAAACCACCGCCGAAATGCGCCGCCGCCGCCCCGACATGATCTTCGCCGAAGTGCCGGATCGCGCCCATATCCCCTTCCTTGATGAACCCGAAAGCCTGACGGCGGTTCACGCCTTCCTGAAAGCCTGCGCATGATCGACATCGCCCTGATCGAAGCCGCCGCCGCACGCCTCCGCGGCCACGCCCGCGTCACGCCCCTGCTGAACGCCCCCCTCCTCGACGCCGCCGCAGGCCGCCGCATCTTCATCAAGGCCGAATGCCTGCAACTGACGGGATCGTTCAAGTTCCGTGGCGGCTGGTCCGCCATCTCGGCCCTTGCCCCCGCCACGCGGGCGAAAGGCGTCATGGCCTATTCCTCCGGCAACCACGCCCAGGGCGTGGCGCTGGCCGCAAAACGCCACGGCATCCCCGCCGTGATCCTGATGCCCGCCGACGCCCCGCAGGTAAAGATCGCCAACACCCGCGCCTACGGGGCCGAGGTGATCCTCTACAACCGCGCCACCGAAGACCGCGATGCCATCGGTGCGCGCCTGACGCAGGAACGCGGCCTCACCCTCATCAAACCCTTCGACGACCCGCAGGTCATCGCGGGCCAAGGCACCACCGGCCTAGAAATCGCCGATCAGGCCGCCGCCGCAAGTATCACCGAGGCCACGGTCATCACCTGCTGCGGCGGGGGCGGCCTGACCGCCGGCATCGCCACGGCCCTCGCCGCCCGCGCCCCGGCGCTCAAGGTGCGCCCGGCCGAACCCGAAGGATTCGACGACGCCGCCCGCTCCCTCGCTTCGGGCCGGATCGAACGCAATGCCCGCATGACAGGGTCGCTCTGCGATGCCATCCTCACCCCTCAACCGGGCGAGATCACCTTCCCGATCCTGTCCCGCCTCTGCGGCCCGGGCCTTGCCGCCAGCGATGATGAGGCGCTCCGCGCCATGGCGCTGGCCTTCACCCATCTGCGCATCGTCCTCGAACCGGGCGGTGCCATCGCGCTGGCGGCGGCACTCCACCGGGACGATTTGCCCGACACCGTCATCGTCACCGCCTCCGGCGGCAATGTCGATCCGGCCACCTTCCGCATGGCGCTGGACCGTCACGCCACCTGACTATCCTTTCCCAACCCATCCAGCCGCTTCCCCGCTTCCGCAGCCTGATCAAGGTCACCTTCCCGACATGCCCCCCGTCTTCCTCCCCGACCTCCGCCTGAACGCCGACCTGACCGGACCGCAGGACGGCGCCCCCCTCGTCCTCATCCACGCGCTCGGCACCAGCGCCGCGATCTGGGATGACCTGATCCCCCTCCTACCCTCGACCCTCCGCATCCTCCGCTTCGACCTGCGCGGCCATGGGCTGTCGGACGTCCCGCCCGCCCCCTACACGATGGGCGCGCTGATCCGCGACATGGAACGCCTGATGGACCATTTCGCGCTCAAGGACGCCGTCATCCTCGGCCTCTCCATCGGCGGGCTGATCGCCCAAGGTCTTGCCGTCAAACGGCTCGACCTTGTCCGCGCCATGATCCTGTCGAACACGGCGGCCAAGATCGGCCGCCCCGAACACTGGCAAGACCGCATCGCCGCCATCCGCACGGGCGGGATGCAGGCCCTGCACGACGCCACCATGGAACGCTGGCTGGGCCGGAAATGGCAGGACAACCCCGCGCTCCCCCGCCTCTCGCGCCTCTTCCTGTCCACCAACCCCGAAGGTTGGTCCGGCTGCGCCTCAGCCATCGCTGGAACCGATTTCTACGAAACCACCGCCACCTTAACCCTTCCCACCCTCGCCATCGCGGGGGCCAATGACGGCTCCACCCCGCCCGACCTCATACGCGAAACGGCAGACCTGATCCGGGGCCACCGCTTCGCCCTGATCCGGGGCGCAGGCCACATTCCCCCCGTCGAAAAACCCGCCGAATACGCCGCCGTCATCACCCAGTTCCTCACGGAAATCGGCCATGCCTGACATCCTGCTCATCCACGGCGCAGCCCATGGCGCATGGTGCTGGCACCGCACCATCCCCGCGCTACAGGCCCTTGGCCACCACGCCCGCGCCATCGACCTGCCGGGAAACGGCGACGACCGGACCCCCGCCAGCGAAGTCACCCTCGACCTCTACGCCGAGGCCATCCTGAACGCGACCCGCGGCCCCACGATCCTCGTCGGCCACTCCATGGGCGGCTTCCCCATCACCGCCGCCGCCCAACGCGCCCCCGACCGCATCGCCGCGCTGATCTACCTCTGCGCCTACCTCCCCCGCCCCGGCCAAACCCTCGCGGAAATGCGCAAGGCAGGCCCCCGCCAACCCCTCGCCGGAGCCTTCCGGATCGACGACACCCGCACCACCTTCACCTTCGACCCCGACCAATCCCCCGCCCTCTTCTACCACGACTGCCCGCCCGAAGACGTGGCCCTTGCCCAAACCCGCCTCTGCCCCCAACCCATCCGCCCGCAGGAAACCCCCATCCCCGACACCTCGCGCGCGGAAACCCTCCCCCGCTTCTACATCCGCTGCACCGACGACCGCGCCATCCCGCCCGAATATCAGGAAACCATGTCCGCCGAACTTCCCCCCGGGAACATCCTCACCCTGCCCACCTCCCACTCCCCCTTCTTCTCCGCACCCAAAGCCCTCGCCCGCCACATCGACACGATTTCGCACCGCCTGCCCGACAAGACCCCTGTCAACCCAGCCTGACAGGCGCTAGCGTCCCGCCAACGCAACGGGAAGCCGATAGAAACCGCATGTCCGACCGCCGCGAAAAGCTCGCCCTCGCCTTCATCCTGATCACCATCACCATCGACGCCATCGGCATCGGCCTGATCTTTCCCGTCATGCCCGACCTGATCGAAAGCGTGACGGGCGGCACCCTCTCGCAGGCCGCCGTCTGGGGAGGCATCCTCTCCACCTCCTACGCCGTGATGCAGTTCCTCTTCGGCCCCATCATCGGCTCGCTGTCTGATCGCTACGGCAGACGCCCGATCCTGCTGATCTCGCTCCTCGTCATGTCCATCGACTACCTCGTCATGGCCATCGCCCCCACGATCTGGCTGCTGCTGGCCGCCCGCATCGTCGCAGGCATCACGGCGGCCACCTATTCCACCGCCACCGCCTATATCGCCGATATCACGCCCCCCGAAAAACGCGGCGCGCGCTTCGGGCTGATCGGCGCCTGTTTCGGCGTAGGCTTCGTCGCCGGCCCCCTCATCGGCGGCCTCCTCGCAGCCATCGACCTGCACGCCCCCTTCTACGCCGCCGCCGCCCTCGCACTCGGCAACATGGCCTTCGGCTACTTCGTCCTGCCCGAAACCGTGACCGACGCCACCCGGCGCCCCTTCTCGCTCGCCCGCGCCAACCCGCTGGGCGCGCTGCGCGCCGTGTCGAAACTCCCCGGCCTGAAACGCGTCCTCGCCTGCTTCCTCATCCTCGGCATCGCGATGAACGTCTATCCCACGATCTGGGCCTATTACGGACAGGCCCGCTTCGGCTGGGACAGCACGATGGTCGGCCTCTCCCTCGCCCTCTACGGCATCAGCTTCGCCATCGGTCAGGCACTGCTCGTCGGCCCCCTGATCAAACGCTTCGGCGAACACCGCGCCGTCCATTACGGCATGTGGGTCGATGTCACGACACTGGCCGCCCTCGGTCTCGTGACCCAAGGCAGCCACGCCCTCATCATCACCCCCATCACCGCTTTGGGAGGCGTCGTCACCCCCGCCCTGCAATCCCTCGCCTCACGCGCCGCCCCCGCCGATGCCCAAGGCGAACTCCAAGGCGTCCTCGCCTCGCTCAACGCCATCGCCATGATCACCTCGCCTTTGATCATGACCAACACCTTCGCCGCCTTCACCGCGCCCGATGCCCCCGTCTACTCCCCCGGTGCACCCTTCCTGCTGGCCTCCGCCCTCATGCTGCTCTGCCTGATCCTGCATGTCACCGACAAAGCCAGGGCCTGAAAGCGTCACCACAACGTCGCAAACCACTAGGCACCTTGCCAAAGCCCCCTTCATCTTGGGAAAAATACCCTGCGGGGGTCCGGGGGTGCAAAACCCCCGGTCCGCAGCCAGCCACAAGCGGGAGGCCGACCATGAAGCTCAAAGACCTCGAAATCTTCGTCGTAGCCCCCCCCTTCCCGGGCTGGGGCGGGCGCTACTGGATCTTCCCGAAGCTCACCACCGACACAGGCATCACGGGCTATGGCGAATGCTACGCCTCCACCGTCGGACCAGCGGCAATGAAAGCGGTGATCGAAGACGTCTTCGAACGCCACATGCAGGGCGAGAACCCGGAAAACATCGAACTGATGTTCCGCCGCGCCTATTCCGCAGGCTTCACCCAGCGCCCCGATCCCACGGTGATGGGCGCCTTCTCCGGCCTTGAAATCGCCTGCTGGGACATCCTCGGCAAGGCACGCAACCGCCCCGTCTACGCCCTCTTGGGCGGCAAGATGAACGACCGCATCCGCAGCTACACCTATCTCTACCCCGAACCCGGCAAGGAAAGCGCCGAATTCTGGGTCGACCCCGACGCCGCCGCCGAGGCCGCGCTCCGCTTCGTCAACATGGGCTTCACCGCGGTGAAATTCGACCCCGCCGGTCCCTACACCATCCGCGGCGGCCATGAACCCGCCATGTCCGACATCACCCGCTCGGTCGCCTTCTGCAAGGCCATCCGCGCGGCAGTGGGCGACCGCGCCGATCTCCTCTTCGGCACGCACGGCCAATTCACCACCCCCGGCGCGATCCGCATGGGGCGCGAGCTGGAACCCTACAACCCGCTCTGGTACGAAGAACCGATCCCGCCGGACAACCTTCTGGAATTCGCCGAAGTCGCGAAATCCGTCCGCGTCCCCCTCGCCACGGGCGAAAGGATGACGACCAAGGCCGAATTCGGCACCCTGCTGCGCGCGGGCGGGGTCAAGATCCTGCAACCCGCCCTCGGCCGCGTTGGCGGCATATGGGAGGCGAAGAAGATCGCCGCCATGGCCGAAATCTTCAACGCCGAAATGGCGCCGCATCTTTATGCCGGCCCCGTGGAATGGGCGGCGAACGTGCATTTCGCGGCCTCCATCCCCAATCTGCTGATCGCGGAAACCATCGAAACGGGCGGCGCTTTCCATCAGAAACTCATCAAGAATTCAATCAAATGGGAGGACGGCTACATCCTCCCCCCCGAAACCCCCGGTCTTGGCATCGACTTCGACGAGGATGTCGCCCGCGCCCATCCCTTCACCGGCACCGGCCTGCATCTGCAGATGCAAGAGGCCCCCTGCGACTATCGCCACGGCAACCGCTTCGAAGGCGGCGCGCCTTCGACCCTGCCGCACCGGACCTGAGGGCAGGCGGGGGGGCACAGCCCCCCCGCACCCCCCCGCGCCCCATTCAGACCGTTTTCACGAACAGGATCCACTCCCGCGCATCCACCGCCCAGTCGCCCTTGACGACGGGACGCCGCGCCACCTCGCGATAGCCCTTCGCGGCATAAAGCTGCAGCGCCGCCTGATGCGTATCCGCAGCAATCAGGCTGATCTTCCCGCGCCCCGCCCCCCGGGTGATCTCTTCGGCCTTGGCCAGCAACGCGCTGCCAAGGCCCCGCCCACGGAACCCCTCATGGGTGGCCAGCACGTTCAGATACCATGATCCCGGCGCCAGCGCCTCCAACTCCAGCAGGGGCACAAAGATCGCAGGGGTGTCCGGCGCGATCGGGGCGGGCTCGTCTTCCGCCGGATAGCCCAGAAGACAGGCCGCAACCGCCCCCTCCACCTCGGCCAGCCAGGCATTGCCATAGGAAAAGCTCCCGCTCTCCCGCGCCGCCCGTTCGCGCCCATAGGCCCAGGGATCGCCCCCCTCGCCCACTGATTTCTTCCAGAAATGCAGCGGCAGATCATCCGCAGCCATATTGATGAACCGCACCAGATGATCGGCATCCGCCGCCGTCGCGCCCCGGATCAGCATCCCTATCCCTTCCCGCCCAGACCTGCGCCTCCCTGACCGATCCCCCGCCCGCAGGCAAGCCCCGTCGCGCGGCCTTTCGCGCTTGCCAGCCCGCGCCCCGCCCCCTACCACTGGCAGCACAGCCGACAGATGGAGCATTCGACATGGCCGACATGGTTTTCCGCTTCCCCGCCCCGGGCCCCGATCCGATGGTCACCGATCTCGACGGCTGGGTGAAGGTCGAAGGCAACCCGACGATGCAGACATGGGTGCAGCATACCTCGGCCGATGGCAGCGTGATCAGCGGCACATGGGCGGCCACTGTCGGCACCTGGCACGCAACCTACAAGCTTTACGAATTCGTCCACCTGATCGAAGGCCAGATCACCATCACCCCCGATGGCGGTGCCCCCGTCACCCTGACCCCGGGCGATGCCTTCACGGTAGAGCCGGGCTTTGCCGGGACATGGAAGATCGAAAAGCCCGTCCGCAAGCATTTCTGCATCAAGCTGAAATAGCGCCAGCCCCGCCACGGGCGCAGCGGCGCGGCCCAGCCGCCCGCCGCGCGCCCCTCCGGGCGGCAGGACATCGACATCATGGCCAAGGTCCCCACCACCCGCGTCGACAGGCTCTTGTCCGCCATGGGCTATGGCTCGCGCAGCGAAATGGCGCGGCTGGCCAAGGCGGGCGGCATCACGCTGGATGGGGCCGACCTGACCGATGTTTCCGCGCGCATCCCCCTCGCGCCGGACCTGCCCGCCCGCCTGAGGATCGACGGAGAGCCGCTTGATCCCCTGCCCGGGCTAGTGATCCTGCTCTCCAAGCCGCTCGGGATGACCTGCTCGCACAAGGAAGACGGGCCGCTCGTCCATGACCTGCTGCCGAAACGCTGGCGGCGGCGCGATCCGACCATCTCGACCATTGGCCGCCTCGACAAGCAGACCTCGGGCCTTCTGCTGCTCACCGATGACGGCGCGCTGCTTCACCGTATCATCAGCCCGCGCCACCATATCCGCAAAACCTACCGCGCCCGCCTCGCCCGCCCGCTGCAGGGCCATGAAGGCCCCCTCTTCGCCTCGGGCGACCTGATGCTTGAGGGCGAGGAAAAGCCCCTCGCCCCGGCCGAACTCCTGCCCCTCACCCCGACCGAGGCCCTGCTCACCATAACCGAAGGCCGCTATCATCAGGTCCGCCGCATGTTCGCGGCCACCGGCAACCATGTGGAGGCGCTGCATCGCGAAAGCCTCGGCAACCTGACCCTGCCCGCAGACATGACCCCCGGCGACTGGCGGCTGCTGACCAAGGCGGAAATTGCACGGATCTTCGAATAGCCCCCGCAGGGGCAACTGCCCGGCCAGACGCCTGATCCTGAAAAGCTGGCGATCCCGGGAGGACTCGAACCCCCGACCCGCCGCTTAGAAGGCGGCTGCTCTATCCAGCTGAGCTACGGGACCGTTGCCCCCTTTTGGCCGACCCGGGCCTGTCAGGCAAGGGGCCTAAAGCTGCCGCGTCATGAAGACGGAATTCGGATCGTCCCAATAGCCCTCGAAGGGCGGGCATTCCGCAAAACCGGCCTTGGCATAAAGCGCGCGCGCCGCAACAAAGGTGGGCTGCACCCCCGTCTCAAGGCTCAGCCGCCGAAAGCCCGCCGCGCGGGCCTCGTCGATCAGATGGGTCAGCATCCGGCGCGACAGGCCGCGCCCCCGCATCTCGGCCAGCACATGCATCGACTTGATCTCGGCATGGGCGTCGTCGATCCGCTTGAAGGCCCCCATCCCCACGGGCATCCCCACATCGCGCATCACGAAGAACCGCACCGCCGGAATCGCCAGTTCCGATGCATCCATCATGTGGATGGATTCGGGCGGCGTATCGGCATGCATGTCGGCGGTGTGCCGTTCGAACAAAAGCCGCAGGTCAGATCCGACCGGGCTTTCCTCGGTGATGGTGATGCTCATCCCCGTCAGTGCGTCCAGGCACCGCGCCGGTCGGTGGCGAAATTCTCGCCATAGCCGCGCGGACGGATCACCGGCTTGCGCGCCTTGGGAAGGGTCACGTCGAACTCGATCCCCTTCGCCACCGCATAGGCCTCTGCCGCCTCGCGCGTGTCAAAGCGCAGCTTTACCTGCGTCTGGGTGTCGTCGCTCGATGTCCAGCCCATCAACGGGTCCACCTCGCGGGCCGAAGCCGGGGCGAATTCCAGAATCCAGCCCTTGGCCTTGGCCGTTCCGGATTGCATGGCAGTCTTCGCGGGCTGATAGATGCGGGCGCGCATGGGCGGGAACCTCCTGATCGTGCAGGGCCGTTCTGGCGAAATTCGCGCAAAGACGCAAGCGACAGCTTGTCCGGGGATGCGATCCTTCAAAACTGCCGACCGGCCACGGGGAGTGTGGGTGGGGTGTGTGGTGCGACCGGCCGACAGTCCTGCTGCTTGCCCCTTCACCATGACCCAGTCACGCAGGCATTGCAACTCAAGGATGCGAAACTTCACCGCAAAACACGATAAAATTGTTCCTGATATCTTCACGCTTCGGACATCTCCCCCTCTCGGGGGCAGGCGGGTGCTTGCAGGGGAACAAAAACGGATCAAATCTGTCCAATCGGAGGGAATCAGATGCCCCACAACAATGCCAATGCCCTGACGGACCGCCCCGAGGTGCTGACCCGGCCAAAGCTGGAAGGCGGCCGCCGCTTTGTCATGCAGACCCCGTTTCAGGCCGCCGGCGACCAGCCCACCGCCATCGCCGAACTGACGGCGGGCGTGATGGCGGGCGAACGCGATCAGGTGCTTCTTGGCGCCACCGGCACCGGCAAGACCTTCACCATGGCCAAGGTGATCGAGGAAACCCAGCGCCCCGCCATCATCCTTGCGCCCAACAAGACGCTGGCCGCGCAACTTTACGGCGAATTCAAGGGCTTCTTCCCCGACAACGCCGTCGAATACTTCGTCAGCTACTACGACTACTATCAGCCCGAGGCCTATGTCCCGCGCTCGGACACCTATATCGAGAAGGAATCCCAGATCAACGAACAGATCGACCGGATGCGCCACTCGGCCACCCGGGCGCTTCTGGAACGCGATGACGTGATCATCGTGGCCTCCGTCTCCTGCATCTACGGCATCGGGTCGGTGGAAACCTATTCCGCCATGACGCAGGACCTGATCACCGGCCAGATGTATGACCAGCGCAAGGTCATGGCCGAACTCGTGGCCCAGCAATACCGCCGCAACGATCAGGCATTCGCGCGCGGCTCCTTCCGCGTGCGCGGCGACAGTCTGGAGGTGTGGCCCGCCCACCTCGAAGATCGCGCATGGCGCTTTTCCTTCTTTGGCGAGGAACTGGAATCGATCACCGAATTCGACCCGCTGACGGGCGCCAAGACCGACACCTTCCAACAGATCCGCATCTATGCCAACAGCCACTACGTCACCCCCCGCCCGACGATGCAGCAGGCGATCAAGGGCATCAAAGCCGAACTCACCCTTCGCCTCGACCAGCTGGTGAAGGAAGGCAAACTGCTGGAAGCCCAACGCCTTGAACAGCGCACCCAGTTCGATCTGGAAATGCTGGAGGCCACCGGCGTCTGCAACGGGATCGAGAACTACTCCCGCTACCTGACGGGCCGCGCCCCCGGCGAACCGCCACCCACCCTGTTTGAATTCATCCCCGACAATGCCATCGTCTTCGCCGACGAATCCCACGTCTCGGTGCCCCAGATCGGCGGCATGTATCGCGGCGACTATCGGCGTAAATTCACGCTGGCCGAACACGGCTTCCGCCTGCCCTCCTGCATGGACAACCGCCCCCTGAAATTCGAGGAATGGGATGCCATGCGCCCCCAATCCGTCTTCGTCTCCGCCACGCCCGCCGCGTGGGAACTGGAACAGACCGGCGGCGTCTTCACCGAACAGGTCATCCGCCCCACCGGTCTCATCGACCCCGAAGTCGAAATCCGCCCGGTAGAGATGCAGGTGGACGACCTTCTCTCCGAAATCCGCATCGTCGCGCAAAAGGGCCTGCGTGTGCTGGTCACGACGCTGACCAAACGCATGGCCGAAGACCTGACCGAATACTTCCACGAACAGGGCATCCGCATCCGCTACATGCACAGCGACATCGACACGATCGAACGGATCGAGATCCTGCGCGACCTCCGCCTCGGCGCCTTCGACGTGCTGGTGGGCATCAACCTTTTGCGCGAAGGGCTGGATATCCCCGAATGCGGCCTCGTGGCGATCCTCGACGCCGACAAGGAAGGCTTCCTCCGCTCCGAAACCTCGCTCATCCAGACCATCGGCCGCGCCGCGCGCAACGCCGAAGGCCGCGTCATCATGTATGCCGACCGGATCACCGGGTCGATGGAACGCGCCATGGCCGAAACCAACCGTCGCCGTGAAAAGCAGGTGGCCTACAACCTCGAACACGGGATCACCCCGCAGACCGTGAAGAAGAACGTCGAGGATGTGCTTGCCGGCCTCTGGCAGGGCGACACCGACCAATCCCGCGTCACCGCCAAGGTGGACAAGCCGATGGTCGGATCGAACCTCGCCGCCCATCTGGATGCCTTGCGCGCCCAGATGCGCAAGGCCGCCGAGAACCTCGAATTCGAAGAGGCCGCCCGCCTGCGGGATGAGGTGAAGCGACTGGAAGCCGTCGAACTCGCCGTCGCCGACGACCCGCTCGCCCGCCAATCAGCGGTGGAAGAGGCAGCCGAGGCCGCGGTGAAATCCTCCGGCCGCTCCACCGCGGGCCGCGCGGGCCAGCGCGGCGGCAACAAGCGCCGGCGCTAATGCGCGGCGGCGGCGGGCCAGTCCAGCAGCGCCGCCCCGCCTTCCACCCGGCCCCGCACGAGAACGCCCGGCCGCGTCACATCGGGAAAGCGCGCCGCCCAATCGCGGTAGCGGTCATTGCTGACAACCCCCGTCTCAAGCTTGGCCGCATCATCCAGAAGCAGCGGATCGGCAGGCGATCCCTTGGGTGCCACGCGTACCTGCTTGGGCGACAGGCCGATGGCGCGCGACAGGTCGCGCGGATTCATGTAGCGATCCGCCACCTTGTAACCCGCATTCGCATCGAACCACACAAGCGGTGTCAGCCCCGCCTTGCGCACCTCGCCCACCACGGCGGAAACCGTGGTCAGCGACGGCGTCTCGTCCTGCCAGAACATCACATTCGATCCGTCGATCACCACCCAGCGCCGCTGATCCGCCGGGCGCTGCGGGCGGCGGCGGCGGCGTCTGCGGCGCAGCTTGGGCAGGCGCTCGGCAAAGGCCGCGCGCATCCAGATCAGAAGCGCTGCCAGCGCCGTGACCGAAGACAAAAGGAACAGCGGCCCCGCAGCCTCATCCGCGTCCGGCATGCAATAGATCATGGCCGAAAAACACAGAAGAAGAAGGCGCGCGGGGGTTTGCATGGCACTCTGACAGCAAGAGGGACTGTTGCCAGTTTCACGGGGAATCAAGGCAGCAGCATGGCAGGGGGGCGGAAATCCATGGTCACAGCCCTGAATTGTTTACCGTTTCACCGCGATCCGGCCTTCGCGGGGCCGCACCTCTGCCGCTTCCCCCCGGGAAAACACCGCCGGGGAAGTGACCGGCCTTTGCCGAATCCTCCGCCTGCCGCATAAGGGGGCACCCGCAGATGAGGCACAGATGAACAAACCCTTCCTCGACCCCGATCACCCCATGTTCCGCCACGCCTGGGTGCGCTGGATTACCGTGCTGGCACCGCTTGGATGGGGCGGGGTTGAACTTTGGCTTGGCAATGGGTTCTGGGCGGTTCTCTTTGGGGCGGCGGGGGCCTATGCGGGCTGGAAGCTGATCCTGCAGAAACCGTCTCAGCCCTGAAGCGCCGCCGCCACCTCATCGGCCAGCGCCGCCACCTCGGCCCGCGCCGGGCCGCGCCCGGCCTCCATCGCGGCCAGCCCCTGCCCCAGGGTCTCGGCATAGACGACCCGGTTACCCAACCGCGCCACGGCAAGTTTCGCTTTCTCTTCAGCGGCTTGTGCCACGTCCTCGGCCAGCCGCGTGCCCGCCTTCCAGCGGTTCAGCACCACCATCGCCGCCCGCCCCTCGCGCGCGATCAGGTCCAGCACCCCGTCCGTCGCCCAGAGATCGACATGCGACGCCGCCACCGGGATCAGCACCAGATCCGCCTCGCGCAGCGCGGGGCGCAGGTCGGCATCCACCTTGGGCGGCGTGTCGACGATCACCAAGTCATTGATCTTGCGAAGTTTTTCGCATTCATACGAAACACCCCAGGCCGAGGCGGTGGAAAACTCCAGCCCCTCCACCCCGCGCGCCTCGCGGCGGGCCATGAACCAGCGGCCAAGGCTGCCCTGCGGATCGGTGTCCAGAAGCGCAACCCTTTGGCCACGCTGCAGGAATTCCACGGCAAGGTTCACGGCCAGCGTGGTCTTGCCCGATCCGCCCTTCTGCTGCGCGATGGTGACGACATGGCCCATGGGATGCCCGCCTTTCCTCATGCTGCATTGCAGCATGAATGACGCCCGGCGTCAATGTGACCAAAAGAGCGGTGCCACAGCCGGTGCAGGCGCGCAGTGCAGCAGGCGGTGCAGCCCGCGTATGCACGCTTCGGGCGGCGGGGAAAGATCCCGTTAACCATGCACCCGCAGCAACCGCCGCCGCCGAGGATCACATCCCGCCCCTTGGCAAGCCGCACCGCGCGGCCTTAGGTTAACACCCCTGAACACCGCTGCGGCGGCAACAAGAAGGACAGACCCATGCGCCTCCCCCGGCTTGCCGCGCTTCTCGCGCTCCTCACCCTCCCCGCCTGCGCGCCCCTCGTCATCGGCGGCGCCGGGGCCATCGTGGCGGATGAGGTCGTCGAACAGCAACAGGGCGGCGACGGGTTGTTCTGAAGCGGATCGGTAAAGGGAAGCCCCCCGCGTCCCGGGCCCGACCCGGGACCTCCACCGCCACCCGCATCGCTGGCCCCGGGTCAAGCCCGGCGCAGGCGGGGCGGTGGTGAAAGAGTTCGGCGTAGGGTGTGCGCTTCGCGCGCACCACGGACGAGGAGAATGGTGCGCGCGAAGCGCACACCTACATCGTGCGGAAGCGGATCGGTGAAGGAAGGCCACCCGCATCGCTGCCCGCCCGAGGCCCCGGGTCAAGCCCCGGGGCGCGGCGGGCGAGGAGGTAGGGCGGGGTTCACCACGCTTTGTGCGGTGACGGTGGCAGGGTGAACCCGCCCTACGCTTCCTTGCAAACAGCGCCAACCCCGCTAGACTTCACGCGATATTTGTTCGTGACGAGTGCAGGCCCATGTTCGCAAAGCCCACCACGCCCCAACGGGCGCAAAGCAGATCGAACGGCGACGGCTGATCCTGAACGAAAGTGCAAGGCGCAGAGTTGTTTCTTCTACAACCTCCGCGTCGCGGTGGTGACCGCAAGCCCCGTCGCCAACCTGATCCGCCAAGGCCCGATCTTCGACCCGCCCCTGATCATCCTGTCTTGCACCTTCGGCGCGATTTTCCATCTACTGGGTAACAACCGGCTGGATCAGATGGTGGATTAGGTGTGATGGCGTATATGGCGATCCTTACCATGGGCGGTTTCGTGCTGGTGATTGCCATGGTCAGCCACTTCACGATGAAGCGGGAACGGCAGGCGATCATCGCCGCGCGGGCGCTGCTCGCCGAGGGGGAAACCGGCGAAACAGCGGAGGAAGCGAAAGCCGCATCGGGCAAGGCGGCCATGGCGGGGCTGGCCCTGCCGCGTGGAGCGGGCGGGGCCGCGGTGCGACCGACGCGGAGCGCGGCGAAGCAATACCGCCGGGTTCAGGCGAAGTGACGGCGTAGGGCGGGGTTCACCCCGCATTGCGCGGTGGTGTGGGGTGGCGGGGTGAACCCCGCCCTACGGTCGTGACAGGACATCATACCATCTAGCTAAATGGGAATGAGCAGAAACAGTTGGAGTAACCGTTCGTGCCAAAAGCAATAAAAAGCCTAGAGAAGGTTACATCCGAAAAATTGCAAAACTCAACGAAGATAATGCCGGAGTACACTGTACCATAAGAGGGCACTCAAGCGTTGATTATGGGATTTCTCCTAGCATCTTCCGCAGCGCAAACCACCTGAACTCAGAACACCTAATGATTAGACAGCTCCGCACAGCACCCGAAGGAGTTTGCCGAACACAGGCATATTTGATCAACTGGTTCGCGCTCAGCACTATGGGCTTCCAACTAGGTTGCTTGACGTGAGCCTCAATCCACTGGTCGGACTTTACTTTGCAGTTTGTTCAAGCCCTAGGGTCAGGATTCATAACCAATAGATGACGAGAGCCGCGAGGGCGATGGCTGAGAGGAAGACCTTGGGGCATCGGTCATAGCGGGTCGCGACGCGCCTCCAGTCCTTGAGCCTGCCGAACATGATCTCGATGCGGTTACGCCGCTTGTATCTCCGCTTATCGTATTTGATCGGCGTCTTGCGTTTCTTCCGGCACGGGATGCAGGCACGTATCCTCTTTCTTGTCCTGCAACGCTTCTCTGAACCAGTCAGCGTCATAGCCACGATCCCCGAGTAGCCATTTGACGTTTGGCAGGCCACTCAGCAGGGCCCGAGCGCCGATATAATCGCTGACCTGTCCAGCGGTGACGAACAGGTCGATCGGTCGCCCCTGACTGTCGCAGATGGCGTGCAGCTTGGTGTTCATACCGCCTTTGGTTCGACCGATCAGGCGACCACGCCCCTTTTGGCGGCCATGCTGGTCGCCGTTCGATGGGCCTTGAGGGTATGTTGCGTCGATCATCACGGTCGTTTCTCGCCGTGTTCCGCCGCCAGCCCGGCCATCATCCGCGCGAAGATGCCTTTTCGGCTCCAACGCTTCCACCGGCTGTAGAGCGTCTTATGTGGGCCATACGCGGCGGGCGCATCGCGCCAACGCAAGCCATTGCGATTGATGAAAATAATCCCGCTCAGCACCCGTCTGTCATCAACCCCGGGGCTTCCCGTGCGACGCTGGGAAAGAAGGGAGCAGGCGCGCAACATCTGCGCGTCGGTCAGCCAGAAGAGATCGCTCATGTCACCGCTCCGTTTTCGGGCGTAGATCACGCAGCGCAACAGAAATCAATGCATCCTGACCCTAGTCCGCCCAGCAGGTGAAGCGAGAAATTGTTTGGGTTCAGCAGCGCTCCTGAGGTTGCAATTGGTTCAATTAGTTAGACATGAGAAACCAGACTTTAGTCCAATCGTGCAGCCGATAGATCTTGTAAACCGGTGGCCGTCACTCAAGGAAGCACAAGTGCATACTGGCGCAGAACGCGCATTCATTGCCTTTGGGTTAGCTCCAATGGCCAAGACCAACATGGACCATATATACACGAAGTCATTCATATTGAAAAAGATAACGACCTCTTTTTCTGAAAGAACCGGACAGGTAGGCATAACGGAAAGCTCAGTGCAAATCGAGAAAGCAGCGTAGCAATAAAGAGGCGATACAGTTAGAGTTTCTCTAGCGTGAAAAACTGAAGAAATGATATCGCGGGGTATTTCGCCCCCTCAATCATCCATCTTGAGCGAAATAAACGCCTCCTGCGGGATCTCACCTTGCCGAACTGGCGCATCCGCTTTTTCCCGGCCTTCTGCTTGTCCAACAGCTTCCGCTTCCGCGTCGCGTCGCCGCCATAGCACTTGGCCGTCACGTCCTTGCGCATCGCGCTCAACGTCTCGCGCGCGATCACCCGCCCCCAATCGCCGCCTGGATCGGATCTTGAACATGTGGCGGGGGATCAGCTCCTTCAGCTTTTCCACCATCGCGCGGCCCCGCATCTCGGCCCGGTCGCGGTGGACCATCATGGAAAGCGCATCCACCGGTTCCTCGTTCACGAGGATGGACATCTTGACCAGATGATCCTCGCGATATTCCGAAATCTGGTAGTCAAAGCTGGCATAGCCCTTGGTCACCGATTTCAGCCGGTCGTAGAAATCGAAGACCACCTCGGCCAGCGGCAGATCATATTCCACCATGGCGCGGCTGCCGGCATAGGTCAGGTTCAGCTGGATGCCGCGCCGATCCTGACAGGCTTCAGGATATCGCCCAGATAATCATCCGGCACCATGATCGTGGCCTTGATGCGCGGCTCTTCGATATGGTCGATATAGGTGAGGTCCGGCATGTCGGCAGGGTTGTGCAGATCGCGCACCTCGCCATCCTTCATGTGCAGCTTGAAGACCACTGACGGCGCGGTGGTGATGAGGTCGAGGTCGTATTCCCGCTCCAGCCGGTCGCGGATCACCTCAAGGTGCAGAAGGCCAAGGAAGCCGCAACGGAAGCCGAAGCCGAGGGCGGCGGAGGTTTCCATCTCATAGCTGAAGGAGGCGTCGTTGAGGGCGAGCTTCTCGATGGCGTCGCGCAGCGCCTCGAAATCATTGGCATCGACGGGGAAGAGGCCGCAGAACACCACCGGCTGCGCGGGTTTGAAGCCGGGAAGGGGCGTGTCACAGCCCTTGCGTTCATGGGTGATGGTGTCGCCGACGCGCGTGTCGCGGACCTGCTTGATCGAGGCGGTAAGAACGCCAATCTCGCCCGGCCCCAGTTCGGGGATATCCACCATCTGCGGTTTCAGCACGGCCAGCTTGTCGATGCCATAGACCGCGCCGGTCTGCATCATCTTGACCCGGTCGCCCTTGCGGATGACGCCATCCATCACGCGGATCATGACGACGACACCCAGATAGGCATCATACCAGCTGTCCACCAGCATGGCCTTCAAGGGCGCGTCCCGGTCGCCCTTGGGCGGGGGAAGGCGCGTGACGATGGCCTCCAGCACATCGGGGATCCCGAGCCCGGTCTTGGCCGAAATCGGGATGGCGTCGCTGGCATCCAGCCCGATCACATCCTCGATATTCTCCTTCACGCGGTCCGGATCGGCGGCGGGCAGGTCGATCTTGTTCAGCACGGGCACGATCTCATGCCCCGCATCAATGGCCTGATAGACATTGGCCAGCGTCTGCGCCTCCACGCCCTGCGAGGCGTCAACCACCAGAAGAGACCCTTCCACCGCGCGCATCGACCGGCTCACCTCATAGGCGAAATCCACATGGCCGGGCGTGTCGATCAGGTTCAGGATATAGGTCCGCCCATCCTTGGCCGGATATTCGATCCGCACGGTATTGGCCTTGATGGTGATCCCGCGTTCGCGTTCGATATCCATGCTGTCCAGCATCTGCGCCTTCATGTCGCGCGCAGCCACCGTCCCGGTCATCTGGATGAGCCGGTCGGCGAGGGTGGATTTGCCGTGGTCGATATGCGCCACGATGGAGAAGTTGCGGATCTGGTCAAGCTGGGTCATGGCGCGCATATAGCCTGTCCCACAAGGCGCGGAAAGCCCCCGCAAAGCAAAGGCCCGCCCCTTCATCTTGGCCCAAATACCCAAAGCCCCGCCCGCCCCCCGGAACGGCGGCCGGATCGGGGAAAAGGGGGGGTGCGGGGGGGCCGTTGCCCCCGCTGCGGCAGGGTCATCCCCGCCGCGCGGCCCGCGCATCGGCCAGCAGGCAGAGGATCTCGAACATCATCGTGGCCCCCACCAGCGCGGTATTGCCCGACGGATCGAAGGGCGGGGCCACCTCCACCACATCCGCCCCGATCAGGTTCAGCCCCGCCAGCCCCCGCAGCATCGCCTGCGCCTCATGCACGGTGAAGCCGCCCACTTCGGGCGTGCCGGTGCCGGGGCAGAAGGCGGGGTCGATCCCGTCCACGTCGAAGGTCAGGTAGGCAGGCCCCTGCCCCACCACCTGCCGCGCCGTCTCGATCACGCCCGCAACCCCCAGACGATAGACATCCTCGATGTAAAGTGTCGTCACCCCCGCATTCTCGGCGAAATCCGTCCCGTCCGGCGCATAGCGCGTGCCGCGTATCCCGATCTGCACACAGCGCTTCGGGTCGATCAGCCCCTCCTCGATCCCGCGCCGGACATGGGTGCCATGGGTATAGCGGTGGCCGCCGAAATAGCTGTCATTCGTGTCGGAATGGGCATCGAACTGGATCAGTCCCACGGGGCCATCCGCCGCCAGGGCCCGCAGGATGGGCAGCGTGATCAGATGATCGCCCCCCGCCGTCAGGGGCACCGCCCCCGCCGCATGGACCGCCGCATAATGCGCGGTGATCAGTTCCATCGCCTCGGCCACGTCGATCGGGTTCATCGGCGCGTCGCCCAGATCGGCCACGCGCGCCGTCTCATAGGGCGACCGGCGGGTGACATGGTGATAGGGCCGGATGAACATGCTCGCCTCGCGCATCGCGCGGGGGCCATGGCGCGCGCCCGCCCGGTTCGTCGTGCCGCCATCATAGGGCAGGCCCAGCAGCGCGATATCCACCGCCGTCGGGTCCGCCAGCATCGGCAGGCGAAAGAAACTCACCGCCCCCGCATAGCGCGGCAGATGCGAGGAAGAGGCCGGCCAATAGGTTTCGCGCATCACAGTCCCTCCCGCAGGTTCACCCTGCGCGCCAGAGCCTTGCCCAAGGCGGCCCGCCGGGCAAGCCCCCTGCGCGCCCGGTGCCGATGCCCGCCCCCTCGCGCCCGGTGACAGGGCGGCGGGCCGCGACGTAGCACCGCTTCGGCCGCGATTGAAAAGGCCCGCACCTTCCGCCATATTGCAGGGCAGAAAAAGGATCGCGGCCGGGCCCCGCCCGCCACGCGGCAAGAGGCAGAGACATGAAGACATTCCTGATCGGGGCGGTTCTGGCCGCGCTGGCACTTCCCGCCATGTCCCCCCGGGCCGAGGCCGGCCCCATCGAACGCGCCTGCCTGCGCTCGGACCGCGAGGCCGCGAACCGCCGCCTCTGCGCCTGCATCCAGCAGGCCGCCGACATGACGCTGCGCAGTTCCGATCAGCGTCGCGCCGCCGCCTTCTTCCGCGATCCCGACCGCGCGCATGACGTCTGGATGTCGCAGCGCGCCGCCGACGATGCCTTCTGGGAACGCTACAAGAATTTCGGCGCCACGGCCGAGGCCTATTGCGCCGGCTGATCCCGCCCCCGGAAAAGGAAAGCGCCCCGCCGATCCGGTGATCGGCGGGGCGCCTGTCCCGTCAGGCCCGCAGACGGGGATCAGCCATCCGAACCGGTGCCATGGCTGTGGCCGTGGTCATGGTTCATCATGCCGCCCTCTTCGGGCTTGCGCGCATTGTCCACCACGGCCTCGATCTGCACCTCGCCCGCCTTTTCGAAGGTCAGCGTCAGCGCGATCTCATCGCCATCCTTCAGTTCCCGGGTCAGGCCCATCAGCATCACGTGGTCACCACCCCGGGCAAGGGCATGCATCTCTCCCGCCGGAACGGCAAAGCCTTCCTTCACCTCCAGCATCTGCATCACGCCATTGGCGTCTTCCTTGTGGGTGTGCAGTTCCACCCGCTCGGCCACATCGGAACTGGCCGCGACAAGGCGGTCATCCTCGGCGGTGTTGTTGTGGATCATGAAGAAGATGGCGCCCGATGCGCCGACATTGCCCATGCTGCGGGCATAGATGTCATGGATATGGATGCCTTCGGGATGGTCTTCTGCCGCCACTGGGGCGGCCACTGGCAGCCCGAGGCAGATCGCCGCCAGCGCGGCGGCAAAAGTCATGCGGAATGTCATGGGTTCAGTCCTTGCTTTAGGTGTTCTCTGATGTCGAAACGGGTCTTCTCAACGCGTCACGCAGTCAGGGGCGGCCCGCGGGCCGCGGGCGGGGGCGGCGACAGGCTTTCGGACGGGCGCGACAGGACGGGGGCAAAGCGCGCCACCCGCATCTGCGCCCGCAACTGCAGCCGCGGCACGGCAGGCCCCGGGGCCGCCGTCAGAACAAGGCAGTCGGGGCAGTGATGCACGGGCGTGACAGGCCGCCCCTCGGCATCCAGCGTGATCACCTCCTCCACGCCCGGCGTGCCGCAGAGAACCACCTGCATCGCCCCCTCGGCGCGCAGCCGCTCGGCCATGGTCAGGATCGAGGCCAGCGCCAGAACAAGCGCCATCACCAGCCCGAGCATCGGGCGGGACAGCGCGGATCCGGAACGGCAGAGCGAGGACAGGGTGACCATGCTGCCTGAATAGGGGATCATGCCGCGGCGGGAAAGGGGCGATTGGTCGCTCCCCGGCGTGCGCCCGCCGCCCGGCATGACGAAAGACCCCGCCGCGACGGGCGCGGCGGGGTCTTTCCGACATCGACGGCAAGGGATCAGGCGGCGGCCTGTGCCTTTGCGATCTCTTTCTTGATCTTCAGCGCGCCCGAGGACAGTTCCTCATCCTTGGCCTTGGCCAGGAAGGCGTCCAGCCCGCCCCGGTGATCGACCGAGCGCAGCGCCGCGGCCGAGATGCGCAGCTTGAACGACTGGCCCAGCACGTCCGAGATCAGCGTGACCTCGTTCAGGTTCGGCAGGAAGCGGCGACGCGACTTGTTGTTCGCGTGGCTCACGGTGTTGCCGGTCATCGGGCCCTTGCCCGTCAGTTCGCAGACGCGCGACATCGTCGTGTTCCTTCGTGTGTAAACGGGGCTTGGCCCGAATAATTATGGCCCCCGAGTCACCCCGGGCGTCCGAATTCGATGGGGGGCGTATAGGCGGTCACCACGCAGGCGTCAAGCGACCCTTGGGCGGAACAGCCGGGCCGGGACCCGATTTTTCGCAGAAAAATCGCCCCTGTCCGATACGATTTTTCTGCGAAAAATCGCACCCCGCCCCGAACGGATCGCCCCTTGGCCCCGCGCGCATCCCCGATTCCCCGCCCGCCCATTTGCGCCGACCGGATCAGCCCAGCTGATCGAGAAGCTGCGCCGCCGCCGCTTCGGGGGTGATGCGGCCCTCGGTCACGGCCTCGCCCAAGCTGGCCATCAGGCCCCGCGCCGGATCGCGCGCCAGCGCGGCCAGCAGGCCCTGCCGCACCTCTTCCTCGAACCAGTGCCGCGCCTGCGCCGCGCGCCGGGCCGCCCAATGCCCCCCGGCCTGCCGCCATGCCGCCAGCGCCTGCATCTCGTCCCAGGCGCCCGCCAGCCCGTCCCGCTCCAGCGCCGAGACGCAGATCGCCTTGGGGAAGCCCGCCGGATCCTGCGGGCGGCGGCGCAACAGGCGCAGCGCGCCCGCGTAATCCGCCATGGTCCGCAGCGCGGCGGGCTTCAGGTCACCATCGGCCTTGTTCACAAGGATCAGGTCCGCCATCTCCATGATGCCGCGCTTGACGCCCTGCAACTCATCCCCCCCCGCGGGCGCGAGCAGGAGCAGGAACAGATCACACAGCTCCGCCACCACCGTTTCGGACTGGCCCACCCCCACCGTCTCGATCAGCACCAGATCGAAGCCCGCCGCCTCGCAGAGCGCCACCGCCTCGCGCGTGCGCCGCGCCACGCCGCCCATCTGCGCCTGGCTGGGCGAGGGGCGGATGAAGGCGCGCGGATCGCGCGAAAGCTGCTCCATCCGCGTCTTGTCACCCAGGATCGACCCGCCCGAGCGGGCGGAGCTGGGTCCACCGCCAGCACGGCCACGCGCTTGCCCTGCCCCGTCAGCATCAGGCCGAAACTTTCGATGAAGGTGGATTTCCCCACCCCGGCGTCCCCGAAAGGCCAAGGCGCAAAGCCTGCCGCCCCCGCGCGGGGCTGCCTTCCGCCCGAAGCCTCGCCAGCAAGTCCAGCGCCTGCGCCCGATGATCGGCCCGCCCGCTTTCCACCAGCGTGATGGCACGGGCCAGCGCGCGACGCTCGCCCGCCGCCACGCCCGCGGCCAGCGCCGCCACATCCGTTTGCCCTGCCGTCATGTCCGTCTCCGGTCGCTTTGCCCCTGTCTAGCCCGACAGGGCCGCCGGATGCCAGAGCGGGGTGGCCACGCCGCGCCCCCCGTCGCGCCCCCCGTCGCTCCCCCGTCGCTCCCCCCGTCGCGCCCCCGTCGCGCCCCCGTCGCTCCCCGTCGCGCCCGGCTTGCCCATCCCCCCACCTGCCCCCGATAAGGATCGTATGACCGACTCGCTTCCCTCATCCCCCCTTCCCATCGACGACGCCCTGCCCGCGCTCCGCGCCGCCATCGCCGCGCGCGGCATGGCCGTACTGCAGGCCCCCGGCGCGGGCAAGACCACCCGCGTCCCGCTCGACCTTCTCGCCTCCGGCCTGATCCAGGGCCGCATCGTCCTGCTGGAACCCCGCCGCCTCGCCGCCCGCGCCGCCGCCGAGCGCATGGCCGAGACGCTGGGTGAGGCCGTGGGCGCGACCGTCGGCTACCGCATCCGGGGTGAGGCGAAGGTCAGCCGCGCCACCCGCATCGAAGTGGTGACCGAAGGCATCCTGACGCGGATGATCCAGTCCGACCCGTCGCTTGACGGCATCGGCGCGGTGATCTTCGACGAATTCCACGAACGGTCCCTCAACGGCGACTTGGGCCTCGCCCTCTGCCTCGAAATCCGGGCCGCGCTGCGAGAGGACCTGATCCTTCTGCCCATGTCCGCCACGCTGGACGCGGCCCCCGTCGCCCGCCTGATGGGCGATGCGCCCCTCGTCACCTCCGAAGGCCGCGCCTTTCCGGTGGAAACCCGCTGGCTCCCCCGCCCGCCCGACGCCTCGCTCCGCTACGAGGCAGCGGTCGCCAACCTGATCCGTCAGGCGCTGGAGGAGACGACCGAAGGCGGCATCCTTGCCTTCCTTCCCGGCGAGGGCGAAATCCGGCGGGTGGAGGCGGCCCTGGCCGCCTGCCGCAAGGCGTGACCGTCAAACCCCTCTTCGGCGCGATGGACTTCGCCGCCCAGCGCGCGGCACTTGCCCCCGTGGCGGGGCGCAAGATCGTCCTTGCCACCTCCATCGCCGAAACCTCGCTCACCATCCCCGATATCCGCGTCGTGGTGGATGGCGGCCGCGCCCGCCGCGCGCGCTTCGACGCGCCCTCGGGCATGTCGCGCCTGATCACCGAACGCGTGACCAAGGCCGAAGCCGAACAGCGGCGCGGCCGCGCGGGCCGCGTCGCCCCCGGCACCTGCTACCGCCTCTGGACGAAGGGCGAGGAAGGCGGCCTCGCCCCCTTCCCCCCGGCCGAGATCGAGGCGGCGGACCTCACCCCCCTCGCCCTCGAACTCGCCCTCTGGGGCAGCGCCGACCTGCCCTTCCTCACGCCCCCCCACGCGGGCGTGCTGGCCGAGGCGCGCGGCCTGCTTTCCGACCTCGGCGCGCTGGACGAGGCGGGCCGGATCACCGATCACGGGCGCAGGCTGGCCTCCCTTCCCCTGCATCCCCGCCTTGGCCATATGCTGGCCGTCGCGGGGCCAAGGGCCGCCCCCCTCGCCGCCCTTCTGGCCGAACGCGATCCGCTGCGCGGCGAACCACCCGATCTGCTGCAACGCCTGAAGGCCATCGACCGCCCCCCGCCACAGGCCCACCGCCCCACCATCGACCGCATCCGGGACGAGGCGAAGCGCCTTTCCCGCGCCATTCCGCAGGGCGAACGCGACGACCTCTCCCCCGCCCAGATGGCGGCGCTGGCCTATCCTGACCGCATCGGCCTGCGGCGCAAGGGCGATGCGCCGCGCTGGGTGCTGTCCGGCGGCAAGGGTGCTGCGATGGCTGCGGGCCTGCCCCTTTCGGGCGCGCGGCTGATCGTCGCGACCGACCTCGACGGCGACCCGCGCGAGGCGCAGGTGCGGCAGGCCGTGGCGATATCCGAGGCCGAACTCCGCGCCCTCTTCGCCCCCCGCATCCGCTGGCACGACCTCTGCGAATGGTCCCGGCGCGAGGGGCGGGTGCTGGCCCGCCGTCAGGAACGGCTCGGCGCGCTGGTGCTGGACGATCGCACCTGGCCCGACGCGCCGGAAGAGGCGGTGGCCCGCGCCGCCCTCGACGGCATCCGCCAGATCGGCCTGCCATGGACCGCCGCCGCCCGCCGCTTCCGCGCCCGGGTGGAACTGGCGCGCGGCAAGGGCGACGCCTTCCCCGACATGACCGAGACCGCGCTGATGGCGGGCCTGGAGGACTGGCTGCTTCCCCATCTGGGCCGCGCACGGACGGAGTCCGACCTCCGTGCGCTTGACCTGACCGAGGCGCTGCGCGCCATGCTGTCCTGGGATCAGACCCAGACGCTCGACCGTGTCGCACCGCCGCATTTCGAAACCCCGCTCGGCCGCCGCGTGCCGATTGACTACGAAGGCGAGGCTCCCGGCATCGAGATCCGCCTTCAGGAACTCTTCGGCGTGACACGGCATCCTGTGGTGGGGGCGGACCACACCCCCCTGCGCATCACGCTCCTGTCGCCCGGCCAGCGCCCGGTGCAGGTGACGATGGACCTGCCGCGCTTCTGGGCCAGCTCCTATGCCGATGTCCGCAAGGACATGCGCGGCCAATATCCAAGGCATCCCTGGCCCGAAGACCCGACCGAGGCCGAACCCACCCTGCGCGCCAAACCACGCGGCACCTGAGCCCACGATTTTTCTGCGAAAAATCGGAAGGGGCCCCGCGCAGGGGGCCTGAATTTTCGCAGAAAATTCGTTGGCCCCCGGCCCTGCTGAAATGCGGAGAAACGAAACGTCAACTCTGCCCCCTTCCGCCGCGCGGGCGAAAGCTCTACTCCTCCGGCAACCGCCACGACAGCGCCCACGGAGCCACCATGTCCGATCCCCATAGCGCATGGCGCGGCCGCTGGGCCGTGGCTGCGATGTTTCTCGCCAATGGCTTCACCATGGGGGCCTGGGCGCCGCAGATCCCGCTTCTGTTGCCGCGCCACCAGATCAGCGAATTCACCCTCGGGCTGCTCATCCTCGCCCTCGGGCTTGGCGCGGTCAGCGCCATGCTCTTCGCCGGCCGCCTGATCGCGCGCTTTGGCAGCCAGACCGTGCTGCGCGCCTTCGCGCTGTCTATCGTTCCTGTCCTGCCGGCCGTGGTCTTTTCGCCCTCGCTCTGGCTGCTGACGCCCGCCATGATGCTGCTTGGCGCGCTGATCGGCTGCATGGATGTGGCGATGAACGCCTCGGCCGTGGCGGTGGAGCGCAGGCTGGGGCGGGCGATCATGTCCTCCTCGCACGGGTTCTGGAGCCTGGGGGGATTTTTCGGCGGCGCGCTTGGCGGCTGGCTGATCGCGCATTGGGGGGCCGGGGGGCAGGCGCTCTGGGCGGCGGGCGTGGCGGGGGTGATGGTGCTGGTGGCCATGCCCTTCGTGATGCCCGACCCGCCGCCCGCCGCCGCGCCGGGGGCAGAGCCGGACCGGGCGACCCTGCTTCCCCGCGATCCGGCGATCCTTCTTCTGGGGCTGCTCGCGCTGTTCTCCATGGTGCCGGAAGGCGCGGTGCTGGACTGGGCCGCGCTCTATCTGCAGCAGGAACTCGGGTCGGACGTGGCGCGGTCGGGGCTGGCCTTCGCCTTCTTTTCCGGCGCGATGGCGGTGATGCGCTTTGCGGGCGACGGGGTGCGCAACCGCTTTGGCGCGGTGCGGACGCTGCGCTGGTCGGGCCTGATCGCGGCGGCGGGGATGCTGGGGGGCGCGATGGCGCCGACCGATCTGATCGCCGTGGCCAGCTTCGCCGTCTCGGGCCTTGGGGTGGCGAACATGGTGCCCATCATGTTCTCGGCCGCCGGAAACCACCCGGGCCTCGCCCCGGGGGCGGGGATCGCGGCGGTCACCATGTTCGGCTATTCCGGCATCCTCGTCGCGCCTTCGTCCATCGGCTTTGTCGCCGAACATGTGGGCTTCCGCTGGACCTATGGGGTGCTGGCGCTGCTTCTGGTCTTCGTGGCGCTGATGGCGGGGCGGACGGCGGCGGCGGATGGGTTGCATCCCGTGGAGGCCGCGCCGCGCCCGGCGGAGTGATCCGCCCGGCCGGGGGTAGGGTTCTCAATCCCGGCCGGGATTTGCCGCCTCGCCGGTGAGGGGATCCCACTCCTCTGCCTCTTCCGGGTCATGCCGCCGCCAGTCGGCCAGCAGGTCCGCGCGCGATTTCGGCATCGCGCGGCCCACCTCCGGCGCGGCGATGGCATCAATGCGGAAGGTGCGGAAATCCTGCCGCAGGGTGCAGAAGGCGAGAAGGCAACTGCCGTGATAGGTCAGCCCCGCGGGCCAGACCTCGCGCGCCGTGCGCGCGCCATCGGCCGCGCTGTAGACGAAGCGCAGCGCACGTTCTTCGTGCAGCGCCGTCAGAACCGCCGCCCGCACCGGGCTTCCGGGGCGGCCATCCGGGCCGATCACCGGCGGCAGAAGCGACAGGTCGCCCCCTGCGAGCGCGATGTGGCGGCGCCGCGCCCCGGGCGAGAGCGACCCCATCACCTGATGCAGGATATCTGCCGCATCCCCCAGCATCGACCGGCTGCGGCCATGCTGGCGGATCGCGCGGAGCGCTGTGATCAGCGTCGTGACCTCGTCAGATGACAGATGCAGGACGACACGTTCCTCCTTGCCCGTCCAGACCAGCCGATTGCGCCCGATGAAGGCCATCGGCGTTCCGGCGGCGATGCAGCCGCGCAGCTCGGCCCGCAGGTCGCGCCGCCGGGTGCCGAAGGCGCGGCTCAGGCGACGGGTCAGGTGCAGGGTTCCCGTCCGGGACAGAAGTTCGGCGACAAGGTGATGCCGAAGGGCGGCATCGGGCGGGAACAAGGGGGCTGACATCGGAACACTCGTCAAACTAAAGAAGGGGCGCGCGCCGACGCAGGGGGCCGACGCGCCAGAGAGGATCAGACCCCCAGACACCAGCGCATGATCGCCTTTTGCGCGTGCAGGCGGTTCTCGGCCTCATCGAAGATCACCGAATGGGGGCCGTCCATCACCGCGCTTGTCGCCTCGTCATTGCGATGGGCGGGCAGGCAATGCATGAACAGGCTGTCGGGCTTCGCGCGGCTCATCAGCTGTTCGTTCACCTGATAGGGGCGGAGCTGGTTATGCCGGCGTTCCTTGGCGGATTCCGGGTCATGCATCGACACCCAGGTGTCGGTCACCACCAGATCCGCGCCTTCGACGGCGGTAAAGGGATCGCGCTGGATCGTGACCTTCGACCCCTTCTCGCGGGCGAAGGCCACGAACTTCTCTTCCGGGTCAAGCGTTTCGGGGCCTGTGAAGGTGAAATCGAACCCGAACTGCCCCGCCGCATGCAGGAAAGAGGCGCAGACATTGTTGCCATCCCCGCACCACACCACCTTGCGCCCGCCGATGGGGCCGCGATGTTCCTCATAGGTCATCACGTCGGCCATGATTTGGCAGGGATGGGTGCGGTTGGTCAGGCCGTTGATCACCGGCACGGTGGCATGTTCCGCCATCTCCAGCAGCGTCGCCTCCTCGAAGGTGCGGATCATGATCAGGTCCACATAGCGCGACAGCACGCGGGCGGTATCGGCAATCGTCTCGCCATGGCCAAGCTGCATTTCCTTGCCCGAAAGCACCATCGTCTCGCCGCCCATCTGGCGGACGCCCACGTCAAAGGAAACGCGGGTCCGGGTCGAGGGCTTTTCAAAGATCAGCGCGACCATGCGCCCCTTCAGCGGCGTGTCGTCGTCGGGCGATCCCTTGGGGCGGCCGTTCCGCGCCGTCTTCATCGCATGGGCCGTGTCGATCATCGCCCTGAGTTCGGTGGCGTCGGTCTTGTGGATATCGAGGAAGTGTTTCATTTCATTCCGTTTCTCTGGGGCGGAGGCCCCGGGTGCATTCTGCCCCCGGACCCCCTGAGGGTATTTATTGCCAAGATGAAGAGGCAGGTTCGAATTCCATCACCAGCGCGGGTTTGCCTTCTTCGTTCGTGGCAAGGCCGCGCGGGGTAAAGCCCGCTCGTCGGTAGGCGCGGACGGCGCGTTCGTTGTCGGGGCTGGGGTCGATGACGATGGCGGTTGCCCCCTGCGCGAGAAGGTCGCCGCAGCGCTGGCGCAGGTAGCGGGCGGCATGGCCCTGACCGAGGAAGCCCGGATCGCCGAGGAAGGTGTCCACCGCGCGCGTGCCGTCGGGGAAATCCGCGTAATGCGGCATGGGCCAGTGATGGGCGGGATAGTCCTGCACATAGGCGAAGGGCTGGCCCTCCAGTGCGACGAGGCGCATGTCGGTGGGCCCCTGTTCCAGATCGCTGTCGATCAGGGCGATCTCCTCCTCGGGGTCGCCCCACCAGGCGCGGACATGGGGCTGGGCCAGCCAGCCCCGCATCAGGGGATAATCCGCCCGGGTCAGGCGCGGGAAGGTATAGGCGTCAGGCGGCATCGGCCTTCACCCGGCTTGCCGCCCGATCCAGCCGCGTCAGCGCCTCGGATATGTCGGCCTCCGCGATGTTCAGCGCGGGCAGCAGGCGGATCACGTTATCCGCCGCGGGCACCGTCAGCAGATGTTCGGCATAGGCCGCCTTGACCACATCGGTATTCGTGGCCTTGCATTTCAGCCCCAGCATCAGCCCCTGCCCGCGCACGCCCTCGAACACATCGGGATGCGCGGCGACCAGCCCCTCCAGCCCCTGCCGGAAGCGCGCGCCCTTCTGGCCCACGGCATCGAGGAAGGCGTCATCGGCCACGATCTCCACCACCTTGGCGCCCACCGCGCAGCCCAGCGGGTTGCCGCCATAGGTGGAGCCATGCGTGCCCGCCGTCATCCCCGCAGCCGCGTCTTCCGTCGCCAGCACCGCGCCAAGGGGGAAGCCCCCGCCGATGCCCTTGGCCACCATCATGATGTCCGGCGCAACACCCGCCCATTCATGGGCGAAGAGCTTGCCGGTGCGGCCCATGCCGCATTGCACCTCGTCGAAGACCAAGAGCGCGCCGGTGGCATCGCAAAGGTCGCGCAGGCCCTTCAGGCAGGCATCGGGCAGGGTGCGGATGCCGCCTTCGCCCTGAATGGGTTCGATCATCACCGCCGCCGTCCGGTCGGTGACAGCCGCCCGCAGCGCATCATGATCGCCGAATTTCAGATGGATGAAGCCGGGCATCAGGGGGCCGAAGCCCTTGACCATCTTCTCCGACCCCGCCGCCGCGATGGCCCCGGTCGACCGCCCGTGGAAGGACCCGTCGAAGGTGATGATCTCCACCCGCTCGGGCTGGCCCTTCTCATGCCAGTATTTGCGGACCATCTTGATCGCCAGTTCCGCGGCCTCGGTCCCCGAATTGGTGAAGAAGACGGTATCAGCAAAGGTGTTCTCCACCAGCAGGTCCGCCAGCCGCTCCTGTTCCGGGATGCGATACAGGTTCGACACATGCCAGAGCTTGCCCGCCTGCTCCGTCAGCGTCTGCACCAGGGCGGGATGCGCATGGCCCAGCGCATTGACCGCGATCCCCGCCCCAAGATCGAGGTAGCGCGTCCCGTCCTCTGCCGTAAGCCATGAGCCTTCGCCATGGGTAAAGGCGAGGGGCGCGCGGTTGTAGGTCGGCAGGACGTGGGGGATCATGGGATATGTCCTTGAAAGCGAAGCCCTAGCCGTAAAGGCCGCGGGCGGGATGTGTCAACTTGGGAGAGCGAGGGGGCGCCATGCGCGCGGGCATGGCAAAGCGGCCGTGCGCGTCAGCGTCGGCGTCGGGGCAGCGCGAATGGGGCGATGCGGGTGCTCATGCGGCGGGGCATAAAGGAAAAACAGCGCGGCGGCAAGCGGCGCGGTGCGCGCGCCACCGGCGGCGCCCTGCAGCCCGCGCCAAGGAAAGGCAGACCCGTCCCGGGCGTGACCCGGGACCTCTGTTCCCACGCGGCGGCGCGTCCCGTCCGCGCCCGGCCACCGCTTCCCCGCTTGATCTTCGCGCCCCCCGCTTGTATCCCGCGCCGTCCCGTCTAGAATGGCGGGGAATGTTCCACCAAAGGGGTTGCCATGTCCTGGACCGACGAGCGCGTCGAGACGCTCAAGCGCATGTGGGCCGAAGGCCAGTCGGCCTCGCAGATCGCCAAGGAACTGGGCGGCGTCACGCGCAATGCCGTGATCGGCAAGGTGCATCGCCTTGGCCTGTCGAACCGCGTCGCGGGCGGCAAGGATGAGGATGAGGACAGCCCCGCCGCCGCCGCGCCCGCCGCCGCCACCGCCCGGCCCGAGCCGCGCCCCGAACCCGCCGCCCGGGCCGAACCCGCCCCGAGCCGCGCCGCCGACCGCCCGGCCCCGGCGTCCGCGCCCTCGAACGTGACGCCGCTGCCCATCCGCAAGGCCATTGTTCCCGCAGGCCAGCCCCTGCCGCCGCAACCCTCCGCCAACGAGATCAGCCCCGAAGCGCTGGCCTCCGTGCGCGAGGTGGAAAAGCGCGCGCGCAAGCTCACGCTGATGGAACTGACGGAACGCACCTGCAAATGGCCCATCGGCGATCCGGCCACCGATGATTTCTGGTTCTGCGGCCTGCCCTCGCTTCCGGGCAAACCCTATTGCGAGGCCCATGTCGGCGTCGCCTTCCAACCGATGAGCGCGCGGCGCGACCGCCGCCGCTGATCCGCCCAGACCGAAATTTCTGCGAAATTTCAAAGGCGATCCTTCCTTGAAGGATCGCCTTTTCCCGCGCCGGATCACCCCGGCGCACGCGCCCCCCGCGCCCAGGCCTTCAGGCACAGCATCTCGACCGCGATGATCGCCGCCGCCGTCGATGTCATCTCGGCATGGTCGAAGGGGGGCGACACCTCCACCACATCCATGCCCGTGAACTCCATCCCCCGCAGCGCGCGCAGGATCGACAGCGCCTGATGCGAACTCAGCCCCCCCGGCACCGGCGTCCCCGTCCCCGGCGCGGCAGAGGGGTCGAGGCAGTCGATGTCGAAGGTCATATAGGACGGCCCATCCCCCAGCACGCGCCGGATCACCGCCGCCACCTCTTCCGCCGTCATGGCATGCACCTGATCGGCGTGCAGGATCGTCATGCCATGCGTCTGTTCGCCGTGGAAACAGGTGCGGATACCCACCTGCACCACGCGCTTGGGATCCAGTATCCCCTCCTCCACCGCGTAATAGAACATCGACCCGTGGTCGATCCGCCCGCCCGCATCCTGCTCCACGTCGCGATGGGCGTCGAACTGCACCATCCCCATCGGCCCGTATTTCGCGGCATGGGCCTTCAGCGTGGGGTAGGTGGTGAAATGGTCCCCGCCGAGGTTCAGCGTCGCCGCCCCCGCCGCAAGGATCCCCGCCACATGCGCCTCGATGGCGGCAGGCACCTCCATCGGCGCCCCCCAGTCGAAACCGCAATCGCCATAGTCGATGCAGGCCAGCGTGTCGAAAGGATCGAACCGCCAGGGCCAGATCGGCCCCCAGGCATGCGGGGCACTGGCGCGGCGGATCGCCTCCGGCCCGAAACGCGCGCCCGGGCGGTTGCTGACCGCGGTATCGAAGGGAATGCCCGATATGGCCACATCGACCCCGGTCAGATCCTTCGTATATTTCCGCCGGAAGAAACTCAGCGCCCCCGACCACGAATTCTCGATCAGCGACCCCTTCAACCCGCTGCGCGTGAAGGCCGCATCCGTCAGCGCCTCGCCCACATCCTTGCCCATTCAACCCTCCACCAGATCCCGTTTCCACCCGCGCGCCCGCCCGAAATTTCTGCGAAATTTCGCCAAGGGATCCTTCCTCGGAAGGATCCCCGGATTTTTCGCGAGACAAAATCGTTCACCGCGCTGACGGTGCGCGCCTCAGTTACCGCCCCCCAGCAGGTCCAGCAGCAGCCCGCCCGTGCCGCCGCCCAGCTCCTCGCGCAGCTGTTCCTCCAGCTTGCGCTTCGCCGCATCCTCAAGACTCTCGCCTTCCTGCCGGTCGAATTCCGCCGCGGCCTTCTCCTTCAGCCTGTCCTCCAGCGCCGCCGCCTCTTCCTTCAGGTTCTCCTGCGCCAGCGCCTCCAGATCCAGCGCGAAACTCGGCGCGGCCCAGGATCCGGTGATCCAGAGCGGCACCGATATCCCCCCCGTCCCGTCCGCCCCGCGCAGGGCGGTGGGGCGGATGCGGTATTCGATATCCCGCGCGCCCAGCCCGATCCGGCCCGATCCTTCCGCGCTGATCACCGGCCCGGCCATCAACAGATCGCGGTTGAACAGATCGCCCGCCTCGATCGTATAGCTGGCCGAGAGGCTGTCGAAGATCGTCTTCTGCCCCTCGCCCACAAAACCCGCATCCAGACGGCGGATCATCCCAGCGATATCCAGCCCCACGATCTCACCCGGGCCGAGGTTCAGCACCCCCGATCCCGACAGGCTGTTCATGATCGCCGCCACCGAATCCCCCGAGCCGAGGAAATCCAGCGTCAGATCCCCCGTCCCGATCAGCCGGGCAAAGCCCGTCAGGTCGGAAAGCATCGGCTGCAGGCTGATGCCGCGAAAGACCATGTCGCCCCCGACCGAAAGGCTCCGCCGCGCATTCACCACGAATTGCCCGGTCACCGATCCGCCATAGGCACCCACCTCGTCCAGCCGGAACACCGCGCGCGCATTGTCGATCGTCACCCCCGCCGCGACCGGGCCCAGCCGCACCGGCCCCAGCGCGACCGAGGCCGCGCGCAGTCCGATCTCGGCATCCAGCGCGGCCAGCCCGCCCGCCTCGATCGGCCGGTCCGACCAGCCCGCCGTGGCCACCGCCCCGCCGCCCTCGCCCGCGCCTGTCCCCTCTGCGACATTCTCCGCCACCACCAGATCGCCCATGGTCAGCCGCGCCACCAGTTTGGGCCGCGCCGCCCCCTGCGTCAGGTCCAGATCGCCGGTGATCGCCGTGCCATCCAGCGTGATCCTGCCGCCGCGCAGATGGGCCGAGCCTTCCGCCGTCAGCGTCACATCGCCCGCCACCGCCACCTGTTCCGCCCCGAACCCCTGCGGCAGCGCGGGCCGGTCGATCCCCGCCAGCGCCGACAGCGCCGAGAGATCCGCCAGATCCGCCTCAAGCCGCCCCTCGGCCATCATCGGGCGGAACCCGGCCCTCCCCGTAAAGCCGATCTCCGCCGCCCCCGCCCGCAGCGCCAGCGTGACCGGAGACACCCCGCCCTCATAGGCGGTGCGGAAGGCCGCCACCTGCGCCTCCAACTCCACCGCCTGCCCCGCCGATTCGGCGCTGAGGACAAGATCCAGCGGCCCTTCGTAATCGGCCAGCCGCGCCTCCAGATCGACGCCAGTCAGTTGCACCCGCTGCCCCGTCGCATGATCGACATAGCCGATGCTGCCATCGCGGATCACCCCCAGATCCAGCGTGAAGGGCGTCTCCGCCGTGGCCATGTCGGCCGTCGCCGTGCCCCCGGCGGCCCCGCCAAAAACCCAGTTTCCCGTCCCTTCCTCGCCCCGCTCGATCAGGATCTCGGGCCGCGTCAATTCCAGCCCGGTGATGCGCACCGCGCCGCCGAACAGCGCATTGGCATCAATCCGGATCGCCAGCGCCTCGGCCACCAGCATCGGCCCCTCATCGGACCAGCCGGCATTGGAAATGGTGATCCGCCCCGTCTCTACCCCCAGCACGGGCCAGAGCGTGGGCGTCACCCCGCCCTCGATCGTCAATCGCCGCCCGGTCACCTTCTCGAATTGCCCCACGGCCAGCGCCGCCACCCGATCCGACGGGATCAGCACCAGCGCCGCCGCGCCGATGACCACCAGCACCGCCACCACCCCAAGAATCCGAAACACCCAGCGCATCATTCCCCCTGCCCTGCCCCCTGTCTTGCCCTGCCGTCATAAGGTTACGCGCCGCACGGCCCCCGCCGCAAGCGCCCCGCCCCGCCCCGTTCCGCCCCGTTCCGCCCTTCCCCGTCCCGTCCCCGGCGGATCAGTTCACCGCCACCGGCCGCGACCGGAACCGCGCCACCGTCTCGCGCTCGGCCCGCTTGCAGACCATGGGCGGCAAGCCCCGATCAAGCAGCGCCAGATCCTCCAGCACCATCTCGCCCATCCGCTTGAAGGCGATGTCAAGCGCCCCCGCCCGATGCGCCGACAGAAGGAAGCCGGGGATGGACCGCACCGGATGGTCGGCGGCAAGGGGTTCTTCGGGGAACACATCCGACGCGGCCAGGATATGGCCCTCCCGCACCGCCGCCATCAGCGCCGCGAAATCCACCACATCCGCCCGGCTCAGAAGCAGGAAGATCGCCCCCCGCCGCATCGCCGCGAACTCCGCCGCGCCAAGGAAGCCCCGATTTTCGCTGGTCACCGCCGCCGTGCAGAACACCACGTCGGATTGCGCCATGACCTCCGACAGCCCCGCAGGCTCCGCCCCCGCTTCCCGCAGCTTCGACGCGGGCAGCCACGGGTCATAGACCCGCAGCTTCGGCGCGAACCCCGCCAGCACCCGCGCCGTGGCCCGCCCCAGATCGCCAAAGCCCAGAATGCCGATCTCCGCCCCCGTCAGCAGCCGCGCCGCGCCATTCCCCTCGCCCCCCCACAACTCGCGCCCGGCGCGGAAATCGGCATCCGCCCCATGGATGTTGCGCAAGAGCGAGAGGGCGAATCCCAGCCCGATCTCGGCCACCGGCTGGGCAAAGACCGCGCCGGTGGTGACGACATGGATGCCCCGGCGAAAGACCTCGTCATAGGGCATGTTGTTGAGAAGGTTCGATTCCACGTTGAAGATGCAGCGCAGCGAGGCAAGCCGCGCCAAGGTCGCCGCATCCAGCGGCGGCTGCCCGATGATATAGCGCGCCTCCGCCAGCACGGCGTCGGGCAGACCGGGCAGCGCCTCGTCGGTGGTCTCGACGATCCGGTAGCGCGCGCGCAACTCCGCCAGCCGGTCCTCGGTCAGGATCAGCGGCAGGCTGCGCGGCAGGGGGCAGGACAGGATCAGCGGGCGGGGATCGGTCATCATCGGCACTCCTCGGTCAGGCCCGAACGCTATGCCGCCCCCGCCGCAGGGCAAGCCGCCCCCACCTCCACCGGCGGTGATCCGATTGCGCGTGTTCCACGCAAGTCTTTCCTCTCGCCTGCGCGCCTGCGCGCTTCGGCTCGGTCGCCGGGGGTTCCCCGGACCCCGGGGTATTTGGGCCAAGATGAAGGGGCGGGGTCTTTCTCTGGCCCGGATCTTCATCTTGGGAAAAATACCCTCGGGGGTGAATTGGCCCGCCGCAGGCGGACAAGAGGGCGGACAGCCCCTGACGCCCGAGCCGGACGCGCGGCACGCGCGGGAGGCGGAGGAAACTTGCGGCGGCACGCCGCTCCGCAGGATCAGCGCCCTTCCCGCCGCGCCCGGTTTGCGCTATGGCGCGCGGATGACGCAAAACCCGCCGAACCTTCGCCCCGACCTTGCCCGCGCCCATGTTCCAGATGAACGGCGCGCGGGGCAGCCCACCATCGGCATGGTCTCGCTCGGCTGCCCCAAGGCGCTGGTCGACAGCGAGCGCATCCTGACGCGCCTGCGCGCCGAAGGCTATGCGATCAGCCCCGATTACGCGGGCGCGGATGCGGTCATCGTCAATACCTGCGGTTTTCTGGATTCGGCCCGCGCCGAAAGCCTCGACGCCATCGGCGAGGCGCTGAAGGAAAACGGCCGCGTCATCGTCACCGGCTGCCTTGGCGCCGAGCCCGACTACATCACCGGCGCGCATCCCAAGGTGCTGGCCGTCACCGGCCCGCATCAATACGAACAGGTGCTGGACGCCGTCCACGGTGCCGTGCCGCCGCAGCCCGACCCTTTCATCGACCTGCTTCCCGCCAGCGGTGTCAGCCTGACCCCGCGCCATTACAGCTATCTGAAGATTTCCGAAGGCTGCAACCACAAGTGCAAATTCTGCATCATCCCCGACATGCGCGGGCGTCTGGTCAGCCGCCCCGCCCATGCCGTCCTGCGCGAGGCGGAAAAGCTGGTCGAGGCCGGGGTGCGCGAACTCCTTGTCATCTCGCAGGACACCTCCGCCTATGGCCTCGACCGCAAGCATGACGAGAGCCCGTGGAAGGACCGTCAGGTCCGCGCCCATATCACCGACCTTGCCCGCGAGATGGGCCAGCTCGGCGCATGGGTGCGCCTGCATTACGTCTACCCCTACCCCCATGTGCGCGACCTGATCCCGCTCATGGCCGAGGGCCTGATCCTCCCCTATCTCGACATCCCCTTCCAGCACGCCCATCCCGACACGCTCAAACGCATGGCCCGCCCCGCCGCCGCCGCCCGCACGCTGGACGAGATCGCCGCATGGCGCGCTACTTGTCCTGACATCACGCTGCGCTCCACCTTCATCGTGGGCTATCCCGGCGAGACAGAGGCCGAATTCCAGACGCTCCTCGACTGGCTGGATGAGGCGCAGCTCGATCGCGTCGGTTGCTTCAAATACGAAAACGTCCCCGGCGCGCGGTCGAACGCGCTTCCCGATCATGTGGCAGAGGAGGTGAAGCAGGATCGCTGGGATCGCTTTATGGCAAAAGCGCAGGCGATATCCGAGGCGAAGCTTGCCGCGAAAGTTGGAAAAGTGCTGCAGGTCATCGTGGATGAGGTGGATGACGAAGGCGCCACCTGCCGCACGCAGGCCGACGCGCCGGAAATCGACGGCAACCTTTTCATCGACGAGCGGTTCGAGACCCTCTCCCCCGGCGATATCGTCACGGTTCAGGTGGAAGAGGCCGGCGAATACGATCTCTGGGGTCGCCTCACGGCTTGACCGCGCGCCCCCCCGCCGCACATCCTCGCCCGTATCGTGCCAGCAAGGAGCCAGCCCATGACCGACATCCCCAAGATCGCCCAGAAAGCCCCCTACCCGGTCGAGGTGGAGGCGGGAAAATCCTATTTCTGGTGCGCCTGCGGCGAGTCGAAGACCCAACCCTTCTGCGATGGCAGCCACAAGGGCACAGCCTTCACCCCCGTCAAGGTGACGGCGGAAGAGGGGAAGAAGATGTTCTTCTGCGGCTGCAAGGCCAGCACGAAGGCCCCCTTCTGCGACGGCACGCATTCCCGGCTCTGATGCCGCAGGGGCTTGGCGCGGGCCGCCCCGCGCCTAGCTCACCGGCATGACCGACGAAACCCGCATCCTCTACAACGACACCTGTCCGCTCTGCCGGTTCGAGGTGGATCACTACCGCGCCGCCGCCGCCCGCGACGGCGCAGCCCTGCGCTTTGACCGGCTGGAAGAGGCCGCCCGCTGGGGCCTGACCCCGGATCAGGCCGCCCGCCGCCTGCATGTGCTGCGCAATGGCGAACTCCTGTCGGGGCTGGAGGCCTTTCGCGCCATCTGGGCGACGCTTCCCCGCTGGCGCTGGCTCGCGCGGGTGACGGGCTGGCCCGTCATCCGCCCGGTCGTGACAATCCTCTACGACAAGATCGCCGCGCCCCTTCTTTACCGCGCCCATCTGCGCAGGCAGGTCAAAGCCGGGACACCCCCGCCCCGGGCCTGACCCGGGGCGGGGTGTTCCCCCTCTCCCCACGCAGGAAACGGCGTCCCACCCGGAATTTGCGTCAAATTCCGGCGCGATTTCTGCGTCAGAAATCGCCTACCCGATCAGAATCACCAGCCAGGCCACGCCCCCCGCGATGGCTGTCACCGCCACCACCGCCGATCCGGCATCCTTGGCCCGCTTCGCCCGCGGGTCGATCTCTTCGGAAATGTAATCCACCACTTCCTCGATCGCCGTGTTCATCAACTCCGCCGCCAAGAGCAGCAGGCCCAGCACAAGGATCAGCGCCCGCTCGCCCGGCGTCAGGTCCAGCGAAAAGGCCAGCGTGGCCGAGATCACATTCACCACCGCCCATTGCCGCAGCGATTTCTCCCGCGCCCAGGCCGAGGCCCAGCCCTCCCACGACCATTTTGACGTGTTCCCGATCCGCCGGACCTCGGCCATCAACCAGTCGATCATTGCGCGCTCCCTTTCCCCAGCGTCAGCCTTAGCGCGCCGCGGCCAGCGCGTCGAGATAGGCCCGCACGCAGGTCACCACATGGGCGAAGCGGTCGCCGCCCAGATGCACCCCGCCATACCAGCGCGTCACCACGACCACATGATCGCAGAGCGCCGCCCGCTCCAGCATCTTCAGGATCACCGCCCCCGCGCCCGCCTCGCCATCGTCGCCCTTCATCGGCCCGCCCTCCGACAGGACAGCCGCCCAGGTGTTATGCGTGGCCTTGGCGTATTTCTTCTCGCGCTTCAATTCGGCCAGAAAGGCCTCCACCCCCGCGCGGCCCGCTACCGGCCCGCCCGACACGGCATAGCGCGACCCGCGGTCGCGCAGCACTTCGCCCAGCTGCATCATGCCCCCGCCATAGCCCGGCGGGGCGGCCTTGGCCATGCCCTCAACGCGCGATCAGCGCCTCGATCCCCGCCTTGTTCGGGCAAAAGCCGGGCAGCGCCTCGGCCGTCACATGCCGCGCCAGCCAGCCCTGACAGTCGGCCGATCTTTCGCAGGCCTGACAGCGCTCCACCAGTTCGGCCAGTTCCGCCCGGCTGAGCCAGCCCTCGATCACCGCATCCGTCAGGTTCACGCCCACCGCGCGCCCCATCCCGCGCGTCAGACCCCAGGCCCTCGGGGCTTCCACATAACCGATCATCGCCGTCATCCTCAGCCGTTCCCGCAGGCCCAGCATGCCCCCGCCGCCGCCGCGACGCATTGACGCAAATCAAGCGCGCGCCGGTCAATAGCCCCGCAGCCGCGCCACCACGGCCGCGACCTGCGCCTTCCTCTGCGCATTGGGCGGGTGGCTGCCAAGGAACTGGTCCCCCGGATCGGGCAGCCGGTCAAAGAACCCCGTCCCCAGCACCGGATCATATCCCGCCATCAGCGCGATCTCGGCCCCCAGCGCATCGGCCTCCAGCTCGAAGGCCCGCGAATAGCGCCGCGCCCCCACCGTGGCCCCCATCTGCTGCGCCGCCTGCACGGCATCGGCCCCGGCCCCCGTCGCCTGCGCCAGGATCCCCGCCACCATCGCGCCCGCCATCGCCCTCTGCTGGCTTTGGGGGATATGGCCAAGGATGTGGTGGCTCGCCTCATGGCCAAGGACGAAGGCGATCTCGTCCTCGTTGCGCGCATCGGCCACCAGCGCCAGCGTGAAGCCCAGCACCGGCCGCCCGGTTTCATCCAGCGTCTGAAAGGCGTTCGGCCCCTGCCCCGGACGGTCGTCGATCACGATGCGGAAATCGCAGTTCACCCCGCGCGTGCGGGCGCGGCAGATCTCTTCGGTCATCGGCTCCACCCGGTCCACGACGCGGATGAAATTGTCCGCCGCCTGCCGCGGCGTCAGGGGCGCGCCGGGATCCACCGATCCGGCCACCGATCCGGCCACCGGCCCCGGCGCGGGATATCCCGCCTGCTGGGTCGGCACACAGGCCGAAAGCCCCGTCACCGCCACCGCGATTGCCGCCACGACTGCCCGCATCGACCCGACCTCATGCTTGCGGCCCGCTTGTCGCCGGGCCCTTCTCGTTTTTCCCAATCTAGCAAAGCCGCCGGGCAAGCACAGCCCCCCCGCGCCGCGCTCACATCCATGTCAGCAAGGCCCCGCCACAATCCCCGCCACACTTATCCATTGCACCACCGCCCCCACGCAGGCTAGCCTTCCCCCATGTTCACCATCGAGCACGATTTCGACGCCACCGTGATCACCCTCATAGACGAGGGGCATGAGGGGCTGATGGAAGACATCACCATCCTCGCCTTCGACGATTGCGTGACGCTGGAACAGCTTGATCCGATGACCGAGGAACCCGTCCGCATCACCCTGTCGATGACGCAACTGCGCGACCTCGCCGCCGCGCTGGACCTGCCCGAAGGCAGCTATCGCATCGAGGGAAAGCCCGCCAAGGGCTGACCGCGCCCCGGCCCTCCCCCGATCCCACCCGTCCCGGGCCACAGGCCCCCACCTACGGACACAGCGCCGGCCGTCCCGAACAGCGCCGCCCCTCCAGACGCCCCATGCAGGGCCAACCGCCCCTCACTCCAGCCGGAACCGCTTCTCCCGCGACGTGGCCCCGCGCACCAGCACCAGCCGCCCCTTCGCCACCCCCAGCGCATGGGCCAGCACCTCGGCCACCGCCGCATTGGCCCGGCCATCCTCGGGCGGCGCGCCCACCGCGATGCGCCACAGATCCCCCTCCAGCACGCAAGAGGCCACCCTCGCGCGCGGCGTCACCCTGACCGCGAATTCCGCCCCCGGCACCGCCAGATCCGCCCGCTCGCCCTTGCGCATCATTGCCCCTCTGGCCTTCCCGCCGCCCCGCGCCTAACCTCCCCAAACCGACGAAAGGGCGCAACCCATGACAACCGGCTTCTATTCCGACGAACGCTGCTTCTGGCACCATGGCGGCCATTACGCCCTGACCCTGCCGGTGGGCGGCCCGATGGGCGGCCTCGTCCAGCCCGGCGCGGGCCTGCCCGAAAACCCCGAAACCAAGCGCCGCCTGAAAAACCTGCTCGAGGTGACGGGCCTCCTCGCCACCCTCTCCGCCCGCAGCGCAGAGCCCGCCACCCGCGACGACCTCCTCCGCGTCCATCCCGCCGGCTACATCGACCGCTTCAAGGCCCTCTCCGATGCCGAGGGCGGCGAACTCGGCCCCCGCGCGCCCTTCGGCAAGGGCGGCTATGACATCGCCACCCTCTCGGCGGGCCTCGCCAAACGGGCCTTGCTGGACGTGCTGAAGGGCAGCGTCACCAATGCCTATGCCCTCTCCCGCCCGCCCGGCCACCATTGCCTGCCCGAGCGCCCCCACGGCTTCTGCCTGCTCGCCAACATCGCCATCGCCATCCGCGCGGCGCAGGCCGAAACCCCCGCCCGCCGCTTCGCCGTCATCGACTGGGACGTCCATCACGGCAACGGGACCGAGGCGATCTTCCTCGACGACCCCGAGGTTCTGACCATCTCCCTCCATCAGGACCGCAACTATCCCACCGATACCGGCGGGGCCGAGGTCCGGGGAACCGGCGCCGCCCATGGCACCAACCTCAACATCCCCCTCCCCCCCGGCACCGGCCACAAGGGCTATCTGGAGGCGTTCCAGCGCCTCGTCCTGCCCGCGCTCCACGCCCACAAGCCCGACGCCATCCTCATCGCCTGCGGCTTCGATGCCGCCGCACTCGATCCCTTGGGCCGCATGCTCGCCACCGCCGACACCTTCCGCCAGATGACCCGCCTCACCCGGCAGGCCGCCGAAACCCTTTGCCATGGCCGCCTCCTCGCCGTGCATGAGGGCGGCTATTCCGAGGCCTATGTCCCCTTCTGCGGCCATGCCGTGATCGAGGATCTGGCCCAAAGCCCCATCACCGCCCCCGATCCGCTGGCCGCCACCCTTGCCGCCCGCCAGCCCGACACCCGCTTCGATGCCTTCCTGTCCGCCTGGATCGACGATCTGGAAACCCTCTTCACAACCACCTGACCAGCCAACACCCCCCTTGCCCCTTCACCTTGGCTCAAATACCCAAAAACACCGAGCCGAAGCGCGCAGGCGCGCAGGCGAGACAAAAGCAATGCGGGCAGAGGCCCGCTCCGCCAGAAACCCCACCCCACCGCCCCGCGCCAAGGCCGGGGGACAAGGCACCCGCAGATGACCCAAGACGCTTTCACCTTCCTCTCCACCCGCCTCTCCTACCCCTCCAAGGCGATGACAGGCCCCGCCCCCGACCGCGCCGCGCTGGAGCCGATCCTGCAGGCCGCGCTGCGCGTGCCCGATCACGGCAAGCTTGAACCCTGGCGGCTGGTCGTGGGCTATCGCCCGGCCCTCGCCCGCTGGGCCGATCTGGCCGAGGCGCGGGCCCGCGAAACGGGCGACGATCCCCTGCGGATCGAAAAGGGGCGCGGCCAGTTCGACCGCTCGCATCTCGCCGTGGTTGTCGTGGCCTCGCCCCGCGCCTCGGACAAGATCCCCCCGATCGAACAGACGCTCTCGGCCGGCGCGCTCTGCGCGGGGCTGGTCAATGCCGCCGCCGCCGCCGGATGGGGCGCGCAATGGCTGACGGGTTGGGTCAGCCATGACCGGCCCTTCATCACCCGCGCCTTCGACTGCCACCCGCAGGAATGGGTGGCCGGGATCATCCATATCGGCAGCAAGGCCGCCCCCGCCCCCGATCGCCCGCGCCCCGATCTGGCGCGGGTCGTTCGCTGGGCCTGAACCGGGGGCGCCGCCGCATGGGGCTGATCCTGTCCTCCTTCCTCGCAGCCCTCGGCCAATGGGCCGATCCCCGCTTCCGCCGGGTGGTCCTTCTCGGCGTGGCGCTGACCATCGCGCTCCTGGTCGCGCTCTATGCGCTGATGCTGGGCGCGATCCAGTGGCTGGTGCCCGAAACCATCGACCTGCCGCTGCTCGGCCCGGTGGGGGGGCTCGATACGCTGCTCTCCCTCGGCTCGATCCTGCTCATGCTGCTCGCCTCGGTCTTCCTGATGGTGCCCGTCGCCTCGGCCTTCACGGGGCTGTTTCTGGAAACCGTGGCCGATGCGGTCGAGGACCGCCACTATCCCGGCCTTGCACCCTCCCGCGCGCAGGGCATCGGCGACGGGTTGATCGGCGCGGTGAATTTCTTCGGCGTGGCGCTGGCCGCGAACCTTGTGGCGCTCCTGCTCTGGCCCTTTGCCGGGCCGCTCGTGCCGGCGCTGTTCTGGGGCCTGAACGGCTATCTGCTGGGGCGGGAATATTTCACCCTCGTCGCCCAGCGCCGCATGACACGGGTCGAGGTGCGCGATCTGTGGCGCGCCAACAAGGCGCGGATCTGGGGGGCCGGCGTCCTGATGGCAGCGCCCCTGTCGATCCCGCTCGTGAACCTCGTGATCCCGGTCCTCGGCGTGGCGACCTTCACCCATCTCTTCCACCACCTGACCCGCCGCTGATCCTGCGGAGCGGCGTGCCGCCGCAAGCCTTTCCTCTCGCCTCCCGCGCGTGCCGCGCGTCCGGCTCGGGCGTCAGGGGGCTGTCCGCCCCCTCTTGTCCCGCCTGCGGCGGGCCAATTCACCCCCGAGGGTATTTTTCCCAAGATGAAGATCCGGGCCAGAGAAAGACCCCGCCCCTTCATCTTGGCCCAAATACCCCGGGGGTCCGGGGGGAACCCCCGGCGACCGAGCCGAAGCGCGCAGGCGCGCAGGCGAGAGGAAAGACTTGCGTGGAACACGCGCTATCGGATCACCGCCGGTCGGGAGCGATCACTCCGTCATCACCCCGCGCAGGTCGATATCGCGGATCGAGATGACACCCGACAGGATGATCCCCGCCAGAACCGCCCAGACCAGCGTCGCGATCAGCGTGGTCAGCCGGGCCTTGCGCCCCACGATCTCGGTCGCCGGTGCGCTTTTCGGCGTGCCGGGCACCACATCGCCCGCATCGCCCTGGCTGACAAAGCGCAGGGGCAGCACGATGAAGAAGACCATGAACCAGGTCACGGCATAAAGCACGATGGCCGAGGTGATGCTCATCGCCTTACACCTGTTCCAGTTCGACAAGGCAGCCGTTGAAATCCTTGGGATGCAGGAACAGCACCGGCTTGCCATGCGCCCCGATCTTCGGCTCGCCCGAGCCCAGCACCCGCGCCCCCGACGCCTTCAGCCGGTCCCGCGCCGCAAGGATATCCTCCACCTCATAGCAGATGTGATGGATCCCCCCCGCCGGGTTCTTCTCAAGGAAGCCGGCAATCGGGGAATTCTCGCCCAGCGGATAAAGGAGTTCGATCTTGGTGTTCGGCAATTCGATGAAGATCACCGTCACGCCATGATCCGGCTCGTCCTGCGGCGCGCCGACCGTTGCGCCCAGCGTGGCGCGATACTGTTCGGCCGCCAGGCCAGATCCGGCACGGCAATGGCCACATGGTTCAGTCGTCCGGATCATCGGTCACTCCCTGACAAGCTCTCGTCCCGGGTTATGGGTGCGCCCCGCCCCCCGCGCAAGGGGCGCTCCGGTCGCAGGGGCCTTTACCGCCGCTTAACGCCCTGCCCCGCAGGATGGGGCGCAGGATGCCAAAGATTCGCCACAGCCGCCCCGCAGGATCGCCCCATGACACAGGCCGCGCCCCAGATGACCGTCTCCACCCCTCCGCCGCCCCCGGCGCTGCGCGATGCCGTCAACCTGCGGCTGGTGACGCTTTACCCGGGCTGAGCGGCGGCTAAAGCGCAGGGTCCGAAGCCGCCCGCACCAGCCCCGTCAGATCCGACAACCGTTCGCGCTGGCGCCCGCCCGCATCGAAATTCGCCGGCGACAGCCAGGCCGTATAGGCCTCGCGCAGGGCGGGCCATTCGCTGTCGATGATCGAAAACCAGGCCGAATCCCGGTTCGCCCCCTTGATCACCATATGCTGACGGAACACGCCCTCATAGGAAAAGCCAAGCCGCTGCGCCGCCCGCCGCGACGGCAGGTTCAGCGCGTTGCACTTCCATTCATAGCGCCGATAGCCATGCGCAAAGGCCCAGTCCATCATCAGGAACATGGCCTCGGTCGCCGCGCGCCCGCGCTGCAGGGCGGGCGACAGGCAGATATGCCCCACCTCGATGCTGCCATGGTCGGGCGTGATCCGCAGGAAGGACGCCACCCCCGAAGGATGCGCCGCCCCTTCGGCATGGATCGCCCAGAACACCGGGTCCTTGCCCGCCGTCGCCTCCTTGGCCCAGCGATGATAGGCGGCGGCGGAATGGAAGGGGCCATAGGGCATGTAATCCCAAAGCCCGTCATGCCCGGCGAAGGCGGCAAACAGATCGGCCGCATGGGTATCGGCATCCAGCCGCTCCAGCCGCGCATAGCGCCCCTCCAGAGGGGCGGCCTCGGGCCAGTCCGCCGCCTGCCATCCCTCGATCACCGCGCCTGCCATCCGTCGCCTCCCAGCCCTGCCCAGCCCTTCCCCCTTGTGCCCCGCCCGGGGCCGCCACCGCAAGATCAGAACGTGAAACCCGCGGGATAGGCGTGAAACCCGTCGAAATCCGCCTTGCCCAGCGCCACCCCCGCCCCCCGCAGCGCGGCATAGCCCATGGTCAGGTGAAACAGGAAGTTCGGCATCCCATAGAGATGCAGAAACGTCGCCCCGTCCTGCTCCAGCCAGGCCTCCCCCGCCTGATGTCTGATCACCCGCGCCTCCGCCCCTTCGAACAGGCCGGGCCCCATCGCCCCCAGCATCGCCCGCGCCACCGCCAGCCTTGGCCCCAGCGCCGTGGGCAAATCCGGCACCTCGCGCCCGGCCAGCGGACAGGCCACGCGCAGCGCAAACCCCGCCGCCGTCGCAAACTGCTGCCGCGCCGGAAAGGCATCCGCAATCCGCGCCTCCATCGCCTCCGGCCCCGCCCGCTCGGCCATCACAGACACCCGCGCCAGATAATGGCGGAACACGGGGACGGATGCAGAGTAAAGCGGCGGATGCGGCGTCATGGGTCACCTCGGGACAAGGCGACAGACTGGCAGGGAATGCCCGCCTTGGCGAGGGGCGCAGATCACGCGCTCCCGACACCCCGAACATGACAGGCCGCCAAAACGCAAACCCCGCACCACGCCAGATGCCGCAAAGCCTACGCCTGCCCATTCATCTTGGCCCAAATACCCAAATCCGCCCGCGCCACCACGCGCCACGGCGGGCAGGATGGCAAACCCCGCCCCGGACTTGCTCCGGGGCCTCCCCCAAACTCAGCGCAAACGCCAATCAGAGGTCCCGGCTCAAGCCCGGGACGGGGTCGCCCCTCACTGATCCTTCGGCACCACGCGCAGGCGCAATTCGCGCAACTGCTCGTTCATCGGCTCGGAGGGCGCGCCCATCAGCAGGTCTTCGGCGCGCTGGTTCATCGGGAACATGATCACCTCGCGGATGTTGCTCTCATCCGCCAGCAGCATCACCGCCCGGTCGATCCCCATCGCGCAACCACCATGCGGCGGCGCGCCATATTTGAACGCCTTCACCATGCCGCCGAACCGCTTGTCCACTTCGCTGTTCGGGTAGCCCGCCAGCTCAAAGGCCTTGTACATGATCTCGGGCTTGTGGTTGCGGATGCCGCCCGAAATCAGCTCATAGCCGTTGCAGGCCAGATCATACTGATAGGCATAGACCTTCAGCGGATCGCCCATCAGCGCCTCCATCCCGCCCTGCGGCATGGAGAAGGGGTTGTGCGAAAAGTCGATCTTCCCGTCATCGGTCTTTTCATACATCGGGAAATCGACAATCCAGGCAAAGCGGAAGGTATCCGTCTCGGCCAGCCCCAATTCCCGCCCGATCTCGTTCCGCGCCTTGCCCGCGAAAGACACGAATTGCTCGGGCTTGCCGCCAAGGAAGAAGGCCGCATCGCCCAGACCCAGCCCAAGCTGCTTCCGGATCGCCTCGGTCCGCTCCGGCCCGATATTCTTGGCCAAGGGACCGGCGGCTTCCATCCCCGACCCATCCTCGGCCTCGCGCCAGAAGATGTAACCCATCCCCGGCAGACCTTCCTTCTGGGCGAAGGCATTCATCCGGTCACAGAACTTCCGGCTGCCCCCCGTCGGCGCGGGGATCGCGCGAACCTCGGTCCCCTCATTCTCCAGAAGCTTCGCAAAGACCGCGAAACCAGACCCCCGGAAATGCTCCGATACGATCTGCATCTTGATCGGGTTGCGCAGGTCCGGCTTGTCGCTGCCATACCACAGAAGCGCATCCTTGTAGGCGATGCGCGGCCAGTCCGACGGCACCTTGCAATCCGGCCGGAACTCCTCGAACAGCCCCTGAATGACAGGCTGCACGGCGGCAAAGACATCCTCCTGCTCGACAAAGCTCATCTCCACGTCAAGCTGGTAGAAATCGGTGGGCGAACGATCCGCGCGCGGATCCTCATCCCGGAAACAGGGCGCGATCTGGAAATAACGGTCGAACCCCGCCACCATGATCAACTGCTTGAACTGCTGCGGCGCCTGCGGCAGCGCATAGAACTTGCCCGGATGCAGACGGCTGGGCACCAGAAAATCCCGCGCCCCTTCAGGGCTGGAAGCCGTGATGATTGGCGTCTGGAATTCGTTGAACCCCTGCCCCCACATCCGGTTGCGCAAGGACCGCACCACATTCGACCGCAGCATCATGTTGCGATGCAGCTTCTCGCGCCGCAAATCGAGGAAGCGATAGGTCAGCCGCGTCTCTTCCGGATAATCCACCTCGCCGAAAACCGGCATCGGCAGTTCTTCCGCAGCACCCAGCACCGTCATTCCGGTGGCATAGACCTCGACCTCCCCCGTCGGGATCTTGGGGTTCACCAGCGCCGCATCCCGCGCCTTCACCCGCCCGTCGATGCAAATCACCCATTCCGCCCGCACCTTCTCGATGGCGGCAAAGGCGGGGCTGTCACTGTCGGCCAGCACCTGCGTGATCCCGTAATGATCGCGCAAGTCGATGAACAAGACGCCGCCATGGTCGCGCACGCGATGCACCCAGCCCGACAGGCGGACCGTCTGGCCCACATGGGCGCTGTTCAATTCGGCGCAGGTATGGCTGCGATAGGCGTGCATCATGCTTCCCCTGACGAGGCTGAAAGGATCATCGCGCCGATACACCCCTTGGCGCGGGCGAAGTCAAGTCCCGCCCGGGGCCCGCCCGGGGGCAAGACCCCATCCGTGCAGCGCTGCACATCAGCGGCGCGCGCCTGCCCGCTTCCCCCATCGGCGCACCGGCCCCATATTCATGCCAACCGAAACACCAGCCGAAAGGGCAATCCGATGACCCGTATACCCGGCCTTCACCATGTCACCGCCATCTCCGGCCCGCCGCAGGAGAATGTCGATTTCTACGCAGGCACCCTGAAACAGCGCCTCGTGAAAAAGACAGTCAACTTCGACGCCCCCGACACCTATCACCTCTATTACGGCGATCCCGCGGGCAGCCCCGGCACGATCCTGACCTTCTTCCCCTTCGCCGAGGCAGGCCCCGGCCGCGCCGGGCCCGGCATGGCCTCGGCCTATGCCTATGCCATCCCCAAGGGCGATTTCGACGCGCTGATCGACGAGCTTTCCGAAGGCGACCGCCACATCGCGGCCCCCGTCACCCGCTTTGGCCAGCGCGTCCTGACGCTGCGCGATCCCGACGGCGCGCCGGTGGAACTGATCGAAACCGAAGGCGCGGCGGACCGGCACGGCTTCCACTCGGTCACCCTGTGGGAGCGCGACCCCGACCCGACCGCGCGGCTCCTGACCGAGGCCTTCGGCTACGAAGTTCAGGGAACCGAACGCAGCCCCGGCGGCGAACGCCTGCGGCTCAAGGCCCCCGGCAACGACCGCGCCAATATCATCGACATCTGGCGCGCCGATCTGCTCACCGCCCCGCGCCCGGGCCGCGGCACGATCCACCACGTCGCCTTCCGTGCAAAAACGCAAGAGGATCAGCACCACTGGCAGGATGCGCTCCTCTCCTTCGGTCACCGCACCACCCCGGTGATCGACCGGCAGTATTTCAACGCGATCTACTTCCGCGAACCGGGCGGCGTGCTGTTCGAAATCGCGACCGATCCGCCCGGCTTCGCCGTGGACGAACCGGCGGAAACCATGGGCAGCCAGCTGATGCTGCCCCCGCAGCACGAACGCCTGCGCGCCCGGATCGAGGCGACGCTGCCGAAACTGAAAGTCCCCGCATGAGGCGCGCCGGACCCTCCCGCAACGCCACCGCCGGGATCGTGCTGCTGCACGGTCGCGGCGGCTCGGCCGCCGACATCCTGTCGCTGATGTCCCACGCCGCCCTCCCCGAAGTGGCCGCTATCGCGCCCGAGGCGCCGGGCCACAGCTGGTGGCCCACCTCCTTCCTCGCACCCTCCGCGCAGATGGAACCCTTCGTCACCACCGCCCTCGCGCAGGTCGCAGAGGCCATCGAAACGCTCAAATCCGAAGGCCTCCCCGAAACCCGCATCTGGCTTGCCGGCTTCTCCCAAGGTGCCTGCCTCGCGGCCGAGGCCTATGCCCGCCAGGGGGAAACCCTCGCAGGCCTCCTCGCCTTCTCCGGCGGCCTCGTCGGCACGGCCGATGCCGATGGCCCGCCGGACCCCGCGCTCTACAACCACCGCCCCAAACGCTTCGACTACACGGGCCACCGCAAGGGCCGCGTCTGGCTCTCGGTCCACGAACGCGACCCGCATATCCCGCTCGCCCGTCTGCAGGAAACGGCCACCACCCTCACCGCCCTCGGCGCGCGGGTGGAAAGGCAGGTCTATCCCGGCGCGGGCCATGGCGTCATGCGCGAAGACATCAGCGCCCTGCGCCGCCTGCTTGCCGCCTGACCCACCGTCGCAGGGGGCTGTCCGCCCCCTCGTCGCTGCGCTCCTCACCCCCGAGGGTATTTTCGGCCAAGATGAAACAGCCCGGTCTTCATCTTGGGACAAATACCCTCGGGGGTGAATTGGCACGCCGCAGGCGGGACAAGAGGGGGCAGAAGGCCCCCTGACACCGGAGGAGGCGCGCAGGCGCCGACGACAGGAAAGGCTTGCGCCGGGCGCGCAAGCGGCCGGCGCTCCGCTCACTTGCCCGACCAGACCGCCGGGATCAGCCCCCGCAGCGCATGTCCCAGCCACAACCGCACCTGCGGCAGATCATCGGCCAACAGCACCTCTTCCGGCACCGCGAGTTCCGCCCGCAGCACCCCCGGCAAGAGCCCGCACGCAAGGGGCGGCGTCCGCATCCCCTGCCCCCGGTCGAAGAAGACCGTGGTGATCGTCCCGTCGCAGACCTCGCCGCGTTCATTCAGGAAGACCACCTCGTCCAGCCCCGCAGGCAAAGACGCCCGCGCCGCGTCATAGGACGCGCGCCGCGTCGTCTTCACCCGCAGCCAAGGGTCATCCGACGCGAGCCGCTCAGCGGCCAGCCCGACACGCCACTCCGCCTTCCCCGCAGGCAGCGGCGCGACCGCCACCTCGATATCCCCCGCAACGCCCAGCGTCAGCCGCACCCGCAGGGGTAACGCGCCCACCGCCGCCCGCAACGCCCGCTCCGCCGCCGCAGGGTCACAGGGAAAGCCAAGGCTCGCCGCCCCACGCGCCAGCCGCGCCAGATGCAGCGGCAGACGCGGAAACCGCGCCCCGTCCCACAGCAAAGTCTCGATCAGCCGGACGCCGTCCCCAGCCCTTCCGCGTAGCGCGCCTTCCACAGCGCCTCCTCCCATTCGCCATCCGCCGTGCTGTCCTGCACCACGCCCCCGCCCACGTTCAGCACCACCCGCCCCCCGTCGAAAAGCGACAGCGTGCGGATCGCCACATTCCACACCGCATCCCCGCCCGGGGCCATCCACCCCATCGCCCCGCAATAGACACCTCGCGCGCGCCCCTCCACCTCCCGGATGATCTCCATCGCGCGGATCTTCGGCGCCCCCGTGATCGACCCGCAGGGGAACAGCGCCGCCATCAGCCCCGCCAGATCCGCCCCCGCGACCAGCTTCCCCGTCACCGTCGAACTCATCTGATGCACCGTCGCGAAAGGCTCCACCGCGTAAAGCTCCGGCACCTTCACCGACCCCACCTCTGACATGCGCGAGATGTCGTTGCGCAAAAGGTCCACGATCATCAGGTTCTCCGCCCGCGCCTTTTCGGATGCGTAAAGCTCCGCCGCCAGCGCCGCATCGCGCGCGGGGTCCGCATCGCGCGGCGCGGTCCCCTTCATGGGTCGCGCGGAAATCACGCCCCCCTCCACCCGGAAGAACAGTTCGGGCGAACGCGACATCACCACCGGCCCCACGCCCAGATCGCAGAACACACCGTATCCCACCGCCTGCCGCGCCCGCAGCGCACCGTAAAGCCCCAGCGCCGTCCCCGCCTCCTGCCGGGCCGACAACGGAAAGGTCAGGTTGATCTGATAGCAATCCCCGGCGGCGATATAGCCCATCACCCGCGCCATCGCCGCGCCATAGCGCGCCCGCGAAATCCCCCGCCGCAGCGGCGACAGCCGCGCCGCCCCCGCCTCTTCCGCCGCCCGCGCCAACACCGGCCCCGCGTCAACCGGCCCGTCGAACACGCCCAGCACGACCAGCGGCCCCCGCCGCCGCGCAGGCATCAGCCGCGCCAGACGCGGCTCCAGCGCATAGCCCGCCTCATAGGCGACATATCCCGCAACCCAGGCCCCGGCAGCCCGCGCCCGATCCGCACGGCCCAGCGCCGCGCGCACCTGATCCGCCCGCCGCGCCACGATCACCTCGCGCGGCGCTTCGAAAAGCGCAGGCACCCCGCCCGGACCATGTTCGAAAAGGATCACGCCGACGCCCCATCTTCCCTGACGCGGGCCGAGATAGCACCGCCCCCGCCCCCCGACCAGCCCACCCGCGACACCCTGCCGCCCCGAACCGCCCCGCCCCGCCCCGCGCCACAAATTTCTTCGAAGAAATTTGCAAATTCGTTCGAACGAATTTGACCCCCGCCGCACAGCACGCCCCAAGAGTTTTCAGAAAACTCTTGGCAAATTCCTTCACAAGGAATTTGCGCCCCCCGTCCCCTGCGCGCCCCGCACCACAACCGCTTGCGCCCCGCGCCCCTCTCCCCTAAACCCCCGTCAATTTGCGCGAAGCACGAATCCACCCATCCGCAGGCCCCATGCCGCGCGATGGCACATGCGGGACAGGACCATGCCGAAAAGAACCGATATCTCCTCCATCATGATCATCGGCGCCGGTCCCATCGTCATCGGGCAGGCCTGCGAGTTCGACTACTCCGGCGCACAGGCCTGCAAGGCCCTGCGCGAGGAAGGCTACCGCGTCATCCTCGTCAACTCGAACCCCGCGACGATCATGACCGATCCGGGGCTGGCGGATGCCACCTATATCGAACCCATCACCCCCGAAGTGGTGGCCAAGATCATCGAAAAGGAACGCCCCGATGCGCTGCTGCCCACCATGGGCGGCCAGACCGGCCTGAACACCGCCCTTGCGCTGGCCGATATGGGCGTGCTGGAACAATTCGGCGTGCAACTGATCGGCGCCAACCGTCAGGCCATCGAAATGGCCGAAGACCGCAAACTCTTCCGCGAGGCGATGGATCGCATCGGCCTTGAAAACCCCAAGGCCACCATCGTCGCCGCCCCCAAACTCCCCTCCGGCAAATACGACATCGCCGCAGGCGTGGCCGAGGCGATGGCCGCGCTGGAATATGTGGGCCTGCCCGCCATCATCCGCCCCGCCTTCACCCTTGGCGGCACCGGCGGCGGCGTCGCCTACAACCGCGACGACTATGAGGCCATCGTCAAATCCGGGCTTGAGGCCTCGCCCGTGGCCAGGTCCTCGTCGACGATCCCTCCTCGGCTGGAAGGAATACGAGATGGAGGTGGTGCGCGACCGCGCCGACAACGCCATCATCGTCTGCTCCATCGAAAACGTCGATCCGATGGGCGTGCATACGGGCGACTCGATCACCGTCGCCCCGGCGCTGACGCTGACCGACAAGGAATACCAGATCATGCGCAACGGCAGTATTGCCGTGCTGCGCGAGATCGGCGTGGAAACCGGCGGCTCCAACGTGCAATGGGCGATCAACCCCGCCGATGGCCGCATGGTCGTGATCGAGATGAACCCCCGCGTCAGCCGCTCCTCCGCGCTGGCGTCCAAGGCCACGGGCTTTCCCATCGCCAAGATCGCCGCGAAACTCGCCGTGGGCTACACGCTGGATGAACTCGACAACGACATCACCAAGGTCACCCCCGCCTCGTTCGAGCCGTCGATCGACTACGTGGTCACGAAAATCCCCCGCTTCGCATTCGAGAAATTCCCCGGGTCCCAGCCCAACCTGACCACCGCCATGAAATCGGTGGGCGAGGCGATGGCCATCGGCCGCACCATCCATGAATCCCTGCAAAAGGCGCTGGCCAGCTTGGAAACCGGGCTGACCGGCTTTGACGAAATCGCCATCCCCGGCGTTTCGCAGACCGGCACCCCCGACCGCGCCGCCATTTCCAAGGCGCTCTCCGAAGCCACGCCCGACCGGCTCCGCGTGATCGCGCAGGCCATGCGCCACGGCCTCAGCAATGACGACATTCAGGCCATCACCGCCTTTGACCCGTGGTTCCTCGACCGCATCCGCGAGATCATTGACGCCGAGGCGCAGATCCGCCGCGACGGCCTGCCCGTCACCGCCGATGGCCTGCGCCGCCTGAAAATGATGGGCTTCACCGATGCCCGCCTCGCCAAACTGACCGGCCGGGATGAAGGCCAGGTCCGCCGCGCCCGCCGCAACCTCGGCGTCACCGCTGTCTTCAAACGCATCGACACCAGCGCGGCGGAATTCGAAGCGCAGACCCCCAACATGTATTCCACCTATGAATCTCCCGTCATGGGCGATGTGGAATGCGAAGCCCGCCCCTCGGCCGCGAAGAAGGTCGTCATCCTCGGCGGCGGCCCGAACCGCATCGGGCAGGGCATCGAATTCGACTATTGCTGCTGCCATGCCTGCTACGCGCTGACGGGCGCGGGCTATGAAACGATCATGGTCAACTGCAACCCCGAAACCGTGTCGACCGACTATGACACTTCGGACCGCCTCTATTTCGAACCCCTCACGCTGGAACACGTCCTCGAAATCCTGCGCTTCGAACAGGAAAACGGCACGCTCCACGGCGTCATCGTGCAATTCGGCGGCCAGACGCCCCTGAAACTCGCCAACGCCCTCCACGCCGAAGGCATCCCGATCCTCGGCACCACCCCCGACGCCATCGACCTTGCCGAAGACCGCGAACGCTTCCAGAAACTGCTGAACGACCTCGGCCTGAAACAGCCCGTCAACGGCACCGCGCGTAGCCGCGATGAGGCTTTCGCCATCGCGGCCCAGGTCGGCTACCCCCTCGTCATCCGCCCCTCCTTCGTGCTGGGCGGGCGCGCGATGGAAATCGTCCGCTCCGATGAACAGCTTGAACGCTATATCTCCACCGCCGTGCAGGTGTCGGGCGACAGCCCGGTCCTGCTCGACAGCTATCTCTCCGGCGCGGTCGAGGTGGATGTCGATGCTCTGTCGGATGGCAGGAACGTCCATGTCGCGGGCATCATGGAACATATCGAAGAGGCAGGCGTCCATTCCGGCGACAGCGCCTGCTGCCTGCCGCCGCACCACCTCTCGCCCGAAACGGTGGAAGAGCTGAAGCGCCAGACCATCATCATGGCCCGCGCGCTCAATGTGGTGGGGCTGATGAACGTGCAATTCGCCATCAAGGACGGCGTGATCTACGTGCTGGAGGTGAACCCCCGCGCCAGCCGCACCGTGCCCTTCGTGGCCAAGGCGACCGACAGCGCCATCGCCTCCATCGCGGCGCGCCTCATGGCGGGCGAACCCCTCTCCACCTTCCCCGAACGCGCGCCCTATCCGGCGGGCGTCGGCCCCGATACCGATCTGCCGCTGGCCGATCCGCTGACTCTGGCCAACCCGCAAACGCCGTGGTTCTCGGTCAAGGAGGCGGTGCTGCCCTTCGCCCGCTTCCCCGGCGTCGATCCCCTGCTCGGCCCCGAAATGCGCTCCACCGGCGAGGTGATGGGCTGGGACCGCAGCTTCGCGCTGGCTTTCCTCAAGGCGCAGATGGGCGCAGGCACGATCCTGCCAGAGGCGGGCCGCGTCTTCCTGTCCGTCAAGGACATGGACAAGACGGCCGCGCTGGCCGATGCCGCCCGCGATCTGGTGACGATGGGCTTTGACATCGTGGCCACCCGCGGCACCGCCGACTGGCTGAAAGGCCAGGGCGTGAAGGCCGAAGCGGTGAACAAGGTCTATGAAGGCCGCCCCAATATCGTGGACCGGCTGAAAAACGGCGAGATCGCGCTGGTGATGAACACGACCGAAGGCAGCCAGGCCATCTCCGACAGCCGCGACATCCGCCGCGTGGCCCTGATGGACAAGATCCCCTACTTCACCACCGCCGCCGCCTCGATCGCCGCCGTGGCGGCGATGAAGGCCCGGGGTGAGGGGTATGGGGTCAGGACGTTGCAGGGGTGAGGGCCGGCGGCGCGCCCGTCGCGGCCCGCTCCTGTAGGGCGGGGTTCACCCCGTGTAGGGCGGGGTTCACCCCGCCACCCGATCCCTGCCCACTGTAGGGCGGGGTTCACCCCGCCATCCCGGATGCCCCCGTCCCGGGCCTGACCCGGGACCTCCGCCCCCTCTCGCCCCCCGGCTTTCCCGGAGGCCCCGGATCAAGTCCGGGGCGGGCAGCCCCTCACTCCGGCCGCCCCTCCAGAAACGCCACCGCTCGCTCCGGATCTCCACCCTTCCCACGTTCCGCAAAGAACTCCGCCGCGCCCCGCGCGCCGATCTTCTCGGCCAGCGCCAGCGCGATGTATTGGTTGACCGACACACCATCCTTGGCCGCGAAATCCTCCACGGCCCTCTTCAACGATTGGGGCAGGTTCAAAGAGACGCGCGCTTTCATGTCATGATCCTCCGCAAGGCTTCCGCCGGGGACAACAGGGCCAAACCGAACCGCGCGGGGATGTCCCTGAAATCCCGCTCATTATGCGTCACGATGGCCCCGCCACAGTTGATTGCTGTTTCCAGCACCATTTCATCATCCGCGTCCACAAGTTGCGGTCGCCACTGAAAGTCGATGCCAACCGGAACAACCGTCGCGGCCACGTCTTCCATGAACGCGGCGATCTGGTTTCGGCTTACTCCCGCGTCCAGCAGGAACTCGGCTCGACCCAGAACCTCCTCATACTCATAGAAAAGCGGCACCGAACAACACCAGACGAACTGCCGCCGAAACCCCGCCACAAGCAAAGGGTTTGACGCACCCGTCCGGCTGCGCACGGCAGCCACCAGAACATTCGTATCCAGCACCAACTTCATTACGTCATATATAGCGTAACGCCTTATTTGACGCAATCCTCACCCCCCCAACCGTGCCGCCTTCACCCGCTCCGCCGCCCGCGCCGCCGCCTCCAGCCCCCGCTCCAGATCATCCGGCCCCGGCCCCGCGCCCAGCTCCGCCGCCGTCTCCCCCCAAAGCGGCCGCTCCGACGCGGCGGCAAAGCGGAACGCCGGTGCCGTCTCCGCCCCCCGGATCACCCCCGCCAGCCGCGCATGCATATAGGTCCGCAGCACAAGGTTGATCCGCGGCCCGTATCCCGGCCCGATGGAGCGGAAGAACCGCAGCACATCCCGATCCAGCCGCAGCGCCACCCGCTCCGCCCCCGGCTTGACCGGGGTCTGCGCGATCTCGTGCCATTCCAGCGGGATCCGCCCCGTCGCCTCGATCCTGTGGTGCAGATCCCATTCCAGCCGCCGCATCGCATCGGCCATGTAGTGATAGTTCTCCGCCTGCCTGCCCCGCATCCTGCCCGGTTCCATCCGTCCCCCCCTTGGCATGACCAAAGACCCCAGCCTGCCGCGAAACGGTTAACCATCCCCTCTGCCACCGCCCGCCCCGCGCATACGCCCGGCTGCACTGCGCGGCTGCACTGCGCGGCTGCACTGCGCGGCTGAACAGTTGACTTTCGCCCCGAAAACCCCCATCTGCCCCCCATGCCCGCCCTCCGCTGCCGCGTGAGCAGCCCTTAGGGGAGCCGGACCGGGCAAACAGGTTCCCACCTTCACGCAGGGGTTCCGCGCCGCGCGATCGGCGCACCACCTGCCACCGGCCGCCCTGACGCGGCCCCCCTTGGCCTTGCGATCAAGGCCGGAAAGACAACGCACATGACTTCTTTCGCCGACCTCGGCCTTTCGCCCAAGATCCTGAAAGCACTGGAAAAAACCACCCTCAAAGAGCCGACACCGATTCAGGTTCAGGCCATCCCCCATGTGATGAAGGGCCGCGATCTCATGGGCCTCGCCCAGACCGGCACCGGCAAGACGGCGGCCTTCGGCCTGCCCCTCCTGCACCGCCTTCTTGATATCGGCCACCCGCCGGGCCCGCGCAACGTGCGCGCGCTGATCCTTGCACCGACGCGCGAGCTTGTGACGCAAATATCTGACAACCTTACGATTTTCACCAAAGGCACCCCCGTCAAGGTCCTCACCGTCGTCGGCGGCGCCTCCCTCAACCGGCAGGCCATGGCGCTGGCCCGCGGGGCCGACGTCCTCGTCGCCACCCCCGGCCGCCTGATCGACCTCCTCGAACGCGGCGACGTCTCGCTCCAGAACACGGGTTACCTCGTGCTGGATGAGGCCGACCACATGCTCGACATGGGCTTCATCCATGCGCTGCGGAAGATCGCGAAGCACATCCCCCTGAAAAGACAGACACTTCTCTTCTCCGCCACCATGCCCAAGGATATCGAGGAAATCGCCGGAACCTACCTCCGCGATCCGGTCCGCGTGCAGGTGGCCCCCCCCGGCAAGCCCGCCGAAAAGATCGTCCAGGGGGTGCATTTCATCCCCAATGGCGACAAGGCGAAGCTTCTGGAAGAGTATCTGAAGAAACACCCCGGCGAACAGGCGCTGGTTTTCGGCCGCACCAAGCACGGTTCAGAGAAACTTAGCAAATTGCTGGCACAATGGGGCTTCAAGGTTGGCTCCATCCACGGCAACAAAAGCCAGAACCAAAGGGATCGCACCCTGACGGAATTCCGCAATGGCGAACTCGACGTCCTCGTGGCCACCGATGTCGCCGCGCGCGGGATCGACATTCCGGGCGTGCGCCATGTCTACAACTACGACCTGCCCAACGTGCCGGAAAACTACGTCCACCGCATCGGCCGGACCGCCCGCGCGGGGGCCGAAGGCAATGCCGTCGCCTTTTGTGCACCCGCCGAGATGGGCGAACTTCAAGCCATTGAAAAGGTTCTGAAAAAGCAGATCCCGGTGATCGGTGGCGCGCCCTGGGCGGCCGATATCGTCGCCGCTGCGCCGAAACCCGGCCAGAACCGTGGCCAGCGCCCCGGCGGCGGCCGCCCCGGCCAGAAACCCCAAGGCCAGAAACCCCAGGGCCAAAAGCCGCAAGGCCAGAAATCCCAGGGCCAACGCCCCGAACACAAGTCGCAGGCCCCGAAACCCCAACCCCGTCCGAGTGCAAAACCCGCCCGCCCCGCAGGCGGCGGCCAATCCCCCACCCGCTCCGGCAATGCGGGCAAACCCCACCCGCAAGGCAATCGCCGCCCCGCCTGATCGGCTTCATCTTGGCAAAAATACCTAATCCCGGCCGCCCCGCGCGCGACAGTCGGGATTGCGGCGAAAGGGGGGTGCGGGGGGGCCGTTGCCCCCCGCCTTCGCCCTGACCAACCGCCCTCACCCCTAGCCATGCCCGCGCCTTTGCGCTACTCCCCGCCCCATGGCCAAGCTCTACTTCCACTTCTCCACCATGAATGCGGGCAAATCGACCCTGCTCCTGCAGGCGTCGCATAACTACCGCGAAGGCGGCATGGCCACCTACCTGATCACCGCGCAATTCGACAACCGCGCGGGGCAGGGCCGCATCGCCTCGCGCATCGGGATCGGCGAGGATGCCGATACCTTCGCCCCCGGCGAAGACATGTTCGAAAAGATCAGCAATCGCCTCGATAAGGGCCCCATCGCCTGCGTCTTTGTCGACGAAGCGCAATTCCTGTCAAAGGATCAGGTCTGGCAACTCGCCCGCGCGGTGGACGACCTCAAGGTTCCCGTGATGTGCTACGGCCTGCGTGTCGATTTTCAGGGCAACCTCTTCCCCGGCTCCGCCGCCCTGCTCGCCTGGGCCGATGAAATGCGCGAAGTCCGCACGATCTGCCATTGCGGCAAGAAGGCCACGATGGTCATCCGCCGCGGCCCCGATGGCCGCGCCCTGACGGCAGGCGAACAGGTGGTGATCGGCGGGAATGAAACCTATGTCAGCCTCTGCCGCAAACACTGGCGCGAGGCGGTCAGCGATCGCTGACCCCAAATTTCTTCGAAGAAATTTGCAAAAATCTTCAAAGATTTTTGGCCACCGCCAACTACCCCTCCACCGCCTTGGCCCGCAGCGCGATCATCGACCCCGCCACCACGATCAGCACCATCCCCGCCACGGCCAGCGGCGCAAGCCCCGTCCCCCACAGCACCCATGTCCAGAAGGCCGAGGCAGGCAGGATCACATATTCCAGCACGCTCGCTTTCGACGCCTCGGTGATCTGATAGGCCCGGATCATCATCCCCACCCCCAGCAGCGACCCCGCCGCCTGCACGAAGGTCCAGAAATAGAAGGTCGCGCCCGGCCAGACCGGACCGCGCTGCAAGAACCCCTCCGCGCCCTCCGGCACCGCCAGCGGCATCAACCACAGCGCCGCCATGCCCATCGCGCCGATCACCCCAAGCGCGGCAAAGAACCCCGCCAGCAGCGTCTCGGCGCTTTCACCCGCGCACCATTCCCGCGTCGCGATATTGCCCATCGCATACATGGCCCCCGCCAGCACTGGCAGCACGGCTGGCAGCGATGCCCCGGCCAGGGCCTCGGGCCCCAGCACCAGCACAACCCCCACGAAACCAAGGATCACCGCCACGATCCGCACCGGCCCGATGGCATGGCCATAGACAAAGCGCGAAATCAGCAGCACCCAGATCGGCGCGGTGAACAGCCCCGCCGCCACCAGCGCCACGTCCAGAAAGGCCAGCGCCCCGAAATAGATCACCATCGCCGCCCCATGGATCGACGACCGCGCCACCACCGCGCCCCAGCGCTGCGGCCGCAGGCGCAGCCCCATCGGTACCATCGCCAGCCCCAGCAATACCGCCGCCATCAGGCTGCGCGTCAGGTGGAACTGCCACAACCCCGCCTCTTCGGCGATCACCCGCACGTAGTTGTCGGTAAAGCCGATCACCATCGCATAGACAAGGATCAACCCCGCCGCCGCCAATGTCCTGTCGGAATTGCCCATGGAAATGCCTGTTCCTCTCTCTCGCTTCCCGTGTGAACCCTGCTACCTTCCCCCTTGCGCGCCCGAAAACGACATGAACCGGCGAAATGAAGGGGGAGAAGTGGAATGGGATGGCTGGCCGATGAAACGGGTCTTGAAAAATGCGCGGCGAATTACACGCCGCTCACACCGCTCTCCTTTCTGAAACGCGCCGCCGACATCCACGCGGGCCGCACCGCCGTTGTCTGGAAATCCACCCGCCTGTCCTATGCCGCCTATGCCGAACAGGTCTCGCGCCTTGCCTCCGGTCTCGCCCATCGCGGCATCGCGCCGGGTGATGTGGTGGCCACCCTCATGCCCAACATCCCCCCTCAGGCCGTGGCCCATTTCGGCGTCCCCGCCGCGGGTGCGATCCTGAACACGATCAACACCCGCCTCGATGCCGATACGGTGGCCTATATCTTCGGCCATGCAGGCGCGAAGATCGTGCTGTGCGACACGGCCTTCCTGCCGCTCGCGGAAGAGGCGATCAAACGCATGGAAGGCCCCGCCCCCCAGATCGTCGAGGTGGTGGATGAAGGCTTCACCGCCTCTGGCCATTACCTCACCTATGACGCGCTGCTCGCCGAGGGCGACCCGGCGGCGGATTGGATCATGCCCGAGGATGAATGGGAATCCATCGCCATCAACTACACCTCCGGCACCACGGGCCGCCCCAAGGGTGTCGTCTACCACCACCGCGGCGCCTATCTTTCCGCCACCGCCAATATCCTGTCATGGCGGATGGTGCTGCACCCGGTCTATCTGACCATCGTGCCCTTGTTCCACTGCAACGGCTGGACGCATACCTGGATGACGCCCATCCTCGCCGGCACCCTCGTCTGCTGCCGCGACATCACGGCCAAGGCCATCTACGACGCCATCGCAGATGAAGGCGTCACCCATTTCGGCGGCGCGCCCATCGTCCTGAACACCATCATCAACGCCCCCGAAACCGACCGCCGCCCCTTCGACCACATCGTCGAGGTTTTCACCGCAGGCGCGCCCCCGCCCGCCGCGACGCTGGCCGCCTTCGAACCGCTGGGCTTCAACGTCACCCAAGTCTACGGCCTGACCGAAACCTACGGCCCCGCCACCGAATGCACATGGCGCGCGGAATGGGACGGTGCCACGAAAGACGACCGCGCCGCCTACAAGGCGCGCACCGGCGTCGCCATGCCCATGCTGGAAGGGGCCGAGGTGCATGACACCAAAGGCAACCCCGTCCCCCGCGACGGCGCGCATCTGGGCGAGATCGCGATGCGCGGCAACATGGTGATGAAGGGCTATTACAAGAACCCCAAGGCCACGGAAGAGGCCTTCAAGGGCGGCTGGTTCCGCTCTGGCGACATCGCCTTTCAGCATCCCGACGGCTATATCAAGATCACCGACCGCGCGAAGGATATCATCATCTCGGGCGGCGAAAACGTGTCCTCTGTCGAAGTCGAAGGCGCCCTGATGCACCACCCCGCCGTGCTGCTTTGCGCCGTGGTGGCCAAACCCGACGAGAAATGGGGCGAGGTGCCCTGCGCCTTTGTCGAATTGAAGCCCGGCCAAAGCGTGACAGAGAAAGAGCTGATCGCCTTCTGCCGCGAACGTCTGGCGGGCTTCAAGACGCCCAAGCATGTGATCTTTGCCGATCTGCCCAAGACATCGACAGGCAAGATCCAGAAATTCGAACTGCGCGCCGTGGCGAAACTGCTCGATCCGACCTGACCGCGCGCGGGGGGGGCAGCGTGGAAAGGGGGGCCTTGCCCCCCTCGCCCTGCGGGCTCACCCCCCAGGGTATTTTCCGCCAAGATGAAGAGATCACCCCTTCCCTTGTGGCCGTGCGGACGCTGCGATAACGTTTCGCGCAATTGCAGAAGACGAGCCAAGGGCAATCCCCGCGCATGACCGCGCTGAAGAAATACCAGCGGCTGGAAAGCCCCGGCCTCTGGCGGGAAACCCCGGCGGATCAGCGGCGCGAAGTCGTCGTCGCCTTCCGTCAGGCCACGCTCGTGCTGAAGGATCCCCGCACCGAACTGGCGCTCAGCCACTGGTCGCTGCCCGCGGTAGAGCGGATCAATCCCGGTGACGTGCCCGCGCTTTACGGCCCCGGCCCCGACAGCGACGAAATGCTGGAAATCGACGATCCCGACATGATCGCCGCGCTGGAAACCGTGCGCGGTGCCCTGGGCCGGGCCCGCCCCCGCCCGGGCCGCCTGCGCGGCAGCCTTCTGGGCGGCGCGACGCTGGCGATCCTTGCCGTCGGTGCCTTTTTCCTGCCCGATGCGCTGGTGCGCCATACCGCCTCGGTTCTGCCCACGGCGACGCGGGCGCAGATCGGGGCCGCCGCCCTGCAGGATCTGTCGCGCCTGACCGGCCCCGCCTGCCAGACGCCGCTGGGCGACCGCGCGCTGTCGCTCCTGTCCGAACGGCTGTTCGGCGGCAAGGGCGTGCAACTCGTCGTCCTGCCCGAGGCATTGCCGAATGCGGCCAGCCTGCCGGGCAATATCCTGCTTCTCGGCCTGCCGATGCTGAAGGAGGCGTCCGGCCCCGACGTGCCCGCAGGCTTTGCCCTTGCCGAAACCCTGCGCGCGGCCACGGATGATCCGCTGCTGCCGATCCTGCGCCATGCGGGCTTTGCCGCCACCGTGCGCCTGCTGACCACCGGCACCCTGCCCGATGGCGCGCTTGAGCGTTACGGCGAAACCTTCCTCGTCGCGCCGCGCCCGCGCCCGGCGGATGACCTGCTCATTCCCGCCTTCGACAGCGCGGCGGTGTCCTCTTCGCCCTTCGGCTATGCGCTGGATGCCACGGGCGAATCCACGCTGGGCCTGATCGAGGCCGATCCCTACCGGGGCGGCACCCCGCGCGAACTGCTCAATGCCGAAGACTGGGCCAGCCTGCAGGCAATCTGCGACTGACCCCTTCTTTCACCGCCCCCGCCGTCAGCGCAGGAAGGCATCCCCAAAGCCCGCGCCCCGCGCCGCGCGCAGCGCCGCCTGCGCCTCGGCAGATGATCCGAACGGCCCGGCCAGCACGACCTGAACCGCCTTGCCGCCGATCCGCCCCTTCGACATCGCCACCGGCAGGCCCAGCCCCGCCAGCCGCGCCGAGGCCCCCGCCGCATTGGCAGGCACGCCGAAACTGCCCACCTGCACGAAGATCCCGCCCGAAGATGCCCGCGGTGCCGCCTCAGCCGGGGCGGATTTCGTCGACCGCGTCACCTGCGTTTCGGCCCGCACCTCTGCGCCCTGCATCTGTGCGGGCAGGTCGCGCGTCCAAAGCTGATCCTGCGCCGCCTGCCCTTCGGCCGTGCCGACACCGCGCAGCGGGTTCAGCCGGTCATCCTGCCAGGCGGGTTTATAGCCTTTGGGAACCGGGGCGGAATGCTGGGCCACCCGCGCCTCGCGGCTGCCGGATCCGATGCCCGAAGGCTGCCCCAGCGGCACGACCCTGCCTTCCGGCGGGGAAAGCGATGCCCCCACCCCCGCGCCCGGCGGATAGATCGGGGCGCGCAGCCCTTCCAGCGTGCCATCGCCGCGCGAGCAGACAACCACCGTTCCGCCATTCGTCAGGCGCAGGCGCTGCGCCACCGGCGCGGACGTGGTGCAGGCGATCCGCCCCTGCCCGGCCACGCGCGGCGCGACAAAGGGCGCGACAACGGGCGCAGCGGGGGCCATCTGCGGCGCAGCCGCAGGCCGGGCCACCCGCACGGGCGCAGGCACATAGCTTGATTCGGGCGGTTCCGCCATCGCCACCCGGCGCGGCGCAGGGGCCGGGGTCGGGGTCGGGGCTGGGGCCGGGGCCACGACAGGCGCAGGCCCAGGCGCAGCCTCCGGCGCGGCCGCCGCCACGGCCCGCCCGCCGGTCGAGGGCGGATAGCCGCACATCGGCCGCCGGTCGCGATCCACGCGCGGCACCCAATTCACCCGTCCCGCCATCCCGGCCCGCAGGAAGACGCAGCCTCGGCTGTCCACATATTGCTGTCCGGCAAAGCCGGGCGGCGGCAGCTCGCGCGGCCCCCCGATATCGCCAGTGGATTGTGCAAGGGCACCAAACGCCCCCAGAACAGAGGCCAGGACCGCCCCCGTCAGAACCTTCACGAACATGACTACCCCCCAGTAGCGTTGGGGCAGAATGCGCGATGATTGTTTCCGGGTAAAGGGGGGCAGCTACATTATTTTGTGCCGAACATCCGATCGCCCGCATCGCCTAGTCCGGGCACGATGTAACCGTGATCATTCAGATGATGATCCAGCGCCGCCGTCACGATGGGCACATCGGGATGCGCCGCCTTCATCCGCGCCACGCCCTCGGGCGCGGCCAGAAGGCACAGGAAGCGGATGTTCCGCCCCCCCTTCGACTTGATCAGATCCACCGCCGCAGCACTTGAATTGCCCGTGGCCAGCATCGGATCCACCACGATGGTCACCCGATCCTCAAGCTGTTCGGGCAGCTTGCAGTAATACTGCACCGGCTGCAGCGTCTCGGGGTCGCGATAAAGCCCCACGAACCCCACCCGCGCCGCCGGGATCAGTTCCAGAATCCCGTCCAGAAGCCCGTTCCCCGCCCGCAGGATCGACACCAGCGCCAGCTTCTTGCCCTCGATCGCCGGGGCATCCATCTCGCACAAAGGCGTCTCGATCCGCTTCGTCGTCATCGGCAATTCGCGCGTCACCTCATAGGCCAGCAGAAGGCTGATCTCGCGCAACAGCTGCCGGAAAGAGGCGGTGGACGTATCCTTCTCCCGCATCAGCGTCAGCTTGTGCTGCACCAAGGGGTGCGAAACGACGGTCAGGTGCTCAAGCATCGGCGGCCTCCAGCCTCTTCAGGATACGCCCCCGCGTATCGCCATCGCAGAAGGCCGCGTCAAGCGAGCTGCGCGCGATGCCCTGAAAAACCCCGTCATCCCAATCAAAGGCATCATGCAGCCGGTCATATTCCCGCGCCATCGTGGTGTTGAAGAAGGGCGGATCGTCGGTCGAGATGGTCACCTTCACCCCCCGCCGCCACAATTCGCCAATCGGATGCTTGCGCCATTCCGGGTAAATCCCCAGCGCGATGTTCGACCCCGGACAGACCTCCAGCACCACCCCCCGCTCGGCCAGCTCATCCACCAGCGCCAGATCCTCGATCGCCCGCACGCCATGGCCGATCCGCTCCACGCCCAAGTCGCGCACGGCATCGCGCACCGACTCCGGCCCGCCCCATTCCCCCGCATGGGCCGTCAGCCGCAGCCCCGCCTCGCGCGCGCAATCGAAGGACCACAGGTAATCCTTGGGCTTGCCAATCTTCTCGTCCCCCGCGATGCCGAATCCGACGATCCAATCCCCCGCCGTCTCGGCCGCGCAAAGCGCGGTTTCGCGCGCCTTCTCGGGGCCGAAATGCCGGATGCAGGTGATGATCCCGCGCAGGGTGATGCCCATCTCCCGCTCAGCCTTGTCCGCCGCCTCGCGCATCGCGTGCAGATATTCCCGCCACGCCCCCACATCCCGGCCACCACAGAAATCGGGGGAAAGGAACGTCTCGGAATACACCACCCCCGATTTCGCGCTTTCCTCCAGCACCGCCAGAACCAGCCGAGCGTAATCCTCGGGCATGGTCAGCACCGAAGTCGCCGCCTCATAGACCTTCAGGAAGTCCCAGAAATCCTTGTACTTGTAATTCCCCCGCTCATCGAAGATGCCGCCGATATCGGCCTTCTTCTCCTTGGCCAGACCACGGATGAAGGCAGGCGGGGCCGCCCCTTCCAGATGCAGGTGCAATTCCACCTTCGGCAGCCGCGATACGCTCACAGGAAACTCCTCCCCGGCCCTTCCGCCGCAATCCCCAGATGCGCCGCGACCGATGCCCCCACATCCACGAAACCGCACAGACCAAACGACCCCGCGCCCCGCCCATGACAAACGACCGGCACCCGCTCCCGCGTGTGTTCGGTCCCGCGAAAGGTGGGATCATTGCCATGATCCGCCGTGAACACCGCCAAATCCCCGGGCCGCAGCCCCGCCAGAAACGGCCCCACCCGCGCATCGAACCATTCCAACTGCCGCGCATAACCCGCCACGTCGCGGCGATGGCCGAAATTCGTGTCGAACTCCACGAAGTTGGCGAATGTCAAGGAACCTTCCTCCGCCTCGGCCCCCAGCCTGTCCAGATGATCGAAAAGGGCAATGTCATCCTTGCCCTTGTGCAGGTGGCTGATGCCCCGATGGCTGAAGATATCCCCGATCTTGCCGATGGCATGGGTCACACGGCCCGCCCCCTGCACCCAATCCAGCAGCGTCCGCGCAGGCGGCGCAATCGCGAAATCCCGCCGGTTCCCCGTGCGCTTGAAACTCCCCGGCTCCCCCAGAAAAGGCCGCGCAATCGCGCGCCCTACCTTCATGGCGTGCAGCCGGGGCGCAAGATCACGGCACAGCGAAACCAACCGCTCCAGCCCGAACACCTCTTCATGCGCCGCAATCTGGAACACGCTATCCGCCGAAGTATAGCAGATCGGCCAGCCGGTCCGCAGATGCTCTTCCCCCAGCCGGTCGATGATCTCCGTCCCCGAGGCATGGCAATTCCCCAGAATGCCCCCCACCCCCGCCAGCCGACAAACCTCCGCCACCAGATCATCGGGGAACGCAGGCACCGTGTCCGGGAAATAGGTCCAGTCCCACGGCACCGGCACCCCCGCCAGTTCCCAATGCCCCGATGGCGTGTCCTTGCCCCGCGACACCTCCGTCGCGGCCCCCCAGAACCCCGCAGGCACCGCCTCCAACCCCGGCATCGTATCGCCCGAAGCCAGGCGCACCGCCGCCCCCAGCCCCAGCGCATCAAGGTTCGGCACCCGCAAAGGCCCGCTCCGCCCCTCCTCGGCCCGGCCCTCGGCACAGGCCGCCGCGATATGGCCCAGCGTATTCGCCCCCGCATCGCCAAAGGCCGCCGCATCCGGCGCGCCCCCGCACCCCACCGAATCCATCACGATCAGAAAGGCCCGCGCCATCATCCCACCCGTTTCAGAACCAAAGGCGGCTCGTCCGGCGCGGATGTCCCCACCCGATAGGCCGCCTGCACGGCCGCCACCGCAGCCGCCGCCGCCGCCTCATCCGCCGCATGAACCAGCGCCAGCGGCACCCCGCGCGACAGGCTTTCGCCCAGGCCCGCCAGATCGCTCAGCCCGACCGAGGGGTTGATCCGATCCCCCTCGCGCAGCCGCCCGCCGCCCAGATGCACCACCGCCTCGCCCAAGGCCCGCCCGTCGATCGCCGCGACGAACCCATCGCTCGCACAGGGCACCTCCATCACCACCGGCGCGGCGGGCAGCCGGTCCGGCCAGCGCTCCACGAAATCCGCAGGCCCCCCCTGCGCGGCGACCATCCGCCCGAACCATTCCGCCGCCTGCCCGCTTTCCAGCGCCTCGATGATCCGCCCCTCGCCATCCTCGGCATCCGCCGCAAGGCCCCCCAGCGCCAGCGCCTCTCCCCCCAGCGCCGCCGTCAGATCCCACAGCGCGGCATTGACCGATGTCCCCGTCAGGGTCTCCATCACCTCGATCACCTCCAGCGCATTGCCCGCCGCCGTTGCCAAGGGCTGGCTCATATCGGTGATCAGCGCCGCCGTCATGCACCCGGCCCCCTGCGCCGTGGAAACCAGCGCCCGCGCCAATTCCTCCGCCCTCTCCAGCGTGTCCATGAACGCGCCCGATCCGCATTTCACATCCAGAACCAGCGCCTCCAGCCCCGCCGACAGCTTCTTCGACAGGATGGAGGCGGTGATCAGGTCCACGCTCTCGACGGTCGAGGTGACATCGCGGATCGCATAAAGCCGCCGGTCCGCAGGCGCGATCTCGGCGCTGGCCGCCACGATGGCACAGCGCACCTCGCCCAACTGCCGGCGCAACTGATCCTCGCTCAGCCCCGTGCGGAACCCCGGGATCGCCTCCAGCTTGTCCAGCGTCCCCCCGGTATGGCCCAGCCCCCGGCCCGAAATCATCGGCACATAGGCCCCGCAGGCCGCCAGCGCAGGCGCCAGCAGCAGCGACACGCAATCCCCGATGCCCCCGGTCGAATGCTTGTCCACCACCGGACCGTTCAGATCCCAGTGCAGCACCCGCCCCGAATCCCGCATCGCCCGCGTCAGCGCCACCCGCCCCGCCTCGCCCAGGCCCTTGAGCAGCACCGCCATGGCAAAGGCCCCCGCCTGCGCATCGCTGACACTGCCATCGGCCAGCCCGCGCGCGAACCAGCCCAACTCCTCCGACGACGGCTTCCCCCCGTCGCGCAGCTTGGCGATGATCGCCCGCGCGTCCACCTTACGCCCGGTCCATATGCGCGGCGGTGAACACGCCCGGCAGCAACTCAGCCACCGTCATCACCCGCGCCTTCCCGTCCGTCGTGCAAAGCGTCACGCGCACATCCTGCGCGGCGAATTCCGCGATCTTCTGGCGGCAGCCGCCACAGGGCGGCACCGGCTCGGGGCTGTCGGCGATCACGCAGACCTCGGCAATCCGCGTCCCGCCCCCTGCCACCATGGCCGCAATCGCCCCCGCCTCGGCGCAGGTGCCCTCGGGATAGGCGACATTCTCCACATTGCAGCCAACAAAGACCGTCCCCTCGACCGAGCGCAGCGCCGCCCCCACCTTGAAACGGGAATAGGGCGCATAGGCCCGTTCACGAACATCCGTTGCGGCGGCGAGAAGGGACATGGCGCGGGCTCCTGCTGCAGATCTGACCATCCGGTCACAGGATGGAAGCCTCGCACGGGAATGGCAAGAAGGGACGATTTTTCTGCGAAAAATCTGGGGGGCTTTGCGCCCCCTCGGCGCGTGCCGCGCCTCACCCCCGCAGGATATTTTCCGAACAGATGAAGGGGCAGAACCGGCCCCCGGCTTCATCTGTTTCCAAATATCCTCGGGGGTGAATTGGCGCGGCACGCGCCAAGAGGGGGCAGACAGCCCCCCGATTTTTCGCAGAAAAATCGTAAATCGCGCCGGATCCGTCAGACGATCCGCGTCTCGGGCCGTCCCGGCAGCGTCACCTCCAGCAGTTCCAGATCGGGCGAGGGATCGCCATAGCGCGTGGCCATCCCCGGCGGGATGACAAAGGCATCCCCCGGCGACAGGCGGAAGGGATCCTTCCCCTCGCCTTCCAGCGTGAACGCCCCGGCCATCACGAAGGTGAACAGGATATCCCCCTGATGCTTTGTCCAGACCGTTTCCCCGCCATCCGGCCGCGCCACCATGACCGATGCCACGCCCTTCGTCGCCGCATGGATCCCCGTATCCCGCGCGACGAATCCCGGCAGGCGGAAGGGCGCGAACACCCCCTCAGCCCCCTTGTCATGGACAAAGCGTTGCCCCTGCCATTCCCGATCCGGCCTCAGATGCGGCGTCGGCAATTCCATCTCATGGTCGATCTCGGTGACATGCTCCGCCGGCACCCCGATCTCGATCACCTCGATCCCGTCGCTGGCATGCAGCACCCGATGGCGGATCTCGGGCGGCTGGATGAAGCAATCCCCCGCCGTCAGGCGGATCGGCGGCCCCTGATCCTCATAGACCACATCGACCCAGCCATTGATGCAGAAGATCAGCTGGAACCCCACCTTGTGGAAATGCACCATGTCCGGCACCGGCCCACCATCCGGGATGCGGATATGCGACGCGATCATCGCCCCGCCCAGCCGCGACGGCACCAGATCGCGATACTGCATCCCCGCCCGCCCGATGATCCAAGGCGCCTGTTCCGCCAGCCTGCGCACGACAAAGGCATGTTCCGTCGGCGGCAGCACCAGCGGCGGATTGGCCCGGTCGATCTCCACCCGCGTGCCGTTCGGCGCGACCAGCAGCCGCTCGCCCCCGGCGAACCCCTCCTCATCCGTCAGGATGCGCACCGTCCCCGGCGCCTCGGACGCCCCCTTCTGGATGCGCAGCCGCAGCCCATGCCCCGACAGCACCGCCACCTCGGGGTTGTCCGCCGGATAGATCATGTCCAGCCGGAACCCCAGCCGCTTCGTCCAGAAGGGCAGATCGTCGCGCAATTCCTGCGTCGGCAGCCGAACCTCGGCCCGGGTTTCGCCCTTGACTTCAAACATCTCGCCCTCCGCTCTGCCGGGCCAGAATGGCCGCGCCCTCCGGGGATTTGCAAGACGTCCCGAAAACGCCTATTGGAAAGAACGGGAAATCGTTCTGCAAAAAGTAGTTTAACGTTGAACAAAACGGTGGAGGGGATGATGGACGAACAGGCCAAGGGCGACGGTCGCGACAATGCGCGTCAGGCGGCGCTGGATTATCATGAATTCCCCAAGCCCGGAAAACTGGAAATCCGGGCGACCAAGCCGCTGGCCAATGGCCGCGACCTCAGCCGTGCCTATTCCCCGGGCGTGGCCGAGGCCTGCCTTGAAATCAAGGCCGATGCCGCCACCGCCTCGCGCTATACCGCGCGCGGCAACCTTGTCGCCGTGGTGACGAACGGCACCGCCGTCCTTGGCCTTGGCAATATCGGCGCGCTGGCCTCAAAGCCGGTGATGGAGGGCAAGGCGGTCCTCTTCAAGAAATTCGCCAATATCGACTGCTTCGATATCGAATTGAACGAACCCGACCCCGTCAAGCTGGCCGATATCGTCTGCGCGCTGGAACCCACCTTCGGCGCGATCAACCTTGAGGATATCAAGGCCCCCGACTGCTTCATCGTCGAAAAACTCTGCCGCGAGCGGATGAACATCCCCGTCTTCCATGACGATCAGCACGGCACCGCCATCGTCGTTGGGGCCGCCGCCACCAATGCCCTGATCGTGGCGGGCAAGCGGTTCGAAGATATCAAGGTCGTCTCCACCGGCGGCGGGGCGGCGGGCATCGCCTGCCTGAACATGCTTCTGAACCTTGGCGTGAAGCGCGAGAATGTCTGGCTCTGCGATCTTGCCGGCCTCGTCTACCATGGCCGCCAAGACCAGATGACCGCCCAGAAAGAGGCCTTCGCCCAAGGCACCACCCCCGCGACGCTGGACGATGTCATCGCGGGCGCGGATCTCTTCCTCGGCCTCTCCGGCCCCGGCGTACTGACGCCCGAGATGGTGGCGAAGATGGCCCCTCGCCCCATCGTCTTTGCCCTTGCCAACCCCACACCGGAAATCCTGCCCGATCAGGTCCGCGCCGTGGCCTCTGATGCGATCATCGCCACCGGGCGGTCGGACTTCCCCAATCAGGTCAACAACGTCCTCTGCTTCCCCTTCATCTTCCGCGGCGCGCTGGATGTGGGCGCGACCGAGATCAACAAGCGCATGGAACTGGCCTGCATCGAAGGCATCGCGGCGCTGGCCCGCGCCACCACCAGCGCCGAGGCGGCGGCGGCCTATTCCGGCGAGAAACTCTCCTTCGGCGCAGAATACCTGATCCCCAAACCCTTCGACCCGCGCCTGATCGGCGTCGTCGCCACCGCCGTGGCCCGCGCCGCGATGGAGTCAGGCGTCGCCACCCGCCCGATCGAAGACCTCGATGCCTACAAGCGCGGGCTTGACGGCTCGGTCTTCAAATCCGCCCTGATCATGCGCCCGGTCTTCGAGGCCTCGAAGATCGCCGCCCGCACCATCGTCTTTTCCGAGGGCGAGGATGAACGCGTCCTGCGCGCGGCGCATGCGATGATGGAGGAAACCAACGACATCCCCATCCTGATCGGCCGCCCCGAAGTGGTGGAGATGCGCTGCGAACGCGCAGGCCTTCCCATCCGCCCGGGCCGCGACGTGCATCTGGTGAACCCCGAAAACGACCCGCGCTATCGCGATTACTGGGGCACCTATCACGATCTGATGGCCCGGCGCGGCGTCTCGCCCGATATCGCCCGCGCCGTGATGCGCACCAACACCACCGCCATCGCCGCCATCATGGTGCATCGCGGCGAGGCCGACAGCATGATCTGCGGCACCTTCGGGCAATATCACTGGCACCTGAACTACATCCGGCAGGTTCTGGCGCGGGGCGGGTTGCATCCCGTCGGCGCGCTCTCGCTGATGATCCTCGAGGATGGCCCCCTCTTCATCGCCGACACGCAGGTGAACCCCGAACCGACGCCCGAACAGATCCGCGACACGGTGATCGGCGCCGCCCGCCATGTCCGCCGCTTCGGCCTTGCCCCGAAGATCGCGCTCTGCACGCAAAGCCAGTTCGGCAACATGGACAATTCGGCGGCGCAACGGATGCGCGCGGCGCTCGAACTCCTGGACGCGCGCGAACCCGATTTCTGCTACGAGGGCGAGATGAACGTGGACTCCGCGCTTGATCAATCCCTGCGCGACCGCCTGCTTCCCAATTCCCGGATGGAGGGCGCGGCCAATGTGCTGGTCTTCGCCACCACCGATGCGGCCGCCGCCACGCGCAACATCCTCAAGATGAAGGCGAACGGGCTGGAAGTCGGGCCGATCCTGATGGGCATGGGCAACAAGGCCCATATCGTCACCCCCGCCATCACCGCGCGCGGCCTGCTGAACATCTCGGCGCTCGCCGGAACCCCCGTCGCGCATTACGGCTGAGGCCCCCCCTCTCCCCAACCCTCTCCCCCCGGTTCGGGGGGAGAGGGAGCCTCCCCCGGCCTTCGACCCGCGCGCGGCTTGCCCCTTCATCTTGGCCCAAATACCCACCTTCGCCGCCGCCCGCCCCGCGCGACAGGCCGGAAACTGCACCTCTCCCTCTCCCCCCGAACCGGGGGGAGAGGGCCGGGGAGAGGGGGGACATCCATGCAAAGTGAGTCGCCCCAGAATTTGCAAACCCACCCGCTTTTCGCGCCTGCCAGCGAAATCCCCCATGTTTTGCAAAAATTTGCACCCCGCAGCCGCCAATTCTGCAAAACATATTGCCGCAGCCGCCCGATGTTCCCGGTAACAGCGTTGCGCGAAACCCCGCCCGTCGCGTAACAAACCCCAACTCGTGGAGGAGGGCATACAATGGCATACAGCGAACTCTATGCGAAATGGAAAGCCGATCCCGAAGGCTACTGGCTCGATGCCGCCGGGGCCATCGACTGGGTCGAACGCCCGACCGCCGCGCTGAACGCCACCCGCGCGCCGCTTTACGAATGGTTCACCGATGCCCGCGTGAACACCTGCTGGAACGCCGTCGACCGGCATGTGATCGCGGGTCGCGGCGCGCAGCCCGCCATCATCCATGACAGCCCCGTCACCGGCACCAAGCACGTCATCACCTATGCCGAATTGCAGGACCGCGTGTCGCGTCTGGCGGGCGCGCTGAAGGCCAAGGGCGTCACCAAGGGCGACCGCGTCATCATCTACATGCCCATGGTCCCCGAGGCGCTGGAGGCCATGCTCGCCTGCGGCCGCATCGGCGCGATCCATTCCGTCGTCTTCGGCGGCTTCGCCGCCAACGAACTCGCCGTCCGCATCGACGACTGCACCCTTCAAGGTCATCGCCGCTTCCCGGATCGAACCCAACCGCGTGTGCACATAAACCGTTTCTCGACGCGGCCATCGACAGGCCGCCCACAAGCCTGATTTCTGCGTGATCCCGCAACGCGAACAGGAAGTCGCAAAGCTGATCGAAGGCCGCGACGTCGCCTGGCACTCCTTCCAATACGGCGTGGAGCCCGCCGATTGCGTCCCCGTCGAAGGCAACCACCCCGCCTATATCCTCTACACCTCCGGCACCACCGGCGCGCCCAAGGGCGTGGTGCGCCCCACCGCAGGCCACCTCGTGGCGCTGGCATGGACCATGCGCGCCATCTACAATTGCGGCGTGGGCGATGTGTTCTGGGCCGCCTCCGACGTGGGCTGGGTCGTGGGCCACAGCTATATCTGCTACGCCCCCCTCATCGCGGGCTGCACCACCATCGTCTATGAAGGCAAACCCGTCGGCACCCCCGACGCGGGCGCCTTCTGGCGGGTGATCGCGGAACACAAGGTCCGCTCCTTCTTCACCGCGCCCACCGCCCTTCGCGCCATCAAGCGCGACGATCCCGAAGGCCATCTCACCCGCGACTACGACCTGTCGCATCTGCAGGCGCTCTACCTAGCAGGCGAACGCGCCGATCCCGATACCGTCAACTGGGCGGGCCGCCACCTGAACGTGCCGGTGATCGACCATTGGTGGCAGACCGAAACCGGCTATGCCATCGCCGCCAACCCCCTCGGCATCGAACTCCTGCCCGTCAAGGTGGGCTCCCCCTCCGTCGCCATGCCGGGTTTCGATGTGCAGGTGCTGGATGAAGGCGGCCACCCCGTGGCGCCGGGCCAACTCGGCGCCATCGCGATCAAGCTGCCCCTGCCCCCCGGCACGCTCCCCACCCTCTGGAACGCCGAAGACCGCTTCCGCAAATCCTACCTCACCCATTTCCCCGGCTACTATGAGACCGGCGACGCGGGCTATATCGACGAGGATGGCTATCTCTACATCATGGCCCGCACCGATGACGTGATCAACGTCGCCGGTCACCGCCTGTCGACCGGCGCGATGGAAGAGGTTCTCGCCTCCCACACCGATGTCGCCGAATGCGCCGTCATCGGCATCACCGATGCCCTCAAGGGCCAGTCGCCGCTGGGTTTCCTCTGCCTCAACAAGGGCTGCACCCGCCCGGCCGAGGATATCGTCAAGGAATGCGTGGCCCTCATGCGCGACAGGATCGGCCCCGTCGCCGATTTCAAACGCGCCTTGGTGGTGGACCGCCTGCCCAAGACGCGCTCGGGCAAGATCCTGCGCGGCACCATGGTCAAGATCGCCGACGGGGCAGAATTCAAGATGCCCGCCACCATCGACGATCCCGCGATCCTGGATGAGATCCGCGCGGCGCTGCAAAGCCTCGGCCTCGCCCGCGGCTGATCGGCTTCACCCTGCCAAACCGCCCTTCCCTCGCCCGCCCAGGCGGGCAAGGTAAGGCAAGCCACACTGGACAAGCCGCCCCATGCGGATAGTCTTGGCGCATGGAACAGACGGCATCGCCCATCGCTATGACCGGCCCCCGCCGCAGGGGCGGCCCCGCGGGCCGCGCGCGGCGATGATCGCGCACGATCCCACCGGCATCTTCGGCACCAGCACGGCCCTGCAGGATATCCTCGTGCTGGCCGGGCCGGAAACCGCCCCGCGCATCCTGCAGCAGATGCACGAGGATCTCTCCTCGGTCGCGGCCCTGCTCCTGCCCGCCATCGCCTGCGCTGGCGCCCCCGCCCAATCCGGCCCCAACCCTGGCCCCAACCCCTCCCCCGCCCCCGACTGGCCGCAGATCCGCCGCCAGACCCATGTCCTGATCTCGCTCGCCGGCACCATCGGCGCGATGCGCCTGCACGCCCTCGCGATCGAGTTGAACACCGCCGCCCATGATCAGGACGCCCCCCGCGTCCGCAGCCTCGTCCCGCCGCTGCAGGCCGATCTGATCGGGCTGATCACGCTTATCGCACAGCGCCTGCCCGGCAAGGGGGCCGTCGCATGACCGCCGCCCGCGCCCCCCGCCCGCCGCTTCTGCTGATCGAGGATACGGCCTCGCTCCAGATGGTCTATCGCTCCGTCCTCACCCATGCCGGCCATGCCGTCCGCAGCGCGGGCAACGCGGCCGAAGGGCTCGCCGCCTTTCGCGAAACCGGCGCGACGGTGGTCCTGCTCGATCTCATGCTGCCCGATCGTGACGGGCTCGACCTCATGCAAGAGATGCTGTCGCTCCGCCCCGAAACCGCCGTCATCGTGATCACCGCCAACGGCTCCATCAACAAGGCGGTCGAGGCGATGCGCGCCGGGGCCTACGAATTCCTGGTGAAACCCTTCGACGAAACCCGCTTCCTCGGGGCGGTGGAAAACGCCCTCGCCGGGCGCGAGGCCGACCGTCCCCGCGGCGCAAGACCCGCCCCCGCCGAGCCCGCCCGGCCGAAGCCGCCGCCCCGGTCCCGCTGCCCACCACCAGCCCGCCACCCGGCCCCACCCCCGCCTCCTCCGTCGCAACCGCCTCCTCCGTCGCCCCCGCCGTCGCGGCCGTCCCGGGCGAGGCTTTTGTCGGCTCCTCCGAAAGGATGGCCCGGCTGCAGGGCATGATCCGCTCTGTCGCGCGCTCCATGGCCACGGTCTTCATCACCGGCGAAAGCGGCACCGGCAAGGAACTCTGCGCCCTCGCCGTGCATGAATATTCCCCCCGCGCCGCGGGGCCCTTCATCGCGCTCAACTGCGGCGCCATCCCGCAGGACCTGCTGGAATCCGAAGTGTTCGGCCATGTGAAGGGCAGCTTCACCGGCGCCATCTCCGACAAGCCCGGCGCCGCCACCGCCGCCGATGGCGGCACGCTCTTTCTGGACGAGATCTGCGAGATGGCCCCCGCCCTGCAGACCAAACTCCTGCGCTTCCTGCAAACCTCCACCGTGCAGCCCGTCGGTGCCACCCGCCCGCGCAAGGTGAATGTCCGCATCGTCTGCGCCACAAATCAGGATCCGCTCGAGGCCGTCCGCCGTGGCCATTTCCGCGAGGATCTCTACTACCGGCTCTATGTCGTGCCGATCCACATGCCCCCCCTGCGCGACCGGGGCGATGACGTGATCGAGATCGCCGAAACCGCCCTCGCCCGCTTCGCCGCCGAAGAGGGCCGCCAGTTCGACGGCCTCTCGCCCGAGGTGGCGGCCCTCTTCCGCCGCCTGCCCTGGCCCGGCAATGTGCGTCAGGTGCTGAACGTGATCCGCCATGTGGTGGTGATGAACGAAGGCGGCCGCGTCACGCCCGACATGCTGCCCGACATCGTGGCCGATGAACCCGGCCCCGCGCCGCTCTCGCCGCAGGCCAGCGGCCCGGACCGGGAACCCGCCCTCGACGCGCTGATCGGCAAGCCGCTGGCCGAAATCGAACGGCTGGTGATCGAAGCCACGCTGAAACGCTTCGACGGATCGGTCCCCAAGGCCGCCCGCATCCTCGACCTCGCGCCTTCCACCCTCTACCGCAAGATCGACGGCTGGAAATAGGCCAACCCCACCCCGGACCTGATCCGGGGCCTCCCCCGCCTCCCGGAGGCCCCGGGTCAAGCCCGGGGCGCGCGCGCGCTGGGTTCACCCCGCCACGCGCCCCACCCCACACCGCACCACAAATCACCCGTAGGGCGGGGTTCACCCCGCCACCCGCCCCCCCAAAAAACATAGGGCGGGGTCAACCCCGCCCTACGCCGCGCCGCAAGCAAGCGGCTTACGACAAGACCCGCCGCAGCGCCGGCACCTGCCGCAGCAGCACCAGATCCAGCACGATCACCGCCGCGATCGCCGCCCCGCCCAGCGGGAAGGCCACCCCCAGCACCAGGATCAACGCCGCCGCCCCCCACCAGAAGGCCAGCCCCTGCGGCGCGGGCGGCGCGGCCAGACGGAAGGCCCGCTCCGGCCGCCGCTTCCACCACATCACCAGCCCCGACACCGGCAGAAAGATCATCGACAGGCAGAACAGCGTGTTCAGCGCGATGTTCCACACCCCCATGTCGCCCTCATGGAACGCGATGCCATAGGCCATCGCCTTGGCCCAGGGGGAGTAATCGGCATAACCCACATCGGCCAGCACATTGCCGGTATACCGGTCGATATGGATCGTCCGGTCCGCGCTGGGATCGGGGCCGTCATTCGACATGCTGTCATGGCTGATCGTCCAGACCCCGGTCTCGTCGCCCGGCAGGGCCAGCTGGAACCGCCCGTCGAACCCCAGACCGCGCGCGAAATCCACCACGCCGTCGATATCCACCGGCCCCGCCACCGCCTGCACCCCGGCCAGCGATCCGCTTTCCGGCATCGGCGTCTGCTCCAGCCCCCAGGGCACGCTCTTCTCCGCGCCATGGTTCATCTCGGCATGGGTCTTGTCCGACAGCGGCACCGCATCCCATTTCTCCGCCGGAAAGGTGGACCAGGCCTGAACCATCTTGCCGCCCCAGATCCCGGCCCAGCTCAGGCCCGAAACCAGAAAGACCAGCAGCACAACCGACATCCACATCCCCACCGCGCCATGCAGCGCCTTCCACGCCGACCGCGACGAAAACGCCACCTTCGGCAACAGCGTCTCGCGCCAGCCCGCGCCCCGGCGCGGCCAGTGCAGCCAGAGGCCGGTGACGACAAGGATCACGCCCAGCGACGCCGCCGCCTCGATCAGCCAGTCGCCCAGATCGCCGATCAGCAGCGTGCCGTGGATCTCGGTCGCGAAATCATACCAGCCCGCCCGCCAGGGGAAGGTCTCCACCACCTCGGCGGTATAGGGGTTGATGACCACCGTCACGTCACCCGCCTCGCCCGTCACGCGGAACACGGCCACCCGGTCCGCCGCCATCGGCTCGATATAGCCACCCGCCACGCCGCCGGGAATGGCGGCCTCGGCCGCCGCCTGCAGGGCGGAAACCGCCAGCGGCGCATCGCCCGGCTGGATGATCGTCCGTTCGCCGTTGATCTCGGTCAGGGCCGAAATCCACAGCATGATCAGGCCGGTCACCGCCAGCATGATCAGGAAGGGAAACACGTAAAGGGAACTGTAGAAATGCCAGCGCCAGACCGTGAAATAGCGCCGTTCCGTCGCCGCGCGGGCAACATCTTCCGTTGTGGAAACCATGGGATCCATCCTTTGTCCATGAGCCGGCCGCCGCACCACGCGGCAGCCCGAAGATCGCATCAGGAAAAGGTCGTCTCCGGGGGGCCCCGCGCCGGGGGCAGGATCAGCGGATCGCCGGGAACCGTCTGCCCGCGCGTGACAGGCCACAGCGCCAGCACCAGCCGCCCCCGCACCGGGGCGGGCAGGGCCATCTCAGCCGCCGCCATCGCGCATTTCTGCAAGACGCAGGCCGGGCATTCCATCGCACCATGCCCGCCGCGATGCCCGGGGCTGCCCGCATCATGGCAGAGATCGGCCAGCGATCCCCCCGCCGCAAGGAAGGCCGCCTTCGCCGCCGCCTCGGCGGGCCGCTCCAGCGGGCGATGCGCCGCGCCTGCGCCAGCCAGCGCAAGGCCCAGCAGAAGGGTCATCACGACCCGCATCACCGATGGAAAGCGCTGCATCCACATGCCGACAGCGCTAACGCACCCACCCCCCACCGATCAAGGGGGCATCGCCATAGGCCCTGGCAGAGACCCCGCGCCCCGGGCCTGACCCGGGGCCTGGGGCCCCCCCCCCCCCCCCCCCCCCCCCGGGCCCCCCCGGCCCCCGCCCGGACCGCTCACCCCCGCCTGGCGTGGTTAACGCAGCCCTACCCTTCCGCCCGTCTGCACCGGCGGCTGCACCGCCCGCCTGCACCGGGCGCGGCACGCCCTCCGGGCCGGATGGTGAAAATGAATGCTGCGTTCTCAGGGGGTTAGACGAACTGCTCGTTGATCAGCCGCTCTTCCAGCCCATGCCCCGGATCGAACAGGATGCGGTGCCGCACCCCCGGCTCCGACCGCACCTCGACGCTGGCCACCCCCCGCACCGATCCGCGGCTGTCGGCATCGGCCATCACCGGGCGCTTCTCCGCCTCCAGCACGTCGAAACGCACGACCGATGTGCTGGGGATCAGCGCCCCGCGCCAGCGCCTTGGCCGGAAGGCCGCCATCGCCGTCAAGGCCAGCACATCCGCCCCGATGGGCAGGATCGGCCCATGCGCCGAATAGTTGTAAGCCGTTGATCCCGCAGGCGTTGCCACCAGCGCCCCGTCGCAGACAAGCTCATCCATCCGCACCCGGCCATCGACGCTGACCCGCAGCTTCGCCGCCTGCGGCCCGGCGCGCAGCAGGCTCACCTCGTTGATCGCCAGCGCCTCATGCCGCGCGCCCTCCACATCCACGGCCTGCATCCGCAGGGGATGGATCGCCGCCTCTTCCGCCGCCGCCAGCCGCGCGGGCAGATCGCCGGGCTGATAGGTGTTCATCAAAAAGCCGATGGTGCCGCAATTCATGCCATAGACGGGCAGCGACAGCGCCTGCGTTTCATGCAGCGTCTGCAACATGAAGCCGTCCCCCCCCAGCGCGACCACAACATCTGCCTTTGCCAGCGGCACCTGCCCGTAACGCGCCGTCAGAACCCGCAGCGCCTCGGTCGCCGCGGGCGCCGTCGATGCCATGAAGGCGATGCGTGAAAAGGCCATCGGCCCAACCTCCCCTGATCCTGCCCCGCAGATCCTCCCCCGCAGTCTTGCGGGCGGCTTGGCACAAACTCAACCCCCGTTCCGATCCGCGACATAAGTTCCGATGCGCACAATTATTTCGCACCCCGCGCCTTTGGAGTCGTTTTCCTGCCTTCCCGCATTGCCCCCATTGCGCTAGATGCACCCCAAGCCCGCCATATCCGCCATGAGGAGTGCCCATGAACGCCCCCCACCGCGACACCGGATTCTTCACCGAACCGCTCGCCACCCGCGACGCCGAACTCTTCGGCGCGATCACCCAGGAACTTGGCCGCCAGCGGCACGAGATCGAACTGATCGCTTCGGAAAACATCGTCTCCCGCGCCGTGATGGAAGCGCAGGGGTCGGTGATGACCAACAAATATGCCGAAGGCTATCCCGGCAAGCGCTATTATGGCGGCTGCCAATACGTTGATATCGCTGAAAATCTGGCGATCGAACGGGCCTGCAAGCTGTTTGGTTGCGGCTTTGCCAACGTGCAGCCGAACTCCGGTTCGCAGGCCAACCAGGGCGTGTTCCAGGCGCTGATCCAGCCCGGCGACACCATCCTTGGCATGTCGCTCGATGCCGGTGGCCACCTGACGCATGGTGCCGCGCCGAACCAGTCGGGCAAGTGGTTCAAGGCCGTGCAATACGGCGTGCGCAAGCAGGATCTCGAACTGAACTACGATCAGGTCGCGGAACTGGCGGCAGAACACAAGCCGAAGCTGATCATCGCCGGCGGCTCCGCCATCCCGCGCGTGATCGACTTCAAGCGCATGCGCGAAATCGCCGACTCGGTCGGGGCCTATCTCCTTGTGGACATGGCACATTTCGCGGGCCTCGTGGCGGCGGGCCTCTATCCCTCGCCCTTCCCGCATGCCCATGTCGCCACCACCACCACCCACAAAACCCTGCGCGGCCCGCGCGGCGGCATGATCCTGACCGACAGCGAAGAGATCGCGAAAAAGGTCAATTCCGCCATCTTCCCGGGCATTCAGGGCGGACCTCTGATGCATGTCATCGCCGCCAAGGCCGTGGCCTTTGGCGAGGCGCTGCAACCCGGTTTCGTGACCTATCAGAAGCAGGTCATCGCCAATGCCAAGGCTCTGGCGGATGAGCTGATGAAGGGCGGGCTCGATATCGTCACCGGCGGCACCGACACGCATCTGATGCTGGTCGACCTGCGCCCCAAGGGCGTGAAGGGCAACGCTACCGAAAAGGCCCTTGGCCGCGCGCATATCACCTGCAACAAGAACGGCATCCCCTTCGATACCGAAAAGCCGACCATCACCTCGGGCGTCCGTCTGGGCACCCCCGCAGGCACGACGCGCGGCTTCGGTGAAGAGGAATTCCGCCAGATCGCCCGCTGGATCACCGAAGTCGTCGATGGCCTTGCCGCCCATGGCGAAGACGGCAACAGCGCGGTCGAGGCCAAGGTGAAGGCCGAGGTCGAGGCGCTCTGCCAGCGTTTCCCGATCTATCCGAACCTGTGATCGGACGGACATTGTAAATGGAGGGGCGCGGGCCAAGACCTGCGCCCTTTTCCTTTTCGGTCAACGCCTTCGTGGTGACGGGGTTGCCTTCTTCTTCTTTCGGCGCGGCGCAGTTCCTTTAAGGCACCATGCCCTCCTCACCGTTGGTGTTCACCAAACTCTCAAGCACCGGGCCAGAGGCAAGGATGGAGGCAAACTCATCCCGCGCCTGAACCACATCCCTTGCCCACTCCTCCAAGCGCATCAGATGGCTGCCAATGCGGTCGTCGGCAGACTGAAGCGCAGCAAGGGCGCTCTGGCACCCGGCAAGGGTGGCAATATCATGCTGCTCGATGAAATGATGGACCAGATCGTTGCGCAAGGCGACAAGCTCGGCAAGGTCCTGCTTGGTCCGGTCAAGTTCCTCGGCCGTAAGTCCGATACGCATACGAAATGAAAAACCGGTGGCGTCCTTCTCGGGCACGTCATCCTGTTCACCCGCTCCCGGCACGAACAGATGGCCTCCTGTAAAGGCCCCAACCAGCATCCCCAGAGTCTTGAGCGTGACATCCGCCTGCCGGATCACCGCACCGCCCGACGACCGGTCTGATATGGCTGTTACATGGCACATCCGCAGGATAGCTTTCAAAAGCCTTTCATACTGCTGAAGCCGCAGCATGTTGCGCCCCAACAGACGCTGGACGTCTATCTGAAGTGCCCTTTGCCTATCGTTCGTCGTATCAGTCATGCCCTGCCAGCGGCCTTCCTCGCTGCCCGATCGTGCCCGGTTCGACCACCGATTGTCCAGTCCACCACGGCGGGGCCGGACTTGACGGCAGCGGTCCACGTCGGTCAAATCCGGCAACCAAGCCGTACAGGACATGATGACCACCACCGGCACCCGCTCCATCGAACGCCGTCTCGGGGATTGGGCCCGCGCCCGCCTGCCCTATGCCTTGGCCGAATTCGTGATGTTCGTGCTGAAACAGGGCTGGGCCTGCCTCTTCGGCGGGCTGATGCTGGCCGCGATCATCGCAAGCCGCCTGATCTGGCAGCCGGACTGGCCCCTGCACCGCTATGACGCGCTCTTCCTTTTCGCCATCGCCACGCAGGCGCTGTTCCTGTGGAAAAAGCTCGAAACATGGGAAGAGGCGCGGGTGATCCTGCTCTTTCACCTGACCGGCACCGCGATGGAATGGTTCAAGGTTTCCGCCGGATCCTGGGGCTATCCCGAACCCGCCTTGTTCAAACTGATGGGCGTGCCGCTGTTTTCCGGCTTCATGTATGCCGCCGTCGGCAGCTACATCGCCCGGGTGATCCGCATCTTCGACATGCGCTTCACCCCCTATCCGCCCTTCGGCTTCACGGTCCTGCTGGCGGTGGCGATCTATGGCAACTTCTTTGCCCACCACTTCCTGCCCGACATCCGGCTTCTGCTCTTCGCGGCGACGCTGGTCCTTTTCGCCCGCACCCGCGTCTGGTTCCGCGTGACGGATCATCCCCACTGGATGCCGATGCCGCTTGCGGCCTTTCTGGCCAGCCTCGCGCTCTGGATTGCGGAGAATGTCGGCACCGCCACCGGCACCTGGCTTTATTCGGGCCAGTTGCCCGGCCAGATGGTGGGCCTTGGCAAGCTCGGCTCGTGGTATCTCTTGCTCTATGTCTCGTTCGTGACCGTGACGCTGGTCAGCCGCGCGGCCCTTGGCGGCCCGGCCCCCGCCGTCAGATCAGCCCTGCAAAGGCCAGTCCCATATAAAGGATGACCACCGACAGCAGCGCCGTCACGCCGCTTTGCAATGCACCGCGAATGGGGGGCAGGCCCGGATGGCCCGGCTCCACCGCCTGCAGATGGCGCAGGCAGACGCGGTAATCCTCGTCAAAGCGCTGCGGATCCACATCCAGCAATTCGCCCGCCCGCGCCTTGCGCTCGGCCATGGCGATGCGCCAGCCCGCCGCCCGCGCCTCGCCCATCAGGATCCGCCCGGCCCGGCCCAGCCGCACCTCCAACGTCGCCCCCTTGACGCCCGCCCGTTCCTCAAGCAACTCGGCAAGGCGATTGGCTTTCTGCAGAATGATGATCGCGCTGGCAGACATGTTAATACCCCTTAATGGATTGTGGCAGGATAGCGGCAAGACTGGGGCGGAAAAACTGGCCCGATGGAAACGACCGGGTGACGAACGGGAAACAATGCTGAAGCTGATCCACCATCCCGCCACCCAGCCCGCCACCGATGCCGACGCCGAAACCACGGGCGTGCCGCCGCTTGTCATCGTGCATGGCCTGTTCGGCTCGGGGCGGAACTGGGGCGTGATCGCCCGCCGCCTTGCCGATATCCGCGATGTCTGGGCGGTGGATATGCGCAACCACGGCGAAAGCCCCCGCGCCGACCGCCATCGCTATCCCGACCTTGCCGCCGATCTGGCCGAGGTGATCCGCCATATCGGCGTCCCGGTTGATCTTCTGGGCCATTCCATGGGCGGCAAGGCCGCGATGCAGCTTGCCCTGACCGAACCCGATCTGATCCGCCGCCTTGTCGTGGCCGATATCGCCCCCGTCGCCTATGCCCATGACCAGACCCGCCATATCGACGCGATGCGCGCGCTCGATCTGACCGGCCTTTCCACACGGGCCGAGGCCGACCGCCGCCTTGCCGCCCTGATCGAAGATCCGGGCCTGCGCGCCTTTTTCCTGCAATCACTGGATCTCAAGGCCGAAGGCGGCCCGCGCTGGCGGCTCAACCTCGATGTGCTTGAGGCTGAGATGCCCCATATCGTCGGCTGGCCCGGCACCGAAGGCCGGTTCGACCATCCGACGCTCTTCCTCACCGGGGCGCAAAGCCACTATGTCCGCCCCGAACACCGCGACACGATCCGCAGCCACTTTCCCGCCGCCCGCTTTGCCCGCATCCCCGATGCGGGGCACTGGCTCCATGCCGAAAAGCCGCGCGAATTCGAAGAGACGGTCCGCGTCTTCCTGACCGCCCCAGATCGCACCTGACCAGATCGCACCTGAACCGCCGCGCCCGCCCCCGCCTCAGCCGGGCCGCCGCATCCGGTTCATCAGCCCGTCCTTGCGGATGAACTGATGCCACAGCGCCGCGCCGACATGGCCAAGGATCAGCACGACAAAGGCCGGCTTGCCCAGCTCATGCAGCTCCGCCAGATCCTCGGACGCGCCGAACCACGCCATCAGCCCGACCACCGGCACCCCGATCATCAGCGCATAAAGCGCCCCATGCCCCAGATGCGCGGCCAGTTTCATCATGGCGGGTTCATCGGCGGGCAAGGCCGGCACCCCCCGCATCAGCCTGAGGCCCAGCCGCCACGCCACCAGCACCAGCACCGCCACCCCGATGCCGATATGCGCCAGCGCCCCGGCATCATAGACCGGCGCGCCCCCCGTCTCGATCGCGCGCCACCCGGCCTTGATCCAGTCCTCGAAGATCAGATTGACCGCGATCAACCCCGCAATCACCCAGTGCAACGCGATCTGGGTTCTCGAATATCCTGTCGGCGCCATCGGCCCCACTCCTGTGCTGTCGGGCGCAGCATGCGCCGTTCCGGCCAGCCGTGCCAAGCGGCACCCGGCTGTCCCGGCCATTGAACGCCATCCGGCGGCCGTTCCGTCGCGGCCCGTGACGGGTTCAGAACAGGATATCGTCCAGCAGATCTTCCTCTGTCGCAGCCGCAACCGGGGTCGCCACCGGCGCGGGGGGCAGGGCCTGCCCCGCCGCGCCGCCCCGGCCCGCCGCCGTGACCCGATCCAGGATCTCGCGCTCGGCCTGCATGGTGCAGCGCGCGCGCAGCCGCGCCAGAACCGCCGCCCCGGCGCTGCCCTCCGGCAGGGGCAGCACGGGATCGGCCAGCATCAGCCGCCGCAGCCCAAGCCCCCCGCCCAGCGCCGCCACATCGCCCAGCGCCGCGCGGAACGCGCCCAGCCGTGCCGCCGCCTCCTGCAGGCGCATCGGCAATTCCCGCCCCGCCGCGTCAAAGCCCTGCGCCGCCTCGGCCACCAGCGCGGTGATCCGCCCCATCGCCGCATTCAGCGCCCCGGCATCCCCGATGAACACGGAAAGCGAGGCTTCCAGATGGTCCACCCCGGCCTGCCCCGCCGCCTCGGCGCAGGATCGCGTCTGCGCCAGATCGCCCTGCAGGCGCTGCACGATGTCATCGCTTTCATCCGTCAGCGTCCGCAGCCATTGCGCCAATTCCCGCAGGGACCGGCCCTCTTCACCCAGCTTGGCGCAGATCAGCACCGCATTCAGCCCCGACAGCCGCACCTGCTGCGCGATCTGGCGGATCGTCGCCTCATGCTTCAGGATCAGATCCAGCCGCCCGCCCAGCGCCTCGGCCCGGCCGCGCATCGCCGCCAGATGACGCTGCACCCGCGCAAGGCTTGCCTCCAGCCCCTCGTCCTCGCGGCCCGCGCCCGGATTGCCCGCCCCCGCCTGCGCGAAATAGAACTGCCGCGCCGTGGCCATGGCCTGATCCGCCCGCGCCCCCACCGCCTCAAGGGCTGTGACAGAGACCGCCACCTCGGCATCGCCTTCGGCCCGCGCCGCCTCGGCCAGCGCCCGCGCCAGATCGACCAGCACCGCCTCCAGCCCCGACCCCGACCCCGGCTCCGCCGCCGCCGCGCCCGCCTCGGCCAGCACCTCCTGCACCCGCTCCAGCCGCTGCCGCGTGGCATCCCCGCTCTGCAGCGCCATGATCAGCCGCGACACTTCGGCAAAGATCGCCTTCATCCGCGCCGCCAGTTCCCCGCTCATCCGCGCCATCTCGGCCCGGTTGTCCTGCACCCCTTGGGCGATCGCGGCAAAGCGGCTCAGCGTCGGCAGCACATGCAGCAGCAATTCCTGCCGCAATTCCTGCAAGGCGGTCTCCATCGCGCCGGTGTCATGGCCGATCCCGACCATGGCCTCCTTCACCTCCTGCAGGATCCCTTCCGCCTCCTGCGACATGGCCGCCAGCCGTTCGATGAAGGAATTGACCTGCGGCCGCGGCGGCACCAGCCCGTTGCCCTGAATGCGCGCATTGATCGACACGTTGGAAATGGTGCGCACCACGCGGTCCAGTTCGCCCACCTCCACCCGCACCGCCCGCACCGCCCCGCGCAGCGCATCGCTATGGGCAAGAAAGCCGTCGAAATCGGCGCGGATCGTCGCGACATTGCCGAAGGTCCGCGCGATCAGTTGCGCCAGTTCCGCCCCCGCCGCATCGCCAAGGCCCTGATCCAGCCGCGCGAACTGCGCCTCGGTCTCGTGCAGGATGTCGATGCCGCGCGCCAGCGCGTCGCCCGCGGCGACAAAGCTGTCCTCGGTGATCCGCAGCACCGGCTGCAACGCATCGCCGCCACCCCCGGCCAATCCCGCCACCATCCTGCCCGCCGTCATGCCTGCACCTCTGCCCTGTGGCGCCGGGCAAAGCCCATGATCGCCGCCGCCATCCTGTCCAGCGCCATGGACTGCATCACGCTGCCCATCCGCACCGCCTCGCGCGGCATCCCGTAGACGACAGAGCTTGCCTCGTCCTGCGCGATGGTCAGCGCCCCCGCCGCCTTCATCTCGCCCAGACAGCGCGCGCCGTCATCGCCCATTCCCGTCAGGATCAACCCCATCGCATTGCGCCCCGCCGCCACCGCGCCCGACCGGAACAGCACATCCACCGAAGGCCGGTGCCGGCTGACATAGGGGCCCGTCGCCACGCTCACGCGATAGCCCGAAGGCAGGCGGCGCAGCATCATGTGCTGGTCCCCCGGCGCGATCAGCACCTCGCCCTGCCGCAGCATGGCGCCATCCACCGCCTCGGACACCTTCACCTGACACAGCCCGTCCAGCCGCCGCGCGAAGGCGGCGGTAAAGCCTGCGGGCATGTGCTGCACGATGCAGATGCCCGGCGCATCGGGCGGCAGCGCCGTCAGGATGGCGCGCAGCGCCTCCGTCCCCCCGGTCGAGGATCCGATGCAGACCACGGGTTCCGTCACCGGCACCACGCGCGCCGGGTTGGGCGGCGGCAGCATCTCATCCGCGGTCAGCTTGGCCGCCTGCGGCCGTGGCCCCGCCGCACCCGCCAGCGCCCGCGCCCCGCGCGTCTGGCTGGCCGCGCGCAGCGCATCGCAGATGCGCGCCTGCGCCTCGGCCCGCGCCTGCGCATCGCCCGCGCCGGGCTTCAGGATCACCTCCACCGCCCCCGCTTCCAGCGCGGCAAGGCTCTGCTCCGATCCCCGCGCCGTCAGGCTGGAACAGACGACAACCGGAATCGGCCGTTGCGCCATGATCTTCTTCAGGAACGTCACCCCATCCATCCCCGGCAGTTCCAGATCCAGCAGGATCACGTCGGGCAGATCGGTCTGCATCACCTTGGCCGCGGCATAGGCATCGGGGGCGGTCGCGCTCACCCGCAGGGCGGGGTCGCTTTCCACGATGGCGCGCAGCATCGCCCGGGCCGATGTGGAATCGTCCACGATCAGAACCTTGACGGCGGAAGGGGGGGTCTGGGCCATGTCAGCACTTCTGGAAGATTGTCGGTTTCACCTGCCGCAGACCGTCATGCCGGACGACCATGCTTTCGGCATGTCCCACCAGCAGATAGCCGCCCGGTGCCAGATGCCCGGCCAGCCGGTCCACCACCGTTTCCTTGTCCGCGACGTCGAAATAGATCAGCACATTGCGCAAGAAGATGACGTCCACATCGCGATCCACCGGATAGCGGGCGTCCATCAGGTTCAGATGGCGAAAGCGCACCTTCGCCCGCAGTTCCGGCACCACGCGCGACTTGCCCGCCATGCTGGCATCGCGCGACCGCAGGAAATACCGCGCCAGCAGGTCGCGCGGGATCGTCGCCAACTGCTCATCGGCATAGATCGCGGCGCTGGCCCGTTCCAGCATGCGATGGCTGATATCCGTTCCAAGGATGGCATAGTCGAAATCCGGGCCACGCCGCCGCGCCTCTTCCAGCACCATCGCCGCGGTAAAGGCCTCCGCCCCTTCGGACGATGCCGCCGACCAGATCTTCAGCCGCCCGCGCCGCGCCCGTTCGGGCCGCGACAGCCGTTCCGGCAGGATCGTGCGGACCAGCAGGTCGAAATGATCGGCCTCGCGGAAAAAGCTTGTCGTGTTGGTGGTGATCAGGTCGATCACCCGGCGCAACTCCTCTTCGCCCAGGGCACCGGCCAGCAGCCGGTCCAGATAGGTTTCGGTATCGGGCAGCGCGCAGTCGATCACCCGGCGGCGCAGCCGCTGTTCGATCATCTGCACCTTGCTCGGGGGCAGGCTGATCCCGGTGCTGGCCCGGATCATGTCGCGGAACCGGTCCCCGGTCTTGCCCAGCGTCGCCATCTGCATCATCGCGTCCTCAGGCCACCGCGGGCAGCGCGGCCGCGCCGCCGGGCACCTGCCGATGCCCCGCCGCCAGCGCCAGATCCAGCGGCGCGAAGAGCCGGTCCAGATCCAGCACGCTCACCACCTCGCCGCGGCAGCGCCCGATCCCGGCAATCGCACTGCCCGACCAGCGCAGCAGGTCCGCCTCGCCCAGCGGCTTCAACTCCGCCTCGTCAAGCTGCGTCACCTCGATCACCCGGTCGGTCTTTACCCCGATGATCGCCCGCCCCGCCCCATGCGCCACCCAGACGACAAGGATCCGGCTCTGCCCCGTATCCGCGCCATCCGGGCGGCCCAGCAGGCGGCGCAGGTCCACCACCGGGATGTTCTCTCCCCTCAGGTCGATGATCCCCAGAAGATGCGGCGGCGCGTTCGGCATCGCCGCCACCGGGCGCAGGTCAAGGATTTCCTGCACCCGGCAGACCGGCACCGCATAAAGGCCCGCATCCGCGTTGAACGTCACGACATCCGCCTGTGCGGTCATCTCGCCCCCCCTCAGGCCGCGTCGCGGCGCTTGAAATGGGCATCCAGATCGTCGCCGCCCTCGCCCAGATCAAAGCTGAAGCCGCCATCGCCCTGCGATGCCGCGGGCCGCACCCGCACCGCCGCAGCCGCGCCGCGCGCCCGCCCCGCCGGGGCCGACCGCACTGCCGCGCCCTCTTCCATCCGGAAGAAGCTGATCGCATCCGACAGCGCATCCGCCTGGCTGGCCAGTTCCGTGGCGCTGGCCGAAAGCTGCTCCGCGGCCGAGGTGTTTTCCTGCGTGACCTTGTCCAGTTGCTGGATCGACAGGGTGATCTGGCTCGATCCCGTCGCCAGTTCCCGCGAGGCCACCGAAATCTCGGTCACCAGCGCCGAAGTCTTCTCGATATCCGGCACCAGCCCCAGCAGCATCTCGCCCGCGCTGGCCGCCGTCCGCACCGTGCTGGCCGACAGGGACGAGATTTCCGCCGCCGCCGTCTGGCTGCGTTCGGCCAGCTTGCGCACTTCCGCCGCCACCACCGCGAACCCGCGGCCATGCTCGCCCGCCCGCGCGGCCTCCACCGCCGCGTTCAGCGCAAGAAGATCGGTCTGCCGCGCGATTTCCTGAACGATCATGATCCGGTCCGCGATGGTCTGCATCGCCTGCACCGCATCCGCCACGGCCTTGCCGCTGGCACGCGCATCCTCGGCCGATTTCACCGCCATCTTCTCGGTCAGCGTCGCGTTCTCGGCGCTCTGCTTGATATTGGCCGCCATCTGCTCCACCGCGGCCGAGGCTTCCTCGGTCGACGAGGCTTGCTCCGTCGCGCCCTGGCTCAGTTCTTCCGAAGTCGAGGCCATCTGCGTGGAGCCCGAGGCGACATTGCGCACCGCGCCCGAAACATTGGCCACCACCTCGCGCAGCTTCACGATCATGTCGTTCTGGGCGCGCAGCAGATCGGTGATCTCGTCATTGCCCTTCATCTCGGGCGTCTTGCGCAGATCGCCCTCGGCAATCGCCTCGGCCAGCGCCACCGATTGCTTCAGCCCGCGCGCCATCCCGATCAGAACCCAGGCCGACAGCACCAGCGCCAGCAGCGCCGAGGCGACGAAGATCGCGATCATCTTGGTCCGCGCCGAACCGAACTCGGCATTGGTCGTTGCCTCATTCTCTTCGATCACGCCCCGAACCAGCCTCCGCAACTCGCCCAGATTGGTGCGGATCCGTTCGGCCATCACGCCCAGATCCTTGTGGAACAGCGTATTGGCCAGTTCGCCGTTCCCGGCCAATTCCGACTGGATGATCCGGTTGTTCAGCGCATAGGCTTCCTTGTGCAGCGCGTCGAACTCGTCGATCCTGGCAAGGATGTCCTCCCGCGTCGTATGCCCGCGCAGATCCGCGCTCAGCTTCTCGACGTGGGCCACCGTCGTTTTCAACTCGTCCATCAGACCGGGGATATGATCCGCCGGCGCATTGGGCAGCCCGATCAGGATACGCCCGACGATCGCACGGACATCCATCTTCGCCGCGACCAGATCCTCGATCTCCAGAAGCCGCGGCACATCGCGGCCAGCGGTCTGCGCATAGCGCGCATTGGCATCGGCCAGATACATGACCGCCAGCCCCGTCGATGCCCCCCACAGCCCGAAGACCAGCAGGAAGGTCGCCACAAGTTTCGCCTTTATTGTAAGTCTCATGTTTCGCTCCTTCAGAGCTGGACGGCCAGCGGCCGGTTGGCAAGATTGGAAAAGATCTGTTCCAGATTGGGCAGCAGGATGAACCCCTGCGCCCCCCGGTAGAGACCGCTCAGATATTCCGGCGGCCAGACATGGGCCGAGGCGGGCACCGCCTCGATCGCGCCCGCGTCGATGGTGGCCACCTCATGCACGGCATCGGCGGCGATGGCGACCGTGGCCACCTCGCCGCCCAGCACCACATCCAGAACCAGAACGCGGCTGCGGTCGTCCTGGCCTTCATCGGGAATGCACAGCGCCTGTTTCAGATCGGCCAGCGGCACGACCGAACCCCGCACATTCACCACCCCCGGCACCAGCGCCCCCGCCCCCGGCACCCGCGTCACCGGCAGCGGATCCAGGATCTCGCGCAAGAGATCCGTCGGGATGGCCAGCGTCTGGCTGCCCAGCGCCAGCGTGACCACCGTCATGCTGCCCGTTCTGTTCATGTCATGGATGCTCATGCCGCCACCTCCCGCAGGCCCTGCCCCGGTTCGCCCTGCAGCCGCCCCATCCCCACCAGATGCTGCACATCCAGGATCAGCGCGACCGATCCATCCCCCAGGATCGTGGCCCCCGAAACCGCCCGGACCCCGGCATGCAGCTTGGACATCTGCTTGATCACCGTCTGGTTCGTGCCGACGATCCGGTCGACGACGATGCCCACCCGCGCCTCGCCCGATTGCACGATCACCACATTCTGCGCCGCCCCCGGCAGGCCGGGGCAATCGAACAGGCTGCGCAGCCGCAGGAAGGGCACGAACCGCCCCCGGATATCCAGAAAATCCCCCGCCCGCCGGGCCTCGGCCTTTTCGGGCGGCAGTTCGACGATCTCCTGCACCGTCGGCATGGGCAGCGTATAACGCTCGCCCGCCACCTCGATCAGCAGCCCTCGATGATCGCCAGCGCCAGCGGCAGCCGCAGCGTGACCATGTTCCGGTCCCGGCTTCGACTCGATCTCGATGTTGCCGCGCAGGATCCGATGGTCCTGGCGCACCACATCCATGCCCACGCCCCGGCCCGAAAGCTCGTCACGTCCGGCGGGTGAAAGCCCGGCTCGAAGATCAGCGCGAAGGTCTTGCGCCTGCTCAGCACGGCATCGGCGGGGATCAGCCCGCGCGCCACCGCCTTGGCGCGGATCTTCGTTGAGCATCCATGCCCTGCCTGTCATCGCGCAGCCGGATCAGCACCTCCGCCCCCGCATGTCGGGCCGAAAGCCTGACTCAGCCTCGCGCGGCTTGTCCGTCGCAGCGCGTTCAGCCTGTGCGTCCCATGCCGTGGTCGATGGCATTGCGCAGGATATGCACCAGCGGATCAGCCAGTTTCTCGATCACGGTCTTGTCCAGTTCCGTCTCTTCTGCCCAGCACGACGAAATCGACAGGCTTGCCCAGCTGTCCGACAGATCCATCACCAGCCGCCGGAACCGCCCGACAAGCTTAACGCAGCGGCACCATCCGCATCGTCATCGTGGCATCGCGTTCCCGGCCAGCCGGGTGATCTGCTCCGCCGTGGCGATCAGCGCCGGGATCGCGGCTCTGCCGCGCCAAGTTCCGGTCAGCGCCTTCGACGATGACCAGTCACCCACCAATCCATCAGCGCATCCAGCCGCCTGGCCGGCACCCGGATCGTCGCCCCCGCCTGATCGACCTGCGCCTTGATCGCCGTCTCCAGCATGCAGGCGCAGAGGCCGTAGAGGCGCAGCGGCCGCACCCAGCCACCTCGACAGGATCGGCCGCGACAGCCACCACCGGCGCGGCATCGGCGGCCACTCGCTTCCGGCCATCTCCGTAATCCCCCGCCTGCCGCAGGCTGCAGCGTCCAGACCGCATCGACGAACAGGAACACATCCTCCACCTTGCGCTGCGCCTACATCGGCGGGCAAGGTGGTCCATCTCCCAGCCGACAAGGTACGCCGATCCAGCGCCGGTCAAGGGGCGGCAGATCCGCCAGATCGGCCACGATCCCCCCGCCTCCCAGCCCGCGCAATTCCTCCAGCAGCAGATCGGGCCGCGCGCCCAACGCCAGCGCTGCCCCCCTGACAGCCGAAAGCAGCCGCGTGCCCCACCGCCCCGGCTCCCACCGCCCCGGCCACCGCCGCAACCTCAGCCGCATCCTTCCGCATCCCCCGACACGGCCCCCGCCGCCCATCACGGCCTGCAACCCTGCAAGGATCTGCCTCGCCGCCCCTCGGGATCGGCCAGCCCTCGACCAGCCCTGATCTCGTCCTGGCCGCCAGCGCCAGCCGCAGGATCTCGGGCCCCACAGCCAGCGCGCTGGCGCGGATCCGGTCGAAGACCGTCTCGAATTCGTGGATGAAGGCGGCCAGTTCGGTAAAGCCGAACATCGCCCCGCTGCCCTTCACCGTATGCAGGTCGCGGAACACCTGATTGACCAGCCCCCATATCCGCCGGTCGCGCCTTCAGGTCGAGCAGCCCCTTTTCAAGGCTTTCCAGAAGATCCGCACTTCCCCGCGGAAGATCGCCGCCATGTCATCGGTCATCAGCCCAGCACCTTCCGCACCTGCGCGAAGCTTGTCCTGCGAAAAGGGCTTCACCATCCAGCCCAGCGCCCCGGCCTCGCGCGCCTGAGTTCAGCCCTCTTCGGACCGGTCGACAGCACCACGATCGGGATGCCTGGCCGCGTGGTGCTGGCGCAGCGCCTGGATGAACCCAGCCCGTCCAGATTGGGTGCATACCCTGATCGGCGATGATCGCATCCACCGGCTGGGCCAGCGCCTTGCCCAGGCCATCCTGCGTCGCAGCATCCACCGCCTCGATCACGGCATAGCCGGCCTCCTGCAGCGTCATCGCGATCATCCGCCGGATCGAAGGCGAGGTCATCAACGGTCAATACGGTCTTGGCCGCGCCCACACCGGCCGCCCTCAGGCGGCAAGGCCCCTCCAGCGCAAGGCGCGGCAAAAGCCGGGCCAGCGCGCCATCGGGGGGCAGGTCGATCTCAAGGACACGGTCCAGTTGCGCGGCGCTCTGCCGGGCCGAAAGCAGCACCTGCAGGATCGCCATATCGGCCGAGACGACATCCGCCGTCGCGATGCGCAGATCGCCCGCCTGCAAGGCCGCCAGCAACGCCACGCGCAGGCCCTCTGCATCGCCCGCGCGCAGGTCGCCCTGCAACTCATGCTGTGCCAAATCCATGGATCGCCCCCTCACCCTGAACCCGGGCTCCGCCACAGCAGCGGCAGGAACCTCTCGGGGTGATCAACGGTCCTTGTCGGGGCACTGTTAGGCAGCGCCCCGCGCGCCCATACGAAAGTCAGCCCCCGGCACCCCTAGGGCGGTGCGCCGGGCCGCGTTCGGGCCGCTTCCGGGCCATGGGGGGGCGGCCCGCGCCCCCCGGCCGGATCAGAACTGCAACCGCCAGCCCATCATGGCCACCTGATCGGTCTGGCCCGCCACATGGCCTGCATTGCGCTGATGGGCAAAGCCCAGCACCAGATCGCTGCGCTGCGATGTCGGCAGGTAATATTCGAACCCCAGATCCACCTGCCGCGCCTCGGGCACCAGCGACAGATCCACCGCCGCGAAATCCGGCTGCGCCTGCGCCACGGCACCTGCGGCCACCGGCTGCGGCACATCCATCCGCGCCGTCCCCGAAACCGCGCCCACCGGCATCTGCACGAAGACCGACAGCCGGTCCCCGCCCCGCAGCACCGACCGCCGCGCCAGCGCCGCCCCGGCCCGATTGTAGCCAAGCCCGCTCAGCCCGCTCACCAGCCCGCCCGCCGCCGCATCGACATGGCCCATCTCCGCCTCCAGCGCCAGTTCCAGCCCGCCGCCCATCGGCTGCCGCCAGCCAAGGCTCGCCGATACCGCCTGCGCCGCGCCGCTGCCGCCGAAATCCAGCCCGAACAGCCCCTCTTGCCCGGCCATGGCGGCGACGCCCGCCGTCACCTCGCCCGCGCCCAGCGCCATCACCCGCTCCACCCGCAGCCCGGCCGCGCCCTGCCCGCCATCGGTCAGCGCCGCCACCCGCAGCCCGCCCTCGTCCCCGAACAGATCCACCGCCGTCAGCCCGTTCACCTCGGCCCCGTCCGGCGCCGCCAGCGCCAGCGCGCCCGCCCCCGTTCCCGTTCCCACCGCATCCAGCGCCCAGCGCCGCGCCGCCCGCGCTGGCGCGGCCACCGCCACCGGCGCGACATAGGCCGCCATCGGCGCCGCGAAACTGCCCGACAACTGATCGTTGAACCCGATCTGCACCCCCGCCAGCCCCGCGGCCAGCGCATCCCCCGCCAGCATCCCGCCCGACAGCCGCAGCTGATCCATCGGCACCACCGTGCCCGCCGCCGTGAAGGCCGCGCTCGATCCGATGGGCATCAGCGCATCGCGCACATTCAGGAAGCCATGCCCGAACTCGGTGCTGAACCCGTGCTCCACCCCCGGCACGATCTGCAAGAACGCCTCGGGCGTGAAAAAGGAATTGTCCGCCGTCGCGATCAGCCGGTTGCGCAACTGCGCGGGCGTCAGCGTGGGAAAGGCCTGCGCCAAAAGGCCCAGCGCCCCCGTCACCTGCGGCGCGGCATAGGATGTGCCCTGCCCCACCACGTAATCGCTGTTGCTGTCGATATCCGCCCCAGTGATATAGCCCGTCGCCGCAAGGCACCAGCGCGCCGCCTCCTGACAGCCCGCCGATTGCCGCCGCACCGCGACGATCCGGTCGGTGGCGGGGTCGTAATTGGCCAGCACATTGATCACCGCCAGCCAGCCCTGCTCCAGCTCCGGCCGCTCCACCGGCAACCCCGCCATAAGCGAGGCACTGGCCAGATTGTCGTTGAACTGCGCAAAGACCACCACGCCATCCTGCGAAAACCGCTCCAGCGCATCGACATAGCCGGCAAAACCCGCGCCCATGCTGGCAATGCTGGAATTGGCCACCGTCGCCGCCTGCCCGCCCGCTGTCGTCAGCGTCCAGGAATTGTTCATCGCAACCGCGCCCGCCGCCCGCGCGCCATCCATCACCCCGGCCAGCGCGCCGTAATCCAGCACCGCCCCCGCCTGATAGGAAATCTGCCCCGCATAGATCCGCGCCTCGGGCGCATAGCCCAGCGTCGGCGCCGTGCCCCCCACCCCGCCGGTCCCCGCCATGATCGAGGCGACAAAGGTGCCATGCTCATCGCCCGGCTCGTTCACCCCGCCCCCCCCGGCCAGAAACTTGCCCGGCTGCGTGGCGAATTGCTCGTGGCTGGAAAGGATCGGGCTGTCCACCATCCCCAGCACCACGCCCGCCCCTGTCAGGTCCGGCAGCCCGTCGGGCACGTCCGGCACCCCGTCCACCGCGCCATTCGTCTCGCGGTCGATGGATCGCACCCAGTCCAGCCGGCTCGCCTGCAAGGGCCGCACCGTGCCAAATCCCGGCACGGTCAGGACATTGGCACGAAACGCCGCCTCATTGCGCACTAGCGCCAGCCGGGTGGAACTGAAATCCGAGATGGCATTGATGAAGACCCGGTCCAGCGCCGCCTCCATCTGCGTCAGCGCCGCCCCCGTCAGCCCCAGCGACACCCGCGCCAGCGACCCAAGGTCGATGCTCCCCGAGGCCCCGCCCCCGCCGCAGCCCGCCAGCACAGCCAACGATCCCGTCAAAAGCACCATGCGCGCCGCCGCGCACCGTTTTTGCTGAACTGCCATAGCTGCCTCGCCAGGTTCGCCGTTGCCGGCTTTCTTTCGGAAAGATTAGCAAGCCACCCCCCCTTGCGGCAATCGCCGCCGCCGGCAGGGGCCGCGCCCCATACCAATGCCGCGCCGCCTGTTGTGCGAAGGCCACGAAAATGCAGGGAAACCGACCGCAGATCAGCGCCGGACGTCCGGGTTCATGACAGGAAAAATGGTGGAGCAGAGGGGGATCGAACCCCTGACCTTATCATTGCGAACGATACGCTCTCCCAACTGAGCTACTGCCCCATCCGCGGGCCGGGTTCTGGCCCAGCGCCACGCGAATGTCAAGCCACCCTGACCGGCCTCATCCCATGGGCACCGCGACATGCGCCCGCAGGAAAGACAGGATCTCCGCCGCCGGCCGCGCCCCGGCCAGCCGCGCCACCTCGCGCCCGCGATGATACAGGATCAGCGCCGGGATCCCCCGGATCGCCGCCCGCCCGGCCACCGCCGGATGCGCCTCGGTATCCAGCTTGCCGAACCGCACCGCCGGGGCCGCCGCCTTCGCCGCCTTGGCGAATTCCGGCGCCATCATCCGGCAGGGCCCGCACCACGCCGCCCAGTAATCCACCAGCAGCGGCAGGTCATCCCCGCGCACCGCCTTGTCATGCGCCGCAGCGTCCAGCTCCATCACCCGCCCATCCGCCAGCGCCGCCCCGCAGACCCCGCATTTCGGCCCCGCCGCCAGCTTCGCCTCCGGCACGCGGTTCATCTGCCCGCAGGCCGCGCAACACAGCTTCACCCCATCCGTCATGGCCATCTCCAACACATTCCATTTACCGCATATATTGGAGGGCAAAACCCCGCCTTCAACCCCTTCATCTTGGCGAAAATACCCTCAAGGGGTGAATTGGCCGGCACGGCCAAGAGGGGACGGAACGTCCCCTGACCCCGGAGGAGGCGCGCAGGCGCCGACGACGTCAAAAGACGTGCGGCGGAACGCCGCTCCGCCGGATCACCGCCGGTCAGAGGAAATCGGTCTCCACCTCGCTCACGTCGATGCCCAGCGCCTCAAGCCCTGCCTCAAGGTTCTCCGCCAGATGCGGCATCCCCATCAGATACTGATCCGTCGGGATCGTGGCCTCGGTATAGGCCGTCTCCACCGCCGTCTGGTAATCCTCCGGCTCAAAGGCCCCCCGCCCGACCCAGGCGATGGCCGTCAGATGCGCCTTCTCGTCATCGTTCAGCGCGTCGATGAAGGCGTGCAATTCCTCATCCGCCGCATTGCCCTCGCGGAACTGGTAAATGACATGCACCACCTTCTCCGGGCTGATCTCCAGCATGGCGCGACTCCTCTGCTTGCTCAACCGATGGTCGCGCCAAGCGCGGCCCGGCGCAAGCCCGCATCACAGCCGCCCCCTCACAGCCCCAGCGCAAAGCCCGCCGCATGGGCCACCGCCCCCGCCAGCGTCGCCAGCACGACAGAGCGCCGCCACAACCAGACCGCCACCACCGCCACCGTCCCCGGCACCGGCGCCAGCAGCGCGCCCCCCGCCACGAAGGGCAGGCTCGATGCCACGAACAGCGTCGCAATCGCCGCCGGCCCGACCGAGGCGAGGAACCGCCCCAGCATCCCCCCTCCGCGCCCGCGCCAAGGCCAAATCGGATCGGCAGATAGCGGAACCCCCAATTCGCCGCCCCACGATCAGCGCCAGCGCCAGCACCTCCCACCTCATGCCCGCGCCCTCCGCATCACCCCGGCCAGCGCGCCCGCCACCATCCCGCCCAGGATGCCCGCCGTCGACGACACCGCCAGCGTCCCGGCCACGCAGGCCAGCCCGCCACCACGATCACCGGCACCTGCGGCCGCGTCAGGATGGAAAGCAGCAGCGCAAGGAACAGCGCAGGCAGCAGGAAGGCCAGCCCCGCCTCCAGCACGGGCCATCCCTCCAGCGCCCCGCCCCCTGCCATCGCGCCTGCCACCGTGCCGCCCACCCAGGCGGCATAGGGCAGCAGGCCCAGCCCGAACATCCCCGCCTCCGAAAACCGCTTCCCCCGCGCGATCTCGCCCAGCGCCGCGCCGAACACCTCATCCGTCAGCCCCCAGGCCCAAAGCCACGCATGCCGCTTCCCCGCCCCCGCCCCCGCCGCCTTCATCAGCGCCGGCCCGTAAAGCACATGCCGCAGGTTCATCGCGATCAGGGTAAAGGCCGCCACCGGCAGCGCCGCGCCCGAGGTCAGCAGCGCCAGCGCCAGAAACTGCGACGCCCCCGCATAGATGATCAAGGACAGCGCCGCCGCCTCCCCCCGAAAGCCCCGCCCCCGTCGCCGCCACACCAAAGGCAAAAGCGATGGGGAAATAGCCAAGGCCTATGGGCAGCGCCGTCACCAGCCCCGCCGCGAATGTCTCCTGCCGCCCGTCCAACGCCACCCCCGCACCCTGTCGCCCGGCAGGGCTACCCGCCCCACCCGCCACCGTCAACGCCCGCCCGCAAGGCGGGTTCACCCGCCACCCCACAGACCCCAAACCCGTAGGGCGGGGTTCACCCCGCCACACTCCAAACACCCCGCACGCAACCCCGCCGCCCCTGACGAAACAGACAACTTGACACATCCCCCCCTCCGGGCCGCAGACTGAACCCCTGTTCCTGTCAGTGCGGCGGAGTATGCCATGCCCTTCCTCTCCCAAAGCTTCCTCATCAACACCACCACCTCGTCCGACCAGACCGCGCCCGCGGTCGCCGTCCTGCGCGATGGCCGCCTCGTGGTCAGCTGGACCGATGACAGCAATCTCAACACCGACTGGACCATTGGCCGCGATGTCCGCGCCCGCGTGATTGATGCCAATGGCCCCGGCAGCAGCGTCGATTTCAAGGTCAACACCGAAAGCCCGACGATCGCCTTCTTCCCCAATCGCGCCCAGCACACGCCCGATGTGGTGGCCCTCCCGAATGGCGGCTTTGCCATCGCCTTCACCGACACCCGCACCACCAACGACGTGATGATCGCCCCCACCACCACCCTGCAACGCTTCAATGCCTCGGGCGACAAAGTCGGCACCGAACAATTCCTCTTCCCCGCCTCCCTCACTCCGGACAGTAACCCCGTCTTTCCCGGCCCCGTCTCGCTCCTCGCCCTCGACAACGGCCGCATGGCCTTCACCGGCGTCACAACGAACAGCGGCATCCTGCCCTTCGATCCGGATCGCAAGATCCTGATGAACACCGTCGATGCCAATGGTAACCTGGGCACCCTCTTCTCCGGCGCGGGCGAATGGGCGGGCTATCAGGAAAACCCCCAACTCGCCCGCCTCGGCAATGGCAACATCGCCGTCGCCTATCTCAGCAATGAAGGCCAACCCTCTCACGAATACGACCTGCGAATCCAGATCCGCAACCCCGCCGGCATCGCCCTCGGGGCAGAGATCCGGGTCGACATGCCGACCCCCTTCAGCAGCAGCGTCTCAGGCCCGCCCTACAGCATCGCGGGCCTCGCCAATGGCCGCTTCGTCGTCACATGGCAGCAGCCCATCACCAATGAACAGCGCCTTGCCGGTGAAACGCAGGAAATCTTCGCGCGCATCTATACTTCGAACGGCACCCCGGTCGGCGGGCTGATCGCCGTCACCCCGCCCGACGGCCTGACCCAACTCAAACCCATCGTCGCGGCACAGCCCGATGGCAGCTTCCTCATCGTCTGGGAACAGGCGTCCGGATCCTCCGCCGGCAATTTCATCCGGGGCCGACTCTACAACGCCGACGGCACTCCGAACGGCGAAGCCTTCGTCCTCGGCGCCGCCGAATTCGGCGCGCACAAGGATGTGGACATCACCGTCACCAATGACGGGCGCTACCTCGTGGTCTGGAGCGATCTCAGCTACCTCCCCGGCGAACCCGACCAGAATGATGCCGCCATCCGCGGCCAATATGTCGATCCCCGCAGCGAAGCCGTCTCGTGGACGGGTCGCGCCATCAGCGAACAGTTCGTCGGCACCGATTTCGCCGATACGCTGGATGGGGCCAAGGGCAACGATACCCTCTGGGGCGGCGCGGGCGACGATGTCTTCGTCTTCTCGACTGAACGCGATCTCTTCTATGGCGGCCTCGGCAACGATACCTTCCACGTCTCCGCCAATGACCGCGTCGTCGAAGCCGCAGGCGAAGGCAGTGCCGACCGGGTGATCGCCCATGCCAGCTTCACCCTCGAAGCCGGACAATCCATCGAGATCCTCGAAGCTGCCGCAGGCACCGCCCCGCTCACCCTGCGCGGCAACGCCTTTGCCAACCAGATCATCGGCAATGGCGGGGCAAACCTGCTGATCGGCGGCGGCGGCGATGACAGCCTGTCCGGCGGCAATGGCAATGATACGCTCGCCGGTGGCGCAGGGCGGGATACGCTGACCGGCGGCCTCGGCGCGGATCATTTCGTGCTGATGCGCGGCGCACCCAATGCCGACCGGATCACCGATTTCACCAATGGTCAGGACCGGCTCCAACTCTCCGCCGCCGAATTCGGCGCGGGCCTTGCGCCCGGCGCGCTCGGCGCGGGGGCCTTCCTCGCCAATACGACCGGCCAGGCCCAGGCCGCCAGCCACCGCTTCATCTACGAAACGGATACGGGCCGGCTCTATTTCGATGCCGATGGCAATGGCGCAGGAACCCGGATGCTCATTGCCACGCTCGAAGGTCTGCCCACGCTCGCGGCCGATGATTTCCTGCTGATCTGATCCCCGCGGCCGCCTGTGGCCCCGGGGTCAACTGGCGCAGGGAACAGGGGCCAAACCCCCGTTCCCTGCGCCAATTTGTATGCACGCGCCTCTGCACCGCCCGTCTGCACCAGACGTGGCACGGCCCAAAAGGCTATTCCGCCGCCTGTGCATAGCTCTCCACCGGCGGGCAGATGCAGATCAGGTTGCGGTCGCCATGGACATTGTCCACCCGCCCGACAGGCGGCCAATACTTGTCCACCCGGAAGGCCCCAGGCGGGAAGCAGCCCTGCTCGCGCGGGTATTTCCGCGTCCAGTCCGCCACCAGATCCTCCACCGTGTGCGGGGCATGGCGCAGCGGGCTGTCCTCGGCAGAAATCTCTCCCTTTTCAACGGCTTCGATCTCGGCCCGGATCGCAATCAGCGCGGTGATGAAGCGGTCGATCTCGGCCTTCGTCTCGCTCTCCGTCGGTTCAACCATCAGCGTGCCCGCCACCGGCCAGCTCATCGTCGGCGCGTGGAAACCGTTGTCGATCAAACGCTTGGCGATGTCGTCCACCGTCACGCCGACCTCTGCGAAAGGCCGGGTATCAAGGATGCATTCATGCGCCACCCGCCCCTTGTTTCCCAAGAACAGGATCGGATAGGCCCCCTTCAACCGCGCCGCGATGTAATTGGCATTCAGGATCGCCACCCGCGTCGCCTGCGTCAGCCCCGCCCCACCCATCATCAGGCAATAGGCCCATGAAATCAGCAGGATAGAGGCAGACCCATAAGGCGCCGCACTCACCGGCCCCTCGACTCCGCCCGTCTCCGGATGCCCCGGCAGATAGGGCGCCAGATGCGCCTTCACGCCAATCGGCCCCATGCCCGGCCCGCCACCGCCATGCGGAATGGCAAAGGTCTTGTGCAGGTTCAGGTGGCTCACATCCGACCCGATCTCGCCCGGTTTCACCAGCCCGACAAGGGCGTTCATGTTCGCCCCGTCAAGGTAAACCTGCCCGCCATGGTCATGGGTGATCTTGCAGATCTCCTTCACCGTCTCCTCGAACACGCCATGGGTCGATGGATAGGTGATCATGCAGGCCGCCAGATTTTCCCCAGCCTCTTCAGCGCGTTGCCGGAAATCCTCAAGGTCCACGTCGCCATTCGGGGCCGACTTGACCACCACAACCTGCATCCCCGCCATCTGCGCCGAAGCCGGGTTCGTCCCATGCGCCGACACGGGGATCAGACAGACCGTCCGATGCCCCTGCCCCCGCGCACGGTGATAGGCCTGAATGGTAAGAAGTCCGGCATATTCCCCCTGCGCACCGCTGTTGGGCTGCATGGAGAAGGCATCATATCCCGTCACCTCGCACAGCTTCGCCGTCAGATCCTCGATTGCCTCGCGATAACCCGCCGCCTGATCGGCAGGCGCGAAAGGATGCAGGCTCCCGAACTCCGGCCATGTGATCGGCATCATCTCAGCCGCCGCGTTCAGCTTCATCGTGCAGGATCCCAGCGGGATCATCGCCCGATCCAGCGCAAGATCGCGGTCCGACAGACGGCGCATATAGCGCATCATCTCGGATTCCGCCCGGTTCATGTGAAAGACCGGATGCGCCAGATACTCGCTCTGACGCACCATCTCCTCAGGGAAACCCAGCGTCGCCCGATGCGGCGGCACGCCCTCGATGCCAAAGGCGCGCAGCACGCGGATCAGCACCTTCTCATCCGTCGTCTCGTCCAGCGAAATCCCCACGCGGTCGCTGCCGATCTTGCGGAAGTTCAACCCCTCATGCCGCGCGGCGGCCAGAATTCCGGCCTGCCCGACACCCACCTCCACCGTGATCGTATCGAAAAACGCCTTGGGCGAAACCTTCGCCCCCGCCGCCTTCAAGGCCCGCGCCAGACGGTTGGTCAGGAAATGCACCCGCTCCGCAATCGCGCGCAGCCCCTTCGGCCCGTGAAACACCGCATAGAAGGACGCCATCACCGCCAGCAAGGCCTGCGCCGTGCAGACATTGCTCGTGGCCTTCTCGCGCCGGATATGCTGCTCGCGCGTCTGCAAGGACAGGCGATAGGCCTTGTTCCCCCGCGCGTCGATGGACACGCCCACGATCCGCCCCGGCATGGCGCGTTTGTAATCATCCTTGCAGGACATGAAGGCCGCATGCGGCCCACCATAACCCATCGGCACGCCAAAGCGCTGGCTCGACCCGATGGCGATATCCGCCCCCATCGCGCCCGGTTCTTTCAAAATCGTTAACGCCAGCAGATCGGTGGCGACGACCGCGACCGCCTTCGCCGCATGCAGCGCCGCGATTTCCTTTGTGAAATCAGTGACATGCCCATATGTTCCGGGATACTGGAAGATCGCCCCGAACACCTGCGCGGGGTCCATCTTCGCCGGATCCCCCACGATCACCTCGATCCCCAGCGGCACCGCGCGGGTCTTGATCACCGCGATGGTCTGCGGATGACAGCCATGATCGACAAAGAACCCCTTGGCCTTCGACTTCGCCACCCGCTCCGCCATCGCCATGGCCTCCGCCGCCGCCGTCGCCTCATCCAGAAGCGAGGCATTGGCCACCGGCAGCCCCGTCAGATCCGCGATCATCGTCTGGTAGTTGAGCAGCGCCTCAAGCCGCCCCTGCGCGATCTCGGGCTGATAGGGCGTATAGGCCGTATACCAGGCCGGATTTTCCAGAATGTTCCGCTGAATGGCGGGCGGCGTCACCGTGCCGTAATAGCCCTGCCCGATCAGGCTGGTCATCACCTTGTTCCGCGCGCCCACCGCCCGCATCCGCGCCAGCAACTCATGCTCCGACAAGGGCGCCCAGCCCAGCGGGATCGACTGCCGGATCGAGGCCGGAACCGTCTGGTCGATCAACTCGTCCAGCGTCTTGACGCCGACCACCTTCAGCATCTCCTCCATCTCGGCAGGCGAGGGGCCGATATGGCGGCGGTTGGCGAAATCATAGGGATTGTAGTCGACAGGGGTATAGGCCATGGCGCGCACCTCAGGGTTTTGGTTGGTGGCCGCCATCCGCGCCCACCAAATTCCTTAAGAAGGAATTTGGCAAAAGTTTTCAGAAAACTTTTGCGTCTCGACGACGTGCCGGGATCACCCGATCAGGTCGTTGTATTCATCCTCATCCATGAACTCATCCAGCACGGACAGGTCATCCAGCTTCATCTTGAAGAACCACGCCGCCCCCGTCGGGTCCTCGTTCACGAGGCCGGGGTTATCCACCAACTTGGCATTCACCGCGACGATCTCGCCATCGACGGGGGCAAGGATGTCCGACGCCGCCTTGACACTCTCGATCACCACCACCTCATCCCCGGCGGCGACCATCGTTTCGGTCTCCGGCAGTTCCACGAACACCACATCGCCCAGTTGCGTCGCGGCATGTTCCGTGATGCCGACGACGACCAGATCGCCCTCGACACGCAGCCATTCATGTTCTTCGGTATATTTCATCGCGCATCCTCAACGCTTGTAGGTGGTGGGATTGAAAGGCATCTCGGCCACGACGACGGGCAGGCGCTTGCCGCGCACCTCCCCCTCGATCACCGTTCCGATTTTCGCATAAGACGCAGGGACATAGCCCATGGCAACAGGGGCCTCGACACTCGGCCCGAACCCGCCCGAGGTGACGCCGCCCAAAGGCGTGCCATCCGTGGCGAACAGTTCCACCCCCTCGCGCATCGGCGCGCGCCCCTCGGGGCGCAGCCCCACGCGGCACCGCTCGGGTCCTTCCGCCAATTCCCGCAGGATGCGCGCGGCACCGGGAAATCCCCCCTCGCGCGCGCCGCCCGCCCGGCGGGCCTTCTGGATCGCCCATGTCAGCCCGGCCTCGACCGGGCTCGTCCCCGTGTCGATGTCATGCCCGTAAAGGCAAAGCCCCGCCTCCAGCCGCAGGCTGTCCCGCGCGCCAAGGCCGATGGGCATCACGCCCTCGCAGCCCAGCAAAGCCCGCGCGAACCGCTCCGCCACCGCCTCCGGCACCGAAACCTCATAGCCATCCTCGCCGGTATAGCCCGAGCGTGACACCCAGACCTCCGCCCCCTGCCAGCCGAACACGCCCACATCCATGAAGCGCATCGCCGCCACCTCCGGCACCAGCGCCCCCAAAGCCGCCTCGGCCCCCGGCCCCTGCAAGGCCAGCAACGCGCGGTCGGTGACATACTCCACCTCCGCCACATCGCCCAGATGCGCGCGCATATGCGCCACATCCGCCTCCTTGCAGGCGGCATTCACCACGACGAACAGGTGATCGCCGCGATGGGCGAACATCAGGTCATCCAGAATCCCGCCCTGCTCATTCGTGAACAGCCCATATCGCTGCCGCCCCTGCGCCAGCCCCAGCACATCCACCGGCATCAGCGCCTCAAGCCCCAGACACAGCGCCTCCATCCCCCGCTTCGGCCGCAGGATCACCTGCCCCATGTGGGATACATCGAACAGCCCCGCCGCGCCCCGCGTCTGCAGATGCTCCTTCATCACGCCCGCCGGATACTGCACCGGCATCTCATATCCGGCAAAGGGGACCATCTTCCCCCCAAGTTCCACATGCAGGTCATGCAGGCCCAATCGCTTCAGGTCGGACACCGCGTCCCTCCCCCTTCCAAAGCGCCGGTCTTTCAAAACGCGGCACCGCCCGGACAGGCCAATCCCTGTCCCACGATGCCCCCTCTGTCCCTGCCCGTTCTCGGGCGCCTGAGATCGTTATCCCTTCGGCGGGTGCGTCACGCACCACTCTCCAGAGTTCTTCGCCAGCAACGGTCCTGCTGCCTGAGAGTTTACCGGGGCGGTTGCTCCTTCGGCACCGGCTCCCACGGGTCGCCCCGCGCGCCGGATTCTCCCGATGCTGACGCCCCTGCCTAACCCGCCCGCCCCCGATCAGGCAAGCGGAATTTCGGATGCGACGGTATACAATGGTAAAGCGACACGCCCCCCGCCCGCACGCCCCCCGCCCGCACGCCCCCCGCCCTCAGGCCCCCGCTCCCGCCGCCACCCGGTCGATCACCCGCAGCGCCAGCGCCACGGCAAGAATGCCAAAGATCACGCCCCCAGGGCCTGCCCCACCAACACCCCCTCCGCCCCCCACCACAGGCCCAGCGCCCAAGCGAACGGCACCGTGCCCAGCGTATGCCGCCCCCAATCACCATGGTCGATTGCATCGCCGCGCCCAGATTGTTACAGGTGGCATTGGCCACGAAGATCAACCCGTTGAAGAAGAACAGCAAACTCAGCGGCCCGCAGAACAGGTAGATCAGATCGCGCGTCATCCCCTCGGCATGGAAGGCATCCGCAATCGCCCCCCGCGCCAGAAACAGCAGCGCCGACATCCCCAGGATCACCAGCCCGGCAAAGGTGATGGAATCCCAGAACGCCCGCCGCACCCGCTCCATCCGGCCTGCGCCAAGGTTCTGCCCGATGATCGGCCCCACCGCCCCCGACAGCGCAAAGATGATGCCAAAGGCCACCGGCGTCAGCCGCCCCGCGATCGCCATCCCCGCCACGGCCTCTTCGCCATAGCCCGCCACCATCCGCGTCACCACCGCCTGCCCCACGGGCGTGGCAAGCTGCGTCAGGATCGCCGGCCCCGAAATCGCGAACAAGGGCGTCGCCGCCAGCCAGACCGTCCGCGCTGACGGCGCACCAAACCCGCCGTAATGCCGCCAGATCGGCCACAGCGCCATGCCGGCAATCGCCGCCCGCGATCCCCACCCCGCCAGCGCCGCCCCCGTCAGCCCAAGATCCGCCCACAGGATCAGCACCGGGTCCAGCGCCGCCAGCACCACCGCGCCCCAGACCGTCACCATCATGCCCCGCCGTGCATCCCCATGCGCGCGCAGGACCCCCGCCCCGATCATGCCCACCATCAGCAGGGGCTGCGAGGGGATCAGCACCCGCAGGAAATGCAGCGCCTCCTCTGCCGTGCCCCCCGTCGCGCCAAGCAGCGACACGATCCACGGCAAAGCCAGCCAGACCAGCGCCGCGAAGGCCCCGCCGAACCCCGCTCCCAAGAGCAACCCCTCCGTCGCCCGCTGCCGCGCCAGCCCCGGATCCCGCGCCCCCACCGCCCGCGCCACAAGCGCCGACACACCAACCGACAGCCCGATGCCAAAAGCCGTGGTAAAGAACAGCACCGCCCCCGCATAACCGATCGCGGCCGTCTTCTCGGGATCCTTCAACCAGGAAATGTAAAGCATGTTGATCAGGTCCACGACGAAGATCGCCATCAACCCGACGGATGAGGTCAGCGACATCACCGCGATATGCCGGAACAGGTTGCCCGACACGAACTTCGCCTGCTCCGGTCCCGCCACGTCAGCCCCCCGAAGCGACACATGCCGCTTCATCTTGGTCCAAATACCCATCGCCGGTCGCCACCGGGCGCGCCGCCTGTTCCAAAGCCGATGGCCGACACGGCATCATCCGCTCCGCCCCCCCCGCGCAACGCCGCGCAAGGCTCCCGATTTTTCGCAGAAAAATCGTCCTCAGCCCGCCTTCACCACCTTCAGCAGCGGCATCACATCGGCCATCTCGGGCCCGTTCCCCCGCCCCGTCAACGCCTTGCGCAACGGCATGTAAAGCTGCTTGCCCTTCCGCCCCGTGGCGGCCTTCACGGCCTCGGTCCACTCGCCCCATGTCGCCTGCGTCCAGGGCCGCGCGGGCAGCATCGCCATCGCCTGCGCGATGAATTCCTCATCTCCCGGCTCCACCAGCGGCTCCGCCCCATCGCGGAACAGCACCCACCACTCGCCCAGATCGTCCAGCACGGTGATATTGCCCTTGGCCACGTTCCAGAACGCCTCCGCCTCGCCCGCCGGAACCCCCAGCGCGGCGATCCGGTCAGCCACGGCGGAATAGGGCAGCCCCTGCACATGCGCCCGCGTCAGCGGGAACAGGTCCTCCGCATCGAACTTCGTCGGCGCAGCCCCGAACGATCCCACATCGAACCCGTCGATCAGATCCTGCATCGAGTGCGCCAGTTCCACCGGCTTCGAAGACCCCAGCCGCGCCATTAGCGACATCAGCGCCAAGGGCGCCACCCCCCGCGCCCGCAGGTCGCGCAGGGAAAGCACCCCCAGCCGCTTGGACAATTCCTCGCCCTGCGGCCCGGTCAGCAGGCTGTGATGCGCGAACTCAGGCGGCGTGCCGCCCAGCGCCTTCATGATCTGGATCTGCGTCGCGGTGTTCGTCACATGGTCCGCCCCCCGCACGATATGCGTGACGCCCATATCCACATCATCCACCGACGAGGCAAAGGTATAAAGCACCTGCCCATCTGCCTTGATCAGCACCGGGTCCGACACCGACGCCGCGTCGATCGAGATGTCGCCGATGATCCCGTCGCGCCACTCGATCCGCTCCAGATCCAGCCGGAACCGCCAATACCCCTGCCGCCCCTCGGCCCGATAGGCCGCCTTCTGCTCTTCGGTCAGATGCAGCGACGCGCGGTCATAGACCGGCGGCTTGCCCATGTTCAAAAGCTTCTTACGCTTCAGGTCCAGCTCGGTCGGCGTCTCGAAACACTCATAGAACCGCCCCGCCGCCTTCAACTGCTCGGCGGCTTCCGCATAGCGCGCCAGCCGCTTGGATTGCTGCTCCACTCGGTCATACTTGATGCCCAGCCAGGCCAGATCCTCCTTCAGCCCGTCGATATATTCCTGCTTCGACCGCTCCTGATCCGTGTCGTCCAGCCGCAGGATGAAGGTGCCCCCCGCCTTGCGGGTGATCAGATAGTTCATCAGCGCGGTGCGCAGGTTGCCCACATGGATATAACCGGTGGGCGACGGCGCGAAACGGGTGGTCACAGGCGAAGAGGTGGACATGGGCAAAGGGCTCCGTTGGACCCTGCCCCTCTTTCACAGGCGCGCCCTTTTGTCCATATCAGGGCCATGCCACAGGCAGGAAGGGCAGCGCATGACAACCCCCGACAACCCCGATCCGCAGGCCCCGGGCTGGGACGCCTTCCCCGCCCCCGACCTCGCGCTCTTCGAACAGCTCGCGCATGAGGCGGTCATCTCCCTGCCCCAGCCCTGGCGCGACATGGCCACCCATGTCGCCCTCCGCATCGTGGACTTCCCCCCCGAAGACGTGCTCGAAGCGATGGATCTCCACGATCCCTACGAACTGACCGGCCTCTATGAAGGCACGCCCGTGACCGAGAAATCGGTGATGGATCAACCCGCCCATCCCGATATCGTCTGGCTCTTCCGCCGCCCCATCCTCGAAGAATGGGTCGATCGCGGCGATGTCGGCCTCGGCGATCTGATCACCCATGTGGTGATCCACGAATTCGCCCATCACTTCGGCTGGTCGGATGCCGATATCGCCGCCATTGATCCGTGGTGGGAGTAGGCGGGCCTCTCCCCGCCCCCCGCATCGCCCACCGCAGGCCCCCCGCACATCCCATGTGCGCCCGCGCGCATCCTCTGACAAAGGCGTGAATGGCCCCGCGCCCCGCAAGCCCTATCCTTTCGGACAGTCTCAACCCGGAGGAACCCCATGACGACCCCGACCCTGTCGCGCCGCACCGCGCTCTTTGCCGGAGCCGCCCTTCCCCTCGCCGCCCTTCCCCTCGCCGCCCCGGCTTTGCTCACCGCCCGGCCCGCCCTGGCAGCCGCCCCCCAGCAGGGCGCCGCCCATGCCCCCTTCCACCGCGCGAAACTCGGCGCCTTCGAGGTGACGACCCTCCTCGCCGGCACCCGCGCGGGCGACAAGCCGCAGGAAACCTTCGGCATGAACGTCAGCCCCGAGGAATTCGCCGCCGCCTCCGCCGCGAATTTCATCCCCGCCGACAAGACCTTCAACTTCTTCACCCCTGTCGTGGTGAATACCGGCGCGGAACTGGTCCTCTTCGACACCGGCCTTTCCGCCGAAGGCACCACCGCCGCGCTGGCCGCCGCCGAGCTGTCGCCCGACCAGATCGACATCGTCGTTCTGACCCATATGCACGGCGACCATATCGGCGGCCTCTCGGCCGAGGATGGCACCGCCACCTACACCAATGCCCGCTATGTGACGGGTGCGACCGAACACAACAACTGGTCGGCGGCGGCGAATGAAACCTTCGATGCCAAGGTGAAACCCCTGAACGAAAAGTTCACCTTCCTCGATGATGGCGGCGCGGTCGTCTCGGGCATAACCGCCATGGCCGCCCCCGGCCATACGCCGGGCCATTTCACCTATATGCTGGAAAGTGGCGGCGCGCGCATGGCGATCCTTGCCGACACGACCAACCACTATGTCTGGTCGCTCGCCTATCCCGATTGGGAGGTGCGCTTCGATCAGGACAAGGCACAGGCCGCCGCCACCCGCCGCCAGATGCTGGGCATGCTGGCCGCCGACCGCATCCCCTTTGCAGGCTATCACATGCCCTTCCCCGGCATGGGCTTTGTCGAGGCCAATGGCGACGGCTTCCGCTACGTGCCCGCCAGCTACCAGCTGATGCTTTAAGCAAGGCGATTTCTGACACAGAAATCGCCCCGAAATCTGCACACAGATTTCGTCGCGGAATGTGTGCCAGATTCCGCATCCCGGCAGGCAACGGGGGCAGCGCTTGCCCCCCGCACCTCGTTAGCGCTATCATGCCCCATCCCCAGATGAAGGGCGACCCCATGCCTGACAGCGCCTCCCCCCGACAGATCCCGATCCTGACACTCACGCTGAACCCGGCGCTCGACATGGCCTCTTCCGTGCCCGTCATGGTTCCGGATGAAAAGCTCCGCTGCTCCGAACCGCAGCTCGATCCCGGCGGTGGCGGGCTGAATGTCAGCCGGGCGATCCATGCCCTCGGCGGCGAATCCCTCGCCCTCGTTGCGCTGGGCGGGCTGACGGGCGACCGTCTCGCCGTGCTGATCCGGCGTGAAGGCGTCATGTTCCTCGGGATCACCGGCCCCGGCGAAACCCGCCAGAGCCTGACCGTGAACGAGGCCAGCACCGGCCGCCAATACCGCTTCATGCTGCCCGGCCCCGTCTGGCATCAGGAAGATCAGGACCGCGTCTTCACGCTCCTGCGCGCGGCGGGCAAGCCGGGCGGCTTTGCCGTCATCTCGGGCAGCCAGCCCCCCGGCGTGCCGCTGGATTTCCCCGCCCGCCTCGCCGCCGCCATGGCGGGCATGCGCGTCGTGCTGGATACCTCCGGAGCGGCCCTGACACAGGCGGTGGACCATCCCATCCCCGATCTGGAGGTGCTGCGCATGGATGGCGAAGAGGCCGAGGCGCTCGCCGCCTGCCCCCTCGACAGCCGCGCCGCAACAGCCGATTTCGCGCAATCCCTCGTGGCGCGCGGCGTGGCGCGCAAGGTCATCATCGCGCGCGGTGCCGATGGTTCCGTCCTCGCCGATGCGCACCAGCGCCTCTTCGCCCGCGCCCCGAAGGTTCAGGTGAATTCCAAGGTCGGCGCGGGCGACAGCTTTGTCGGCGGCTATGTCCTCGCCCTCGCCCGCGGCCTGACCGAAGGCGCGGCGCTGGCCCATGGCACCGCCGCCGCCGCCGCCGCGGTCATGTCGGCGGCCACAGACCTCTGCCGCGCCGAGGATGTCGCCCGCCTCCTGCCCGAGGCGGCGCTCAGCCCCGTCTGACCGCGCGCCCCGCGCCCTGCAAGCCTCAGAGGACAATTTCACTTGATCCGGCGGCCCGCTGTCGCGCAGGCTTTGCATCAGCCTGACAGACTGCGCCCATGTTGCCCCTGATGGAGTGCCGCCGATGCGCCCTGCCCTTTCGCTGCCCCACCTTCCGCTGCTGCCCCGCGCCCTTGCGCTGCTGCTTCTGCCCCTGCTCCTCGCCCCCGCCCCCGCCCGGGCCGAGGATACGGCCCGGATAAAGGTTCTCTCCTTCAACATCTGGTATGGCGGCGATCAGGTCAGCTTCGATCAGGTCATCGCCGCGATCCGCCTTGCCGATGCAGATGTCGTGGGCCTGCAGGAACCCGATGGCCGCACCGCCGACATCGCCGCCCGCGCGGGCTACCCCTATGTCGATACGCGGCGGCATATCCTGTCGCGCTTCCCGCTCTTTGATTCCGGCATGGGCGAGACCACCGCCACCGCAGCCCCGCCCTATTCCACCGCGGGCCTCGATCCCGATGCCCTGCATGTCTGGGCCGAGGTCACCCCCGGCCATGTCGTGGCGCTGGCCAACACGCATCTCACCTCCGATCCCTATGGCCCCGAACTGCTGCGCGATGGAACCAGCCCCGCCGATGTGCTGGCCAACGAAACCGAGACCCGCCTGCCCGAAGCCGAGGCCCTGATCGCAGGCCTCGCCCCCGTCATCGCCTCCGGTGCCCCGGTCCTGCTGACGGGCGATTTCAACAGCCCCTCGCATCGCGACTGGACCGGCGACCGCGCCCTCGCTTGGCCAGTGTCGTCTGCGCTCGAGGCGGCGGGCTTCACCGATACCTTCCGCGCCGCCAACCCCGATCCCGCCGCCCAGCCCGGCCTGACATGGACACCCGGCCGCCCCGCCCCCGTGATTCCCGAAGGCGAAACGCTCGACCGGATAGATTTCGTCTGGCTCGCCAATGGCAGCACCATCTCCTCCCTTGTGATGGGCGAGGCAGGCAATCCCCAGAACGGCCTCTCCCTCACGCCCTGGCCCTCGGATCACCGCGCCGTGCTGTCCGAGGTCGAGGTGTCCCCCATCCCCGCCCCGGCCCGCATCGCCGTCGAACCCCGCCCCGTGCAGGCCGGGGGCAGCTTCCTGCTGCGCGCCTTGATGCCCGCGGGCGGCACCTATTCCGCCTATGTCCTGCCCCCCGGCGCCGCCCCGGACCAAGCCCTCACCGGCATCGCCGATGTCGATGCCGCCGACCGGCCCACCGTGCGGCTGTCCACCCTCGGGCTGGACCCCGGCCCCCATGAGGCCGTGCTGCTGAATGGCGAAGGCACGGAAATCGCCCGCACCGCCTTTCACATCCTCCCGCAGGACGGGCTCGCCACATTGGAGGTGACCGCCCCCGTAACCCCCGGCGGCAATGTCGCCCTGCGCTTCTCCGGCGCGCCGGGGTTCAAGCTGGATTGGGTGGGCATCTACCGGAAAGGCGATCCGTCGGTCTACAACTACCTTGGCTTCGCCTATACCGGATCGCGCATCGCGGGCGACCTGACCTTCCCGGCAGACGAGCTTTACGAAGAACTCACCCCCGGCGACTATGAGGCGCGGCTGATGTTCGATGACCATTACCGCGTGATGGCCATCGCCCCCTTCACCGTCGCCGCGCCCTGATCCGGCCAAAGAGGGGTATTTGGGCCAAGATGAAGACCCGCCGCTTCATCTTGGGAAAAATACCCTGGGGGTGAGCCGCCGCAGGCGGCGAGGGGGCAAGGCCCCCTGTCAACGCCACCACAGGAGGCACCGTGGCGATCAGGCGGCCCCGCTGCCATCGCGCCAGCGGTTCACCATCGGATAGCGCCGATCCAGCCAGAACGCCTTTTGCGTCAGCCGCACACCGGGCGCGGATTGGAAGCGCTTCCATTCCGATGTGTAAAGCAGGCTTTCCACCCGTTTCACCGTCGCCAGATCAAGCCCCTGCGCCACGATCTCGGCCACCGCCAGATCCTTGTCCACCAGCCCCTCAAGGATCGCGTCCAGAATGTCATAGGGCGGCAGGCTGTCATCATCGCGCTGATCGGGGCGCAATTCGGCGCTCGGCGGCTTGTCGATGATGCGCTGCGGGATCACCTCGCCGCGCGGCCCCTTCATCCAGGGGCGGTGGTTCTCGTTCCGCCAGCGGCAGGTGTCGAAGACCCGCGTCTTCCACAGGTCCTTGATCGGGTTATAGCCCCCGTTCATGTCGCCATAGATCGTGCAATAGCCCACCGCCACCTCGGACTTGTTCCCCGTGGTCAGCAGCATCGCCCCGAACTTGTTCGACAGCGCCATCAAGAGAAGGCCGCGCAGCCGCGACTGGATGTTCTCCTCCGTGATCCCCGGCGTGGTGCCCGCAAACAGCGGCGCCAGCGCCGCCCCCACCGCCGCCTGCGGGCCGCTGATCGGGATCGTGTCCAGCCGCGCCCCCAGCCGCCGCGCGCAGTCGCCCGCATCCTCCAGTGAATGGGCCGAGGTGAATTCCGACGGCAGCATCACGCAATGCACGTTTTCCGGCCCCAGCGCATCGGCGGCAATCGTCGCCACCAGCGCCGAATCGATCCCGCCCGACAGGCCCAGCACCACCTTGGAAAACCCCGACTTCGCCAGATAGTCATGCAACCCCACCACCATGGCGCGATAATCCGCCTCGGCCACCGGGGGAATGGGCGCGATGGTCCCCTTCTCGGCCCGCCAGCCATCGGCGCTGCGGGTGAAATCCACATGGGTCACGCAATCGTCGAATTGCGGCATCTGCACCGCCAGATGCCCGCCCGGGTTCAGCACCATCGAACAGCCGTCAAAGACCTGATCATCCTGCCCGCCCGTCATGTTCAGATAGACCAGCGGCAGCCCCGTCTCCACCACCCGCGCCACCATCAGGTTCAGCCGCAGATCCGGCTTGCCGCGATGATAGGGCGATCCGTTGGGAACCAGCAGGATCTCTGCCCCCGTCTCGGCCAATGTCTCGGCCACATCGGCATGCCAGCTGTCCTCGCAGATCGGCGTGCCGATGCGGACACCGTTCACCACATAGGGCCCATGCACATCCGCCGGGCTGAAAAGCCGCTTTTCATCGAACACCCCGTCATTGGGCAGATGATGCTTCAGCACCGTCGCCGTGACCTTGCCGCCCTGCAGGATGTAATAGGCGTTGAAAAGCCGCCCCTCGCGCAGCGCGGGCCCGCCAATCCCCAAAGCCGGGCCATCCGCGCAGTCCCGCGCCAGCGCCTCGATCGCCGCCACCGCCTCCGCCACGAAGGCAGACTTCAGGATCAGGTCCTGCGTCTGATAGCCGGTGATGAACATCTCGGTCAGCGCCGCCATGTCGGCCCGCGCGGCCTTCGCCTGCGCCCAGAGGTCGCGCGCCGTCGCGGCATTGGCGGCGATCGCCCCCACCACGGGGTTGAGCTGCGCCAGCGTGAGGCGGAAATGATCGGCCATGCGCGGAAAATCCCTGTCTGTTCGCCTTGGTTCTAGCAGAACCGGGGGGAAGGGAAAGGTGGGCGGCTTGCCCAATCGGGGGGGCGCGGCTAGGCTGCGCGCGACAGGTGGCAGGGCAGGCGTCAGCAATGCGGAACGGTTCGTCGATTTTGGCCTTCACTCTGGCGGCGGCGCTGGCCCTGCCCGGCATGGCCACGGCCCAGGACGAGGGCGAGGTCATCACCAAGCAATATGATGACGGCTCGGTCTACGAGGGCACCTTCCGCAACGGGCTCCAGCATGGCACCGGCACCTATCGCCTGCCCAACGGCTTTGAATACAGCGGCGACTGGCAGGATGGCCAGATCATCGGCATGGGCCGTGCCAGCTATCCCAACGGCTCGGTCTACGAAGGGGCCTTCGTCGCCGGCAAGCCCGAAGGGAAGGGCAAGATCACCTATCCCGATGGCGGCAGCTATGAGGGCGACTGGATCGCCGGCGCCATCACCGGCAGCGGCACCGCCCGCTATGCCGACGGCTCCAGCTATACCGGCAGCTTCAAGGACGGCAAGCATGACGGGCGCGGCATCCTCGAAGGCCCGGGCGGCTATCGCTTCGAAGGGATCTGGGTCGCCGGCGTGAAAGAGGGAGAGGGAAAGATCACCTATCCCGATGGGGCCGTCTATGAAGGCATGTTGAAGAACGGCGCCCGCGCCGGGCGTGGCACCCTGACCCTGCCCGACGGGATGACCTATGTCGGCGACTGGGCAGAGGGCCAGATCAACGGCAGCGGACGGCTGACCCAGGCCAATGGCGATGTCTATGAAGGGGCCTTCGCCAATGGCGTGAAAGAGGGGCGCGGCACCCTCACCTATGCCGGTGGCGATGTCTACGAAGGCAGCTTCAGGGCCGACCGCCGCGATGGCGCGGGCATCTTCCGCAGCCGCGACGGCTATATCCTCGATGGCACATGGCGCGAAGGCAGCCTCGCCGGAACAGGGCGGCTCACCTATCCCGACGGCTCGGTCTATGAAGGCCAGCTTGCCGCCGACCGCCCCGAAGGCCAGGGCAAGATCACCTATCCGGATGGGTCCACCTATGAGGGTGCCTGGAAGGCGGGCGTGATCGCCGGAACCGGACGCGCCACCTATGCCGATGGCTCGGTCTATGAAGGGGCCTTCGCCGATGCCCGCCCCGAAGGACAGGGCCGGATGACCATGCCCGACGGCTATGTCTATGACGGCCAGTGGAAGGCCGGCCTGCGCGAAGGCAAGGGCAAGGCCACCTTCCCCGACGGCTCGATCTACGAAGGCGATTTCCGCGCGGGCCTGCGCCACGGCACGGGCAAGCTGACCATGACCGATGGCTTCGTCTACGAAGGCGACTGGCTCGATGGCGAAATCCACGGTCAGGGCCGCGCCACCTATCCGGGCGGGGATGTCTATGAAGGCGCCTTCGAAACGGGCAAGCGGCAGGGTCAGGGCAAGCTTACCTATGCCGGCGGCCAGATCGCCGAAGGCCGCTGGCTGAACGGCATCCTCGTCGCCCCGCCAGAGACATCTGCCGAGACGTCTGCCGACACCCCGGCCGAGGCCCCCGCCGAAAACTGACCCGCCCCTCCCCTGCCCCGCGCCGGGTCAAGGCTCGCGTGGCGCAACACGCCCAAGGGGGGCGCCAAGCCCCGATTTTCGCAGAAAAATCGCCACACCCGCCCCCCGCCGCCCCGGACAGCCCCCCCTCCCTTCCCCAAGGCAGGGGGGGGGCGCCACGCGCCCCCCCACGATTTTTCGCAGAAAAATCGTCCCCCCCCGGCCCCCCGGTCACAGCGTCTCGCCCGCCTCCAGCCGGGAAAGAAACCCCTCCGCCTCGTGCAGAACCCGGGCCCTGTGCCCTTCCTCCATCCGGTCCCATGTCCGGTACATCTGCGCCATGCGCGGGTTGGCGGCGAACCGCTCCCGGTGGCGGATCAGGAAATGCCAGTAAAGCAGGTTGAACGGGCAGGCCCTTTCGCCCGTCTTGTCCTTCACCCGGTAATGGCAGGTGCCGCAGTAATCCGACATCCGGTCGATATAGGCCCCGGAGCTGACATAGGGTTTCGATCCCACCACCCCGCCATCGGCAAACTGGCTCATCCCCAGCGTGTTCGGTGCCTCGACCCATTCGAAGGCATCGACATAGACCGACAGATACCACTCATGCACCTCTGCCGGGTCCACACCCGCCAGCAGGGCGAAATTCCCCGTCACCATGAGCCGCTGGATATGGTGGGCATAGGCCATGTCCCGCGTCTGCCCCACCGCATGGCCCATGCAGGCCATCCGCGTCTTGCCCCCCCAATAGACCGCAGGCAGCGCGCGCTTGTGGCCAAGCGCATTGCGCCCCATGTAGCCGGGCCCTTCCAGCGCCCAGATCCCGCGCACGAATTCCCGCCATCCGATGATCTGCCGGATGAACCCCTCCGCCGCGTTGATCGGCACCCGCCCTGCCCTCCATTCGACCTCAGCCGCGCGGCACACCTCCATTGGCGACAAGAGGCCAAGGTTGAGATAGGGCGAGATCAGCGCATGGCTCAAGGTCGGATCGCCTGCCAGCATCGCATCCTGCTCATCCCCGAAACTCGGCAGGGCGTGGCGCGCGAAATGTTCCAGCGCCACCAGCGCATCGCCCCGCGTCACGGCCCAGCCGAAGGGCCGCAACGCCCCGAAATGAGATGGAAACAGCGCCTCCACCAGCGCCAGCACCTCTTCCGTCACCGCATCCGGCGCAAAGCGGGGCGGGCGCGGGCGAAAAAGATCGGCCTTGGCGGGCTTGCGGTTGTCATGGTCGAAATTCCACTGCCCGCCGGCGGGCTGGTCCCCCTCCATCATCAGCCCGGTGCTGCGGCGCATCTCGCGATAGAACCACTCCATCCTGAGTTGCTTGCGCCCCTCGGCCCAGGCCGCGAACGCGGCCTCCGAACAGAGGAAGCGGTCATCGGGCAAGAGCGTCACCGGGATCGGACAGTCCGCCAGCGCCGCCCGCAACCGCCAGTCGCCCGGTGCGGTGGCGATCACCTCGCGCGCGCCGACCTCCGCCGCGCGGCGGATCAACTCGCCCACGATGCCCTGCGTGTTTTCCGGATCGTCCAGCCGGGAATAGGCCACCTGCCACCCGCCCGCCCGCAGGTCTTCGGCGAAATGCCGCATCGCCGACAGGATCAGCGCGATCTTCTGCGGGTGATGCGGCACATAGGTCCCTTCCGCCATCACCTCGGCCATCACCACCACATCGCCCGGCCGCCCCGCCCGCAGCGCCGCCATATCCGCGGTCAACTGGTCCCCCAGCACAAGGATCAGGCGCGGCCCGCTCATGCGCCCATCCCCCCGGCGGGGCACCCGGTCAGGGCGTGGAATTTGGGTATTTTTGCCAAGATGAAGCGCAGGCTGTGTTCAAGGCTCACCACGGCACGACCTCCCCCTTCCAGTCGAAGAACCCGCCTGATTGCGCCGCGCCCAGACCCTCCAGCACGGCGATCAGGTTTTCCGCCGCCACCGCGGGCGTCACCGTCGGATGCCCGCCCGCATAGGCCGCCGTCAGGGGCGTGGCCACGGTGCCGGGATGCAGCGCCACCAGCGCCGCCTGCGGGTGCGTCCGCGCCAGTTCCACCGCGCAGGTCCGGACGATCTGGTTGAGCGCCGCCTTCGCCGCCCGATAGCCGTGCCAGCCGCCCAGCCGGTTGTCGCCGATCGACCCCACCCGCGCCGACAGCACCGCCACCCGCGCCGCCCTGTCGCGCGGGATCAGCCGCCAGACATGTTTCATCACCAGCGCGGGCCCGATCGCGTTCAGCGCGAATTGCGCCGCCATCGCCGCCCCCTCCAGCGCCTTCACGCTCTTCTCCGGCCGCGCGCCCGCGATCTCAAGCCCGCCCGTCGCCACGACGATCAGATCGAACGTCCCCTCGACCCCGCCCAGCACCCGCGCGACCGCGCTTTCCTCCGTCACGTCGAGGCCATCGGCCCGGCGCGACAGCCCGACCACCTGCCATCCCCGCCGCGCCAGCAGGGCGGCCAGCGCCGCGCCGATCCCCCCCGATGCACCGATGATCAATGCCCGCATGCCGCCCCATCCCTCCGCCCGCCTGTCCGGCCCCGTGACCTAAGGCGCGAAAAACCCGCTTCAACCCGCCTTTTCCACCTTGCGCTGCGGCAAATCCTGCGTATCGTCGCGGCCCATGACAGGGAACCGGCATATCGCTTCGATTTCGGGTGCATTCCGCGCCCCCGCCGCCCTTGGCCTGCTTCTCCTTAGCCGCCTCTGAGCGTGCCCCCGGGCGCGACCGCTCGGAGGTGATCAGCGCCCGCAGGAAAAGCAGCAGACGGCACAAGGAACAGACCCAATGACCGACACCAGCACGCAACCCCGCGTAATGATCTTCGACACCACGTTGCGCGACGGCGAACAAAGCCCCGGCGCCACCATGACCCATGACGAAAAGCTCGAGATTGCGGGCCTGCTCGATGACATGGGCGTGGACATCATCGAGGCGGGCTTCCCCATCGCCAGCGAGGGCGATTTCAACGCCGTGAGCGAGATCGCGCGCCGCGCGCGCAATTCCACGATCTGCGGTCTGGCGCGAGCCAATTACAAGGATATCGACCGCTGCTGGGAGGCGGTTCGCCACGCCAGATCGCCCCGCATCCACACCTTCATCGGCACCTCGCCGCTGCACCGCGCCATTCCCAATCTGGACATGGACCAGATGGCCGAGCGCATCCACGACACCGTGACCCATGCGCGCAACCTCTGTGACAACGTGCAGTGGTCACCCATGGATGCCACGCGCACGGAATCCGATTACCTCTGCCGCGTCGTGGAAATCGCGATCAAGGCCGGGGCCACCACGATCAACATCCCCGATACCGTGGGCTACACCTATCCCTTCGAATCCGCCAAGATCATCCGCATGCTCCTGGAACGCGTGCCGGGGGCCGACACGATCACCTTCGCCACCCATTGCCACAACGATCTGGGCATGGCGACGGCCAACGCGCTGGCGGCGGTCGAGGCAGGCGCGCGCCAGATTGAATGCACCATCAACGGCCTTGGCGAACGCGCGGGCAACACCGCGCTGGAAGAGGTCGTCATGGCGATGAAGGTTCGCAATGACATCCTGCCCTATCGCACCGGCATCGACACGACCAAGATCATGCACCTCTCGCGCCGCGTCTCCACCGTCTCGGGCTTTCCGGTGCAGTTCAACAAGGCCATCGTCGGCAAGAACGCCTTCCTGCACGAAAGCGGTATCCATCAGGACGGCGTGCTGAAGAATGTCGAAACCTTCGAGATCATGCGCCCCGAGGATATCGGCCTGAACGCCAAGAACATCGCCATGGGCAAGCATTCCGGCCGCGCCGCGCTCCGGGCCAAGCTGCGCGAACTGGTCTATGATCTGGCCGACAACCAGCTCAACGATGTCTTCGTCCGCTTCAAGGCGCTCGCCGACCGCAAGAAAGAGGTCTATGACGACGACATCCTCGCCCTCGTCGCGGATGAGCAGACCAATGACGCGCATGACACGCTGGTGCTGAAGAAACTGCGCGTGGTCTGCGGCACCGATGGCCCGCAAGAGGCGGACATGGTGCTCTCCATCGACGGGGTGGATCACCATATCGACGCCACGGGCGACGGCCCGGTGGATGCCGCCTTCAACTGCGTGAAGATGCTCTTCCCGCACAACGGCGCGGCTGCAGGTCTATCAGGTGGCGGCCGTGACCGAAGGCACTGACGCGCAGGCCACGGTCAGCGTCCGGCTGGAAGAGGACGGGCGCATCGTGACCGGTTCCTCCGCCGATACCGACACGATCGTCGCCTCGACCAAGGCCTATATCAACGCCCTGAACCGCCTGATCCTCCGCCGCCAGAAATCCGCGCCGGGCGAGGATATGAAGACGGTGACCTATCACGGGGAATAGGCTGCGCCGCAGCAAGGCTACCGGCCAGACAAGCCGGTAGCCGTCTCACGCAGGATCAAGCAAGACCATCCCGCGCGAGACAGATCCCGCCCTTGAGGCAGGAGGCCGGTACAACTTCGCCCGACGCCCCGTGGATTCGTCAAGAAACCAAGGCATATGTTGAACTGACAGGATGAATGAGTGGTGCCCAGAGCCGGAATCGAACCAGCGACACGCGGATTTTCAATCCGCTGCTCTACCAACTGAGCTATCTGGGCACCGTTATCAAAGGGGCTGGCCCCTTCGGGTGGGCGGGTGATACGTCAGGCGGGCGGGCCTGTCCAGAGGGTATCGGCAGAAATTTCGTGCCACCGCACCGGCCTGCGCCTGCCCATTCAAACGCCCTGCCGCCGGCCCGGGCCTGGGCTTTCAAAAGCCCTGCCTCGGGTCCTGCTACCTGCCGTTATGCCAGCCCAGTCGAGGGCCCAATCGCGCAACGTCATGACGGCGCAGTCGCGGGGCGATTGGCCGCCATGCTACCGGAATGGCACACCAGCCCTGTCCCGGTTCTGCCAAAGCCCGGTTCTGCCAAAGCCCGGTTCCCGCTGTCGGGCATCCGCCCGGCACCTCGCACCCGGATCAATGCGGGCGGGGTCTTCCACCGGCGGGCAGGCCGTTTTCGTCGCCCTCGGGGATGTCATCCGCTTCCGCGGGTTCTGCCGGGATGGCATAGCCCCCCGTCAGCCACCGGCCCAGATCCACATCCGCGCAGCGGCGCGAACAGAAGGGGCGATAGGCCGCCACCGCCGCCTTGCCGCAGACCGGGCAGGTCACGCCCCCGCCTCCAGCAGGGCCGCCAGCGGCAGCCGGTCGCGCTTGCGCGTCATCTCGTAAAGGCCCAGCGCCGTCCATCCCGCCAGATGGCTTTCGCCGCCCTCCGCCCGGAAGGCCGCCTTCATCACCTGATCCAGCGTCCCGCGGTCCTTCTTCGGCACCGGCGCGAAATCCACCACCACCTGCCCACCCAGACCCCGCAGCCTCAGCTGCCGCGGCAGATCCCGCGCCGCCGCGATATTGGCCTTCAGCGCCGCCGCGGGCGAGGTATCGGGCCCGGTATTCACATCCACCGCCACCAGCGCGCGCGTCGGCTCCACCATCATATGCCCGCCGCCGGGCAGATCGACCCGCGGCACCAGCAGCGCGTCGATCATCTCGCGCACGCCATGATCGTCGAACCCGCCCTCGATCACCTCATCCGGCGCGGGATCGGCCCAGTCGCGCCAGGCCGCCTCATGCGCCCCCGGCCCATCGACCAGCAGTTCCGGCCCCCCCGCCAGATCGGCCACCACGGCGGCCGCCATCTCCTTCATGGCAAGGATATCCTCGGCCACCACCGCCTCATCCTCGCCCTCGGCCGCCGACCGCAGGATCAGCCCGTGATCGGCAGGCGCGCCCGCCATCGCCTCTTCCGCCAGCGCCTGCAACCCGGCCCGCGCCTCTTCGTCGCGGATCCGGCGCGAGATGTTGATCCCCGGCGCCCCCGGCGTGACGATGGCCCAGCGCGACTTGAACAAAAGCCGCACCGTCACCGGCACCGCCTTGCCCGGCTCCGTCGGGCCGGTCACCTGCACGATGATCCGCTGCCCCGGCGCAAGGCCCGATACCTGCCGCAGAAAGCCCGATCCCCCCGGCAGCTTCACGAACATGCCGCCCTGCCCCTTGACGGGCCGATCCGCCACCGCGCGATAGATCGCGCCGGGCAGCACCTCATCGCCCTCGGGGTCGATCAGCAGATCCTCCAGCCGCCCGTCCACGATCAGCGCGGCCGCATCGCGGCCCCCAACCTGATCCAGACAGATCACGCGCCCCTTCATTCCTGCCTCCATATCGGATAGCCCGCCGCCGCAAGCAGCGCCGCCGTTTCCGCCAATGGCAGGCCGACAATGCCGGTGAAACTGCCTGAAATCCACGGGATGAAGGCCCCCGCCGCGCCCTGTATGGCATAGCCCCCGGCCTTGCCTTCCCATTCGCCCCCCGCCAGATAGGCGTTCAGCTCGGCATCCGACAGCCGCTTCATCTTCACGGCACTCACGCTTTCGCGCGCCCAGACCCGCGCGCCCCGGCGCAGGGCCACAGCGGTGATCACCTCATGCCGCCGCCCGCCCAGCATCGTCAGGAATGCCGCAGCCTCGCCCGCATCGCGCGGCTTGCCCAGGATGCGGCGGCCCAGCGCCACCGTCGTATCCGCGCACAGCACGATGTCATCGGGGCCCGCCACCACCGCCGCAGCCTTTTCCCGCGCCAGCCGCGCGGCATAGGGGCGGGGCAATTCCCCCTTGCGGGGATCCTCGTCGATATCGGGCGGCAATATCGCATCGGGCACGATGCCCAGTTGCGCCAGAAGTTCCCTCCGGCGCGGGCTCCCCGATCCGAGGATCAGCTTCACTTGAAGCGATAGTTGATGCGGCCTTTCGACAGGTCGTAAGGCGTCATTTCCACCTGCACCTTGTCGCCTGCCAGAACGCGGATGCGGTTCTTGCGCATCTTGCCTGCCATCGTCGCGATCAGTTCATGGCCGTTGTCCAGCTCGACCCTGAATGTCGCGTTCGGCAGGAGTTCCTTCACGACACCGGGGAATTCGAGGATGTCTTCCTTGGCCATGGTCACTCCGAATGGGGTTTGTGCCCGCAAGCAGGGCTCGCGGGCTTCGGGCACAGCTATTGCGCCCAGTCGGCAGATTTTTCAAGGGCAAATCAGGCCCGGCCCGCAGATTGGGGCGGGGCCGGCACGGCCCGCCCCGCCCGATCCGCTAGAACAGCACCAGGTCATTCTCCAGCACCGCGACATCCGTCACCCCGATCACCACCAGCCGGTTGCCGCTGCCAAAGTCAAAGATGACACGGTCCGCGCGCTCGTCGGCAAGGGCCGCGAAATCCGTCCAGGTTCCGCCCCGCCCCAGCAGATCCGCCTCCACGCGCAGCGTATCCACATCGTCCTGAAAGCCAAAGGTCGTGTCATTGCCCAGCGCATAGACAAAGACATCCGCGCCCTGCCCGCCGGTCATCTGGTCATTGCCCGCCCCGCCATCCAGCCGGTCGGCCCCGTTTCCACCGAACAGCCGGTCATCGCCCGCCTCGCCATACAGGATATCGGCCCCGTCGCGGCCCAGCAGGCTGTCATTATTGGCCCCGCCCCACAGCGTATCCGATCCGATGCCGCCGTCCAGCGTGTCATTCCCCGCCAGACCCGACAGCCGGTCACGCCCGCCATTGCCGACAAGGCTGTTCGCCGCGCCATTGCCGCCGATCGTGTCATTGCCCGACCCGGCCTCGAAATTCTCGATGATCGTCCCCCGGGCGATGGTCATGTTGCCAAGCCCCCCCATCACATCCGACCGCCCCAATGAGGCAAGCGAGACATTCTGGTTCGTCCCATCCTGCGTCATGCGGATCGTGTCGATCCCGCCCTCGTCAAAGATGGTGAAGGACAGGTCATCCATCCCCCGCCCGCCCTCAAAGATATCCGACAGGAACTCTCCCATCGCATTGCCCAGCGTGTTGCCCTCGCCCCAGACCGTGTTGCCCGCCGTCGCCCCGCCACTCGCCGCGCCATAAAGCGTCTGGATCGCCACGATATCGGCGGGCATCGACGACAGGATATAGGCGAAACTCCCCTCATCCAGCGGGTTATCGTCCTGATCGAAATAGGACATCACAGACATCGACCAGCTGTCGTTCAGGAAATCCGCATCCACGGCATAGCTGGCCGATCCGTTGTAGCCACCCTGATGGCCCAGCCCCAGCGCATGGCCGAGTTCATGCACATAGGTCTGGAAGCTGTAGCTGTCATAGCCCGTGCCATAGCTGGACAGCCAGCCCGTCCCCACATTCACCCAGGCCGCCGTGGTAAAGGTAAAGAAATAGGAACTGTTGGCATAGGCACCCGCGGATTCGTCGTCAAAGGTAATGTCCGCCGATCCAGAGGTGACGATCTCGAAATTGATATTGGCCACCATCTCCCAGACGTCCATCGCCCAAAGCGCCAGCTGCTGCCCCGCCTCGGTCAGTCCCGCGATGCTGCAGGTGATGATATTGTCCGTGGACATATCGAAACTGTGCCGGTTCGACCCCTGATCCTCCCAGAACCCGTCGGTCAGATAGCTCGCCAACTCCGTCAGCGTCCCGATTTCGGGCGGCGCGGGCGGCGCGCTCGTGGTGACCGACAGCCGGTAACTGCCGGCCTGCCCGTCGCCATAGCCCCCGGCCGAAAGGTAATAGGTGCCCCCGACCGTCGGAACATAGACCAGCCGCGAGGACAGCAGGCTGCCGTTGTCGTCATTTTCAACCAGCACATTGCCCGTCGCATCCAGCAGGCGCAGATAGGTATCCAGATCGGGCGTCGTGCCCCGGCCCTCCAGCACGATCTCGTAGGTCTGCCCCGCTTCCAGCGTGATGGCCACCAGATCACGGTCGCCGCTGGTGATGGCGCCAAGGAACTCGTCCCCGACGGAGATCGTCACCTCTGGCACTTCGGGAATGACATCGGGCGCATCACCGGATTCGATGATCGTCGCAGAAATCGTCACCGATGGATTGGAATAGGGGCAATCGTCATCGGGGCGGGGGGCAAGGCACATGATACACATGGGGATCACTCGCACGGGTCACAGGGAACAGGTTACGCCGCCAAGGCTGCGGGGTCAGAACGGCAACGCCATGTCAAAATCGGGGAATCATGGCGGCAATGCGCGGATCAGATCCGCGGCCATGCGCTCCGGCCAGTTGGGCTGCAAGGGCCCGTCCATCGCCACCATCTGCACCAGCGGCCCCGCGCCGCCCGCCTCCCGCCAGCGCGCCGCCACCAGATCGGCCCGCGCCACGGCAATCTCCAGCATCAGGGCGGCCTCCGCTCCGGCCTTCTCTCCGGCCTCCGCCACCAGCGCCTCGGCCACCGCCCGGCACAAAGCCTCGGCCAGCGCCGGATCGGTGCCCTTGGCCCTCTCGCAAAGCAAAGACCCCGCCCCTTCCCCGGCCCCCGCATCGGCCCCCTCACCGACCCCCGCATCGGCCCCCGCCCGCATCGCGACCGGGATCGCACTCACAGCCGCCAGCCCAAGGCAAAGCCCCGCCGCCCACGCCCGTCCCGATAGAACGCCCCGCCTTGCCCGCAAGATCGCACCTGCCCCGCCCGCCGGTTTTCCCGGTCATCTTCGTCGGCCCGCTGCAAGGGGCCGCTCAGCCCGAAAGCCTATCAGAATGCGAAAACGGGTCAACGCCCGGCCTTTTCCGCCCCCTCACCCCCGCGCAAGCCGATCCGCCTGCTCGCTCCAATGCAGCAGGTTCAACACCCCGCCATCGCGCCGCACCTCGCGCACGGCGGCCAGATCCACCTCCGCCACCGCCCAGCCCGGCGCATTCAGCGCCGTCTCGGTGAAAATCCCCGTGGGCGGAAAGCCCCGGTCCGGCGGGCCATAGATCGCCGCCGCCCCCACATTTTCGTCCACCGCCGGGCACCATTCCGCCAGCCCGACCGTGGGCGAATGCACCGTGATGCACTGCCCCTCCAGCGCCCGCGCCATGGCCCCCACCCGAACCCGCGTGAACCCCGCCAGCGTATCGGTGCAGGACGGCACAAGGATCACCTCCGCCCCCGCCTCCACCAGCCGCCGCGCCAAAAGCGGAAACTCGCTGTCATAGCAGATCAGCACCCCGATCCGCCCCAAGGGCGTGTCAAACACCGGCAACCCCGCGCCCGGTTCCACGACCCATGTCTCGCGCTCGAACCGCGTCATGATCTGCTTGTCCTGATGCCCGACAATTCCGCCGGGTCCATAGAGCGTCGCCCGGTTCACCGGCCGCGCTCCGAGGCCGGGATAAACCGGCCCCGACGCGCCAAGGATATGCACCCCATGCGCCGCCGCCAGCCGCAGATGCACCCCATCCACCGCCCCGCGATGCGCCGCCACCTCGACCAGCGCCCGCTCCAGATCCGCCGCCACCTCCGCCCCGCCAAGCGAGGCAAGCTCCATCGCCCCGTATTCCGGAAAGACCAGCAACTCCGCCCCCTGCCCAACCGCCTCCGCCACCCAGGCCGAAAGCTTGGCCTCATAGGCCGCGAAATCAGGGAAAAAGCTCAAGGGATAGGCAGCAGCGGCGATCTTCATGGTCGGACCTCGGTCGGAAAACGTCTCCCCCTTCTTGCCAGCCTTCCACGCCGGGGAACACCCGTTTCTCCCCGCCCCCCACCACTTGAAAAAGGCCGGGACAGGGTTCCCCCCATCCCGGCCCCCGGTATCCACCCGCGCCGCTTACGGACAGGGCGCCACATAGCGGCGGCCATAGCGGTCTTCATAGACACAGTCGTTGGGCGTGTTCGCCCGGCCGATCATGTTGCCCGCCACGCCGCCGACCGCCGCGCCGATGATCGCGCCCTCGACCCGGTCATCGGAATCCGAGACCGCAGCCCCCAGCACCGCGCCGGTGGCCGCCCCGCCCAGCGTCGCCTGATCCGCAGGCACACAGGCCGCCGTGCCCAGAGCAAGGGCGGAAAGAAGGATGATGTTCTTCATGTCAATGACCTCCGGAGATGTTGTCTGACGACATAACGCACAAGGCGCCCATCCGGTTCCCTGCCCGATCCGGAACTGTCGCACGGCCCGGAAGGCACGGCCCGGCAGGCACAGGCCGCGATGGCCGTGATCCAGCCCTACATGCGCCAAACCGCCCCCGGCAACATGCACCCCGCGCCATGGGCCGGGCCGCGCCGACGCCACGGCGCGAAACCGGCAGGCTTCCGCCAGTCCGGCCCCCACCCGCGCCCGCGCCCGCGCCCCTTCAGATCGCACGCATCCAGAATTGCAGGGGCTTCACCGTCTCGGCCGCCTCGCCCAGATCCTTCCACGAAAACTCGGCCACCGCCCCGGCCAGCGGCGCATAGCCCCGCCCCCGCCAGAAGGCATCGTTGCTGCGATAGGTCGCGGGACGCTGCGGATGATCCTCGGGCCGCATCACCGAACAGAAGGCCACATGGCTCCGCCCCAGCGCCCGCGCGTGCTCTTCCCGCAGGTCAAAGAAGCGATGCCCGATCCCCTTGCCGCGATATTCCGGCAGCAAGACCGATTCCGCGCCATAAAGGATCTTCTCCAGCGCCACCCCCCGCCCGGCCAGCGGTGCCGCGAATTCGCCCGCATGATCCTCCATCGGGGTGGATGTAGAGGCCCCCACCAGCACATCGCCGAAAAACGCCCCCACCAGCAGCGCCCCCTCGGATTCCCGATAGGTGCGCAGATACTCGCGCTCATAATCCAGCGTGCCGTCATAGAGATAGGGCCAGTCGCGGAAGACCGCGATGCGCAGCCGCGCCACATCCTCCAGCGCCGCCTCCAGCGCCGCCCCGCGCAGCGCCCGGACGCTGATCCCCTCCGGCAGAACGCGTTCGGGGGCCCGGCTCATGCCGAAACCTGTGCGATCCAGTCGTTCAGGTTGTAAAAGGTCGTCACCCGCGCGATCTTGCCATCCCGGATGTCAAAGAACCCGCCCGCAGGCAGGATATAGCGCTGCCCCGCAGCCTCCGGCAGGCCCGGATCGGTCTGCAGATATTCGCCATGCACCACGAATTCCGCCGCCCCCCGTGTGCCCTCGTCATTGGCGAAGATCACCAGATCCTTCAGCTCCTCACGATAGCTGACGCCCATATGGCCGCAGAACTCCGCGAACTTCGCCCGCCCCCGGCGGATGCCGCCCTCGTTCACGCGATGCTCCACATCCTCGGCCACGCAATCCAGCATGCCGCCCGCATCGCCTGCATTGAAGGCCGCATAATAGCGCGTGATCAGCGCGATGGCATCCGTTCTCGTCATGTCGTCTCCTCCGTCGGCGGCCCGAACCGCGCCAGCATCCTGTCCCTGATCTGGTCCCGCGCCTGCCGGTATGCCGCCAGCTTCGCCTCGCGGCTTTCGCCAAGGCCCGTGGGATCCAGGATCGGCCAGTATTCTACGTCCAGATGGTAGTAACGGGTAAGCTCCAGCGCCGTTCTCTGGCTCGCGGGCGACAGGGCGACGATCAGATCGAACTGCGACAGGTCATCGCCCCATTCCTGCATCTCCTCGAAGGACCGGCTCCGATGCCGGCTCAACTCGATCCCCAATTCCTTGCAGACCGCGATGGAAAACCCGTCCACCTCCATGTCGTTCTTCACGCCCGCCGATTGGACATAGGCCCGCTGGCCATACATCTGCTTCATCAACCCTTCGGCCATGGGCGAGCGCACGGCATTATGGTCGCAGCAGAACAGCACCGAGGTGGGAAAGCTCTCTCCCAAGATCAACCCCAGTGCAGGACGCAGATCAGCGTGAACAGCCGCCGCGCCGTGTCCGTATCCACCTCGGCCTTGCCCTCCAGCCGCTCCTGCAACACCCGCGCACCCTCATTGTGGATGCCGCGCCGCGCCATGTCGATCGCCTCGATCTGGCTGGGCGGCAGGCGCTTCACCGCTTCGAAATAGCTCTCGCAGATCTGGAAGTAATCCTTCACCACCTGCCGGAACGGGCCAAGGCTCAGATGGAACTCCCCCACCTTCTCCCCCGCCTCCGAGGCGATGTCGAACACCAGCCGCCCCTCGCGGATCGCCAGCCCCAGCCGGTAAGGCCCCGCAGGCACCTCCCGCCCCTCGCGCACGGGAAGGGCAAAGGAATTCTCTTCCAGAAGGTCAAAGATCGCGACACGCCGCTCCTGCTCGATCTCCGGCGTCGGCCGCGCCAACCCCTTCTCGTCGATCTCGATATGGCAAATGCGGTTCATGGCGGATCCCTTTTCACCCGAAGGGTGATGCCCGACCAGAACCCGCAGCGCAAGAGCCATGGGAAAGGCGACCGCCCCGGCCGCAGGGCAGGCCCGGCCGGACGCGACACAGGCCGCGCGGTCAGAACTCCGCCCGCACTTCGGCCCCGCGCCCGTACGCCCAACCCACGCGCCCCACGGCAAAACGCGGAAAACCCCGCCCCCCGCCACGCAGGCGGATCACCCCGCCTTCACCCGTTCAACCGATCCAGCCGCGCCCGCACGCTCAACCCATGCGCCTGCAGGCTCTCGCTCACCGCCAGCCGCTCCGCACTCGGCCCGATGGCGCGCAACGCCTCTGGCGTCATCCGCGCCATCGTCGTCTTCTTCATGAAATCCAGCACGTTGAGGCCCGAGGAAAACCGCGCCGACCGCGCCGTCGGCAGCACATGGTTCGGCCCGCCCACGTAATCGCCAATCGCCTCCGGCGTCCAGGCGCCAAGGAAGATCGCCCCCGCATGCGGGATCTTCGCGGCCAAGGCCTCCGGATCCGCCACCATGATCTCCAGATGCTCCGCCGCGATGCGGTTCGCCAACCCCGCCGCCTCGTCCAGATCGCGCACCACGATCACCGCGCCATTGTCGCGCCACGACGCCCCCGCAATCGCCCGCCGCTCCAGCACCTGCAACCGCGCCTCCACCGCCGCCGCCACCGCCATGCCGAATTCCGCATCCGTGGTGATCAGGATGGCCTGCGCGCTCTCGTCATGCTCGGCCTGTGACAGCAGGTCCAGCGCCACCCAATCCGGGTCATTCTCGCCATCCGCGATCACCAGCACCTCCGACGGCCCCGCGATCATGTCGATCCCCACCCGCCCGAACACCCGCCGCTTCGCCGCCGCCACATAGGCATTCCCCGGCCCCGTGATCTTGTCCACCGGCGCGATCGTCGCCGTCCCATAGGCCAGCGCTGCCACCGCCTGCGCCCCGCCCACGCGATACACCGCATCCACCCCCGCGATCCGCGCCGCCAGCAGCACCAAGGGGTTCACCACACCCCCCGGTGTCGGGCAGGTCACCACCAGCCGCGACACCCCCGCCACCTTCGCCGGAATGGCATTCATCAAGACAGACGAAGGATAAGAGGCCAGCCCCCCCGGCACATAAAGCCCCGCCGCCGAAACCGGCGTCCAGCGCCAGCCAAGCGTCGCCCCCGCCGCATCGGTCCAGCTTGCATCCTCCGGGCGCTGCCGTTCGTGATAGGCCCTGATCCGTTCGGCCGCCAGTTCCAGCGCCGCCCGATCCTCTGCCGACACCTTGGCAATCTCCGCCGCGATCTCCGCCTCCGAAAACGCCAGCCGCTCCGCAGTCAACTCCATCCGGTCGAACCGCGCCGTCAACTCCAGCAGCGCCTGATCCCCCCGCGCCCGCACATCCGCGATGATGGCGGCCACCGCCTGATCCACATCCTCCGCCTCGTCGCGCTTCATGGACAAAAGCTGCGCGAACTCCGCCTCGAAACCGGCATCGCGGGTGGACAGGAAAAAGGTCATGGCAGCTCTCCCAAAGGTCCGCCCCATCTAGCGCGCGGGGTGCCCACGCTCAAGACCTGCCCACCCGTCCCGGGCCCGACCCGGAACCTCCACTCTCCCAAATCGCAGCACCACCCAGACCCACCGCACCGCCCCCACGGAATCGCTTGACGAAACGCCCGGCACCAAAGAACGCTGCCGGTATCGGTTCACATGTCTTTACGCCCCTACCCCTCTTTCCCCGTATCCCAAGGAATCCCTTTCATGCGCGCCCTTTTCGCAGCCCTCCTCCTGCCGCTCCTCGCCGCTCCCCCTGCCCGCGCCGCCGATTTCACCGTCCCCGTCGATGGCCGCTTCACCGAATCCAGCATCCAGTTCACCGAAGGGCTGGGCCATGTCTACTACTTCGCCTGGGCGGTCTTCACCGATCAGGGCCGCTTCGCGATCTGCGGCTCCGGCGCGCTGGAGAACCGGCAACTCCGCACCACCGTGGCCAAGATGGCCCGCGCGGGCGAGGTGCGCGTGGCGGGCAAGAAATACAAGGTCGATCTCTCCTATTTCACCGCCGTCCCGGATCGCAGCCGCCTCACCGGCTCCACCGCGAATTGCAATCTGATCGGGCCGACCCCGGCCCAAGGATCGGAATACGAACTGCGCTTCGGCCGCGGCGCCTTCCGCGGCTGACCGTAGGGCGGGGGTCTCCCCGCCATCCCCCCCGGAACAACCGCTCCTGTAGGGCGGGGTTCACCCCGCCACACCCCTCACGATTTCCCCACCAAAAGGCCCCCCGCCCGCGCCACATCTCGCGCCATCACGATCTGGCCCCCACCGGCCCCCCGCCCACAACATCCGCGAAAACCTGTGCGCCGACGCACGGTTAACCATGAACCGCCACCCCGCCTGCTCCGAATTTGTATGCACCGCCATCTGCACTGGCGCGCTGCACCGGCCTGCTGCACAGCCCCGGCGCGGAAAATCCGGCAATCCCAATAGCTTGGTTAATCCCGGTGCTCGGGTTTCCGGCGGCTCGGCGCCACATAGGGCTTGGTGACATCATGCAGCGTCACCTCCAGCGCCTCGACCTCCACCCGCACCGCCCCGTCCCCTGCCAGAACGAGAGTCACGGAACCCGTCCCATCCTCCCCCGGCTCCCAGCCCAGCGACAGGATCGACAGCACCGTTTCGGGATCCCCCCGGTCGATCCCCTGCGACCGCACTGCACCCGCATCCTCGATCACCAAAAGCGCGCGCACGCGTTCATAAGGCCGCTTCGCCGCCTCCGCCGCCTCGCGGTCCTCCCAGCGGAAACGATTGATCAGACAGGCAAATCGCCGCTTCGACCGCTCCCATTTCAGATCCGCGCCCGTCAGCACCGCATCCTGCACCAGCGCGGAAATGACCGACAGGTCATCCCCGTCCCGCGCCACAAGGTTCAGCGGGCCAACCTCCCCATCCTCGAAACGCGCGTCGGCCATCAGTTCCCCTTGATCCGCTCGATCTGCGCCCCGCAGGCCCGCAGCTTCTCCTCGACCCGCTCATAGCCACGGTCAAGGTGATAGACCCGGTTCACCACCGTCTCCCCCTCGGCCGCCAGCCCCGCAAGGATCAGGCTGACGCTCGCCCGAAGGTCCGTCGCCATCACCGGCGCACCCTTGAGTTTTTCCACCCCCGTCACCGTCGCCGTGCCGCCATGCACGTCGATCCGCGCCCCCATCCGCATCAACTCGGGCGCGTGCATGAACCTGTTTTCAAAGATTTTTTCCTCCAGAACCGACACGCCCTCGGCAGTGCAAAGCAGCGCCATCATCTGCGCCTGCAGGTCCGTCGGAAAGCCCGGAAACGGCTCCGTCGTCACGTTCACGGCCCGCACCCGGCCGCCCTTCCGCGCAACCTTCAGACCCCGCTCCGTCTCGGTCACGGAGATACCCGCCTGATCCAGCTTTTCGGCAAAAGCCCCCACCAGATCAATCCGCCCGCCCAGACATTCCACCTCGCCGCCGCAGATCGCCGGAACCAGCATATAGGTCCCCAACTCGATCCGGTCGGTCACCACCGGATGCGTCGCGCCATGCAGGCGGTCCACGCCCTGAATGGTGATGGTGTCGGTCCCCTCACCCTCGATCTGCGCACCCATCTTCCTAAGGCATTGCGCCAGATCGACAATTTCCGGCTCCCGCGCCGCGTTCTTCAACACGGTCGTCCCCTTGGCCAGCGTCGCCGCCATCAGCGCATTCTCCGTGGCCCCCACGGAAACGAAGGGGAATTCGACCACAGCCCCGCGCAACCGCCCGCCGGGTGCCTTGGCATGGACATAGCCCTCGCGCAGATCCAGCTCCGCCCCCATCGCCTCCAGCGCCTTCAGATGCAGGTCGACTGGCCGCGCCCCGATGGCGCATCCGCCGGGCAGCGACACCACCGCATGCCCATCCCGCGCCAGCATCGGCCCGAGGACGAGGATCGAGGCCCGCATCTTCCGCACGATGTCGTAATCGGCGGTATGGTTGTCGATGTCATGCGACGACATCGCCAGCACCAGACCATCCTGCAGCGAGGCTACTTCCGCGCCAAGTGATTGAAGAAGCTGCGTCATTGTCCGGATATCCGACAAGCGCGGCGCATTGGTCAGCGTCAGCGGCTCCTCGGTCAGCAGGGTGGCGGGCATCAGCGTGAGGCAGGCATTCTTGGCCCCCGCGATCGGGATCACCCCGTTCAGCGCCCCATTGCCCTTGACCAGTATCGAATCCATCCGCCCGCCTCACTCGCTCTCGCGGGGGCTGCCCTCGGCACCCCCGTCATCTTCTGCCCTGCCCGCCCCGACCCGCGCCTTCGCCTGCGCCTTGCGCCGCGCCATGTTGGCCTTCAACGCCGCCTTCAACCGCGCCTCCCGCGTCGCTTCCGACGCGCTCCGGGCGGCCTTGGCAGGCTTGGTTTTCTCGGGTTCCGGCTCCATCGCCCCCTCCTATACGAAGCGGCGGAAAGGGTCCAGATTGCGCCGGAAAAAGCGGCGACTTTGCACTTGCACCCGCCCCGGAAGGCGGCTATTCACCCGCCACGTCGCGCGGCACAGCCACGAACGACCCGGCGCTGCAGTAGCTCAGTGGTAGAGCACTCCCTTGGTAAGGGAGAGGTCGAGAGTTCAATCCTCTCTTGCAGCACCATCCATCCCCTTGAAAACACGTCACTCCTTGCTGGCCTCGGGGTCTTCGTCCTGCATCGTCGCGCCGCTGCGCTGGAGCCGACGGCGCGGCCCTCACGCCGCCTCCAGCCCCAGCGCCGCCCGCCCCTCTTCCCAGATCAGCCCCGGGCGATAGCGCGCGGCAACCCGGCCGTCCTGCAGGGCGAAAAGATGCATCCAGCCCTTGTCGAACAGCGCCCGCACCCCGTCATGGCGCTGCAGGATCGCCGTCATCGCGGCGGTCGGGGCCTCGATCATCACCGACAGGCGCAGCGCCTCATGCGCGGGAGTCTCGCCGTCATGCAGGCTTTGCAGCGGCAGCCCCGGGCGCAGCAGCCCGCCATTGCCCTCGACCACGCCGATCCCGCCCACGACATTGTGGATCAGCTTGTTGCCGCCGCCAAAGACCTGCGGCGCGACGGTGGATCCGTAGTATTGCAGGCTGATCCAGCTTGCCACCACCACCGGCGCGGTCAGCACCAGTTCCAGCGTGGCAAAGTCGCGATCCTGCCGCCAGTCATAGCTGTGCAGGAAGGCCCGCCCGCCCAGCGGACGCCCCACCGTCACCGCCCGCGGCGCGGCGATGAAGGCGCTGCATCCGGCAAGCCCCCATTCCGGCCGCACCTCGGCCCAGTCCAGCGCCCGGCGCGGCAGATCCTCGGCCCGCGCGCCGGGCAGGCGCAGCGCCCGCTCAGCCCGCGCCATCCGCCCCGCCGCGGCAAGCCAGCCTGCCGCCCGGTCCAGATCGGCGGCATGATCGGCCACCGCCGCATCCGGATACAGCGTGACCTCATCCGTCACCGTGTCATGCAGCCCCGCCACGAACAGCGTATCGGCGGGAAGCGTGATGCCCTCGGCCGCCAACCCCGCCCGGGTTTCCGGATCGTTCAGCAGATCGGCCAGCAGGCGCGCCGAAACCTCGCCGGTCGGCCGCAGCAGGCCCCGCAATGATAGGCGCTTTCATGCGGATCTGTTGGTCACCTGCGCGCCATGCCCCAGCAGCAGCACCAGCCGCGCATGGCCCTCGGTCAGGCTCATCGCGCGCAGCACCGCCGCCGCAGTGCCGGCCTTTTGCGCAGCTGTCAGCCTGCCCTCGATCCGCGGGCGCGGCAGCGGTGCCATCCCGCCCTTGCGCTGCCCCAGCGCATCGCCCAGCAGCTTTGCCCCATAGGCCGGGCCTGCCGCCTCGACAAAGGCAAAGGACGACACCGCCGCCTGCCGGAACCGCCCCCAGGCCCGGGCCGCCCGGGCCGAGATGCGAAGCGCCGTCTCTTCGGCCGCGCTGCCATGGCTGGTCGATGTCAGGGCCGGGTTCAGAAGGGCGGGCAGATGGGCCTGCAGTTCCTCGGTGCCTGCGGGGCGATGGGCCAGCGGCAGACCGAAAAAGCCGGCAAAACCAAGCGTGGCGATCTGGCCGTCCTGCGCCTCCAGCGCGCGGCGCAGCACTTCGGACCGCACGTCGATGCAAAAGGCCGCCTGCAGCACGGGGCGTGCCGCCACCGCCGGGGCCACGGGCCCTGCGGCCAGCAGCGCCGCCAGCTTGCGCTGATGCGCCCGCTCCGCCGCATCCTGCAACACCGCGTCCAGCGCCTGATCCGGCGTCGGCAAAAGCGGCGCGGCATGGGCGGCCACCGTTGCCTGCCAGGCCTCGGCCACGGCTGGGCAATGGGCCAGCAGCGCCTCTTCCCAGATCAGCCGGATCGCCAGCATGTCGATCAGCGTCGTATCCGTGCCCCCCTTCAGTTCCGCCTGCCACAGCAGCCAGCGCGCATGCTGCGGCCAGCCGCCCAGATCGACCAGCAGCCGGTGAAAGGCCGTCTCCGCGGCCTCGGCACTGATCCCCAGCCGCTCCGCCGCGCGCAGGATCGCGCGCTCGGCCGTGTCCGGGGCCTCGGCCACATGGGCGGCAAAGCCGTCCAGCCCCGCGATCTCGGGCGTCAGGTCATGCGTCGCCCATTCCCGCCAGGCGGCAAAGGCCCCATGCCCCGGGCGCGGCGTCCACAGCGCCTGCCCCCGGTCGAAATGCCCCGCCGCCCAAAGCCCGAAGCTGCGGCTCAGGATCGCGGGCCAATCCGTTCCCGTCGCCCCGGCAACCAGTTCCGCCACCGTGGGCAGCGCCACGGGCTCCGGGCTTTCCGCCGTCAGCCGCGCCTTCAGCCAGGACAGGTCGCGCGGCTTCACCGGGCTGGTCGAAGCGATCAGCGCCGCCGCCAGATCGTCATCGTCGATCTCGCCCCGCGCCACCCGCGCGGCCACCTCGGCCCGGGGCAGCGTCAGCCGCACCCCCGCCACCCGGCCCAGCCGCGCCGCCGCCTGTGCCAGATCCTCGCCCGTCTGGCCAAGGAAGGGATTGACCGCCACCGTCGCATCCAGCGGAAAGGCCGGCGGGATCGCGCGCGCCGCGGCTTCTGCCGCCTCCAGCAACCCGGAGGCCAGCATCGGGGCAATCTGACTGTGCTTGATGAACATGTCTCTCTCCGTTGTCGGTTGGGTGCGGTTCAGGATTTCGCCGCGATGCGGAAGCCGCCGGTGATCCGGTCGAACAGCGCGTTCAGATAGAGCCCGTTTGCCAGATGCACCCGCAGCCCCGCGGTCGAGGGGTGATGCGCCCAAAGCGGGAACAGCGCCTGCGCAAAGGCCACCAGCCCGAAGGACAGCACCGCCACCACGATCAGCGCCCATTCCAGCGGCCCGGCCACCGGTGCGGCAGGCAGATGCGCGCCCCAGACCGCCTGCGCCACCACCTGAAAGCCGAAATAGGCCAGCGCCGCCGCGATCGAGGCCGCCACCGTCCGCCGCGTCAGCGCGCCGGGCGCGGCATCGGCAAGGCCCTGCGCGATCAGGTAGGACACGCCGAAGATCAGCATCGTCCCCAGCGCCAGCGCCTGCGGCGTCTTCTCGCCCACCAGCGCCGAAAACACCGCCGCCACCGCCAGATACAGCACCAGCGCCAGCGCGAAGGACCGCGCCACCGCCCCCAGCCCCGGCACGGCCACCGGGCCGGGCTTGCGGATCGCGTTCACCGCCCGCACCGCGCCGCCCGCGCTCAGGAAGGCATGCGCCTTATAGAGCGAATGCGCCACGATATGCAGCAGCGCCAGCGGCCAGAGGCCCAGCCCGCATTGCAACAGCATGAACCCCATCTGCGCCACGGTCGACCAGGCCAGCGCCGTCTTCACCGCGCTCTGAGTCAGCATGACCAGCGCCCCGAAAAGCGCCGTCAGCCCGCCGATCACCACCAAGGCCGCCATCGCCCCCGGGCTGTGCTGCACCAGCCCCGACAGGGTGATCAGCAGCACCCCGCCCGAATTGATGATCCCCGCATGCAGCAGCGCCGATACCGGGGTCGGGGCCTCCATCACCTCGGTCAGCCATCCATGCACCGGAAAGGCCGCGGTCTTCAGCACCGCCACCCCCACCAGCAGCGCCACCGCGCCCTGCGCCAGCGCAGGCAGCCCCGCCGTCGCCGCCGCCTCGGACAGGCCCGCGATATCCAGCCGCCCGTAGGCCAGCCACAGCAGCACCGCCGCCGAAACCAGCAGCAGATCGCCCGCCCCCCAGACCCGGATGAACTTCGCCGCCGCCCGCCGCGCCTCGGCCCGGTCGGGATAGAACAGCAGCAATTGCCGCAGGATCACCCCGGTCGCCACAAAGGCCACCACCAGCACCGGCAGGCTGCCCGCCTGCACCAGAACCTGCACCGCCGCAATCGCGGCAAGCGTCAGCGCATGGAACCGCCCCTCGCGCGCCTCGCCATCCAGAAAGCGCCGCGCATAGCGCGTCACGATCCAGCCGACAAAGGCCACCAGCACCGCCATCGTCACGCTGATCGCATCCAGCCGCGCCAGCACCAACCCGCCCGGGCCAAAGGTCATCGGTCCGGCCAGCGCGAACTGCACCGCCCCCGCAACCGCAAGGGCCAGCGCCAGAAGCGCCGCCCCCTCGGCCAGCAGGGGCAATCGCCCGGGCCGCCGCCCGCCATGGCGCAGCAGGGGCAGTGCCGCCGCCAGCAGCAGGACAGGCGAAATCAGGATCAGGGGAAGGCTCGTCATGGCACGGTCTCCGGCTTGCAATCCGTGGGGTTCAAGGTCGCTCCCGCCGATCTAGCGCTTGCCTGACTGCCAGAAAATTACATATATTTTCTGATATCGTTCTGTTTGATGGAAGAATGGCCCAGATCAACCTGCATCACCTGCGCCTGTTTCGCGCCGTGGCCAGCGATGGCACCCTGACGGGCGCCGCCCGCACGCTGAACCTGTCGCAATCGGCGCTGTCCACACAGCTCCGCGCGCTCGAGGCGTCGCTGGGCCAGGATCTTTTTGAACGGCGCGGGCGCGGCCTCGTGCTGACCGAGGCCGGGCGCATCGCCCTCGATCATGCCGAGGCGATCTTCCGCACCGCCGATGACCTGACCGCCACCCTGCGCGAAACCGGCCGCGCCCGGCGCGCGCTGCGCGTGGGGGCGCTGGCCACGCTGTCGCGCAACTTCCAGATGCAGTTCCTGCGCCCCCTGATCGGACGGGCGGATGTCGAGGTGGTGATCCGCTCCGGCTCGCAGGATGAACTCCTGCGCGGGCTGGATGCGCTGGCGCTCGATGTGGTGCTGACCAACCTCGCCCCCGCCCGCGATGCCGCCAGCCCCTGGCTGATCCACCGCCTCGACGAACAACCCGTTGGCCTGATCGGCACGCCCACCCGCGTGGGCCACGCCCCGCTGTCCCTCGCCGACCGGATCGCCAGCCAGCCGCTGATCCTGCCCACCCGCGAAACCGCCCTGCGCGCCGCCTTCGATGCGCTGGCGGCCCGGCTCGGCGTGCCCCCCATCCTCGCGGCCGAGGTGGACGACATGGCCATGATCCGCCTTCTCGCCCGCGCGGATGCGGGCCTTGCCATCATCCCGCCCATCGTCGTGCGCGACGAACTTCTTTCCGGCGCGCTGGTCGAGGCTGCGCGTCTGGACGGGATCGGCGAAACCTTCTTCGCCGTCACCCAGCAGCGCCGCTTCCCCAACCCCCTTCTGGCCGAGGTGCTGCACCGCTAAGCCGCCGCCTAGCCAGCCCGCCCCGCCGCGCCCATGCCCCGGATCACCGCCCGTGTCGCGGCTGAGACCGGGCCTTCCGTCGCCGACAGGATGGCAATGCGGTCGAACCGCGCCGGATCCTCGGCCAGCACCTGCTGCAGGGCGCTTCCAAAGGCCATGCGCAACTCGGTTCCGATGTTGAACTTGCACACATGCGACCCCGCCGCCAGCGCCGCCCGTTCCCCGGGCGGCACGCCCGACCCGCCATGAATGACCAAGGGCACCGTCGTCACCGCCTCGATCGCGCGCAGCCGCGCCAGATCCAGCCCGCGCCCCGCCGCTTGCTGCAGATGCAGGTTGCCCACCGATACCGCCATGGCATCGACGCCCGTCTCCCGCGCAAAGCGCGCCGCCTCCGCCGGATCCGTGCCGGACGACGCGATGTCCCCCGCATAGCCCACCAGCCCGATCTCGCCCTCCGATCCCGCCCCCGCGCGCCGCGCCATCTCGGCCACCTCCGCCGTCCGCGCGATGTTCTCCTCCAAGGGCAGGCGCGATCCGTCATACATCACCGACGAAAACCCCTCCTCCAGCGCCTCCCGGCACTCCCCGGGCGAGGCGCCATGATCCAGATGCACCACCACCGGCACCGATGCCGCCTCGGCCAGATGGCGCAGCATCCGCGCGAGGATCGGCAGCGGTGTATGCGCCCGGCAGCCCGGCCCCGCCTGCAGGATCACCGGCGCGCGCTCCGCCTCGGCCGCGGCGACGAAAGCCCGCATGTCCTCCCATCCAAGACAGACCAGCCCCGGCACCGCATATCCCTGCGCCATCGCCGGGCTCAGCACATCGGCCAGCGTCGCCACCGTCATCGGAACTTCGCCACCATGTCCATGATCCCCGGGATCGTCTTCACCTGATCGGCATGGGTCGGCTGGAAGAACTGCCGCAGGCTGCGCTGGCTCTGCCCGCCGAGGATGGTGAAATAATACATCTCATATCCCGGCAGCACGCAGCAGGGATGATAGCCCCGGTCGATCAGCACGGTCGATCCATCGACAACGTGATAGGCATCACCCGGCTCGTTGTCGACACGCTGCAACATCTGCAATCCAGATCCATGCCCGGGGCGGAAGCGGAAGTTATAGCATTCGTCATGCCGCGTCTCATCGGGCAGGCGGTCGGTGTCGTGCTTGTGGCTGGGAAAGCCCGACCAGCCACCCGCCCCCACGGTGTAAAGCTCGCTCACCAGAAGCCGCCCCACCCTGTCATGGCAGGCCGCGCCAAGGATATGCTTGATCTTGCGATGCGTCTTCGTCTCGTCCGATCCGTATTGCACCACGTCCAGATCGCCAGCCCGCACGGCAAAGGGGCGCAGCGTCTCGTCAAAGCGGGCGCCCGCGACGAAAACCTCGCTGTCGCGCCGCGCGGTGATCCGGGCGGCGCTGTCGCTGGGCACGTATACCCCCTCCGGCTCGCCATCCCAGACATCCGCGCCGCGCTGGCCGATATCGGCAAAGGTCTCGCCCGCGCAGTCCACCTCCACCGTCCCGGTCGCAGGCACGACGCAGGTCTCGTATCCCCGCAGGCGATAGCCGAAGCTTTCCCCCGCCTTCAGCCGCAGGATGTTGAAATAGACCAGCGGCACCCGCGCATCATCGACATCGACGATGGCCCGGTTCTGGTTGTCATGGGGCGGGATATGCATTCATCTCTCCTGTCGGGCTTCGCTATCGTCAAACCGGGGTCGGCCCGGCATCCTCGGCCAGAAACCTGTCCAGCGCGGCGCTGGTCGGCATGGCCGGGGCGCAGCCCACCCGGGCCACCACCATCGCCGCCGCCGCCGATCCGCGCAGCACGCTGTCGCGCAACGGGCGGCCCTCGGCCAGCGCCGCAAGGAAGGCCCCCAGAAAACTGTCCCCCGCCCCGGTGGGCTTCAAAGCGCGGCTGCGGTAGATCCCGGTGGCGATCTCCTCCTCCGCCGTCACCGTCACCGCACCCTTCTCGCCCATCTTGTAGACGGCCACCTGCGCCCCCCGCGCCACCAGCCCGCGCGCGGCATCAATCCCCGCTTCCGTGCGCCTGCCCGCCCCTGCGCCCGCCAGCAAGGCGAACTCCTCCTCATTGCCGACGATCACATCGCTCAGCGCCGCCGCCTCGCCGCAAACCGCCGCGGCAACCGCCGCCGAAGGCCAGGAATAGGGGCGATAATCGAGGTCGAGGATCACCGGCACCCCCGCCTTGCGCGCCAGCGCGATGGCCCGCAGCAGCGCCCCGCGCGACGGCTCCGCCGCCAGCGCCGTGCCCGTTGCCACAAGCCCCGACAGGGCGGCATAATCCACCGCCTCCACATCGGCCCGCTCCATCGCGAAATCGGCAGCCCCGTTGCGATAGATCACCGACTGGCACTCCACCGCCCGCGTCTCCACCACCGCCAGCGAATTGCGCGCCTCCCCGCCCACGGTGCGGACACGATCCCGCCCCACGCCATAGGCATCCAGTTGCCGCAAGCAGAACTGCCCCACCGCATCCGCCGCGACGCAGGTCATCAGCCCCGCCCGGCAGCCCTGCCGCACCAGCGCCACCGCGATATTGGCCGCCGATCCGCCAAGCGCCGCCGTAAAGCGCTGGCTGTCCTCGATCCGCGTGCCCGGCGGATCTGCGTAAAGATCCATCCCCGCCCGCCCGATAACAAGGAAATTCCGCCCCGCAAGCCGCGCCAGCCCGGCCATCCCTCGCCCCCCCTCTTCGCGCCACTCCCCATAACGGGGCTTGCGCCCTGACGGGACTCAGGATACGCCTTTTGCAACCGGTTGCAACCGTCTCCGTCCGGGGCCGCGAAGGCCCCCGCGGACAGGGCGCAAGGCCAGAAAAGGGGGGCGGGATGCGTGACATCGGCATCGGACTCGTGGGCGGGGGCTACATGGGCAAGGCCCATGCCGTGGCACTTTCCGCCGTCGGCGCCGTCTTCGACACCCCCCTCCGCCCGCGCCTGCAGACCATCGCCGCCGCCAGCCCCGCCTCGGCAGAGCGCTATCGCCGCGCCTACGGCTTTGCCCGCGCCGCCAGCGACTGGCGCGATCTCGTCGCCGATCCGGCGGTCGAGGCGGTGGTCATCGCCTCGCCACAGGTCACCCACCGCGCCATAGCCGAGGCGGCCTTCGCCGCGGGCAAGCCGGTTTTCTGCGAAAAGCCGCTCGGCGCATCGCTCGACGATGCCCGCGCCATGACAGCCGCGGCCGAGGCGTCAGGTCTGCCCAACATGATCGGCTTCAACTATGTCCGCACCCCGGCCACGCAATTCGCCCGCCAGCTTCTGGCCGAAGGCGCCATCGGCACGGTGACATGGTTCCGCGGCGAACATGCCGAAGATTTCCTCGCCGATCCCGCCCTGCCCGCAACATGGCGCACCTCGGGCCGGGCCAATGGCGCGATGGGCGATCTGTCGCCCCATATCCTCAACTGCACCCTCGCCCTCATGGGGCCCATCGTCGAAGTCTCGGCCCGCATCGAAACCGTCCACACCACCCGCCCCGGCCCCACGGGGCCCGTCGCCGTGGACAATGACGATCAGGCCCAGATCATGCTGCGCCTTGCCAGCGGGGTGATGGGCCATCTCTTCATCAGCCGCGTCGCGACCGGGCGGAAGATGGGCTATGCCTATGAAATCCACGGCACCAAAGGCGCGATCCGCTTTGATCAGGAAGACCAGAACGCGCTCTGGCTCTACCGGGCCGAAGGGCCGAATGCCACCCGCGGCTTCACCCGCATCCTCACCGGCCCCGATCACCCCGATTACCTCGCCTTCTGCCAAGGCCCCGGCCACGGCACCGGCTATCAGGACCAGATCATCATCGAGGCCCGCGATTTCCTGTCGGCCATCGCCACCGGCCAGCCGGTCTGGCCGCGCTTCCGCGACGGGCTCGCCGTGGCCGAGGTGATCGAAACCGCCTTCCTCTCCGCCGCCAGCGGGCGCTGGCACAGCGTGACCCAACCCTGAAGGAGCCCCGGCCATGACCATCCGCATCGGCAACGCGCCCTGCTCATGGGGTGTCGAATTCGCGGGCGATCCGCGCAACCCGCCTTGGCGCGACGTGCTGCGCGACTGCGCCGCCGCCGGCTATGAAGGCATCGAACTCGGCCCCATCGGCTACATGCCCGAAGACCCCGCCATCCTTTTCGACGCGCTGGAGGAAACCGGCCTCGACCTGATCGGCGGCGTGGTCTTCCGCCCCTTCCACGATCCCGCCGCCTGGGACGAGGTCCGCGATGCCGCATGGCGCACCTGCCGGGCGCTCTCGGCCCATGGCGCGCGCCATCTCGTGCTGATCGATTCCATCTCGCCCCGCCGCGCGCCCACCGCGGGCCGCGCCGAGGCCGCCGAACGGATGGACCGCGCCGAATGGCTGGCCTTCCGCGACCGCATCGCCACCATCGCCCGCCTCGGGACCGAAGAATTCGGCCTCACCGTCGCCATCCATGCCCATGCGGCCGGCTTCATGGATTTCGAACCCGAACTCGAACGCCTGCTGGACGAGGTGGATGACCGCCTGCTGAAGATCTGCTTCGACACCGGCCATCATTCCTATGCGGGCTTCGATCCCGTGGCCTTCCTGCGCCGCCATGTGGGCCGCGTCTCCTACATGCATTTCAAAGATATCGACCCGCGCGTGAAGGCCGATGTCATCGCCAAGGGGACCGGCTTCTACGAAGCCTGCGGTCAGGGCATCTTCTGCAATCTCGGCAAGGGCGACGTGGATTTTCCCGCGGTCCGCCAAATCCTTCTCGACGCGGGCTATCAGGGGTGGTGTACGGTCGAGCAGGATTGCGATCCGACACTGGATGTCCGCCCGGTCGAGGATGCGCGCCTGAACCGCGACTATCTCGCCTCTATCGGCTTCTGAGGGATCATCATGGCCAAACTCAAATGGGCACTCATCGGCGGCGGCGAAGGCAGCCAGATCGGCCCGGCCCACCGTCTCGGCGCGCTGGCCGACGGGCATTTCGAACTGGTCGCGGGCGCGCTGGACCACCGCCCCGATGCAGGCCGCGCCTTCGCCCAAGGCCTCGGGATCGCGCCCGACCGCGCCTATGGCGACTGGCGCGAATTGCTGGCCGCCGAACAGGGCCGCCCCGACCGGCCCGATCTGGTGACCGTGGCCACCCCCAACGCCACGCATTACGAAATCACCCGCGCGCTCCTGTCGGCGGGCTTCCATGTCCTGTGCGAAAAACCCATGACCGTGACCGTGGACGAGGGCGAGGATCTCCTCCGCCTCAGCCGCAGCACGGGCCGCCTCTGCGCGGTGAACTACTGCTATTCCGCCTATCCCATGGTCCGTCAGGCACGCGCCATGGTCCGCGCGGGCGAACTTGGCCGCATCCGCCTTGTCGTCACCAATTTCAGCCACGGCCATCACGGCGATGCCACCGATGCCGAAAACCCCCGCGTCCGCTGGCGCTATGATCCCGCACAGGCGGGCGTCTCGGGGCAATTCGCCGATTGCGGCATCCATGCCCTGCACATGGCCAGCTTCATCTGCGATGACGAGGTGGAACGCCTCTCCGCCGATTTCGCCTCCACCATCCCCTCGCGGCAGTTGGAGGATGACGCCATGGTCAACTTCCGCCTTTCGCGCGGCACGGTGGGGCGGCTCTGGACATCCTCGGTCGCCATCGGCCGCCAGCACGGCTTCGACATCCAGATCTTCGGCGAAACCGGCGGCCTGCGCTGGGCCTCGGAACAGCCCAACCAGCTGATCCATACCCCCGTCGGCGGACGCACCCAGATCATGGAAAAAGGCGAATCCGGCCTCTGCGAGGAAGCCCGCCGCCTCAGCCGGGTGGCCATCGCCCATCCCGAAGGCTTCCCCCTCGCCGTGGCCAACATCTACTGCGAACTGGCCGACGCCATCCGCGGCACCCCGCGCGACGGCCTGCCCGGCGCGGAAAGCGGCCTGCGCTCCATCGCCGCGGTCCATGCCGCCGTCGCCTCTGCCCGCGCAGGCGGCACCTGGGTCGAGGCCCGCCCCCCAATGCTGCGCTAGGGGGCCGCCCGCAGACTGCCCCGCTCCACCAGTCGGCAGGGAAACAGGCGCTGCTCCGGCGGGCGGTCGGGGCGTTCGATCGACCCGACCACAAGGTCGATCGCCGCCGTGATCATCAGATCGAGCGGCTGGCGGATCGTCGTCAGCGCGATGTTCTGCCAGCGCGCCATCTCCATGTCATTCAGCCCGATCAGCCCGATATCTTCCGGCACCCGCAGCCCGGCATCGGCAATCGCGCTCATCGCCCCCACGGCCAGCAGATCGTCGCCGCAGAAATAGGCCTCCGCCGGCCCCGCCGCCAGCAGGCGCTGCATCTCGGCCCGGCCCGCGTCAAAGGTATAGGCCGCAGCATGTGACCGCCCCACCGTCACATCCCCCCGCCCCGCGCAGCCCGCCCGAAACCCCGCCTCGCGATCCTGCGTCGATGTCGCGCCCGCAGGCCCGCCCAGAAACCCAAGCCGCAGGTAGCCCCGCCCCAGCAGCGCCTCTGCCGCCATCCGCCCGCAGGCCGCATTGTCGATCCCCACGACATGCACCCCCGCCCCCCGCTCCGCCCGCCCGAAGGCATGCACGATGGGCAGCCCCGCCGCCCGGAAGGCCCGCGCGAAACTCGCAGGCAGCGTGGACGAGGCAAGGATGACCCCATCCACCGAATATTGCCGCAACATCCGCAACGAGGCCGCCGGATCCGTCGCATCGCTCAGATTCACCAGCAAAGGCCGCAACCCGCGGTCCTGCAAGCCGCGCGTGAAAAGGTCGAACACCTCAAGGATCAGCGGATTGTGGAAGTTGTTCACGATCAGCCCGATCAGCTTTGTCCGCCCCGTCGTCAGGCTGGAGGCCAGCGCATTCGGCGCATAGCCCAAGGCATTCGCCGCCGCCTCCACCCGCGCCCGCATCTCCGCCGAAACCGATGCCCCGGCCGTGAAGGTCCGCGAAACGGCAGACCGCGACACCCCCGCCCGCGCCGCCACATCCTTCAGCGTCACCGCCATGCCGGTCCCGATCCCTGCTTGCATCCGGCCGGGACTATACACCGCCCGCCGCGTCGGCAAAACCGCCCTTCCGGCCCGCCCCATCTTGCCAGATCCGCCACGATCAGGCACCACCTTGGCCAATCCGGGATCAGCGATCCCCCACAGGAAAGGCCAGCCATGCCCATCGGGTTCCGCCAGCTCCTCGCCGAGGCCGAGGCCGAGGTCACCGCCCTCACCCCCGAACAGGCGCAGGCCCATCTGGGCAGCCCCGAGATCGCCTTCATCGACATCCGCGATCCCCGCGAACTGGACCGCGACGGGATGATCCCCGGTGCCTTCCATGCCCCGCGCGGGATGCTGGAATTCTGGATTGATCCCGAAAGCCCCTATCACAAGCCGATCTTCGCCGAAGACCGGCTCTTTCTCTTCTACTGCGCCTCGGGCTGGCGGTCGCTTCTGGCCGCACAGATCGCCCAGCGCATGGGGCTCAGAACGGCCTCGCGCATGGGCGGCTTCGGCGATTGGCGGCGCGCGGGCCTGCCGCAGGCCGAACGCCCGTCCAAGTCCGCGCCCTGATCCGCACCCGGCCCCGCCCGCCGCGGCGGATCACGCCACCCGCTGCGGCCCCGTCGCCACGGGATCGCGCCGCCCCGTCGCTGCCGCCGCTGCCGCCCGCAACGGCGCGGCAAAGGCTTCCACCAGAAGCCGCAGCCTGCGCCCCTCGGGAAAGGGCCGCGCCGGTGCCATGCCGCCCTGCGCGGCCACCAGCGCCGCCACCGTGGCGCGGTCCTGCGGGCTCAGCATCTCCATCGCCTGCGGACCGGGGAAAAAGCTTTCGCTGGCCAGCCCCTCGGCCATCACCACCTCATGCCGGTCGAACAGCAGATGCACATAGCTCACCCCCGCCTCCGGCAGCACCGGATCCACCCCCGGCAAAGCGGTCAGGGCATGCGCCGGTACCAGTACCTCGGACTCGTCCAGCAGAAGCTCCGCCACGGGCGAGGCGATCAGGATCCGGTGCTGGCGCGAGACGGTCACATCCGCCCCCGGCACCCCCGGCCCCAGCGCCCCCGCCGCGATCCGCACCGGCTGCAGCGTGGGCCGCGCGATCATCTCGGCCCGGCTCACCCGCCGCATCCCCGCCCAGCGCACGGGTTGCAGGCCGTGATCCTTCGTCCGCACCAGATCACCCGGCCGGATCTGCCCCGCCGCGCGTGGCCCCTCTGCCGTCTCGATCAGCGTGTCCGCCGCGAAACAGGTGATCCCGTTGATGGTGATCGTGATCGTCTGTGTGTCACTGCCCGCCGCATCCGAAACCGCGACCACGAAGATATCGGTCAGCGTATCGCCGCCATCCAGCGCATCCACCACCGGATTGGCATCGTTCAGCACATAGCTCCACAACCCCGTCGACGGGTTGATCGTCACCGTCCCATAGCTCGCCCCACTGGAGATCGACCAGGTATTCCCCCAGTTGTTCGCCGTCTCGGTCAACTGCCCGGTCACCACCGCGCCGCTGTCCTCCAGCACCGATCCGCTGACCACGCCACCGATATTCGGGGGGGACCCCATCCTCAGCCCTCCCCGCCCATCAGGAGGCGCGCGAACTGTCCCGCCCCATAGGACCGCACCTCGACCTCGGCTTCGGGCCGCGCGCGCGCCCATTCCACCACCCGATAGCGCGATCCGTCACGATTGTGCCAAAGCGTGCGCACATGCGGCAGGTCGGGATTGGCGCTCAGCATCGGTACGATCTCGTCGATATGGCCGAAGGGCGCAACGAAATCCACCAGCCAGACCGAGGCCCCGCTGTTCCAGTCTTCGGGGCGCAGGCCCTGATGCTCCACCGCAAAGCGCCGCTCCTGTTCCGGGCCAAGCCCGGCCCAGGTGATGAAGGCCCGGGGAAAACCGTTCGACCGGAACAGCCTGTACTGCCCAAGGCGCAGCGGCGGCTCCAGCAGCGACAGCATGTCCCCCATCGCCCGGGGGCGGTGATAGCGGGTCAGCCCGGCCAGAAAGACCATGGCCCCCAGATCGGCAAACAGCCCCTCGGGCAGATCGAACCAATCCTTCGGAAAGGGCCGGTCGCTGTCGGCAGCCTCCGGTCCCGCCGCACGCAGTTCGGCGAAATGGCGCATCGTCGCGCGAAAGAAATGATCCGACCGGGGGCGGTCTGTCATGCGTTCAAAACGGCCTTTGCTCTACCCCGCCCGACGCGCCGCCCTGCTCTGTCGGCGGGCCTCTTCCGGGGGCAGGGATGTCCTCAATACAAATGAAACTTAACAGAAAAGCGGGATTCCGACAACCTTCGTATGTCTTGCGGCCAAAAGGATGCCTCTCGCCCCGCGCCGATCACCCCGCGATGGTGGCCGTCGCCCCCCCCGCCGCCAGCGCGGCGGCGACATCGGCAGGCGGGGCCTGATCCGTCACCAGCCGGTCGATGCCCGCGAAATCGACCACCCGGATGAATCCCTGCCGCCCGAACTTCGTCGCATCCGTCGCCACGATCCGCTGCCCGCCACAGCCCAGCACCGCGCGGGCGAACTCGGCCTCCTGCAGATCGAAATCCATCACCCCGCCCCGATCCACCGCCCCCGCCGAAATCACCGCATGATCCACCGCGAACCGCCCGATGAACTCCAGCGCCGATGCCCCCAGCGCCGCGCCGGAATCCCGCCGCAACTCGCCCCCCGCCATGAAGACGCGGTTGCCGTTCACCGTGGCGAGGATCCGCGCGATGTCCGAGGAATTGGTCACCACCGTCAGCCGCCTGTGCTGCAACAACGCCCGGGCGATGAAACTGGTCGTCGTCCCGGTATCCAGCATGACCGACTCGCCATCCCCGATCCCCGCCGCCACCGCCCGCGCGATGGCCCGCTTGGCCGCCGCATTCTCGCGCATCCGCCGATCAAACGACGCCTCGCCCGTCTGCCCGGCCAGACCCACCGCGCCATGGCTGCGCACCGCCGATCCCGCCTCCACCAGCGCCCGGATCTCGCGCCGCGCGGTTTCCGCCGAAATACCCAGCAGCGCCGCCAGTTCCGCCACCGGCCGCATCCCCTGCCCATCCAGCAGCTTCAGAATCTCCGCCTGCCGCCGCGATGCCATCCCTTCCCCCGAACCTGACCGTTACTGACCAGTTTTGGCCGATTTATTGACCGTTTCAACAGAAATCCCCCGCCACCCGGTCAGCAAAATTCCAAACGCGGCCAGAATCCATTTGACAGCCGCCAGACCCTTTCGCCTAACCTGATTGTGGCAAACCTCCCGGGCGGCCCGCCCCCCCGGAAACAGCCCAAGGTCGAACACCCATCCGACCGTCCAGATCAGACGCCAACAGAAATCCATCGCAGGGAGTTCAAGATGCGCCGTTCCGTTCCCGTCCTCTCCGGTCTCCGCCCCTTGGGCCTTGCCGCCCTCATCACGGCCAGCACCGCGCTGTCCTCCCTCGCGCAGGAGTCGACCGATCCCATCAAGCTCACCTTGCATGACTGGACCGGCCAGCTCATCACCACCCAACTCATGGGCGAGGTGCTGAAGAAAGCGGGCTACAGCGTCGAATACGTGCAGGCCGATTATCTGGCGCAATTCCCCGGCCTTGAATCCGGCGATCTGCATGTCGCCATGGAAATCTGGGAAACCACGGGCCGCGAGGCGATGGATGCCTCCGTCGCCACCGGCAATGTCGAAATCCTCGGCCCCACGGGCATGCAGGCGAAAGAGGAATGGTGGTATCCCACCTATATGAAAGAACTTTGCCCCGGCCTGCCCAACTGGGAAGCGCTCAAGGATCCCGCCTGCGCCGAGGCCTTCTCGACCGCCGAAACCGCCCCCAAGGGCCGCTATCTCGGCGGCCCCGTCACCTGGGGCGGGTTCGATGAGGAACGGGTGGAGGCGCTGGATCTGCCCTTCGAGGTGATCCATGCCGGCACCGATGCCGCCCTCTTCGCCGAACTGGAAAGCGCCTATCAGCGCAAGGCCCCGGTCCTGCTGTGGATCTACGCCCCGCATTGGGCGCCTGCGAAATACGAAGGCGAATGGGTCGAATTCCCCACCTATTCGGTGGAATGCTACACCGATCCCGCCGTGGGTCTGAACCCCGACATGGCCTATGACTGCGGCAAACCCTTCGGCGATATCTGGAAGGTCGGCTGGGCCGGGCTCAAGGACAAATGGCCCGGCGCGCACAAGGCGATCACGGCCTTCAGCATCGACAATGCCGAAATGGGCCAGATGATCACCGAGGTGGATCTGAACGGCAAGACGATCGAGGCCGTCGTCGCCGACTGGATGGCCGCGAACGAGGCGCGCTGGTCCGCCTGGATCGCGGGCTGATCCCGTCCTCAGGGCGGGGGGGCGCCCCTGCGCCCCCCCGCACCCCCCCACCCGCACAATCCCAACCGTGAAAGACCGGCCAGCCCCGCATGACCGAGACTGAAGCCAAGCTTGTCTGCCGCAACGTCTGGAAGGTGTTCGGCGCCCGCGCCGCCGATACCTTCGCCAGCCTCGGACGCGATCCCTCGCCCGAACGGCTGCTCGCGGCGGGGCTCGTGCCCGCGGTGCGCGCCGTCGATCTGGCCGTGCACGACGGCGAGATCTTCGTGATCATGGGCCTGTCGGGTTCGGGCAAGTCCACCCTCGTGCGCTGCCTTTCGCGCCTTGTCGAACCCACGGCGGGCGAAATCCTCTTCAACGGCCGGAACCTTCTGACCGCCTCCGAAGCCGAGATGATCGACATCCGCCGCCACAAGATGGGCATGGTCTTCCAGCATTTCGCGCTGCTGCCCCATCTGACCGTGCTGGAGAACGTGGCCTTCCCGCTGGATGTGCAATCCGTCCCCCGCGCCACGCGCGAGGCCCGCGCGCGCGAAATGATCGCGCTGGTCGGCCTTGCCGGGCGCGAGAACAGCTATCCCCGGCAGCTTTCGGGCGGCCAGCAACAGCGCGTGGGCATCGCCCGCTCGCTCGCGGTAGAGCCGGAACTTTGGTTCCTCGACGAACCCTTCTCCGCGCTCGATCCGCTGATCCGGCGCGAATTGCAGGATGAATTCATCCGCCTGCAATCGGCCCTACGAAAAACCATCGTCTTCATCACCCATGATTTCGATGAGGCGATCCGCCTGGCCGACCGCATCGCCATCATGAAGGATGGCGTGATCGAACAGATCGGCACGCCCGAGGATCTGGTCCTGCATCCCGCCACCGATTACGTGCGCGAATTCACCCGCGCCGTCCCGAAATCCAAGGCCGTGCGCGTGGCCTCTCTCATGGTGGCCGACCCGCCCCCCCTCGATGCCCCCGCCGTGCCGGACCGCGCCACCGTGGCCGAGGCTGGCCGCGCCTTCCTCTCCGGGGCCGAGGTGCTGGCCGTGACCGATACGCAGGGCCGCCGCACCGGCAGCCTGCGGCGCGATGATGTGATCCGCCTCGTCCTCGGGGGGGCCGGATGACCGCGATCCCCACCGCTCCGGGCCATGGCCTGCTGCCGCCGCGTCTTGTCTGGGGCCTTGCCCTGTCGCTGGCGGCGGCGCTCTGGCTCTGGGGGCAGACGCTGGCCCCCTTCGCCTTCGACTATCCCAAGGCGTGGCAGATCCCGGCGGCGCGCTGGATCGGCGGTTTCATCACATGGCTCGTGAAAGAGGCCGCCATCGGCCCGCTGGCATTCTCCGATGTCACCCGCTTCCTCGCCTGGCTGATCGACCTGCCCTATCGCGCGGTGCTGTCGCTTCTGGCGACGGGGATGCTCTCGGGCGAAGGCTCCAGCGCGGTGCAACTCTGGCCGCCCCTGCCATGGCTGGCGGTGATCGGCCTTTTCGCCCTGATCGGCCTTTATGCGGGCGGCCTGCCGCTGGCGCTGATCGTGTCGGCCTGCATGGGTTTCGTCGCTGTCTTCGGCCAATGGCAAAGCGCCATGGTCACGCTTGCCTCCATCGTGGTGGCCGTGCCTATCGGCGTGCTGGGCGGGCTGCTTCTGGGCATCCTCGCCTGGCGCGTGCCGCTGGTGGACCGGCTGCTGAAACCGCTGCTCGATCTGATGCAGACCATGCCGGTCTTCGCCTATCTCGTGCCCATCCTGATCCTCTTCGGCTTTGGTCCCACCGCCGCCATCGTGGCCACCCTAATCTACGCCATGCCACCGATGACCCGGATCACCACCCTCGCCCTGCAGCGCGTCCCGGCCGAGATCCACGACCTCGGCCGCATGGTGGGCTGCACCCCGCGCCAGATGACATGGCGCGTGCTGGTGCCCGCCGCGCGCGAACCGCTGATGGTGGGCGTCAATCAGGTGATCATGCTGTCGCTCAACATGGTGATCATCGCCTCGATGATCGGGGCGGGCGGGCTTGGCTTCGATGTGCTGAATGCCCTGCGAAGGCTGGATTTTGGTGCCGGGATCGAGGCGGGCTTCGCCATCGTCGCGCTGGCCATCGCGCTGGATCGCCTGTCGCAGGCGCTCGCCCGCCGCGCGCGCGGGGCGCTGCCGCAGGGTGGGGCGCTGCAGCGCCACCCCTACCTTGCCGCCGCGCTGGCGCTGGTGGCCGTTACATGGGTGCTGGGCCTGATCCTGCCCGCGATCCAGACCTATCCCGATGCCGCCCGCCTGACGACTAGCCCCTTCTGGGCGGCGGCGGTGGAATGGATCAACCTGACCTTCTTCGACACGCTCGAGGCGATCAAGAACGCCATCCTGATCGGCATCCTCGTCCCGGTAAAGCGCTTCCTGCTGTCGCTGCCCTGGGTCGCGGTGGTGGCGCTTCTGGGGCTGGCAGGCTGGCGGCTGGGCGGCTGGCGGCTGGCCGCGCTGACGGCAACGCTCTCTTTCCTCATCGCCGCGACGGGGCAATGGGAAAAGGCCATGATCACCGTCTATCTCTGCGGCGTCTCCACCCTCTTCGCCATGGCCATCGGCCTGCCCATCGGCATCGCCGTGGCCGATCGCGACCGGGCATGGACGATCACCCGCCTCGTGATCGACACGCTGCAGACCCTGCCCTCCTTCGTCTATCTCATGCCCGTGGTGATGCTCTTCCGCGTGGGCGACTTCACCGCCATGATCGCGGTCGTGGCCTATGCCGTGGTGGCCGCCATCCGCTATACCGCGCTCGGCCTGCAGGGCGTGGACCCCCGCCTGATCGAGGCCGGCCGCGCCATGGGCTGCACCGACTGGCAGATCCTCACCCGCATCCGCCTCCGCCTCGCCCTGCCAGAGATCCTGCTCGGCCTCAACCAGACGATCATGTTCGCCCTCTCGATGCTGGTGATCACCGCTCTCGTCGGCACCCGCGACCTTGGCCAGGATGTCTATATCGCGCTCACCAAGGCCAAGCCCGGCAACGGCCTTGTCGCGGGCCTCGCCATCGCCTGCATCGCCATCATCGCCGACCGCCTGATCCATGCCGCCGCCGAAACCCAACGCGCCCGCCTCGGCCTATCCGGACACGCCCCATGACCGCCCCCCCCGCCGCCCTCCGCGCCCTGCCCTGGCAGGGAGAGATCACCGCCGAACCCCTGCTCGGCGGCCTCTCCAACGAAAGCTGGAAAGTCACCGATGCGGCAGGCAGCCATGTCGTCCGCTTCGGCCGCGACTACCCCTTCCACCATGTCGACCGCGCGCGCGAGGTGATGACCGCCCGCGCCGCCCATGCCGCGGGCTTCGGCCCCGCCGTGGAACATGCCGCCCCGGGCGTCAGCGTGGTGGAATACATCAACGCCCGCACCTGGGGGCCCGATGATCTGCGCGCCAATCCCGAACGCGTGGGCGATCTGCTCCGCCGCTTTCACCACGACATGCCCGCCCATATCGCGGGCGCGGCCTTCCTCTTCTGGCCCTTCCACGTGATCCGCGACTATGCCCGCACCCTCCGCGCGGGCGACAGCGCCTTCCTCCCGGATCTCCCCGCCCTGCTCGACCTTTCCGCCGATCTGGAAGCCGCCCAGATCCCCCTTCCCCTGATCTTCGGCCACCATGATCTGCTGCCAGCCAATTTCCTTGATGATGGAACCCGCCTCTGGCTGATCGACTACGAATATGCAGGCTTCGGCACCGCGCTCTTCGATCTCGCCGGTGCCGCCTCCAATGCGGGCATGACGCCCGATGAAACCGACCGCCTGCTCCTCGCCTATTTCGGCACCCCGCCCGCCGCCCCCCTCCGCCGCGCCTTCGACGCCATGCAATGCGCGAGCCTGCTGCGTGAGGCGATGTGGGCCATGGTCTCTGACCTCCACCTCGCCGCCCCCGGCGCGGATTACAAATCCTACGCCCGCGAAAACCTCGACCGGCTCGATGCCGCCCTCACCCGATACCATTCCCTTCACGGACGCACAAAATGACCCTCCCCTCCCATGCCCAGATCGTCGTTATCGGCGGCGGCATCATCGGCTGCTCCACCGCCTATCATCTGGCGCGCGATCACAAGGCCGATGTGATCCTCCTGGAACAGGGCAAGATCACCTCCGGCTCCACCTGGCACGCGGCAGGCCTCGTGGGCCAACTCCGCGCCTCGGCCTCCATCACCCGCGTCCTCAAATACTCCGTCGACCTCTACAAGGGCCTCGCAGCGGAAACCGGCCTCGACACCGGATGGAAGATGACGGGCTGCCTGCGCCTTGCCACCAATGCCGACCGTTGGACCGAATACCGCCGCCTCGCCACCACCGCCCGCTCCTTCGGGATGGAGATGCACCTGATCTCGCCGGATGAGGTGAAACGCATGTGGCCCCTGATGGATACCTCCGACCTCGTCGGTGCAAGCTGGCTGCCCACCGATGGGCAGGCCAGCCCTTCCGACATCACCCAGTCGCTGGCCAAGGGCGCGCGGATGCATGGCGCGAAACTGCACGAAGGCATCGCCGTCACCGGCTTTGCCATGGACGGCCGCCGCATCACCGCCGTCCACACCAACCAGGGCACGATCACCTGCGAAAAGGTCGTCAACTGCGGCGGCATGTGGGCGCGCGAAATCGGGGCCATGGCCGGGATCAACGTTCCCCTCCAGCCCGTCAAACACCAATACATCATCACCGAGAAAATCGACGGCCTCTCCCCCGACGCCCCCACCCTGCGCGACCCCGACCGCCGGACCTATTTCAAAGAGGAAGTCGGCGGCCTCGTCATGGGCGGCTATGAACCCAACCCGCAGGGCTGGGTGCAGGGCGACATCCCGAAGGATTGGGAATTCCGTCTGTTCGACGACGATTACGATCACTTCGCCCAACACCTCGAACAGGCCATCGCCCGCGTCCCCGCGCTGGAACGCACCGGCGTGAAACAGATGATCAACGGCGCGGAAAGCTTTACCCCCGACGGCAACTTCATCCTCGGCCCCGCCCCGGAATGCGCCAACATGTATGTGGGCGCGGGCTTCAACGCCTTCGGCATCGCGTCGGGGGGCGGCGCGGGCTGGGTGCTGGCGGAATGGGTGATGAAGGACGAAGCGCCCCTCGACCTCTGGGTCGTCGACATCCGCCGTTTCTCCGGCCTGCACAACGACCGGCAATGGGTCTTTGACCGGACGATGGAGGCTTATGGCAAACACTACACCATCGGCTTCCCGCATGAGGAATACGAAAGCGGCCGCCCCCGCATCACCTCGCCCCTCTACCAGCGCCTCAAGGACCATCGCGCCGTCTTCGGCTCCAAACTCGGCTGGGAACGCCCCAACTGGTTCGCCCCGCAGGGGATGGAGGCGCGCGATATCTATTCCATGGGCCGCCAGAACTGGTTCGCCCCCGTGGGTGCGGAACATGCCCATGTGCGCGAAAAGGTCGGCATCTTCGATCAATCCTCCTTTGCCAAATACGAACTCTCCGGGCCCGGCGCGGCCGAGGCGCTGGAATGGATCTGCGCGGGCCGCGTCGCCCGCGATGTGGGCCGCCTGACCTATACCCAACTCCTCAACACCCGTGGCGGGATCGAGGCCGATCTCACCGTCGCCCGCCTGTCGGATGACCGCTTCTACATCGTCACCGGCACGGGCTTTCGCACCCATGACCTGGCCTGGATCGCCGATCACCTGCCCGCCACGGGCTGCACCCTTCGGGACGTGACCGAGGATTGGGGCACCCTCTCACTCATGGGCCCCCTCGCCCGCGACGTGCTCGCCCGCGTCACCGATGCCGATATGTCCAACGCCGCCTTCCCCTTCGGCCATGTGCGCGAAATCACAATCGCAGGCGCAAAGGTCCGCGCGCTCCGCGTGACTTACGTGGGCGAATTGGGATGGGAACTTCACACCCCCCTGTCGCAGACCGGCGCGGTCTTCGATGCGCTGATGGCCGCAGGCGGCAGCGATATCCGCCCTATCGGCTATCGCGCGCTGGAATCGCTCCGGCTGGAAAAAGGCTATCGCGCCTGGTCCTCCGACATCACGCCCAATGACAGCCCCTTCGAGGCGGGGCTCGGCTGGGCAGTCAAGCTCAAGGCCAACACCCCCTTCCTGGGCCGCGCCGCGCTTGAGGCCGCACAGGCCAGGCCACTGACCAAACGCTTCGCGGGCTTTACCCTGACAGATCCCGATGCCGTGCTGGTGGGCCGCGAAACCATCCTGCGCGATGGCCGGCCGGTGGGCTATCTCACCTCGGGCGGCTATGGCTACACGCTCGGTCAAAGCATCGGCTACGGCTATGTCCGCAACCCCGATGGCGTGGCCGACGAATGGCTCACTTCAGGCCGCTACGAACTTGTCGTGGCAGGCGACACCCTGCCCGCCACCCTCGCGCTCGGCCCGCTGGTCGATCCGACAGGCGCGCGCATCAAGGCCTGATCGCCGCGCGGGGCGGCACCGTCGCATGGGTATTTGATCCAAGGTGAAACGGCAGCTTCATCTTGGCAAAAATACCCAAAGGGCGCCGATGCCGGGCGGTTCGCTGCGTTGTCAGACCCGCCGCAGCACCACGGCAAGCGAAGGCACCGTCCCCGGCTCCCCGGGCATGGAGACATAGGGCGCGGTCTGCTCAACGATATGCACAGCCATCTGCACCGGCCCCTGCACCGAGGATTGCCCTGCCAAGGCGGCGGCAAAGCCCCCCTCCCACAGCGTCGTCTTCACCGTCAGCACGATCACGCCCCCGGGCCGCGTGATGCGGAACAACTCCGGCAACCCCTCGGCCCCGACATGCCCCGTGGTAAAGACGCCGGTCGAGATGACACCCGCGAACTGCCCGGTTTCAAAGGGCAATTCCCGCCCCAGCGCCAGATTGTGCAGCCGCGCATAGCTGCCTTTCGCCCGCGCCACCTCCAGCATCCCGGGTGACAGGTCCAACCCCTCCACCGGGGAAAATCCCAGAATGCCCAGCCAATCCCCCAGTAACCCTGTCCCGCAGCCCGCATCCAAGACCGGCCCCGCCCCCCGCGGCAGATGCCGCGCCAGCAGCGCCAGCCCCACCGCCGGGTGGCGATACCCCGCCTTGGCCATCTCGGCATCGTAAGTGCTTGCCCATGCATCATAAACCGCGGCCACCTCTTCGGGGGCGCGGGCCCCGTAGACCGCGCCGAGATGCCCGTCATGCCCGCCCGATGCCATGATCCCCACTCCCTCTTTGACTTGCCCCCAGCTTGCGGCAGACTGCCCCGCAACGCAACCAAAGGGGGCCAGCATGACCGACGACATCGCCGCTATCGCCGCGCAGATCCCCGCCCTGCACGGCTTCACCGGCACGCCCCGCCGCCTTGGCGGGCTGACGAACCGCGTCTGGCATCTGGGCGCGCATATCCTGCGCATCCCCGGCGAAGGCACCGCCGAATACATCGACCGCGGGAATGAGGCCGCAGCCGCCCGCGCCGCCGCCCGCGCCGGTGTCTCGCCCGAGGTGCTGCATGCCGATCCCGCCACCGGCCTGATGGTCACGCGCTTCCTCCCCGATACCGTCACCATGACGCCCGCCCTCTTCCGCAGCCGCCCCGGCAGCCCCGCCCGCGCCGCCCGCGCGCTGCGGCAATTGCATGACAGCGGCGAGGTCTTTCCCGCCCGCTTCGATCTTTTCGCCATGGTCGACGATTACCGCGCCCTTCTGGCCGGAAAGGCCGTCGCCCCGCCCGAAGGGTATGACGCCGCCTTGCATGAGGCCGACCGCGTCCGCGCAGCCCTTGCCGCCCATCCCCTGCCACTCGTCCCCTGCCATTGCGATCCGCTCTGCGAGAACTTCCTCGATACCGGAAATCGCATGTGGATCGTCGACTGGGAATATTCCGGGATGAACGATCCGATGTGGGATCTGGGCGATCTCTCGGTCGAGGCGGGCTTCGATGCCGGTCAGGATGCCGAAATGATGACCGCCTATTTCGGCCACCCCGCCAAGCCGGACGAAGAGGCCCGCATGATCGCCTACAAGGCGATGTGCGATCTGTTATGGACGTTGTGGGGCCTCATCCAGCACGCCAATGGCAACCCGGCGGATGATTTCCTTGCCTATGCCACCGGCCGTTTCCAACGCTGCCGCGCGCTCATGTCCAGCCCCGGTTTCGCCGCCCGGATGGAATCACTGCATCGGGGGGGATGACAGGCGCCAGACCGCGCCCGCCACAATTCAACCCGTTCATGATCAGCGACAGAATCGCGGTTCAATCAAGGGTTGCCCGCCATGCCGTCAAGCGCAGCCCGGGCACATATTCTGGGGGCTTGTTCGGCCGCCAACCCACTATCTGCTGGAACGACCGTTCACGATTGTGGCATTATTTTGTCTTAATGATGGCATTGTCACCTTGGGCCAGACGTCCTGAAAGGATGCAGGAAATGTTCGCGACACTCAAATCCCTTGCCTGCGCCGCTGCGGCCAGCCTGTTTCTGATTGGCGGCGCGCAAGCCGCCACCGTGAACTTCACCATCGACAGTGTCGGGCTGGGAACAGAGACCTGCAACCCCGTTGGACGCAACGACACCAACTGCAACTTTTCGATCGGCAGTCAGCTTGGGGTGACATCCTCGACAATCACCACCCCCGCCACCCAGACCTTCCGCCTGTTCAACATCGTGGCAAACGGCGATGATCAGGGATTGGCGGACAGCTTTTCATTCATGACGACGGTCGAAATTCTGGTGGGCGTTGCCCGATACGAATTTTCCGCCCTTGCCAACATCGTGAACTGGAACCCGGAATCCACGAACAATCTGAACTCGGGCGCCCGGCTGACATGGGGGCCTGTCACCTCTACCCTTGGTGCGCCGCTGATCGTTACCTTCCTGCCCGGTCTCCCGTTCCGCCCGCTGGGCCCGGATTACATCCGCGCGGACATCCGCATCGAAGCCGTCAGCGTCGTGCCCCTGCCGGGCGGCGTTCTGCTGCTGCTCTCGGCCATTGCGGGCCTGTTTGGCCTGTCACGTCGGCGTCGCCAGATCGCGGCCTGATCCGTTATGCCACCCACCGAAAAAGGGGCGCAACCGCGCCCCTTTTTTTCTTCAGACCCGCCGCGCGACACAGGCCCTTGCCCGCCGGCATCGGCCCATAGGACACAGTCCTTGGTGTTTTCCGCGCAAGAACAGACAAAAGGCTGGAATCCCCCTACCTGAATGTGTCATTAACATGTCTTAAGTTTGCCGTAACTAAGTCCGCGCGACGAAGTTGATTGGAGTGCGTTGCAATGTTCAGACAGATTATCGCCTGCGCCCAGGCCCTCGCAGCCACGCTGATGCTCTCGGGCAGCCTGCAGGCCGCGCCGATCGCCTTTCAGGTCGACTCCGCCGGTTCATCGGTGCAGATCTCGAACTGTCAGAACTCGCTCGGCATCCCCAGCGGCTGCATCGCCTCGGCTACGCTCGCGCCCTCGCTTCTGGGCAACCCGATCATCAATGTCGAACCGAACACCCCGGCCACGACATTCCAGTTCCTGCAGATCACTGCTGCTGAATGGGACAGGGTGCTCCCCGACAGCTTCGACATCACCGCCACGCTCAGCTTCCTTGCCCCCACGGCTGCTGCCTTTGGCGGTGTGGGGCAGGGCATGCAGTTCTTGACCAATGTGTCGCTGCGCTTCCTCGATGGCGCCATCACCTTCGATCCCATCGCGCCGCAGCAGATCGCCGGCGTCGGGCTCGTGACGGTCAGCTTTCTGAATGCACCCTCCACGCTCTTTGGTCAGGGGCCGGGTCAGAACCCGACCTCTGCCATCATCAGCGCCTCGATCAGCGTCGTTCCGCTGCCCGCAGGCGTCCTGCTGCTCGGCACTGCTCTGCTTGGTCTTTTCGGGCTCTCCCGTCGTCGCACACTCGCGGCGGCCTGAGGGACGGAACCCATCGCATGCCTGGGGCGCTTCGGCGCCCCTTTTTCTTTGCCCGCCCCCTGCAGGGCAGCCCTCAGTATCCGCTGGTCGCCCCCGCCGCGCGATAGCGGTTCAGCACCACCCCCGCCAGCGCCGTCCGGGCCGAAATGTCGCGCGAACAGGTTTCCACCTGCGCCGTGGTCGTATGTTCGGCCCGGGTAACCAGCAGCGCGCAATCGACATGGCCCATGAAGGCCAGCGCGTCATCCGTCTCCATCACGGGCGGCAGGTCGAAGATCACGATATCCGGCCTGTAGGCGGCCTCGATCTCGGCCAGCACATCGGCCACGCGGGCACTGTGCAGGATCTCGGCCGATTGCGCGCTGCGGGCCTGGCTGGCAAGGATCGCCAGATTGTCGCGCAGTCGCAGCGCCGCCTGCCCGAAGGGCAGATCCTGTGTCAGCACCTCGGCAAGACCCGAAGCCCCCGGCAGGCCCAGCGCCCGCGCCAGCGACGGACGCCGCAGATCCGCCTCGACAAGCAGGGTCCGCACTTCCTTCTGGCGGGCCAGACTGAAGGCAAGATTCATCGCCACTGTCGTCTTGCCGCATCCCTTGTCGGCCGAGGTGATGGCGACCCGGCGCCAGCCATCGGCCTTCATCCGCTGCAAAACCTTGGTGCGCAGCATGTCAAAGGCGGTGCCTTCCGCCCCGCCCCGGATCACCCGCGCCTTGTCCAGCATATCCTCGGCCACCGCGACACGCGGCAGATCCGGCCAACGATCCAGCGTCGTGGCCTTGGCCTCGACATCGGCCATGACTTCGGGCGCTTCGGCCTCTTCCGCAGCCTGATCCAGCCCGTCGCGCTGCGCGCGTGCCCGCGCGATCGCGGATTGAACGCGTTCCACCGCCATCTCAGGCCCCTCCCCCGGATTCCATCGGCAACAGGCCCCTGATCTTCTCGATCACCATGGGCTGAAGCCTGTCGATCTCGGCCCGGTTCTGCCATGTCAGGGCACCCGCCGCCGCCACCGCCAGAAAGGCCAAGGTCCAGACGACACGCCCCAGCAGCACCTCGCGCCGCGTGCGGACATGCGGCAGCGTCACGATCATCTGTTCCCCGATCACACCCTCGATATCCTGCGGCCGGCGGATCACGCCGCGCAGCATCTCCAGCGCCAGCACGACACCGCCCGCCACCAGAAGGCCCACCAGAACCCCGATCAGCGCCACCTTGGGCCGGTCCGGGCTGAACGGGCGGTCAGGCCGCACGGCCTGTTCGATCACGCTGATCCGCCGCCCCTTGGCCAGACTTTCGATCAACTCCCCGATCTCGGCCTTGGCCAGATTGGCGATGGCCAGATCATACTGGCTGCGCACATTGGCATAGTCGCGCTCCAGCGCCTCAAGCCGGATGGCCACGCGCGGGGTTTCGGCAATCGTGGCGCGCAGGCTTTCCGCCCGGCCCTGCAACTGCTCGCGCTCCTGATCCAGATAGGACAGTTCCGTCACCAGATCGCTGCGCCGCACATCCCGCGTCGTCACACGGCCCGAAACCGGCGCATCAGTCGCCTCTTCGCCCGCATCTCCAGGCGCGGGGGCAAGGCCGCCGGTCAACCGGTCGATCCGGTCGATCTGATCCAGAAGAATGCGCCGGTCCCGCTCCAACTGCACGGTCCGCGCCTCGATCATCGCCAGATCCTCGCGCCGGAAGACAAGACTGTCGGGCAGGGCCTCGATGTTGTCTTCCTTGAACCCCTGAATCTCCATCGACCGGGTCGACAGGTCCTTTTCCAGCCGAGCCACTTCCTGCTCAAAGAATTCCTGCGTCTGACGGGCGATCTGGATGCGCGTCGCCACATCCACCTCAAGGATCTGGGTCACCAGCTCATTGGCCACCCGCGCCGCCATCTCGGCATCGGGCGAATCGAACATCACCCGCACCAGCAGCGCGTCACTCTCTGCCGGGGCCCCGGCACTGCCACTGTCGGACGGCATGATGCGGATCCGCGCGCGCAGATCCTCGACAATGTCGCCCGATGACATCTGCGCCGCATCCGCCCGCCCCTCGGCGGCATGGATATCCAGCCGGTCGGCCATGCTCACCAGCACCTCGCGCGACAGCACCCGCTTTTCGATGATCTGCAACTGCTCGCGCGCGTTGGTCTGCACGGTGGACTGCGCCAGATCGTCGGGGATCTGCTCGGATTCCACCACCAGCAGGGCCTCGGCCCGATAGACCGTCGGCAGCGACAGCGCCACCACAACCCCGATCCCCGAGACGAGAATCAGCAGGAACAGGAACAGCAGAACCCATCGCCGGATGCGCGACAGGACAAAGCCAAGATCGAACTGGACAGGAGGATCCTCGGTCACGAACTCACCCTCTTTGCGGGCGAATCCGCCCGAAACCACTGAACACCGCTTTCATCGCCGCCTCGGTCCTTCCCGGCCAACGCCACCCGTCGCACCAAAGCGCGCGAAACTCATCGCCCCCCGCGCCTCAATGCCGAAACCGCGTTGCGCTTTCAACCGGAACATTAATACTAATTGACTGGGGCAGGTCCACCCGCCAGACCACGGTTTTTCTGTGCTGCAGCATGGCCGGGCGGAAACCAGCCTTCCGGGGCGACCCGACATAGGGCCAATGCCCCGCGTGATAGGAGTAGTGATGCAGCGTCCGCCCCGTTCTTCGACCCCTGGCCCGGTCCGCCTTCCGGCCCTTTCTCGGGCCCGTCCTCCGGCCCGACCCGCCGCCCTTTCCCGCCTGCCTTTGGCGCTTGCCCTCTGCGCGGTGCTGGCGGCCTGCCAGTCCTCCGAAGAAAAGGCCGAAGGCCATTTCGCCGCGGCGCAATCCCTGCTCGCCGAAGGCGACACGCCTCGCGCCCTTGTCGAATTGCGCAACACGCTGGACAACAAGCAGGATCACATCGAGGCCCGCCTGACCCTTGCCCGCCTCTTGCGCGAACAGGGCGATCTGGCCGGCGCATGGTCGCAATACCAGACGCTCGCCCAGCAACGTCCCGACGACATCACGATCCGGGTGGAACTTTCCACCCTCCTCCTCAGCCAAAGCATGTGGCAGGACCTTTCGTCGCAAATGGTGGATGCCCGGCGCATGGCACCCGATGACCCCCGCGTCGTGGCCCTCGGTCTTGCGCTGGATTACCAGGCCGCCGTCACCGCTGGCGATGAAACACTGCGCGCCGATCTGGCCGCCCGGGCCGCCGCCCAACAGGCCACCCATCCCGATGACCCAGCCCTGATCCGGATCGCCGTCGACCAGGCGCTGCTTGCCGAAGATCGCGACACCGCGCTTGCCCTGACCGAAACCCTCCTCGCGATGGAACCGCGCGATTTCGACATCCAGCAGGTCAAGCTGGGCCTCCTCAGCGAACAGGACAGCCCCGATCTGGTCGATGCCCAGTTCCGCGCCATGATTGCGCTGTTCCCCGGCAATGACCGCCTGCCGGGTGCCTTCCTGCAATGGCTCTTGTCACGCAACGATCTGGCCGCGGCGGAATCCTTCCTGCGCGAAAACGCAGGCCCCCCGACGGGCCCCGTCGAAGGCCATGTCGCCCTGATAGATTTCCTGCGCGGCACCAAGGGAAATGAGGCCGCGCTTGAGGCCATCGACAGCCTGATCGCGGCGAATGCCGACGATCCCAAGGCCGGTCTCTATCAGGCCGTCCGCGCCTCGATCGACTTCGAGGCCGGTCAGCGCGACGCCGCCCTGCAGGCCATGGCCGCCATCATCGCAGGGGCGGAACCTTCGGATCAGACCCGCCGCATCAAGGTGCAATATGCCCGCATGCTGGCCTCCTCGGGCGATGCCGCCGCCGCCGATGCCCGCATTGCCGAAGTGCTGGCCGAAGATGCCTCCCATGTCGATGCCCTGCGCCTGCGTGCCGCGCGCCATGTCGCGCAGGATCGCCCCGCCGATGCGATCATCGACCTGCGCAGCGCCCTCAATCAGGCCCCGAACGACCCCAGCCTTCTGGCCGATCTGGCCCGCGCCTATTTGCGCGACGGCAATGTCGACCTTGCGACAGAAACCCTCGGCCGCGCCGTCGACCTGAACCCGGCCGAGGCCGCCTATGCCCGCGACTACAGCCGCCTCCTGCAGGAACAGGGCCGCGCTGCCGTCGCCCGCGCCGTCCTTTACAAGGCATGGCAGGCGAATCCCGCCAACCTCATGCTGATTGAAATGCTGTCCGCCATCGCCCTTTCCGAAAAGGATTGGCTGCTTGGGGCCGAGTTGACCTCGGTCCTGCGCCAGATGGCCACGCCCGTCGCCCTCGAATCCGCCGATCAGTTCGAAGCTGCGGCGCTTCTGGAACAGGATCGCCCGGACGAGGCGCTGGCCATCTTTGACCGCCAGATCGCCACGGCAACGGACCCCGCGCCCTGGGTCGCGCTCAAGGCCGATGCGCTGGCGCGTCTGGACCGCCAGCCCGAGGCCGCCACCCTTCTGGCCGATGCCATCGCCGCCCGGCCCGACTCGCGCCTTCTCCTGCATCGTCAGGCCCTTCTGGATCAGCAGATGACCCTGCCCGATCAAGCCATCGCCCGCTACCGCGCGCTGATCGCCTCCGATCCGGGGGACGAACTTGCCATCCAGCGGCTGCACGGCCTGCTTCAGGCCGCAGGCGATGCCGAAGCCGCCCGGGCCGTGCTGGCCGAAGGGCTGGCCCAACGCCCGCAATCGCCCGCCCTGCTCTGGATCGAGGCGACGCGCCTTCAGGCCGAAGGCGATCTTGCCGGGGCCATCGCCATCTATGAAACGCTCTATGCGCAAGACAGCGGCAATATCGTCATCGCCAACAATCTGGCCAGCCTCCTGTCACAGACCGCCAGCGATGCCGCCACCCTCGACCGCGCCTTCCGCATCGCGCGTCGCCTGCGGGCCTCTTCCAACCCGGCCTTTCAGGATACCTATGGCTGGCTCCTGCATCGGTCCGGCAGTTCCGCCGATGCGCTGCCGCTGCTCGAACAGGCCGCCGCCGCCCTGCCCGAAGACGGCTCGGTCCAGTATCACCACGCGGCGGTGCTGGCCGCCCTCGGCCGGCGCGAGGCCGCCATCGCCGCAGCCGACCGCGCCCTTGCATTGACCGAGGGTGCCGTCCAGCCCCAACCCCATGCCGATGCCCTGCGCGCACTGATCGACGATCTCGCCCGCCCGCCCGCCGCCCCCGCGCAGCCCTGACGCCCGGCCCCGGTGATTCCCCCAATCGGCGCGACAGAATGCGGACTATGCGCCTTGGGGTTGCCATCCATGCGCTTTCGCATGGAATAACGCGGCGTCACTCTGAAAACCGAGCCGAGGCCGGGGGCATTCCGGGCCGGGATCCGTTGCATTTTTCGAAACAATGGCCCCGTTGCGCGCCAATCCGCCGAAAAAGGAACCAATCGCGCCATATTATCCCCACATTCGTCTGGGGCTGGCATCAATTTGGAACCCCTGCCATTAACCTTCGTGTATATTTGGGTTAGGCCGTTAACCACCCTTCTGCTGCCACAGATGCCAGGGGCGAGACGTGAAGCTAGACGATTCTTTTGATGTGTTGCGCGCCGATTTTGTTGCGCCTTCCAGCCTGTACCCGGCCCCGTCATCGCCCGGCCTGCTGGCGTCACTGAAGTTGCGGATGATCGATCTGGCCATCGTGATTCTTCTGCCGCCCTCTGTTCTGCCGTTCACTGGCTCTCATCCTGCTCAACCCGATCTCCAATCCCGGCCCGCTCTTCTTCCGGCAAAAGCGGATGGGCAAGGACGGCGTGCCCTTCATGATGTGGAAATTCCGCACCATGCGCCCGGCCTTCGACGAACTCCGCTCGCCCGACGAACCGCTCGATCGTCACCGGATCACGCCACTGGGCGCGCTTCTGCGGCGGTCGCGCCTCGATGAACTGCCGAACCTGCTGAATGTGGCCCGGGGTGAAATGGCCATTGTCGGCCCTCGCCCCGACGCCTGGGATCACGCCATCGTCCACATCCATTCGATCCCGCATTACCCCAAGCGCTTTGCCGTGCTGCCAGGGATCACCGGTCTTGCACAGGTGCGCTCGGGCTATGCCGACGATCTGCCCGGCATCCGCCGCAAGGCCCGCTTCGATGCCTTCTACGTGCGCAAACGGTCGTTCGGGCTGGATGCGGCCATCGTTCTGGCCACCTTCACCGTCATGTTCACGGGCTTTGGCGCGCGCTGATCCCCTGCGCCGGCCCCGCCTGCCCCTCGGGCGCGCCGCCCTGCTGGCGCTGCCCGTCATGGCCGGGCTGATCGCCACCCTCATCCTCGCCGATTTTGCCCGCCGTCTGCTGCACCCCGATGACCTGCCGCCCCCCGGCATCGCCGCCGTGGTCTTCACCGGCCAGTATGACCGGATCGAAACCGCCCTTGCCCTCTTCGATCAGGGCCGCATCGGCCGCCTGCTGATCAGCGGCGTGAACCGCCCCGCCGGTCTCTCGGTCGACACGCTGGCCGATCAGTTCCACGCCTCGCCCAAGGCCCGCGCCGCCATGGCCGAGGGGCGGATCCTCCTTTCCCCCGATGCCCGCGATACACTCGAAAACGCGGCCGAGGCCGCCTGCTGGTATCGCTCCGGCCCCGCCGGCGAGGGCCTTCTCCTCATCACCTCGGCCCGCCACATGCCCCGCGCGACCCTCGCGCTGCACTCCGAACTCGCCGGGGGAACCCGCCTCTTCCTGCAGCGCCCCACCGCCCCGCCCAGCGCCGATGATCCGGCCTTCAGCCTGCGCGAACTGGCGGCCTTCGCCGTCACCTGGCTCCGCGATGCCCTGACAGGCCCCCGCGTCGACCGCGCGCGCCTTACCCTCTGCACCACCCCGCAGGATCACTCGCCCGGCACCCCGAACAGCCAGGATCGGTAGGGCAGATAGCATTGCTGGAAATGCGTCGACAGCAGCGTCCAGACCACCAGCATCACCAGCAGCACCAGATAGGGCCCTGCCACCAGCAAGGGCCGCGCCGCCCCCAGCCGCAACAGCGGCAGACGCGCAAAGATCATCGCCTGAATCGGCACGAAGTAATATCCCAGCCGGTCCGCGATCACCGAAGACACCACAAGCAGCGGGATCAGCACCAGCATCATCAGCGCGCCGATGGCCGCCACCTTGTAGTCGCGCGGAAAGGCCGCCTGCCATTTGCGGCGCAGAAAGATCAGGAACCACAGCCCCGTCAGCACCAGCAGCGCCACGCGATAGGTCGCCCCCGCCGCGTCGATGCCGGTATTCACATAGCGGCTTGTCGCCGTGGCCGCCGCATCCGTGGCCATCAGCCCCAGCACCCCCGGAATGGCCAGCAGCGCCGACAGCGCGATCCGCCCCCGCGTCAGCCCGCCCTGCACCATCGGCGCCAAAAGCAGAAAGACAGCCGCACTCGAATGAATACCCGCCGCCAGAACGATCAGCAGGACAAAGCGCAACAGCCGCCGGTCCACCAGTTCGACGAAGGCCATGCAGACAAGGCCGATCGCCGCCGCCTGCCGGATCCCCGACATCGGCATGTTCAGGATCAGCACCGGAAACAGCAGCACCAGAAAACCCAAAGGGTCCGGCTGCCGTGCCGCCAACCGATGCACCCCGACAAAGAACAACGCCGAAGACAGCACGTTCAACCACGGATAGGGAATGCCAAGCTGCACCTGCGCCGCGATGATCGCGGTCCAGATCGGCTCGCGCGTTGTCATCACCTGGGAAAAGGGCACCGCGCCATAGAACTCGTACTGGACCGCATAGCCGAACCAGTCGCAGCCCACCTGATGGCGAAAGGCCGAAAACAGGAACAGCGCTGCCAGCAGAACCCCATAGCCGAACCGCGCCCGCGACAGGCGCAGCAGCATCATCCCGCCATAGCAAAGCACATAGATCATGGCGGCCCCTGCCCGGCGACGCCTGCCAGAAGTCCGGCCACGCGCGGCCCCCAGACCTGCAGGCTGTAGTCGCTCTCGATCCGCCGCCGCCCGGCCTGCCCCATGCGCGCCCGCAACGCCGGATCCGACAGCAGCAGATCCAGCGCCCCCCGCCACTCCGCCTCGTTGCGCGCCAGAAACCCGTTCACGCCATGTTCAACGATCTCGCCATTCACCCCCACATCCGAGGCGACCACCGGCACCCCGCAGGCCATGTACTGGATCAGCTTGTAGCCGCATTTGCCCCGCGCCCAGGGCGTATCGGTCAGCGGCATGATCCCGATATCCATCTCGCGGATGCGCCCGGCCTCGCTGTCCTCGGACCAGTCATGGCGTTCGATCAGCGGATGCACCGCCGCCGCCGCACCCGCGCCCACGATGGAAAGCCGCGCCCCGCGCCGCGCCGCGACATCCAGCATCAGGGGCAGCCGCGGCTGCATGTATTCGCGCCATGTGCTGGGCGATCCGATCCAGCCGATCCGCCCCCCCGCCCGCCCGCCATCCGCCGGTCGCGGGGCATAGGCGTCCAGATCCACCACCGTCGGCACGATCTCCACCCGCGCGGCCCCCGCCTGCCGCGCCCGCTCCGCCAGATAGCCGTTGCCCGCCGTCACCAGCGCCGCCCGCGCCATCAGATGATCCAGCTTCCGCCCCAGCATCATCCGCACCGGCAGCAGGCGATGCAGATCATAGCGATGGAACACCGCGTCATCGTAATCCACCGCCAGCGGCACGCCCTTGGGCAGGAGCGCCGCCTCGATCAGCCAGGGCAGCCAGGGCAGCGCCTCCTTCTCGATCCAGATCAGGTCCGCCCCCCGCGCCCGGCGCAGATGCCCCACCCGCCGCGCCAGCGCCCGCAGCGCATCGGGCCACGCCCGCCCGCCCTGATACAGCCGCAGCAGATCAGCATCCTCGAACAGCGACAGATACTCCGGCTCCAGCCCCGCCGCGCGCAGATAGGGGGCCTGAATCATCGTCCGCATCCGGCTCGATGCGCCCATCCGCGAATAGCGCGACAGAACCACCAGCCGCCGCATCACTGCGCCACCTCCGCCACCGCCCGCAGCGCCCGCGCATAGCTCTCCACCGTCGCGGCAAGCGAGAAATGCCGCAGCCCCGCCGCATGGCAGCGCGCGCGCATCTCCTCGCGCCGGGGCAGCACCTCGTCCAGCACCCAGCCGATCATCGCCTCCCGCTCCGCCGCCTCGGCCGACCGGAACACCCCCTCGGCCTCCAACTCCTCCGTATTGCCCACCCCCGGCGTGCCGATCACCGGCACGCCCGCCAGCAGATACTCCCCCAGCTTGATCGGCAGCACCGCCTGCGTCGAAAAGGCCGGCTGCCGCAGCGCCAGCGCCAGATCGCAGCCGCACAGTGCCGCCGGCACAGCGTCGGGTGCCAGGCTTTCCGTCGTGATCCAGCCCGCCCCGGCAAGGCCCCGCTCCGCCAGCGCGGCGCGGATCGCGCCTTGTGCGGGCGACAGCAGGCGCAGCCGCAGATCCGGGATCCGCCCGCGCAGCGCCTGCGCCACATCCAGCATCTCAGGCAAGCGGTACTGCACCCCGATGGAGCCGGAATAGACCAGCGTGAACCCCTCCGCCCCGTCCCGCGCCCCGTCCAGCGCCGCCCGGAAGGGCGCAGGATCCACCCCGTTCCGCACCAGATGACAGCGCCCCGGCGCCAGCGCCCCCCCCGCCCGCGCCAGCAGGATCGCCCGCGCCGCCGCCGTCCGCATCAGCACCGCATCGGCGCGGCGCAGGATCTCGCCCTCGACATCGCGCAGCAGCCGATAGGTCAGACCATGCGGCGACAGGCCGCCGAAATCCACCCGCTCATCCGCCGTCAAACCATCGGCATCATAGATCAGCCGCAGCCCCCGCCGCCCCGCCGCGCCCATCCGCAGCACGGCCAGCGCGGGCATCAGGCTGCGCGGCATCAGCGTGTCGATCCCCCAGTCCGCCACCGCCGCGCGAATGGCCCGCGCGCCCACCAGCGCCGAAAGCAAGGCCCCCGCCCCGCCCCCGCGCCGCCAGACACCGGCCCGCCGATAGGGGATGCCCGCCGCCCGACAAGCCGCCGCCCGCGCCTCAAACACCGCCTCATCGCCCCAGCCGAACTGCAGCACATGAAACCGCCAGCCCCCCTCGGCCAGCCCGGCCAGAATGGGCAGGAACAGCCGCTCCAGATAGCGCGTCTCCGGCCCGTCCCATGTGATGAACAGGATGTTGCGGATCGCGCGGCCCGTCATGGCGCGGCCCTGCCGGAAAGGGCCGAGTAAAGCGCGCCGCAGCGGGCGGCATGGACCTCGGGGCCGAAGGCCGCGCGCACATGGGCCGATCCGGCGGCGGCGATGGCGGCCAGCGCGGCATCGGGCAGCGCCTGCACCGCCTCGATCCGCCCGGCCAGCGCCTCCGCCTCGGGCCGATCCAGCAACCAGCCGGTCCGGCCCTCCTCGATGATCTCGGGCGCGCCGCCCACGGCGCTGGCGATCACCGGCAGGCCCGCCGACATCGCCTCGCATATGGCCAGCCCGAACCCCTCGCTCAACGAAGGTTGCAGATAGAGATGACAGCCCCGCAGCCGGTCAAACGGGTGCGGATGGAACCCCTCCAGCCGCACCTGCCCCTCCAGCCCCAGATCCGCGATACGCCGCTCCAGCAGCGGGCGCTGGCTGCCCTCGCCCAATATCCGCAGCCGCGCCGCAATGCCCCGGTCGCGCAGCAGGCCCACCGCCTCTACCGCCGCCAGCGGGTTCTTCACCGGCTCCAGCCGCCCGACAAAGCCCATCTCCAGCACCTCGCCACGCGGCGGAAAGGGCTGAAACACCTGCGGCTGAAGGGGTTGCGGATCACCTCCACCGCCGCCTCCGGCGCGTGCCTCGCCCAGCGACAGGATGCAGTCCTTCACCGCCTGCGAGACCGCAACCACCCTATCGCAGCGGCGATAGACCCAGGCAAAGATGCGCCGCGCGCGGGGGGAATGGCGCGGAATGCCGATCTCTTCGGCGATCACCACCGGCACCCCCGCCAGACGCGCCGCGATCATCCCGTGAAAATTCGCCTCTGCCCCGTGCAGATGCACCACCGCAGGCCGCATCCGCCGCATCTCGCGCCAAAGCGCAAGGATCGCGCGGGCCGAGGGGATGCCCACCGGCTGATGCAACGCCACCGCCCGCGCCCCCATGGCGCGCAACTCCTCCAGCACGGCCCCCCCGGGGCCGATGGCGCAGAAGGCGTGATCCCATCCCGATGGCGCGGCATGGGCGGCAACAAGGCGCATCTGCGATTCCACCCCGCCGAAATCCAGCGCGGTCAACACATGCAGCACAAGGCGCCCCCGGCCCGTCATGGACGGATCATGTCCTTCACCGCGCTTTTCCAGCCCGCAAAGCGGCGATAGCCCCCCCGCGCCCAGAAGCCGATCACCGAAACCCACCGCCGCCAGCGCGGCAGGGACAGAAGGTGGATGCGCGTGGAAAAGCGATCCTGTTCGGCTTCGAGGTATTTCCTAGCAAAGTCAGACGCATCTGAGAGTTCAAGTTCGTCAAGACAATCATGCGATGCAATCACCCGGTCTTTCTGCGCCCGAATGCGAACAAGCGATCTTTCCCAGCTTTCCAGCGGTGATGAAAACCCTGTCTCAGCAAGGACCGAGAGTAGGGTTATCCCGTTGGGGTCATAGAACACCCATTGCGATTCATTGGCTCCGTGCCGTCGATAAAGTTGCAGGGGCTGGTCAATCAATTTGCGCACTCCCAACGAAACTGAGAGGTCACTAATCCAACCATCATGACCTAGGTATTCGGAAGGAATGGGAAGCACCACGGGCAGGAATGAACGCCGGACCGCAGCCGCACACCCCGCAACAAGCCTATTCTCGTTTGAACCGGAGACCCGAATAGCGCCAAGCAAGGTCTTGTTGGAATGGTTCAGTTCTGCATCGGTAATGATCATGTCGTTGATGGTGGTCATCACTCGGGGATCATCTCGAAACACTTGTTCGACGACCTGCAACTTGGATGAAAGCCAAACGTCATCCTGATCGCTGATGAAGATGATGTCGCCCTCGCAGAGCGAAATCGCCTTCTCGAAGTTCCGTTTGAAACCCAAATTCTCCGGGTTGCGGATCACCCGCACGGCAAAGGGGGCGCTGGCGGCAAAAGTCTCCAGAATCTCCAGCGTGGCATCCTTCGACCCGTCATCGCAGACGACAAGTTCATCCGGCAGCCGCGTCTGGGCGCTGAAACTGTCCAGTTGCGCCTGCAGAAAGCGCGCGCCGTTATAGGTGGCCATCGCGATGGAAATGGTCATTTTCTGCCCGGTTTCGGCCATGGCCTTTTCCCCCTGCCCCATCACAGCCGCAGATCGCTCTCGTCACGCCCGAAGACGGATTTCAGATCGCAGAACACATGCGCCGCGCGGCCATAGGCGCGCAGCGCCGCCGGGCCGCGGGTGCGATATTCCTCATGCGCCACGGCCAGCAACACGCCGTCATAGGCCCCGGGCGCGGGATCGGCCACCGGCTCCAGCCCGTATTCCGCCCGCGCCTCGGCCGGGTCGACCCAGGGGTCATGCACATCGACCGCGATGCCGTAATCCTGCAATTCGCGGATCACATCCACCACCCGCGTGTTGCGCAGATCGGGGCAGTTCTCCTTGAAGGCCAGCCCCAGCACCAGAACCCGCGCGCCTTCCACCTGAATGCGCCGCTTCAGCATGGCCTTGACCATGCGGCCCGCCACATAGGCCCCCATCCCGTCATTGATCCGCCGCCCGGCAAGGATGACCTGCGGATGATAGCCCAGCGCCTCGGCCTTGTGGGTCAGGTAATAGGGGTCCACCCCGATGCAATGCCCGCCCACCAGCCCGGGCCGGAAGGGCAGGAAGTTCCACTTCGTCCCCGCCGCATCCAGCACCGCCCCGGTATCCAGCCCCATCCGGTTGAAGATGATCGCCAATTCGTTCACCAGCGCGATGTTCAGGTCGCGCTGGGTGTTCTCGATCACCTTCGCGGCCTCCGCCACCCGGATCGAGGGCGCAGAATAGGTGCCCGCCGTGATGATCCCGGCATAAAGCGCATCCACCGCCGCCGCCGCCTCGGGCGTCGATCCCGATGTCACCTTGCGGATCGTGGTCAGCCGATGCGCCCGGTCGCCCGGATTGATCCGCTCGGGGCTATAGCCGCAGTGGAAATCGCGGTTGAAGCGCAGGCCCGAGGCGCGCTCCAGCACCGGCACGCAATCCTCTTCCGTGGCGCCGGGATAGACGGTCGATTCATAGATCACCAGATCGCCCGGCTTCAGCGCCCGCCCCACGGTTTCCGATGCCCTGAGGAGCGGTCCCAGATCAGGGCGCTTGTGGCTGTCGATGGGCGTGGGCACGGTCACGATGAAGATCCGCGCCGCCCGCAGCGCCGCAGGATCAGCGCTCAGCGTCAGATGCCGCGCCTCAGCCAGTTCCGCCGCCTCCACCTCGCGCGTGTGGTCCCGCCCCGCCGCCAGCGCCGCGATGCGGGCGGGGTTGATGTCAAAGCCGATCACCGCCCGCTTCTTGCCGAATTCCACCGCCAGCGGCAGCCCGACATAGCCCAGCCCGATCACGGCAATCGTTGCCTGATCATCCATGCCGATGCCCCCCCGCCGCAAATTTCGGATTGGCCCCCAGCAGGGCCGAGGGCGCGTCCGAGACGACGATGTTCCGGCTGTGGATCTGGCGCAGCAACCAGCGCCGCACCGCCACGAGGCTGGAAACCAGCGGGATCCGGTTCGCCGTATCGGTGATCCGCCGTTTCACCGTCTTTGCCCGGAAATGTTCAAGCGAGGATGGGAATGGCCGCACGGAACAGGGGGTCGGATGCAGGATTCTGACATGGTTGATCATGCCCTCGTCATGGAAGGCCCGGAAATCATCAGCCAGATACCGCACCGGCATGTTGCCCGCCGCGATCCCCGCCGCCGCGGCCCGTTCGATCACATAGGCAGCGGCCGTCCGCACGTCCGCCATGTCGAAGGGCACCAGAAGATGGGGCCCGCGGCGGCTTGTCAGGGCCTCGTCCCGCGAAAACGCGGTCTTCACCATCACCGGATTATAAAGTGAGATGACCTCGCCCAGCCGCAGCTTGCCGCCGATCTCGGCCACGATGGCGTCGAAATCCGGCGGCAGAACGATGTCATCCTCCACCACAACCGCCCAGGGCAGCCCCTCTTCCACGATCCGCCGACAGGCCGCGACATGCGACAAGGCACACCCCACCTGCGGCGAGGGATAGGACTTCTCATGCCGCCCGTCCCTATTCGGATCATCGCGGTTCAACCGCGCGCCATCCACGCCGATCACCTCGCTCGGCAGTTTCGAAACCCGGGCCACATGGGCAAGGACATAGCGATGACGCTCGGCCAATCGCGGTATGGCGGCGATAAAGACCTTCATCCCCTCATTTCCCGTAGTAATCGCGGAACCAGTCCACGAAGCGCGCGATGCCGTCGCGGAAATCGGTCCGGGGGCGATAGCCCGTCAGGCGCTGCAGCAGGCCCGCATCCGCCCATGTCGCGGGCACGTCGCCCATCTGCATCGGCATGTAAGTCCGCCGCGCCTTCCGCCCGAGGCAATCCTCGATCGCCTCGATGAAATCCAGAAGCCGCACCTTCTCGGAATTGCCGATATTGACGATGCGGAAGGGGGCCACGGGGGAAAGGCTGTCGCCCTCGGCCACCGCCTCGCCCGCTGCGGGGCGCTGCGGGACGGCGTCGATCAGCAGCCGGATCGCGCGCACCAGATCATCGACATAGGTGAAATCGCGATACATCTCGCCATGGTTGTAGATGTCGATGGGCCGATCCTCGAGGATCGCATCAACGAACTTGAACAGCGCCAGATCGGGCCGCCCCCAGGGACCATAAACGGTGAAAAAGCGGAACATCGTCGTGGGCAAGGTCCACAGATGGGCATAGGCATGGCCCATGCTTTCCGTGGCCTTCTTCGTCGCCGCATAGATCGTCAGCTGCGTATCGGCCTTCTCGGTTTCCGAGAACGGCATCTCCTCATTCGCGCCATAGACGGAGGAGGTGGACGCCATCAGAAGATGCCCCACCTGCAGCCGCCGCGCGGCCTCCATCACGTTGAAGGTGCCGATCACATTGGCGTCCAGATAGGCGCGCGGGTTCTCAAGGCTGTAGCGCACCCCCGCCTGCGCCGCGAGGTGGATGATCACCTCGGGGCGAAAGGCATCGGCCACCGCATCGAAGCGCGCCTGATCCTCCAGCAAGGCCTCATCCGCCGAAAACTGCGGATGCTGCAGCAGCATCCCATGGCGGCGCTGCTTCAGCGCCACGTCATAGTAATCGGTCATCCCGTCATAGCCATGCACGCGGAACCCTTCGGCCAGCAGAAGCCGCGCCAGATGAAAGCCGATGAAACCGGCCGTCCCCGTGATCAAGACCCGCCTGCCCGCCGCCGTATCCGCCATGCCTGTCCCGCCGTCCCCCCGCCCGCCCCATCCGGGACGGCAGAGTAATTAACATGAATTAATTCTTTCCCAGCCGCTTAACGGCGACCGGGGCATGAGTCTATCGGCCAGCGGCCCACCCCACCGGCAAGCCGCAGCCCATGGCGGGAAAGGCGCAGTCGCAGGCGCCCCTTCAGGGCGCGGTCAGCCGATAGACGGCCAGCGCCACCCATTCCCGGATCGCCAGGTTCAGCAGCGTCAGGTTGCGCAACGGCTCCCACCCGATCCCGTCGGCCAGCCCCGTGCTGCGGAAATCCACGGGCCAGGGCACCAATCCCGGCCAGCCCTCCGCCGCAAAGCGCGGCAGCGCGCGCGGCATGTGAAAGGCGCTGGTCACCAGAACCCAGCGCTCTTCGGGGCGCGGGGCGGCCAAGGCAAGGCCCAGACGGGCGTTTTCGGCCGTGTTCCGCGATCCCGTCTCGGCCAGCAGCCGCCCCGGCGCGATGCCCTGCGCCTCCAGAAAGCGCGCGGCCACCTCGGCCTCGGCCGGGCCGGGCCGTCCCGCCCCGTCGCGCAGCCGCCCGCCCGATCCCAGAAGCACGACCCGCGCCTCGGGAAAACGCCGCGCCAGCATCGCCGCCGCCGCCAGCCGCTCGCCCGCCTCGCCCAGTTGCGCCCCACCCCATCGGTCCGTCGCCGCCATGTCCTCGGCCCCGCCGGGCACCAGAATGCCGTCCACCCGCTCCAGCATGGGCGCGGCGGGAAAGCGCGCCTCCAGCGGGGCCAGCAGCCAGGATCCGACCGGCAGCACCGCCACAACCAGCGCCCCGCCCATCAGCCCCGCAAGCAGCCGCCGCGCCCGCCGGATCTGCCCCCGCCCCAGCGCGTGCCAGACCAGACCCAGCAGCGCAAACCCCCAAAGCTCCACCCGCAGCAGCGCCCCCGCCACCTCGCTCAGCAGGAAAAAGACATCGCTCATCGCCCCGGCAACCCGGCCAACGCCTTCCGATAGGCCGCCACCACGATCGCCTCGTCGAATTCGCGCTCCATCTTGGCGCGGGCCGCCCGCCCCATGCCCTCTTGCTCTGCCCGCGGCAGCGCCAGAAAGCGCCGCATCGCCGCAGCCAGACTTTCGCCATCGCGCGGCGCGCAGAACAGGCCCGTCACCCCGTCCTCCACCACCGCGCGGCAGCCCGGCACATCCGTGGCGATCACCGGCCGCCCCATGGCCGATGCCTCGATCAACGTGCGCGGCGCGCCCTCGCGATAGGATGGCAACACCACACAGCGCGCAGCCCGCAGAAAGGGCCGCACATCATCCTGCGTGCCCAGATAGTCGATCACACCCTCGCGCTGCCACGCTGCCACATCCGCCGGGCCGATGGCCGTGCGATTGTCCGCCCCCACGGCACCGATCAGCTGAAACCGCGCCTCGGGCCATTCGGCCCGGATACGCCGCGCCGCCTCGACATATTCCAGCACGCCCTTGTCGCGCAGCAGCCGCGCGATCATCAGAAAGACCGGCGCCGCCCCAGACGCGTCCGCACCGTCGGGCGCGGGGCGGTAATGGTCCAGATTGATCCCCGATCCCGGCAACACCCTGTCCTGCCCGGGCGTGACCAACCCCCGGTCAAGGAACAGCGCCCGGTCATCCTCGTTCTGGAAAAAGACGACAGGCAGCCCCGCGAAGGCCCGCCGATACAGCCCCTCGGCCACAAACTGCAGCATCCCGCTCGACAGGAAGGCCGTGCCCAGCCCGGTGACATTGGGCAGGAACGCCACCCCCGCCCGCCGCGCGGCCATCGCCCCGAAGATGTTGTTCTTGATCGTGAAACCCAGCACGGCATCCGGCCGCTCGCGCCGGAAGATCGCCTGAAACCGGCGCATCAGGCCCAGATCGGCCAGCGGATTCAGCCCCTTCACGCTCATCTCCAGCGGCAGGAACCGGCAGCCCGCCGCCTCAAGCGCGGCCACGTTGTCATCGGGCGGGGCCAGCACCGTAAGCCGATGCCCATCGGCCAGCAGCGCCTCGATCAAGGGACGCCGGAAATGCCAGACATTCCACGCCGCATTCACGGTAATCAGGATGTTCATCTGCCCGGTCCACGGCCCCCGGCCAAACCCGGCACTCGGCTACCCGGCACTCGGCTGCCCGCCAGTCCCATCCCCATCCGCCTCAGTCCTTCGATGCGGTCCGCATCCGCGTCACCGGCACCACCGGCTCGGCCGCGGGCGGCAGCACCACCTGCCCGCCAAAGAACACGCCATCCTTGATCACCTGCTGCACGGTCATCCGGTCGATCCGGTCATTGCCCTTGCTGAACGCATAGACCATCGCGAAATCACAGAGCTGGTTCACCTGCCGCGCGATGCCCGTCGTGCGCTCATGGATCAGTTCCACCGCCTCGTCCGAGAACAGATCGACATCCCCCCCTACGGCCTGCAGGCGGTGGCGGATATACTCGCCCGTCGTTTCCACATCCATCACCGGCAGATGCGACGCCGCCCCGATCCGATGCGCCAACGGCTGCAGTTCCGGCGCGACGATCCGGTCGCGCAGGCCCGACAGGCCCACCAGAAAGACCTGCAGCAATTCATCCGTGCCCGTGTTCATGTTGGTCAGGGTGCGGATCTGCTCCAGCGCGTTGTCCGAAAGGTTCTGCGCCTCGTCAAAGACCAGAACCACCCGCCGCCCGGCGGCATATTCCCGGATCAGCCGCGCCTCGAATCGGGCGAACAGCTCCACCATCGTATCGCTCGGCGCGGCCTCTTCGCCCAGCGCCAGCAGAACCCAGGGCAGCACATCCTCGGCCGCGCCCCGCACCTGCGACACCACGCCAAACACCACATCATCGCCCACGCTGCGCAGCATGTGCTGGATCAGCAGCGTCTTGCCCGTGCCCACTTCCCCCGTCACCAGCGTGATCGGCGCCTTGGTCACGATCGAATATTCCATAAGCGAATAGGCCCGCCGATGGCTTGATGACCAGAACAGAAGTCCGGGATCGGGGGCTATGGCGAAAGGACGGGCCTTCAGCCCGAAATAACCCGTGTATATGTCAAGGATCGTTCCCATCCGCGAACATACCTCTTCTTGCTCTTGACTGCGGCCATGACGATTCCCCCACCCCTATTTACAACGGCAGGCTTGTCGCATGTAGTATCGTAAATTTAACACAGCCTAACAGAGAACACGCGCCGAATGCACAGCCGCCCTATCACATCGGCCCCGCCGACCCGCCTGCCCCTGAACTGGGCGGGCCTCGCCTGGCTTATGCTGGCGCTGATCGGCGCGGTGGTTCTGTTCTGGCCCGGCATCGCATTGCTGCTGACCGTCTGGCAAACCCCCGATTACAGCCACGGCCCGTTGATCCCCGTTCTCTCCGGCCTGCTTTTCCTGCGCCAACTCAAATCCGAGCCGGTGCTGCAGGGCCCCGTCAACCGCTGGCCGGGCCTTGTGCTTCTGGTCCTGTCGGTAACCTTCGGCCTTCTGGGCCAGATGGTCGAAACGCCCATGGTCACGGCCATCGCCCTGATCTTCTGGTTCGGCGCGATCCTGCTTGTCTGCTTCGGCTGGGAGCAGGGCCGCCGCTTCTGGCCGCCGATCCTGCATCTTTTCTTCATGCTGCCGCTGCCCGGCACGATCTACTACAAGATCTCGATCACACTGCAGCTCATCTCCGCCGAACTGGGCGTCTGGCTGCTCCGTCTGGCCGATGTTCCGGTCTTCCTCGATGGCTACATCATTGATCTGGGCGTCCTGAAACTCCACGTGGCCGAGGCCTGCTCGGGCCTGCGCTACCTCTTCCCCATCCTCAGCTTCTCCTACATCTTCGCGATCCTCTTTCAGGGCTCGCTCCTGACCAAGGGGATCATGCTGCTCTCGGCCGCGCCCATCGCGGTGCTGATGAACTCGGCCCGCATCGCCATCGCGGGCGTGATCGTGCAGTATCAGGGGGCCGAGCATCTGGAAGGCTTCTCGCATTTCTTCGAAGGCTGGATCATCTTCCTTCTGTCCATCATCATGCTCTTCGGTCTTGCCCGCCTGCTGCTTCTGTTCCGCCGCGACCGGATCACGCTGATCGACGCGCTGGATCTGGATTTCTCGGGCCTCATGCCGCAGGCCCGCCGCATCGCCCTGATCGAACCCAGCCGCGCCCTCGCCGCCTTCGCGATCCTCACCTTCGGCGCGGCGGCGCTCTGGCAGGTCTTCCCCGCCGTGCGCAGCGTCGAACCCCCGCGCGCCGAATTCGCCTCCTTCCCCGATCAGATCGGCGACTGGACGGCAGGCCGACGGATGACACTCGATCCCGAAGTCGCCCGCGTCCTTGGCGCGCAGGACTATGTCCTTGCCAACTTCACCAATTCCGGGCGTGAACAGGTCGAACTCTTCGCCGCATGGTTCCGCGACCAGACCCTCAGCGGCGCGCATTCGCCCGAGGTCTGCCTTCCCAATGCCGGCTGGGAATTCGCCGCCTTCGACAGGCGCGATATCGGGGCCGAGATCGGCCTCGACAAACCCTTCGCGATCAACCGCGCCATCGTGCAGAACGGCGAGGAACGGCTTCTCGTCTATTACTACTTCGTCCAGAACGGCCGCCAGATCGCCTGGGATTTCGGCTCGAAGCTCTGGCTGTTCTGGGACAGCGTCCGCCACGGGCGCAAGGATGGCGGCCTGATCCGCCTTGTCACCGCCATCCCAAAGGGCCAATCCGTCGAAACGGCGGACCGACGGCTTCAGGACATGGCCCGCGAACTCGATCAGCGGCTTGACCGCTTCTTCCCCGCGGCCGATGCCCGCCCCCTGCCGCAGATGACGCCCATCCCCGCGCCCTGAGGACGGCCGCTCAGACCGGGGCGACCACCACCTCCGTGCCCCATTCCAGACATTTCCGCTCCAGATCCGCAGGCAGGGGCCGGTCGGTGAACAGCACCGTCACCTCCGCCAGTGACGCCAACCTCGCGGGCGCAGACCGGTCCAGCTTGGAATGGTCGCAGACCAGAAACACCTTCCGCGCCTGCCGGATGATCGCCTTTGAAACCCGCACCTCCGCCAGATCGAAATCCAGAAGATCCCCGTCCCGGTCCAGCGCAGATGCCCCGATCACCGCATAATCCACCTTGAACTGCTCGAAGAACTGCGTCGTCAACTCCCCCACCAGCCCGCCGTCCGACCGCCGCAGCGCGCCCCCCGCCACCATGATCTCGCAGCCCGGATTGGCGGCCAGCGTGTTGGCGACATTCATGTTGTTCGTCACCACCGTGATGTTGCGATGGCCAAGCAACTCCTGCGCCACGGCCTCGGTCGTCGTGCCAAGGTTCATGATCAGGCTGCAATTCTCGGGGATCGCCGCCGCGCAGGCCCGCGCGATGGCGGCCTTCGCCCCCTCGTTCATCCGCCGCCGCTGTTCATAGCCAAGGTTCGCCACGCCCGTCTTCGGCACCGCGCCCCCATGCACCCGGTCCAGATGCCCCATATCCGCCAGTTCCGAAAGATCGCGCCGGATCGTCTGCAAGGTCACGTCGAACCGCTGCGCCAGATCCTCCACCACCACCCGCCCCTCGGCGCGCGCGATCTCCAGAATTTCGCTCTGCCGAAAGCTCAGCGCCATCGCGCGCTCCTTTTTCTTCGTCGGATAACCGCGCAGTTTCGCGACGGCCAGCCCCCCGATCAAGCCGGAAAAGTTTCTGCACCCGCACGGAAGATCCCCGCCGCATCGCAGCGCGAAAATGCGCGCTTTCCAGAAATACCCTTGAAAATCCGCGATTTACCTCAGGTCACTTGCGCGCATATGTTCGCTTTCTGTAGAATCGCGCAAAAGCGAAAAAAGTGGATTGACCAATGACCGGGATTCGTTCCAACCTCTCAACCGCTAGGGAGGAGACTGGCGTGAACACGAAGACACGGCCCGAAGTGGCCGACCTCTTCATAATCGGCGGCGGCATCAACGGATGCGGCATCGCGCGCGACGCCACGGGTCGCGGCCTCTCGGTCGTGCTGGCCGAACAGAATGATCTCGCCTCGGCCACCTCCTCCGCCTCGACCAAGCTCTTCCACGGCGGGTTGCGCTATCTCGAATATTTCGAATTCCGCCTCGTGCGCGAGGCGCTGGAGGAACGCGAAACCCTCCTCGTCGCCATGCCCCACATTTCGTGGCCTATGCGCTTTGTCCTGCCCTACCACCCCGACATGCGGTTTGAGGGCGACACGCCCACCGGCCGCCTCCTCTCGCGCCTCATGCCGTGGATGAAGGGCCGCCGCCCCGCATGGCTGATCCGCCTCGGTCTTTTCCTCTACGACACGCTCGGCGGTCGCAAGATCCTGCCCGCCACCCGCACGCTGGACCTGACGCGCGATCCGGCGGGCAAACCCCTGCAATCCCGATTCCGTCACGCCTATGAATACTCGGATTGCTGGGTCGAGGATTCGCGCCTCGTCTCCCTCAACGCCCGCGACGCCGCCCAGCGCGGCGCAACCGTGCTGACCCGCACCCGCGTCACCTCGGCCACGCGTCAGGGCGATCTGTGGGAAATCACCACCCAAGGCCCCGAAGGCACCGAAACTTTCCACGCCCGCGCCCTGGTGAACGCAGGCGGCCCCTGGGTCGAAGACGTCATCCGCAACGTCGCCCGCATCAACTCCTCCGAAGGCGTCCGCCTCGTGCGCGGCTCGCATATCGTGACGAAGAAACTCTACGATCACGACCGCTGCTACTTCTTCCAAGGCACCGATGGCCGCATCATCTTCGCCATCCCCTACGAGCAGGACTTCACCCTGATCGGCACCACCGACAAGGATCACAAGGCCGCCCCCAAGGACGCCGTCTGCACCGATGAGGAACGCGATTACCTGCTCGCCTTCGCCAGCCAGTATTTCGCCAAGCCCGTCACCGCCGCCGATGTGGTCTGGACGTATTCGGGCGTCCGCCCCCTCTACAATGACGGCGCGAAATCAGCCACGGCGGCAACGCGCGACTATGTCCTCTCGCTCGACGGCAACGGCGCACCGCTCCTCAATGTCTTCGGCGGCAAGATCACGACCTACCGCCGCCTCGCCGAATCCGCGCTGGAAAAGCTGCAACCCTTCTTCCCGCAGGCCAAGGGGCCATGGACGGCCCGCGTCGCCCTGCCCGGCGGCGATTTCGCCCATGACGGCGTCCCCGCCCTGACCGCCGCGCTGAAATCGCGCTTCCCCTTCCTCACCGATTACTGGGCCGCCCGCCTCATCCGCGCCTACGGGACCGAGGCGGAAACGATCCTTGGCACCGCCCAGACCGCAGCCGACCTTGGCCGCGACTTCGGCGCGACGCTCACCGAGGCAGAGGTGCGCTGGCTCATGGCCCATGAATTCGCCCGCGCCGCCGCCGATGTCGTCTGGCGGCGCACCAAACTCGGCCTTCGCCTGTCGAAGGACCAGATCGCAGCGCTCGATGCCTACATGGCCGGCGCAAACCACGGGGCCGTCAGCCCCGCGGCGGAATGAGGGGGACTTATGGCGCTTGAACTGCAAGCCGTCAGCCGTGTCGTGAAGGGGCAGGTGCATATCGCCCCCACGACGCTGACGCTGGAAAAGGGGACGATGAACGTCCTCCTCGGCCCCACGCTGTCGGGCAAGACGTCCCTCATGCGCCTGATGGCGGGGCTCGACGTGCCAACCACGGGCCGCATCCTGTGGCACGGGGCCGACGTGACGGGCGTCCGCGTGCAGGACCGCAAGGTCGCGATGGTCTACCAGCAGTTCATCAACTACCCCGGCCTGACCGTCTACGAAAACATCGCCTCGCCCATGCGCCTGATGGGCAAGGACAAGGCCGCGATCGACCGCGCCGTCCGCGAAACGGCGGAAATGCTGAAACTCACCCCCATGCTCGACCGCAAACCGCTGGAACTGTCGGGCGGCCAGCAACAGCGCTGCGCCCTCGCGCGGGCCTTGGTCAAAGGCGCGGGCCTCGTCCTGCTCGACGAACCCCTCGCCAACCTCGACTACAAACTGCGCGAAGAACTCCGCGCCGAAATCCCCCGCATATTCGAGGAATCCGGCGCGATCTTCGTCTACGCCACCACCGAACCCGAAGAGGCCCTCCTCCTCGGCGGCAACACCGCCACGCTGTGGGAAGGCCGCGTCACACAATTCGGCCCCACCCCCACCGTCTACCGCCAACCCGCCGACGCCACGACCGCGCGCGTCTTCAGCGATCCGCCGATGAACTTCGTCTCCGCCTTCAAGCAGGGCCACCGCATCAACTTCGGCGGCAACGCCAACGCCCCCGCCGACGGCGCCTTCGCGTCACTGCCGGATGGCCGCTACACCGCAGGCTTCCGCGCCAACCACCTGCACCTGAACACCCATTCCGGGCAGGCCGTGGAATTCCGCTGCACCCTCGGCGTCACTGAAATCACCGGATCGGAAACCTTCCTCCACCTGACGCATGGCACCGACCGCTGGGTCGGCCTTGTCCATGGCGTCCATGACCTGCAACCGGGGTCCGAGGTCAGCGTCTGGCTCGACCCCGCGCATGTCTACATCTTCGATGCCGAAGGGCGGCTCGCAGCCCCCGCGGCCTATGCGGCGGCGGCCTGATCCCATGTCCCAGATCACACTCAAGAACCTCGCCCACAGCTACCACGCCAACCCGCGCGGCGAACAGGACTTCGCGCTCAAGGAGATGGACCACGTCTGGGACGATGGCAGCGCCTATGCCCTGCTGGGTTCCTCCGGCTGCGGCAAGACCACGCTTCTGAACATCATCTCCGGCCTCCTGCGCCCCAGCCAAGGCCGCGTCCTCTTTGGTGACCGCGACGTGACCGACGCCGAAACCGCGGAACGCAACATCGCGCAGGTCTTCCAGTTCCCGGTCGTCTACGACACCATGACGGTGCGCGACAACCTCGCCTTCCCCTTGCGCAACCGGGGCATGGACGCCGCCTACATCAAGGCCCGCGTCGCCCAGATCGCCGCCATGATCGGCATGGACCACATCCTCGACCGCAAGGCGCGCGGCCTCACCGCCGACGCCAAACAGAAAATCTCCCTCGGCCGTGGCATGGTCCGCGAAGACGTCAACGCCATCCTCTTCGACGAACCCCTCACCGTCATCGACCCCCACATGAAATGGGAACTCCGCACCCAGCTGAAACAGTTGCACCGCGAATTCGGCCACACGATGATCTACGTCACCCATGACCAGACCGAGGCGCTGACCTTCGCCGACAAGGTCGTCGTCATGTATGACGGCCGCGTCGTGCAGATGGGAACACCCGAAGAGCTTTTCGAAACCCCCGCCCATACCTTCGTGGGCTATTTCATCGGCTCACCGGGGATGAACCTCTTCCCCGCCGAAATCCGGGGCGGCACCGCGCATCTGCAAGGCGCCGCCGTCCCGCTGGGTGCGGCCTATGGGCCAATTTCGGGTCGCACCCAGATCGGAATCCGTCCCGAATACTGCGTCCTGACCGAAGGCGACGGCCTGCCCATCACCATCCGCCGGGTCGAGGATGTGGGCCGCCACCGCATCATCCGGGGCGAAGTCGCGGGCCAGCCCGCCAACGTCATCGCCCCCGAAGGCATGCCCGTCAGCGCTGCACTCACCCATGTCCGCTTCACGCCCGACCGCATCAACGTCTATGCCGACGATTGGCGCGTCGCACCTGCCGGGGGGGCCGTCTGATGGAAAAGACCCAGAACAACAAGGCATGGTTCCTCGTCCTGCCCGTCCTCGTGCTGGTCGCCTTCTCGGCCATCATCCCGCTGATGACGGTCGTCAACTACTCGGTCAACGACACCTTCGGCGACAACCAGTTCTTCTGGGCGGGGCTGGAGTGGTTCGAGGAAATGGTCACCTCCGACCGCCTGCACGAAGCGCTTGGCCGCCAGATCCTCTTCTCCGCCATCATCCTCGCGATCGAGGTGCCGCTGGGCATCTACATTGCGCTCAACATGCCGAAAAAGGGCTTCTGGGCCTCCGTCTGCCTCGTCCTCATGGCGCTTCCGCTGCTCATTCCCTTCAACGTGGTCGGCACCATCTGGCAGATCTTCGGCCGCGTCGACATCGGCCTTCTGGGCCATTACCTCGCGGAACTGGGCATCGACTACAACTACACCAACGATCCGCTCGACGCCTGGATCACCGTCATCGTCATGGATGTCTGGCACTGGACCTCGCTCGTGGCGCTCCTCTGCTACGCAGGCCTGCAATCCATCCCCAACGCCTATTATCAGGCCGCCCGCGTGGATCAGGCCTCCCGCTGGGCCGTCTTCCGCTACATCGAACTGCCCAAGATGGCGGGCGTCCTGCTGATCGCGGTCCTTCTGCGCTTCATGGACAGCTTCATGATCTACACCGAACCCTTCGTGGTCACGGGCGGCGGTCCGGGCAACTCCACCACCTTCCTCTCCATCGACCTCGTGAAGATGGCGATCGGCCAGTTCGACCTCGGCCCCGCCGCGGCCTTCTCGATCATGTATTTCCTGGTGATCCTGCTGGTCTCCTGGGTTTTCTACACCGTGATGACGAACCTCGACAAAGAGGAGGGCAAATAACATGCGCCTGCGCGGCTCCCCCCTCGTGATGACGCTCTACCTGCTGTTCCTGCTGATCCCGATCTATTGGCTCGTGAACATGAGCTTCAAGACCAATACCGAGATCACCTCGACCTTCACCCTCTACCCCCACGGCTTCACCCTGCGGAACTACGCGGTGATCCTGACCGACCCGTCATGGTATATGGGCTACGTCAACTCCATCATCTACGTGGTCCTGAACACGGTGATCTCCATCACCGTGGCCCTGCCCGCGGCCTATGCCTTCTCGCGCTACAGCTTCATGGGCGACAAGCACCTCTTCTTCTGGCTGCTCACGAACCGCATGGCCCCGCCCGCCGTCTTCGCGCTGCCCTTCTTCCAGCTCTATTCCTCGGTCGGCCTCTTCGACACCCACATCGCCGTGGCGCTGGCACACTGCCTCTTCAACGTGCCGCTGGCGGTCTGGATCCTCGAAGGCTTCATGCGCGGCGTGCCGAAGGAAATCGACGAAACCGCCTATATCGACGGCTATTCCTTCGGCCACTTCTTCATCCGCATCTTCATGCCCCTCATCGCCTCGGGCATCGGCGTCGCGGCCTTCTTCTGCTTCATGTTCTCATGGGTGGAACTGCTGCTTTCGCGCACGCTGACCTCGGTCAACGCCAAACCGATCGCCGCCACCATGACCCGCACCGTCAGCGCCTCGGGCATGGACTGGGGCGTGCTGGCCGCCGCAGGCGTGCTGACCATCATCCCCGGCGCGCTCGTGATCTACTTCGTCCGCAACTACATCGCCAAGGGCTTTGCCCTGGGAAGGGTGTGATGACCGCAAACCGCCATCTCGAAAACCCCGCCCCGGGCCTGACCCGGGGCCTCCCCCTCAACCCGCGTGATCGCCGCCACCCGGAGGCCCCGGGTCAAGCCCGGGGCGGGCATTCCTTCGAAACAGGGGCACGCGCATGACCTCTACCCGCTGGAACACCATCTACCTCGTGACGGGCGGCCTCCTCGCCGCCATCCTCGCCGCCCTCGTCGCCGCCGTCCCCCGCAAGGATGACGCAATCGACTGGTTCGCCCCGCTGATCCCCGGCGGTTGGATGGCCTGGACCTTCCCGGTCGCCCTCTTCTTCTACATCATCGCCTGCCTGCTGATCCTCTTCACGCTTTTGGCGATCCGCTACCCCGAAACCCCGCGCCGTGGCGTCCTCAGGATCGAAACCACGCGCGGCGACCGGCTCTTCATCTCGCTCTTGGGCTCGGCCTTTCTCTGCCTCGGCTGGCTCTTCTTCTTCGGCGCTCCCCTCTGGGGCGCGCTGATCGGTTGCCTGATCTACGCCGCAGCGGTCTTCCGCTGGGTCTGATCCAAGGCATGACAGCGCCGGGGGGGGGGCGGATGCGACCCCTCTCCCCCGGCAGAACGAAGACAGGACGTCTCACATTCTGGGAGGAAAACGCATGAGACTCGGAAAAACAGCAACCGCGATGGCGCTTGCGCTGATCGCCTTCGGCTCGGCCCCGGCCTGGGCCGACATGGAGGCCGCAAAGGCCTTCCTCGACGCGGAAATCGGTGATCTCTCCACCCTGTCCCGCGCCGATCAAGAGGCGGAAATGCAGTGGTTCATCGACGCCGCCGCCCCCTATGCCGGCATGGAAATCAAGGTCGTGTCGGAAACCATCACGACCCACGAATACGAATCCAAGGTGCTGGCCCCGGCCTTCACCGCCATCACCGGCATCAAGATCACGCATGACCTGATCGGGGAAGGCGACGTGGTCGAAAAGCTGCAGACGCAGATGCAGTCGGGCGAGAACATCTATGACGCCTATATCAACGACTCGGATCTGATCGGCACTCACTGGCGCTATCAGCAGGCCCGCAACCTGACCGACTGGATGGCCGGCGAAGGCGCAGCCGTCACCAACCCGAACATCGACATGGCCGATTTCATCGGCCTGAAATTCACCACCGGCCCGGATGGCAAGGTCTACCAGCTGCCCGACCAGCAATTCGCCAACCTCTACTGGTTCCGCTACGACTGGTTCAACGACCAGAAGACCAAGGACGACTTCAAGGCCAAATATGGCTACGATCTCGGCGTCCCGCTGAATTGGTCCGCTTACGAAGACATCGCGGAATTTTTCACCGGCCGCGACATGTCCTATGCGGGCGGCCCGGCGTCCGGCGTCTATGGCAACATGGACTACGGCAAGAAGGACCCGTCGCTGGGCTGGCGCTACACCGATGCGTGGATGTCCATGGCCGGCATGGGCGACGTGGGTGAACCCAACGGCCTTCCGGTCGATGAATGGGGCATCCGCGTGAACGAGAACTCGCAGCCCGTCGGCTCCTGCGTTGCGCGTGGCGGTGCCACGAACGACGCGGCGGCGGTCTATGCCGTGACCAAGGCCATCGAATGGCTGCAGAAGTTCACGCCCCCGAAGCACAGGGCATGACCTTCGGCGAAGCGGGCCCCGTTCCGGCACAGGGCAACATCGCCCAGCAGATGTTCTGGGCATAACCGCCTTCACTGCCGACATGGTCAAGCCCGGCCTGCCTGGGATGAACGAGGAGGCACGCCCAAGTGGCGCATGGCCCCCTCGCCGCACGGCACCTACTGGCAGGACGGCATGAAGGTCGGCTATCAGGACGCCGGTTCCTGGACACTGATGAAGTCCACCCCGGTCGACCGCGCACAGGCCGCATGGCTTTATGCGCAATTCGTAACGTCAAAGACCGTGGACGTGAAGAAGTCCCACGTCGGCCTCACCTTCATCCGTGAGTCCACGATCCAGCACCAGTCCTTCACCGACCGCGCGCCGCAACTCGGCGGTCTGGTGGAATTCTACCGCTCGCCCGCCCGTGTCCAGTGGTCGCCCACCGGCACCAACGTGCCGGACTACCCGAAGCTGGCGCAGCTGTGGTGGCAGAACATCGGCGACGCCATGTCGGGGGCGAAGACCCCGCAAGAGGCGCTCGATGCCCTGTGTGAAGAGCAGGAAAAGGTGATGGAACGGCTTGAGCGTGCAGGCGATCAGGGCGACATCGGCCCGAAGATGAACGAACCGCAGGATCCGCAATACTGGATCGACCAGCCGGGCGCCCCGGTCGGCAAGCTTGAGAACGAAAAGCCCGCAGGCGAAACGATCTCCTATGACGAGCTGATCAAGTCCTGGCAGCAGGGCTGATCCATCAAGGCGGGCGTCCCCAAGGGCGCCCGCCCCTTCTTTCTGGCCGAGCCACTCGCCTGCGGACCTCTCATCCCGCTTGCGCCGCTCCCTGCGCTTGGGCGAGTGTCTCCGCCAGCAAGAAGAAACGGACCAAGGGGGACAACCCATGACCCACATCCTCGCCATCGACCAAGGCACCACCTCCTCCCGCGCCATCATCTTCGACGCCAGCCTCAAGGTCCGTGCCGTCGCGCAAGAGGAATTTCCCCAGCACTACCCGTCGTCGGGCTGGGTGGAACATGACCCGTCGGACCTGTGGTCCACCGTCGCAGGCACCGCCCGCGCCGCCATCGAAAAGGCAGGCATCGGCGCGGACAGCATCAAAGCCATCGGCATCACCAACCAGCGCGAAACGACCCTGATCTGGGACCGCGCCACCGGCGAACCCATCCACCGCGCCATCGTCTGGCAGGACCGCCGCACCGCCGATATCTGCGCGGGGCTCAAGGCCGAAGGCCATGAACCCATGATCACCGCCCGCACGGGCCTCCTGCTCGACCCCTATTTCTCCGGCACCAAGATCAAGTGGCTGCTCGACCACGTCCCCGGCGCCCGCCCGCGCGGCCAAGGGCGAATTGGCCTTCGGCACCGTCGACACCTTCCTCATCTGAAACTCACCGGGGGCCGCGTCCACGCCACCGACGCCACCAACGCCGCCCGCACGCTCATCTACAACATCGCCAAGGGCGAATGGGATGCCGACATCTGCGCGTTGCTCGACATCCCCATGTCCTTGCTGCCCGAGGTGAAGGACTGCGCCGCCGATTACGGCACCACCCGCCCCGACCTCTTCGGTCGTGCAATCCCGGATCATGGGCGTCGCGGGCGACCAGCAGGCCGCGACCGGTCAGGCCTGCTTTGCCCCGGCATGATGAAATCCACCTACGGCACGGGCTGCTTCGCACTCCTGAACACCGGGACCGACATGGTCCCGTCGCAGAACCGCCTGCTGACCACCATCGCCTACCGCCTGAACGGGCAAACGACCTACGCCCTCGAAGGCTCCATCTTCATCGCGGGCGCCGTCGTCCAATGGCTCCGCGACGGGCTGAAAATCATCCGCGAGGGCAAAAGAAACCCAACCTCGCCGATGCCGCCGACCTCGCGCAGGACGTCGTCCTCGTCCCCGCCTTCACCGGCCTCGGCGCGCCCTACTGGCGGCCCGATTGCCGTGGCGCGGTCTACGGCCTGACGCGCAACTCCGGCCCCGCCGAACTGGCCAAGGCCGCGCTGGAAAGCGTCGGCTACCAGACCCGCGACCTCTTGGAAGCCATGCGCTCCGACTGGGGCGCCGCGGCGGACGGCATCCTCCGCGTCGATGGCGGCATGACGGCGTCGGACTGGGCCATGCAATTCCTCTCCGACATCCTCGGCGCGCCCGTCGACCGCCCCGTCGTCACCGAAACCACCGCCCTCGGCGCGGCCTATCTCGCCGGCCTGCAAGCCGGCCTCTGCCCCGCCCCGGACGAATCTGAAATCATGGGCGCTCGAACGCCGCTTCACCCCCACGATGGACGACCGCACCCGCGCCGCCAAATACGCCCGCTGGGGCCGCGCCGTCGCCGCCACGATGACCGTCTGACCCCCTCCCCGACCCTCCCCCGCCCGCGGGGAGGGAGAAGACAACCCACCCCGCTCGCTCGACCACAGACACCATCCCCGCCACCACCTTCCCCCTCCCCCGTCAGGGGGGAGGGTCGGGGAGTGGGGGCAACCCCAAAGCGCCGGACCCCGCATGATCCCCTTCACCATCGCCATGCCCCAACGCATCCTCTTCGGCCGGGACGAGGCGCAACGGGCCCCCGCCCTCATCGCCCCCTTCGGCCAACGCGGCCTCGTCATTCACGGCGCAAACCCCTCCCGCGCGGCTTGGCTCCTGAACGCCCTCAACGCCGCAGGCATCGAAACCCTCGCGCTCCCTTGCCCTGCCGAACCAACCCTCCCCATGCTGGAAACAGCGCTCGCCCAGTCCCGCCCCTTCGCGCCTCACTGGGTCACGGCCATCGGCGGCGGCGCGGCGCTCGATCTCGGCAAGGCCCTCGCCGCCCTGCTCCCCGCCAGCACCCACCCGCTCGACCACCTCGAAGTCGTGGGCAAGGGCCTGCCCCTGCAAACCCCGCCCCTCCCCTTCATCGCCATTCCCACCACCGCAGGCACGGGGGCCGAGGCGACCAAGAACGCCGTCATCGGCCTGCCGGATCACGGGCGAAAAGTCTCCCTCCGCGACGACCGCATGCTCGCCCGCCTCGCCATCGTCGACCCCGCCCTCACCGACAACACGCCCCGCGCCACCACCCTCGCCGCCGGCCTCGACGCCATCACGCAGGTGATCGAACCCTATGTCTCCTCCAAGGCCACGCCCTTCACCGACGCCCTCACCGCCCCCGCCATCCCGCAAGGCCTGCACGCCCTCAAACGCCTCATGGAAACCGAAGACCCCGCCGCCCGCGACGCCCTCGCCCACACCTCGCTCACCGGCGGCATCGCGCTCGCCAATGCCGGTCTCGGCGCCGTCCACGGCCTCGCCGGCGTCATCGGCGGCCTCTCCCCCGCCCCCCATGGCGCGATCTGCGGCGCGCTTCTGGCCCCCATCCTCCGCCTCAACCGCGCCAGGGCCACGGGCGACACGGCGCACCGGCTTGACACGGTCTTTGCCCAGATCGCCGCCAGCCTTGGTGGCCGCGCAGAAGACGCCCCCGAAACCCTCGCCCGATGGGCCCGCGATGCGGGCCTCCCCGGCCTCACCGCCCAGCGTCTTCCCCCGGCCCTGCATGCCCAAACAGCACAGGCCGCCCTCACGTCTTCGTCGATGAAGGGCAACCCCGTCCTCCTCACCGACCAAGACCTCATGCAGGCCCTGCAAGCCGCAGCCTGACCCCACCCCTTCATCTTGGCAAAAATACCCGCCGGGGTCCGGGGTGGCAAACCCCGGCGTCGCTACCCGCGCAACCTCTCTCGGAACCCCCTCCCTCCCCCTTCTTCAGGGGGAGGGTCGGGAGGGGGTCGCGCCCTCAGAACCCCCCGCCCTGCGACCAGCGCCACGCATCGCGGATCATCGCCTCCAGCCCCCGCTCCGGCTCCCAGCCCAACTCCTCCCGCGCCCGCGCCGATCCGCAGACCAGCGCCGCCGCATCGCCCGCGCGCCGCGCGCCCTCCGCCACCGGCACGGCGCGGTTCGTCACCACGCGCGCATGGTCGATCACCTCGCGCACCGAATAGCCCGTCCCCGTCCCCAGACAGAAGACCCGGCTCCCCCGCCCCTCCTGCAGCCAGCCCAACCCCCGCACATGGGCCTCCGCCAGATCGCTCACATGCACGTAATCCCGCAGGCAGGTCCCGTCCGGCGTCGGATAATCCGACCCGAACACCGTCAACGCCCCGCGCCTGCCCTCCACCGCCTCCAGCATCAGCGGGATCAGATGCGTCTCCGGTTCGTGACGTTCGCCCACCTCGCCCTCCGGATCCGCCCCCGCCACGTTGAAATAGCGGAAGATCACCGATTGCAGACCGTGGCTCGCCCCGAAATTCCCCAGCATCTGCTCGATCGCCAGCTTCGACGCCCCATAGGCATTGATCGGGCGCTGCGGCGTGTCTTCGTTCAGCACCACCCCGTCCTGATCGCCATAGGTTGCGCAGGTGGAGGAGAAGACGAACTTCCCCACCCCCGCCGCGACACAGGCCTCGATCAGGTTCAGCGCGCCGCCCACATTCACCCGCCAATAGCGCCCGGGATCCGCCATCGACTCGCCAACAAGCGACAGCGCCGCGAAATGCATCACCGCCACCGGCCGCCAGCGCGCCAGCGCCGCATCAATCGCCGCGCGGTCCATCAGATCGCCCCGCTCCAGCGGCCCGAACTTCACCGCCGCCTCCCAACCGGTGCTGAGATTGTCGAAACAGACCGGCACGTAGCCCGCCCGCGCCAATGCCTTGCAGGCATGCGCCCCGATATATCCGGCCCCACCCGTCACCAACACATGTTCCGGCACGTCCCGTCACTCCCGGTCAATCATCCCCGCGAATGCTAGCCAAGCTCGGCCCGGATGGTAAGGCCCGCCCTGCGCTTTTTGCGCGCGCGCCCCGCCCCGGCCGCCGCACGGCGCGTTTTCCCTCCCTTCATTCCCTCGCCCCAGCCTGCCCTGTGATCACCCATGGCCAAAGGTTCCACGATGTCGGACGATACCCCCCTCCTCTCGCTTCCCCTGCTTCAGCCCGCTCAGGCGCAAAAACACGTCACCCATAACGAGGCCTTGCGCCTCCTCGATCTGCTGACACAGCTCGCCGTGGCGGATCGCACCCGCACCACCCCCCCGCCGCTTCCCGCCGAAGGCGACCGTCACCTCGTCGCCGCCCCCGCCAGCGGCGTCTGGGCGGGACAAGAGGGCCGGATCGCCGCCTTCTGGGATGGGGTCTGGGTCTTCCTCGCCCCCCGTCCGGGCTGGCAACTCTGGGTCGTGGCCGAAGGCTCGGCCCTCGCCTTCGATGGCACCGGCTGGGTCTCCCCCGCCCAGACGCCGGAAACCCTGCCCCGGCTCGGCATCGCGGCCACGGCGGATGCGGTGAACCGGCTTGCCGTCGCCTCCCCGGCCACGCTTCTTGATCATGCGGGTCAGGGCCACCAGCTCAAGATCAACAAATCCGCCCCCGGCCAGACCGGCAGCCTGCTGTTCCAGACCGCCTATTCCGGCCGCGCCGAGATGGGCCTTGCCGGATCGGATGCCTTCGCCATCCGCGTCAGCGCCAATGGAACGACCTTCACCACCGCGCTTTCCGTCGATCCCGCCACCGGCCAGACCAGCTTTCCCGTCCCGGCGATCCTGTCCCCTCTCGCCGTCGATCCGGCCAGCCCGGGCGATGGCACGCTCTGGCATCACGGCCCTGATGCCCATCTGCGCGTCCGTCTCGGCGGGCGCAGCCTGATCCTCGATGGCCAGCAATGCGTGCCCTCGCTCACGCCCCCTCGGGCGAACTGGTGCAAACCACGGTCGGCGCGGGTGGCGCGTCCACGGTCAATGTCGCGGGGGCCGCGAACCGCATCGACATCTACCCCTTCCTCCCCGCGCCGATCTTGCGATTGACGCGCTGCTGGTGAATTGCACCACCGCGCAGCCCGGCGCACAGGCCCGCCTCCTCATCTATGCCGCCGATGCCGAAGGGCGGCCCGCGGCGCGGTTGCACCAGACGGGCCTCATCGACCTGTCCGATACCGGTGCCAAGACCGCGCCGCTGTCTCTCTCGCTGGCGCAGGGGCGCACGGTCTGGGTCGGTCTGCACCATTCCGCCAATGCCACCGTCTCGGCCTGGCCCGGCTCCGCCTCGCCCGATCTGAACGGCGGCACCCAACCCACCACCGCCGCGCGCAAGGCGCTGCGCCGCTTTGTCGATTTCGCCGATGGCGGCCCGATGACATGGGGCTTCACCTCGGCCGAAATCGTGGGCGGCAACGTCTCCGCCATCTGGCTCCGCATGGCCTGACGCCGCCCACACCCCGCCCGCTCCGGCACATCGCCAGACCCTGCCCCCGAAGCGGGCAGGGTCACCCCGCATCGCCCACGGCGTTTGACAGGGCGAATCGCCCTGCCCTAAACAGTCTGCATCGACCGATGTTCGGCAAACGGGTGAAGAGTCATGAAGATTGCGATGATCGGGACAGGCTATGTCGGCCTCGTCTCGGGGGTGTGTTTCTCGGATTTCGGCCATGACGTGATCTGCGTCGACAAGGATCCCGCCAAGATCGACCGCCTCCGCGCGGGCGAGATTCCGATCTTCGAACCCGGCCTTCAGGACCTGATGGCCAAGAACGTGGCGGCGGGCCGCCTCTCCTTTTCCCTCGATCTGGCCGAGGCCGTCGCCGGGGCCGATGCCGTCTTCATCGCCGTGGGCACCCCCACCCGTCGCGGCGATGGCCATGCCGACCTGCGCTATGTCATGGCCGCGGCCGAGGAAATCGGCCGCTCCCTCACCGGCTATGCCGTGGTGGTGACCAAATCCACCGTCCCCGTCGGCACCAACCGCAAGGTTGCCGAGGCGATCCGCACCACCAGCCCCAGCGCCGAGTTCGACATCGCCTCCAACCCCGAATTCCTGCGCGAAGGCGCGGCGATCGACGATTTCATGCGCCCCGACCGCGTGGTCGTGGGCGTCGAATCCGACCGCGCGCAAAAGGTGATGTCGGATATCTACCGCCCGCTCTTCCTGCGCGATTTCCCCATCGTCTTCACCGATCTGGAATCGGCCGAGATGATCAAATACGCCGCCAACGCCTTCCTCGCGACCAAGATCACCTTCATCAACGAAATCGCGGCACTGTGCGAACGCGTGGGGGCGGATATCAAATCCGTCTCGCGCGGCATCGGGCTGGATGGCCGCATCGGCAACAAGTTCCTCCATGCAGGCCCCGGCTATGGCGGGTCGTGCTTCCCCAAGGATACCAAGGCGCTCGCCCGCATCGGGCAGGAACATGCGGTGCCCATGCAGATCGTGGAAACCGTCATCAAGGTGAACGATCAGGTCAAGGCGCGCATGCTCGACAAGATCGTCGACCTGCTCGATGGCACCATCAACGGCAAGACGGTGGGCATCCTCGGCGTCACCTTCAAACCCAATACCGATGACATGCGCGATGCGCCCTCGCTCACCATCGTTCCCGCGCTGGTGGGCGGCGGGGCCAAGGTCCGCGTGATGGATCCCCAGGGCCAGCACGAAGGCGAGGCGCTTCTCCCCCATGTCCGCTGGGTGGAAAACGCCTATCACGCCGCGCAGGCCGCCGATGTGCTGGTGATCCTGACGGAATGGAACGAATTCCGCGCCCTCGATCTGGCGAAACTCGCGCGCAAGATGAACACCCCCCGCATGGCCGACCTGCGCAACATCTACAACCGCGAAGACGTGCTGGCCGCCGGGTTCGAAACCTATGTGGGCGTGGGCCGCTGAAGCAAAAGGCCGGGGCGCGCGCCCCACGGTCTCGAAACCTCCACCCGCGCCACATCTGCGCAAAGACAGGGGGTGCGGGGGGACGACCGTCCCCGCTTCAACGAGAAAAGCCCGGACGCCGGGTCCGGGCCTTCCAAGGCACGCGGCAAAGGGCGGATCACACCACCCGTTCCACCATCATCTTCTTGATCTCGGCAATCGCCTTGGCGGGGTTCAGCCCCTTGGGGCAGGTCTTGGCGCAATTCATGATCGTGTGGCAACGATACAGCTTGAACGGATCCTCCAGCTGGTCCAGCCGCTCCGGCGTCGCCTCATCGCGCGAGTCGATGATCCAGCGATAGGCATGCAGCAGCGCCGCAGGCCCCAGATACTTGTCGCTGTTCCACCAATAGCTCGGGCAGGACGTGCTGCACGACGCGCACATCACGCATTCATAAAGCCCGTCCAGCTTTTTCCGATCCTCGATCGACTGCCGCCACTCCTTGGCCGGGCGGTTCGTCTTGGTCTCCAGCCAGGGCATGATGCTCGCATGCTGCGCATAGAAATGCGTCAGGTCGGGGATCAGGTCCTTGATCACCGGCATATGCGGCAAGGGATAGATCTTCACATCCCCTTTCACCTCATCCAAGCCATAGATACAGGCCAGCGTGTTGATCCCGTCGATGTTCATCGCGCAAGACCCGCAAATCCCCTCGCGGCAAGACCGGCGGAAGGTCAGCGTCGGGTCGATCTCGTTCTTGATCTTGATCAGCGCGTCCAGAACCATCGGCCCGCACGTGTCCATATCCACGAAATAGGTATCCACACGCGGGTTTTCCCCATCATCCGGGTTCCAGCGATAGATCTGGAACTTCCGCACATTCTTCCCCGCGGGCTTCGGCCATGTCTTGCCAGTCCGGATCTTCGAATTCTTGGGAAGCGTGAACTGAACCATCTTTTAACCCTTCCATTCCGGGAACGAGTAGAGCGGCCGCGTCGGCGGCTGCCCGGATTTCTGATAGACGCAGGCATCGAACACCGCCGAAGGATCGCGTCCCATGATGTAGTCTGACGAAATCTGCAGCTTCAGCCCCGCCTTGGCATCGCCGCTCGATGTCGCCCCGACACTGACCATCCCGCGCGGCTTGGCCGCCAGACGCGCCCGGTCAAAACACTGCTGCTCGGCCCGGTCCACCGGGATCGGCCCGCAGGCCGCCAGCATCGCCACCGGGATCAGCCACAGCCCCCGCATCATGCCCCCAGCGCCACGCCAGCGGCGGCAAGGCAGGCTTGCGTCTCGCTCCGCGCCACAATCGCCCAGACCGTCGCCTCGGTCGACGTGCCGGCATAGACGCCCACATCCCGCGCCAGCATCTGCACCTCGGCAGCGCTGGCATTCTGCACCACGCAGCGCGTCGCGGCGTCCGCCTGCGGCCCGGTCAGGCGGTTGTCGACGATGGGCCGCACCACGGTTTCGGCGGTGCGCCGCCCGATCTTGTCTGCCACATCCTGCGGCGAACAGGCGGCAAGGCTCAGGGGAACAAGGGCGAACATCAGGGCGGCGCGCATGGGGAAACCTCCGGTTGCAGGCGTTGCCTGCATCCTGCCATGCCCAAGCACAGGTCCGCAGCCCCGCCGCGCCAAGGCGCGACCGGGGCGGCGCATCCTCGCCGATGCAAGCCCGCTCCCCATCAGAACTTCCGCTCTGCAGGCGCGATCTTCTTCAGGCTGATCCCGCCTTCCGCTTCCGTCGTCAGCGGGTCCACATGCACGCCGCGATAGCCCAAGGTCACCTTGTTCCCCTCGACCCATGCCAGCGAATGCTTGCGCCAGTTGGCATCATCCCGGTTCGGATAATCCTCATGCGCATGCGCGCCCCGGCTCTCGGTCCGCGCATGTGCGCCATAGATCGTGGCCAGCGCATTGGGCATCAGGTTCGCCAGTTCCAGCGTCTCCATCAGGTCGGAATTCCAGACCAGCGACCGGTCGGTCACCTTCAGATCGCCCATCTTCCCGGCAATCGCCGTCATCTTCCGCTCGCCCTCGGCCAGCGTCGCCTCGGCCCGGAACACGGCGGCATCCGCCTGCATGGTGCGCTGCATCTCCAGCCGCAACTCCGCCGTCGGCGTGCCGCCATTGGCATGGCGCATCGCATCGAAGCGCGTCAGCGCCTTGTCCACTTCCGCACGGTTCACCGGCGCAACCGGGGTCTTCGGATCCACGATCTGCCCCGCCCGAATGGCCGCAGCGCGCCCGAACACCACAAGGTCGATCAGCGAGTTCGACCCCAGCCGGTTCGCCCCATGCACCGAAGCACAGCCCGCCTCGCCCACCGCCATCAGACCGGGGAACACGGCATCCGGGTTGTCGGCGGTCGGGTTCAGCACCTCACCCCAGTAGTTCGTAGGAATCCCGCCCATGTTGTAATGCACCGTCGGCAGAACCGGGATCGGCTCCTTCGTCAGGTCCACGCCTGCAAAGATCCGCGCCGATTCCGAAATCCCCGGCAGCCGCAGCTCCAAGGTCTCCTTCGGCAGGTGGTTCAGGTGCAGGTGGATATGGTCGCCAGTCGCGCCAACCCCACGCCCCTCGCGAATTTCCAGCGTCATGCAGCGGGAAACATAATCGCGCGGTGCCAGATCCTTGTAATGCGGCGCATAGCGCTCCATGAACCGCTCACCATTGGCGTTGGTCAGATAGCCACCCTCGCCCCGCGCCCCTTCGGTGATAAGGCAACCAGACCCGTAAATCCCCGTCGGATGGAACTGCACGAATTCCATGTCCTGCAACGGCAGGCCAGCCCGCGCCACCATCCCGCCGCCATCGCCCGTGCAAGTATGCGCCGACGTCGCGCTGAAATAGGCCCGGCCATAGCCCCCCGTCGCCAGCACCACCATCTTCGCGTTGAAGACATGGATCGTGCCGTCATCCAGCTTCCACGCCACCACACCCGTGCAGGCCCCGTCCGTGATGATCAGGTCCAGCGCGAAATATTCGATGAAGAATTCCGCATTGTTCTTCAGGCTCTGCCCATACAGCGTGTGCAGGATCGCATGCCCCGTCCGGTCGGCGGCGGCACAGGTGCGCTGCACCGGCGGCCCCTCGCCGAACTCCGTCGTATGGCCGCCAAAGGGACGCTGATAGATCTTCCCTTCCTCGGTGCGCGAAAACGGCACCCCGTAATGCTCCAGCTCGTAAACCGCTTTCGGGGCCTCGCGCGCCAGATACTCCATCGCATCCGTGTCACCCAGCCAGTCCGACCCCTTCACGGTGTCATACATGTGCCACTGCCACGAATCCGGGCCCATGTTCCCCAGCGACGCCGCGATCCCGCCCTGCGCCGCCACCGTATGCGACCGCGTCGGAAAAACCTTCGTCACGCAGGCCGTGCGCAGCCCCTGCTCCGCCATGCCCAGCGTCGCGCGCAGACCTGCGCCGCCCGCCCCCACCACGACCACGTCATAGTCATGCACTTCATACGGATAAGCCGTCATCTCAGCCCCAGTTCTCAAAGCGCGATGCGGACAAGGGCATAGAACCCCGTCGCCATCACCACGTAGGAAAGCGAAATCGCCGCGATCACGAGGGCCTTCTTCGTATGCCCCCGCGCATAGTCCTCGATCATCATCTGCGCACCCTTGGCGAAGTGGCGCATCGACACGAACAGCACCAAGCCGGTCACGATCGCCGGGAAAGGTCGCGCAAAGGTGGCCACTACCGCCTCATGCCCCTGCCCCAAGGCCCGACCAAAGATGAACACCCACACCGGCAGCAGGAACATCAGCGCCACCGCGCTCACCTGCATGTACCAGTGATGCTCCGTCCCGGAATGCCCCGCACCCTTGCCCACGGCGCGCTTGCGGTCGGTCAGATAACGCATCCCCCGCCCCCCCTTACACGATGATAATGGTCAGGACGGTCAGCACGACCGATCCGATGATGCAGGCCCAGCCCAGCTTTTCGGCGGTGGGAATATCCAACCCCTTGCCCGCATCGTAAATCAGATGCCGGATGCCAGCCAGATAGTGATACCACAGCGCCCAAGCCGAAAGGGTAAAGACCAGATCCCCGAACCAGCTCGTCGCCACCGCATCCGCCACCGCGAAATATTCGGGCGACACCGCCGCCGACAGCAGCCACCACACCGCCAGCATCGTGCCCACGATCAGCCCGTTCCCCGTGATCCGCGTCAGGATCGACGTGATCGAGGTCAGCTGCGGGCGATAGATCTGCAAGTGCGGGGAAAGGGGCCGTTCGACCCGCTTCACATCAGCCATCTCGGTTCCCTTCGTCGCTGGCTTGCCCGTCCAGTCGGACCGGCGGGCGCGCATTCTTGGCTTTATGACGTGTTTGAATAGCGGATTTTATGGCCAAGTCACGCTCTACGATGCCGCAGGCGCAGCATGTTGGCGCTAAATTGACGAAAAACTTCGGTTTGTGATCACGCCTTGAAAATTCGTGATCACAGTTTCCGTCACTCCGCCGGATAGGTGGATTCGATATAGGTCGCCATCTCGCTGCACATGGTGATCATCTTCGCCTCGGGGTCATAGAAGGCATTCGCCTCGTCGCAGGCGGCCACCTGCACCCCCACCGGCTCGGGCAGGGTCCAGATGGAATTCAGATAGTCCACCTCCTCGGCAATCGCCGCCGAAACGAAATCCTCGGGCGCGGTGTCCCCCTGCCAGACAAGGCTCTCCCCCGCCCCCGCCGCCTCCAGCTCATCCAGGAATACCCCCCAGGACCCAGCCGCCAGATCGAACTCGTCCGGGCAGGTCGCCGCGCGATCCTCGGGCAGGCCGAAATCAATCGCCAGCGCCTCGCGCTCCTCGGGCGCACCGCCGTAATACAGGCAAAGATAGGTGAAATAGCGCCGTTCATCCGGCGAATGCACGCCCCAGAAGGCCGGCGCATAGCCCGCTTCGGCTGTTTCCACCGCACTCGCCGCCCAGAAACTCGCCGCCGCCGCCACCTTCGCTTCCGAAGATTCGGCATCCCAGATCCGGTCGATCATCACCACCGACAGCACATCCGCCGCGTCTTCCTCCAGACCCAGCACAGGCAACTGCATCACGTCGATCAGCGCATGGCCCAATTCGTGGTAAAAGATCGCCAGCATCACATCGCGCACATGCCATTCGGCATCGGTCAGCTCCAGCTCCTCACCGGCCAGCGCCTCCCCACCCGCCTCCGCTCCCTTATAGCCAAGGCTTTCGGCCGCCGCCCCGAAGGCCAGCGAAAGGAAGACAAGCAGGGAACCGATCACACGCGACATGCCACGCATCATGCCGAAAGAAATGCGTCGATCAAGCCCGAGCTTGTGATCACAAATCAAACAGGCACCAGCGCCCAGTAATCCAGATCCAGCAGCACCTCGGGCAGATATTTCCCCTCCGCCCCCTTCAACGCGAAAGGCGCGGCCCCATCCTTCACCGCCACCAGCCGCAACCGCAGCGCGCCCACGCCGGGGGACGACGTCTCCGCCTTGTCCAGCACCTCGGACCACGCCCGCACCGTATCCCCCGCGAAACAGGGGTTCGCATGCGCCCCCGCATTCAGCGCCACGATCATCTGCGCATTGGCCAAGCCGTTGAAACTCAAGGCCCGCGCCAGCGAAATCACATGGCCCCCATAGATCAGCCTCCGCCCATCTTCACGCTGCGTCACGTCGAAATGGACCTTGCTGGTGTTCTGCCACAGCCGCGTCGCCAGCAGGTGATCGGCTTCCTCCACCGTCACCCCATCCACATGGTCGATCTTCTCGCCCAGCGTGTAATCGCCGAACCGATGCCGCTCTCCCGCCAGCGCGAAATCATAGCGCGTGAAATCCAGCCCCCCCGGCACCACCAGCGCCCCCGCATCGACCACGGGCGCCAGCGCAGGCACCACCGCCTCCGGCGCGGGCGCGTCCAGACGCGCCTTCCTCACCATCACCCAGCGGACATATTCCAGCACCACCTCGCCGCGCTGGTTGATGCCCCGCGTCCGCACATAGACGACGCCCGACTTGCCGTTGGAATTCTCCTTCAGCCCGATCACGGTGGACTCAGACCGCAGCGTATCACCGGGATAGACCTGCCCCAGCCACCGCCCCTCGGCATAGCCAAGGTTCGCCACCGCGTTCAGGCTGATATCCGGCACGGTCTTGCCGAAGACCACATGAAAGGCGATCAGGTCATCCATCGGCGATGCCGGCAACCCGCAGCCCCGCGCGAACTCGTCCGATGAATACAAGGCCCCCCGCGCCGGATAGAGCGCATGGTAAAGCGCCCGCTCCCCGCCCGAAACCGTGCGCGGCACCGCATGGGTGATCGTCTCGCCCAAGCGGTAATCCTCGAAAAACCGCCCCGGATTGGTCTTCATCGCCGTCTCTCCTGCAACAGACCCAACGGCCCGCCCTACTGCTCGCCCAGTTTCACCTCCGGGCTGTAATCGCCCGGCACTTCCTTCACCACCGCCTGCCCGCAGCGCATCACGCCCCGCGCGGCGTCGAAGGCATAGGTCGGCGATCCGTGCAACTCCCACCCCTTGTTCAAGGCCGCCGTCACCTTGTGACAGAAGGCCGAGGTGTCATCCTCCGACAGGAACCGATAAAGCCTCATCTCCTCACCCCCCGATCAGCCCCATGGCTGATAGCCCAGCCAGTTGTGGATCAGCATGATCACGACCGTGACGATCACCGTTCCGACAATGGCCTTCACCTCTGCCCCCGGCTTGGCCACCGGCGGCACCCAATCCCGCTGCGTCCGGTTGATCACGATCACCGACACCACCGCCCAGGCCAGAAGTCCCCCGAACAGCACGAAGGACGGCAGATCGCCATTCGGCAGCAGATGCGCCACGGCCCATGTCTTCACCGCCGTCAGTTGCGGATGGCGGATCTTCCGCGCCAGCGCAGACCCCGTGCCCGATGCCGCATAGAGATAGACAGCCAGCACCATCAGCAGGTTGTTGATCCCCACCAGTGCAGGCGACCTCCCCCACCAGACATCCGCCGTCTCCTTCGCGGCGCCATAGCCGAAATACATCATCACCATGCTGGCCAGAATGACGATCGCCGCAATGCCCTTTCCGGCATTGCCCATTCGCGCCCGCGCCTCCGGCGCCACGCGCTTGAACAGATGCGCCGCCCACCACAGGGCCAAACCAAGGATCAACAGGGTCATCGCTCACACCTCCAGCGGATCAAATGCGCGCGCAGCCTGCCCCTATTCCGCGTCCACCGCAATTCTCTCGGCGGCAATGGCCTGCGCCCGGATCGCCTCCACCTTGGCCAGCACCGCCTGCGCGGTCACCACATGCAGGTTCTCCACGATCCGCCCGTCCAGCACGGCCACGCCCTGCCCCTCGGCCTGCGCCGCGTTGAAGGCCTCGATCTGCCGCCGCGCCAGATCGACCTCCGCCTCGCTCGGCGCGAATTCCTCGTTGCAGATCTCCAGCTGCGCCGGATGGATCAGCGTCTTGCCATCGAACCCCATGTCGCGCCCCTGCGCGCATTCCGCCCGCAAACCCGCCTCATCCTTGAAGGCGTTATAGACCCCGTCCACGATCACCCGCCCCTGCGCCTTGGCCGCCAGCAGGCACAGCCCCAGCCCCGTCATCAACGGCAAGCGGTCCGCCCGGAACCGGCTCCCCAATTCCTTCGCAAGGTCATTGGTCCCCATCACCATCCCCTCCAGCCGGGGATGGGCGGCAATCGCGGCGGCGTTCAGCATCCCCGCCGCCGTCTCCATCATCGCCCAAAGGGGCTTCTCCCCCGCCACCTCCGCCACGGACTCCAGATCGGCAGGCGTGTTCACCTTCGGCACAAGGATCGCATCCGCCCCCGCATGGCCGGCAAAGGCCCCCGCATCCGCCTGCCCCCATGCGGTATCGAACCCGTTGATCCGCACGATCCGATAGCGCGGCGCATAGTCCACTTCCTCCAGAAACCGCGCCAGCGTCTCGCGCGCGGCGGCCTTTTCATCCGGCGCGACGGCATCCTCCAGATCAAAGATGATCGCATCCGCCGCCAAGCTGCGCGCCTTCTCCAAAGCGCGCGCCTTCGAACCCGGGATATACAGCACCGAACGGAAAGGTCGCGTCATCTGAGTCGTCCTCGCGAAAGATTCTTTCGCCCAAAGGCACGATTTCAAAAGTTTCGGCAAGCCCAAAAATGCCGCATTGCAGCAAGCGCCCTCACATCACCCCGCGCAGCCCATCCCAGACCAGCTTCAGCGATATCCCCAAAAGCGCCCATGTCACCGCCTTGAAGAACAGCGCCTCCGGCAGCACCCGCACCAGCCGCACCCCGGCAAACACCGCCACCGCCGCCACCGGCATCAGCAGCACCGCCACATGCAGGTTCTCGGGCGAAAACTGCCCCAGCGCCCAATAGGGGATCAGCTTCACCGCATTGATTACAGCGAAAGCGATGGTCGATGTCCCCGCAAACACCGTCTTCGTCATCTTCAGGGGCAGCGTATACACCTGATAGGGCGGCGCGCCCGAATGGCTCACGAAACTCGTGAACCCCGTCACCGCCCCCCAGAACAGCCCCGGCCCCACCTCTGCCCGCTTCGGCGCGGCATCCTGCTTGGGCCGCAGGATCAGGTTCAACGCAAAGACCAGCCCGATCAGCCCGATCAACCCCGTCACCACCGCCTCCGACACCATGCTCGCCGTCAACCAGCCCAGCGCGATTCCCGCCACCGCCCCCGGCAGCAGGATCGCCAGCACACGGCCATCAAAATCCCGCCGATAGGCCCACAGCCCGAACATGTCCGACACCACATAGACCGGCAGCAAAAGCCCCGCCGCCGTCACCGGGCTGATCGCCAGCGCCAGCACCGGCACGCCCAGCATCCCCACCACCGGGATCCCGCCCTTGCCCGCACCAACCAGAACCGCCGCCGCCACCGCCGCCGCCCAGAACCCGATCCCGTCCATCGCCGCCCCCTCTGCCCCGCACCGCCTTTAGCGCAATCAGCAACCCGCCACCACCGCCCCTGCCGCATTTGCCGCATGCCATTGTATACAATACCCGGTTCACAACGCTTGCCAGACGGCGCTTTGGGGCGTAGCAAACCACGCGACTCACACCAGACGGAGGATCCGGACCATGGCACGACCCAAGATCGCCCTCATCGGCGCCGGCCAGATCGGCGGCACGCTCGCCCATCTCGCCGCCATCAAGGAACTCGGCGACGTGGTGCTTTTCGACATCGCCGAAGGCACCCCGCAGGGCAAGTCGCTGGATATCGCGCAGTCGGGTCCCTCGGAAGGCTTCGACGCCGTGATGAAGGGCACCAATGATTACGCCGATATCGCGGGCGCCGATGTCTGCATCGTCACCGCAGGCGTGCCGCGCAAGCCCGGCATGTCGCGCGACGATCTTCTGGGCATCAACCTCAAGGTGATGAAATCCGTGGGCGAAGGCATCAAGGCCCATGCCCCGAACGCCTTCGTCATCTGCATCACCAATCCGCTGGATGCGATGGTCTGGGCGCTGCGCGAATTCTCGGGCCTGCCGCATAACATGGTCGTCGGCATGGCCGGCGTGCTGGACTCTGCGCGCTTCCGCCACTTCCTCTCGGTTGAATTCAACGTCTCCATGCGCGACGTGACGGCCTTCGTCCTCGGCGGCCATGGCGACACGATGGTCCCGCTGACCCGCTACTCCACCGTCGCAGGCATCCCGCTTCCCGACCTCGTCCAGATGGGCTGGACTACGCAGGAAAAGCTCGACGCCATCGTCCAGCGCACCCGTGACGGCGGCGCCGAGATCGTGGGCCTCCTGAAAACCGGCTCCGCCTTCTACGCCCCGGCGACCTCGGCCATCGAAATGGCCGAAGCCTTCCTGAAGGACCAGAAGCGCCTCCTCCCCTGCGCGGCCTATGTCAAAGGCGCCTACGGCCTTGATGGCATGTATGTGGGCGTGCCCACCATCATCGGCGCGGGCGGCATCGAACGCGTCGTGGACATCAAGCTGAACGCCGCCGAACAGGCGATGATGGACAAATCCATCGACGCCGTGAAAGGCCTCGTCGCGGCCTGCAAGGGCATCGACCCCTCGCTGGCCTGATCGCCCGACCCGTGCTAACCAGCAGGGGCGTCCCGCCACGGGACGCCCCTTCTTCTTTCCCTGAAAGGCCCCGACGATGGACTATGGCAAGAACGGCAACCCCAAGATGGCCAAGGACAGCCACCACCCGCTCGACCAACCCCGCCGCGGCGCGCCCAAGGGCGACGATGCCGCGGCCAAGAAAAAGGCCGAACTCCTCGCCCGCATGAAAGCGGCCGCCGAGGCGCGCAAACCCAAGGATTGACCTGAACCGGAGGCATCCATGCCCCTCTCCCTTTCACCCAAATCCCTTTTCCTCTCCGCCCTTCTCCTCGCGCCCCTCCCCTCTGCCGCGCAGGACATCTCTGCCGAAGTCGCATCAAGCGGCCTCGCCGCGACCGTCACCCGCCTCGAAACCCTCGCCGCACCCACCGAGGCTGACCGCTTCGCCCTCGGCGGCCTGCGTTTCCTCCGCGCGGTGGAAACCACCTACCAGACCCGCTACCGCACCGGGATGGACGATCCCTCCGGCATGATCCCCCTCCTGCGTCTGGATCAAGGCACCGCCCCCGACGCCACCTTCGCCCCCGGCGACGTGGCCGCCCTCTTCGCGCAAGTCGCGCAAGACATGGCCGCCGCCCGCGCCCCCCTCGCGGGCCTTCCCACCGGTCCCGAATTCACCGTGGAAATCCGCCTCGCCGACCTCTGGTTCGACGTCAACGCCGACGGCACGCGCAGCCCCGACGAAGACCTTCTTCAACTCCTCGGCCCCACCCTCATGGGCTGGCGCTGGTTCGACCGCGACCCCGACACCCCCGCGCCCGTGATCCGCTTTGACCGCGCCGATGCCGCATGGCTTTCGGCCTATACCCACCTCCTCGAAGGCGCGGCCAAGACCCTCCTCGCCTATGATCCGACCGACGCCCTCACCCGCGCTGAACAGGCACGCGCGGCGATGCAGGCCATCTCGCCCCCCGATGCCGAAGAGATGTTCGTCATCCGCCCCTGGGTCGATGCGCTCTGGGTCATGCTCGATGCGCTGGACCAGCAGCCCGATCCCGCCCGCCTGACACAGGCCCGCGACCATTTCCTGTCGATGACCGCCGACAACCGCGCTTTCTGGGCGGCGGTAGAGGCCGAAACCGACAACGATGCCGAATGGCTCCCCAACGCGCGCCAGACCTCCGCCCTCGGCCTTGCCCTCCCGCCAGAAACCGGCGCCACATGGCTTGCCGTGCTGGCCGATGGCGAAGCGCTGCTCAAAGGCGAGAAACTCATCCCCTACTGGCGTCTGGGCGATGGCGGCGGCGTCAACCTTGGCCGCATGTTCACCGACCCCGCCCCGATCGACGTGAAGGACTGGATTCAGGGCACCGGCGCGCTGCCCTATCTCGAAAAGGGCGAAACCGTCAGCCCCGAAAGCTGGCGCGCATTTGAGGGGTTGATGGGCGGCGACGCGATGCTCCTGTCGATCTGGCTGAACTGACAGTGGGCGGCGGGGTGAACCCCGCCCTGCGGCACCCCGTCCCGGGCTTGCCCCGGGACCTCCCCCTCCCCCGGCATAGACCGAAGGCCCCGGGTCAAGCCCGGGGCGGGGTCACCTCTGTGCAGCCACGCACCCTTAACCACGCCAGCCCACCCCATCCTGCCGAAACTTGTATGCACGCCCCGCTGCACTGCACGGCTGCACCGCACAGCTGAACGCCCCAAAACCGCAATCCCCCGGAATCGCAGCGAAATCCGCCCGGCATTGACAAGCCGCGCGCCCCACGATCCCATCCCGCCAAAAGGGACATACCGCATGACCACACGCACCGAAGACCTCGCCGCCCGCCTTATGCGCTACTGCGCCATCGACACCCAATCCGATGCCGACAGCCCCAGCCAGCCCTCCACCGCGATCCAGCTCAATCTCGCCAACCTGCTGGTGCAAGAGCTTGAATCCATGGGCGCATCCGACATCACCCTCACCGATTACGGCACCGTCCTTGCCACAATCCCCGCCACCGCGCCGGGCCCCACCATCGGCTTTCTGGCCCATATGGACACCGCCCCGCAATTCAACGCGACCGGCGTGAAACCCCGCCTGATCCGCGGCTACAACGGCGGCGCAATCACCTACCCCGACAACCCGACCCTCACCCTCACCCCCGAAACCTCGCCTAACCTGTTGAAAAAGCTGGGCCACGACATCGTCACCGCCTCAGGCACCACCCTTCTTGGCGCGGATGACAAGGCCGGCATCGCCATCATCCTCCACACCGCCGCCACCCTTCTGGCAGACCCCTCCATCCCCCACGGCCCCATCCGCCTCGCCTTCACCCCCGACGAGGAAATCGGTCGCGGCGTCGACAAACGCCTGCCGCAAGATCTGCAGGTCGACTGGGCCTACACCTTCGACGGCGGCGAAGCGGGCGAGATCGAATACGAGACCTTCTCCGCCGACGGGGCCGAGGTCAAAATCGAAGGCGTCTCCATCCATCCCGGCTGGGCCAAGGGGAAAATGGTCAACGCCGTCCATCTGGCCGCGAAAATCATCGCCGCCCTGCCCCAGCACACCATGCTCCCCGAACTCACCGAAGGGCGCGACGGTTTCATCCATGCCACCGACATGACAGGCGGCTCCTCCGCCATGACGCTCCGGCTTCATCCTGCGCGATTTCGAACGCGAAGGGCTTGAACAGAAAGGCGAAATCCTGCGTCAGGTCTGCGCTGCCGTGCAGGCCACCGAACCCCGCGCCACCATCACCTGCGAGATCAAACCCCAATACCGCAACATGCGCTACTGGCTGGAAAAGGACATGCGCCCCGTCGACCTTGCCACAGCAGCCTGCCGCGACATCGGCCTCGACCCCGTCTCCGTCCCGATCCGCGGCGGCACCGACGGCTCGCGCCTTACCGAAATGGGCGTCCCTTGCCCCAACCTCTTCACCGGCATGCAGGAAATCCACGGGCCTTTGGAATGGGTCTCCGTGCAGGACATGGAGCGCGCCTCCGACCTGATGCTCGCCATCCTCCGCCGCGCCGCCGGGCCACAGTGACCCACCCCTCCCCCTACGCCGCCCCCGGCTTCTACGATGACGCCCTCGCCAAGGGGCGGCATCGCGATATCGTGGGCGGCCGCTGGGACGAAACGCGCCGCATCGTCCTTCCCCTCCTCACCCGACACGGCCTCACCGCCGCCGACCACCTGCTTGACATCGGCGCGGGCGCACTCCGCCTCGGCCGCCACCTCGCCCCCATGGTCGCCGACTACTGGGCCACCGACGCCTCCCGCGCCCTCATGCTTAAGGGTTGGGAAACCGAGCTGGATGACCCTACCCGCCAGCGCCTTCCCCAGAACCACCTGATCGAAGACGCCACCTTCGCCTACCCGCAGATCCCCGACACCATAACCACCGCGCTGGCCTTCGCCGTCTTCACCCACCTTCCCGCCCGCAGCCTTCACGATGCCTTAACCAATCTCCGCCGCCGCTTCCCAAATCTCCGCCGCGCCCTTTTCACCGTCTTCCTCGCCCCCGAAGGCCATTCCGGCCCCCACCGCCAGAATGATGGCGTGGTCACCCATCCCGACCGCTTTCCCTGGCACATGACGGCGGCGCAGGTGCGGACCATCGCCGAAGCCGCAGGCTTCACCGCCACCTGCCACGACCACCGCCTTCCGCGCGGACAGACCCTGTTCACCGCCGATCCCGAACACCCGTCCCGGGCCTGACCCGGGACCTCGTGCCAGGCCCGAACCGCCCGGGCGAACCGGAGGTCCCGGGTCAGGCCCGGGACAGGCAGATCACCAGACAGGCCACCCTCCCGGCCTTCCATCCCGCCGAATCACCCGCTATCGCTAACGATTTACAACTTGTGATCACACTTTTTCGGCGTGTGATCACAAAATGTCGATTTTTGCCCCGAAACCCCGGTATACCGTAGAATACCGTTTTAACGCTGCCCAGATCCATGGCAATAGGCCCCAAAACCACAATGATGGGACGGTTGCGATGAACATCCACGAATATCAGGCCAAGGCGCTGCTGCGCTCCTACGGCGTCCCGGTATCCGATGGCCGCGTGGTGCTGAAGGCCGAAGAGGCCAAGACAGCGGCAGGCGAACTCGATGGCCCGCTCTGGGTGGTCAAGGCCCAGATCCATGCCGGCGGTCGCGGCAAGGGCCATTTCAAGGAACCCGAAGCCGGTGAAAAGGGCGGCGTCCGCCTTGCCCGCTCGGTCGAAGAGGCCAACCAGTTCGCCCGCCAGATGCTGGGCCGCACCCTCGTCACCATCCAGACCGGCCCCGCGGGCAAGCAGGTCAACCGCATCTATATCGAAGACGGCTCCGATATCGAACGCGAGCTTTACCTCGCCCTGCTGATTGATCGCCAGACCAGCCGCGTTTCCTTTGTCGTCTCCACCGAAGGCGGCATGTCGATCGAAGACGTGGCCCATGACACGCCCGAAAAGATCCTCTCCTTCGCCGTCGATCCGGCCACCGGCCTGTCCGATTTCCACGGCCGCCGCGTCGCCTTTGAACTGGGCCTGACCGGCAACCAGATCAAGCAATGCGTCGCCATGGTGAAGAACCTCTACCGGCTCTTCATCGAGAAAGACATGGAGATGCTGGAGATCAACCCCCTCGTGGTGATGACCGATGGCAACCTCAAATGCCTCGACGCCAAGATGGGTTTTGACTCGAACGCTCTCTACCGCCACGCCGACATCGCCGCCCTGCGGGATGAGACGGAAGAAGATCCCAAGGAACTCGCCGCCTCCAAGTTCGACCTGAACTATATCGCACTCGATGGCGAAATCGGCTGCATGGTCAACGGCGCGGGCCTTGCCATGGCGACCATGGACATCATCAAGCTTTACGGTGCCGAACCCGCCAACTTCCTCGACGTGGGCGGCGGCGCGACCAAGGAAAAGGTGACGGAAGCCTTCAAGATCATCACCTCCGATCCCAACGTCAAAGGCATCCTCGTCAACATCTTCGGCGGCATCATGCGCTGCGACATCATCGCCGAAGGCGTGATCGCGGCGGTCAAGGAAGTGGGTCTCAAGGTCCCGCTCGTCGTGCGGCTTGAGGGCACGAATGTCGAGCTTGGCAAAGAGATCATCAACAAATCCGGTCTGAACGTGATCGCCGCCGACAACCTGTCGGACGCCGCCCAGAAGATTGTCAAAGCGGTGAAGGGGTAACTCCGGTGCGCAAGATTGCCTGTAGCATCGCCGTCATGCTCGCAAGCTTGGGAAGCGCATCGCGTGCAGAGGACTTCGCTGCACGATACACCCCTGTGGCATTGCGGATGCAGCAGACCTGCGTGGACTATGTCCTTCGCAAGGTCGATGACGGATCCGCTCTGGCCGCGGCAGGTCTGGCGATCACCCGGCAGACGAAAAAGAAGACGATCTACAAGGGCAAAGCCGGCCTCGGGGGCGCTTTCGATACCGTGTATTCGGTGGATATGGGCGAAAACGCGCGGGGCGTGCGTGGTTGCAGGCTTTACGTGGTGCGAACCGACTATGATACCGCCCGCGTCGTCTTCAACGCCATGCTCGATGATCTGACCAAGCGGGGTGGAAAACTTGTGGGGCGGCCCGCAGGTGGCTTCTCCACCTATCATCAATTCGCCTTTGGCCAGACGATCATCCAGACAACGTCCGCCTACGGAAGCAACGCGCTCACGATTGATTATTACATTCCGCGCTAAGGCGTGGATCAGAACAGGAGCAACTGCAAATGGCAGTCCTCGTCAACGAAAACACCCGCGTCATCTGCCAGGGCTTCACTGGCTCGCAGGGCACGTTCCACTCCGAACAGGCCATCGCCTATGGCACCAAGATGGTCGGCGGCGTGACGCCCGGCAAAGGCGGCACCACGCATCTTGACCTGCCGGTCTTCGACTCGGTCCACGAAGCCATGGCAAAGACCCAGGCCAATGCCAGCGTGATCTACGTCCCCCCGCCCTTCGCCGCCGACTCGATCCTCGAGGCGATCGACGCCGGGATGGAACTGATCGTCTGCATCACCGAAGGCATCCCGGTGCTGGACATGATGAAGGTCAAGCGCGCGCTGGAAGGGTCCAAATCCCGCCTGATCGGGCCGAACTGCCCCGGCGTCATCACCCCCGGCGCCTGCAAGATCGGCATCATGCCCGGCCATATCCACCAGCGCGGCAGCGTGGGCGTCGTCTCCCGCTCCGGCACCCTGACCTATGAGGCGGTCAAGCAGACCACCGACCTCGGCCTTGGCCAATCCTCCGCCGTGGGCATCGGCGGCGACCCGATCAAGGGCACCGAACATATCGACGTGCTGGAAATGTTCCTCGCCGATCCCGAAACCCAGTCGATCATCATGATCGGCGAAATCGGCGGGTCAGCCGAGGAAGAGGCCGCGCAGTTCCTGAAGGACGAGGCGAAGCGCGGCCGCGCCAAGCCCTGCGCCGGCTTCATCGCGGGCCGCACCGCCCCCCCCGGCCGCCGCATGGGCCATGCTGGCGCGATCGTTGCAGGCGGCAAGGGCGACGCGGAATCGAAGATCGAGGCGATGCGCTCCGCAGGCATCGTGGTGGCCGACAGCCCCGCGACGCTGGGCGAGGCGGTGATGAAATCGCTGGGCAACTGACAGGCCGGGCCATGGAGACCGGGATGATGGATGCACGCACCAAGACAGTCATCGCCTCTTTCATGGCCCTTCTCGGCATTCTCGCCCTTGCGGCCTGGGCCTCGCTGAATCAGGCCCAGCCTAACGCGGCGCTCACCCGCGCCGTATTCGGACAGACGGAATAGAAGATCCCATCCCGGCGGCAGGAGACGTCCTGCCGCCTTTCCCATGAAGGGGAGACGAAAGTTAATGACCGAACATTCGCCGAACGACCAGTTCCACGCCTCCAGCTTCCTGCAAGGCCATAACGCCGAATATATCGACCAGCTTCAGGCCCGCTATGCCGCCGATCCGAACACGGTCGATGCGCAATGGGCCGAATTCTTCCGCGCCCTCGGCGACAGCGAGTTGGACGCCAAGCGTCAGGCCGCAGGCCCCTCATGGGCACGCGCCGACTGGCCGCCCGCCCCCGCCGATGACCTGACCGCCGCGCTCACCGGCGAATGGCCCGCCCCGCCCGTGAAAGAGGCCCGCGCCGCCGCCGCCAAGATTTCCGACAAGGCCGCCGAAAAGGGCGTCTCCCTCTCCGACGCGCAACTGCAACGCGCCGTGCTGGACAGCATCCGCGCCCTGATGATCATCCGCGCCTATCGCATCCGGGGCCATCTGGTCGCCGATCTCGATCCGCTGGGGATGCGCGAAACCACCCCGCATCCGGAGCTTGACCCCGCCTCCTACGGCTTCACCGAGGCCGACATGGACCGGCCCATCTTCATCGACAAGGTGCTGGGTCTGGAAACCGCCTCCATGCGCCAGATCATCGACATCGTGAAGCGCACCTATTGCGGTACCTTCGCCCTGCAATACATGCACATCTCCGATCCCGAACAGGCAAGCTGGCTAAAGGAACGGATCGAAGGCTATGGCAAGGAAATCGCCTTCACCCGTGAAGGCCGCCGCGCCATCCTGAACAAGCTGGTCGAGGCCGAGGGTTTCGAAAAATTCCTCCATGTCAAATACATGGGCACCAAACGCTTTGGCCTTGACGGGGGCGAGGCGCTGATCCCCGCGATGGAACAGATCATCAAGCGCGGCGGTGCGCTGGGGGTCAAGGAGATCGTCATCGGCATGCCCCACCGGGGCCGCCTGTCGGTGCTGGCCAATGTTCTGGCCAAACCCTATCGCGCCATCTTCCACGAATTCCAGGGCGGCTCCTACAAGCCCGAGGATGTGGATGGCTCGGGCGACGTGAAATACCACCTCGGCGCCTCTTCCGACCGGACGTTTGACGGCAACACCGTCCACCTGTCGCTGACCGCCAACCCCTCGCACCTCGAAGCGGTCAATCCCGTGGTGCTGGGCAAGGTCCGCGCCAAGCAGGACCAGTTCGGCGACCAGACCACGCGTTCCTCCGTCCTGCCGATCCTGCTGCATGGCGACGCGGCCTTCGCGGGCCAGGGCGTCGTGGCCGAATGCTTCGGCCTCTCCGGCCTGCGCGGCCACCGCACCGGCGGGACGATCCATATCGTGGTGAACAACCAGATCGGCTTCACCACCGCGCCCCACTTCTCGCGCTCGTCGCCCTATCCGACGGATATCGCGCTGATGGTCGAGGCACCCATCTTCCACGTCAACGGCGACGACCCCGAGGCCGTGGTCCATGCCGCCCGCGTGGCCACCGAATTCCGCCAGAAGTTCAACAAGGACGTGGTGCTCGACATCTTCTGTTATCGCCGCTTCGGCCATAACGAAGGCGATGAGCCGATGTTCACCAATCCGGCCATGTATACCCGGATCAAGAAGCAGAAGACGACGCTGCAACTCTATACCGAACGCCTCGTCAAAGACGGCCTCATCCCCGAAGGCGAGATCGAGGATATGAAGGCCGCCTTCCAGGCCAAGCTCAACGAAGAGTTTGAAATCGGCAAGAACTTCAAGCCGAACAAGGCCGACTGGCTCGATGGCCGCTGGTCGGGTCTTGATCGCGAGAAAGAGGAATATCAGGCCGGCCAGACCGCGATCAAACCCGAAACCATGAAGGATATCGGGCAGGCCCTGACCCGCATCCCCGAAGGCTTCGACATCCACAAGACCGTCGCCCGCCAACTGGACGCCAAGGCCAAGATGTTCGAAACCGGCAAGGGCTTCGACTGGGCCACGGCCGAGGCGCTGGCCTTCGGTTCGCTTGCGACAGAAGGCTTCCCCGTCCGTCTTGCCGGGCAGGATTGCACGCGCGGCACCTTCAGCCAGCGCCACTCCGCCTTCATCGACCAGACGACCGAGGAACGCCATTACCCCCTGAACCACATCCGCGCAGGCCAGGCCCGGTATGAGGTCATCGACTCCATGCTCTCGGAATACGCGGTGCTGGGCTTCGAATACGGCTACTCGCTGGCCGAACCCAACGCGCTGGTGATGTGGGAGGCGCAGTTCGGCGATTTCGCCAACGGCGCGCAGATCATGTTCGACCAGTTCATCAACTCGGGCGAACGCAAATGGCTCAGGATGTCGGGCCTCGTGATGCTCCTGCCCCACGGCTTCGAAGGTCAGGGTCCGGAACACTCCTCCGCCCGCCTCGAACGCTTCCTGCAACTCTCGGCCGAGGATAACTGGATCGTCGCCAACTGCTCCACCCCGGCGAACTACTTCCACATCCTGCGCCGTCAGATCCACCGCAGCTTCCGCAAGCCGCTGGTCCTGATGACGCCGAAATCCCTGCTGCGCCACCCGATGTGCATCAGCGATGCCGAGGATTTCACCACAGGCTCCACCTTCCACCGCGTCCTCTGGGACGATGCGCAGAAGGGTCATTCCGACCTGAAGCTGAAGGCGGATGCCAAGATCAAGCGCGTCGTGATCTGCTCGGGCAAGGTCTACTATGACCTTCTGGCCGAACGCGACAAGCGCGGTCTGGACGATGTCTATCTCCTGCGTCTCGAACAGTTCTATCCCTTCCCGGCCATGTCCATGGTCAAGGAACTGGAACGCTTCAAGGGCGCGGAAATCGTCTGGTGTCAGGAAGAACCCAAAAATCAGGGGGCCTGGACCTTCGTCGAACCCAATCTCGAATGGGTGCTCACCCGCATCGGCGCAAAGAACAAGCGCGCCGCCTATGCCGGGCGCGCCGCATCCGCCTCGCCCGCAACCGGCCTCGCCTCGCGCCACAAGGCCGAACAGGAAGCGCTGGTGAACGAAGCCCTTGGCACAACCGCCTGAACCTATCCCGCCCGCGCCATCCCGGGCGCGGGCCACCCAGATCAGCAAGCCGCCAGAGGCGGCGCGGAGGAAGAAGATGACCGATGTTATGGTGCCCGCCCTCGGGGAAAGCGTGTCCGAGGCCACGGTGTCGACCTGGTTCAAGAAGCCCGGCGATTTCGTGAAACAGGACGAGATGCTCTGTGAACTTGAAACCGACAAGGTCTCGGTCGAAGTGCCCGCCCCCGTCTCGGGCGTGCTGGCCGAAATCATCGCCCCCGAAGGCGCGACCGTGGCCGCCAATGCCCGCCTCGCCATCATGACCGAAGGCGGCGCAGGCGCGGCCCCGGCCCCGGCGGCCAAGGCCGAACCCGCACCCGCCCCCGCAGCGGCCCCCGCCCCGGCCGCCAAGGACGTCGAAGACGCCCCCGCCGCCAAGAAGGCGCTGGCCGAGGCAGGCCTCTCCCGTGACCAAGTGCAGGCCACCGGCCGCGATGGCCGCGTGATGAAGGAAGACGTGGCCCGCTCCGTGGCAGGCGCCGCCGGTGCCGCCGCCGCCGCAGCGGCCCCGGCACCCGCCCCCGCCGCCATGCCCCGCGCCCCGGTTCCGGCCGACGACGCCGCGCGCGAGGAACGGGTCAAGATGACCCGCCTCCGCCAGACCATCGCCCGCCGCCTGAAAGACGCGCAGAACACCGCCGCGATGCTCACGACCTATAACGAGGTCGACATGTCCGGCATCATGGACCTGCGCAACGCCTACAAGGACGCGTTCGAGAAGAAGCACGGCGTCAAGATGGGCTTCATGTCCTTCTTCGTGAAGGCCTGCACCCATGCGCTGAAAGAAGTGCCCGAAGGTGAACGCCGAAATCGACGGCACCGATGTCGTCTACAAGAACTATGTCCATATGGGCGTGGCGGTGGGCACGCCCTCCGGCCTCGTCGTGCCGGTGGTGCGCGACGCCGATCAGATGGGCTTTGCCGCGATCGAAAAGAAGATCGCCGAACTGGGCATCCGCGCCCGCGACGGGAACCGTCGATGGCCGAAATGCAGGGCGGCTCCTTCACCATCTCGAACGGCGGCGTCTATGGCTCGCTCATGTCCTCGCCGATCCTGAACCCGCCGCAATCCGGCATCCTCGGCATGCACAAGATCCAGGACCGCCCCGTTGTCGTGAACGGCCAGATCGTCATCCGCCCGATGATGTATCTGGCGCTGAGCTACGACCACCGCATCGTCGATGGCAAAGGCGCCGTGACTTTCCTCGTCCGCGTGAAAGAGGCGCTGGAAGACCCGCGCCGGTTGCTGATGGACCTGTGATCGCCGATGGGCGCGAAGCGCACACCCTACGTAGGTGTGCGCTCTGCGCTCCCCTTGCCAAAGGCACGCCCATGACCCCCGAACTCACCGCCCTCACCCTCGCAGGCCTGCTGCAAATGGTGCAGTTCATCCTCTTCGCCGTGCCCGCCAACATGGAACTCGGCACCCGCTACACCTCTGGCCCCCGCGACCGCCCGCCGGAACGGCCCGTCTCCACCCTGACCGCCCGCCTGCAACGCGCGATGAACAACCATTTCGAAGGGCTGATCCTCTTCACCCTCGCCGTTGTGGTCATCACCGTTTCGGGCCAGTCCACCCCCTTCACCGCCGCCGCCGCATGGGCCTACCTCGGCGCGCGCATCCTCTACATCCCGGCCTATGCCTGGGGCTGGCGTCCCTGGCGCTCGGCCATCTGGGCGGTGGGCTGGTTCGCCACGCTCGGCCTCATGCTGGCCGCGCTGATCTGACATGATAGGTATGCACAGCCGTCTGCACCGCCTGCTGCACCAACTGCTGCGCCGCAAATGGCCCCGAACAGAAGGAAACGACCCATGGCTGAGTTTGACGTCATCATCATCGGCGGTGGCCCCGGCGGCTATGTCTGCGCCATCCGCTGCGCGCAGCTTGGCCTGAAAACCGCCGTGGTCGAGGGGCGCGAAACGCTGGGCGGCACCTGCCTGAACGTGGGCTGCATCCTCCAAGGCGCTGCTGAATGCCACCCACCACCTGCACGAAGCCCATGAAAACTTTGAAAAAATGGGCATCATGGGCGCAAAGCCCACGGTCGACTGGGCCAAGATGATTGGCTACAAGGACGATGTGATCGGCCAGAACACCAAGGGCATCGAATTCCTGTTCAAGAAGAACAAGGTCACTCGGCTCAAAGGCTGGGGCAGCATCCCCGCCCCGGGTCAGGTGAAGGTGGGCGATGACGTTCACACCGCGAAAAACATCGTGATTGCAACGGGTTCCGAATCCTCCCCCCTGAACGGCGTCACCATCGACGAGAAGACCGTCGTCACCTCCACCGGTGCCCTGACGCTCGAAAAGATCCCCGGCAAGCTGGTGGTGATCGGCGCAGGCGTGATCGGCCTTGAAATGGGCTCCGTCTACGCCCGTCTGGGGGCCGAGGTGACGGTGGTCGAATACCTCGACGCCATCACCCCCGGCATGGATGGCGAAGTGGCCAAATCCTTCCAGCGCATCCTGCAAAAACAAGGGCTCAAGTTCATCCTCGGCGCGGCTGTGCAGGGCGTTGACGTCTCGAAGAAGGGCGCGAAGGTGCGCTACAGGCTCCGCAAGGACGACAGCGAAGCCACGCTCGACGCCGACACCGTCCTCGTCGCCACGGGCCGCCGCCCCTATGTCGCGGGCCTTGGGCTCGATGCCCTCGGCGTTGAAATCCTCCCCCGCGGTCAGGTCAAGACCAACGCCCACTTCGCCACCAACATCCCCGGCCTTTATGCCATAGGTGACGCCATCGTCGGCCCCATGCTCGCCCACAAAGCCGAGGATGAGGGCATGGCTCTGGCCGAAATCCTTGCCGGCAAGGCGGGCCATGTGAATTACGGCGTCATCCCCGGCGTGATCTACACCACGCCAGAAGTCGCGACCGTCGGCAAGACCGAGGAACAGTTGAAAGAGGAAGGCCGCGCCTACAAGGTCGGCAAGTTCTCCTTCATGGGCAACGGCCGCGCAAAGGCCGTCTTCCAGGGCGAAGGCTTCGTCAAGCTGCTCGCCTGCAAGGCCACCGACCGCATTCTGGGCGCGCATATCATCGGCCCGATGGCAGGTGACCTGATCCATGAAGTTTGCGTTGCCATGGAGTTCGGCGCATCCGCACAAGATCTGGCGCTTACCTGCCACGCCCACCCCACCTATAGCGAAGCCGTGCGCGAAGCGGCGCTTGCCTGCGGGGATGGCGCGATCCACGCCTGATCGAAGGCGGGCGGCCAAGGCCCTTTCACCTTGGCCCAAATACCCAAATTCCGCCGGTTCCCCCTTCCTCGGTTGGGGGGAAACAATAGGGCGCGGGGGGGCCCCCCCCCCCCCCCCCCCCTATCCGCCCCCGCCCTATCCCCGCCGCAGCGCATCCATGAGCGCGGGCAGTACGCAGACCGCCGCCAGCACCGCCCCCGCCCCGAATCCCCAGCCGGCCTCGACCCAGCCGAAGACCGGCGTGGCGATGAACATCGCCAGATAGGTCACCCCGGAATTCAGCCCCAGCACCGCCCCCCGCCGCGCCGGATCAAGGCCCGCCAGCCGCCCGACGATCAGGTTCAGCCCCAGATGATTGATCATCCCCCAGGTCAGGCACCCCGCCACCAGCGCCCAGCCCTGCCCGGCAACTGTGGCCAGCGCCAGATATTGCAAGACCAGCACGCCATAGACCCAAGGGGCAACCCGCCGCGCCCCGAACCGGTCGATCCACGGATCGCCCAGCGATGCCAGCCCGAACCCGATTCCATAGATCAGCGGCACCGCCCCCGCCATCCAGACAGGCCAGCCCAACCCCGCCTGCAGATGCGGCGCGACATAGGCATAAAGCCCATAGAAAGCCGCCATATAACCCCCCGCCACGGCCAGCGCCGCCCCGATGCCCGGCACGCGCAGGCCGGCCCATGGGCTCGCCCCTTGCGCGGCACGCGGCTCGCCCAACCGGGGCGACAGGGCCATCGCCCCCAGCACAAGCAGGCCCAGCCCCGCCAGCACCCCATGCACCGCCCGCCACCCCGCCACATCGGCAATCAACGCGGCGGCCGAGGCCCCAAAGACCAGCGACAATGTCCATCCCATCAGCACCCGGCCCAGAAAGGTGCTCTCCCGCCCCTTCGGCGCGATTTCGGCGGCCAGCCCATAGGTCGCTGGCAGCGCCACACCCGACCCCAGCCCCGCCATCGCCTGCGCGATCCACACCGCCTGCAGCGTCGGCGCGGCCGCCGTCCCCGCCATCCCCAGCACCAGCACGCACAGTGCCAGCGCCAGCGCCCGCGACAAACCGATCCTGTCGGCAAAGGGCGCAATGCCCACCGCCGCCGCCGCCGTTCCCGCCCCGAACAGCGAGGCCGCGATCAGCACCTCCTGCGCCGTCGCCCCGCCGAAACCCCGCCCGATCTCCACCGCGATGGGCGACAGGGCCAGTGAATTGGATCCCACGATGGTGACAGCCGCCATCAAGAGCAGAAGCGGGGGCAGGCGCATGTCAGATCATCCCGCCAGATGCCGCAGCCCTTGCGTCACATCCGTCCTGACCGCCAGCCGCAACCCCGGCTCATCCCCCGCCTTCAGCGCGGCAAGGATCATCCGATGGTGCTGCGGCGGTTCCTTGCGGCGCAGCTTGGAATAAAGCGCCCGCATCGTGGGGCCCAGTTGCAGCCAGACGGTTTCGCAGATGGCCAGCATCGCCGGGGCCTGCGCCCGCAAGTAAAGCGTGCGGTGGAATTCCAGGTTGGTGCGCACATAGGCCACCGCATCCTGTTTCACCACCGCCTCCGCGTTCAGCGCATTGATCGCCGCCAACCGTTCGATCAGCGCGAAATGCGCCCTGGGCAGCGCCCTCGCCGCCATCTCCGGCTCCAGAAGCGCCCGGATCGCCGCCAATTCCTCGATCCGCTCCGGCGTCAGCTCCGGCGTCGAGATCCGCCCTGACGACGACAGCGTCAGTGCCCCCTCCGCCACCAGCCGCCGCACCGCCTCTCGCGCGGGCGTCATCGACACCCCGAACTGCTTGCCCAACCCCCGCAGCGTCATCGCCTGACCGGGCGGCAACTCGCCATGCATCACCTGCTGGCGCAGGGTGCGGTAAAGCCGCTCATGCGCGGCGGCGTTCGGGTCGGTCTGGCGCGGGGTGATCGGCATGGGTGCAGCCAAGCACCCCCGCGCCCGGAAAATCAATCCCCGAAACGAAAGGCATGCAGTCCCTGCCCTTCGGCATGCAACCATTTACGCTGCTGCTGCCAGCCGGGATAAAGCCGCTCCACCACCGCCCAGAAACGGTCTGAGTGGTTCATTTCCAGCATATGCGCCACCTCATGCGCCGCGACATAGTCCAGCACGCTTGGCGGCGCCATGATCAGCCGCCACGAATACATCAGCGATCCGTCCTGCGCGCAGGACCCCCAGCGCGACCGCGTGTCGCGCAGCGTGACGCGCTCCACCCGCCGCCCGATCATGGCGGCATACCTGTCCGAAGCCGCCACCAGCCTATCCCGCGCCAAGGCGCGCAAAAAGGCACCGGTCCGCACCCCGATCTGGGCAGGATCGCCCGGCACAAGAAGCGAATCGCCGTCGCGGCGCACGGCACGCCCGGCCCCGCGATCCAGCCGCAGGATCTGCCCCTCGACCGGCACCAGCGACCCGATCCCAACCCCTTCGCGCAACGGAATCCCGGCCAACGCCGACCGGATCCACCCCTCCTGCGACAGGGCAAAGGCCATCGCCTCCGATTCCCGCGCCCGCATCGGCAGCGACAGCGTCACCCGCCCATCAAGCCGCGACACTCGCAGGGAAAACCGCCGCGCCTGCGCGGATCGTTTCAATCTGATTTCAACCGGGGGAACCCCGGGAAGCACGGGCATGCAGCACCTCTAGTCTTGCGCCTGCAGGATACCTGCTTGCCCCCTGCGCGCAACGCCTGCAAAAGCCTTTGACACCCGCCTTGCCTTGTGGCAAGCGACCTCGACTCTGGACCTTCCAGCCGACCAACGGCCAGCCTGAACAAGGGGACCACCATGCCCAATCCTGAATGGGGCACGAAACGCATTTGCCCGACGACCGGCAAGCGTTTCTATGACCTGAACCGCACGCCCATCGTTTCGCCCTACACCGGCGAAGTGGTCGATATCGAATCCGCGCGCCGCAAGATGGCCGCTGCGGTGATCAGCCGCGCCGTGCCGGAAAAGGACGATGACGTTCTCGTCGACGATCTGGAAGCGGATGATGATCTGCTGGAATCCGGCGTGTCCGACGATACCGAACTGGATGATGATCTGCTCGAGGACGACGCAGATGACAACGTCTCCCTCGACGATCTGGCCGATGTCGCCAGCGATGAGGAAGAAGTCTGAAGACCGGCTGTCAGGGCGCGGAAAAAGGTGCGATTTTCCCCTTGCACCCCACCGCGCCCTCTACTAGACAGCGCCCAACGAAGCGGCAACGCTTCGCCCATCGAAGCGGAAACGCTTCGACCTCCGGTGGGGTCATAGCTCAGATGGGAGAGCGCTTGAATGGCATTCAAGAGGTCGGGAGTTCGATCCTCCCTGGCTCCACCAAATTATCCTCGTTGAAAGACTGTTGCCCTTATCGGGGCCTGGTTGGCTGCGCCACGGGCGCTTGTGATTTCCCATTGCCGCGCTGAATGCGCGCCGTCATGGCTCGGACAAAGCCATTCCCTGCATCAGAATTTAGCGACGCATCAGTTGCGTTTCGACCGCGTCCGCCAAGGCTCGCCCTTCACCAAGGACCGGCCCGAAAAGGGCGGCGACGCGCATGTCCGCAGCACGATCAGGGGGCCGGTCTCCGCCCCCTGCCGGTTCAGAAGCTCTGCCCAAGCGCCAGGAAAACCAGCGGCGACGTTGCCCGCCCGCCCGCATCGTCGCGTGCGATAGCGCAGGCCAACGTCCAGCGTCGCCCGGTCGGCGACCAGACGACTGTAGGTTGCCCCGATCTCGGTTTCTTCCACCCGCTCTGACGGCGCGTCGCTGACTTCCCAGCTGAAATCCAGAAGCATGGAAGACTGCGCGTTGATGTTCCGCTCCCATGCAACGGCAAGGGACGTGTCCACGGTCGTCTCGGCGGCGGCGGCGTCATAGGACACGCCCCGCGCGACGGACAGCGTCACCTCACCATCCGGAAGCTCCTGCGTCAGATCCAGCCCGCCGATCACATCGGTTCCGCCCAGATCCGAATTGGTCGCCCCGATCCGCGCCACCAGAACGGCGCTGGGGAATTCATAGCTGCGCGAAAGCTCAAGGGTCGTTCTGTCCTCGGTATCACCGGTATCAAAGGTCAGCACGGCCGAGGCCGTCCCGGTCGGCAGCAGAAAATCCAGCCCGGCCGTCGTCGTGGTGGTTTCCGTCACCACACCGCTGTCTTCCACTTCCCGCGTGTTTCCCACGCTCAGCGTTCCGGTCAGCACCTCGGAAAAACGCAGGCGCGAACCGACGGTCAGCCCAAGCGTATCGCTTCCGATCAGGCCGGGATCGACGGTATCCTCGTATTCGGTCGCGTCATAGGTCCCCACCACAAAGATGCTGACCGGCGCGGTCCGCAGCGCCTCATAGGTGACCGTCGCGCCGTAATCTATCTGCGTTCCAACGGCATCGGCATCCGCCAGATCATCCGTCAGGTCCGCCACATCACCACGTCTGTACCGCCCCGTCACACCGAACAGCGCGTCAGGGATTTCGCGGGTATAGGCCACCGTCACTTCGGGGCGGTCGAACTCGACATCCGTTCCCGTCGTAGAGGGCGAATTCTCGATCACCAGCGCCCCAGAGGCAGAAAACGCGAAGCGATCCAGAGGTGTCTCGCTGAGAATGCCGAAGGTCAGCGTCGTCGCCGAAATGGCGCTGGACCCGTCGGCCGGAACCGCCAGATCCACGTTGCGCCCATATTCAAACCGTTGCTCGACATCGAATGTAAACTGCACGCCACGCGCATCCTGCGCATGCAGAGGGCCCGCCACAAGGCAGGCCGTGCAAAGAAGAAGCGCGCCGCGAAGGGATATCCTTGCCTGCATGGCCCCGATTACTCGAACAGGCGGCGCTGCGGGACGACGATCACATCGCCATCGACAAGCCGGGTAGAACCGAAGTTCGACACGCCCCGTTCAATCGCGTCATAATCGACGGGATAGATCTTCTCGTTTCCGGCCTTGTCCACACGGCGCAGCTGGATCCGCTTTTCGGCGGCAAAGGGCGACAGACCACCCGCCGCAGACAGCCCCTGCAGCAGCGTCGATCCGGGCGGCACTTCCACACGGCCGGGCGTGTTCGCGGCCCCAAGGATAAAGATGTCGATGGTCCGTTCGGGGCGCTCGATCCGCTCGGCAAGCGACGCGAGAGAAACATAAACAGTGGGCGGCGTGGCAAAGCTCGGCGAAAGCCGGGCGGCCACATCTTCCTGCACCTGCTGCAGGGTGCGGCCCGCCGCGCGGACAGAACCGATCTGAGGGATCGAGATCTGGCCATCGGGCAGGATCAGCGTCTGCCGCGAAAGGCTGCCGTCCTCCAGCACCTCGATCTGGATGCTGTCGCCGCGCTGAAGGCGGTAGTCCTGCGCAATGGCCTGAGATGCAAGAAGCGGCATCATCAGGACCGCCATCAATGTCTTCAGAATCTTCATCTTGCTTCCCTTCCCTACTTCCGGGCGTGACTGGCTTGGATCGTCCCGCTCCGGGCAATTGGCAACGTGCCAGACCTTAGAACAGGCAATAGCCGTTCCGCGCGCCGGGCAAAAGTTTTTTTTAACACTTTCTAACGGGAATTGGCCCTAAGTCCGGCGCACTGCGCCCCCAAAGCCGCATTTCCGTGCGACCGAAGGCCCGGACAGGGCCTCAGCCCCGGATCATCTTGCCGCGCGTCATGCCGCGATGCGGCAATTCAGCCCCTGAAAAGCGCCTCTCCCGCCTTGCTGAGCGCGGCACTTGCGACGTAAACTCCCCCCCGGACGTGCCCCTGCGGGCTTGGGCAACACTGCCTCCGCGCTCTTTTTCCTGACGGAAGGCGGTCATCATTCCGCCATAGAGTATCGGCATTTCCACGCCCCGTCGGGCAAGTACCGTGTCGTATCAGTTTTCTCCGTTTACCCAGTCTTGAAGGTGATGCCTGCCGATCGCTGTAGGCATTTGGGAACGATCAGAAGGTTAATATGGATACGGGTGAAACCCACATCGCCATCGTCGGGATGGCGGCGCATCTTCCGGGCGCACCGGACATCGGTCGCTATTGGGAAAACCTGCGCGAAGGCCGCTCTGCCGTCCGCCGCCTGTCCGAGGAAGAGCTGATCGCCGCGGGCGAAAGCCCGGCCATGCTCAAGAACCCGGCCTATGTGCCCTTCGCCGCCCCGCTTGAGGGGTTTGACCGCTTCGATGCGGAATTCTTCGGCTTTTCGCCGAAAGAGGCCGCGATCCTCGATCCGCAGCACCGCCACTTTCTGGAAACCGCATGGGAGGCGCTGGAAACGGCCGGGCACCCGCCCGAAACCTTCAAGGGCCGGATCGGCGTCTTTGCCGGCTGCGGTATGGGAAGCTATTTCTATTTCAACCTCTGCTCGAACCGGGCTCTGGTCGACGGAACAGGCATGTTCCTCTTGCGCCATACGGGCAATGACAAGGATTTCCTGTCCACCCGCGTCAGCCATATCTTCGATCTGAAAGGCCCCTCCCTTTCGCTCCAGACGGCCTGCTCGACCTCGCTCGTCGCCGTGCATTATGCCGCGCAGGCGCTGCTGAACGGCGAATGTGACATGGCGCTTGCCGGCGGCGTGACGATCGAACTGCCGCAGAACCGGGGCTACATCTACAAGGAAGGCGAGGTTCTTTCACCTGACGGGATGTGCCACGCCTTCGATCATCGCGGTCAAGGCACGGTCTTCGGATCGGGGGCAGGCACCGTCGTGCTGCGCCGGCTCGAGGATGCGCTGGCAGATGGTGATCATATCTGGGCCGTTATCCGGGGCAGCGCTGTCAACAATGACGGGGCCGCCAAGGCAGGCTATCTTGCGCCTTCGGTCGAGGGTCAGGCCGCCTGCATCGCCGAGGCGTTGCAGATCAGCGGCGTGACCGCCGATACGGTCGATTACATCGAATGCCACGGAACCGGCACCTATCTTGGCGACCCGATCGAAGTTGCCGCCCTGACCGAAGCCTTCCGCCGCACCACCGCCGAAATGGGCTTTGCCCGCATCGGCAGCGTGAAGACGAATATCGGCCATCTCGACACGGCGGCGGGCGTCGCCAGCCTGATCAAGGCCACCCTTTCGCTGCACCATCGCCAGTTGCCGCCCAGCCTGAACTTCGAAAAGCCCAATCCCGCCATTGATTTCGACAACAGCCCCTTCCGCGTGAATGACCGTCTGGCAGACTGGCCGCGTCGCAAAGGGCCGCGCCGGGCGGGGATCAACTCACTTGGCGTCGGGGGCACCAATGCCCATGTGATCCTCGAAGAGGCACCAGAGGTCGCCGCGGCAGAACAAAGCGATTGGCCCTTCCAACTGCTCACCCTGTCGGCCCGCACGCAGACCGCGCTGAACGAGGCTTCGCAACGGCTGGCGGCGCATCTGCGGGCGCATCCGGAACAGCCCTTGGCCGATATTGCCTACACGCTGAAGGAAGGCCGCCGCGCCTTTGAACATCGCCGCGTCATCGTGGCCGCCGATCACGAAGAGGCCGCCGCCCTGCTCGAAGGCGGTGATCCGCGCCGTGTCTTCACGCAGCGCCGCGTGGGGGATCATCCGGAAGTGGTCTTCATGTTCCCGGGGGGCGGCGCGCAATACCCAAACATGGCGCGCGATCTCTATGAGACGGAACCGGTCTTCGCCGAATGGATGGACAAGGGGCTCGACATCCTCGCCGGATTGACGACCGAGGATATCCGCGCGCTGTGGCTACCGGAACCGGGGGCAGAGGCTGCCGCCGCCGAATGGCTGCGCCGCCCCTCCCTGCAACTGCCGCTGATCCTGATCGTGGAAATCGCGCTGGCCCGTCTCTGGGAAAGCTGGGGCGTTCGCCCGACTGCCCTGATCGGCCATTCCATGGGCGAGAATGCCGCCGCCTGCATCGCAGGCGTGATGACGCTGGAAGGCGTCATCGGCCTCGTCCATCTGCGCGGCAAGCTCTTTGACACCGTGCCCGCGGGCGGGATGCTTTCGGTCCCGCTGTCCGAGGCGGCCCTTGCCCCCTATCTTGGCGATCTCGACATCGCCTCGGTCAATGCGCCCGAACTTACCGTCGTGTCCGGTCCCGATGCCGGGTTGAAATCCCTGGCAGAGCGCCTGAAGGCCGACGGGATCGACACCACGCGCATCGCCATCGACATCGCCGCCCACAGCAAGATGCTGGAACCGATCCTCGCGGATTTCCGTGCGCATCTTGCCGGCATGACACTTTCGGCACCGCGAATCCCGATCATCTCGAACCGCACCGGCGAAGTGCTTTCCGCCGCCGATGCGACCAGCCCGGATTACTGGGTCTCCCATCTGCGCGGAACGGTCCGTTTCGCCGCCGGGATCGCCACGCTGCGAAAGACTGCGGATCGCGTCTATCTCGAGGTCGGGCCGGGTCGGGCGCTCTCGACGCTGGCGCAGGCGAACGGCGTGATGGGGGGGCAACCCGTCCCGTCCAGCCTCCGGCATCCGGACGACAAGACATCCGATGACCGGCATTTCATCGCGACCCTCGGTCGCCTCTGGGCCTGCGGGGCCAATCCCGACTGGTCGCAGCTCTGGGGGGATGCTCGCCGGCGGCGGGTTCCGCTGCCGACCTATCCGTTCCAGCGGGCCCGCTATTTCGTGGAACCCAGCCAGCAGACCGCGATCGAGGTGGCCGATGTGCTGCCCTCGCGTCATGCCAGCGTGGCCGATTTCGGCTATCGCCTAGCCTGGCGCGCGGCACCATCCAACTGCCTCGTGGATGTGGAAACCGATCTCGGGCCCGCGCTGACGTGGCTTGTCTTTGCCGATGATGCAGGGCTCGCCCGCGCCGCCGTGCAGCGGCTTCGCGCGGCTGGGCATCGCGTCATCACGGTCCATGCGGGCGATGCCTTCTCGCGCACCGGCGAAGGCACCTACACCCTTGCCCCCGAACATGGCCGCGAAGGCTATGAGGCGCTGCTGGCCGATCTGGCCATGCGCGAACTCATCCCCGACCGGATCGCGCATTTCTGGCTTGTCACCGATGCCGAGACGTTCCGCCCCGGATCAAGCTTCTTCCATCGCAACCTGGAACAGGGGTTCTGGAGCCTGTTCTTCCTCGGTCAGGCGATGGGCGAGGCCGGGCTGAAACAGCTTCCCCACCTTTCCGTCTTCACCTCGGGCGCGATGCAGGTCCGGAATGAGGCCCTGCCCTATCCCGAAAAGGCCACCATCACCGGCCCCGCACGCGTCATGCCGCGCGAATTCCCGGGCCTGACGGCAACCTTGCTCGATGTCGCGCTGCCGCCGGACAAGCGGGGCATCCCCGCAGAAACCGTCTCCTTCGTGCTTGAGGAAATGCTCGCCACGCCCGGCAACAGCGTCGCCGCCCTGCGCGGATCGCGCAGGTATGAAACACGGCTCACCCGTGACGCATTGCCCGCTGATCCGGTTGAAATTCCCGAAGGATCGGTCTGGGTCGTCACCGGCGGCTTCGGCGGCATCGGCGTCACCATTGCCGAACGGCTCTTGCGGGACCGGAAGGCGAAGATCGCCCTGATCGGGCGGACGGTTCCCGCCGCAGACAGCCTGCGCGCGGGCATCCTGTCCCGGCTGCAACGTCTGGGCGAGGTTGCACCCTTCGCGGCGGATGTCTGCAACCCCGAAGACATGCGCGGCGCGCTCGACCAGATCCGCGCGCGGTTCGGTCAGATCCATGGCGTGATCCATGCCGCGGGCACGGTCGATGACGCACCGCTTCTGGGCAAGGACGCGGGCGCGGCCGAGGCTGTGCTGTCGCCAAAGGTCCATGGCACCAAATTGCTGGACAGCCTGTTCCCGGATGGCACCATCGCGCATCTTGTGCTGTTTTCCTCAACCTCCACCGTGATCGCGCCCGCCGGGCAATCCGATTATGTGGCCGCGAACGAATATCTGAACGCCTTTGCCAGATCGCGCAGTGGCGGCAGGACAAAGGTCACCGCCATCGACTGGGGCATCTGGTCCAGCATCGGAATGGCCGCCGACGCCGCCGCCCGCCGTCAGGGCGAGGCCGCGGCAGACTCTCCTCTTCCCGGTCTGCCTATCCTTGAACGCATGGCCCACATGCCCGAAGGCGCGCGCTTCTCCACCAGCCTGTCCACCGCCCAATGGGTGATGGATGATCACCGCCTGAAGGATGGCACGGCCATTCTGCCCGGTGCGGCATGGCCCGAAATCGTCGCCGAAGCGCTCTCATCGATGGGAGAGGTTGCCACCTTCACTCTGACAGGGCTGACCGTCTTCCGCCCCATCCGGCTTGAGGCGGACGCCCCCCGCGATCTGCGCGTGACGCTGATCCGCGAAAAGGGCGGCCACCACCGGCTTGAGGCGCGGACGCGGGAAACCGCCGGCTGGGCGCTTGCCGTCGAGGCCGAGATTGCACCCGCAGCGGCCCGCGCTGATCATCTCGACCTGCCCCCGATCCTGCAACGTTGCGCGAACCGGCAGGTCGCGCGCGATGGGGTCGCCCTGCCCAGCGCGCAGGAAGACCGCCTTGCCTTCGGGCCAAGGTGGCAGGTCCTGCGCAGCACCGCGCTTGGTGAAGCCGAGGGGATTGCCACGCTCTCCCTGCCGGCCCATGCGGCGGCGGATACCACGACATGCGCCCTGCATCCCGCGCTTTACGATATCGGAACGGGCTGGGGGCTTGCCCTGCTGCCCGAAGCCCCGGCAGGCGAGATCTGGGTTCCCGTCACCTCGGGGACGGTCACCGTCCATGCCCCGCTTCCGGCTGAAATCCGCAGTTGGGCCCGCCTCAAGGGCGGTTCCGGCACCGATACCGCCAGTTTCGACGTGACGCTGACCGATCCTTCGGGGCGTATCCTTGTCGAAGTCGAAGGGATAACGTTCCGCTCCGTTGCGGCGGAACAGGTGCTGGCCCGCCCGGCCGCGCCAACGCCTGCCGAAGTTGTCGCCGATGGCGATGGCGCGCGCGCGCAGTCGCCCGCGGAACTGCGCCTGCTTCAGGCGCTGGAAGACGGCATTCGCCCGGCCGAAGGGGCAGAAGCCTTCCTTCGCGCCCTGCGCGTGGATCAGCCGCAGGTCCTCGTGTCGTCGATGGACCTGACGGCCCTTGTCCAGCAGGCCGATCAGGCCGAACGCCCGGCCGAGGCCGAAGGTCCCGGCTTTGCAAGGCCGGAACTGGAAACCGCCTATGTCGCCCCGCGGACCGAAGTCGAACGCACGCTTGTCGGCTTCTGGTCCGATCTGCTGGGTGTCGGCGAAGTCGGGGTCGAGGATGATTTCTTCGCCCTTGGCGGGCATTCCCTGATCGCGGTGCGCCTGTTTGCAATGATCCGGCGCCAATGGAAGCTGGAATTCCCCATCTCCATCCTGTTCGAGGCCCCGACCATCGCCCGCTGCGCGGCACTGATCGCCGAACGCATCGGACCCGAGGATGAAAAGGCGGCGGATCCGGCCACGAAGGCCAATCCCGCAGGCCCGAAATTCACCCATCTCGTGGCGATGCATGGCGGCGAGGGCGGCAAGAAGACCCCCTTCTTCCTTGTCGCGGGCATGTTCGGGAATGTCCTCAACCTGCGCCATCTGGCCCATCTCGTCGGGGCAGAGCGGCCCTTCTACGGGCTGCAGGCCCGCGGCCTGTTCGGTGACGCAGAGCCCCATGACACGCTGGTGGAGGCAGCCGCCGATTGCATCGCCGAACTGCGCCAGATCCAGCCGCATGGCCCCTATCTGTTGGGCGGATTCTCTGGCGGCGGCCTGACGGCCTGGGAAATGGGGCAGCAATTGCGCGCCGCTGGTGAGGAGGTCGCGCTTGTCGTCCTTCTCGACACGCCGATGCCGGTGCCGCCGCCGCTCAGCCGCGCGGATCGCGCCCTGATCAAGCTTGCGGAACTGCGCGAGGGTGGGCCGCGTTTCCTTGCCGATTGGGCGCGCCGCCGGATCGAATGGGAACGCTCCAAGAAGGCGCGCGCCGCGGGCGAACCCGATCCGACGGTGCCCTCCTTCCACAATGCCGCGATCGAGGCCGCCTTCCGCCGCGCCATCGGCGTCTACCAGTTGAACCCCTGGCCGGAAGGCAATGTCGTCCTCTACCGCCCGCCGCTGGACCGCCGCTGGAAGGTGACGGGCGGCAACTGGGTGAACCGCGAACGCGACTATGTCTTCGCCGACAACCAATGGACGCCCTTCGCCCCCCGCATCGACGTGATCGAGGTGCCAGGCGACCACGACTCGATGGTGCTGGAACCCAATGTCCGGGTGCTGGCCGCGCGGCTGCGCGCCGCCCTCGCCCAGGCCGAAAGCGGCCATGCCGCCGGAACCGACGACCAAAGCAAGCTTGCTGCTGAATGACAGGACAAGACCAATGCCCCTTTCCTCTCTCCTGATCGGGAACGAAAGCCTGACCGCCGAATGCGGAAACGCCTGGCTAGACCGGGGTCACGCGATCAGCGCGATCATCACCTGAGAGCCGAAGGTCGCCGAATGGGCAACGGGGCGCGGCATCCGTGTGATCGCGCCGGGGGCGGGGCTGGCCGATCGCGTCGCCGGGATTGCTGTCGACTGGGTGCTGTCGATCGCCAATCTGTCGCTTGTCCCGCCCGAGGTTCTGGCCTGCGCGCGCCACGGGGGTGTCAACTTCCATGACGGTCCGCTGCCGGGATATGCCGGGCTGAATGCGCCCGTCTGGGCCATGCTGGATGGAGAGGCGCAGCACGGCATCACATGGCACCTGATGACCGCCGGCATTGATGAAGGCGAGGTGCTGGCCACCCGCATGTTCGACATTGCCGCAGACGACACGGCCTTCACGCTGAACGCGCGCTGCTTTGCCGCGGCGGTGGAAAGCTTTCCCGATGTCATGGCCGCGCTTGAAGCGGGCGGACACCCGCGCCACCCGCAAGCCGCGGGTCAGCGTCGCGTCTTCTATCGGGCGAATCGCCCCGCCGCCGCGGCGCGCCTTGATTTCAACCAACCCGCCGAAGCCGTCATCCGCCTGCTGCGCGCGCTGGACCCTGGCCCCTACCGAAATCCGCTGGCCGTCCCGAAGATCGAGGTTGCAGGTCGCGTCCTCGCCGTCGGGTCGGGCGAGGTTGAACCCGGCGGCTCCGGGCTGGCCGGGGATGTGCTGGAGGCCACCGAAGCCGGGCTTGTCATCGCTTGCGCCCGTGGTGCGGTGCGTCTCGCCGGGCTTCGCTCCATGGATGGCACGCCGGTCTGCCCCCGCAGCCTTGGCGTTACACGGATCGACTCCGCCAGCGATGAGGCCGCGCGCCACCTGACGGATCTGCTTCGCCCGGTCGCCGAGGCGGAACAGCGCGCCCGCGCCCTTCTCCTGCGCCGCGATCCGCTTGACCTCGGCGCAGCGCCCGGTTCGGCAGCGGACTGGCATGCAATCCCGCTTGATCTTGGCGGGGCAGGCGTCGCGCGCGCGGCCCTTGCACTGCTGCGTGCGGCAGGTCGGACCGGCGGCGATCTCGTTGCCGCCTCCGGGCCATCACCCGCGCCCGGCTATGTGCTGCCGTGGTATCCCCTGCGGCTGATCGCCAACGGTGCCGCAAGCATGGCCGAGGCCGCCGCCGCGCAAGCCATCGACACCGCGCTGAAGGCCGGGGGTATCGCCGCCGATCTGGCCTTGCGTGAACCGGGCATCGAAACGCTTGCCCCCCATCCCGTCGGCCTTTCCGCCATTGACGCGCCCATCGAAGGCACGGCGCTGACCCTGTCCTTCGGCCCCAAGGGCGCGACCCTCTGGCATGACGCCGCCCGTCTGGACGCCGGGCAGGCCGGCACGCTTGCGGAACGGGTGACGCGGCTCTGCGCCGCCATCGCGGCGGCGCCCGACGGCGACCTTGCTGCGCTGTCCGCCCTTGCGCCTGAAGAACGGGCTGCCCTGTCAGGCGCTCTCTCCGCCACGGCAAAGGACTATGACCGCAGCCAGACGATCACCGCCGCCGTTCTGGCCGAAGCTGCACGCCGTCCGGCCCATACGGCCGTGATCGCGGGCGGCACAAGGCTGAGCTATGCCGAACTCACCGCCCGCGCAGCACGTATCGCGCATCTCCTGCGAGGGATGGGTGTGCAGCGGGGCACTCTGGTTGGGCTCGCCTGCCACCGCGGCGCGGACATGATCGCCGCCGCCCTAGGGATCCAGATGGCCGGCGGGGCCTATGTCCCGATGGATCCGGCCTATCCCGCAGATCGCCTGGCGCTTTATGCCGAAGATTCCGGGGCACCCGTGATCGTGACGGAATCCTCGGTCGCCCCGGCCCTGCCCGAAGGTCCGGCGCGCCTGATCCTTGACACGGATCCGCGTCTTGCCGTGGCACCCGACACCCCGCCATCCGACGGCCCGCAGGCCGAGGATCTGGCCTATGTCATCTACACGTCCGGCTCCACCGGGCGCCCCAAGGGCGTGATGGTGACCCATCGCAACGTCATCAACTTCTTCGCGGGCATGGATGACGCCATCGGAAGCGAGCCGGGAACCTGGCTTGCCGTAACATCCATGTCCTTCGACATCTCAGTGCTGGAACTGTTCTGGACGCTGACCCGCGGCTTCACCGTCGTCGTCGCCGATGATGCAGCAAGGCTCAGCCCCTCTGGTGGGCCGGTCGTGGACGTCTCGGACCGCGGGATGGAGTTCAGCCTCTATTACTGGGGCAATGACGGCGGTCAGGGCCCGAAGAAATACGAACTGCTTCTGGAAGGCGCGAAATTCGCCGACAGCCACGGCTTCTGCGCGGTCTGGACGCCGGAACGCCACTTCCACGCCTTTGGCGGCCCCTATCCGAACCCCTCTGTCACCGGGGCCGCGGTCGCGGCCGTGACGCGGAACATCGGCGTGCGGGCGGGCAGTTGCGTCGCACCGCTGCATCATCCCGCCCGGATCGCCGAAGAATGGGCGATCATCGACAACCTGACCAATGGCAGGGCGGGCCTTGCCATCGCCTCGGGCTGGCAGCCGGATGACTTTGTGCTGCGCCCGGAAAACACGCCGCCTGCGAACCGTCAGGCCATGCTCGACTCGATCACCACCCTGCGCCGCCTGTGGAAGGGCGAGGCGGTGGATTTCCCGCGCAAGGATGGCAGCCCCTTCGCCGTCGTCACCCAGCCGCGCCCCGTCTCACCGGAACTGCCGGTCTGGGTCACCACCGCGGGCAACCCCGAAACCTGGCGCGATGCCGGGCGTCTTGGCGCGAATGTTCTCACCCATCTTCTGGGCCAATCGCTTGCCGAAGTGGGCGACAAGGTGAAAATCTACCGTGCGGCCCTTGCCGAGGCGGGCCACGATCCCGCCGCATTCAAGGTGACGCTGATGCTGCACACCTATATCGCGGCAGATCGCGAAGCCGCCCGCGAAACGGCACGCGGCCCGATGAAGGATTACCTGCGCAGCGCGGCAGCCCTGATCAAGCAATACGCCTGGGCCTTTCCCGCCTTCAAGAAGCCGCAGGGCATCGCCAACCCGATGGAGATCGACCTCGGCTCGCTGGATGCCGAGGAACTGGAAGCGATCCTCGATTTCGCCTTCCAGCGCTATTTCGAAGAGTCCGGCCTGTTCGGCACGGTCGAGGATTGCGTGACCCGCGTGGAAGAGGTGAAGGCCATCGACGTGGACGAGGTCGCCTGCCTCATCGACTATGGCATCCCCGCGTCCAAGGTCCTCGAAGGGCTGATCCCGCTGGCCGAAGTGCTGCGGCGCGCGAACGGATCGGCCGCTTCGGACGGATCGCTCGCAGGGCTGATCCGGACCCATCGGGTAACGCATATGCAATGCACGCCCTCCATGGCGCGGATGCTGTCGGAAGATGAAGGCGCGCAATCGGCGCTGCGCGGGATCAAGCGCCTGCTCGTCGGCGGCGAGGCCCTGCCCGGCCGTTTGGCGACAGAGCTTTCCGGCCTGATCGGCGGGCCTGTCCTGAACATGTATGGCCCGACCGAAACCACGATCTGGTCATCGGTGGAAAGCACGCATGGCGCGGATGGAACGGTCAATATCGGGCGGCCCATCGCCAATACGGCGCTCTATGTGCTTGATGAAGACGCCAACCCGCTGCCGCAGGGCGCGGAAGGCGAATTGTGGATCGGGGGCGAAGGTGTCGCCGCCGGATACTTCCGGCGCGATGACCTGACCGCCGAACGCTTCCGCCCCGATCCCTTCGCGGGTCAGGGCCGGATGTATCGCACGGGCGATCTCGTGCGGCGCAGGCCGGACGGGCGGCTCGATTTCCTCGGGCGAGCGGATCATCAGGTAAAAATCCGCGGCCATCGCATCGAACTGGGCGAAATCGAAGCCGCGCTTGATGCCGCACCCGGCATCCGGCAAGCCGTCGTGATCCCGCGCGAGGATGTTCCCGGCGACGTCCGTCTGGTTGCCTATGTCACCCATGACGGGCCGGTGGATGAGGCCGCGCTGCGCGCAAGGCTTGCCGACACCCTGCCCGAGGTCATGTTGCCCGCCCATATCGTCACGCTCGATGCCTTCCCGCTGACACCGAACCGCAAGGTGGATCGCAAGGCCCTGCCTGCCCCATCCCTGCACCGCCCCGCGGCCCCGCCGCCCGAAACGGCGCTGGCACCGGGCGACAGCGTGGAAGCCGCCATCGCCGAGGTCTGGGCCAAGGTTCTGGGCATCCCGGCAGTGGGAAGATCCGACAACTTCTTCAGCCTTGGCGGGCATTCCCTGCTGGCTGTGCAGGCGCATCGCGAACTCAAGGTGCGTCTGAACTCGTCGCGTCTGGCCATCACGGATATCTTCCGCTTCCCGGTCCTGTCCTCACTGGCCGCCCATCTGGGCCAAGGCGCGGTCGCGGTGCCGGTGGTCGAACCTGCGGGGCGGCTGGAACCCGTTGGCGCCGCAGCGGCACCCGCGGCCCCTGATCGCAGCGATGCCATGGCACGTCGGCGGGCCATGCGCGAGGCGCGCGAAAAGGCGCAAGGCTAAGGGTGGCGATTACGCCCGTTGTGGCAGCCCTGAATGACGCCCTGACGGATCTCTTTCCGTCAGGTGTCGCCGTTGCCGCGCTTGCGATCACGGACACCCACCCGCCCCTGCATGAAACAGAGGCCATGGCCATCCCGGGGGCCGTGGCCTCACGCCGGGCAGAATTCGCGACGGGCCGGGCCGCCGCGAGGCTGGCCCTTGCCCGTCTCGGGCACGGACCAGCCACGATACCCGCAGGGCCGGATCGCCTTCCGCTCTGGCCCACGGGCCTGTCCGGAAGCATCGCGCATTCCTCCGGCTATGCGGTGGCAGCCGTCCGCCACGGCGCCCCTATCGGCCTTGATATCGAGGCGGAGGCGGGCCTTGAATCGGATCTCTGGCCCCTTATCTGCAATAAAGATGAATTGGACCGGCTGCCGATGGCATCGCGCGGATGGTTCGTAACGCAGATATTCTCGGCCAAGGAAGCCGCCTACAAGGCGATGTATCCCTTGACCCGAAAGGTGATCGGTTTCGATGCAATGACAGTTCGGCTGACCGGGGATGATTTCGTCGCACGCCTTGAACGCACCGTAGGGTCTTTCGCCGGCGGGCATGAATTCCACGGGCGATTGCGCCGCGTTCATGGGTTGATCCTGACCGGGGTCGCGCCATGAAAAGGCCCGTCCTCCTCGCTGCGGGCGCGGCGCTGCTTGCCACGCTGGCCGGTGCCCTGTGGTGGCGGATGGGATCGGCGCCGCCGGTTCCCGTCCTTCCCGGGCTTGATGACGCGACGATGGCAACGCTCTACGCCACACCGCTTCCGGCGGCGGATCAGCCGCTTTCCGTCTTTCACATCGGCCACAGCCTCGTGAATCGCGACATGCCCGCGATGCTGGCGCAATTGGCCGGTGACGGCCATCGTTACGAAAGCCAGCTTGGCTGGGGCGCGCAACTGCAATCCCATTGGGGAGACAGCCCCGTGAACGGGTTCGAGGCTGAGAATGCCCATCCCCGCTACCGTGACGCCCGCGAAGCGGTGAGCAGCGGCGACTATGATGCCATCGTCCTGACCGAAATGGTCGAGATCCGCGATGCTCTGCGCTATTTCGACAGCGCAAGGTATCTTGCCCAGTTCGCAGATACGGCGCTTGCTGCAAGGCCGGATGTCAGGATCTACTTGTACGAGACCTGGCACCCCCTCAATGATCCTGAAGGCTGGCTGGAACGGATCGACGCCGATCTTGCCCGCTATTGGGAGGCAGGCATCCTGCGCCCGGCGCTCCTACAGCTGCCGGAGGGCAGCAGGATATATCTCATTCCGGCAGGTCAGGCCCTTGCTGCGCTGGTGCGAACCATCGAAGCGCAGGGCGGCGTCGGCAATGTGAAGGACCGCCGCGATCTGTTTTCAGATGACATTCACCTGAACGACCTTGGAAATTACTTCATCGCTCTGGTTCATTACGCTGTCCTTTACGGAAGCTCACCCGAAGGCCTGCCGCACGAGCTGATGCGCGCCGATGGCACGGCAGCCGATGCACCGGCCCCGGAGACCGCCCGCCTGATGCAGCAGATCGCCTGGCAAGTGGCGCGGTCCACGCCCCTCACAGGCCTCGCCCCCTGAAGACGGAGGCTGGTCCCGCCCCTGCTTTCCGGTGCGCCCCGATCAGGGCGCGCCGCGCCGCTTCAGGACGGCCAGATTGATTTCGGGCTGATGCGTCACGACCTCGAAGACCTGATCGAAGTTGTTCTTTTCCACCCAGCGGGCGATCCCGTGCCAATCGGCCAGATAGACGATCCGGCTTTTCGACACGTAGTTCAGGATATCGCCTTCGGTCTGCAGCGCGGCCAGCGCTTCGGGATTCACCTTGCCATCAAGGTTGATCGTCCGGTCGTGCCAATAACCCAGCGTTCCGGTCTGAACCGCCCCGACCCAGACATCCGCCGCGACATTCGCCTCGATCCAGTCGACAACCTGAAAATGCCCCTGCCCATTGGCCCCGGGAAGGAACGGCCGTCCCAGCAGCGCCACGGACAGCGCCACCGCGCCCAGCGTCACCACCTGCAGCGCCCCGCGCCACTTTTCGGCCGCCAGCGCCCGGAACAAATCCATCGCACACCAGAGCGCGGCAAGGATCAGCAGCGGCGCAAGCACGGAAAGATACCGGCTCACGAAATGCGGGGCTCCGAAGTTCAGGCCGTAATAGGCCGACAGGGCAAGCCCGTGCAGCACATAGGCCACAACCACCAGTCGGATCGTTCCACCCTTGCGCCAGACTGCCATCAGGAACCAGCCCAGCACGGCAAGCACCACCACAGCGCAGCCCCAGATCACCAACGGGTAATGCTCAAGGCTGGTCGGAACCGGCAGCATCGGGAACATGTGTTCGAAAAGCTTGACCGGAATCAGCGGCAGGTTCTGGCCAAAGGTCGCGCCAAAGGCCTGCGACCAGCCGCTGATAGGAACGATGGAACCGAAATTCATCTTGTTGTTGATCAACCACGGCGCAGCGATCGCCAGGCTCAGGATGCCGGGAGGGACGAGGCGTCCGATGGTGCGCCCGATACCAATTCCCTGCCGAAACAGGCTGTCCAGCGCCCAGACGGCAAAGATCGACGTCACCAGAAAGGCACCGTCATTGCGCGCAAGGAACGTGAACCCCGACAGTGCGCCCAGCACCATGCAATCCCGCATTGAAACCGTGGCACCCTCGTCCAGCACCTGCGCGAACTTCAGCAGCGTCAGCAGCGCCACGAAGGTGTATATGCCGGTTTCCAGCGCGTTCATCGTATGATCCACCAGCAGCGGCCCCACGAACCAGAGCAGGGCAACAAACCACGGCCAGATCGGATCCGCATCGCGCGCGGCAAGCACGCGGGCCGCAAGGGCCCTGGTCGCGAAGATCCCGCCGACCGCCGCCGATGCCGCGATCAGATGGATGCCGATCAGACTGCTGACCTTGTCCCCCCCTGTCAGCCAATAGGGAATGGCAAAGAGAAAGGTCGCCAGCGGCTGCACCCCGTTGGTGGGGATCGTGCCATCCGAAACCGTCATGCCCAGCCCGATGGCCATGTTCCGGGCCACGGTCAGCATCAGATAGCCGTCTTCGGTCATGAAGAACTGGGAAAGGTAGGGCTGCCCCGCCACGATCGGGAACAGGCGATAGACCAGACCCAATATCAGGCCAGCATAGATGATGGGCATAAGTGAACGGTCAGACATGAAACCCCGCAGAAGGTCAGGAAACGTGAACGGCAGATAGCTTGTTAATCATGGTTTCTAAATGACAAGCCCATGACCCAATCCGAACCTTTTGCCCGAAATCGGGCTTGGTCAGCCGCAGGTGTTACGCGGAATCGGGCGGATGTCGTCATGGCCAGACTCCTGCCCCGACCACGATTGCCACGCTGAACAGGACAACCAGCCAGCTCGGCCAGTCGCGTGCAGCAAAGACGATCGGATCATCCGCCATCCAGCCGCGATGCGTCATCAGAACCATGCGCCCGATCCAGTACAGAAGCAGTGGGCAGATCAGCCAAAGCATCTCGGGCATGCTGTAAAGCCGCAGGACATCCTCGCTGCTGATGTAAAGTGCAAAGACCACAACCGCCGCAAACCCCGAAGCAAGGGCGATTTCCCGCAAAAGGGGCAGGTCACCAACCTCATATCCCCGGGCGGCAGGCTTTGTTCCGGGCGCCTGATGAACAAGCTCTGCCTGACGTTTCACCGCCGCGAGCGCGAGGAACAGGAACATCGAAAAGCCCAGCATCCAGGGCGATAGCCCAACGCCCGCCGCCGCCGCCCCGGCAACGATTCGCGCGGTGTAAAGACCGGCCAGCGTCAGAACATCCACCAGCGCCTTGCGCTTCAACCAGAAGGAATAGGCGAAGGTGACGATGTAATAGGCCAGCAGGCTCGCCAGAAAGGCCATGGGTGTCCAGATCAGCGCGATCAGCACCGCCAGTCCGACAAGGGCCGGGGCCAGCACCACCCCCAGCGCAATCGGCAACCTGCCCGAGGCGAAGGGCCGCGCCCGCTTGCGAGGATGCGCCCGGTCGGCCTGAAGATCGACCAGATCGTTGAACAGATAGACGCTCGATGCCGTCAGACAGAAAGCGACAAAGGCTGCAAGGGCCGAAGGCAGCGCCGATATGTCATGGGCGGCCAGCATCGGCAGAAAGATCAGCACATTCTTCGACCATTGATGCGGACGAAGCGCCTTCACAAGCGCACGCATCCGCCCCATCCCGCGCGCGGGCGCAAGATGCAGCACATTCGAATTGGCATCCGATGCGGCTTGCTGCAGGGCCGCCCCCGCACCCAGAGTCACCGCGATCCGCGCCGCAGACCAGACCGGCAGATCCGTCCGGGAATCGCCCACATAGTCGAACCCCTTCGCGCCATAGCGCTGCTCAAGAAATTCCGCCTTGGCCACACCGCCAAGATTGCGCCCATCCGATGCAGGCCCTGTTCCGAAAGCCTCGTCGAACAAGCCCAGATGTTCGGCGACCGCATCGACCTGTCGCTGCTCGGATGCGGAAACCAGTGCCGTCCGGCGGCCCTCCTCGCGGGCACCGTGCAGGATGTCGATCACCGTCGGATCATAGGGCAGCCCCTGCCCCGGCATGACATGAACCTGCGCTACCTTTCGCTTGAAGGCGGCCTTGCCCTGAAACAGGGCCGCGATAATCCCCGGAACATGCGCAGGCCGTCTCGAAACCACATGAACCAGTGCTTCGTGCAGCGTGTCCGTTCGGCTCAGGGTTCCATCAAGATCGACGACCAGAACCGGACCGCCCCCTTCCCCTCCGACTGCAGGATCGGCCACAGGCCGGACTGCCGCGTCGTCATCCATCATTACAAACACCGCTCCGAAGCCACCTTTTCCCGCCCGCATGTAGCACGCACACAGCTTTGTGATAACCTTAATTAACAACCCCCGCACGGATCGCGCCCAAGACACCTCACCCCAGCCGGACCCTTGCCCGCTGGATCTACAGGCCCGCAGGACCAAGGAATTTGACGGGCAAGTTCATCCCACCCCGCTGGCACGACACCCGACAACGGAATGGCGCCGCCCCCGGCACACCGATACCGCCCGCCCCCCTGCGATCCCGGCCCGTGCCACGACGAAGTGCCACTGTGGCCTTTCCTTTGCCAAAATGGTTAATCAAGGTCAGCGCGATTGGCATGGAGTGCCCCGAGTGATCGACGTCTTCCGCAAAGTCTTCCTGCTTCTCACGGCGAGGGAGCGTCAGCGATTCTGGTTGCTGACCGGCATCCTCATCTGCGTCGCGCTGGTCGAGGTTGCGGGCGTGTCCTCGGTCCTGCTCCTCTTGCAGGTTCTGGCCGATCCGGGGGTCGTGGATCAGAACCGCACCCTGTCTGCCATCCACGGCTGGTTCGGCTTCGACAGCGATTTCCAGTTCCAGTTGACCCTTGCCCTGATCGTGACCGGCATCGTCGTCGGCGGGCTGATGATCAAGGCAGCGGGCACCTACGCCATCCTGACCTATTCCTTCCGGCGTGGCGCCGCGATCTCGCGCCGTCTGCTGGCGGCCTATCTCTCACAGCCCTACGCCTGGTTTCTTGATCGCAACAGCGCCGAAATCGGCAAGAATGTCCTGACAGAAGTAGACGGGATGGTTTCCCGCGTGCTGACGCCGCTGCTGCGGCTCACCGCAAATACCTTCCTCGTCATCGGCACGATGAGCTTTCTTCTGGTCGTCGATCCTGCGGTTACCCTGCTGTCCGGAACGGTCCTCGGCGGCAGCTATGCGCTGATCTACCTGCGTCTGCGCGGCAAGCTTCATCGCAGCGGCGAAGAAATGATGATCGCCCTCGCCCAGCGCTTCCGCATAGCGCAGGAAGCCACCGGCGGGATCAAGGATGTCAAGCTGATGGGGCTTGAAAGCAGCTACACGGCCCGGTTCGAAAAGGCGGCCAACAGCTGCGCCCGCTCGCTCATGCGGGTGGGAATCATGTCGGAATTGCCGCGCTTCCTGCTTGAATCAATCACCTTCGGGTCGCTTCTGGGGCTTGTGCTGGTCCTGCTGGTGCGCAATGACGGCAATATCGCCAGCATCGTCCCGACCTTGGGCATCTTCGCCTTTTCCGTCATGCGCCTGCTTCCGGCCCTGCAACAGATCTATCACGGCCTCGCCACGATACGGGGCGGCAAGGCCGTTCTCGATGCAATCGTCGCAGACTATATCGCCGCGCCCAGCATCGAAAGCCGGACGCAGGCCGACGCTCCCGCGCTGAAGCTGGAAAAGGCCCTCGACCTGTCGAAGGTCTCGTTCCGTTATGCCATGGCCGACCGCACCGCGCTCGATCGCCTCGACATGCGGATCCCCGCCAAGACCACTGTCGGGCTTGTCGGCGGAACCGGCGCGGGCAAGACCACGCTGGTGGACCTGATCCTTGGGCTTCTGTCGCCTGACGCCGGGGATATCCGTGCCGATGGCGTAAAGCTGACCCCTGAAAACATGCATCTATGGCAGAAAAGCATCGGCTATGTCCCGCAATCCATCTATCTGACGGACGACACGATTGCCGCAAACATCGCCTTCGGGGTGCCACCGGATCAGATCGACATGTCGGCTGTCGAACACGCCGCCCGGGCCGCAGCCCTGCATGATTTCGTGATGGCGGATCTGCCCCAGGGCTACGCGACCATGGTCGGAGAGCGGGGCGTCCGTCTGTCGGGCGGCCAGCGACAGCGCATCGGGATCGCCCGTGCACTCTATCGCAAACCCTCGCTCCTGATCATGGACGAGGCGACAAGTGCCCTCGACAACATCACCGAACGCGTGGTGATGGAGGCTGTTCAGAACATCCGGGCCGACACGACCATCATCCTGATCGCGCATCGCCTGACCACGGTCAAGGATTGCGACCAGATCTTCCTGATGGAAAAGGGCAGGATCGCCGCTCAGGGCACCTATTACGAACTGGTCTCCGGCAACGAAACCTTCCGCAACATGGCCGTCGGGGAATGATCCCGCGCTTTTGCGCCAGGTAACAGACCCTATCCGGCCTGCCGCCTGCTGCGGGTCTTGCGCGCGGTTCGCGCTGTCCACTCGCCGGCATCCCGGGCGACGGGCACCGCTGCATTCGCCTGCGCCACCCCGCGATCGGATACCATCCCCCAGCTTCGTCTGGCGGGAGCCGGGCCATTCGCCATGGCAACTTCATCCTCAGGAGCATCCCGGCGGGCATAGAACCCCGCCAGCGCCCCGCTGATCAACCAGGTGACAGGCCCCATCGTTGCATTCGGAATAAGGTCGACCAGATTGATCGCCATCACAAGCGCAAGGCCCGCCGTCGCGGGTTGGATGGGCACTCGTCGCCTGCCAAGGGCGACCAGAATGATCGGAAGGGTCATCAACCCGAACTGTGACAGATAACCCAGCCAGCCATAGGTCCCGATCAGCAGGATCCATGCCCCATCGACGATGCTTGCCTCCTGTCCGGTTTCCGGATCGAAGATCAGGTTGCGACCCCACGATCCCCAGCCCCCCCAGGGTTTCTCGGCGGCCCGTTCGGACAGCGCATCCTCGTTCCGCAGCCGGAATTCCAGCGACGCCGCCCGCTCGGCACTGATGGATTCCGCAAAGGACAGGATGTCGTCCACAGGCACGATCTGCGCCCCCCGCAGGATCGGATAAAGCAGCACCGCCCCGGCCAACGCCGCCGCGATCAGAACCTGCCCCCGCGCGCCCAGAAGCACCGCCGCCGGAATGACAAGCACCGCGATCACCAGCGCGCCCAGACTGTTGGACAGCGACAGGACAATGAACAGATATAGCGCGGCGAACATCCAGTGACCGGCCCGCTTGCCTTCGGACAAGCGCTGCTTCCACAGCGCAAGCGCCGCCATCACTGCCATGGCAAGGATGATGGCAAGCCACAAGCCGTGCAGAAGAAAGACGACAGGACGAAAACCGCCGTCGCGCATGTGCTGCAGGAACTGATGCGGAAAGAAACCATAGAAGGTCACGTTCAGCTGCGGGCTCATCCGGATCTCGAACAGCGTGGGCAGCGAATAGACCAGCATCGCCAGCACCACCGCCCTAAGCAGCACGACATGGCTTTCCGCCGTCGCAAAATGCCGCTGCGCCAGAAGGAACGGCAGCAGGCCGAAGACGAACCCGCCGATGATCGAAATCGCGTCATAGGGCTTCAGCGCCGGCAGGATCAGCGGGCCATATCGAAGGACTTCCGTATTCGTGACGACAGTGATGAAAGGCGATGCCAGCATCACCAGGATCAGCGCCGCGATTGGCAGCGGCATCCGCAGCCCAAGGGCATCGGCTATGCCATTGAACCGCGCCCGCCCCGCCGCCGCAGCACCGACCCCCAATAGGATCATCAGTGCGACGCTGAGAGAGGTCAGACTGTGCTTGTCGATGGGCGGAACCGCAGGCAGGTCGATCCCCGCACGCGTCGGCAGCAGCAGATAACCACCCAGGATCGACCAGATGATCGCCTCGTGAAACGGTAGCCTGCGGAACAGCAGGTAGACAACCACCGGCCAACTGAACAGGACGGCAAAGGCAAAGACGTTGGGCATCGGGCGGATCGACCTGCCATCTGGAAACAACTATTAATTCCGCACCATCGCATCAAAGACCGGCCCGCGTCCACCCTGCTCACGTCGCAGGCAGGGCCGTCCGTCACCGCGAAACGGTCAGGCCAAAGACGGGTGCATGTTGCCGCATTCGCAACAGGACAAGGCTGAAATCATCTTAACATTTGCAAATTTTCCTTCGCCGACGTCATCTGCGCCAGCGATTCCCGGCATGGCACAGGCCGGTATCCCGTATCTCTGCGGCCCGGCGCCGGCCGGGCCGATCTTGTGGAAGGAATGTTCTGGATGCGTAGCGACATTGCCGTCGTCATCGTGAATTACGGCACGGCAGACATGGCTATCGCCGCCGTCGACAGTGTGCTGGATCGCCGCGCAGACGGGCTTGGCGTCGAAATCCATCTGGTCGACAACGCCTCACCGGGCAATGATGCCGCCGTCCTGCGGGAAACGGCCAAGCGTTGGCCCGATACTGTCTTTCTCCACCTCGAAACCGAAAACCACGGCTTTGGGCGCGGCAACAATGTGGTTCTGCGAAAGCTGGCAGAACGGCAGAACCCGCCGGACAAGGTCTATCTCCTCAACCCGGATGCGCGGCTTGTGACCAATGCCGTGACGGAACTTGCCGCCTTCCTCGATGCCCATCCGAAGGCCGCCGTCGTGGGCAGCAGCATCCTGCATGGAACCACACTCGAACCCGTGGTCTGCGCCTTCCGCTTCCCCGGTGCCATCTCGGAATTCGAGGCGAGCGTCAGCTTCGGCCCGGTCACCCGCATGTTCCGCGATCATCTCGTCGCCTATCCGCCCGGCATGGACACCCGCGAGGTGGACTGGGTTTCGGGCGCGTCCATGATGGCAAGGCTGGATGCCTTGCGCGAGATCGGCTTTTTCGACCCGGATTACTTCCTCTACTTCGAAGAGGTCGATCTGATGCACCGGCTCAAGCAGCGCGGCTGGCAGGTCTGGCACCTCGCCGATGCCAAGATCATCCACGTGGCCGGTGCCTCGACAGGCGTCAGCACCGCCAATCTCGACCGCCCCCCGATGCCTGCCTACTGGTTCGACAGCTGGCGCTACTATTATGTCAAACAGCATGGCCGCGCTGGTGCCCTTCGGATCTGGCTTGCGCGCTGGTCGGGCACGATCATCGGGAACCTGCTTAGCCGTCTGCGCGGCAAGCCATCCCACAATCCCCGCAACTTCGCCTCTGATTTCCGCCGCCATGTGCTGGTGCCGCTTCTGGGCGGGTCGCCGCGTCCCGACAGATCCTGAGCCGGTCGATGACGCAAGCTGATCCGGTCCCTCCCTCCGGCCCAACGCCCCGCATCGCCGCCGTCCTGATCGGGCGAAATGAGGGAAACCGCCTGATCGACGCACTGGCCGCGATCCCGGCCAATGTCACCCCGGTGGTCTATGTCGACTCCGGATCGACCGATGGCTCCGTCGCCGCCGCAAAGGCTGCAGGGGCCATCGTCGTGCAACTCGACATGTCCAAACCCTTCACGGCGGCGCGCGCGCGCAACTCCGGCTTTGCCGCGCTGGCCGATCACCACCCCGACTATGTTCAGTTCATTGATGGCGACTGCGCCCTCGCGCCCGGCTGGATCTCCACCGCCGCGTCATTCCTTGAGGCCAACCCGCGCGCGGCTGCCGTCTGCGGGCGGCGGCGAGAGCGTTTCCCCGAGGCTTCCGTGTGGAACCGGCTCTGCGACGAGGAATGGAATACGCCTGTCGGCAAGGCCTTGGCCTGCGGCGGCGACGTGATGATGCGCAGTGCGGCCTTTGCAGAGGTCGGCGGCTTCAACCCCGGCCTGATCGCCGGGGAAGAGCCGGAGCTTTGCGTCCGTCTTCGCGCCGCCGGGTGGGAGATCTGGCGTCTCGATGCCGAGATGACACGGCATGACGCCGCGATGACGCGTTTCGCGCAGTGGTGGAAACGGATGCGGCGGGGCGGACATGCCTTCGCCGAAGGGGCCGCCCTGCACGGGGCCCCGCCCGAACGCCACTTCATGGCCGAAACCCGGCGGGCGGTCGTCTGGGGGGGGCTTCTGCCAGTTCTCGCCTTGGCTGGAACAGTGCTGACACCTTTCTCCCTGCTGCTTCTGCTTGCCTGGCCCCTGCAGGTCATCCGGCTGTCGCCCCGCTTCGGGCTGACACGGGCCTTCTTCCTGACGCTGGGCAAGATCCCCGAAGCGCTTGGCGTCGCCGAATACTGGATGCGGCGCATGATCCGCAGGCCCTCCGGATTGATGGAGTACAAGTGACCCGCCCCGGACCCCTGATCACTGCACATCAGCCCCCCGCCCCCCGAGGCAAAGGGGGCGATCAATGACCGACGCGATCAACTGGCCCGCGATCAGTGTCCTGATCGCCGCCCGCAACGAAGAGGCCTATATCGGCGCCTGCCTTCAGTCGCTGCTCGACCAGCACTTTCCGCTGCCCGAAGGGTTCGAGGTCGTCGTCGCAGCAAATGCCTGCACGGATGCAACTGTCGAACGGGCCAACAGCTTTGCCCCCGCATTCACGCAGCGCGGCCACCGCCTCAAGGTGCTGAACCTTACCGATGGCGGAAAGCTTGGCGCGCTCACCGCAGCAGAGGCCGCGGCCGAAGGCCGGGTTCTGGCCTATCTGGATGCCGACGTCACCTGCGACCCCACCCTGTTGGCCGAGATCGCCGCCGCGCTGGACCGGGCCGATCCGCGCTACGCCACGGGCAAGCTGAATGTCGTGAAGGCCGCGACAAGGATCACGCGCGCCTATGGCCGCATCTGGGTGCGACTGCCTTTCGTGCAGGGCGGCGCCGTCGGGGCTGGTTTCTTTGCGATGAACCGGGCGGGGCGCGCCCGTTGGGGCGCATGGCCGGGAATCATCTCGGATGACACCTTCGCCCGCCTGCATTTCACCCCGAAGGAACGGATCGAGGTTGGCGCAAGATATCACTGGCCCATGGTCGAAGGCTTCGGCAATCTCGTCCGGGTCAGGCGCAGGCAGGATGCCGGTGTGGTGGAAATCGCGCGTCTCTATCCCGATCTGCTGCGGAACGAGGCAAAGGCACCGGTCACCAAGGCCATACTCGCCCGTCTCGCCCTGACCGATCCCCTGGGTCTGGCGGTCTACCTGGCCGTCCATGTCGCTGTGCGCCTGCGCCGAAAGACCACCGAATGGACACGCGGCCGTTAGGCCTGCATCGGTTTGCGCGCGCGAAAGAACACCTCTCCCGCAACGGGTTTCGGGGGCGTTGCAAGTTCGAACCCCGCAAGCCCCAACATCCGCTTCATTGCGCGACGTGACGGATAGACAGGATAGGCCGTGGCAAGCTTCTGCCGCCGAAAGATGAGCCGACGCCCCAGCACCATATAGGCAGCCGTGTTCACCACGGTCATCACATAGCCCTTGGCGGGGCCGAACCCGGCGAACAGGTTATGCGCCTGCCCGAACAGGTACCTGCTCCATGACCCGGAAATGAGGACAACCTCCCCGCCGGGCTTCAGCACGCGAAAGATCTCGTGCAGGGCTGGCTGGATATCGAAATACTGGTGCGACGAAACGCAGAGAACCGTGTCGAATTTTTCACTTTCAAACGGGATGCGCTCGGCAGCCCCCGCCACCGACCGAATGGATTGCAGACCTTCCACCTCGGCCAGAATGGCCCCCATTTGCCGGTAGGCTTCAACCGGCTCGATCCCGATCGCTTCGGTTCCCAACCGCGCAAGCGACATCAGGTTGATCCCGCTGCCACTGCCGATCTCAAGCACGGACCGCGCGCTCAGAAGGTCTGACACGATATCGGGCGTCGCCCGCAGGATGCGCATTTCGCGGAATTTGGGCAGTGATTTCGCGTGATCTCGGGCACGCATTTCACGGCATCTCGGGCAGCCATTTCGCGCCCTCGGGCAGGCTGGCCAACGGGTGTTATTGAGTCAGGGTGCGACGCCCTGGTCAAGAGTTTTCAATGCGCTCATTTTCTTGCGCATGCTGTCGCCGCTCAGCGTGAGACGGTGCGCATTGTGGACAAGGCGGTCGAGGATGGCATCCGCCAGGGTGGGATCTC